>NZ_CP070499.1:4274890-5699854 GCF_016925615.1 Natronosporangium hydrolyticum
GATTTTCCGGCACGGAACGCTGCTGGTCCCACCACGAGAGGTAGAGCGGCATGCCCCCGACGATGCCGTAGACCACCGCGAGGTCGGCGGGGGTCAGTTCGGGCAGCAGCTGGCTCACCTCGAACGGCCGGAATGGGTGTAGGTGGAGGGAGAGATCGAAGCGCCCATAGAGCGGAGCACGATACTCCTGAATCGCCTGCATCGTCCGCACCGCTGAACCGCAGAGCAGCAGACGGAGCCGAGTCCACTCACCGGAACGATCAAGGAAGGCACGTAGCACCCCGGGCAGCTCCGGTGATGTCGTGACCAACTCGGGAAACTCATCCAACACCAGCATCACGGGCTCATCACGGGCCAACTCCCCAAGGTGGTAGAGCGCCTCGTCCCAGGTCCGCAGCGGATTGCCAGAAAGATCCCGTACCCCGGCCGGCAGCGAGGCCGTAAGGTGCCGAGACAATTCCGCGAGTTCGCCGTCGCGCGGCCGACCTGCTCCGGTGTGAAACACCACACGGCCGGCGCTGGCACGCTCCGCGAAGTGGCGCAACAGGGATGTTTTGCCCACCCGGCGCCGACCCCACACCAGGGCGGCGCGAGGGGAAGGACCCTCCCACCACTGCGTCAACTCAGCTAACTCGGATTCTCTCCCGACGAACCCTTCCACTCCTTCAGTATTGTCCTCTCAAATGTCGCCGACAAGGATGTCGGCGACATCCTTGTCGGCGACAGATCCGTCGACGACGTCCTCGTATGGCGGGACACCGACCGGATGGTGGCGCCGGGGGCGGGGCCGGAAGGTCAGCGGGCCTCGGTGATGGTGGCGGATCCGAGCACAATGTCACCGTCCGAATCCTGCCGGTAAGCCACCACGGCTTGGCCCGGGGCGATGCCCTGGGCGGGGCTCCGCAGCTGCGCGGTGAACTGATCACCGGCCAGCGTGACCACCGCCGGCACCGGGCTGCCGTGGGCGCGGAGCTGCACTTCACACTCGACCGGCCCAGCGGGCGGCGGCGAGCCGGTCCAGACCGGGCGTTCGGCGTGCACCGTCCGGACCGCCAGCGCCTCGGCCGGGCCAACGGTCACGGTGTTACTTACCGGCGTGATCGACAGCACGTAACGCGGTCGACCATCCGGGGCGGGCCGCTCCAGCCCGAGCCCGCGTCGCTGACCCACCGTGTACGCGTAGGCCCCGCTGTGCTCGCCCAGCACCTCGCCGGTCTCCGCATCGACGATCTCGCCCGGTTCGTCACCCAGCCGCTGCGCCAGGAAACCACGGGTGTCGCCGTCGGCGATGAAGCAGATGTCATGCGAGTCAGGCTTCTCCGCCACCGCCAGGCCACGCTGAGCCGCCTCCGCCCGCACCTGCGCCTTGGTCAGCTCACCCAACGGGAAGATCGACCGGTCGAGCTGCGCCCGGGTCAACACCGCCAGCACGTACGACTGGTCCTTCGCCGCATCGACACTACGGCGCAGTAGCCCGTCGGCGCCTAGTCGGGCATGGTGGCCGGTGACCACCGCGTCGAACCCGAGCGCGACCGCGCGGTCCAGCACCGCCTCAAACTTGATCTTCTCGTTGCAGCGCAGGCACGGGTTCGGGGTCCGGCCGGCGGCGTACTCAGCGACGAAATCCTCGATCACGTCGGTGTGGAAACGCTCGGCCATATCCCAGACGTAGAACGGGATACCGATGACATCGGCGGCCCGGCGGGCGTCACGGGAATCCTCGATCGTGCAGCAGCCGCGGGCGCCGCTGCGATAGGTCTGCGGGTTGCGGGACAGCGCCAGGTGCACGCCGGTCACGTCATACCCGGCCGCCACGGCTCGGGCCGCCGCCACCGCCGAGTCGACTCCCCCGGACATCGCCGCCAGCACTCGCACGGGCCCTACCCTACCGCGCCGGCGTAGCTCAGCCAGCGGCCCGCCGCGCCCGCTCCACCGCCGCCGGCAGCGCCGCCACCAGCGCGTCAACCTCTTCGGTTACGGAAGTGTGCCCGAGCGTAAACCGCAGTGACGAGCGCGCCACCGGCTCGTCGGCGCCCATCGCCAGCAGCACGTGGGACGGCTGGGCCACCCCGGCCGAACAGGCCGACCCGGTGGAACACGCAACCCCCTGCGCGTCCAGCAGCAACAACAGCGCGTCGCCCTCGCACCCAGGGAAAGAGAAATGGGCGTTACCGGGCAGCCGATGCACCGGGTCACCGTTATAGACCGCCTCCGGCACCGCCGCCCGTACCTTGCTGACCAACTCGTCCCGCAACGTGGCCAACCGCGCGGCGTGCTCCTGCTGGCCCTTCACCACCATCTCCACGGCCACCGCGAACGCCGCCACACCGGCGACGTCGAGGGTGCCGGAGCGGACATCGCGCTCCTGCCCGCCCCCGTGCAGCAGCGGCGTGCAAGGCACGTCCCGCGCCAGCAACAGCGCACCCACACCGACCGGCCCGCCCAGCTTGTGGCCGGTGACGGTCAGCGCGGCGACACCGGCGGCCGCGAAGTCGACCGGCACCTGCCCGACGGCCTGAATGGCATCAGTGTGCAGCGGAATCCCGTGCTCGGTGGCGACCTGCGCCAACTCCGCCACCGGTTGCACCGTGCCCACTTCGTTGTTGGCCCACATGGTGCTGATCAGCGCCACCTCACCCTGGTGATCGGCGCAGAACTCCGCCAGCAGGTCCGGATCCACCCGGCCACGGGAGTCCACCGGCAGCCAGTGCACCGCTGCCGCCTCGTGCTCGGCCAGCCAGGCGACCGCGTCGTGCACCGCGTGGTGCTCGATCTGGCTCGCGACCACCAGCGAACGGTCCGAGGAAGCCGCCCGGCGCGCCCAGAAAATACCCTTCACCGCGAGGTTGTCGCTCTCGGTACCCCCACCGGTGAAGATCACCTCCGAGGGTCGAGCCCCCAACGCGGCGGCGATCCGCTCCCGCGACTCCTCCACCCGGCGCCGGGCACCCCGACCGGCGGCGTGCAGCGACGACGGGTTACCCAGCTCACGGGCGGTGGCCACGTACGTCTCCAGCGCCTCGGGCAGCATCGGCGTCGTGGCGGCGTGGTCAAGGTAGGCCATTCTGCCTAGCGTAGTCCGGGGTAACGGCCGAGTCAGTTACGCGCTGCCGCAGAGCCGACAGAGCGGACAAGAAGTGAAAACCCACCAGACCGCCATTAGTGATCATAGAGCTTGAGTCGCCACAACCCGAGCCGAACTCGGAACCTGCACCGGGCCGAGTGCCACGACCCATCCTCCGGACCGGCGCTGACCGGATCCGGGCAGCGGAGCGCCGCACCCGAGGCGGTCTATCAAGCGGCGTCGGGCTATAGTGTACGAACTTTAGGCCAAGATGGAGTGACGACTCGAAGTATCGAACCTCGATCGAAACATCTAAAGTTTGCTTAGCTGGCAGCTATCCGTTACCTTCAGTGAGTCCCCCAACCCCATCAATGGAGGCACTCGTGACTAACCCGCCAGAAGCCCCCCCGGTCGCAAGCTGAGTAACGCGCGTAGAGCAGGTGTAGTCGCGCTGATGTCAGCCGTCCTGGCAGCCTCGAGTCTGGCAGTGATCACTCCAGCGTCCGCAGCCAGCAGCGAGCCCGAGGATCAGTCGATCTTCTCGTGCACCTGGGTCACCGGCCGAGACGGTAGCAACCATCGGCAGTACACCACAAACAACGTTCCGAGCGCATGGCCGTGCAGCGAGATCGGCGCCCGGCATTTCTACTACACCGACAGCGGATACTCCGCGTGGACACCATGGGTGGTCGCCAGCGGGATCAGCCCGACCACCCCGACCACGGTGTATTCCCCAACCGTCGCCTACTACTCAAGAGGTTCCGGTTATGGAAACTGAGAGCAGGATCCAGTGAGGATCCGTACATCCTTGGTAGCCGTCGCAGTCGCGGCGGCTACCGCCGCATGCTCCGGTGATGACGCTGGAACCGGCGAAGACGACAGTCGCTTCGCGACCACCATCGAAAACGCGCTCGAACGCGCGCGTGAGCTGGGCGCCTCGGACGTACAGATCGAGCTCCTGGAAGAAGCACAGCGCGCCGGCGAGGTCTCATTCGAGGTCTACAACGAAGCCATTGAACGTTCCCTCCGCTGTCTCCGGGAACAGGGGTTCGAACCGGATGAAGGCTACGTCACCCACAATCAGGGATACCCATTTCGGCTCTATGGTGTACCCACCGAGGCGGAGGACGCAGACGCTGTGGAGTTCGCGCCAGGCGCCACTGTGCACCGCTGTGTCGCCGACCACAGTCACTGGATCGAGGTCGCATACCAGAACCAGCCGTCTTCGGTCGAGGCTGCTGAGTCCCATCAGCGGGCAGTCTACGAGCCCCACCGGGACGCAATAGTCGCTTGTGCACTGGAGGAGGGTATCGACATCGATCCAGACGGCGACATCCTCGAGATAGTCGGCCGCAGCATAGCCGCTTACAACGAGGGTGAGACCGAGGTCTACTGTACCGACGGGATTAGCTAGTGAGCGGGTTTCTGCGGACTTCTCAACGCGTTCCTCACGGCCTCGGATCGGTATTGGCAGTTGCCGTCCTTGCGCCGATCGCTCTGGGGCTGGCTTGGTTGGTGGCGCAGTCGGTTGAGAGTCCCCTGCGGGCAGACGCCCCGGCCGAGCCGATACTGTTAGCTGTAGGCGAGAGTAGCCATGATGCCCCGTTTCGGGTGAGTCTGGTGATAGAGAATTCCGCACCCTTTCCCGTCATAGCAGGCGGCTCCGGTGTGGTCACCGCCGTTCATCTAGCCCCGGGGGAAGAAATCACCGCTGGTGACCCGGTTGTCAGCGTGGACGATCGGGATTGGCTGGCCTTCACCGCCGAAGCACCGCCGTGGCGTGACATTACGGCTGGCATGGCCGGTGACGATGTGGCCAGAGTCCAGGAGTTCCTCGATGCCCTCGGTTTTCCCGCTGGCGCGGATGCCGGCCGAGCTACGGACGCGACAGCCGAGGGGTTTCGGCAGCTCAATCAGTCTTTAGGGCGCGGCAGCGAGGATCGCGTGTTCCATCGGGACACGGTGCTCTGGATCGGCCCCGAGCCCTTGGCTGTCAGTGAGGTATCGGTCCAGGTAGGTGAAGCCGTTTCAGACGGGGTCACGGTGCTGCTGGGCCCCGATCGGCCGGGCACCGTGCTGGTTGAGGAGCCCGAGTCAGCGATGGACTCTGGCTCCGAGTACGTCCTCGCGGTCGGCGACGTCGCCGTACCTTACACGGTGGAAAGCGGATTGATCGACGACCCGGAAGCGGCGGCCACGATCGCCGACGCCCTGCCTGGCGGCGAGGGGGGAGGAATCGTTCGCTTGGCGGAGCCGGTTGAAGTGGCGACAATGCCTGTGTCAGCTATTGTGACCGACCCGGACGGTCGTACCTGTGTATTCGAGGACGTCACCGGCGACCCGACACCGGTAGAGACCATCGGCGGATCTCTATCGACCGCGCAGGTGTCGGAGGAGTGGATCGGCAGGCTCGTGTTGGTCAACCCGCACGAGGTGCGCGAGGACGTATCGTGCGACTGAGCGTTGAAGAGCTCCGACATCGGTACCGGCCGCAGTCGCCACCAGTGCTCGACGGAGTCTCACTTGAGGTCACGACCGGTGAGACGGTCGCGATCATGGGCCCCTCCGGGTCCGGAAAAACCACCCTGTTAGCCCTCCTCGGCGGACTGCTCCCAGTTCAGGAGGGGCTGGTAGCAGTGGTGACAAACGATCAAGCTACCCGGCCGACTGACTACGTCGCCTGGGTACTCCAGACCGTCAACGTGCTAGCCGACCGCACCGTCGCCGACAACGTAGCGCTCGGTGGCCTCTCCGCTGGGCAGCGATACGCCGACGCGGTGGAGACAGCCCGGTGGTGGCTGGCGGAGGTCGGGCTGCTGGAGCGGGGTGACGATCCGGTGGGGGTACTCTCCGGCGGTGAGATCCAGCGAGTGGTCATCGCACGGGCACTGGCTTCTGCTCGGCCACTGGTGCTGGCAGATGAGCCGACCGGCCAACTGGATGCTGCCACCACCGCCACGGTGCTCTCGGTGTTGCTCGACGGCTCGCACGGACGCAGCGTGGTAGTCGTCACTCACGACCCAGAGGTGGCCCGGCGATGCGACCGCGCATTACGCCTACGCGACGGGGTGCTCCATCCCGAATCCCCGGCGCCGCCGGCAGTCGCGTGAAGGCCAACAGCGAAGAAACGGTGTGGGCACCGGGTCGACCGTGGCGGATCGGGGTCGCGGCCGGGGAAGGGCTACGGGCCGCGCTCGCTGGCCGCTGGCCAGCCGCGATGATGGTCTTGCTGCTCGTCTGGGGTGGCATCCTGCCGGGCGCGGCGGACGCGGCCATGGTGGCCGGGCTCGTCGCTGACGAGCAGCGCTTCCTTGATGCGGGTGGTGACGTGCTAATCGTGGAGAATGACCGCCGCGACGGGTCGGGGCCGTCGGGCGTACCCGCCGCGGCTTGCACCGCCCTCAACGAGTCCGCAACCGTCTCCGCTGTGGCGCTCACCAGACTGCCACAGCCGGCGGCCCCCCGCCATGCCCGCGGCGGGGATGTGCCTGTCTTCGCAGCCAGCGGTGACTTATGGGGCCTATTAGGAGCAACTGCCAGCCCAGAGCGGCACGGCATCCTTCCGACAACGCTAGCTGACCAGCTCGGGGTGGCCGATGGAGGTTGGCTGGCGCTCGAGCCGAGCCCGGGGACCCTCGGGGAAAGGCTGCCGCTAGCGCCGATCCGCGTGACCGTAGCCGACATGTCGCCGTTGGGCGACGCCCTAACGGGGGTGCTCTTACCCACCACACCGGTCGCCGATCCGATCGCGGACGCCTGCGTGGTGCGCACCGACCTAGCCACGCTCGACACGCTCCGTGCGACGGTACCGGCCCATCTCCAGTTGGGGGCGGACCCGCCCACTGTGCGCGACCGGTTGTGGACCGGCGAGTTCACTGCCGACCCGGCTGCGGATCTCGCACAGCGGCCGCTCCAGTGGGCATGGGCAGCCACCGGTCCACTCCTGGGCCTAGTGTGGCTACTGTTGCGATGGATGCGGCGCTCCGAGGATGCCCTGTACGCCACAATGGGTGCGGACGCGACGAGCAGACTGGTAATCAGGGGCACCGAGTGGGGGGTAATAGCCTGCCTCGGTGGCCTCTGGGCGGTCACCGGCGGGGTCATTGGCGCGCTGCTACTCAGCTCGGCGTTCCCGATCGCCCTGGCCTACGTGGCCCGCCACACCGTCGCCGCACTGCTCGTAGCCACGGCAGTAGTGCTGGTCGGCCAGGTCCGCCGGCCCCGCTCGTTGCTGGCCGATCTCAAGGACCGATGACCCCGCGACGTCACGCCGGCACGGCAGTGACCACCACGTTGTCGTGATATTCACGCGACTCCCGGTCAAATCGGCCACCACAGGTGATCAGCGTCAGCCGGGGCGGGCCGTCGCGGGCGAAGGAGTGCGCCGGCAGTTCGTGCTTGGCGTGCACCTCCCGGCCGATCACCGTGAAGGCGTGCTCGCTCCCAGCCTCGTCCACCACGACGACCCGGTCACCGGGCAGCAACTCGGCGAGTCGGAAGAACACGGCGGGGCCGGCGGCACTGTCCACATGAGCGGCGATTACGACCGAACCAGCGGCGGCGTCCAGACCGGGGCCGTACCGGTACCAACCAACGCGCTCCGGCGGCGGGACGGCAACCTGCCCACTGCCCGGCTCGACGCCGACCGGGTCTACCGGTGCCCGCACGCCGATCGACTCGATGACCACGGTGGTCGGCACCGACTGCGAGGGCGCTGCGGGCGGGGTGCCCGGCACCACCGGCACCCGGGTGGGATCAGCCGCCCCGCCGCCCTGCTCGTCGGCTAGCTGCTCGTCGGCGAGCAGCTGCTCCACCTCCGCCACCCCGACCTCGGCGACGGGTTGGCTCCGCCCGGTGGCGACCACCACCGCGGTCGCCACCACAATCAGACCACACAGGATGCTGAGCACCGCCCACACCCGGCCGCCCGCGTACCGAGCGCCGGCAACACCGGCGTCGGTACGCGGGCGGGGCAGGTCCTGCGCCGGCCTCACTGCGAGGCGGTCACTCCGGCGCTCCGGCGGTACCAGAGCGCACCTCCCGCGACCATCAGCGCACCGGCGGCCAGCAGACCGAACCACCACATCGGTAGGCCCGTAGCGGCGAGGCCAGCGCTGCCACCCGGAACCCCCGAGGGCGTGCCGGGCATGCCGTCGTGCTCAATCACCTGGACGACCAGACTGAGCGTCCCGGCATCGGCCGACCCGATCGCGTAGACCACGGTCAACGCACCCTCGGTCAGCTCCAGATCGGCTGGACCGATCACCACCTCGTCGGTGCCGGCCAGCAGCACCTCGGCGCTGACGGTACCGGCCGGCACCTGGGCAGTCGCCTCGTTCGGGTTGGTCAGGTCGGTGACGAGGGCTTCCCCGTCCGCCCGGACATCGACCGCTGGGGCGGCGGCGGTGTGTCGGACAGTAAGCCGCGCCTCCCCTGCCGGAACCTCGCTGACATCGTTGACAAATGCGGTAAGCGTAGGATCGCCGCCCTCGGTCAAATGGGCGACCAGGCTGACATTCTCGCCTCCGGGCACGTCCACGTCTGCAGCGACGATCGCGTTCTCCGGCCCGTCCCCAGGTGCGGTCAGCGCGATCGAGTAGGTGCCGGCCGGCAGTGCCAGCGGGCCCGCCACTTCGCCTGGCTGGAACCCTTCCAGCGTTAGTTCACTGTCGACGTAGACATCCACCGGCTGGTCCGGAATGCCATGGACCACATACACCTGTGCGTCATCCTCGGCTTGTGCCGGCGCGCCGAGCGCCAGTAGGCCGACGCTGATCGCGGCGGCCGCGGTCAGGCCGCGCCGCCACCACCGTTGAGCAGTTCCCATGCTACCTCCCCATTGAGAACCCAACCGATATCGATGCTAGTCCCGAATCGCAGCCGACGGAGGGGATTCGGAACTTTGCCCGAGCCTGGCCGCACCACGATGGATGATCCTCGTGGTGCGGCCACGCTCTGGACCGTTCACTCCCCGGAATCGTTCGGGGTCGGTGTCGGCGAAGGCGACGGCATCCCACCCTCCGGATCCTCGATCACCTGCACCACGAGCTCCAGCGTGTCGTCGTCCGCCGAGCCGATGGCGTACGCGACGTTCAAGGTGCCCTCGGTGAGGGTGAGGTCGGTGGGGCCGAGCACCGGATCCTGGGTGTCCTCCGGATCGCTACCGTTGGCGAGCACCACCTCGACGCTGGCCGTCTCGGCCGGAACGTCCTGGGTGTCCTCATTGGGATTCGTGAGGTCGGTGAAGGCTTCCTCACCGTTGAGCAGCACATTGACCGCGGGAGCCGCCGCCACGTGGCGAACGGTCAGCCGCGCCTGATCTGACGGCAACTCGTCGAGATCGTTGACGAACGCGGTGAGCGTCGGCTCGCCGTCTTCGCTCAGGTGGGCAGCGAGGCTCACATTCTCCCCACTGGGCACATCCACATCAGAGCTGATGAGCGGATCGTCGACGGAGCCGCCTGGTTCGGTGAGCGCGATGGTGTATGTGCCACCAGCCAGCTCCAATGGGCCGGTGATGTCACCGGGCGCGAAGCTCTCTACGGTAAGCTCCTGGTCCACGTAGACATCCACGTCCTGCTCTGGGATGCCGTGCACCACGTACACCTGGGACTCGTCGTTCTGTTGGTCTTCCTGTGCCGAAACGGATCCGGCCGCGCCCGTCACTGCGAGCGCGGCCGCCGCGGCGACAACCGCACCGTTTCGCCACCATTGGTGGGCATTAAACCTCATTGTTCTCCTCCCCAATCCGGCTGTCTGGCGGTCAGCCATCGGGCCGAGATTAGGGAAGAAAACTCACGGCCAGGCGGGTTCGCGAAAACTGCTCCGCCCGGCCGGCGAGGTCACGTACGCTTCTGCAGCTCCGTCACCGCTTGGGGGACGACCGCGAACAGGTCGCCGACGATCCCGAGATCCGCAAGCTCGAAGATCGGCGCCTCCGGGTCCTTGTTGACCGCGATGATCGTCTTCGAGGTCTGCATCCCCGCCCGGTGCTGGATCGCCCCGGAGATGCCCAGCGCCACATAGAGCTGCGGCGAAACCGTCTTGCCGGTCTGTCCGACTTGGTACTGGTGCGGGTAGAAGCCGGAGTCGGTGGCCGCCCGGGACGCACCGACGGCCCCGCCCAACCGGTCGGCGAGCTCCTCCACCAACGAGAAGTTCTCCGCACTGCCGACACCCCGGCCGCCGGAGACCACCACCGAGGCCTCGCTGAGCTCCGGCCGGCCACCCTTGGCCTCGGCGACCCGCTCGACCACCTTCACCAGGGTCGCCGAGTCCGCCAGCGTCACCGGCAGCTCGGTGACCGGAGGGCTCGCTGCCGCGTCGGCCGGCGCTGGGGTCACCGAGTTCGGCCGTACGGTGGCCAGCGGAATGCCCCGGGTGACCTTCGAGGTAACAATGGTCGCCCCGGCGAACACCACCTGGGTGGCGGTCCCGTCGGCGGCGATCGCGCTGACGTCGGTGAGCACACCGTTGTCGAGCTTGACCGCTACCCGGCCGGCGATCTCCTTGCCTTCCTGACCGGCGCCGAGCAGCACCGCCGCCGGTTGGACCTCGCCGATCAGCGACGCCAACACCGTCGCCTTCGGCGCCACCAGGTACCCGTCGATCTCCGCATGCTCGGCCGCGTACACCTTGGCGGCGCCATACTCGCCCAGCTTCTCGGCGAGCGGAGCCGCTGTCCCCGGGGCGCCGAAGACCACCGCGGACGGCTCGCCGACCTCCCGGGCGAGCGTCAGCATCTCCAAGGTGACCTTCTTGACCTGCCCGTCGCCGTGTTCGACGACTACTAGCACCTCAGCCATCTTCCCGCCCCCTCTAGACGAACTTCTCAGCCGCGAGGAACTCGACCAGCTTCGTACCGCCGTCGCCCTCGTCCACGACCTGCTGGCCCGCCGATCGCGCCGGGCGGGGCTGGTGCTCGACGACCGCGCTGCTGGCGCCGGCGGCGCCCACCTCGGCCGGGTCGATCTCCAACTCCGCCAGGGTCATGACGGTGACCGGCTTCTTCTTGGCCGCCATGATCCCCTTGAAGGACGGGTAGCGCGGCTCGTTGATGGTGTCCCACACGCTGACCACCGCGGGCGTCGCCGCGGTCAGCACCTCGTACCCGTCGTCGGTCTGCCGCTCAACCGTCAGCGTCGACCCGTCGACCGTCAGTTTGCGGGCACCAGTCAGGGCCGCGATCCCCAGCCGCTCGGCGAGCATGTGCGGCATCGCCTGCACCCGCCCGTCGGTGGACTCCGCGCCGCTGAGCACCAGATCCGGCGCCAGGGTGCCAAGTGCGGCCGCCAGGATCTTCGACGTGGCGAGCGCGCATGATCCGGCGATCGCGTCGTCGCAGACGTGGACCGCCTTGTCCGGCCCCATCGAGAGCGCCTTGCGGATCGACTCACCGGCCCGCTCCGGCCCCATGGTGAGGACGGTCACCTCGCCGCCGTGTGATTCTCGGAGCCGCAGCGCCTCCTCGATGGCGTAGTCGTCCATTTCGTTGATCAGATTGTCTGCGGACTCACGGTCGACCGTGTGATCGGCGTCCCGCAGCCGTCGTTCGGCGCCGGAGTCCGGCACCTGTTTCACCAGCACCACGATGTTCATCGCGTCCGACGACCCCTCCTGTGTGAAGCTGCCTGGGTGACCAGCCTATGTTACCCGCCAGTAGCGAAGTCGCCCGCCGCCCGCACTGGCCAGGACCTGCCCGCACGCTACCCGGCCGGCGAGGGCACACCGCCGGCCGGGCAGGCCACCGCAGCCAGCTGACGGATAATGGCCGAATGTGGCGGGAGTGGTTCAACCCGGAAGCGGTCCGCCGCGTCGGCTCCACCCCTGACTACCGGTTCTCGCTGGCCAACGAACGCACCTTCCTCGCCTGGCTACGCACCGGCCTGGCGCTGGTCGCCGGTGGCCTGGTGGTCGCGCAGTTCCTGCCCGAGCTGCGGATACCACTGGTCCGTGAAGCGCTCGCGATCGTCCTGCTGGTCCTGGGGGGCACGGTCACGATCCGCGGGCTCAACCATTGGGTACGGTGCGAGAAGGCGATCCGACAGGGGCATGATCTGCCCGAGTCACGGTTTCCGGCGATGCTGGCGGTAGGCGTCGCCGCCGGGGCAGCGCTGCTGGTGATGATCGTGGTGATCGAGGGCCTCACCGGGTGACCACCACCGGCGACCCGCCCACCCCCGACCCCCCACCGGGTCGATTCGCCGAACGCACCCGGCTCGCCTGGCGACGGACGGTGCTAGCGGTCACCATCGTCGCGCTGCTGGCGCTGCGCCAGGCGCTACTCGTCCCAGCCCCGGCCCTCCGGGCGCTGGCGATCGTCGCGCTGGTGGCAGGCTGGCTGACCATCCTGGCGGTCAGCTCCCGCCGAATCGTCGCGCTGCGGGCCCGCCGACCGGCCGCGGTCGGCTCACCCGTACCTACGCTGACCCTCTTCACGGTCGCGCTCGCGATCCTCGGCGGTTTGCTGGTGATGGCGTAGCCTGATTCGACCCGGCGTAACCTGGTTCGACCCGACAGCGGGGCCGCCGGACCAAGCCGATCCGATGGTTAGTGGCCGGCGGGCTAACCGCGTGCGACGATGGCGGCATGTTCCGCGCTGCTGTTGTGCTCTCCCTCGCCAGCGTGCTGCTCGCCGCCCTCGCGTTGATCAGCTGTCTGTCGGTCGAAGACAAGCGGGAGATCCGAGTGATGCCCCGCTTCGCCTGGGTGCTGGTGATCCTGCTGGTGCCGCTGCTCGGCGCCGGCGGCTGGTTCCTCGCCGGTCGACCGGCACGCCCGGTCGGTAAGCCCGGCTCCCCCTGGCGGGCCGCCACCGGCTTCCCCGAGCCGAGACGCCCGCAAGCCCCGGACGACGACCCGGAGTTCCTCCGCTCCCTCGGCGAACGCGCCACCGGCGACGGCGGTCAGGGCACCACCTCCGAGGAGGACGAGCTGCTGCGGCGCTGGGAAGAAGACCTGAAACGACGGGAAGACGACCACCGCGGCGGGAAGGACGACCCCCCGGATGGCCCGGCAAAACCGGAGGAGGAGCGCCGCCGCCGCGACGGCACCGAGAGCTGAGCCACCCCTCCCCCGCTACGCCGCCCCACCCGACCGGCTCCACCCCACCACCGCTACCTGGTCACCCCCACCGGTCATCGCAGGGCACAATCGAAGCGTGGAGATCGCGCTGCTGGGGCCGTTGCAGATCCGCAGCGCCACCGGCGACCTCATCGAGGTGGGTGGTCGCCGCGTTCGGCTGCTGGTGGCGCTGCTTGCCTGGGAGGCCGGCCAACCGGTAAGTCACACTACCCTCGTCGATCGGATCTGGCCCGACCAACCACCCGACCGTACGGCGAACGCGTTGCAGGCGCTGGTGTCCCGGGCCCGCCGGCAACTCCCCGCCGACGCGGTGGTCTCCCGCAACGGCGGCTACCAGCTCGCGGTGGAGCCAACCGCGGTGGACCTGCACCAGTTCCACCGGCTCGTCGAGCAGGGCCGGGCAGCGCTGCCCCACCATCCAGATCACGCCGCCGCCACCCTCGACGCGGCGCTGACGCTGTGGCGAGGACCCGAGGTGCTACCCGGGTTGGCGCAGACCGGCCCGTTGGCGCGCCTCGTCACCCAGCTCACCGAGGTCCGGCACGCCATCGTCGAAGAGTGGGCCGATGCCCAACTCCGGGTAGGCCCGGCCGACCCGGTGGTACCCCGGTTAGCAGCGCTACTCGCGGCCGAACCGGGCCGGGAACGAGCGGTCGGCCTCCAGATGCGCGCCCTGAGCCACGCCGGCCGCACCGGCGACGCACTCGAACTCTTCCAGCGGACCCGGACCGTCCTCGCCGAACAGCTCGGCGTCGACCCGTCACCGCCGCTCACCGAGCTGCACCGCCGGCTGCTGCGCGGCGCCCCGGAACCGCAGCCAGCTACCACCACCACCGGCGCGCAGCTCGACGGGGCGCTCCGGGCGGACCTGACCAGCTTCGTCGGCCGCGACCAGGATCTGACCCGGCTGGCCCAGCTACTACAGACTCGACGACTCTGCACCCTCACCGGCCCAGGCGGCGCGGGCAAGACCCGGCTGGCCAGAGCAGCCGCCCGGGACACTGCCCACCAGTTCCCCGACGGCGTCACACTGGTCGAACTCGCGCCCTACGCCGACCCGGCCGACCTACCCGCGGTGGTCTTCGCGGCGCTGCGGGTACGCGACGAGGGTCCGACGGCCCTGCGCCGCACCGCCCGTGCCGACAGCACCGAGCCGGACTCTACCCAGCGGCTGGTCCAGGCGCTCGCCAGTCGGCGCTGCCTGCTGTTGTTGGACAACTGCGAGCACCTGGTCGACGCCGTGGCAAAGCTCGCGCAGCACCTGCTCAGCCGCTGCCCAGAGCTGCGAATCCTCGCCACCAGCCGGGAGGCGCTACAGGTCACCGGTGAGGCGACCTGGCCGGTCGACCCGCTGGCGCTACCCGCCGAGCAGACGCCGGCCGGGCAGGCCCTCACCTACCCGGCGCTGCGCCTGTTCGCCGACCGGGCCGCCGCCGCCCACCCCGGCCTCCGAGTCGACGAGACGAACGCCCGGACCGCCGTACGCATCTGCCGTGCCCTCGACGGGATGCCGCTGGCGATCGAACTCGCGGCGGCCCGACTCCGCACCATGAGCCTGAGCCAGCTCGCGAGCCGGTTAGACGACCGGTTCCGGGTACTCACCGGCGGCGACCGGACCGCGTTGCCGCGCCACCGCACCCTGCGCGCCATGGTCGACTGGAGCTGGGAGCTGCTCGACTCCGACGAACAGAAACTGCTGCGCCGGCTGGCGGGGTTCTCCGGCACAATCTCGCAGGCCGCAGCCGAAGCGGTGGGCGCCGGGTCGGGCCTGCCGACGGCGGCGATCCTCGACCTGCTCACCGCCCTGGCCGACAAGTCGCTACTGGTGCCTACCCACTCCGACGACGACCAGCTCAGATTCCGGATGCTCGAAACGATCCGGGCCTACGGGCAGGAGAAGCTCACCGAGGCCGGCGAGGAAGAGCTGGTACGGCGGGCCCACACCGACCACTTCTTGACCATGGCGGAGACCGCCGAGCCGCTGCTGCGGACCGGTGCACAGGTCGAGTGGCTCCGCCGGCTGCACGCAGACGCCGACAACCTTCACACCGCGCTACGCCGCGCCATCACCGACGGCGACACTTACACCGCAGTACGGCTAGTAGCGGCGCTCGGGTGGTTCTGGGCATTGTCGGGCCGCCGGGTCGAAGGAGTGGCGCTGGCCCGGCAGGCACTCGCGCTGCCCGGCGAAACCCCCGATCAGGTGCGTGCCCAGGCATACACGGTCGCCGCCTGCACCGGGGTGGAGCACGTCTACGAGGACACCGTCGAGGAGTGGTTCCGGCGCGCCGCCGAACTTGCCGCTCGAACCGACAACGACCACCCGATGGTCCGCATGGTCGGTCCGCTCTACGAACTGTTCACCGCCCCCAGTTGGCAGCCGCGCAGCTGGCGCGACCGCCCGCCGCTGCCCGAGCAACGGATTACCCACCTCTTCGATGATCCGGACCCCTGGGTGCGGGGCACGTCGCGGATCATGCACCTCATGGCCGCTCTGCATACCGGCGGTGATCCGGCCGACTTCGCCGAACACACCGCAGCCGCGATCGACGCCTTCCGGCTGGTGGGCGACGGATGGGGCGAAGCGACCGCCCGGAGCGGGTCCGCCGAAATCGCGGCCATCCGCGGCGACCTCGACACCGCGATCAACGAGAACCGGCGGGCACTGGCGATCATCGACACGCTCGGGGTCCACGAAGACCGGATCCACTTCCAGACCAGGCTTGCCGAGCTGCGCTGGCTGCAAGGCGACCGGGCTGCCGCCCACGCCACGCTCGCCGAAAGCCGCCAGCAGGTTGACTACCACCGTCTCCGTGCGGCCCGGGTGGTAGTGGGGCGGGCCATCGCGGATCTAGCCCGGCTCGATCATGACCTTCCCGCCGCCACCGCCGCGCTAGCGTGGGCGACCGGACCCGACGACGACAGCTACCTAGGCACCGAACCCGCCATCACGCTGTCGGTCGCCCACGCACATCTCGCGGTGGCCGAGCACGACCCGGACACCGCACGTGCCTACCTGGCAACGGCGGCCGCCCTGTTGAGCCAGGGCAGCTGCGCCGGCACCGTCGCCGCCCGCGTGGCGCTAGGCCACGCCGACCTCGCTCTCACCGAGGGAGACCACACCCGAGCCGCTGAGCTGCTGGGGGTCAGCGAGGCGATCCGCGGCTACCGGGACCAGTCGCAGGCCGACGCGGCCCGGATCGAAGCGGCCGCGGGCGCGGGCCTGGGCGAGCAGCTGCTCGCCCAGGCCCGCGCCCGCGGCAATGCAAACCCCGATTGGCTCGGGGGACTCACGCCGTCGGAGATCACACTCGCCGTTTGAACGCGTACACCGACAACGGCGCGAAGATCAACACCAGGGCCGCCGCCCACAACAGCGAGGCCGCGACCGGCCCACTGGCGGACTCCACATACCACGGGGTGCCGATCGCCGAATCACCCAACATCAACGCCCGGCTCGCGTCGGCGAGCTGGCTCACCGGGTTGACGTTGACGAACGCCTGCAACCATCCCGGCATGGTGTCCGCCGGCACGAACACGTTGCTGACGAAGGTGATCGGGAACAACGCCACCATGCCGAAGATCTGCACCCGCTCCGGATCCTTGGCCAACAGCCCGATCAGAACCGACAGCCACGAGAACGCGAGCGCGAACACCAGCAACAACACGATCGTGCCGATTAGCCCGACCACGCCGTTGCCGAGCCGGAATCCGAGAATCAGTCCGATAATCAGAACCAACACAATCGACCACAGCTGCTTGACCTGGTCCGCGCCGATCCGGCCCGCCAGCGGCGCCCAGCGGGCGATCGGCAGCGACCGGAACCGGTCGAACACCCCCTTGGTCAGGTCGGTGTTCAACCCTTGCGCCACATAGAGGGTGACGAAGAGCATGTTCATCACCAACATGCCGGGCAGCATGAACTGTAGATACGCCTGCCAATCGCCAGCGATCGCGCCGCCGAACACAAACGTGAACAACAGCACGAACATGATCGGCTGGAAACTGAAGTCGCTCAGCTCCCACGGGTTGTGCCGAACCTGCACCACCGTCCGCCACGCCAGGGTCAGACTCTGGCGGATCCCGTCGATCGGATTCACCCGTGGACTCAACGACTGCGCCGGCGGCGCCACTGTGGTGACGGCGCTCATGCCGCACTCCCTTCACTCTGCTCGCTCTCGTCGACCGGCTGGCCGGTCAAGGTCAGGAAGACCTCGTTCATGTCCGAGGTCCGCAACGCCAACTCCGTGACCGTCACTCCTGCCTCATCGAGCCGGCGAACCACCTGCGGCAGCACCGCCGGGTCGGCCACCTGGGCGCTCACCAACGTGCCCTTCACCTCGGGCGCCGCCGACGCGACCTGGCCCACCAACGAGGTGACCGTCGGCAAGTGCGCCTCATCAGCCGGCCGCACCACCAGGGTCTGGCCGCCGACCTTCGCCTTCAGCTCATCCGGTGCGCCGGACGCGATCACCCGACCCCGGTCGATCACCACGATGTCGTCGGCGAGCTCATCGGCCTCCTCGAGATATTGCGTGGTGAGCAACACCGTGGTGCCGCCCGCGACCAGCGACCGGATCACTCCCCACAGATCGGTGCGCGCCCGCGGGTCGAGCCCGGTGGTCGGCTCGTCCAGATACAACAGCGGCGGCTCGCCCACCAGACTGGCCGCCAGGTCGAGTCGGCGCCGCATCCCACCGGAGAAGGTCCGTGCCGCCCGATGCCCAGCCTCGGTCAGGTCGAACTGGCGCAACAGCTCGTGTGCCCGCGCCCTGGCGCGGGCCCGGCTGAACCCCAACAGCCGCCCGATCAACAGCAGATTCTCCACCCCGGTCAGCTGTTCATCGACCGACGCATACTGGCCGGTCAGCCCGATCAACTGCCGCACCTGATGCCCGTCCCGCAGCACGTCGTAGCCGGCCACGGTGGCGCGCCCGGCATCCGGACGCAGCAGCGTCGCGAGCACTCTGACCGCAGTAGTCTTTCCCGCCCCGTTCGGGCCAAGCAGTCCCAGCACCGACCCGCTGCGGACCGCAAGATCCACCCCGTCCAGCGCGGTCGTCTCGCCGAAGCGCTTTACCAGCCCTTCGGCCCAAATCGCATGATCCATCAGCTTGGCTCCCGTCCCCTCTGTCACAAGCTCCGCCCACTATCAGCCCTTGCCCTGACATTTCGCTGACGTTTTTCCGCCAATCCGCGGTACGGGACAGGAGCTGTGAACAGCGTCACTACCAACGGCCGCCCCGCCGCCGCGCGCGGCGCGCGGCGCGCGGCGGCGATCATGAGCTTGTTGACAGACTCGCCGGGCGAGTCGGTGATGAAGCTCATGATCGGCGCGTGCTTGGTGGGTTCAGTGGTGATCCACTAGTACAACAAAACGAACTAAACCGACTAGCCAGGCGCCACCCAACCCACCTACCCAACGAAGGCGAGCGCCACATCCAGGGGTGCGGTGTACGGGCGGGCGCGGCGGCAGGTCATCCCAGGGCACCCGCGCGAGTCGCCCACACCGGCTAACACCCTCGCGTAAAACCGGGCAATTCCGACTTGGTTGGGCAGGGAGGGATCTTGCATACGGAAAAGTCGGATATTCCGGTACGCAAGATCCCTCTCCGGCCAACCAAGTCGAGGCCGGAGGGCGGGGTTATCCGCCACTCCACTCATCGAGTAGGCCGAAGGACGACTTCGGGCATCGTCCACACCGGATCTACCTAGGCGCAGCAGAACCTGTAGCCAGACCAGTGAACTGGCAAGTCGACCAGCGCAGGCGTATAGGTGCGCAGAGCAAACGCTCTGCAACACAACCTAAGCTGGGGCGATGCATGATGGCCAAATGTCCGGTCTAGCCAGGAGAGTCATTGATCCCGCGGGCCCACACCTCAGGAACACCTGACTCATCCAGTAAGGACGGTCAGCGGACCGGATTTCGGCGGCAGCCAGGCCGTGCCGTACCGGGCGGAGAGCCCGACCCACCGGCCCGCCACCCGCACCCGAACCGAAGGCTCGTCAGCCGCTTCGGCCCCCAGGAAGCCCATCCGCACCATCGCTTGCACGAGTCGCTGCGGCACCTCGATCCGCGCCGAGTCGTCACCGTCGGCTGACACCACGATCGGCACGTGATCGAGCAGCGCCTCCCGCAACACCCGGACCCCGACCGTCCGCCCCGCCAGCCCGTGGGCGGAGACGTCCCGAAGCGTGCCGGCGGCGGCGGTCGCGACCTGGCGCAACGTCTCCGCTGGGATCTCCTCCATCACCTCGCTGGCCTCCGGCGGCAGCGGCCACCGCCACTCTGAATCCCGACGCTGCGGCAACTGGCCGTCGTCGGCGTCGAGCAGCGCGCTTGCGGCCACTGTGGCGTCGCCCGGGGCGGGCCCTTCAACCTCCCTGGTCACCAGGGTTCCCCACGGCAGGCACGCCCACAGCGCGACCCGGCTCGGGGATGACCCGATGGCGGCGACCGGCCGAAGCCGGACCACCGCCATCGGGTCGAGTCGGGTCAACCTCCCAAGGAAAACCCGGGCGTCGTCGGAGGGGACGAACTGCCCGGCCACCCGGTCGGCCATCACTTGATCAGTCCCGGGTCAGCCGGCGATGCGTCACCCGATGCGGCCGGGCCGCCTCTTCACCCAGTCGATCAAGCTTGTTCTTCTCGTACGCGTCGAAGTTGCCCTCGAACCAGAACCACTTCGCCGGGTTCTCATCGTCACCTTCCCAGGCAAGAATGTGGGTCGCCACCCGGTCCAGGAACATCCGGTCGTGGGAGATCACCACAGCGCAGCCGGGGAAGTTCAGCAGCGCGGTCTCCAAACTGGAGAGGGTCTCCACATCCAGGTCGTTGGTGGGCTCATCGAGCAACACCACGTTGCCGCCGATCTTCAGCGTGAGCGCGAGGTTGAGCCGGTTGCGTTCACCACCGGAGAGGACCCCGGTCGGCTTCTGCTGGTCGGGCCCCTTGAAACCGAACGCCGCCACATACGCCCGCGACGGCACCTCGACCTTGCCGACCATCAGATGATCGAGCCCGTCGGAGACCACCTCCCAGACGGTCTTGGTCGGGTCCAGCCCGGACCGGTTCTGGTCGACGTACGACAGCTGAACCGTGTCCCCGACCTTGACCCCACCGGAGTCCGGCTGTTCCAAACCGACAATTGTCTTGAAGAGCGTCGTCTTGCCGACACCGTTGGGACCGATGATGCCGACGATCCCGTT
This sequence comes from Natronosporangium hydrolyticum, assembly GCF_016925615.1. NCBI lineage: Bacteria > Bacillati > Actinomycetota > Actinomycetes > Micromonosporales > Micromonosporaceae > Natronosporangium > Natronosporangium hydrolyticum. The sequence continues at coordinate 4,295,247 of NZ_CP070499.1, forward strand.
ACGAGGCAGCGAGAAGCTCAGATTGTCGATCAGCACCCGATCGCCGAAGCCCTTGACCAGCTTGTCGGCCTCGATGACGGTGCTGCCCAGCCGCGGACCCGGTGGGATCTGGATCTCCTCGAAGTCGAGCTTGCGGGTCTGCTCAGCCTCGGTCGCCATCTCCTCGTACCGCTGCAGCCGGGCGCGGCTCTTGCTCTGCCGGGCCTTGGCGCCGGAACGCACCCACTCCAGCTCGTCGGCGAGGCGCTTGCGCAGCTTCACATCCCGGCGACCCTGCACCCCGATCCGCTCGGCCTTCTTTTCCAGGTAGGTCGAGTAGTTGCCCTGGTAGCCGTGGACCTTGCCACGGTCGACCTCAGCGATCCAGTCGGCGACATGGTCGAGGAAGTACCGGTCGTGGGTGACCGCCAGGATGGTGCCCGGGTACTTCGCCAGGTGCTGCTCCAGCCACTGCACACTCTCGGCGTCCAGGTGGTTGGTGGGCTCGTCGAGCAGCAGCAGGTCGGGCTGCTCCAGCAGCAGCTTGCACAGCGCCACCCGCCGCCGCTCACCGCCGGAGAGGGTGCGGACCTCCGCGTCCGGTGGCGGGCACCGCAGCGCATCCATCGCGAGCTCAAGCTTCGAGTCGAGGTCCCACGCGTCGGCGTGGTCCAGCTCCTCCTGCAGCCGCCCCATCTCGGCCATCAGCTCGTCGGTGTAGTCCGTGGCGAGCTGTTCGGCGATCTCGTTGAACCGGGCAAGCTTGGCCTTAGTGTCGGCGACCGCCTCCTCAATGTTGCCGAGCACCGACTTGTCTTCGGTCAGCGGCGGCTCCTGGGCCAGTAGGCCGACGGTGTAGCCCGGCATCAACCGGGCGTCGCCGTTGGTCGGCTGGTCCAACCCGGCCATGATCTTGAGCAGGCTGGACTTGCCGGCCCCGTTCGGGCCGACCACGCCGATCTTGGCGCCGGGCAGGAAGTTCAGCGTGACGTCATCGAGGATGACCTTGTCGCCATGGGCCCGCCTGGCCTTGTCGAGCACGTAGATGAACTGGGCCACGGTAAGCCCTACCTCCGGTAGTCTGTTGATCGCCACTTGCCTGGTACGCCCGACCGGCTGCGCGGTCCGCCCCGCCGGGTACGCCGCACTCCATCTTCCCAGCTACCCCGCGGATCGCCCACAGCGGCCGGCGTGTCACCGACCACCAGCCCGCGAGAAAGTGACCTGGGCCCTGGCAAGCTGACACGCCCGCGTCGAGGCGTCCGGCCGCCCGGTACCTCAGCGCGGAACGCCCCGAGACGTGTAGTCGGCCTGTCTCCGCGTCACCTCGATACCGCGGCGCGCATCGCGTGACCGACGCGGACGAGTGTGAACGCCACCCGCACCAGCGGAGTCAGGTCGCCGTTGTCCAGCTGTTGACCGGCCGGCTCAGGAACGAGCCCTGCTCTGCGGCGGTCCCGCTCTGCCGATGAAGAGTGGTGGCGGCATCGACATCGCTGTTGTGGACGACGCTGCCGGCCGAGGTGGTGTCTACCCCGAGGTTCGCGACCCGCTGGCCGACCCTGGTGGCCGCTGGCACGACCATCTCAGCGTAGCGATCCATCGCGTAGAGGATCCGCGTATCGTGGAGCTTCCCTGCGGTTTCCTGGTAGGTGATCCTGATCCGGCGGGCCCAGGAATCCCACGGCCTGGACGTATGCGCGGTAGCGTGACCTGCCCGGATTACCTCGTCTGGGTGAACCTCGAAGAACGCTGGCTCTGGCAACGGTAGTTCCTCTCGTCTGCGCACTGCCGACCTATTTAAGCATCGCCAAGCTTGTGGGTCGCCCATTCATCACACTCGGGTTGGTAGCCAACCTCCGGATCCCGGTAATCATCGCCGGCGTATGAGGCAGTGTGGTCAACCAGCCACCGTTGATCGTCGTCGACTGTCCTCCTCACCAGGTCATACTCGGTGAGAACCGCTCGGTGGTCGCGCCACACTTCAGAACCGCCACCGCGGCTGACCGGGCCGTGAAAACCTTCGTCAGCACACAGCAGGACGGTTGCGGCATCACCGTTCACCCTGGCCTCCATCACTCGGATCCACCGCGGCCCGATCCACGGATCCGGGTTCGTGCCGCGCACGTTGGCGTGGTACCCACGGACCTGTTCTGCGTAGTCGTCAGTCGCGAGCAGCAATAGCAGGTCAAGATCCTCGGGCTCGCGCGGCACTGGACCGAAGATCAACATGTGTTCCAGCGCCTCGAACAGGCGCGCGACCCCAGCCGCGGCCACCTGGTCAGGCTCAGGAAACTCGGGAACCTCCCAGTGCAGTGGCCAGTCAGGTGGAATCCCCTCCAGCGGTATGCGAGCCAGCTCCTCCTCGTACGAGTCGGTCTCGCCGGGCGCAGTGCGCTGGGGCGCGGGACCCGATCCGGTGCAGGCCAAGGTGACCGCGCCGAGCACCAAGGCCGCGGTAAAGGAGTGGGCCGTCGCCTGCCATCGAGGTCGCCGCCGTGTATTAGTAAGAGGAAGCACTGGTCCTCCTTCGCTCCTCCGCACCATCGGGTCACGGAACTAGCTCTCTAGCCTGCTTCCAGCGAGATCATCGTTCGCCGCACCATATTCCTCGTTGTACGCTCCACGCGCCGCGCTCTCGAGGGAGCGGGCGCCGGAGTCGGCTCCGCCGTTGCTGAGATACTCCCGCCAGACTATGTACTCTCGGCTGTTCGGCCGATGGAGCCACTCCTCTATCGGCTTGAGTTCTCCATCCTCGACCAACACTGCCTGTACGTGGTCCGGCAGCTCATCCGGATCGGTATGGCGGTAGGCGCCCATCAGCGCCTGCTCCTCCAACCGTTGCCGGCTGAGTTCCCGCATGACCCCGATCTCCCAGTCCGCCTGGCCGACGTGACTGACCTGCTCTCCTTCCATGCGTCGCTCCAGCAGCTCCTCGACGCCAAAGACTATGCTTCCCACAGGCAAAGGGGCACCGGTGGCATCCAACAGGTCCCCGCCGAGGTTCGCCCCAAGCTGATAGACAAGGTAACGGTTCTCCAACTCGCGATTATGCGCGGCCGCCTGTTCCTCCCACTTGCCGTCGATCTGGGTAGCCGCGCCGATATCAAGGGCACCGAACATCCTGGCCGCAGGTTCAATGACACTATTCGTCGCCGCCTCAAATACGTCGTCATGCCCACCCGCGCCCGAGAGGTAGTAGTCATACAGCACACTCATGTAGACTTCCTCAGCGACCATGACGGTCTCCCTTGCCTCAGCATTGCGACCGAGTTCAGCAAGGAAGTACTGCAGATCCGAAGAATCCACGCTAACGTTCTGCTCGCCTGGGACCGCACTGTCACTGTGCCCGCCCAGCATGCTCCAGTGCATATCATCTATGTAACCCGCAGCGACACGCCCCAGATACGGTCGAAGGGTGTCCACGACGACGTCCCGTTCTTCAATTGGCGTCTCCTTGACCGTGTCATCGTTCGCGATCGCGTAGACAATCGACTCGACGATCCGGTAGGAGCGTTCGTCAGGCGGATAGAGCTGCCGAAGCTCTCCATCCGGGCCACGTTCCATAGTGATACCGGCCACGTGCTCCAGGACCCGTCCGAAGGTCTCCAGGCCGGACTCGTAAGGCCCCCACTCCTTGTCAGTGACCAGGTAGTCCACCCGGGGCAGATGCAGGCCACCACCCTCAAGTGACTCCACACTTCCCGCCAAAGCGGCACGGGCGCCGTAGGGATTATTCTCGAAGGCCTCCATTAGGCTCACCAATGGATAGTAGCTGGCGGCCGGGTTGTCACCGGCCAGTACCCGCGCCAGATCCAATGGCCCGGTCGCATAGGTGCCATCCCAGACGCCATTGCCGCCGAGCTCGATTTCAAAGTCGATCATGTCGCCGCCGACTCTCTGCAGAAACCACTCGTCGTAGTGTCCGTGGGTGAGCAGCGGAGCCAGCAACTGATATCCGTAGATTTGCTTGGTCGTCATTCCGTCGAGGCGTTGTGGATATGTCTCACGCCCTGCCGCGATGAGCTCCTCGATCCATTCGGGTGATAGCTCATGCTCCGCGGGATGGTACTGTTCACCATCGCCCCACGGAGCCGACCCGTAGCTACCTCGCTGAGTCGTTGCGGTAGCCAGCGCTACCCCAGTCCTTCCTGGATCCTCACCAGCACATCCAGATCAGCATGGTCCTGAAGCTCTACGACAGCTTGGTTGGCTTTGATCAATCCGTCGGGACCGAGGTCGCTGAGCAGAAAGTACGAAAACTCCTCGTCGTCCGCATGTTCATAAAAAAAACCGGCCAGCCGCTCGAGCTCCGCGTCGCTGGGGGTCTGGGTCGGATCTTCGAGGACGCCCACTATCCGCTGTGCTTCCTCAATGGTGGCGGCCCACTCCCACTCAGCGGCGAAGAAGGCCGTCATGGGACCCGGCGGGATCGTACCCAACTCCCGCGCCAGTTCGAGATTCTCCCAGGTTGGGCCGTTCGTAACATGCCGGCCACATCCCGCGCGCCCTCGTCTACATGAACGGTGAAGACACGGTGCCATTCCTCCTCGAGCTCGTGAATCATGAGGTCGCGCTCTGACTTACGGAGGAGCTCTCTCAGCATGTCGGGTTGCTCGTCAAAGTCGGCGTACTTGGCGTGGAGCCGCCTCTCGAGGTCTACCGGGACCTGCCCCAACTGCTCGAGCAACTGGTCGACCTGGCGGTTGAACTCTCGCACGTGCTCCGCCCAAGTCAACAGGGGCACCGCTGCCCATGCCACCTTCGACGCTACGTCCCGTGCAGCAGCACGCAGATCTTCCGGTGCCGCCTGCAATTCCTCGGCTGCAAGGCCGTCCCATGCGGCCACCGCCGGGTCAAATGCCCGATCAGTGAGGGTCTCGTGGTCCGTGGCCTCCTCCGCCAGACGAACCAGGCCCCCGGCCTCGCCCTCCAGCAACGCGGGCAAAGCCGGATGTCGTTCAAAAGGACTCCTCGGCTGCACAATGATCACCCCCACTATCCCGATCGGCAACCCTGGGTAAGCAGGCCACTCGCCCACAAGTTCGGACCGGACCGCTCAAAGCCCCGCCGGCCAGGCTTCTCCGAGCTCGCGCTACACGACCTCGACACCCTCGGACGCGCTGGCATGGCACCCCCGCCACGAGCCGACCCGGCGGTCGCCCCACGAGGCGACCGCCGGGTCGAATGCCTTGTTGGTCACGGCCTCGTGGTCGGCGGCCCGTTTGGCGAGAGTCACTAGTGAGTCCGCCCGGATCCAGGAAGAAGGGCTTAGCCGGACGATGCTCGAATGGACCCAACTGCACCAGGTGTCCCTCACCTCCCCTAAGTGACCCCATCATGCCATCACCGCGCAAGCGCGGTCACGAAGCGTATTCAGTAGGCTGGGAACCACGAGGTAGCCCCTACAGCGGGGGACGTTGGCGGAGGTGGTCTCGACGTGGCGAAACGAAGCTCGTTTGTCGTGGTGGCGAACCGGTTACCGGTCGACCGGGTCACCACCGAGGCCGGGCAGGAGTGGCGCCCCAGCCCGGGTGGGCTGGTCACCGCGCTGCACCCGGTGTTGGCCAAGCAACGGGGCACCTGGGTGGGTTGGGCCGGCGGCACCGGCGAGGCACCCGAACCGTTCGAGCTGGAGGGCATCCACCTGCACCCGGTGCCGCTGGATGCGGACGATCTTGAGCGTTATTACGAGGGACAGTCGAACGCGACGATCTGGCCGCTCTACCACGATGCGGTCGAGACCCCGGTCTACCGGCGCCGCTGGCGGGAGTCGTACCGCGAGGTGAACGCCCGATTCGCCACCGCCGTCGACAAGGTCGCCGAGCAGGGCGCCACCGTGTGGGTCCAGGACTACCAGTTGCAGCTGGTCCCAGCGATGCTCCGGGAGCGCCGGCCGGACCTACGGATCGGTTTCTTCCTGCACATTCCGTTTCCGCCGATCGAGTTGTTCATGCAGATGCCCGGTCGGGCCGAGATCCTCCGCGGGCTGCTCGGGGCCGACCTGGTCGGCTTCCAACAGCGGTTGGCGGCGCAGAACTTCGTCCGGCTGGCCCGACATCTGCTGGGCCTGCGCTACCAGGGCAACACGATCAAGGTCGACGACCGCACCGTCAAAGCTGGCGCGTTCCCGATCTCGATCGATGTCGAGGAGATGGAGAAGCTCGCCGCTACCGCGAGCGTGCAGGCCCGGGCCAAGCAGATCCGGGCCGAGCTGGGCGACCCGGAGACGGTGGTGCTCGGGGTGGACCGGCTCGACTACACCAAGGGCATCGAGCAGCGGTTCAAGGCGTTCCGGGAGCTGCTCAGCGAAGGCCGGCTGTCGGTGCCGCAGGCGGTCATGGTGCAGGTCGCCACCCCCAGCCGGGAGCGGGTCGAGCATTACCAGACGCTCCGGGTACGGGTGGAGCGTGAGGTCGGTCGGATCAACGGCGAGTTCGGGCGGGTCGGCGTCCCGGCGGTGCACTACCTGCACCAGTCGTACAGCCGTACCGAGCTGGCGGCGCTCTACTGTGCGGCGGACGTCATGATGGTGACCCCGCTGCGCGACGGGATGAACCTGGTGGCCAAGGAGTATATTGCCGCCCGGGCCGACGCTGGCGGGGCGCTGGTGCTCAGCGAGTTCGCCGGGGCGGCGACGGAGCTTCGGCAGGCGTTTCTGTGCAACCCGTACGACCCGGAGGCGGTCAAGGAGACGATGCTGCGGGCGATCACGGTCGCCCCGTCCGAGGCGAAACGGCGGATCAAGGTGATGCAGCGGCACCTGCGTAACCACGATGTCGACCGGTGGGCCCGCTCGTTCCTCGACGAGCTAGGCGGCGCCTGATGGCCTCGCCGGAGTCGACCTCGGCGGCCGGCGCCGACCCGCTGGCGTCGGAGCCGGCGCTGCGGGGCGCGCTCGACCAGCTCGCCAAGGTCCACCGGCTGCTCGTGACCAGCGATTACGACGGCGTGCTCGCGCCGATCGTCACCGATCCGGCGCGGGCCTTCCCGCTGCCGGCCGGTATCGACGCGCTGCGGAGCCTGGCCGGGTTGCCGTCGACGACGGTCGCGCTGCTCTCCGGCCGAGCCCGGGCTGACCTGGCCAAACTGGCCGAACTGGGGCCGCCGGTGCGGCTGGTCGGCGGCCACGGCGCCGAGCTGACCGAGCGGTTGCAACTCACCGACGAGCAGGCCGCGCTGCGGGAGCGGCTGGCCACCGCGCTGGCGGAGCTGGTCGCCGACTACCCCGGGGCCTGGCTGGAGGCTAAGCCGGCCAGCTTGGTGGTGCATACCCGCACGGCGGCGCCCGAGGTGGGGGCGGCGGCCCGAGCCGCGGTCCACGCCGGGCCCGGGAGCTGGCCCGGCGTCGCGCTCGGCACCGGCAAAGAAGTGGTGGAACTATCGGTGGTGAGCGCCAACAAGGGCACGGCCCTCGCCGCGCTGCGCACCGAGACCGGCGCCGATGCGGTGCTCTTTCTCGGCGACGACGTGACCGACGAGAACGCCTTCGCGGTGCTCGGCGACGCCGACGTGGGGGTCAAGGTCGGCCCCGGCGAGACCCGGGCAGGTCACCGGGTCGCGGACCCACCGGCCGCCGTCGCCGTGCTGGAGTTTCTGCGCGAGCAGCGGAGCGGGGCGGTCGCGGGTCGCAGTTGACCCGACCGGCTCAGCAGATCAGCAGGGCGGCCCCAGGTCGACCCCGGCCACGTCGCCGATGACGATCACCGCTGGAGGGCCGAGCCCGGCCTGGTCGATCGCGGCCGGTAGCTCCGCCAGCGTGGTCCGCAGTGTCCGCTGCCGGGCCGTGGTCCCGTCGGCGAGCACCGCCGCCGGCGTCTGCGGCGGCCGGCCGTGGGTCAGCAGAGTCTTCGTGATCGCCGGGGCTTGGCGCATCCCCATCAGGATGACCAGGGTGCCGCGCAGCTGGGCCAACGCCGGCCACGCCACCAACGATTCGGGGTGGTCGGGGGCGAGATGGCCGGAGACCACGACGAATTCGTGCGCCACGCCCCGGTGGGTCACCGGAATCCCGGCGGCCGCCGGCACCGCCACCGCGCTGCTGACACCCGGCACTACGGTCACCGGTACGCCGGCGGCGGCGCACGCCTGGGCTTCTTCCCCGCCGCGGCCGAAGACGTACGGGTCGCCACCCTTGAGCCGGGCCACCGACGCACCGGCCAGCGCCCGGTCGACCAGAATCCGGTTGATCTCTTCCTGGGTTCGGGACGGGCCGTACGGGATCTTGGCCGCGTCGACCAGCTCGACCTCCGGGCGGAGCTCGTCGAGCAGCAGCCCGGGGACGAGCCGGTCGGTGACGACGACGTCGGCCTCGGTGAGTAGCCGGCGGCCGCGGGCGGTGATCAGGTCAGGGTCCCCAGGGCCGGCGCCGATCAGGGCCACGCTGCCCACCCCGCCGCGGACCAGCCGGGCCCGGGTGGCGCCCGGCTGGTAGCTCAGGCTGCCGTCCACCAGTCCTTGCCGGACCGCGTCGCGCAGCCCAGCCGCCCGCTGCGGGTTGCCGCCGCCGAGCACCGCCACGGTGACCGGTCCGTGCCGGGCGACCGCCGGGGTCCAGGCGGTGGCGGCGTGCCGGTCGTCGGCGCGCACACAGAAGATGCGCCGCTGCTCGGCCGCCTCGCTGACCTCCGCCGCCGCCGCCGGATCGTCGATCGCCACCTGGACCAGCCACACTTCGGCCAGGTCATCGGGGGTGAACCGGCGCGGCAGCCAGGTCAGCTGCCCGGCCGTCACCAGGCTCTGCAGCGCGGGGGTCAGGGTGGGCGAGACCAGCACGACCTGCGCCCCACACGTCAACAGCGCCGGCACCCGGCGGGTGGCGACCGCCCCGCCGCCCACCACCAACACGCGCCGGCCGGTCAGCCGCAACCCCAGCGGATACAGCGGGTCGGTCATGCCACCTCCTGAAAAGACGCACCCTAGATTACCGCCGAGAATCACTCGCTTTTGACATGAGAAAACGTCATTTGTCGTACATTAAGGCGGTGTTGGGACGCATCCGCTCCGCTACCGGCCGAGCGACACCGCTGGTTCGTACCGCGTTGCTCGCCGGTGTCATCGTCGCTGCCGTGCTGTTCCCGATCGCCGCGATCGGTGGGCTAGCGGTCAAGTCCGGCGCCGACCTCATCGACGAGGTGCCGACCGAGTTGACCGCCGTCCGGCCAGCCCAGACCACCTATGTCTACGCCAGTGACGGCGAGACCCTGCTGACCAGCTTCTACGAAGAGCACCGCGCCTACGTGCCGATCACCGAGATGTCACCGTACATCCAGCAGGCGATCGTCGCCGCCGAGGACACCCGGTTCTACGAACACGACGGGGTCGACCCGCGCGGCGTCGCCCGCGCCTTCATCGCCAACACTCAGGCCGGCGACGTCGCGCAGGGCGGCTCCACCCTCACCATGCAGTACGTCCGGATGGCGCTGCGGGACGGCGCGGAGACCCCCACCGAGGTACGGGAGGCGACCGAGCAGTCTGCTACCCGCAAGGTACGCGAGGCGCAGTACGCAGTGGAGGTCGAGAAGGAGCTGAGCAAGGCGGAGATCCTGGAGCGTTACCTCAACCACGCCTACTTCGGCCACCGGGCGTACGGGATCTTCGCCGCCGCCGAGATCTTCTTCTCCAAGCATCCCCGCGACCTGACCCTGGTCGAGTCGGCGGTCCTCGCCGGCCTGGTGCAGGCGCCCTCGGCGTACGACCCGGTGACCCAGGACCAGCAGGCCGCGATCGAACGGCGCAACTGGGTGATCGACCGGATGGCCGAGCTCGGCTACGTCGCCCCGAGAGTCGCCGAGCAGGAGAAGCGCAAACCGATCGAGCTGAACACCAGCACCCCGCCGAACGACTGCGTGTCGGTGCCCACCGACCACAACGACTGGGGATTCTTCTGCGATCTGTTCCGGCGCTGGTGGCTGTCGCAGGAGGCGTTCGGTGACAACCCCCTGCAGCGGCAGGACGCGCTGCGCCGTGGCGGCTACGAGATCGTCACCTCGATCGACCCGGACGTGCAGGAAACCATGCAGGGCCATGTCGTGTCCAAGGAGCCGACCGGCAGCCCCTTCGCCCACGGGGCGGTGGCGATCGAGCCCGGCACCGGGCTGGTCAAGGGCATGGCGGTCAACCGCAACTTCGCCCTGAACGCCGCCGAGGACGCGACCGTGGACGACATCGCGGGGAACTACCCGGACACGGTCGCGCCGCTGCTAGGCGGCGGGGAGCTCGCCGGTTACCAGGCCGGTTCGACCTTCAAATGGTTCGTGCTGCTCGCCGCGCTCGACGCCGGCCTGCCGATGGACACCCGGATCAGCTCCCCGCACCAGTACGTCTCCAGCTACCCCAGCGGCGGGCCGGCGAGCTGCGGCGGCTACTGGTGCCCCCGCAACGCCAGCCCGGAGATGGCCGGCAACCACGGCATGTGGTCCGGCTTCGGCCAGTCAGTCAACACCTACTTCGTACAGCTGCAGGAGCTGGTCGGGGCCGGCGCGGCGGTACGGATGGCGGAGAACCTGGGGCTGACCTGGCGCACCGAGGTCGACCAGACCCACGCGTCGCCGGACCGCGCCGACGGGTGGGGGCCGTTCACCCTGGGCGTCTCCGACGCTAACCCGTTGGAGATGGCGAACGCCTACGCGGTCGCAGCGGCCGACGGCAACTACTGCGAACCGCTCCCGGTGGTCTCGATCAAGGACCGGGACGGGCACGAGGTCACCTACACCGACGAGCACGGCAACCAGGTGCCCGTCTCGGAGCCGCGGTGCCGGCAGGCGGTGACCCCCGAAGTGGCCCGGGCCGCGACGGACATCGCGCTCTGCCCGACCGGCAGCGGCGCGGCAACCGGCAGCTGCGGCGGCTGGGCGACCGCCGAACCGGTCTCCGACATCGTCGGCCGCCCGGTCGCCGGCAAGACCGGGACGACCGACGACAACCGGACCGCATGGATGGTCGGTTATACCCCGGAGCTGGCGGTGGCGGCGTTCACCGCCGATCCGGACAACCCGATGAACGCCGCCGGCGGCGGCCGGGCATCGCAGTCGATCCTGACCGTCTCGGAGACGCTCCGGGACGCCCTGCGGGGCGAACCGGTCACCGACTTCGAACCGCCGCCCCGCTCGATCATCCGGTAGCGCGGGCGCGGATCAGCGCAGGTCGGCGGTGACCAGCGACCACACTTCGAGATCCACTCGACCGGTGTGCAGGTGGCCGGCGTTGCGCAGCAGCCCCTCGTAGGTGAAGCCGGCCTTCTCCGCGACCCGGCGGGAAGCCACGTTGCCCGGCGCCACCCGCAGCTCCACCCGCTGAAATCCGTGTTCGAGCAACAGCGCGATCGCCAACGCGTCGACCGCCTCGGCCGCCAAGCCGAAGCCCCGCGCGTGCGGCGCCACCGCGTACGCCACCTCGGTGACCCGGGACCGCCAGTCGGTGTGGGTGGTCCAGAGGCATCCCACCAGCGTGTCGTCCTCCCGCCGGACGACCCCGTAATGGTCACCGTCGCCGCGGGAACGATGCGCCGCCGCATCCTCGGTGCACCAGGCGAGCGCGTCGAACTCCCCGTGATCTGGTCGCACCGGCAGCCAGCGTTGGGTCTGTTTGTCCGCGAAGACCTCCGCCACTGTCGCCGCGTCCGCCACGGTCAGCTGCCGGATCTGCAGCCGGGGCGTCGCCACGGTCAAGCTTGGGAACGTGGGCAGCGTCGCCTGTCCGCTCACCGGTCACCCCTCTGCTCACGAATCCGCACTAATCCACCTTTCGCGCCGCGGGCGACGATACCGCACCGGACCGCCATCGACGGACCGGCGAGTTACCCGGCTCCCCCGACTGAGTAGCTCCCCCGGCTGAGTAACCTTGCCCCCGTGTACCGGTTCCTGTTCTCACCCCGCTGGCTGGGCGGACTAGCTGCCACGCTGGTGCTCGCGTTGGTCATGACGCTCCTCGGGGTCTGGCAGCTGCAGCGGTATGAACATCGCAGCGAGATCAACCAACGGATCGACGCCGCCGAAGCGGGCGAAGCCGCTCCGCTCACTAGTCTCCTACCCGCCCCGGAGCCAGCCAACCAGGTAGGCCCACCGCCACCCGCCGACGCCGGCTGGGCCATGGTCACCGCGACCGGCCAGTACGACCCGGCACAGGAGGTGCTCGTCCGCAGCCGCACCGTCGAGGGGCGGGTCGGTGTCGAGGTGGTCACACCGCTTCGGCTCAGCGACGGCACCGCGGTGCTGATCGACCGGGGCTGGGTGCCGCCAGCGGAGACCGGTGCGGCCGACCGGCCGGACGCCCCGGCCCCGCCCGCGGGCGAGGTCACGGTGACCGGCTGGGTCCGACCCAGCGAACGCCCCGACCAGGTCGAGCGCCGCGACGGGGACCTGCACACCCGGCGGATCGACGCCGCCACGCTCGCCGAGCACCTGCCCTACCCCGTCTACGACGGCTACCTGCTGCTCGCAGACCAGGATCCGCCGGTGGACGAGGCGTTCACCCTGGTGCCGCCGCGGCGGGAAAACAGCTGGCTGAACGCCGGGTACGCCGGCCAGTGGTGGATCTTCGCCGGGCTGGTGCTGTTCGGCTACGGCTGGGTCGCCCGCCGCGAAGCCCACCGCGACCACAGCGGGCACACCTCCGGCGCCGGCAGCTCGACCGCCAGCGCTACCGTAACGGCATGACCGACCCACGCTCCTCTGTGCCGCCCGGCCAGCCATCGCCGCCCGGACAGCCGCACTTCGGCAATCAGCAGCCATCGCCCGAACAGTGGCCGCCGGCGGAGTCCGATCGGAAGGTCGTCGCCGACCGGCTGCGGATCGCGGTCGATGAGGGCCGACTGGACCTGATGGAGTACGACCGGCGGCTGCGCGCCGCCGAGTCGGCGGGCACCATGGTCGAACTCCACTCGGTCGTCGGCGACCTACCCACCCCCGCCGAGCAGGTGCTCACCCAGATCGGCGAGATCACCATCACCCAGACAACAGTGCACACTCCGAACGGGCCAATCCCGTTGCGGGGCGCCCAGTGGCTCGGTCAGGACCACTGGCACCACGAACAGAAGATCGCCACCTGGGGGATCGTGCTGGCGGTCGTGCTCTTCTTCTGCATCGGCCCATTCAGCCTGCTCTTCCTGCTGGCTAAAGAGTCCCGCTACTCCGGCACGGTAGATGTGACGGTCAGCAGCGGTTCCCGCCAATACACCGCGCGGATCCCGATCCAGAGTCACCAGCACGCCCACCACGTCCACCAGCAGGTCACCTACGCGCGTTCGCTGTCGAGCGGCTAGCTCGGCGTCGCGTCCGTGCCGTGGCTGGCGAGGTAGATCCGCCGCACCGCCTCGATAGTGTCGGCCTCGGCGGCGGGTTTGTCCTCCCGGTAGCGCAACACCCGGGCGAACCGGAGCGCCACCCCACCCGGGTAACGGTCGCTGCGCTGGACCCCGTCGAAGGCGATCTCCACCACCAGCTCCGGCCGGACCCGGACCAGCCACTCGGTGGACGCCACCGCCAACCCCCGCAGCCGCTCGGTCTGCCACCGCAACAGCTCGTCGGTGAGCCCTTTGAAGGTCTTGCCGAGCATCACGAAGCTACCGCCCTCGGCATCCCGGGCGCCCAGGTGCAGGTTCGACAGCCAGCCATGCCGGCGGCCGTGCCCCCACTCCGCGGCCAGCACCACCAGATCCAGCGTGTGCCGTGGCTTCACCTTCACCCAGGCGCTGCCCCGACGGCCAGCGTCATATCCGGCGGCGAGGGACTTCACCACCACCCCCTCCTGGCCAGCGGCGACCGCAGCGGCGAACCGGGCCGCCGCCTCGTCGTCGTCTGCCACGGTCGCCCGCGACACCCGCCGATCCGGCGGCAGCGACGCCACCAGCGCGGCCGACCGTTCCGCGAGCGGCCGATCCAGCAGATCCTCCCCGTCCAGGTGCAAGATGTCGAAGAAGAACGGGCTCAGGCCCGCCGGCCCGGCGGCCGGTGACGCCGCCACCCGCTCCGACCGCAGCCGGGTCGCGGCCCGGCCGGAGGTCTCCTGGAACGGCCGGGGCCGCCCGGCCGCGTCCAGCGCCAACGCCTCGCCGTCGAGCACCGCCTGCCGCACCGGCAGCTCGCGAGCCGCCGCCACCACCTCCGGCATCCGGTCGGTGATCACATCGAGGCTCCGGCTGAAGACCGCGATCTGCTCACCCTCCACATGCACCTGGATCCGCACTCCGTCGAGCTTCACGTCGACCAGCGCCGGAGCGCCGGTGGTAGCGAGCGCCGCTGCCGGGGTGGCGGCGCTCGCCGCCAACATCGGCGCCAACGGTGTGCCCACCCGCAGCGCGAAACCCGCCAGCCCTGCCGCCCCATCGGTCAACGCGGCGACCGCCACCGCCGGCAGATCCCCGGCGAGCAGCAACGCCCGCCGGACCGCTGGCGCGCTCACGCCGCCGGCCCGCGCGACCGCCTCCACCAGCACACCGGCGGCCGCACCCTGCCGAAGCTCCCCGCTGAACAGGCCACGCAGCAGCACCTGCTCCGGGACGGTAGCGGCGGCGAAGAGTCGGTCGAGGGCGGCCCGCCGGCGGGACCTGGAGCCGGCGCCCGCGACCGCCGCGAGCTCGGTCGCCGCCCGGTCGACATCGGCCACGGTCAGGCTCGCCGACTCGGCCGGCGGCGGCAACGACTGCAGGCTGGCCCAGCCCACGCCGGTCTGCCGCTGCCGCAACTCGCCGCTGAGGAAAGCGGCGCCGGCCTCGATCTCGGTCGGCGCCAGCCGCCGCAGCGCCGTAGCCAACAGCTCGACCTTCGCCTTCCGGCTGGTCGTGGCCGCCACCGCCGCCGACGCCTCCGCCAACGCTACGAACTCCACCCCACCATGGTGGCAGCCGGCTACGACGAAACTGGCCGCCGCAGCGCCGTGGCGAGATTGTTGAGCAGCAACGCCTCACCGAGACAGATCCGGGCGAACTCGGCGATGTCGAGGCTCTCGTTCGGCCCATGGATCCGGGAGTACGGGTCGCCGATACCGGTGACCAGGATCGCCGCCTCGGGGAAGTTCTCCTGGAAGGTCGCGATGAACGGGATCGACCCGCCGATCCCGACGTCGACCGGCTCGGCGCCGTCCCAGGCGACCCGGAACGCGTCACGGGCCGCCGGGTACGCATCCCCCTCGGTGTCGATGGTGCAGGCCTCCCCGTCCGCCTCCAACGTCACCGTGACCGCCGCCCCCCACGGCGTGTGGTCGCGCAGATGGGCCGCCACTGCCTCGTACGCCGCCTTCGGGTCCTGGCCCGGGGCGATCCGCAGGCTCAGCTTCGCCTTCGCGCTCGGCACCAGGGCGTTGGGCGCCTCCCCGGTCCGCGGCGCGTCGATGCCGAGCACCGAGAGCGCCGGCTTCGCCCACATCCGCTCGACCAGCGAACCCTCCCCGACGAACGCCACCCCGTCGAGCATCCCGGCCTCGGCGCGCAGCCGGTCCGACGGGTACTCGAGCGGACCGGCGGCGGCGCGGGAGAGCCCGGCGACCGCCACCTCCCCGGCGTCGTCGTGCAGCGAGGCGAGCAGCCGCGCCAAGGTGGTGAGGGCGTCGGGGACGGCGCCGCCGAACATCCCGGAGTGCACCGCCGACTCCAACGTCTGCACCTCAACGAAGAGGTTGACCAACCCCCGTAGCGAGGTGGTGAGCGCCGGCACGCCGATGTCCCAGTTGCCGGAGTCCGCGATGACGATCACGTCCGCGGTGAGGTCGTCACGGTAGGTCTTGATCAGCTCTTCGAGGGTGGCCGAGCCGTACTCCTCCTCGCCCTCGGCGAAGACGACGACGCCCACCGGCAGCTGGTCGCCGAACGCCCGAAGCGCCGCGACGTGGGCGAGCACCCCGGCCTTGTCGTCGGTGACCCCACGCCCATAGAGCCGACCGTCCCGCTCGGTCACCGTGAACGGGTTGCTGCGCCACTGCGCCTCGTCGCCGATCGGCTGGACGTCGTGGTGGGCGTAGAGCAGCACGGTGGGGGCGCCGGGCGGGGCCGGCCGCCGGCCGATCACCGCGGGCTGGCCCTCGCCGGCCCGGACGATCTCGGTGCTGAGCCCGCAGCCGCGCAGCAGCTCGGCGGTCAGCTCGGCGGATCGCTGCACGTGGGCGGGGTCGAATTCGGGGAAGGAGATGCTCGGCACGGCGACCAGGCGGGCCAGGTCGGCGTGCACGCCCGGGAGCTCCCGCGTGATCGCCGCCCGGAGCTCGGTCTCGGTCAGGGGTACGGTCATGGCCGCCATCCTACGAGTGGATCACCGGCCGCGGGCGGCGGCGAGCCGCCGGGCAGGGCGAACAGCCCTGGTCGCCCTGCCCGACGACGTCGATCAGCGCTGGTCGTCGTGGCCGTTGGGGGCGCCACCTGCGGCGTCGCGCGCCGAGCGGCCCGCCGCCGACATCCAATCCTTGACCTTGCCGGCGCCCGATCCGACCCACGCCCCCAGGTCGGTCGCCCCGTCGCCGACCCGCCGCAGCAACTTGAAGAGCGGATCTTCCGAACGGGTGAAAGATTCGCGGTACGAGTCGGCGGCCTGCTTCACGTCCTCGGTCATGGAGGCGGTGGCGTCGTCCTCCCGGAGCGGGTACTCACCGGCGAGGATCCGCTGGTACGCACCCGAGTCGAGCCACCGGCGGATCTCCGCCGCCCGGGCGACCGGCATGGGGTGGGACCGGAACGCGACCATCAATAGCTTGAGGACGCTGTCTCGCAGATCACCGGCGCGCTCGAACTCCGCTGCCTGCTCCAGGAACGCCGTAGTGTCCACCTCGGAGAGATCGCCGCCGCCGGCGAGCTTCATCGACAGCCGCAACGACGCCGCCGGGTCCTGGCAGGCGAGCAGCCCGGCCCGGTCGGCCGAGAGCTCTGCCTTGCGCCACCACTCGTACAGCGCGGCGATGATTCCGTAGAGGACCATCGCCCCGATCGGGAACCACGCCATCCGCAGCATGGCGTTGGTCAAGACGATGATCATCGTCCGGTAGACGGCGTGCCCGGAAAGCACATGACCCAGCTCGTGCCCGAGCAGGCACCGTAGCTCATCGTCGTCGGCCAGCTCGATCATGCCGGTGTTTACCACGATGAACGGCTGCTTCATGCCGACGGCCATAGCGTTGAGGCTGCGGTCGTTCTGCACGTACAGCTCCGGCAGCTCGGTGACATCCAGCGAGGTGGCGGCCTCGGCGTAGAGCCGGTGCAACCGTGGATACTGCCGATGGTCCACCTTGATCGACCCGCCGAGGAACTGCAGCCGCCAGGCACGCTCATTCCACAGCCCGGCGATCGCCTTCAGCACCTCGTCGAAGCCCCGCAACTCCCGCAACGCGGTGAGGGCACCCCGGTCGGCCGGGTGCTCCCAGGCGCGCGAGCTGATGCCGGTGAGCACCACCCGACGCTTGGCCGGCGGTGAAGCTGGCACGTCGGTAGCGCCCCCGGTGGTAGCACCGGCCGGCCCGCCGTGGGCCTTCTTGCCCTTCTTGCCACCCTTGGACTTGGCGTCCTGCTTGGTGGCTTTCTTGTCGCCCTTGTTGCCGTCGCTGCCGGGCTGCTTGCCCTGGTGATCACCGTCAGCCATCGCCGCCTCCTGCCACTGCTCCGGAGCCGATAGTCCCCCACCAGAGGGTGAAGCGTCCACCCGCAGCCCCGGCGAGCCGCGGGTGGACGACCCGAGCCATCGACAACGGCGCAGCTCAGGCCGGATCCGACGGGGTGTCGGCCGGATCTGGGGCCGCCTGCCACGGCGCCCCCGGCTCAGCGACCGCACCGGCCAGCGACCGCGCCGCCGCAGCCCCGGCCCCCGCGTCTGAGGCCTCGGACGCGGCCTCAGACGAAGCCGCAGCGGAGGCGGTTGCCCGCTCCCGGGCCGGCGCGGCAGGCGGGTCGACCACATCGACAACCTCGGTCATCGACGGCGGGTCGTCCGGCCGGTAGGGGGTATCGTCGAAGCGACTCGGTGCCTGCTCGCTCGGCACCGGCTCCGTCACCTCGCCCCCGACCCGCTGCTGCGTTTGCCGATCTTCCACCATGCTGGTCGACGTGGTCACCTTCACCCGTTCGAACCGGTTACGCCCACGGCTCAGGTCATGGCCGACGGAGGTCGCTTCAAGCTCATACTGGATGCGCTTGACCCCCTCGTCGTCCACCCAATCGCGGGTGTAGAAGCGGCCGATCACAAGCAACGGGTCGCCGACCGTCACCGAGGCGAACACGTTGCTGGCCAACTGTCGCCAACAGACGATCCGCACCCGAAGTGAATTGCCATCGACCCACTGGCCGGTCTCGCGATTGAGTCGCCGCGCGGTGGAGGCCAGCTTGAAGGTGGTCACCAGCGCCCCGGTGTTGTTGGTCCGCCGCCACTCCGGGGCGGTCAGCACATTGCCGATGATGGTTAGCTGCGTCTCGTACATTGATGTCGTCCTCGGTCTCGTCGGCCGCCGTGGCTGAGCCGCCCGTCCGATCGCGGCCAGCTCGACGCCAGCGTGGACGAACCGCCAGGGTCCGCACCAGTGGCGATCCGCAGCCCTGTGGACAACGGGCCGGTTGTGGACAACCGTCCGCTCCCGGTGCTGATCTGGTATGGGCGGCGGCCGGTCGCCCGCCTGGTCAGGCGGGCACGAAGAGCAACGAGCCGTTGTGGCCGCCGAACCCGAACGAATTCGTCACCGCGGGCGCGGGCCGCCACGGCCGGGGCGTGAGCACCACATCGACCGGACAGTCTTCGGCCACCGCCGTGGTGCCGACGGTGGGCGGAATCGTCCGGTGGGCGAAGGTGAGCGCCAGCGCCACCGCCTCGATCGCCCCGGCCGCCGCCTGTGGATGACCGGTCACCCCCTTCACCGATGTCACCGCTGGCGCGGCCCCGTGAAACAACCGGGCGATCGCCTGCGCCTCGGTCGCGTCATTCTGAGGTGTCGAGGTGCCGTGCGCGTTGACGTGGACCACATCGTCGGGTGCCACTCCGGCGTCGCGCAGCGCCGCCCGCATACACGCGAGCGCGCCCCGCCCGGTCGGCTCCGGCGCGGTCAAATGGTGAGCGTCGGCGGTGGCCGCGGCCCCGGCGATCTCAGCGTAGGCACGCACCCCACGAGCGGCCGCGTGTCTCGCCTCCTCCAACACCAGCACCGCCGCCCCCTCGGCCACGCAGAAGCCGTCCCGTGCCTGGTCGAACGGGCGGGACACGCCGCTGCTGGACAACGCCCGCAGGTTGGTGAACGCGGCCACGTTGGTGTCGGTCAGTGCGGCCTCCGCGCCACCGGCGAGCGCCACCTCTGCCCGCCCGGCCGCGACCCATCGGGCAGCGCCACCGATCGCGTGCGTGCCGGTAGCGCAGGCGGTAGAGATCGCCTCACACGGGCCCTGCAGGTCCCAGCGCATCGACGCCGCCGCCGCGGCGGCGTTCGGCATCACCAACGGCACCGTCAACGGTGAGACCGCCTGCTCGCCCCGCTCCGCTCGCACCACGGCCTGCGACTCCCAGGTCGCCGCGCCGCCGATGCCGCTACCGATCAGCACTGCGCCGCGCTCCGGATCCAGCTCCGGCAACGGTCCAGCGGTCGCCGGGTCGGAGAGGAAGCCAGCGTCGGTCAACGCCTGCGCGGCGGCGGCGAGGCCGAACTGGGCGAACCGGTCCAACCGCCGCGCCGCCACCCGGGTGAGCCCCCACTGCGCCGGGTCGAAGTCCGGGACCCTGCGCACCACCGCCGACTCCGCACCTCGCATCAGACCAGCCCAGAACTGCTCCGGGCCGGTGCCGCCGGGCGCCACCACTCCCACCCCGGTGATCATCACCCGCCGGCCGCCATGCGATTCAATCAATGGAACGTCTCCTCCCGCGCGATACCGTACGCCCACCGGTACCGGGTGCTCCGCACCGCCCACATACGGTAACGCCCGACCCACGGTAGCGTCAGTCCCGTGGAACCAGATCTGCTCGGCCCTCCGTACGAACAGCGCACGCTCGAGTTCGAGCCCGACGATGAGGGCCCGGTCGTCGCCACGCTGATCCGGCGCCGCGCCCCGCACCCGAGCCGCCGGGCGGTGCTGTGGGTGCACGGATGGTCGGACTACTTCTTCCAGACCCACGTCGCCGACTTCTTCATCGGCCAGGGTTACGACTTCTATGCGCTGGACCTCCGTAAGCACGGCCGCAGCCTGCGCCCACACCAGACCGCCACGTTCTGCCGCGACCTCACCGAATACTTTCCGGAACTCGACGAAGCAGCCCGGATCATCCGTACCGTGGACGAGCACGACACCCTGGTGCTCGCCGCACACTCCACGGGCGCGCTCACCACCGCGCTCTGGGCGCACCAACGCCGCCCGAGCCGACCGGCCGACGCGCTCTTCTTCAACAGCCCGTTCTTCGACCTGCACCTTCCCGCATGGGCCCGACCCCCACTGGAGGTCACCGCCGGCGAACTGGCCCGCCGCCGCCCGTACGGGGCGGTGCGGCGACCGCTATACCCGGTGTACGGGCACAGTTTGCACGTCGACTACCGAGGCGAATGGTCCTACGATCTGGCGTGGAAACCGATCGGTGGCTTCCCCGTCCGGTATGGCTGGTACGCCGCGGTCCGGGCCGGGCAACGCCGGTTGCAGGCCGGGCTCTCGATCGACGTGCCGGTCCTCGTCGCCTGCTCTACCCGGTCACTGCGGACCCTGACCTGGCGCGAACTCGCCCGCCGCTGCGACACCGTCCTGGATGTCGACGACATCACCCGCTGGACACCGATGCTCGGTCGGCTCGTCACCCTGCTGCGGATACCGGGCGGGATGCACGACCTCACGCTTTCGGCCGCCCCGGTACGGACTCACCTGTTCACCGAACTCGCACGTTGGCTGCGCGGCTACGGGGGCGGGGAACCGCCGGCGAGCCCGCGGTCGGTGCTGGCGGCGGCTCCGTCGACGACCGCACCGGCCCCGCCGGCAGCACCTCCCAACGACCCCGACGGCGTACCAGCAGATCGGGGCTGAGCAGCCGCGGCGCCCGGGCGAAAAACATCCGGTCCACCGCCCGCCGCACCTTCTGCAGCCCGACCGGAGACTCGGTGCCGGTGAAGATGACCATGTCCCGGGTGGGTACGCCGACCACCAGCTCACCCGGCACGGCCCCGGCCAGCTCCTCCCAGAACGAGTGGGCCAGCAGCACGCTCGACTCCAGCCCGTCGAAGCCAAGCAGCAGCGCCGGCGGTTGCCCCAGCACCTCCACCCGGTCCAGCGACCGGTAAAGATTCGCCGCGGCCGCGCTGCGCAGCTGCGGCCGGGAGAGACCGCTGCGGTCGAACTCCTCCCAGCTCAGCAGGGTCCGGCCATACCTCGGCCCAGGGCTGTACGCCACCGCGAGCTCCGCGACGAATGGTTCGCACAGGCAGGCCGAGCGAACCCGCGGATCGTCATGGCGCACCACCACCGGGAGGTACGTGGCACGAGTCACCTGCACGAATAACAACTTAGTAACAACGGCGCGGCGCGTCTAGAGCTGCGCTGCGGCTGGACGCGCCGTCCAACCCGGAACACTTACCCGCTGCTGGCTGGATGACCCACCCGCCGCCCTCTCACCCGCTAACTCCTCACTCGACGATCTTCGATAGCTGAGCGCGGCGGCAGTGGTCCCGGCTGCGCGGCCTACGAGCGCTGCTAGCACAAACGGAGCGGGATTGAAATTGGAATGCTTGACCACCGTGCCCGCCGCAGGCGAGCTGATCCGGCCGGAGCGTTTGCTTTGCTTACGCATACGCCATCTGTCGGGCTGTCGGGCTGCAAGATCGGCGGGAAGATCGTCTCGCCCGACTTGGTGGGTCGAGTGGCGCCTGATTTGCCAGTATGAATCTAGTTTGTCGCCGTAGTGGATCACCACTCACCCGACCAAGCGGCCGACAATATTGACCCCCGGGCGCAAGGGGATCTGCTGACAAGCCCGTGACCCAATACAGACTTCCGTCGGACGCGATCCCGGCGCGAGTCAGCCGGCGGCAGGGAGGACCGGCGCCACAAGTCGGCGGCCCGGAGGCAGCTCAGCGCCCCTCCCAGCCACGCTTCTTGCTGTCACTGCCCGTCTTGAATTGACCAGCAGAGTCCTGTACGACTCTGCTGGTCAATTAAGACAAGCCTGCGCCCTGGCGAGACGTTCTGCTGCGACTAGGTGGTGTCCGGTGTGGACAATGCCCGGGCCGCCACTCGACCCACCGGGCGAATTGAGCGGCGCCCCTGCCAACCCTGACATGGTTGGGCAGGGAGGGATCTTGCGTACGGAAAAGTCGGATATTCCGGCGTACAAGATCCCCCTGCCCAACCATGTCGGAAATGCCGTGGTCTCGCAGCCGCGCGCAGGACACCAGTTCAGCGGCTCCCGTAGCCGCGAGACCACTTGACCTGCGGCGATGCCTGATGATCAAGGCGACCCGACAGCGGAGGCTCCACGCGATCGGGCCAAACCGGTGGATCAAGGCTGTGACCTGGGCGGCCCCGGTAGGAATCGAACCTACGACCGACGGTTTAGAAGACCGCTGCTCTATCCCCTGAGCTACGGGGCCCGAGCCGCCATACTAACGGGTCCGGCGCTTTCAGGCGGGGCCAAGCGGCCCGTACCCAGGGCCGCCGTCGGGTCGGACGGGAGCGACCGCGCCCGACAAGCAGCGGCCACCCCTGCCGAGAGGCCCGCCGCCGCGGCGTTAGCTGCGCGACGCCGCGGCCGGCTGAGCTGAGCCCGTCTCCGTCGATGTCAGCCGCGTTGCGGAATTGTTATCGATCGCGACCAGTCTCCAGCCTTCCGAGCCTTGTGTCCGGATCGAACGACGTAATACGTTGTCGGGCACAACAAAACCTCCGCATGGACCACCCCCTTCTCCCGCCCCGCCCATCCAATGGGCTCCGATCGAAAGGACCACTGCCATGCGCAGCCGGATCCTCGTCACCGCCGCGGTCGGCCTGCTGACCGCCAGCGGGCTGGTCGCCTGTGCCGACGACGGCGCACCCGCGGCCGGCGGCGACTCCCCGATGATCGGCGTGATCCTCCCCGACAGCGCCAGCTCGGTGCGGTGGGAGAGCGCCGACCGCCGGTTCCTGGCCGAGGCGTTCGACGCCGCCGGGATCGACTACGACATTCAGAACGCGCAGGGAGACCGGACCGCGTTCCAGACCATCGCCGACCAGATGATGACCAACGGGGCCACCGTCCTGATGATCGTCAACCTCGACTCGGGCACCGGCAAGGCGGTGCTGGACACCGCCGCCTCACAGGGTGTGGCCACCATCGACTACGACCGGCTCACCCTCGGCGGCGGCGCCGCTTACTACGTCAGCTTCGACAACGTGGCGGTCGGCCGGCTCCAAGGGGAAGGCCTCGCCACGTGCCTGGCCGACCAGGAGGTGGCGGACCCGGTGGTCGCCTACCTCAACGGCTCCCCGACCGACCACAATGCGTCGCTCTTCCGGGAAGGGTACGACTCGGTACTTGAGCCGGAGTTCGGCGCTGGCGACTTCGTCAAGGGCCCGGACCAGGATGTGCCGGACTGGGACAGCACCGAGGCCGCCACCATCTTCGAACAGATGATGACGCAGACCGACAACGAGATCCACGGCGTTCTCGCCGCCAACGACGCGCTCGGCAACGCCGCCATCTCGGTGCTGCGACGGCTTGGCCTCAACGGCACCGTACCGGTCACCGGCCAGGATGCCACCGTCCAGGGCCTGCAGAACATCCTCACCGGCGACCAGTGCATGACCGTCTACAAGGCGATCCGCCAGGAGGCGGAGGCCGCCGCGGAGTTGGCGATCGCGCTGGCGAATGGCGAGCAGCCGGAGACTGAGCAGACCGTGACCGACCCGGAGACCGGTGAGGAGGTGCCCTCGGTGCTGCTGGAGCCGCAGGCCATCTTCGCCGACAACGTGCAGGACGTGATCGACGACGGGTACGTCACCGTTGATGAGCTCTGCGACGGCGAGTTCGCCGACATCTGCGACGAGGCCGGCCTCTCCTGATCCCACCCGCGCCGGGCCGCCGCGCCGACATCGCGCCGGCCCGGCGCGACGCAACAGCCCACGACGCAACACCCCAGCAGCCAGAGGAGGCTCATGTCCACCGTCCCGCTGTTGGAAGTGCGCGGCGTCGAGAAGACCTTCGGGCCGGTGCAGGTGCTGCGTCAGGTAGACCTTACGATCCCGGCCGGCACCGTGACCGCGCTCGTCGGCGACAACGGCGCCGGAAAGTCCACACTAGTCAAATGCATCAGCGGCGTTCATCCGGTCGACGCCGGCGAGTTCCGGTTCGCTGGCGAGCCGGCTACCATCAACGGGCCGCGGGCCGCCGCCGCACTCGGCATCGAGGTGGTCTATCAGGATCTCGCGCTCTGCGACAACCTCGACGTGGTCGCGAATATGTTCCTTGGCCGGGAACGTCGACGCGGACCGCTGCTCGATGAGGCCACAATGGAGTGGCTGGCCGCCGAGACCCTAGCGAAGCTCTCGGTGCGCACACTCACCTCGCTGCGGCAGCCGGTGGCCAGCCTCTCCGGCGGGCAGCGGCAGACCGTCGCCATCGCCAAGGCTGTGC
This sequence comes from Natronosporangium hydrolyticum, assembly GCF_016925615.1. NCBI lineage: Bacteria > Bacillati > Actinomycetota > Actinomycetes > Micromonosporales > Micromonosporaceae > Natronosporangium > Natronosporangium hydrolyticum. The sequence continues at coordinate 4,319,759 of NZ_CP070499.1, forward strand.
TGTGGGACAGCCGGGTGGTGATCCTGGACGAGCCGACCGCCGCCCTCGGAGTGGCCCAGACCGCGCAGGTGCTGGAGCTGGTTCGGCAGCTGGCCGACAACGGCCTCGCGGTGCTGGTCATCTCCCATAATCTCAACGACGTCTTCGCCGTGGCCGACCGGATCGCCGCGCTCTACCTGGGCCAGATGGTCGCCCAGGTGTCCGCCGACGAGGTCTCCCACGCCCAGGTCGTGGAGCTGATCACCACCGGCCGCAGCGGCCTGCTCGGCGCCGCCGAGGCCTTCGCACCCCCCGGAGAGCAGCGATGACCGCAACCACCACCGCCCAGCCGCCGCCGTCCTCGGCACCGGCCGCCGCACCGGTCACCATCGGCGGGTACGCCCGTACCTATCTGGCTCGGATCCGCGGCGGCGACATCGGCGCCCTACCGGCCGTGCTGGGCCTGATCGTGCTCTGTGTGGTCTTCACCGCGCTCCGCCCGGTCTTCCTCACCTCAGCGAACTTCGCGAATCTCTTCCTGCAGGGCGCACAGATCACGCTGATCGCGATGGGCCTGGTCTTCGTGCTACTAGTCGGCGAGATCGATCTGTCGGCGGGGTTCGCCAGCGGGCTCTGCGCGGCGGTGTTGGCGGTGCTGCTGACCTGGCACGGCCAGCCGTGGTACGTGGCGGTCGCGGCCGCGCTCGGCACCGGTGCCCTGATCGGGCTCATCCTCGGGACCCTGGTCGCGAAGATCGGCATACCGTCCTTTGTGGTGACATTAGCGGGTTTCCTGGCATTCCAGGGCATCATGCTTATGGCTATCCGGGGTGGCAACATCGTCCCGGTCCGGGACGATGTGGTGCTCGCCATCGTCAACCGCAACCTCTCCCCCACCGCCGGGTGGGTCTTCGCGGCGGTCACCGTCGGCGGGTTCGCGGCGGTCCAGTTCGCCACCCAGCGCCGCCGGCTCGCGGAAGGGCTCACCGCACCCCCGACCCCGGTGGTGGCGCTACGGGTACTCACCCTCGCCGCCGTCCTCGGCGCCGCCGTCTACGTGCTCAACCTGGAGCGCAGCCGGACCGCCATCGTCTCCCTCAAGGGCGTGCCGGTGGTCGTACCGGTGATCGCGATTCTGCTGGTAGCCGGGACGTTACTATTGCACCGCACTCGGTTCGGCCGACACCTGTACGCTGTCGGCGGCAACCGGGAGGCCGCTCGCCGCGCCGGTATCAACGTCGACCGGATCCGGATCACAGCGTTTATGATCTGCTCTACCATGGCGGCGATCGGTGGAATCGCCGCCGCCTCCCGCAGCAACTCGGTCGACGCCACCACCGGCGGCAGCGAGGTGCTGCTGCTCGCGGTCGGCGCGGCGGTGATCGGAGGCACCAGCCTCTTCGGGGGTAAGGGAAAGCTGGTAAACGCGGTTATCGGAGGCGCCGTGGTTGCGGTCATCAACAACGGGATGGGGCTGATGGGTTACAGCGCGGGGGTGAAGTTCGCGGTGACCGGGCTGGTATTGCTACTCGCCGCCGGGGTGGACGCGCTGTCCCGGCGACGAGCGCTCGCCACCGGCACCCGGTGACCGCGGTCCATAACCGTCCGGCGATGCGCCCCGCCCCCAGCCAGGAGGAGGTCCGCCGGCAGAATCTCGGTGCCCTGTTGCGCTTCGTGCACCAACACGGGGCGGTCTCCCGGGCCGAGCTCACCGCCCGGACCGGGCTGAACCGCTCGACCATTGGTGCGCTCACCGCCGACCTGGCCGCCGCTGGGCTCGTCACCGAACAGGCTCCTCGGCAGACCCGCCGGGCCGGGCGACCCTCACCGCTGGTCACACCGTTGTCCGGGGCGGTCTGCGGGTACGCGGTCTCGGTGGAGGTGGACCGGGTCCAGGCCGCCCGGGTGGGCCTCGGTGGGGTGGTGCTCGACCGGCGGGAGGCCCCCCGCCCGCCGGGCTCGCCGGTGTCGGCTTCGACCGACCCGCTCGCCACCTTCCTCACCGAGATGCACACCGCTGCGGTGGGCGGGGCAGGCCCTCGCACCATCGGCTGCGGGGTGGCGGTCACCAGCCGACTGCGAGCTCCGGACGGGTCGGTCAGCCGCGGGGTGCAGCCGACCGAAGTAGACGAACCGCTACGGGCAATGGTCACCGCCGCGCTGCCCGACAATCCGCAGCTCCTCACGGGCGGCGCCGCCGACCTCGCCGCCTACGCCGAGCACACTCGCGGCGCAGCCACCGGTCAGCAGAACGTCATTTATCTCTGCGGAGATGGCGGGCTCACCGCTGGGATCATCGCCGACGGCCGCCGGTTCGCCGGTCGGCAGGGGACCGCCGGGGAGGTCGGCCATATGGTGGTGCGCCCCGACGGTTACCGGTGCCGTTGCGGCTCTCAGGGGTGCTGGGAGACCGAGGCCGGGGAGCGTGCGCTGCTGCACGCCGCCGGCGCGAGCGAGCAGCACGGCCATGAGGCGGTGCGGGCGGTTGTGCGAGCGGCCAGCTTCGGCGACCCGACTGCCCGGGCGGCGTTACGACGGGTCGCCGAGTGGCTCGGCCTCGGCACCGGCAACCTGATCAACATCTTCAACCCGGAGCTGGTCATCTTCGGCGGGTCGTTGCGGGACATCTTCCTCGCCGCCGCGGCGCCGCTACGTTCCCGGCTCAACCAGGTCACGCTGCCGGAGCAGCTGTCGGGGGTTCGGTTGCGCACCCCCGCGCTCGGCGACGACGCCGCTCTGCTCGGCGCGGCCGAGCTGGCCTTCGAGCAATTGTTGGCGGACCCGTTGGGCTCGGCGGCTGCCGCTTGACCCCGACGCCATCGCGGGCGCCGGGTCACTCCGAGGGCTCTGGCAGCTCCGGACAGTCAACCTCCGGGTTGACCCCGAGGTAATTTAGCGGCCCCACGAAGATGGTGACCAGTGTGGAGCTGAAGGTCGCGCAATCGTGGTCGGTGGTCATGTAACCTCGCTGGCCGGCCGCCACCGCTCCGACCAGTAACCAGACGACGACCAGCACCGGGATCACTGATCTTCTGCGCACGACGCCCTCCCTAGGCCTCTTGGTGCCCCCTGGTGCGACCCGCCCTGGCGGCAGCTAGACCATACGTTCCCGGGCCGAGTCGCGCATCACCAAGGCAACGCCGTGACCGGGCGCGACCGGGCCGGTCGTCCGGAGTGACCAGTGCACTACCATCGGCGTTGGCGAGGGCACGAAGGGTGATCGCGCTGGTCAGGGCGAGCCTTGCACGTGATCCTTGAACGGGCTGCGGCGCTCGTCCACCCGCTCCGGCACTGGCTCATGGCTAGCCTCCACCAACGTCACCTGCGCCAGCGGCTTCTGGTGGTCGTCGGCGTAGAGCGCTCGGACCAGCCCCCAACACATCACCAGCATGATGACGCTGAACGGCAGCGCAGTAGTGACCGCCGCGGTCTGTAGCGCCGCCAGCCCACCGGCTCCGGCGAGCAGAAGCACCCCCGCGATGGCGCCCTCCAGGGTCGCCCAGAAGACCTTCTGGATCTTCGGCGCATCGGTCCGGCCACCCGAGGTCAGCATGTCGATCACCAGCGACGCGGAGTCCGAGGAGGTGACGAAGTAGGTCGCCACCAGCAGGATCGCCAGCACGGTCATGATCGCGGTGAGCGGCAACGACTCCAGCAGGCCGAACAGCGCCGTCTCTGGGCCTTCGCTCGCCGCCTGCGAAAGCTCCCCGTCGGTGCGCTCGTCCACCTGGAAGGCGCTGTTACCGAAGATCGCCATCCACAGGAAGGTGAGCGTCACCGGGACCAGCAGTACACCGAAGACGAACTCCCGGATCGTGCGGCCGCGGGAGACCCGGGCAATGAACATGCCGACAAACGGCGACCAACTGATCCACCACCCCCAATAGAAGATGGTGTTGCCCGCCTGCCACTCCGGCGCGCCCGTCCACATCGAGGTCTCCGGCAGGAGCTGCACGTACTGGCCGGTCTGCTGCACAAAGCTGGCCAACACCCCGAGCGTGTCGGGGGCGACGACAAGCACGAAGAGCATCAGCACCACGCCGATGGTGAGGTTGGTGACGGAGAGCCGCAGAATGCCCTTGTCTAGACCTGCCATGAGCGAGGCGATCGCCGCCAGGGTGATCGCTCCGATCAGGACCAGTTGGACGGTGATGGACTGATCGATGATGCCGAGGCTCGCCAGCCCGGCGTTGACCTGGAGGATGCCGAACCCGAGCGAGGTGGCGACCCCGAACATCGTGCCGAAGACGGCGAAGATGTCGACCAGGTCGCCGATCCGTCCGTGGATGCGGTTGCCGAGCAGCGGATAGAGCGCGCTGCGGATCGATAGTGGCAGGTTGTGGCGGTAGGCGAAGTACGCCAGTGACACCCCGACCACGATGTAGATCGCCCAGGCGTGCAGGCCCCAGTGGAAGAAGGTGAACCGCATCGCCTCGTCGGGATTGCCCGCGCCCCCGGTCGGAGACTCTGCCAGGTGCTGCAACGGCTCGGCGACCGCCCAGAAAACCAGCCCGATCCCCATACCAGCGGTGAAGAGCATCGCGAACCAGGTCAGGTAGCGGTACTCCGGCCGGCTGTCGGGTGGCCCCAGCCGGATCCGGCCGAACCGGCTGGTACCGAGCCAGATCACGAAGACCAGGAAGCCGGTGACGACGAGGATGTAATACCAGCCGAGGGTGTTGGCGATGCCGCTCTGCACCGAGTCGAAGACCCGACCCATGGTGTCGGTCGCCGCGATCCCGGCGATCAGAAAGACCACAATGACGAGCACCGAGGTGCCGAACACGACCGGATTGGTCTGAAGCCGCAACCGCATGTCTCCACCCCGTGCAATAGTGGTCATCTTCGCCGGGCAGATTCTGCCACGCCGTGTCGAACCCCCTGGTCGCTGCCTAGGGCCGTTGGTCCGACCTGGTCGGGACCACCGCCTCTGCTGACGGCGTCACTACTACGCGATGGTGTGGACAGGCCGCCGGGGACGGAACGACTGAGCCGGAGCCCACGGCGGCGGTGAGGAGCGGGGCGATGAACAGAGGCACCTTAGGTTGGCTGGCGGCGTCAGCGGCGTTCGCGACGATGGTTGCGGTGGCGGTGGCCGTCGCGACGGTGCGGCAGACCCGCGCCGGGCTCGCTGCGGACGCCGATCTGCCTGCCGAGCCTCTGCACACCGGGGTTCGCGTCGATACGGAGCAGCCGGAGGCTGCTCACCTGGTCGCCGGATCCCCACGGTAGACCAGTTCCGCGACACCCGCCCCCGAGGCGGCGGTGTGGGGTGTGCCAGCCCACACCGCCGCCGAATCCGAGCGACGACGGCAGGCGCCAGGCTGATTACAGCACCTTGGCGAGGAACGACTTGGTCCGCTCGTGCTGTGGGTTGGCCAGCACCTCCCGCGGCGGCCCCGCCTCGACGATCCGCCCCTCATCCATGAAGATCAGCGCGTCGCCGACCTCGCGGGCGAAGCCGATCTCGTGGGTCACCACGATCATGGTCATGCCGTCCTGGGCGAGGCCCTTCATGACGTCCAGCACCTCGCCTACCAATTCCGGGTCGAGCGCGCTGGTCGGTTCGTCGAAGAGCATGAGCTTCGGACGCATCGCCAGCGCCCGGGCGATCGCCACCCGCTGCTGCTGGCCGCCGGAGATGTGCGCCGGGTACGAGTCGACCTTGTCGGCGAGACCCACCCGGTCCAGCAGCGCCATCGCCCGGTCCCGGATCGCCGACTTGCTTCCCTGCCGGAGTCGGACCGGCGCCTCCATGACGTTCTCCAGCACGGTCATGTGGGGGAAGAGATTGAACTGTTGGAAGACCATCCCGATGGCGCGGCGCTGCGCGGCGACCTCTCGCTCGCGAAGCTCGTAGAGCTTGCCTCGGCGTTCCCGGTAACCGATCAGTTCGCCGTCCACCCAGATTCGGCCCGCGTTGATCTTCTCCAGGTGATTGACGCACCGCAGTAACGTGGACTTGCCGGATCCGGAAGGCCCGAGCACCACCGTCACCTCGCCGGGCCGGACGGTCAGGTCGACGCCGTTGAGCACCGGGGTGTGCCCGAAGCTCTTGTGGACCTGCTCGATCCGGACGAGGTAGTCACCGGCCGCGCCGGTCATGGCTGCCTCCATGGTCACCTACGCTCCCCCCTGGCCGCGGGTGAAGCTCCGGAGCCGGACCCGGGCCCGGTCACGAGCGGCGCCGTAGCCCCGGGCGAAGTAACGTTCGACGAAGTTCTGCAGGACCATCAGGACACTGGTCAGGAAGAGATACCACATACAGGCGGCCACCAGCATCGGGAAAATCCGGAAGGTGCGGGCCCCGATCGCCTGGGTCTGGAACCACAGTTCGTTCGTCACCGGCACGTACGCGAGTAACGCGGTGTCTTTGAGCAGCGCGATCAGTTCGTTGCCGGTCGGCGGGATGATCGCCCGCATGGCCTGCGGCAACACCACCCGGCGCAGGGTCTGGGGCCGGCTGAGGCCAAGCGCGGCCGCCGCCTCGCTCTGCCCCGGGTCCACCGACAGGATCCCGGCCCGGACGATCTCGGCCATGTACGCCGCCTCCGACAGCGCCAGCCCAAGCAGGCCCGCGACGAACCCGGTCAGTACGGTGCGGGCGTCGAAGCCGAAGATGCGGGCCTGGAAGTCCTGAATCCCGAAGAGCGCTCCGATTTGCCGGTCGAACGGCAGCCCGAACTCCAGCCGGTCCCACAGAATGCCGAGGTTGCCGAAGAGCACCAGCAGCACGATTCGCGGCACCGCCCGGAAAAACCAGGTGTAGAACCAGGCCGCGCCGGAGAGCAGCGGGTTGGCCGACAGCCGCATCATCGCCACGACGATGCCCAGAGTGATGCCGATCGCCATCGCCAACAGGGTGATCACGACGACGGTGCGGACCCCGCGCAGGATCGGCGGGGTGAACAGGTTCTCAAAGACGAACGACCACTGGAACGCCTCGTTCGTCAGCAGCACGTGGGCGAACATCGCCGCCAGCACCGCGACGCCGCCGGCCGCCAGCCACCGGCCCGGATGCCGCACCGGGATCGCCCGGATCGCCTCCGGAGCAGCCCGCTCCGGAGGCGAATCCGGCGGTGGATCCGGAACCGGTGGGGTGGCCTGATTACTCATTGGTCGGTCGGCGGGAGTTACGGGTTGACGGCCGGGTCGTCGATGGCGCCGCCCTCAACCCCCCACTCGGTCAGGATGTCGAGGTAGGTGCCGTCGTCGATGATTGCCTGCAGCCCCGCCTGCAACGCTTCGGCGAGCTGCGACTGGTCCTGGTTCACCACATATCCGTACGGCGCGGCGTCGTAGATCTCCCCGACCAGCTCCAGCGCACCGTCGGTCTGGGCGACCGCATACGCGCTCACCGGCGAATCCGCGAGCATCGCGTCGTTCTGCCCGGAGACCACCGACGCGGTCGCCAGGTCCTGACCCTGGAACTGTTCGATCGTGATCGCCGACTCACCGTCGGCCTCGCACTGCTCGGACCGTTCGGTGATGTCGTCCACCTGCACGGTGTCGCGCTGCACCGCGATTCGCAGACCGCAGGCGTTATCTGGATCGACCGGTTCGCCGGCCGGCGCCGCCCACTGCGTCCCGGCGTTGAAGTAGCTGACCATATCGACCTCGGTCAACCGCTCCTCGTTGATGGTGAACGAGGAGACGCCGACCTCGTACTCGCCGGACTCGACTCCCGGGATGATCGCGCCGAACGGTGCCGGGGACCATTCGACGGTCAGCCCCAGCTTGGCGGCGACCGCGTCGAACAGGTCGACGTCGAAGCCCTCGACGGTCTGCCCATCCTCGGCGAGGTACTCGTTCGGCGGGTAGGTGGCGTCCACCCCGACCGACAGCTGCCCGTCGGCGGCGATGTCGTCCGGCACCAGTTCGGCGAGGTCCGGGTCGGCCTCGATGGTGGGGGTATCGCCGTTGTCGTTGTCGTTGTTGTTGTCGTCTCCGTTACCGCAGCCGGCGAGCGCGAGCACTACCGCCGCCGACGCCGCAGTGAACCCGGTCAACGCCCGCCGCCGGGTCGAACGCATCCCCATCGTGCCCCTCCTGTATCCGCATCCCTCGGCACTGGGATTCCAGGCAGGGAATATTACTCTTTACCTACACACCGGTAACCTGGGCCGCGCAGGCCTGGCCGCCGGTGCGGTTCGACCGACGAGGAGCGTAGCGGTGGCAGATTTCCAAGGGATGACAGCGGTGGTCACCGGTGGCGGCTCGGGCATCGGCGCGGCCTGCGTGGCGGCGCTGCACGCGGCCGGCGCCCAGGTCGGCATCCTGGACCTCCAGCCCGGCGACACCACCGACCCCGGGCTGCTGCCGGTCCCCGCGGACGTCGCCGACGACGCTTCGGTCAAAACGGCGGTGGCGCGCGTCGCCGACCAGTTCGGCGGCCTGGACATTCTGGTCAACAGCGCCGGGGTCGGTGCGGCAGGGCCGCTCGAGGGGCACGACGACGCCGAATGGGCCCGGGTGCTCGATGTGAACGTCACCGGCATCGCCCGCGCCTGCCGGGCGGCCCTGCCGTACCTCCGGCGCAGCCGGCACGGGTCGATCGTCAATCTCTCGTCGATCGCGGCCTGGGCTGGGCTGCCCAACCGGTCGCTCTACTCCGCTTCGAAAGGCGCGGTGCACGCGTTGACGTTCGCGCTCGCCGCCGACCTGGTCGCTGACCAGATCCGGGTGAACTGCGTCTGCCCGGGCACCGTGGACACCCCGTGGGTGACGAGGCTGCTCGCCGCCGCCGAGGATCCCGCCGCCGAACGGGCCCGGCTGGCCTCGCGGCAGCCGAGCGGTCGGCTGGTCAGCGCGGCGGAGGTGGCCGCCGCAGTCTGCTACCTCGCGGGGCCGGCGGCGGGTTCGACCACCGGCACCGCGCTCGCCGTCGACGGCGGCATGCACGGCCTGCGGCTACCGCCGCCCGGCTGACCATCCGGCAGCGCCCGCCGGTTCAGCGAGCGGTCGGTCGATCTGCGGCCGCTGATACGCTGTGCCGCAAACTTAAGGTACGGACGGACGATGGGGTCTTCCGGAGGTGCAGGCGGCCGATCGAGGAGAGCGTGGCAGATGGGCGTAGCTGGACAGCAGGTCGTGGTCGGGCTCGATGTTGGCGGCACCAGCTGCAACGCCACGGTGTTGACCGCCGCCGGCGAGTTCCTCGTCGATCAGATGTTTGAGACCCCGAGCCGGGTCACCGAAGGCCCGGCGATCGCGCTGGATGTGCTGGCGCAGGCATTGGCGCAGGTGCTGACCTCGACCGGCATCCCCCTCGCCGCGGTCGCGGCGGTCGGGCTCGACACCCCGGGGCCGGCCAGCCCGGATGGCGTGCTCTCCACCCGGGGAGCCACCAACTTCGGTGACCCCGCCTGGCATGGCTTCGACTTCCGCGGTGGGCTGGCGGAGCGGTTGGCGCTGCCGGTCATCTACTTGAATGACGCCAACGCCGCCGCCCTCTACGCCCACCAGGTGCATTTTGGCCTGCTCGCGCCGGAGCGCTCGTCGGTTGCGGCGGTGGTCGGCACCGGGCTCGGCGGCGGCCTGGTCGATCGCGGTCAAGTGGTCACCGGGGTCGCCGGGCAAGCCGGCGAGCTGGGCCATGTCCACATTCCCATGACCGGGTTACTCGCCGAGGATCAACCGGTCCCCCGCTGCAACTGCGGTTTCCAGGGCGACGCCGAGAGCGTCGCCTCGCTCACCGGCATCGTCAACAACCTGCTGCCGTACTGGCTGACCCGCTACCCCGACCACGACCTGGCCAAGGTGACGCCGGTGCGGGAGGCGGCCAAGCAGGTGCGCAGGTACGCCGAGAAGGGCGACCGGCTGGCGTTGCAGATCTTCGAACAGCAGGCGATCGCGTTGGGGCGGCTGTTCACGATCGTGGCGAACATGACCGACCCGCACGCCTACTTCGTCGGCGGCGGCGTGGTCGAGGCGGCTCCGCATTTTCGGGACTGGTTCCTGGCCACTGTCCGCGAACACACCGTGCTCCGGGATGAACAGGCCGCGGTGGTCGAGTTTGCGCTGGTCCCGCACCGGGACATGGCCGGTGCCCGGGGCGCCGCGCTCGCCGCCTGGAGCGCGGTGGCGAGCGCCGGATGACCGGGTGAGGGCGATGACCGGGCAGATCAGCACCCGCCCACCGTGGCGGTTGGTCGCGGCGCCGGTCACCCCGTTGCTGCGCTGGGCGGTGCTGGTCCACTCGGTGCCGGCGGGCGAGCCTTGGCGGCGTGGCTGCCCGCACTGTGAAGCGCCGCTGCTGGCCGCCGAGGGGTTGGGCGCGCTCGGGCCGGCCGGGCGCTGCGGACAGTGCCGCCGACCGGCCGGCGCCCCGCCATATCTACTCGAGGTGACCACCATCGCGGTCGCCGCGCTGGTGGCGGTGGGGGTGGTCGGTGCCGGGTCCGCCGGTTGGCCGCTGTGGGCGGCGTTCGCCCTCGTCGGCTGGGCGGTCGCGGCGGTCCCGCTCACCTTCATCGACCTGGCGGTGCACCGGTTGCCGGACCGGTTCACCCTCCCGGCCGCGGGTTGGGTCCTCGGCTGCCTTGGGATATCGGCGCTGGCCGGCGGCTCGGGCGGGGACTGGCTGCGGGCGGCGGCGGCGGCTGCCGTCTGCGGCCTCGGCTTCGCCACCGTCACGCTGTTGTTCGGGGCCCGTGGTTTCGGGCTCGGGGATGCCAAGCTCGCAGTGAGCATCGGGGCGTTGCTGGGCTGGCTGGGTTGGACCGCGCTGGTTGCCGGGCTACTGCTGGCCTTCCTCGCCAGCGGGGTGGTGGCGCTGGCGCTGCTGGCCAGTAAGAAGGTGAGCCGGCGGGATTCGCTCCCGTTCGGGCCGTTCCTGGTGTTGGGCACGCTCGGTGCCGTCGCCTGGGTCGGTTTGTCGGCATCGGCTTGACCGGCCGGGTGCCCGGGGCGGTCGCCCCAGCCGGGCGGCGTAGCCCCAGCCCGGCGTACCCTTGCTGACCATGAGGCGGTTGCTGACCCCGGGCTGGCTCGCCATCCATGTGCTGCTGGTGGCTTCGGTGGTGGGCATGCTCGGACTGGCCGGTTGGCAATGGTCCCGCGCCGCTGGCGGCAACTCGCTCAGCTGGGGGTATGCGTTCCAGTGGCCGGTCTTCGCCGGTTTCGCGGTGGCGATCTGGGTCCGGGAGGCGCGGCGGGTGGTGCGCGGGGCACCGGAACCGGTGTTACCGCCGGTGACCGATGCGAGTCTGGCGCCGCCGGCGGTCGAGCCCAGGGGCCCCGACCACGTGGCGGTGGGCGCGGCGGTGGGCGCGCCGGTGATCACCCGACGGCCGGCCGCGTACGACGGCGGTGACGATCCCGAGGTGGCCGAGTACAACCGCTTCCTCGCCTGGATGAGCGCCAATCCGGGCGCCCGAGCGGTGGACTACCCTGGCTGACGTGTCCGGTGCCCTTACTCGTTTCCGCGTCATCGCCTACCTCGTAGGCGTGTGTCTGATTCTGCTCACCATCGGGGTGGTGCTTCGGTACGGCTTCGGCTACCCCACCCTGTCCCAGACGGTGAGCCCGGTCCACGGTTTCCTTTACATGGTCTATGTGGTGGCGGTCTTCGACCTCGGCCGCCGGATCGACTGGTCGTTGAAGCGGATGGTCCTGGTCATGCTCGCGGGTACAGTGCCGTTGCTGTCGTTCTACGCCGAACGCGTGGTGACGCACCGATGGGTGCCGCAGCCGGCGCCGGTGACCAGCGGCCAACCCACTGCGTGACCGACCGCCCGGGGCGCGCCTCCCGTACGCGCCCGGACCGGCCCGCAGCTACTCAGTGGCGGAGTTCGCCACTGCGCGCTTTCGTCAGCAGGGTTCGCCAGCTGTCGCTGTCGAACGTCAGGTGAGTTGCTGGGCGGGTGTTGTCACGCACCGCGACGCCCCGATCCAACAACGCCACCTCGACGCAGTCGTTCGCGTCGCAGCGGGTAGCCTTTTGCCACCGCAGTGCGACGGGTTCCTGCTGGACCACTCGTTCTCCATTCATGAGCTACACGATTCTCAACCCTGAGGGGTGAAATACCTGGTTGCCGCCCTTATCGGGGTAGCCGAGGACGGCCCACAGGATCTTAAATCATGATCCGCATCCTAATTAACAGGGCGGCGGGATGGCGTAAGAATCCAGAATTCCGGCGGTGCCGGGCGGGTGCCCCTCGTTGCCGCAGGCCGCTGCGTAACCGACAAACCGTATCAATTCTGGCAGCTTAGGCGATCGCGGGTGAATCCGTTTGCTCTCCCCACGGTGTACCCTTTGGCATAGTGCCAGGTGGCTTTCTGCGAGCTTGCCAGCTGCCGAGCTGGGCTCGCCGGCCTACAAGGTGGGGGTCCGGTGACGAGCAGGGTGCACAGCCCAACCGCGGGGCGGCGCAGATTACGAAACACCCTCCGCCGCGTCCGCGACCAGGTACGCCTCACGCAGGAGCAAGTGGCGGAGGCGATGGACTGGTCGCTGTCCAAGGTGATCCGGATCGAGACCGGCGGAGTCGGTATCTCCACCAGTGACCTGCGACAACTGTTGCAGCTCTACGAGGTCTCCGACCCGGATCAAGTGGCCGAGCTGGTGGAACTCGCCCGGGTCGGCCGGCGGCGACCGTGGTGGACCCAGTTCCGGGAGGCCCTGCCCGCGGGCTACCTCTCCTACATCGGCTTGGAGGACGAGAGCAGCGCGCTGCGATGCGTCTCCCCCGTGGGCCTCCCGGGTCTCCTCCAGACCGAGGAGTACTCCCGCGCAGTGGTGGAGGCGAGCTGGTGGGCGGTCCGCCCCAGCGCCCACGGCCCGGCCACCGCGACCGACCGGATCAACGTCCGCCAGATCCGGCAACGAGAGGTGCTACACCGCGACCGACCGCCGGAGATCACCGCCATCCTCGACGAGGCGGTGCTCTGGCGGCAGATCGGCGGGCCCGAGGTGCTGCGGCGGCAGCTGCGCCACTTGGTGACCCTCGGCAGCGAGCCACACATCACCATCCAGGTGCTGCCTTTCAGTGCCAGCATGATGAACATGCTCAGCCACTTCGTCCTGATGGAGTTCTCGGACCCGGCCGACCCCGACGCGGTCTATGTCGAGAGCGCGTTCGATCACACCTTGCTGGAGGGCGAGGAGATCGAGACCTACCGGAACGCCTTCAGCCGGTTACGGGACGCGTCCCTGGCCGCCGAGGATTCACTTACGCTGATCGAGCAGGTCGCCGACCGACTGGCCTAACCCCGCTGAGCGCGCTCAACCCTCCGGTGAGCAGGTGCGGCGGCTGGGGGCCGGCGTCGGTCACCCCACGCCGAACCCCCAGCTCTCACCCGCCCCGCCGGGCCGGTCACCACACCCGGGTCACGCCACTCCGGCGTACTCCCGGGCGCGGGTCAGCGCCCGACATATCTGGCCGAACTCCCGGGCGTCGTGGCACCGGAACAACCGGTGCCGCTGGCCGCGGAAGCTGGCCCACAACTCGTAGCTGCGGGACTGGAGCAGACCCCCCTGCTCCACCCGTTCAATCTCGCTGAGCGACGCCACTGGATAACGGCGCCCCGCCGCGAGGAGGTGCGTTCTCGTGACCGTGGCCCCCGCCCCTTGGTAAAGAACCGCCGATCGCTGGACAGTTTCGGATTCCTCTGGCCCTTGTGGGGCCGGCACGACGTAGCTGTCAGCATTCACATCGGACCCCCTGTCGTTGATCTGCACGCTGGGAGTTGCGCTACGACCGGCATCCAGGGTTCGCCACGACACCGGCCGGCAGCGCAGCTACGGCGCTGTAGCGGTCGGCTCGGCTAACCAGAACCTCCTCACCAGAGACCCCGCTCTGAGACCTCCTTCGCGAGCCTGCACGTCCTTATGACATTGTGCATTACGCCACCCGGTGATTGGAAGCCTAGCGAAGTGACAGGTTGCAGACTAACCGCCGGACGCCCCGGCTCCGCTGGTGGGAGCCGGGGCGTCCGGCGGTACCCGGGTGTCGGGCCGCAGCCTGCGGCCCGGGGCTAGTCGAGCAGCTCGTAGCAGGGTTGGGTGAGCTCGAACGACTCGGCGGTCGGGCCAGTGGTCATCTCGACCCCGACCGAGACCCCGGTCGACGACTCCGGATCGACCTGGTTGATCGTGTTCGCCCGCAGCTGACCCTCCGGGCCAGCGGCGTAGTTGCCCGCCTCCGCCGGCAGCATGCCCTCGTAATCCACCGAGGTCAGCGAGGTCGCCGCGGCCCGAACGCCGGCACGGGTCAGATCCCCTTCCGCCATCGCCGCCTCCAGGGCGGCCTTGATCGGGTAGGACCAGATCCAGCCGGAGGTGTAACCATCGTTGATATCGGTCACATCACCCAGCGCCTCCCGCATCGCCTGGTGCCCGGGGGTGTCCCCGTCCCAGCCGTCGACCCAGGGGCCGGTCTGCTCGTAGAGGCCGGCCAACGCCTCCCCGGCCGCGGTCTCCAGCAGGGCCGGGTTCCAGGTCGGGCTGGTGCCGATGTAGCGGGCGGTCAGGAAGCCCTGGGCCGCCGCCCCGCCGACAATCGCCGCCAGCTCGGACGGGCCGGTGGTGACGATGACCAGGTCGGGCTCGCCAGCGAGGATCCGGCCGATCGCCTCCTCCTGGTTGTCCGACCCGGTGGGGGTGGCGACCGAGGTGAACTCCAGCCCGTTGGCTTCGGCGGCGATCATCGCCCCGGCGGCGGCGTCCTCGCCGTAGTCATCCTCGTAGTGCACCGCCATGACATGGTCGACGCCGTGCGCCTCCACCGCGTAGTCGACCGCGTTCATGGACTCGACGCAGTAGTTCGCACCGGACTCCAGGATCAGCTCCTCGAACGCGTAGAGTGAGCTCCAGGCGGCGGGGGCGGCGATGATGTCGCTAGCGTCCATGTCGCTGATGATCGCGTTCGTGGTGGCCGAACCCAAGGTCTGCGCCAGCGCGAGGATGTTCGGCTTGATCTCCTCGTAGTGCCGACTGTGTTCAGTAGGGTTGTACTGGGTGTCCCGCTGATAGCTGGTGACATCGACCTCGAATGCCTGGTCGACGCCGTCGGCGGTAATCCCACCTTCCTCGTTGACCCGCTGCCAGAACGCCTCTTGGGCCGCGGTCAGCGGCACCGCCAGCGGTGCGAATGGCCCGACACTGAGGTCGGACAGGGTGCCCAGGTAGATGCAGCCATTTTCCTCGTCGACCGCGTTCGGGCAGGGGTCGGTGGTGACCCCGACGTCGAACGAAAGACCGTCGATCTCCTCCTGCTCGCCGCCGGCGTCGCCCCGGCAGGCGCCGAGCGCGACCACCAGCGCCATGCCGGCGGCCCCGGCGATGATGAGCCTTCGCATGGTTCCTCCTGACTAATGAAACTCTATCAATATGAGAAGGGGTAGGACTTCCACCAGTTGCGGATGCGAAGCCAGATGCCGAACAGTCCGCGCGGTTCGTACAGCAGGAATCCGATGATCAGCGCTCCATAAAGGAGGTTCTGTAGTTGGAAAATGTTGGGCGTCTGGTTGGACTGGGTGCTGATCACCGGGACCCATCCGCCCAGCCCCTCGGTCATCCGACCGAGCAGCGTGATGAAGAACGCGCCGGCGATCGCACCGGATACTGTGCCGGCGCCACCTACCAGCACCATGGCGATGAACAACACCGACAGGACGAGGTTGAACTCGGTCGGATTGACGTGGCCGGTGATCGCGTAGAGCAGCGCCCCGGCGCAGCCGGCGTAGAACGACGAGACTCCGAACGCGATGGTCTTGTACTTGAACAAGTTGACGCCGATGGTGCCGGCCGCGATGTCCCGGTCCCGGATGGCGTTGAATGCCCGCCCAACCGAGGAACGGGACAGGTTGCGGGCCGCCAGCGCGAAGACCACCAGCAGCCCGAACATCAGCCAGAAGATTTGCTGCTGCTCGGTGAAGAACGCACCGTCCTGGCCGACCGGATAGCCGAAGAGCACCGGTTCGGCGGCGGCGCGGCCGGCCCGGGCACCACCGGTGACGCTGCGCCACTGCTCGAAGAAGTGCTCCCCGACGAAGACCAGGCCGAGTGTGACGATCGCCAGGTAAAGCCCGCGCAGCCGAGTCGCCAGCGGCGCGATCAGCACCCCCACCGCGGCGGCGACCAGACCCGCGGCCGGCAGCCAGATCAGGATCTCACTGATCCCGAACCCCCACAGCCGGGCGTCATCCGGGTCCCCGGAGACCACCGCCGCGGTGTAGCAGCCCACCCCGAGAAAGAATGCGTGGCCCAGCGATACCTGCCCGGCCGAGCCGGTGAGCAGCCCCAGCCCGATCGCGCCGATCGCGAAGACGCAGGCGGTGGAGAGCAACCGAAGGTCTGGATCGGGCAGCAGCAGCGGAGTCGCGACGCCCAGCGCCAGCAACCCCAGCAACAGCGCCCGTTTGGTCCACGAGTCCAGCAGCGACATGTCGCTGCGGTAGGAGGTGTGCAGCAGCGGTCGGGTCAGCACGGGCTCACACTCGCTCTACTTCTCGGGTGCCGAACAGCCCGTACGGGCGGACCACCAGCACGAGCAACATCACCAGCCAGGGCACGATCAGCGAGGCGTTGCTGCCGAGGAAGGCCACGTACGCCGGGTACGCGGCGGCGAGCGCCTGCACCACCCCGATCGCCAGCCCCGCCACCACGGCGCCGACCAGCGAGTCGAGTCCCCCCAAAATGATCACTGGCAGCGCGGTCAATGCGATCAGCCAGAACTGGGGGTCCACGCTGCGGCCGGCCGCGGCGAAGGCCCCGGCGACCGCGGCGAGTCCACCGGCCATCGCCCAGGAGAGCGCGAAGACCATCCCGACGCCGACCCCCTGCGCCAGCGCCACCTCCTGGTCCTCGGCGACCGCGCGCATCGCCAGCCCGATCCGGGTGTAGCGGAAGAACAAGAACAGCGCCGTCACCAGCACCGCCGCGGTGATCACCGCGGCGAGATGTCGCTGCTGCACGGTGAGCGGCCCGAGCGAGGTGTTGGTCAAGCCCCACGGGTCACCGACGTGCCGGACGTTGATCCCGATCCCGGCGTGGGCCACGGTGCGGATCACGATGTCCAGCGCAATGGTGATGATCGCGATCGCGAAGACCGGCCGACCGATCATCGGCCGGATCACCGTCCGCTCCACTCCGAGCGCGAACCCGGCGGTCAGCAAGGCGGCCACCACGACGGCGGCGAAGAATCCGAGCCACGGAATCTGCACCAGGTAGGTGACGAGCACGACGCCGGCGATCATGAAGCCGGGCTGGGCGAAGCTGATCACTCGGCTGGACTTGTAGATGATCACGAACCCGAGCGCGATCAACGCGTAGATGCTGCCCTGACCGAGCCCTCGGAAGACGACCTCCAGCAGGCTGATCATCGGGTGCTCCGGGCCGAGTAGAGCTCCTCGACCAGGTCGGCATAGCGCTCCGCGATCGCCGACCGTCTTACCTTCTGGGTCGCGGTCAGTTCACCATCCTCATGGTCGAGCTCCTTGGGCAACATCCGGAACTGCTTGATCTGCTCGACCGAGGCGAATCGCTGGTTCACCTCGTCCACTGCCGACTGCACCAGCTCGATCACCTCCGGCTTCTCGGACAGGTCCCGGTAGGTGGTGAACTCCAGCCGGCGGCGCTGCGCCCACGCCGCCACCGTGTCGTATTCGATCCCGACCAGCGCGCTCAGGTACGGCCGCCGGTCGCCGATCACCACGACCTCCTTCAGGAACGGCGACGCCTTTAGCGCGTTCTCGATCTCGGAGGGGGCGATGTTCTTACCACCGGCGGTGATGATGATGTCCTTGGCCCGGTCGGTGATCCGGACGTGGGTGCCATCCACCCACTCCCCGAGGTCACCGGTGCGCAGCCAACCGTCAGGGCTGAGCACCTCGGCGGTGGCCGCCGGATCACCGAAGTAGCCGGCGAACACGCCGCCGTGGCGGGTCTGGATCTCACCATCGTCGGCGATCCTCACCTCCACCATGGAGAGCGGTTCGCCGACCGTGCCGAGCTTGACCCGGCCGGGGCGATTCGAACACGCCATCGCCGCGTTCTCGGTCATGCCGTACGCCTCGTACATCGGCACCCCGATGCCCATGAAGAACTTCAACACCTCGGGCGCGATCGGCGCCGCGCCGGAGACCGCGCCCCGCACCCGCCGCATCCCGAGCCGGACCCGCAGCGCCCGGAACCAGCACACCCACCCCACCGCGTAGACCAGCCGGGTCGCCAGCGTGTGCCGCCCACCGGTACGCACCAGGGTGTCGCCGATCCAGTCCGCCACCGACAACGACATCCGGGCGAGCACCCGCTTCGGCAGCACCGCGTTAGCGAGTCGAATCTGCACCCCGGCGAGGATCTTCTCCCAGATCCGGGGTACCGAGAAGAGCAGCGTCGGCTGGATCTCGGCCAGGTTGGTCTGCACGGTCGCGATCGACTCGGCGAAGTTGGCCTGGGTGCCGAGACCGGCGTTGAACCAGGTGGTGAAGACCCGCTCCACCACGTGGCACAGCGGCAGGTAGGACAGCAGCAGGTCGTCCGGATTCGGTGGTGGGTCGGAGAAGCCCGCGCCCGAGGCCTGGGTGTAGATCGCGAACTCGACGTTCGCGATGCTGAGCATGACGCCCTTAGGCGGCCCGGTGGTGCCCGAGGTATAGATCAGCGTGGCGACGTCGTCCGGCGTGGCCCCGGCCATCCGCTCCAGCAACGCATCCGGGTGGGCGGCCTGGTGGGCACGGCCCCGCGCGAGCAGATCATCCCAGGACATCAGCTTGGGGTGCTGGTACCGGCCCCGGATGCCGCGCGGTTCCAGATAGACCAGGTACGCCAGGTCGGGACAGTCGTCCACCACTGCCAGCGCCTTGTCGAGCTGTTCCTGATCCTCGGCGACTAGCAGCTTAGCCCCGGAGTGGGCGAGCAGATACCGGACCTCGGCGAGCGGATTGGTGGGGTAGATCCCGACCGTGGCGCCCCGCACCGAGACTGTGGCGATATCCGCGTAGAGCCACTCCGGACGGTTCTCCGAGTGGATCGCCACCCGGTCGCCCGGTTCGATGCCGAGCGACAGCAGCGCGTGCCCCACCGTCTGCACCGTCTGCCAGTAGCTCTGCCAAGTCACCTCCTGCCAGATGCCAAGGTGTTTGTGGCGCATGGCGACCCGGTCGGGCGCCGACCCCGCCCAGTCCCGGACCCGGGTGGCGAGCGTGGTCACCCCGGCCGGCCGGTCAACGAGGTCGGCGCCCTGCGGCGCGGCCTTGGTTGTCATGACGGTTGCACCTCTCCCAGATACGCCTTGATCACTTCCGGGTCGTGTTGGACCTCCGCCGGCCGACCCGTCGCAACCGCGCGGCCGAAGTCCACCACCAGCACCCGGTCAGCGAGGTCCATGACCAGCCCCATGTCGTGCTCGACCAGGATCATCGGGATGTCGAGCTCTTCCCGGATGTCGAGGATGTACCGGGCCATGTCCTCGGTCTCCTCGACGTTCATGCCCGCCACCGGTTCGTCCAGCAACAGCAACCGGGGCTCCATCGCCAGCGCCCGGCCCAGCTCGACTCGTTTCTGGACCCCGTAGGGAAGCAGCCGCACCGGATACCGGCGCCACTGCTCCAGCTCCAGGAAATCGATGATCTCTTCGACCTTGGCCCGGTTGGCCAACTCCGCCCGGCGGGCGCGGCCCAACCACAGCACCGCCGACAGCGGCCCGTACCGGATGTGGTGATGACGGCCGAGCATCAGATTCTCCAGCACGCTCAAGTTGCCGAACAGTTCGACATTCTGGAAGGTCCGGGCCATCCCCCACCGGGCGATCTGGTGTGGCCGCCGCCCGATCAGCTGCTGTCCGTCGAAGCTGACCCGGCCGGACTGGGGCCGGTAGACCCCGGAGAGCACGTTGAAGATCGAGGTCTTGCCGGCACCGTTCGGACCGATGATCGCGAAGAGCTCCCCCCGCCCGACCGTGAAGCTGATCCCGTCGATCGCCCGCACTCCGGCGAAGGCCAGGTTGACGGCTTCGAACCGGAGGATCGGGTCCGCGTCGCTCATGACAGCCACCGCTTCCGTCGCTTGTAGTGCTTGACATCCCGATACGACTTGCGGTCGACCGCGATCGCCCCCTCCTCACCGTCGGGGGCGCTGGTCAGCCCCAGATAGAACTCCCGGACATCGGCGTCGTCGAGCAGTTGGGCGGCCGGTTTGTCGAGCACCACCTTGCCGGTCTCCAGCACGTACCCGTGGCTCGCGATCGAGAGCGCCATGGTGGCGTTCTGCTCGACCAGCAGCACCGCCGTCCCGTCCCGGTTGATCTCGACGATGAGCTGCCGGATCTGCTCCACCAACCGGGGCGCCAGGCCCAGGCTGGGTTCGTCGAGCAACAGGTAGCGCGGGTCGGCCATCAGCGCCCGTCCCATCGCCAGCATCTGCTGCTCGCCGCCGGAGAGGTAGCCCGCGTGGTCGCGGCGCCGCTTCGCCAGCACCGGAAACAGGTCGTACACCCGCTGGCTGCGGGTTCGGACCTGGCGCGGGTTGGTGTAGCCGCCGATTCGGAGGTTCTCCTCCACGGTGAGCTCGGCGAAGATCCGTCGGCCCTCCATCACCTGCGCCACCCCCCGGCGCACCAGGGCGGCGGGGCGCAGCTGGCCGACCCGCTCGCCGTCCAGCGTGACCGCACCTCGCGCGATCTTGCCGTGGTGGACGTCGAGCAGTCCGGTAAGCGCCCGGAGCAGCGTGCTCTTGCCAGCTCCGTTGCCGCCGAGCAGGGCGACGATCTGCCCTGGTGGAACCGACAGGCTCACGCCGCGGAGCACGAGCATGATGTCGTCGTAGACGACCTCGAGGTTCTGCACCTGCAACATCGCTCGGCTCCCGAGGGGTTGGTGCCGTAAACTAACACCGGTAGTTTAGTAGGTCACACTTGACGGCCACAAGTTACCGGCAAGTTAACCTGCGGTCACCCCCCAAGCAAGGGACCGCACAGGCAAATTTCCGGCCACCCCCGGCCCCGGCCAACCACCGCAGGAGAGGCGGAGAGTGATGACCCCAGCACTACCCGGACTCGATCTGGACCGGCTCGCGGAGTATCTGGCCAGCACCCGGCCGGAGCTCGCCACCGGCCCGCTCACCGGGCAGCTACTGCCCGGCGGCCGTTCCAACCTGACCTACGTCGTCACCGACGGCGCCCAGGAGTGGGTGCTGCGGCGGCCGCCGCTGGGCCACGTCCTCGGCACCGCCCACGACATGGCGAGGGAACACCGAGTGATCTCCGCGCTCGCCGAGACCGAAGTCCCGGTCCCGGAGGCGCTCCTGCTCTGCACCGACCCCGCGGTCCTCGGCGCTCCCTTCTACCTCATGTCCCGGGTCGACGGCGAACCGCTGCGATCCCCGAAGCAGACCGCCGCGCTCACCACCGACCGGGCCACCGGCATCGCCACCGCCATGATGGCGACCCTGGCTGCGCTGCACCGGGTCGACCCCGCTGCGGTAGCGCTCACCGACTTCGGCCGACCCGCCGGCTTCCTCGGCCGGCAGGTCCGCCGATGGTCCACACAGCTCGCCAACTCCCGCAGCCGGGAGGTCGCCGGCATCGACGAACTCGCCGCCCGGCTGGCCGACCCGGTGCCCGACAGCCCGGCACCAGCCATCGTGCATGGCGACTTCCGGCTGGAGAACCTGCTGATCGACGGGGACCGGATCACTGCGGTGCTGGACTGGGAGATGTCCACGCTCGGCGACCCGCTGACCGACCTCGGGCTCCTGCTCGTCTACTGGGAGATCGTGCCGCAACTGCAGAGTCCGCTGCTGCTCGGCGTCGGGCCCGCCCACGGCTTCCCCGCCGGAGCCCAGCTACGCCACTGGTACCAGGCCGCGACCGGCCACGACACCGGCGCCGTCGACTGGTATGTCGCGCTCGGCTGCTTCAAACTCGCCGTAATCCTGGAAGGAATCCACTATCGCTACTGCCACGGCCTGACGGTGGGGGACGGCTTTGACCACATCGGGCCGCTGGTCCCCCCGCTGGTGGGGCACGGCCTCGCCGCGCTCGCCAGCTACGAGAGTTAAGGAGCCGACCATGGAATTCGGCCACGACGAGCAGACCCGCGAACTACTGGCGACGCTGCAGGCCTTCATGGACGAACACATCTACCCGGCCGAACCAATCCTCGCCGACGAACTCGCCGCGAACCCGGAGAGCTGGGACGCGCCCCCGATCATCGCCCGGCTCCAAACTCAGGCGCGGGACCTCGGTCTCTGGAACCTCTTCCTGCCGCACGAGGCCGGCGGCGCACTGACCAATGTGCAGTACGCCCCGATCGCGGAGCTGACCGGCCACAGTCCATCGCTGGCCCCGGCCGCGCTGAACTGCGCCGCTCCCGACACCGGCAACATCGAGCTGCTCGCCCGCTACGGCACCCCGGAGCAGCGCCGACGGTGGTTGGAACCGCTGTTGGCGGGAACGATCCGGTCCGCCTTCTGCATGACCGAACCCCAGGTGGCATCTTCCGACGCCACCAACGTCGCCACCCGGATCACCCGGGACGGCGATGAGTGGGTGATCACCGGCGAGAAGTGGTTCGCCACCGGCGCGATGAGCTCCCAATGCGCCTTCTTCATCGTCATGGGCAAGACCGACCCCGCCGCCGACCGGCACCGGCAGCAGTCGATGGTGCTGGTCCCCCGCGACACGCCGGGCGTCACGATCCGGCGCGGCCTGTCGGTGCTGGGCTTCGCGGACCGCTCCCACGGCGGCCACGCCGAAATCTCGTTCCAGGCGGCGCGGGTACCCGCCGACCACGTGATCGGCGGGGTCGGCGAAGGCTTCGCGATCGCCCAGGCGCGGCTGGGGCCGGGCCGCATCCACCACTGCATGCGACAGCTGGGCGCGGCCGAACGGGCACTGGCGCTGCTCTGCGCCCGTGCGGTGGATCGGGTCAGCTTCGGCCGGCCGCTGGCCGACCAGGGCATGGTGCAGGACTGGATCGCCGAAGCCCGGGTCACCATCGAACAGCTCCGGCTGCTGGTGCTGCGGGCCGCCTGGGTGATCGATCAGCACGGCAACCGGGCCGCCCATCGCGACGTGCAGGCGATCAAGATCGCCGTACCCCGGGCGGTCGAATGGATCATCGACAAGGCGATCCAGACCTACGGCGCCGCCGGCCTCAGCCAAGACACCCCGCTCGGCATGCTGTGGGCAAATGCCCGCTCGCTCCGGCTGGCCGATGGCCCGGACGAGGTGCACAAGGCGTCACTGGCGCGGCAGGAACTCCGCCGCTACCGAGCCTCTGGCCGATCATGATCGGCCAGAGGCCGGGAGCCGCTCATGATCGGCCAAGGGCTCGGGATCAGGCGGTCTGCAGCCCTTCCGCCCGGGCCAGCTCCCGCAGCCGGCCCAGCGCCTGGATCTCCAGCTGCCGGATCCGCTCCCGAGAGAGCGAGAACCGGGATGCGACCTCGGTAAGCGAGTGCTCCCGGCCGTCCTCCAGGCCGTAGCGCGCCCGCATAATGCCGGCGGAGCGGTCGTCGAGGTGGTTGAGCAGGCTCTCGATCCGCTGCCGCTCCAGCCCGGAGAGGACGACCTCTTCCGGGGAGGGCTCATCCGAGTCGGCCACCAGGTCACCCAGGTTGGTGTCGCCGTCGTCGCCGACCGGGGTGTCCAGCGACACCGTGTCCTGCGACCACCGCTTCAGCTCGTTGACCCGCTCCACGGTCACCCCGAGCGCGTCCGCCACCTGCTCCGGTTGCGGGTCCGCGCCCATCTCCCGGGTCAGTTGCCGGACCACGTTGCGCATCCGGTTGACATCCTCCACCAGGTGCACCGGCAGCCGGACGGTCCGCTCCTGCTGGGCGATCGCCCGCGAAATTGCCTGCCGGATCCACCAGGTGGCGTAGGTCGAGAACTTATAGCCGCGCTCGTAGTCGAACTTCTCCACCGCCCGGACCAGTCCGGTGTTGCCCTCCTGGATCAGGTCCAGCATCGGCATCCCGGAGCGGACGTACCGGCGGGCGATGGAGACGACAAGCCGCAGGTTGGCACGGATGAACAGGTCTTTTGCCCGGTCCCCTTCCGCCACCAACTGCACCAGCTCACTGCGCTGCACACCAGCCGGGATCTCCCCCTCGGCGAGCAGGTTGGCCGCGTACAGGCCGGCCTCGATCGCCTTCGAGAGATCAACCTCTTTGGCCGCGTCGAGCAGCGGCGTCCGGGAGATCTCGTGCAGGTAGACTCCGACCAAGTCGCGTTCTTCAGCGACCTCGTCGGTGCGAATCGTCATCGTCTCCACGCTGTCTCCTCCCCCGTTGTCAGCGGTGCTGGCCATCTACACAACGGATGACGCCCCGACATGATTCCTCGTTGCCGCCCGAATGAAACGAAAGTTCGCGGCAAGACTGTCACGCCGGCCTGGATGCCGGCTGAGAGCTGCCCGGCTCGAGGCGATAAGCCCTGTTTCACGTCGTTGTCGGGTCGGGGCCAGACCCGAATCCACCACGATCATCCCACCATCCAACCGCCGTAACCGCAGTGACCGGGATCACTAACGCTCTGCGACCCTGATCACTCCGGACAGGCCCCGCTGGGCCCCGCCGGAGACCGGACAACGCTACCGTGATCGGCATGACTCGGGCGACAGCATTGATCACCGGCGCCAGCGGCGGCCTCGGCGCCGCCGTCAGCGCACACTTCCTGGCCCAGGGCTGGCGGGTGGTCGCCCCGGTCCGGCCGGGTACCGCCCCGGCCCGGATTCCCGACGGGGTTTCGATGGCCGCGGCCGACCTCACCGACCCGGACGCCGTCGGCGCGACGGTCGAGCTCGCCACCGCCGCCCGTACCGCCCCGCTGCGGGCCGTGGTGAACCTGGTCGGCGGATTCCAGGCCGGGCGGCGGGTCCACGAGACGCCGCTCGCTGATTTCGAAGCCATGCTCACCTTGAATCTGCGCCCGACCTACCTGGTCACCGCCGCCGCCCTGCCACACCTCGTAACCACCGGCGCGGGGGCCGTAGTGTGCGTCTCCGCCCAAGCCGCGACGCGCCCGTTCACCGGTGCCGCCGGCTACGTCACCGCCAAGGCGGCGGTGCTGGCCTTCGCCAACGCGGTCGCGGTGGAGTACCAACCGGCCGGGGTTCGCAGCAACACCGTCCTGCCCGGGGTGATCGACACCCCCGGCAACCGGCGCGCTATGCCGGACGCCGACCGGTCCGGTTGGGTGGCGCCGGCCGACCTGGCCCGGGTCATCCACTTTCTCGCCAGTGACGAATCCGCGCCCACCACCGGAGCAGCGCTGCCGGTGACCGTCTGACCACCTCGTACCGGACCACGCCGCACCCCGGACCACGCCGTACCCCGGAGCACGCCACAGCGCGACCACGCCACCCTGCTGCGTACCCGGTCGGGGGTACGCAACCGTGAACAAGATCACCTAGATCTTGATAGCGGACAATATGTGCGACGGGCTGTCCAACTCCCATGCCGGAATATGTGCCATGGTCGAGGTGCACCACTTTGCATACGGTTGGTTCAACCCCGTCATGGCGTTCAGTATCGCCTTCCTCGGGTCGCTGCTAGGACTCGGCTGTACCGCCCGGGCGCGCGACGCCGGCAGTGCCCGCCGCCGCGCCCGGTGGCTCGCGCTCGGCGCGATCTCCATCGGCGGGGCGGGGATCTGGCTGATGCACTTCATGGCGATGCTCGGGTTCGACGTGCCCGCAGGCGAGGTTCGCTACGACCCCGGACTTACCGCCCTGAGCATGGTGATCGCGGTGGTGACCGTCGGTATAGGACTGTTTGTCGTCGGGATGGGCCGGCGGACCGTCCCCCGGCTGATCTTCGGTGGCGTCCTCACCGGCGTCGGTGTGGTGTCGATGCACTACACCGGGATGGCCGCGATGCGGCTCCCCGGCGAGGTGCACTACGACGCGAACCTGGTGGCGGCCTCGGTCGCGATCGCGGTCGTGGCCGCCACCGTGGCGCTGTGGTTCGCGGTCTCGGTACGGCGGGGCGCCCACCTCGCCGCGGCGGCGTTGCTGATGGCGGTGGCGATCGCCGGCATGCACTACACCGGCATGGCCGCCGTACACGTAGAGCTGACCGACCCGCTCGCCGAGGTTTCCGGGATGACCTCGATGCTGCTGATCGTCCCGATGACGGTGCTGGCGGCCGGGACCCTGCTGGCGACCGCGTTCAACGCCCTACAGGCGATGACCGAGGAGGAGTTGGACGCGCCGCTGCCCCCACCGGAGCCGGCAGCGGACTCTGCGGCCACCGGCGGCGGCCCGCCGGCTCCCGGCTTCCCGCCGCCGGGCTGGCGGCGCGGGTCGGCCGGCCCACGTTGATCCGGCCGCCGGCGCGGGCCCGCCGCTGGTGGCTGCTGACCTGACAGGTCCGGCCGCAGTAGCGGGGCACACCGCCGCTCTCGGTCAGCCGCACCGGTCGCAGCCCGCAGTTGGCACAGATCAGCGGGACCACCGTGTAGCCACGGGAGGTCTCGACGAGCAGCATGCCACCCCTGATCACCCCATTGTCCCGCTGCTGCACGGCATCTTCCAGGCAGCGCTCGCGGACCGGGCAGGACAGGCACAACCGGACCGCACTCGGCCACATCGGACGGTCATCCGACGACCACCAGGTGGGGTTCCCGCCCGCGCACGCGGCGCGCTGCCACCACCGTTCACTGTCGATAACATTCATCAGGCTCTCCTTTACTTTGTCGAGCCGGCGAGGACACCGTGTACGAAATAGCGCTGGAACGCGAAGAACACGATCAGCGGCACAGTCATGGATACGAACGCACCGGGGCCGATGACGTCGATGTTCGACGAGAAGGCCCGCATCTGCTCCCGCAGCGCGTAGGTGATCGGTGCGTTCTCTGAGGTGGCGAAGACCAGCGCCACCAACAGGTCGTTCCACACCCATAGGAATTGAAAGATGGCCAGCGAGGCGATCGCCGGGCCGGACAGCGGCAGCACCACCCGGCGGAACACCGCCGCCTCGGTACCACCGTCGAGCCGGGCCGCTTCGATGAGGTCCCGGGGGATCTGCCGAAAGAAGTTGCGAAGCAGGAACACCGCCAGCGGCAGGCCGAACGCGACGTGGAAGGCGACCACCCCCGCGACGTGCCCGTAGATGCCGAGCAGCCCGAAGAGTCGGGCGTTCGGGATGATCGCCACCTGGACCGGCACCACGATCAGTGCCACCAGCACCACGAAGAGCCAGTCCCGGCCGCGAAACTCCAACCAGGCCAGCGCGTACGCCGCGAACGAGCCGATCACCACCACCAGCACCGTGGCGGGTACGGTAATCAGCACTGTGTTCCATAGTGAACGCAGGATGGTCTCGTTGCCGAGCAACGCGACGTAGTTGTCGACGGTCAGTTGACTCGGCCGGGTCAGCGCCGTCCACCACCCGGTCGCACTGTTGTCCGCGGTGCTCCGCAGACTGGCGATCGCCAGGCCGAGGGTGGGCAACATCCAGATCAGCGTGATCGTCAACAACGCCACCTGGCTCGCCACGCCGCCAAGCCGGCGCGCCAGCCTGGTGCCGAGGCTGGGCTTCGGCGGCCCGACCGGGGTCGTACCAGCCGGCCGCAGCTCCGGCACCCTGGTGTCGACGAAGGTCATCAGTACCCCCGCCGTTCCTGGCGACGCAGCATCCGCGCCCGCCACGCCATCCCAGGCAGCACCAGGGCGAAGAGCAACACCGCGATGGCGCTGCCGAGGCCGGCATTGAGCCGGGTGAAGGAGGCGTGGTACATCTCCAGCCCGAGCACGTTCGCCTCCGGCTGGACCGACTCCGGCGCCAGCACCAACACCAGATCGAAGATCTTCAGCACATTGATCACCAGGGTGACCACCACCACCGCTAGCACCGGCCGCAGCAGCGGAATGGTAATCAGCCGCAACACCTGCCACTCGCTTGCGCCGTCGAGCCGGGCTGACTCCACCGCCGCGCGGGGAATCGAGCTGAACCCGGCGGAGATCACCACCATGGCGAAGCCGGCCCACACCCAGATGTAGGAGCCGATGATCGCCGGAGTCACCAGCCCCGGACCGAGCCAGGTCAGGCCTCGGTACGGTTCGGTGAAGTTGCCGGCGGCGAGCCGGACCGTGTACCCGCCGCCGGCAAGCTCTGGGAAGGCGAAGCTGCCGTCGGCCCCGGTGACCGTCTCGGCCACCACGGTCCCGCCCTGCAACGCCTCCACACTCACCCCCGGCAGCCCGTACTCGCCGGGGTCGACCGCTCCGTCCGTGCCCTCGCCACCGCGCAGAAAGTCCCGCCACACCAGCCCGGACACGCCCGGCCCGGGCGCTGGCGCCGCCGCCTGCGCCGCCTCGTCGGGAACCTCGTCCGCCGGCAGCCCGACCAACGGCAGCAGCACCACCTCCCCGCTGCTGACCGGCGTAGTGGTATGGATGGCCCCATCGACGGCGCGTAGCTCTGGGTCCTCGCGGACCGTCGCGCCGGGGTAGGGCGACGGTTCAGCGAAGCTGTCGTGGACGCTGACCAGGGCCGCGTTGAGTAGCCCCCGGTTCGGATCCTCGTCATAGACCATCCGGAAGGTCACCCCGGCGGCCAGGAACGAGATCGCCATCGGCATGAACAACACCAGCCGGAACGCGTTGACCAGCGTGACCCGCTCGGTGAGCACCGCGAAGACCAGCCCCAACGCGGTCACCACGGTCGGCGCTACCAGTACCCAGATGGCGTTGTTGGCCAGCGCCCGCCGGGTGTCCTCCGAGGTGAGCATCTCGGCATAGTTGGCGAGCCCGACGAAGCGCGTGCCATCGTCGCTGTGCAGACTCATCCACAGCGTGCTGAGGATCGGGTAGGCGACCAGCACTCCCACGATCACCAGGGTGGGGGCGAGGAAATAGACCGCGGTCCGCCGGTGATCCCGGGCCCGCGGCCGCGGCGGGGCGGTCACGGCCGGGTCCCGAAGTCACGCTCGGCCGCCGCCTCGAGCCGCTGGGCGAGCCGGGCGGGGTCGGCCGGGTCCGCGAGGAACTCCTGCAGCAGCCGCCACATGCTGGCGCTGGTGCCGCCACCGAAGGTCTGCGGGGCGAGGTCGGAGAGGTCGAAGCGCACCACCTCGGCGGTGTGCAGCGACTCGGCCAGCTCCCGGGTCTCCGGCTCCGGATAGGCGGCGAGATCGAGGTGTTGGTTGGCCGAGAGAAACCCGCCGTACCCCGCGGCGATCTCCGCGGCCGCCGGCGAGGCGAGGAAGGCGAGCAGCGCCATCGCCGCAGGGCGGTCGGTGAACGCCACCGCCTGGTCGCTGGCGACCACCACCGAGGAGGGCGAACCGTCGATCGACGGCCACGGGAAGAACCGGGCCTGGTCGCCGACGGCGACGGTGCCGAGCCGCTGGATCTCGGCGGCGACGAAGTCGGCCTGGAACAGCATCGCTGACTTCGGCACCGGCCCGAACACGTCCGCCACCGCCTGGTCGAACTTGAGCTGCAGCGGATCCCCCTGGACCGCCCGGTCCAGGGTCCAGTACTCCTGCAGCAGCTCCAGGGTCGCCACCACGCTCGGGTCGGTCCAGGGGATCTCCCGCTGCGCCAACTGGTCGTAGCGCTCCGCGCCGGCGACCCGCAGGTACGCGTTCTCGAACCAGTCGGTCAGCACCCAGCCGTCCGCCCCCGGCACCGACATGGTGCCGACGCCCGCGTCGGCCAGCGTCCGGGTGGCGTCGAGCAGCTCCGGCCAGGTCTGCGGCGGGGAGACGCCGGCCTCGTCGAACGCCTCGACCCGGTACCAGATCAGCGACTTGTGGGCGACCTTGTAGTGGACGCCATACAGGGCGTCTTCCACGCTGCCGAGCTCGACCCAGAACGGGGAGTAGTGGGCCCGTACCGCCTCGGCCGCCTCGCCGGTGAGCTCCGCGAGCACGCCTCGGCGGGCGTACTGGGCTACCACGCCGGGCTGCCCCAGCAGCGCCACGTCCGGCGGCGAGCCACCGGCGAGCCGGCTGTTCAACAGCGTAGGGAGATCGTCACCGCCCGAGGTGTAACGCACCGTCGCGCCGGTATCCTCTTCGAAGGCGTCGAGTACGGCTCGGAAGCTGGCCTGCTCGGTGCCGGTCCAGATCGCGGCGACCTCGACGGTCTCACCGGCGAATCGGCCTTTCCCGCCGGCATCGTTGGTGGCCACACACCCCGCAGTGACCAGCACGAGCGCCGCCAGGATGGCGCTGAGCTGTACCCTGCGTGGCATTCGCTGCGCTCCGTAAGACGGCGGGGTGCGGTGGGGGTGCGGTGACTGGAATCCTGACCGCCCGCGTTACGTGCGCACAATGGAAGCCACAACTTCGTAACCCAAGCTGAACACAGCTCACAAGATCAACAACTGGAGCCGGGAGGCCCGTTGGCCCGTCCGCACCGCGCGCCCATT
This sequence comes from Natronosporangium hydrolyticum, assembly GCF_016925615.1. Taxonomy (NCBI): domain Bacteria; kingdom Bacillati; phylum Actinomycetota; class Actinomycetes; order Micromonosporales; family Micromonosporaceae; genus Natronosporangium; species Natronosporangium hydrolyticum. The sequence goes on from NZ_CP070499.1 coordinate 4,350,063, forward strand.
CGCGACGAATCGTCGGCGGCGCTGGCGGGCTACACGGTGGCCATCGCCAGCGACCGGCGGCGGCACGGCGTCGCGGCACTGCTGGAGAGTGTAGGCGCGCGCACCGTCGGTGTTCAAGCCGCCCGGTCGGTCGCCAAACCAGATCCGGCCCAACTCCGGGCGGCGACGGAACGCTGCCTCGCCGCCCCCTGCCAGGAGGTCGTCATCTCCACCGCCCTGGGGCTCCGCGCCTGGCTCACCGCCGCCCGACGCTGGGGGGTGCGCGACGAACTGGTCGCCCGGTTCGCCGGTGCCCGCCTGCTCGCCCGGGACGCCGCCGCCGCCGACGGACTGCGGGCGCTCGGCTTCCGCGAAATCTTCTCCACCGAGGGTGAGAGCACCGAGGAGCTGCTCCGGTTCTTAGCGGCGCAGTCACTGCACGGGCAACGAGTAGTGGTGCAGACCGACCGGCAGTCGTTGACCGAGGCGACCGCGGTCTTGGCCGGCCGCGGGGCCGAGGTGGTCGACGTGCCCACCTACACCGCGACGGGCCCGGCCGAGACGTTCTCGGTACGCCGGCTACTCGACCTGGTGGCGCGCCGGCAGGTCGAAGCGTTAGCGCTGGTCGGCGGCCAAGCTGCCGACCAGCTCCGGAGCCAGGCGGTACGCGAGGGACGGCTCGCCGAGCTGACCGAGGCGCTGCGCGAGGAGGTGATCTGCGTCGCGTTGGGGCCGGACAGCGCGGCCCCGCTCGCCACCGCGCAACCGGCGCTCGCCGCCGCCCCGTACCCCGCCGAGTTGGCCGAGGCGCTGCTCGCCCGGCTGCCCAGCCGGGCGTTACGGGTCGCCTCCGCCAGACATCAGCTGGAGCTGCGGGGTCACGCGGTGGTGCTCGACGGCTCGCTGATCCCGGTCCAGGCCGGCCCGCTGGCGGTGCTCCGGGCGCTGGCGCAGCACCCCGGCGAGGTGCTCTCGGCCGCCGACATCCGGGCCGCCCTCCCCCAGCCCTCCGATGTGGATGACCATGCGGTAGAGATGGCGATCTCCCGACTTCGGCAGGCGCTCCGCACCGCCGCTCCGCACCCAGCCGCCGACCTGGTGCAGACCATCGTCAAACACGGCTACCGGCTCGCACTCTGAGTCGGGCGGTGACCCGACCGCGCCGTACGCCGTGCGGAATCCGCAGCGCACCGGGCCCCATGCACTCACCGCACGCGGTAGCAAGCCCTCCAGGCGCCCCGTGACCTGATCGTTACCTACAAACCCGGTAGGGGCCACTGGACACCGCGGCAGGGTAGGTATTTCATGATCGCTACGGACCGGTTAATGCACCACCCCGGTGCTTTCGAACAAGCCCGAAAACGGCCACGAAAGCACAACAAACGAGAAGTGGGGATTACTGACAATGGGAATTCGCAGATCGTGGTTGGCTGCCGGCGGGGCGATAGCTCTGCTCGCTACCACCGCCTGCACGCCAAGTGGCGACGATGACGAGAATGGCGAAATGGTCTGGGCGATCGGCGGCGCGGACGCCCAGCCGGGACGGGTTCACCAGCAGATCGCCCAGCTGTGGTCCGAGGAGAACCCGGACACCCCGATCCGCATCGAGGTGCTGCCGGAGGACGCCGACGGCCAGCGCGAGCAGCACGCTCTAGAACTGCAGGCCGAGGGCAGCGGCTTCGACGTGCTCGGGGTCGACGTGATCTGGACCGGCGAGTACTCGGAGAACGGCTGGGTCGAGAGCCTGGAGGATGTCCGCGCCGACATCGAAGCGGTCACCCTGCCCGGACCGTTCAACTCTGCCACCTGGGGCGACGAGCTGTGGGCCGCGCCGTACAACTCCAACGCCGGGTTCCTCTACTACCGCACCGACCTGGTGGACGAACCACCGACGACCTGGGAAGAGCTGTGTGAGGTCGGGGCCGAGGTGGGCGCCGAGGAAGGAATCGCCGGCTTCGTCGCCCAGGGCGCGCAGTACGAGGGCTTCGTGGTGAACTGGCTCGAGTACTACTGGAGCACCGGCGCCGACCTGTTCAACGAGGACGAGTCGGCGGTCACCTTCGACGTCGACGCGGCGGTCGAGGTGACCGAGTGGATGAACGACTCGCTCGGCGACTGCTTCGCCCCGGGCTTCAACACCGCCCAGGAGGAAGAGGCCCGCAACGAGTTCCAGGCCGGCAATGCCGTCTTCATGCGGAACTGGCCGTACGCGTACGGGCAGATCCAGGACGATGAGGGCAGCCCAGCCAACGGCAACTTCGACATCGCGCCGTTGCCGACCTTCACCGGCACCGGCACCATCTCGGCGCTGGGCGGCTTCAACAACGCGGTTAGCGCCTACTCCAACAACACGGAGGCCGCGACCGACTTCGTCGTCTGGGCCGCCACTGACCCAGAGGTTCAGACCCTGCTGGCGGAAGAGTCGCTGCCGCCGACCATGGCCTCGGTCTACGACGACCTAGCCGGCGACCCGGTGATGTCGCTGTTGGGTGAGGTGCTCGCCGACTCCCTGCCGCGTCCCCCGTCGCCAGCCTGGAACGAGATCAGCGTCGAGATGCAGCGGGCGCTCTTCCCCGCCTACAACGGCGACGCCGACGCCCAGAGCGCGGCGGAGAGCGTGCGGGAGTACCTCGAGAGCACCATCCAGTAACCGACCCTGAGTTCGCTCACTAAGTACGGAAAGGGGGCTCCCATGACCGGCACATCAGTTGCACCGGACCCGGGCACCCGGTCGGGCGCCGGAGGTGGCGGTCGTGGGAGTCCCCGCGCCGTCCGGCAAGGGCTATCCGAAAAGGCCCTGGGGAGAATTTTCATCTCCCCGTCGATCGCGTTGATGTCGCTGGTGGCGCTGTTCCCAGTCATCTGGGCATTCGTCCTCAGCCTCTACGTCTACACGCGACGGCAGCCGGAGGGCTTCGGCGGCTTCGACAATTACGTGACGGCGTTGACGAATCCGCGATTCTGGGATTCGTTGCAGTTCACCTTCGTCTTCACGCTTAGTTCAGTGACGCTGGAATTCGTCATCGGCATGGGCTTCGCGCTCCTGATGAACCAGGCATTCCGCGGCCGGGGGGTGACCCGGGCGGCGATCCTGATCCCGTGGGTCATCCCGACGGTGGTCGCGGCCCAGATGTGGTTCTTTATGTTCAACGTCACGCCGGGCTTCATCAACACCATCTTCGGGCTAGGGAACTTCAACTGGCTCGGACAGAGCGGCACCGCCGCCTTCGCGATCATCTTCGCGGATGTCTGGAAGACCGCCCCGTTCGTGGCGCTGCTGCTGCTGGCCGGGCTCCAGACCATCCCGAACGACGTCTACGAGAGCGGCAAGGTCGACGGCGCCGGTCCGGCCGCCCGGTTCTTCCACATCACGCTGCCGCTGCTCAAGCCGGCGATCCTGGTGGCGCTGCTGTTCCGGACCGTGGACGCGCTACGCGTCTACGACCTGCCCCAGGTGATGACCCGTGGGGCGTTCGACACCGAATCACTATCGATGCTGGTCCAGCAGTATGTGGTCCGTACCCCGAACCCCGGACTCGGTGCCGCGCTCTCCACCATCACCTTCGTCCTGATCCTCGGTATCGGCATCATCTTCGTCCGGCTGCTCGGTCGGGATCTCGTCATCGGCAGAGAGGAGGGTAAGTAATGACTGCCCCCACCCCGGTCGAGTCGACCCGGGATCCAGAGCTCGACCCGGAGTTGCACGGCGGCAGCTCCGACCTGCGTCGCCTCAACCGTCGTCGGGCCGCGCAGGTCTGGGGAAAGACCGCGCTGCTCAGCGTCATCATGGTCTGGTGCCTATTTCCGTTCGTGTGGCTGATCTCGACCAGCCTCAAGCAGGGCGACCGGGCGCTCAACAGCCCCAACCTCTTCGAGGGCCCGTTCGGCCTCGGCAACTACCGGGCGGTCTTCGAGCAGAGCTTCCATCTGAACCTGCGAAACTCACTGATGATCGCGGGTGTCACCACCATCCTATGTGTCATCGTCGGTTCGCTGTGCGCGTACGCCATCGCCCGACTGCCGATCAAGCGGAAGATCCTGCTGCTCTCCAGCGTCCTCGCGGTTTCGCTCTTCCCGCCGGTCGCGCTGGTGCCGCCGCTCTATGAACTGTGGCGCACGCTGGGGCTGCTGAACACCTGGGAAGGGCTCTACATCCCCTACACGGCGTTCACGCTACCGCTGACCATCTTTATCTTGACCACCTTCTTCGCCGCGATTCCGAAGGATCTGGCGGAGGCGGCCAAGATCGACGGTGCCACTCCATTCCAGGCGTTCTATAAGATCATCTTTCCGCTCGCCGCTCCGGGGGTGTTCGCCGCCGCGATCATCATCTTCGTGTTGTCGTGGAACGAGTTCCTGCTCGCCAGTACCTTCGCACCCCGCAACCCGGAGATCGCTCAAACAGTGCCGGTGGCGATCGCCGGCTTCACCGGGGCGGTGGAGTTCCAGCGCCCGATCGGCACCATCACCGCGGCCTGTGTGGTGGTGACCATCCCGATGATCATCGTGGCGTTGATCTTCCAGCGTCGCATCGTCTCCGGCCTCACCGCGGGCGGCGTCAAGGGCTGACGCCCACCACTTCGTCGCCGATCATGAGTTTGTGAGCAGACACGCTCGGCGTGTCTGCTCACAAACTCATGATCGGCCGGGGGTGGGTGATCGGCCGGGTCGAAGGCTAGGGGCGGTCGATGACGTGGTCGCGGGCGGCGGCGTACTGCTCGCGGATCGCCGGGGCCGGGTCGGCCTCGTAGGTGGCCGCCGCCGCCGAAGTCCACTCCGGTGGCTCAGCAGCCCCGGTGAGCACCCAGGCGGCCTGCCGGGCGGCGCCGTCGGCTACATACTCGCCCATCGGCGGCACCAGCACCGGGCAGCCGAAGACCTGCGGGGCGATCCGGCGGACCGCCTCCGAGGCGGCGCCGCCCCCGATCAGGATCACCCGGCGGACGGTCGCGCCCTGGGCGAGCAGCGCGTCCAAGCCATCAGCGAGCGCGCAGAGCATCCCCTCGACCGCCGCCCGGGCCAGATGCGCCGGGCTCGCGGTGCCGAGAGTGAGTCCATGCACCGCGCCGGTCGCCAGCGGACGGTTGGGAGTGCGCTCCCCCTCCAGGTACGGGATCAGGGTGAGCCCGTCGGCAGCCGCTGGCGCGGATAGGGCCAGTTCGGAGAGCGCCTGGTGGTCGACCCCGAGCAGGGTCGCCGCCGCGTCCAGCACCCGGGCAGCGTTGAGGGTGCAGACCAACGGCAGGTACCGGCCCGAGGCATCGGCGAACCCGGCGACCGCGCCCGAAGCGTCGGCGGCCGGCGTATCGGCGACCGAGAAGACCGTGCCGGAGGTCCCGATCGAGACCACCACGTCGCCGGGGCGGGCACCGGCCCCGAGCGCGGCCGCGGCGTTGTCGCCGGCGCCCGGCCCGAGCAGCGCGCCGCCGGCGGCCTGGCCGGCACGCTCGGCCGGACCGAGCACCGCTGGTAGCGTCACGTCGTCCCGGCCGAGGCCGAGGCGGAGCAGGTCACGCCGGTATTCGCCGGTCGCCGCCGACCAGTACCCGGTGCCGCTGGCGTCGGAGCGGTCGGTGACCGGTGCCCCGGCCCCGCCGGTGAGCCGCCAGGTGAGCCAATCATGGGGCAGGCACACGGTGGCGGTGGCCGCGGCGTGCGCCGGCTCATGCTGCGCGAGCCAGCGCAGCTTGCTGATCGTGAACGAGGCGACCGGGACCGAGCCGACCGCGTCCGCCCAGGCCTTCGCCCCACCCGGCAGCTCCGACACCAGGTCGGCGGCGGCCGCCGCCGACCTGGTGTCGTTCCACAACAACGCCGGCCGGACCACCTCGCCGGCCGGGTTCAGACACACCATGCCGTGCTGCTGACCGGCGACCGAGACCGCGGCCACGTCGGCGAGGCCGCCGGCCTGCTCGGTCGCGGCCGACAGCGCCTCCCACCACGCCTCGGGGTGGACCTCGGTGCCGTCCGGGTGGTTGGCCCGGCCGGAGCGGACCAGCTCACCGGTGTCGGCGTCGCGGATCACCACTTTGCAGGACTGGGTGGATGAGTCCACCCCGGCGACGAGGGTCACAAGCGGCCCCTTCCACGGTGGGTCAGCAGCGGGTCAGACGATGAGTCAGCCGCGGAAACCGAGCAGATGGTCCACGGCGAGCTGGTTGAGCCGGACGAAGCCGTAGCCGCGCTGCGCCGCCGCGTCCGGGTCGAACTCCTCGAACGCGGAACGGTCGGCGAGAAGATCCTGATAGGACTCGCCCGGGTTCAGCGTCGGGACCGCGAGCTGGTCCACTCGGCTGGCCGCGAGCGCCTCGGCGACCTCCGGATCGGCCCGCCACTGCCGGGCCCGCTCCTTCAACGACAGGTAGGTACGCATGTTCGCGGCGGCAGAGGCCCAGACTCCGGCCATGTCTTCGGTCCGCAGCGGCTTGTAGTCGAACTGCCGGGACCCCTCGTAGGCCCGGCCACCGTTCAGCCCACCGAACTCCAACAGGTCGACCAGGAAGAACGCGTTCAGCAGGTCACCGTGGCCGAAGACCAGATCCTGGTCGTACTTGATGCCGCGCTGACCGTTGAGGTCGATGTGGAACAGCTTGCCGTGCCAGAGGGCCTGGGCGATGCCGTGCACGAAGTTCAGGCCGGCCATCTGCTCGTGCCCGACCTCGGGGTTGACCCCGACCCGCTCCGGATGGGCGAGGCCATTGATGAACGCCAACGCGTGACCCACGGTCGGCAGCAGGATGTCGCCGCGGGGCTCGTTCGGCTTCGGCTCGATCGCGAACCGCATGTCGTAGCCCTGGTCGATGACGTACTGGCAGAGGATGTCCAGCCCCTCCCGGTACCGGTCGAGCGCGACCCGAACATCCTTGGCGGCGTCCGACTCGGCGCCCTCCCGGCCGCCCCACAACACATAAGTGGTGGCGCCCAGCTCCGCGCCGAGGTCGATGTTGCGCAGGACCTTGCGCAGCGCGAACCGGCGTACCTCGCGGTCGTTGCTGGTGAATCCGCCGTCCCGGAAGACCGGGTGCAGGAAGAGGTTGGTGGTGACCATAGGCACCGCCAGCCCGGTCTCGTCGAGCGCCTTCCGGAACCGGGCGATGTGCTGGTCACGGACCTCGTCGCTGGCACCGAACGGGATCAGGTCGTCGTCGTGGAAGGTGACGCCGTACGCGCCGAGCTCGGCGAGCTTGTGTACCGCGGTGACCGGGTCGAGCGGCGGCCGGGTCGCGTCCCCGAACGGGTCGCGGGCGGTCCAGCCGACGGTCCACAGGCCAAAGGTGAACCGGTCTTCTGGGGTCGGGGTCAGCTGCATGGCTCGATCGCTCCTTCGTCAGCGGTCAACGGCGGCGGTGCTCTCTCGGATCACCAGTTCGGTGGCGAGCTCGACCCGCGGGCTGTCGACCGTGTCCCCACCGGCGAGGCGCAGCACGGTCCGGGCGGCGAGCGAGCCCATCTCCGCCAACGGTTGGCGGACGGTGGTCAACGGCGGCGAGGACCAGCGGACCTCGGGCAGGTCGTCGAAGCCGATCACGCTCACGTCGTCGGGCACTCGACGCCCGCGCTGCCGGATCGCTTCATACACCCCGAACGCCATCTGGTCACTGGAGGCGAAGATCGCGGTGGGCGGGTCCGGCAACGACAGCAGCTCCTGGCCGCCGTGAAAGCCAGACTCGTGGTAGAAATCGCCCTCCCGGATGAGTTCGTCCTTGAGCTGAACCCCCGCCGCCTCCAGGCCGGCCCGGTAACCATCGAGCCGGGCCCGGCTGCACAGCAGCGGCCGGGGCCCGGAGATCAGCCCGATCCGCTGGTGGCCGAGCGACAGGAGGTATTCGGTGGCGGCGAGGCCGCCGGCCCAGTTGGTGGCCCCGATCGTCGGTGCGTCCAGACTCGGGCCGCCGGCCGGGTCGACCACCACCATCGGCACCGCCAGCCGCCGCAGCTCCGCCTGGAGCGGTGTGTCGAGATTAGACAAGACCAGGATGACCCCGTCGGAGGCGCGGGCGCGCAGGTTTTGTAGCCACTGCCGCGCCAGCGCGGGCTTGCGGTGGATCGCTGAGACCACAGTGCCGACACCGGCGGCGTGGGCGACATCCTCCACCCCGCGGATGATCTCGACCGCCCACGGGCTGTCGAGATCGTTGAAGACCAGGTCGATCAGCCGGGCATTGCTGCGGGGTCGGGAGGCCCGGCGGCGGTAGCCGTGCCGGCGGAGCAGCTCTTCCACCCGCTCGCGGGTCTGCGGGGCGACATCCGAACGCCCGTTGATCACCCGGGAAACGGTCGGCACCGAGACTCCGGCCTCGGCCGCGATTGTGCTGATGGTGACGCGCCGGGAGCGCGTGGCCTCCGGCCGGTTGGTGTGGTCGTCGACCGTCACACCTGCCTCCTCGTTCACCATCTGCCACCTACCGAACATCCACCCGGCCCGGACCATCCGGACCGGAGCGACCGACTCGCCCTTTCCCGCATGGTAGTCCGGGGGTGCATCGCCGCCACCGGAGCAACCGCCGGTCACGACATGCGGTGTGGCCGGATCCGCCAGCGGCGGCCGACCCGACCGGAACAGTTTCGGATGTAGCGCGGTAGTTTCAGTGACATCTCGCACCCTAGCGCCCGAATTACCGGCTGGTCAACCTCTGTTGTCCAGGTTGTTACGGTGCTACCCTGAGGCAACCTTACCGAGAATCGGAGCTATAGTTTCCGATAATTTTCGGGCCCGATTGGCAGGCAGACGGGGATGGGGATGGCAACCGACAACGAGCGTAAACCGTGGCAGCAGACCGACCGCCCAGCGGCGGCGCGGGTGGCCGACCTCCTGGCCGAGCTGAGCCTCGAAGAGAAGGTCGCCCAGCTGTACGGAGTGTGGGCGGGCGTCGAAACCTCCGGTGACGACGTGGCGCCGCACCAGCACGAGCTCGCCGATCCAGGGCTCGACCTGCCGACCCTGCTGCAGTCGGGGCTAGGTCAGCTCACCCGCCCGTTCGGCACCGCTCCGGTCGACCCCACCGAGGGGGCCAAGGCGCTGGCTCGACTGCAGGCCGATGTCGTCGCCGGCAACCGGTTCGGTATCCCGGCGCTGGTCCACGAAGAGTGCCTGACCGGGTTCATGACCTGGCAGGCGACGATCTACCCGACCCCACTGGCGTGGGGCGCATCCTTCGACGCCCCGCTGGTCGCCAAGATGGCGACCGAGATCGGCGCCGCGATGCACTCGGTCGGGGTTCACCAGGGCCTGTCGCCGGTGATGGACGTCGCCCGGGATCTGCGCTGGGGCCGGGTCGAGGAGACCGTCGGGGAGGACCCGTACCTGGTCGGGACCATCGGCAGCGCCTACGTCAGCGGGCTGCAATCGGCCGGCGTGCTAGCCGCGCTGAAGCACTTCGTCGGCTACTCCGCCTCCGTCGCCGGCCGCAACCACGGCCCGATCTCGATCGGCCCGCGCGAGCTCGCCGATGTCCTACTGCCGCCGTTCGAGATGGCGCTCCAGGAGGGCGGAGCGGACTCCGTGATGGCCTCCTACTCGGCGATCGACGGGGTTCCCTCGCACGGCGATTACCACTTGCTGACCACCATTCTCCGGCAGGAGTGGGGTTTCACCGGCACCGTCGTCTCCGACTACTTCGGAGTCACATTCCTGGAGCTGAACCAGGCCGTGGCCGGCTCCTCCGCGGAGGCGGCCCGGTCGGCGCTGACCGCCGGGGTGGACGTCGAACTGCCGACCGTGCGCTGCTACGGCCAGCCGCTGATCGACTCGGTCCGCGCCGGCGAGCTCGACGAGTCGCTTGTCGACCTGGCGGTGACCCGGGTGCTGCTCCAGAAGTGTGAGCTGGGCCTGCTCGACCCCGACTGGAATCCGCTGCCGCCGGCCCTGCGGGAACCCGGCGGCGAGGTCGACTTCGACCCGCCCGGCGCCCAGGAGACCGCCCGGATCCTCGCCGAGGAGTCAGTGATTCTGCTCCGCAACGAGGGGGTGCTGCCGTTGACGGCACCCCGGATCGCGGTGGTCGGCGAGCTCGCCGACGAGACCCAGCCGCTCTTCGGCTGTTACGCGTTCCCGAACCACGGCCAGCACCAGGACGACGCGACCGACGAACACCCCGCAGGCGAGTTCGACACTGTCCTGGCGGCGCTGCACGACGAGCTGCCCGACGCCACGATCAGCTTCTACCCGGTCACCGGCGGCGACCTCGCCGGGGCGGTGGCGGCCGCCGAAGCCGCCGACGTGGTGGTCGCGGTCGTCGGCGACCGGTCGGGGCTATTCGGCCGGGGCACCTCCGGCGAGGGTTGCGACGCAGCCGACCTCCAGCTGCCGTACCAACAGGAGCAGCTGCTCGCCGCGCTGACCGAGACCGCCACCCCGGTGGTGGCGGTACTCCTGACCGGCCGGCCGTACGCCCTCGGCGCGGTGATCGATCGGCTCGCCGCCGCCGTGCAGGCGTTCTTCCCTGGCCAGGCCGGCGGGGCGGCGATCGCCGGGGTGCTCAGCGGGCGGGTGAACCCCAGCGGTCGCCTGCCGGTCAGCATTCCCAGCGACCCGGGTGGCCAGCCCGGCACCTACCTCGCGCCACAACTGGGCCGACGCACCGAGGTCAGCAGCATCGACCCGACGCCACTGTTCCCGTTCGGCTACGGCCTGTCATATACGTCCTTCAGCTGGGACGAGGTAACCGTGGCAGAGCAAGCGGTCGGCACCGACGGTACGGTGAGCGTGTCGGTTCGAGTCCGCAACACCGGCCCGCGCGCCGGTGTGGAGGTGGTCCAGCTGTATCTGCACGACCCGGTGGCCCAAGTGGCGCTGCCGGTGGTGCGGCTAGTCGGGTTCGCCCGGGTGCCGCTGGCCGCCGGCGAGTCCCGACTGGTGACCCTTACCATGCCGACCGACCTGGCCTCGTTCACCGGCCGGGACGGTCAGCGCATCGTGGAACCGGGCTCGCTCGAACTCCGACTCGGCAGGTCCTGTGAGGACATTGAGCACACCGCCACGGTCGAGCTGGTCGGGCCGCAGCGAGTGATCGGCCACCGACGGCGGTTCACCACGGAGGTGACGATCGGTTGAAAACTACCCCCACCCCCACGGTGGCCGTGCCGAGCCCACGACCGGCCGAGCCCCACGCCCGGACCTGTCAGATCGCCGTCGTCGGCACCGGCGGCATCGCCACCGTTCACGCCGGCGACATCGACCGCCTCGGTGACCGGGCCCGGATCGTGGCCGCGGTCGACACCGACCCCGACCGGCTGACCGAGTTCTGTGCCCGCTGGTCGATCCCCCGGCAGTACACCAAGCTGGAGGCGATGCTCGACGCGGAGCGGCCGGACCTGGTCGACCTCGCCACCCCGCCCGGGTTGCACACCGCCCAGGCGATCGCCTGCCTCGCCCGCGATCTGACCGTCTGGTGCGAGAAGCCACCGGTGTTGAGCCTCGCCGAACTGGACCAGATCGCCGCCGCCGAAGCCGGCAGCGGCGGCTCGTTCGCGACCGTCTTCCAGCACCGGTTCGGCAGCGGGGCGCAGCGCCTCCGAGCGCTGGTCGCCGCCGCCGACCCCCGGCTGGGAGCACCCATGACCGCGGTCTGCCACACCCTCTGGTATCGGCCGGACGAATACTTCCACGTGCCGTGGCGGGGCAGCTTCGAGGTCGAGGGCGGTGGGCCCACCATGGGCCACGGCATCCACCAGATCGACCTGGTGCTCTCGATCCTCGGCGACTGGCGCGAAGTGGTCGCGGTGGCCGACCGGCGTGCCCGGCCGACCCGGACCGAGGATGTCTCGGCGGCGCTGGTCACCCTCGACTCCGGAGCGGTGGTCACCGTGCTGAACAGCCTGCTCTCCCCGCGGGAGACCAGCTATCTACGATTCGACTTCGCCCACGCGACGGTGGAGCTGGAACACCTCTACGGCTACCGCGACGAAGACTGGCGGGTGACCCCCGCCCCCGGTCACGCCGACCCGGTGACCGAAGCGTGGGCCGACGGGCCGACCGGCCAACCAAGTGGCCACCACGCGCAGCTGTCGGTGGTCGTGTCCGCGCTGGCGGCCGGTCAGCCGCCGCCGGTGACGCTGCCTGACACCCGCGTCACGATGGAGCTGGTCGCGGCGATCTATGCGTCGGCGTTTACCGGTGCGCCGGTGCGCCGAGGCCAGATCGATGAGACTTCTTCCTTCTACTACCGGATGGACGGCAACGGCGCCCCCTGGGAGGCTTAGTGAGCAAGCTCAGCCTGGTACACGAGCAATCCGGGTCGCTGCGGATCTGGTACGGCGACCAGGAGCTGGCACAGTACGTCTACCGACCCACCGACCGGCAGCTTGAGTCCCCCCGACCATACTGGCATCCACTGCACACATTGGGTGGTGACCAGGTCAGCCTATACCGGCCTCACGACCACGTGTGGCACAAGGGGATCGCCTTCTCGCTGCCGAACCTCGCCGGCCCCGACGGTACCGAGAACTTCTGGGGTGGCCCCACCTACCTACGGGGGCGGGACTACGTTCAGCTGCCCAACGACGGGGCCATGGTCCACCAAGAGTTCCTCGACCTGAACTCCGACGGCGAGCAGATCTCGATCCGGCAGCGGCTCGACTGGATCACCCAAGCCGGCCGGCGCTGGGTCGCCGAGGAGCGCGCCTGGTCGGTGCATGTGTTGGCCGACCACGGTTGGCTGCTCCGATTCGCCACCCGGCTGACCAATGTCTCCGGGCACGACCTGGTCTTCGGCAGCCCCACCACCGAAGGCCGACAGAACGCCGGCTACGGCGGCCTGTTCTGGCGTGGCCCCCGCTCGTTCAGCGGTGGCACCGCACACCTGCCCGCCGGCAGCGGCAAAGACGAGCTGATGGGCGCCCGCTCCCCCTGGCTCGGATTCACCGGCCAACACGACGACCACGGCCGCCACTCGACCCTGGTCTTCGTCGACGCGCCAGCGAACCTCGGCCACCCCACCCGCTGGTTCGTCCGCTCAGAGATGTTCGCCTGCGTCTGCCCGGCGCCGTTCTTCGCCGACGAGTACCAGCTCGCCCCGGCAGCGACCCTGCCCCTGCGCTACGCGGTAGCAATCGCCGACGGCGACCTCGGGCACTCCGGCACCGAGCAACTGGCCACCACCGCCGCGGCGGCGCTAGCGCAGTGGGAGGTGGGGACGCCGTGACCGCCGCCGCCGACACCTTCCCTGGCGGCACCGCGGTCTCCCGGGTCCGGGTCTACGACTGGCCCGCCGCCGACGGTCTGCACGGCGGCTCGCCGCACCTGCACACCACCTCCACCGAGGCTTATGTGGTCGTCGCCGGGGAGGGCGCGGTGCAGACGCTCTCGGGTGACGGCGCCGCTGAGCATCCGCTGGCCCCCGGCAGCATGCTCTGGTTCACCCCCGGCACCGTGCACCGCCTCATCAACACCCGCGACCTGGAGGTCCTGGTGGTGATGGGCAACGCCGGACTCCCCGAGGCCGGCGATGCAATCTTCACCTTTCCGCCAGCGGTGCTCGCCGATCCGGCCGCCTACGCGGCGGCGGCGACCCTGCCGGCCAGCTCCGATCCACAGGTGGTCGCCGAGGCGGCGCGGCGGCGGCGCGATCTGGCGATCGAGGGCTACCTGGCGCTGCGGGAGCGGGTCCGGGCCGACGGGCCGGGGGCGCTCTCCGAGCTGTACTACGCCGCCGCCGCCCTGGTGCGCGACCGGGTGCCGGACTGGCGGGAACGATGGCGGGACGGGCCGCTCGCCCGGGCTGTCGACACCGGTGACCACCTTGACGCGCTCGGCGCCGGCAAGTGCGAACACCTGGCCGAGTCCGGGGTCCGCAACGCCACACCGGCGGCCAGCCGCTTCGGCATGTGCGGACACCTTTCCCGGTGGGACGCGACGCCCCGATAAATCGGATGCCTCGGCCGGCCCGCTCCGGTAGTGTCGCGGCCGAGGTGAGGTTCATGGCTGAGAGCTGCCGACGGTAAGTAGGCACATCACCACCGCTGACGCGGTGGTCGCCTGCTGCCACGCGCCGCCGCCCCGCAGATTCGCGGGCGCTGGCGAGTCTCGTCGTGCCCAACTCACCTAGGAAAGGCCTCCGGCACAATGCTGCCATTCTTCGAGGCCCACCGTCGCCTTGCCCGGCCCGGGCCGCGACGCGTGGGCACCACCAGCCACCGACCCCACCACTGGTACGCCGCCGGGACGAGGTGGCGCGGATGACCGTCACCAGCCGCTATCAGCCGCCCTCCACCACCGACCCACTCGACCAGCTCGCGGGCCTGGTCGCCGCCGCTACCCAGCTGGCCGAAGGGCCCACCGGGGTGGTGGAGCTCCTGGCGACCATCCGCCGGCGGGAGCCGGTCGCCATCCGCGACCTCAGCCGGCTGGTCGAGATCCCGGTGCCGGTGGTCGCCGCCGTCTGCAATGAGCTGCGCCGCCGCGGCCTGGTCGCCCCAGCCCGACCGGTACGCCTCACGGAGCTGGGTAGATCGTGCCTCGCTCCGGCAGCCGGCCCCGGGTCATGGCCGGCCCCGGACCGCTGCGACCGCTGCGACGGCCACGGCACCCGGGCCCCGGCTCGCGCCGCCGACGCGCTACCGGAGCTGGCCGCCCTTGGCGCCAGCGCCCCACCCGCGGCGGTCACGCTCGACCAGGCACACTGCACCGCCGAGACCGCGTTGCGGCGGGTGCTTTTCCTGGCCGAGCACGGGCTGCTCCACCAGCGGTTGCTGTTCCTCGGCGACGACGATCTGACCTCGCTGGCGGTGGCGCTGCTAGCGCACCGCACCGGGGCGGCGAGCCGGCGCCTGTCGGTGGTCGACGTCGACCCTCGGGTGCTCGACTATCTCGGTCGGCACGCCCCGATCGGTGGCCCGACGCTCGAACTGATCCACCACGACCTGGTCGACCCGCTGCCCGCCGGACTGACCGGCGCCTTCGACGTGGTGGTAACCGATCCGCCGTACACCACGCCAGGGGCGGAGCTCTTCCTTTCCCGGGCGGTAGCGGCGCTCGCCCCGGGTGGGGGCCGGCACGTGCTCCTCGCGTTCGGGGCCCGGCCACCGGACGAGACGGTGCGGCTGCAGCGGCTCTTCGCGGAGCTGGGCCTGGCACTACGGTCCATGGCCCCGAACTTCAACGAGTATCACGGCGCCGGGTCGCTGGCCGGCACCAGCCACCTTTACCACCTTCGTACCACCGCCGGGTCCCGGCCCAGCATCGTGGGCCGGCACCAGGGACCGCTCTACACTGCGCAGACCGGCTCCCGGCGGCCCCGCTGGTACCGCTGCCTGGGGTGCCGGGCTCGGCTGACGGTGGGGCCAGACCAGACCTGGCCGGTCGTCGCCGACCTACGGCAGGCGGGCTGTCCCCACTGTGGGGCGCACCGGTTCCGGCCGCTGCCGCGACAGCAGGAGGTGGTCGGCGATGGCGCTGCCGGACAGTGATCCGGACGGGTTCCGGGTCCGGCCGGCGCACGCCAGCGACCTGCCGTGGCTGGCCGAGTTCGAGGTGACGATCGCCCGGGCATCGTTCGGCGTGGAGGCGGTGACCGACCCGGCGGTGCACTCCCGGCGGGTCAGCGCCGCACTCGGCCGGCCCGGCGAACTTACCCTGGTGGCGGCCGAATCGGCTGGCCCCACCGTGGGCTGGGCCTGGTTGTCCCGGCGGACGAACGCCATGACCGGCGCCGAGTACGGCAACTTCCGGTCGCTGGCGGTTGCCGACCATCCACAGCGTACGGCCATCGGGGAACGGCTGCTCGCGGCGGTGCTCGATCACTGCCGGTCGAACGAGATCTCCGAGGTGGTGGGTCGAGTACACGCGACCAACCTGCCGATGCGTACCCTCTACCGGGCGTTCGGCTTCGAACCGGTGCACCTCACGGTGCGTCGCCGGTTGAGTTGGGCGGACCCGGCATGAGCGGAGACATCAAGTGCGTGGTCTGGGACCTGGACGGCACGCTACTGACCGGAGTGCTGCTGGAGCAGCCGGACGACCCATCACCCACACCGCGACTGGGCGTAGTCGACCTGCTCGCAGCCCTCGGCGACCGCGGCATCATCCACAGTATCGCCAGTCGCAACCCACCAGAGCTGGCGGCCGCAGCCGTACAGTCGGTGCCGTGGCCGGTCCCGTTCCTCTGCCCGCAGTACGGCTTCGGGCCGAAGTCCGGGGCGGTCCGGCGGATCGCGGAGACGCTCCAGGTCGGACTGGGCACGGTCGCTTTCGTCGATGACGACCCGTATGAGCGGGCCGAGGTGGCTGCGGTCGAGCCGTCGGTAACGGTGTTGCCGCCGGATGCCTTTCCGGATGCGCTGGGTTGGCCCCAGTTCAACCCGCCGGTAGTGACGGAGGAGGGCCGGCGGCGGGCAGCGAGCTACCGTGAGGCGCAGCGCCGCCAGTCGGCGTCCGCGGACTTCGGGGGGTCCCGGGCGGAGTTTCGCCGGTGGTGCCGGACAACGGTCACGGTGCGGCCAGCGACCGCGGCCGACCTTCCCCGGCTCACCGAGCTCTCCTGGCGTACCTCCCAGTTCAACTCGCGGGCCGCAGCCGTACCCGACCAGGTCTTCGCCGATCGACTCGGGTCGGACCGGCACCGGATCTTCTGCGCCGGCCTGCGCGACCGGTTCAGCGACGACGGGACGGTCGGCGCGGCGCTCGTCGACGCCGGCCCGGACCGGTGGGAGGTGGAGCTGCTGATGATGTCCTGCCGGGCGACCGGGCGCGGGGTGATCGAGGTGCTGCTTGCCGGGTTGGCAGCGGCAGCTGCCCGCGCCGGTGCCACCGAACTACGGGTCCCGGTCCACGCCACCGAACGCAACCTCCCGCTTCGGCTGGCCCTGGTCGGGGCCGGATTCCGCGCCGCGGTGGTCTCCGATGCGGTATCGACCCGGGCACCGGTGCCGTTCGTCCGGCCGGTCAGCGACGCCGATCGCCACCGTGCCATGGTGGATGGGGTCCGGGTGGTGACCGACTGTGATCGATGATCTGCGGGACCTCCTCGCCGAGGTTACCGGCCGGCCAGCGCTGCGCCGGCTGCCGGCCGATCGGCCGCTGCTGCGCGATGGTGCCGGGCTCGACTCGGTCACGGGGGTGCAACTGCTGGCGGCGGTGCGCGAACGGTATGGGGTGGACGTAGCCGCCGAGGATCTCGGCCTGAGTTCGCTGGATTCGCTGGCCTCGCTGGCCCGGTTCCTATCTGGCCACGGGCCGGCACCAGCCGCAGCGGCCGGGCCGACCGCCCTCACCCCGAAGACTCTGCACCTGCTGGATGGCCGGGCCGACGGTAGCGGTCTCCTCGCCGACCCGGCCGGGCTGATCCGGGAGATGCGGGCGGCGGTGGCCGGGGCCGGCGGGCATGTCCTCGGCGAGCGGCACGTGGTCTTCCCGAACGGGGCGATCACCGTGGTGATGGTGCTCGCCGAGTCACATCTGTGTATTCACACCTGGCCCGAGGAGCAGCTGGTCGCCTGTGATCTGTTCAGCTGCGGCGCGATCGATGGCGGCGCGGTGCTGACTCGACTTGCTGGCCTGCTCGGCCTGACCGAGACCCGGCACACCTGCATCCCGCGCGGCGACCTCCCATCACGCTGATCATGGACTTAGGGGCGGGAATCCCTTGGTTTCCTGCCCCTAAGTCCATGATCGCGTCAGTGGGGGTTGACGAAGGCGGCGAGGTGCGCGGCCTGCTCAATCCGGCTCGGCTCGTGCACATACATCATGTGCCCGGCCGGGTAATACTCCGCGGTCAGGTTCTCCCGCAGCTGCTCGGGGATCGCCAAGTGCGCCACCGTATGGTCGGCCGCGAAGTACGGCGTCGCCCCGTCGTAGTACCCCGAACCCACATACACCCGCAGGTGCGGATTGCCGCGCATCGCCTCGGCCAGCTTGTCCGCGACGCTCACCGAGATGCCCTCGAACTCCTTGTACGACCAGCTGGAGTTCACCTCGAAGGAGAGGATCTGGTACGGCAGATCCGATGAGAACTCAAGCTCATCCCGGACGTAGTGGTTGAACGCGGCGGTGAAGGCACCATTGATCGCCTCGTGGGACGGGTCGCCGGACCAGTGCTCCTTGCCGTAGTCGCTCTCCCAGCCGGTGAACCGGGCGTCCAGCCGGCCCACCGTCTGCCGCCGGTGCCGCAGCAGCTCAGTGAAGAACCGGATGTGCTCCACCCGCAGGTCGACTCGGTCTACATAGTCTTCCGACAGCCCGGTGAGCGAGGCGAGTTTGCCGACCGCCGCCGCCCGCTCCTCGGCGGAGAGCCGGGAACCACGCGACAGAATGTAGGGATACTCCCGCTCGGCGTACGCCTCCGCCTCGTCGAGCACCTCCCGCAGCGGCCGGTCGCCGTGCAGCCCATGGTAATGAGCGACCGCGGCGTAGGTCGGCAGAAACATCACGTACGGGTTGTCGTTGTGGCCGTTGCCACGCAGCAGCCCGATGTCGAGCACAGTGGAGACGAGCATGAGGCCGTTGAGGTTCATGCCGTAGGTCCGTTGCAGGTGCCGCGCCAACCCGGCGGCGCGAAGGGTGCCGTATGACTCGCCGCAGAGGTACTTCGGCGACAGCCACCGCCGCTGCCGGGTGGTCCAGAGCCGGATCACCTCGCCGACGGACTCCAGGTCGGCCTGGTAGCCGTGGAACTCCTTGGCCTTCTCACCCTCGGTGGGCCGCGAGTAGCCGGTGGAGACCGGGTCGATGAAGACCAGGTCCGAGTGGGCGAGCAGGGTGTGCGGGTTGTCGACCAGCCCGTACGGCGGTGGGGTCAGCTGCTCGACGTCGCCGCTGTCGGCCAGTCGGGGGCCCAGGAGCCCCAGGTGGAGCCAGACGCTGGAGGAGCCAGGGCCGCCGTTGAAGGCGAAGGTCACCGGCCGCTGCCGGGCATCCGCGTCGTCGAGGGTGTACGCGGTCAGGAAGACCTCTGCCTTGGGCCGGTGCCCCCGGAACTTGTCCTCCTCGGCCACTTCCTGGCGGAGCACCACTCGGCCGCAGGTGGCGGTGTAGGCGAGCTCAGTGCCGTCCGCGATCCGTACGGTATGCCTGGTTACGACCAGCTCGTCGATCGGCGTCGCGGTCTCGCCATTGTCTTTCTGCCCGCCGCTCTTCTCTTCCGGCCCGGAATCACTGCTTTGACGTGATTGCGATCGGGCATCGTTCTGCTCGGCCACCGCACCTCCTCGTGCTCGCGAACACCAACGGTCACGCCCACGATCGGCGCTGCGCGACCATGATCCTCACCGTATACCCCGCTCTGGCGACTCCTGCGAGGCGGCGCTACTTCCACCGGAAGTGCACGAAGAGCCGGCCGAAGTTTTTGGAGTCCTTCTCCACCCGGTGATAGAGCGCCTTGATCTCCTTCTGCTCAAGGAACCGGAGCACCCGCTTCTTCAGCTGCCCCGAACCCTTGCCGGGGATGATCTCGACCATCGGCGCCTTGGTGCGGATCGCCTCGTCGATGATCTCCCGCAACGCTCGGTCGATCTCGGTGCCCCGGTTGTAGACATCGTGGAGATCCAGCTTCAGCTTCACAGTCCTACTATGCCTATGGGTTTAGCTCGCGTCACCCCGGCGTACCAGGTAGTTGTGCAGACATTTCTCCCATATTCGGACTTCGCGGTGACCGCAGCTGTGCTCGACCGCCGCCGGCTCGGCAAGCAGCGGGTCGAGGCGCTGCAGGTCCTCCGCGCAATCACGGTGCCCGGGTACGGCTGGCGTCACCACCCGGCCGCGAAGATGTGGTCCGGTTACCAGGAAGCGCTGGTCTGCTACGGGACCACGATCTGCGCCCGATGGCGTAGCGAGGGTGGCGCCGACACCGTCGCCGCCACCCTCGAACGGGAGTTTGGGCGCCCAGCCCGCAGCCAGGCCGAACTGGCGGCCACGGGTGAGCTGCCGCCCTGGTTGGGCTGGGAACCACTGCACCGCAGCCACCGGTCCGCGTTGCTACGCAAAGACGCCGCGCACTACGGGGAGCTGTTTCGGGATGTCCCCCCGGATCTGCCCTACGAGTGGCCGGTCACTGACCGTTGAGCACCCGGCGCAGCCAGTGCAACCGCGCCGCCTGCGCCGCCTGCGACACCTCGGCGTCGGGAGCGGTGTTGTCGAAGCCGTGGTAACCGCCCGGCCAGACGTGCAGCTCCGCCTCACCCCCGGCCCGCCAGATCCGGACCGCGAAGTCGACGTCCTCGTCCCGGAAGGTCTCGCAGGAGCCCACGTCGATGAAGGCCGGCGGCAGCCCCGAGAGGTCGACGGCCCGGGCCGGGGCGGCGTAGGGCGGCACATCCGGCCCGCCGGCCCGGTCGCCCAGCAACGCACCCCAGCCGGTCCGGTTGGAGTCGCGGTCCCAGGTGTCGACCCCGATCAGCTGCCGGCTCGACGGGCTGTCGTTGCGGTCGTCGAGCATCGGGCAGATCAGCAGCTGGGCCCGCAGCGCCGGCCCGCCCCGGTCGCGGGCCAGCAGCGAGACCGCGGCCGCCAGGCCACCGCCGGCGCTCACCCCGGCCACCAGCAGCCGCGCCGGGTCGATGCCGAGCTCCGTGGTGTGCTCGGCGGTCCAGGCCAGCCCGGCGTAGCAGTCCTCCACCGGCGCCGGATGCGGATGTTCGGGCGCCAACCGGTACTGCACCGAGACCACCGCGGCACCGACCTCGGCGGCCCACCGGAGCGCGCCGGTCGGCAGGCCGGTGCGGTAGTCCCCCATCACCATGCCGCCGCCGTGGATGAAGTAGATCGCCGGCACCGGCGCGGCGCTGCCGGTGGGCCGGCAGATCACCAGCGGCACCTCGCCGCCGTCGGGGCCCGGTGCCTGCTCGTGGCTCACCTCGAAGGCACCGTCGCAGCTCAGCTCGGCGTCGCTGGGCGGCGGCTCGGCGGCCGCCCGGATCCGCCGAACGACCGGGATCAGCTCCGGGGTGAGGGTGGTCGGCCGGTCGGGTTGCTGCTGCCGGAACGCGGCGAGCCCGGCCGCCAGCTCGGGGTCGAAGGGTGGGGGTGGGCCGAGCGGCGCCACCGTCGCCGGGTCGAGGGTAGTCATGCTGCCTCCAGTATCAGCCGTGCTGCGGCGGGGCGCCGCTCACTGCCCGGCCGCGTGGGCCGGGGAACGCAAAGCCACGGTAGCCGCCGGCTGGCTTCTCGTCACCGGTCTTCCGGGCGCCCCCGACCCGACCCGACTGGCCGGCGGACCCCCTCGGCGCGGGCCGCCTCGGCCACCGCCTCGGCGACCGCCTCGGCGGTGCGCGCGTCGAACGGGTTGGGCACGATCGCGTCCGGCCGCAGCGAGTCCGCGACCACCTCGGCGATGGCCCGCGCCGCCGCCACCTTCATCCCCTCGGTGATCCGGGTCGCTCGGGCGGCGAGCGCACCCTTGAACACGCCCGGGAAGGCGAGCACGTTGTTGATCTGATTGGGGTAGTCGGAGCGGCCGGTCGCCAGCACCGCGGCGTAGCGGGCGGCCACCGCCGGGTCGACCTCCGGGGTCGGGTTGGCGAGCGCGAAGATGATCCCGTTGGGGGCCATCTGCGCCACCGCCGCCTCCGGGATCGAGCCGCCGGAGACCCCGATCAGCACGTCGGCGCCGCGCAGCGCATCGGCCACGTCGCCGGTGCGGACCTCGACGTTGGTGAGCTCGGCCAGCTCGGCCTTGGTGCCGGCCAGCTCCGGCCGGCCGCCGTGGATGATCCCCTGCGAGTCGCAGACCATGGCGACACCACCGTCGACCCCGCCGGCGATCAGCATCCGGGTGACCGCGACCCCGGCGGCGCCGGCGCCGACCACCACCACCCGCAGGTCCCCGAGTTTGCGCTCCAGCACCTTCGCCGCGTTGCGGAGCGCAGCCAGCACCACGATCGCGGTGCCGTGCTGGTCGTCGTGGAAGACCGGGATGTCCACCGCCGCGTCGAGCCGGCGCTCGATCTCGAAGCACCGGGGCGCCGAGATGTCCTCCAGGTTGATCCCGCCGAAGGTGGGCGCCAGCGCGGTCACCGCGGCCACGATCTCGTCCGGGTCCTTGGTGTCGAGGCAGATCGGCACCGCGTCGACCCCGCCGAACTGCTTGAACAGGATCGCCTTGCCCTCCATCACCGGCAACGCGGCTCGGGGGCCGATGTCGCCGAGGCCGAGCACCGCCGAGCCGTCGGTCACCACCGCCACCACGTGCGAGGTCCAGGTGTACGCGTCGGCGAGCGACCGGTCGGCCGCGATCGCCTCGCTGACCCGGGCCACCCCCGGGGTGTACGCGATCGACAGGTCCCGCAGGTCGGCCAGTGGCACGGTCGACGTCAC
This sequence comes from Natronosporangium hydrolyticum, assembly GCF_016925615.1. Lineage (NCBI taxonomy): Bacteria > Bacillati > Actinomycetota > Actinomycetes > Micromonosporales > Micromonosporaceae > Natronosporangium > Natronosporangium hydrolyticum. The sequence continues at coordinate 4,372,285 of NZ_CP070499.1, forward strand.
GGCCAGTTTGCCGCCCTGATGGCCAGCGAAGATCTCATCATCTGAGAGCGCAGTGAGCTGCACGATTACTCCTGTGGTTTCCGCCCGGATGACGGGTCACTGTACACCGCGGTTCACGGCGGGGAGCAGACAATCGCCACCGGTACCGCGATCGGGCGGATTCCGCTGGTCAGCTCCCCTGACGCAGCCGGCCACCGCAACACTCTGCTCCACATAGGTCATTTTCTCAGCACCCGGAATCGCACCACGTCGTCGCCCTGGGCCAACAGCCAGGCCAGGGCGATCTGGGCCGGGGTAGCCGATCGGTACTCCGCCATCCGGCGCAGCACCGACACCAACTCCTGGTTACGAAGCAGGTTCTCGCCCGCCGACGGGGATCGTTCGCCCGCAGGTCATCGGGGTCGAAGCTCGTGCCGGCGGGGATGGCGCCGGTGAGGAACCCGCGCCCGAGCGGCGCGAAGGGGACGATGCCGACACCCAGTTTCCGGGCGACCGGCACCACTTCCGGTTCCAGACCACGTTCCCACAACGACCGCTCGCTCTGCAAGGCGGTTACCGGGTGTACACCCTGGGCGAGCCGGGGCGGGCAACTCAGATCTGGTAACCCCGACGCTCCCATCCGTACATTGGACTACTGGAAGTCGACCGGGGCCCACTACTCGCCTACGAGAGCTGCTAGCACAGACGGAGCAGTACCGGCGGCGGCGCCACCGGAGCGCGACTGCTACTTGGTGGGTTGAGTGGTGATCCACTACGGCGACAAACCGGTCCCATATTGGCAAATCAGGTGCCGCGTAAGCAAAGCAAACGCTTCAGCAAGACCACCTGAGCCGCAGGGACCCGGAGAAGGTCAACTGAGACCACCAGCCGCGGTGAGGGCGACCCTGGTAGGGAGCCGGCGGCACCGGATCAGGTGAGCCGGACCGAGAGCCCTTTGCCGGCGAACTCCTGGCAGACGAAGACCGGCTCGGCCGGGGTGCTCAACGTTTCGTCGTACCGGTAGCCGATCTCCTGGAACTTCGGCATCCGGTCCGTGGTCTCGGCGACCCGGTTGACCACCAGCCACCGGGCGAACGCCCCGCGGGCGATCTTGGCGTGGACCACGACGAACTTCGGTCTCTGCGTCGCCGGGTCTACGGTCAGGAACTTCGGGGTGACCACCCGGCCGGGGTCGACGTGCGGCAGGACCGCCTTGCTGTACTCGTTGGCGGCGAGGTTGACGATCGGGCCGGCCGCGGGCAGCTGCTCGGCGATGGCCGAACCCCAGAACCGGTAGAGGCTGCGGTAAGGCCCCGGTGGCAGTCGGTACCCCATCTCCAGCCGGTATGGGCTGATCCCATCGAACGGCCGCACCATGCCATACAGCCCGGAGAGAATCCGCAGATGCTCCTGCGCGTACGCGCGGTCGGCCGCGGCGAACGTGTCGATCTGCAGGCCGCTGTAGATGTCGCCGACGAAGGTGGCCGCCGCCGGGGTCTGCCGCTGCGGGTCGGTACCCCATTCGGCGTACTGCTGTCGGGTCTTCGCCGCCAGCTCTGTGGAGATGGACATCACTTCGGCGACCTGCTCGGTCGAGAGTGTGCGCAGATAGTCCACCAACTCGACCGCTCGCGCCAGCAGGGCCGGTTGACCGGCCGGCGCATCACCCGTCGCCGGCGGGCGCATGGTCTTGGAGCTGTGCATCAAGATCACAAGCGCATCCTGTCACACTGTCGACCCGGTGAGCGTGACCTGCGGCGGGTCCGCACTCGGCGGGTCCGCACTCGGAGAGGCCGGGCCGAGCGCGAACGCTCGGCCCGCTCCGAATGGTTGGTACGCCGCCAGGGACTCGAACCCCGAACCCGCTGGTTAAGAGCCAGCTGCTCTGCCTATTGAGCTAGCGACGCACGGTGCTGCCGACGCTTGGGGCGTCAGCCGCGCACAACATCTGACACTTTAGCACGCCGGTCAACCTTGCGCTGAGGAAGTAAGGTGCGCTGCATACCCGACGTGAGGCACCATAGGGAACCAACGTAGCGGGAGGACGGAGCTAGTGACCCCCACGATTCTCCACGCGGCGCCACGGCGCCGGTCGACCTGGCGGATCGCGCTCGCAGTGCTGTTGCCGGCCGTGCTCGTGCTGAGCGGCTGCTCCAGCAACGGCGACGGCGAGGGCGGGGACCCAGAGGAAGGGCCGCACGTCGGCGCGACGATCCTGGAGCCGGCCGACGCCACCAGCGGAGTCCCCACCGCGTTGGAGATCCACTTCGACACCGAGCACGCCACCGAGGCCACTGTCGAACTGGCCGACCTCGACGGGAACCCGATCGAAGGCGAGCCCACCGAGTCAGGCACCAGTTGGCTGCCGCAGAGCCAGCTGGAGTATCAGACCACGTACGTCGCGACCCTCACCGCGGTCGGCGATGACGGCCAGAACTCCATCACGACCAGCACCTTCACCACCATGGCCGAGCCGAGCCAGACCATCCGGGTCTTCAGCTTCCTAGGAGCAGACTCCGAAGTCGGGGTCGGTATGCCGCTGCGGATCGAGTTCAAGGACGACGCCGACCAGGGCTGGGACATCCCCGAGGCGGCCCGCGCCGAGATCGAACGGCGGATCACCGTCCGGACCGATCCGCCGCAAGCGGGCGGTTGGCACTGGGTACGCGGTTCGGAGCTGCATTATCGCCCGATGGAGTTCTGGGAGCCCGGCACCCAGATCAGCTACCGGGCCGCGGCCGGTGGGCTCCCGCTCGGCGACGACTATTACCTGCGAAATGACCTGAACCTGAACCTCACCGTCGGCCGATCGGTGATCATGGAGGTCGACGACGCCACCCGGGAAATGACCGTCAAGGTCGACGGCGAGGTGGAGCGGACCATTCCGGTCAGCCTGGGTCGGGATGATTACCCCTCCTCCAGCGGCACCTTCGTGATCATGGAGAAGGAGTCGGAGACGGTCTTCGACACCCTCGAGACCATGGGCGAGGAAGACGGGTACGTCGTCGACATCGAGTATGCGATGAGGCTCACATATCAGGGTGAGTACATTCACGCCACCGTCCGCTCCGGTGAGGAGCTTGGCAACGAGAACGTCACCCACGGCTGCATCAACATGTCGGAAGACAACGCCGAGTGGCTCTTCGACCTGACCAACTCCTGGGGTGACCCGGTGATCGTCACCGGCACCAGCCAGACCGCTGAGCCCGGCGACGGCTGGACCGACTGGAACCTCGACTGGGAAGAGATCCAACGCGGCAGCGCGCTCTACTCCGAAGGGTGATCGGGCGCAGACTGTTCGGCGCGGCGGGGAGCCAGCGACGTTCAACCAGCGTCCAACCCGGTATGCGTACCTTCGCGCCCCGCTCTTCGCCCGGCGTCCGGCCGTGGTTCGGCGCCCTCCTCCTGCCCGTGACGCTGCTCGCCGCCGGCTGCGCCGCTCCCGACGCCCCGGACCCGCCAGGATCGCCGGCCGCGGTCGACGCTGCGGCCGAGGAGTTCGACCGACGGGCGGCGCAGCTCGCAGAGGCCTGGCCGACCTCGGCCGCGGCCGAGGTCTGGGCCCATGAGCTGGTCACCCTGGAACCGTTGACGGTGACCCCCGCGGTCGCCGATGAGGCGCTCGCGCAGGCGATCTTCGCCGGCTGGCTCGACACCGACCTGGAGCTGGGCAACGACCCCGAAGCCGGCGAGCTCACCCTCCCCGACGGGGAGACTAGGCCGGTCCCGCTGCACTCTGCCGCCGAGGCTTGGGCGCAGGTCGCCACCGGTGCGCCGGAGTGCCCCGACCCCTCGCCGGAGCCCACCGCGACCGGGCCGGGGGCGGCTGGGTCAGCCGACCCGGACGGTTCGGTCAGCAGCCCGGCGCTCTGCGCGGTGGCGGTGGTCACCGACGCCCGGCTGGGCGCCGTAGCGCTCGCCACCAACCAGGGCCCCGTCGAGGCCCCGGCGTGGCTGTTCACGATCGACGGCGTCACCGACCCGCTCGCCCGGGTGGCGGTGCCGGCCGACCTGTTCGCCGACCCACCCAGAATGGCCGATGTGGACTATTCGCACCAGCCCGGTCTGGCGACCGGCCAGCACCTCACCGCCGCGGACCCCACCGCGGAGACGCTCGGCTTCCAGGTCGGCGTGGGCGCCTGCGACACCGAACCCGTCCCGGTCTGGTATGAGACCGCGGCGGTGATCGTGGTCGGCGGACTCGCGGCGCCGGAGCCCGGCGTCGACATGTGCACCGACCAGCTAGTGCTCGCCGAGGTGACGATCCAGCTAGCCGCCCCGGTGGGCGACCGCCCGGTACTAGCCACCACCGGTGAGGTGCTCGCGGTTAGCCAGTGGTGACCGCGGCTACGCCCACCCGGCGTCGGACCCCGGCGGCAGCCGGTAGCAGCGCGCGGCGGTGCCGGCGAGGATCGCCGCCCGCTGCTGCTCATCGCAGCCCTGCAGCGCAGCCAGCGTCTCCCGCAGCACCTGCTGGTAATCCCCGGCGAGCAACGCCACCGGCCAGTCGCTACCGAACATCAACCGGTCCGCGCCGAAGACCGCCAGCGCATGCTCGACGTACGGGCGCAGGTCGGCGGCGGACCACCGCGCTGGGTCGGCCGCGGTGTTCAGGCCGGAGATCTTCGCGTACACATTGGGGTGTGCCGCGGCCGCCGCCAGCAGATCGGCCCAGGGTTGCCAACCCCGTTGCTGGATCGGCGGTTTCGCGAGGTGGTCGATGACCAGCCGCAGCTCCGGCACCGCCTGGGCCAGGGTGGCGACGTGCGCCAGATGTTCCGGCAGCACCGCGACCACGTCGAAGCTGACGTCGTGTTCGGCCAGCAGGCGCAGACTCTCGACCACCGCGGGCTGCACCACCCAGTCTGGGTCCGGCTCGTCGTGGATCAGATGGCGTACCCCGGTGAAGGCCGGCACCGTCGCGTAGCGGGTGAGGGCCGCCGCGGCTTGTGCCGGCTCGGTGAGCGGCACCCAGCCCACGACTCCGGCAACCCACGGTTGCCGGGCGGCCACTGCCAACATCGCCTCGGTGTCCTCGGCGCTGTTGGCGGCCTGCACCAGCACCACACCGTCGACCGCCGCGGTTCGCAACTCCGGTTCGACATCGGCCGGGGTGAAAGTGCGGTAGATCGGCCCGGCCGCCGGCGTCAGCCACGGGTACGCCACCGCCGAGAGGTCCCACAGGTGCAGGTGCGCGTCGATGAGGGTCATAGCCACCGATTATCGCGTTCCGGCGCCGGCCAGGTCAGGTCGGCCGGGTCAGGTCGGACTGCTCGGCCGACGGTTCCACATCCAGGCGGCCCCCGAGCTGGCCAGGCAGGTCCGGCGACGCTCCCGGCCGGCGGACTCCCCGGCCGCCGCACCGGCCGGCCCAGGACGGCTCCGGCGCAGCAGCCCCGGCGACGGTGGCTGGTACGCCGGGTCGAGCGGACCGAACGCCAAGCCGTTCTCGTCGAGCGCGTTGTAGACGGTCAGCCAGCCGCTGGCGAGCCGAAGCCCGACCGCGACTGAGCCACGGGCCTCATCCTCGCCGGTCCACTCCAGCAGCGCCACCGCAGCAACCTGCTGGCCGTGGGCCGCGGCGACGGCTTCGGGCGCGTCGCCCCGCCACCCGAGTTTGCGTTCCTGGTCGGCCACCGACCACCGGGGGGTCTGCCGCAGGTCGATGCTGTTCCAGGTCAACGACACCAGGTCGCGCTGCTGGTGGTTGACCTCCAACCGCTCGCCGTCGAAGTCCAGCACCACCGGGCAGTCCGCCAGCCAGGCGTCTGCGGTTTCGTCCCACACCACCCAGGTACGGGTCAGCCGGCGGCCGGCGAGCGCCTGCAACCGCGGGCCGTGCCGGCTCGCCAACTGGTTGCGCCCACGCAGCCAGCAGGGCTGGTAGCCGGCCAATCCAAAGTCGAACATCCCGCCCATTATCGCCGAGCCCGCCACCCGGCGCGCCGAGCGCCCCGGGTGAGGTCAGATGTCAAGGTCCACCACGATCGGGGCGTGATCAGAGGGGCCTTTGCCCTTGCGGGCGTCCCGATCCACGTACGCATCCCGGACCGCCGCGGCCGCTGCGGCGTTGGCGTAGACCAGGTCGATGCGCATGCCCATATTTTTCGGGAACATCCCCGCCCGGTAGTCCCAGTAGGTGAACGGAGTGTCGTGCTTCATCGCCCGCGGCCGGACATCGGTGAGGCCGGCGGCCCGCAGCCGGGCGAGCTCCTCCCGCTCCGCCGGGGTGACGTGGGTGGCGCCGACGAACGCATCCGGATCCCAGACATCCTCGTCGCCCGGTGCCACGTTGAAGTCGCCCATCACCGCGAACGGCCGATCGCCGGTCAGTTCGGGGGTGAGCGCCGCCCGCAGCGCCGCCAACCAGTCAAGTTTGTACGCGTAGTGCGGGCTCTCCGGGGTACGCCCGTTCGGTACGTACACCGACCACACCCGCAGCTGCCCGCAGTCGGCGCCGACCGCCCGCGCCTCCACCACCGGCGGCGCGCTCAGCAGCGCCGGGTCGTCGCCGTCCGGTTGGGCGGCGTACCCCGGCTGCCCGGCGAAGCCGTGTGCCACCTCGGTCAGCCCGACCCGGGACAGGATCGCCACGCCGTTCCACCGACCGTCGCCGACCGCTGCCACCTGGTAGCCCCGCTCGGTGAGGCCGTCGCTCGGGAACGCTTCCGCCGCACACTTCGTCTCCTGCAGGCAGAGCACGTCCGGCGCGACCAGGTCGAGCCACTCGTGCAGCCGGGGCAGCCGGGCGGTGACCGAGTTGACGTTCCAGGTAGCGACTCTCATTCCGGTAGTCTCCCGCACCCTCGTTCGCGGCCGGCTCGGCGGCCCGCCGTCGGGCCGGCCGGGTCAGCCGCTGGCGTTGCTGACCGCGCCAGCGATCGCCAGCAGGAGCAGCCCGAGCAGCAGCAACGACCCCAGCACCCCGGCGACGGTGAAGAGCAGTGCCCGCCAGTCGCCACCGCGACGCTGGACCAGCCACAGGACCATAGCGCCCACCACCCCGGCCACCACCCCGGTGCAGACCGAGCTGCCCGCCATCGCCAGCAACGATCCGGTCCCCGGATCCAGCACCTGGCTCAGTGGTGAGGAATCTTGCGCAACGACATGCCCTACTTTTTCCACCCGCAAGCTCCCTTCCCGGCCGACCAGGTGCTGCGACTATCCATGCTCTCAAGTGGGCGGCGAGAGTGCACGCCGGGCCAGGAGGGTCCCGCCGGCCACCGCCGCGGGCATGACCAGGATCGCACCACCGGGTATGAGGAAACAAAGAAAGACCGCCGCTCCGAAGCCGAGCGAAGCCGGCCGGAGTCTGCGCAGCGCTCGGCGCCGATCGGCCAACCGCAGCCCGCGCCGCTCAAACGGGATGCTGACCAGCTCCAGGGCGAGGAACCAGCCACCGATCAGGGCCCCGAGCACTGGCGCGACGAGCTGCCCCACCGCCGGCAGGAAGCCGATCAGGAACAGGCACAGGCCGATCGGAATCGTGACCGCGAGCAACCGGGCCGAATCGGTAACGCTGCGCCCGAGTGAACGCCAGAACCCGACCGGGAGTTCTGGCGGCAGCTCACCAACGGACCGCTCCACGTGCTGCGAAATCCGCTCATAGAACGGGCTGCCTAGCGTCAGGGTCACCGCCGTGAAGCTCACGATCCCGATCAGCAGGGCGACCCCCAGCAGCGCCACCCCGGCCAGCACCCGGGTCGTGCCCCGGGCCGTCTCCGACCAGTCGGCGGCGAACCAGGTGACGGCCGCAGCCAGGTCGGGCAGGAAGAGCAGCAACGCCACCAGCCCGATCAGGAACAGCGCCGCGGTCACCGCCACCGGGATCAGCCCCAGCAGGAACAGCCGCGGCGAGCGGGACCACATCCCGATGCCGCGAAGGAGTAGACCCGCGCCGCGTACGAACTCGCCGACCATCGACGCCGATCCCTACCTACAGCTGGATCTGTTCGAGCCGGTGCAGCGCGAGTTCCCGCCGCTCCGGATCGTCCGACTTCGCCTCGGCGAGCTGGTACTCCCGATAGCGGCGGAGATAGTGATTCTGGAAACCGAGGGTCCGCTCACACAGCTCCCGCAGCTGACGCCGCTCGGCCCCAGCCTCCGGGAGCTGATACCGCCAGCGGTCCCGGCAGAGCTCGTGGACATCGGCCACCAGCGGCAACCAGTCGTCGTCGAGGTGTTGCCGATAGAGCGCGACGCAGGCCCGCTTGTCCCGGACGTACCGGCCAACGGTCAGAGCGATCAACGCGGTCGCGGTCCAACCGACCGTCGCCACCAGCAGCTTCGTGCTCGGGACGTCCTGCCCGTCGGGCCCCGGCATCCGCCACTGGTCGAAGCCGAAGAACTCGCCCTCCGGGTCGATATGTTCGAGCGGGTAGTGCAGCGAGCCGCCAGCGCGCTGCTTCGGGTAGAGGTAGCTGTGCAGCGGCGTATACACCACCGACCGGACATAGGTGTCGGTCTCCAGCGCTGGCAGCTTGCCCCGGACATCACCGCCGTAGACAGGCCGGCTGGTGAGTCGCAGCTGTAACGCCAACACCAGGTTGTCGGGCCGCTGCAGCTGCGCTTCGCTGACCACCAGGGCCTCCAGCGGCAGCGAACTCAACTGCGCGCAGGAGGCGGCCGCGCCGCGGGCCCGCTCCGCCTCCGCGGGGTCGGCGAACTCCTCCTGGAAGACGATGCACAGGTCGAGGTCGCTACCGTCGATGTTGGCGCCGCTCGCGTACGAGCCGCGGAGCAGGTAGCCGTGTACCCGGCCCGGAAACGCCCGCTCGAAGACGCCGACCACCCCGCTGACCACCCGGTCAGCGACGGCGTCTCCGGTCGATTCGTCCAACTCGACGGTCATCGAGCCACCGCCCCCGACTCGCCGCCACCACTGACCACCACGATGCGCCTCCCCTGTTCATCGCCGACTCCCCATCAAGATCGTCGATGGGCAGCTTTCGCCGCCGAGTCTCCTACCCTGCCAGACTGCTCATGCCGGCACACCCCGGGCTCGCCGCGGCTTTGAGCTCGATCCCGCTCGCTATCATCACGGATGTGGCCGCGGCAACTCCCACCCCCGATCCTGGCGACGTGAGTCAGTCCGCTGAGGCGGTCGTCGGCATTGCATGAACTCTTCTGGTTCGCGGTGCGCCTGCTATTCGCCACCGCCGGCTTCGCCGCCCTTCACCTCTTTCTTTGGTGGCGGCTGGTCTACGCGACCACCGAACGAGGGTCGCGCTGGCGGCCGATCGGCGCCGCAGCGCTCGCTACCCTGGCCGGCTCCGGCCTGGCGGCGAGGTTCCTCGTCCCCTCCCCTGCTCCACTATGGCTACAGCAGCTGATCGGTTGGCCCGGTTGGTTGTGGTTCGGGGCTGCAATGTATCTCGTCGGTCTACTCGCGGTCGCCGAGCCCGGCCGGTGGTGGCTGCTGCGCGCCCGGCGTACCGCGCAGCCGGCGATCCGTAGGGAAGCCGGCCGAGACCCGGATGAAAGACCTGCCGGGGGATCAGCCGACGCTTCGCCGGCTGCGGCCGGTATGCCCCGGCGGGTGGTGCTGTCCCGGGCGATCGGGCTGGGCGCGGTGGTAGCCACCGGCACCATCGTCGGCCACGGCACAGTCGAGGGTAACCGCACCCCTCGCCTGAAACCGGTGTCGCTCCCGCTCACTCGACTCGCCCGCGAGTTCGACGGCTACCGGATCGCGGTCGTCGGCGACGTCCACCTCTCGGCGCTCCACGGCCGCGGCTTCTGCCAACGAGTGGTGGCACAGATCAACCGCGCCCAGCCCGACCTCATCGCCATCGTCGGCGACCTGGCCAGCGGCGAGGCTTACCAGTTACGCGACGCCAGCGAACCGCTCGCCGGACTCCGCGCACGCGACGGTGCGTACTATGTGGTCGGTAACGCCGAGCACTACACCGGCGCCGACGAGTGGATCGCCCGGGTCGAAGAATTAGGGCTCACCGCGCTCCCCAACACCCGGGTCGAGCTGCCCGGCTTCGACCTGGCTGGCGTGAATGACCTCATCGTCGAGGAGCGGGACCTGCCTGGTGAGGTGGGGCCTGATCTGGCCGCCGCCCTCAGCGACCGGGACCCGGCCCGGGCGTCGATCCTCCTCGCCCACCAGCCCAACATCATCCGCGAAGCGGTCGACTGGGGCGTGGATCTACAGTTGTCGGGCCACACGCACGGCGGTCAGCTGTGGCCGGTCCACGCCCTTACCCGGATGCGCAACGTCCAGCTCGGGGGCCTGCAGGGTTACGACGGTACGCAGCTCTACGTCACCAATGGAGCCGGCACCAACGGCCCGCCCCTACGAGTAGGGGCAAAGTCTGACATAACCGTAATGACGCTCCGCTCCGCACAGGCCTGATCCGGTCCCGTCCCGCCAAGAAGGGCCGAAAGACCCGGCCCCGATCGGGACGCTCGCCTCTGCGTACAGCCTCGGTGAACCGGTGTTATAGCAGGGCACCAACCACCGCACCACGAGAGGACCTGATCATGAGCGCACTGGCGAACCGCCCCCGACTCCAGGCTCCCGACGTGACCACCCCCGCCACCGACCGCCGGCAGGCCGCTACCCGCTACATCTGGGCGACCCTGCGGATCGCGCTCGGTTGGGTGTTCATGTGGGCCTTCCTCGACAAGGCGTTCGGCTGGGGATTCAACACCGCCAGCGAGAACGCCTGGATCAACGGCGGCAGCCCCACCGAAGGGTTCCTCACCTTCGGCACCAGCGGGCCGCTGGCCGGCACCTACCAGAACCTCGCCGGCGCACCCTGGGCCGACGTGCTGTTCATGGCCGGCCTGGCCGGGCTCGGCTTCGCCCTGCTGGCCGGCGTCGGCCTGCGGATCGCCGCGGTCGCCGGCACCCTGCTGATGGTCATGATGTGGAGCGCCGCGCTGCCGCCGGAGACCAACCCCTTCCTGACCTACCACCTGATCTACGCGGTGATGCTGGTCGGCTTCGCAGTGGTGGCCGCTGGCGACACGATCGGCCTCGGCAAGCTCTGGGCCCGTACCCCCCTGGTGCAGCGCCTGCCCTGGCTGAAGTAACCCGATAGATCAGCGGGCCCCGGGAGCTGTCCACCCGGGGCCCGTAACGCTGCCTGGTCAGCACCGGCTCCGCCACAGCAACCAGACGAAGTAGGGAGCCCCGATCATCGCGGTCACCAACCCGGCCGGGACCTGGGCCGGGGCGATGACGATGCGGCCCACCGTGTCGGCGGTGCTGACCAGGACCGCGCCGAGCAACGCCGCGACCGGCAAAACCCGGGCATGCCGGCCGCCGACCAACGCCCGGGCCGCGTGCGGCGCCACCAGCCCGACGAACGCGACCACCCCGATCGCTGAGACCGCGGCGGCGGTGAGCAGCGCCGCCCCGGCCAACGCCACCAGCCGTACCCGCTCCAGGCGTACCCCCAGCACCCGCGGCGTGTCCTCGTCGAGGGTGAGCAGGTCCAGCTCCCGGCGGGCCGACGCCACCACCGGGGTGAGCAGCAGCAGCGCGATGGCGACCGGTGCCACCTGGCCGGCGGTCCGCCCATAGGTGGAGCCGGAGAGCCAGGTCAGCGCCTTGCCGGTGTTCCACGGGTCGTAGGCGACCACGATGGCCCGGAACCCTAGCGCCGGTCCCGCATGAACGCGCCCCGGGTCCCGGAGAAGATCCAGCGCGCCACCATCCGCCCCCGACCGGGACGGGTTCGTGCTCGGCGAGCTGATCGCCATCGGCAACCTCATGGCCGTACTGCCTACCGCGCAAGGCAAAGGAGGACCTGGAGATCGCTGGGCAGCGGATCGCTTCCGGCGAACAGATTCTACTGTCGACGGAGTCAGCCAACCGGGATCCTCGCCAGTTCGAGTCGCCCGAGGTGATGGATGTGACCCGGACCCCGAAGCGGCACGTCGGCTTTGCGTACGGCCTGCACCAGTGCCTCGGCCAGGAGCTCGCCCGGATGGAGATGCGGATCGCGTTCAGCAAGCTGGTCGAGCGGCTGCCGGAACTGCGCCTGACCATCCCCGCCGACACCGTGCCCATGCGCACCGACATGCAGATCTACGGCCCCCACAAGCTGCCGGTCACCTGGAGGGGATGTTCGCCTTCGGAGTCTGGGACCTGCGCACCCAGCAGCCCGTGCTGGTGCGGGACCGGCTCGGGATCAAGCCGCTGTTCTACATCGCGAACCCGGGCGAAGTAATCTTCGCCTCGGAACCAAAAGCCCTGCTGACACACCCGTCGACGCGGGCCGCCGGTCGACCTCGACGGCACGGTCGACCACATCCGCTCCCTGCTCGAGGACATTGTGCTGCGGGAACTCACCGCGGACGTACCGCTGTGCACGCTGTTGTCGGGCGGGCTCGATTCCAGCGCAATCACCGCGCTGGCAGCGCGCTGGCTCCGCAAGACCAACGGCTCCCCGGTCCGGACCGTCACCACGACCTTCGCCGGTTACAGCGAGAAGTTCCAGCCCGACGACACCCGGGATACGGCCGACGACCCCTATGCCCGGGCGCTGGCCCTCCAACGAGCACTCCGGCCGGGCTGATCGTGAACTTAGGTGCCTCGAAACGCTGTGTCGAGGCACCTAAGCCGGCCGGGCCGGCCCAGACGTCCACCGTCAGGAGCGACGGTCCGGTCCGGTGAGATGTCGGATCAGCCGTTTGAGCTCTTCGGCGTAGCGCGTCTCGAACTCGGGTGAGCTCGGGTCGACGCCCATCCGGCGGGCGACCTGGGGCAGGGTGAGCGGTGCGGTGATAGCACCCATGATGGCGAGCAGGAACATCACCGGGTCGAGGTCGGAGGCGATCTCGCCGGCGTCCTGGCGGCGACGGATGTCGGCCACGTCCGCCTGCCCGGCCTGGTCGCCGGCTGGCAGGTCTTGGCTGCCGTTGGTGAGGGCGTCCCAGAGCATGAGCCGGATCCCGCGTGGGTCGGCCAGGCTGGCGCGGAGGTACTCGCTGACCAGCGTGTCGAACGGGACGTCCGGCCCGGCGAAGCCCGCCTCCTGCTCCAACCATGCCTCGTGCAGCGCCCGGTAGAGGCCTTCCTTGCCACCGAAGTAGTAGGCGATCAGTTGTTTGTTGACCCCGGCCCGGTCGGCGATGTCCTGCACTCTGGCGCCGGCGAACCCCTTGGCGGAGAACTCGTCCACCGCGGCCGCGAGTAGCAGCTGGCGGGACCGCTCGGCATCGCGTTGTCGCGCCTCCGGCGCCGGTGCCCGGCGCGGCGCTGTCCCTTTACCCACCTACCCAACATACCAGGGTTACCCGAACCGACAAGTTAGTCATCCCTACGGTTGACAGTGTCAGGGCTGTGGTTTATAAAGGCATCATGACTGCCGAGAACATTGTCGAGGTCTCGGGCCTACGACGCGTCTTCACCACCAAGCGAAGCGAGGTCGTCGCCGTGGACCGGCTCGACCTAGCCGTGGCGCCAGGAGAGATCTTTGGGTTCCTCGGACCCAACGGAGCAGGCAAGACCACCACCCTGCTGATCCTGACCACACTGCTGCGGCCCACCACCGGAACAGTGAAAGTTGCCGGGATCGACGTGGCCGCCCAACCAGACCGGGCACGCCGCGCAATCGGCGTGGCGCTGCAAGACGCCGGGCTCGACCCGGCAGCGACCGCTCTGGAACTACTCACCTTCCAAGCCCGCCTGCAAGGGATCTCCGGGCGGGCCGCCAAACAACGGGCAACCGAACTGCTCGAGATCGTCGGACTCGCCGACGCCGCGCAGCAGCGCACCCGCGCACTGTCCGGCGGCATGCGCCGCCGCCTGGACCTGGCCAGCGCCCTGGTCCACCGACCCACCCTGCTGTTCCTGGACGAACCCACCACCGGCCTGGACCCGGCCAGCCGCCGACAAGTGTGGGCAGAGGTGCGACGACTCAACACCGAAGAAGGCATGACCGTCTTCCTCACCACCCAATACCTCGAGGAAGCCGACGAACTGGCCCACCGGGTCGCGATCATCGACAAGGGACGCCTGGTCGCCAGCGGCTCACCGGACCGACTCAAAGCCGAAGTCGGCACCGACGTGATCCACCTGGAAGTATCACCCGAACATGCCGAGAAGGCCTGCGAGGCGGTACGAGAACTGTCCGACACCCGCGAGCCGGGCACCGACGCCACCGGAGTCAGCCTCTACGTCTCCGACGGCCCCAGCCGCATCGCCGAAACCCTGCGCCTGCTGGACCGATCCTCAATCCCGATCGGCGCCATCACCGTGTCCCGTCCCTCCCTGGACGACGCATTCCTCCTCGCTACCGGGCACCGCATGGAGAACTAACCCTCCCAGGCCCGCACCCGACTAACACACCAGAGAGGACACACCATGTCCACCGTCCCGACGACAGCACCCCCGGCCCCGGCCAGGGCCCGAATGGGGCTGTTCCGAACGCTCGGCTACATGGTCCAGCGTGAAGTCCGCCGCACACTGGCCGCACCCGCCTTGCTGTTTCCCGCGCTGCTCGTCGCGCTGGGCACCTTCTTCCTCATGAGCGGCCTGTTCGGCGGCTACGCCACCGAATTCGGGATCACCGACTACATGGCCTACCTCGTCGCCACCACACTGATGTTCGGCGCCATCAACACCAGCGGCGGTCAACTCGTCGTCCAGGACATCGAAGCCGGCTACTTCAGCAAGCTCCTGACCACCCCCACCTCCCGACTCGCGATCCTGCTCGGCGGGATGATCGGCGACGCCCTACGCGCCGCTGCCATCGCGATCGTGGTACTGGTAGTAACCCTGCCGTTCACCCAGGACGGCTACGGCACCTTCGCCACCGGCATCGGCGGCGCGCTGCTGGTCATCGCGCTCACCGCCTGCTGGGGCCTGGCCTACGGCGCCATCAGCCACGCGATCGCCCTCAAAACCGGCAGCGCCGCCATCACCCAGGCCGCGTTCCCGATCTTCTTCCCCTTCTTGTTCCTCGCCCCCTCGTTCGGCCCCCGCGAATCCATGAGCGGATGGGTACAAGCAGTCGCCCAGGTCAACCCCGTCACCTACGTGATCGAGGCACAACGCGGACTCATGCTGACCGGCTGGGACAGCGGCCAGATCGCCGCTGGATTCATCGCTATCGCCGCAATGGCCGTAGCGACAGTGACCCTCGCCATGCTTGCCCTACGCTCCCGGGTGAGCTAAGTCCATCGATCTCCCGCGCCACGACGCAGAAAGGAATGCCATGACCGAGAAGGACTTACCGGACGAAATTGCCCTGATGCAGCAGTCCTGGCACGGCTGGGGTTCACCTGTCGGAGTCGGCCTGGGGCTCGGCCTCGTGGTCGCGAGTCTGGCCGCCGTCGTCGTCACGTTCCGGCGTCGGCCTCGACGACCCTGACCGGTCCCACTCACGCGCACACTTTCGGACTGGTGAATCCGGCAGCAGGCCACGCGGTCCCCGGGCCACCCAACACCACCCAAAGAAGGAGAACCAATGTCCAAGCAACTCAGTGATCCCGACAAGTACACCATCCAGGTGGCAGCGCACGGCGTCGTCGCGCTGATGGCCTCCAGCACGCCCGGCACCTTCACCGCGCCCAAGGCCGGGATCGCGGCCGCAAAGGCGATGTCGACCGCGACCGGACTCACCGGCGAGATCTTGGCCGAAAAGCCGCCAAAGCTCCCGTTTGACGGAAGCGTGGCCAAGACCGCCGAGATCGTTCTTCCCGCCCTCACCGAATCGGTGAAGATCCTCGATCGCGCCCAAGCCGGGGAGGGTGACAACTTCCGCCGCACGATGCAGATCGTTGCCGAGTCGGCTACGAAGGCCAACAAGGCAGGCCCAAACCCAGCCGAGTCGGAGATGCTACGCAAGATCGAAGACGCCCTACGGGCGCCAGCGTTATGAGTAGTGCCAGCCCAAGCACGCCTCCGGGGACATCGGCTCACCCTTCCCTGGACCTCAAGTGTGCCCATCAAGGGCCAACATTGGTTCCTCTCCGACGTGCAGCCGAGCCTGCTCCTCACGCTCGCCGTGGTGGTGACGGTGGTAGCCGTGCTGACCGTGGCCGCATTGACCGGACTCATTCGCGCCGTGCGCGACCCGATCGGCACGTACCGGAGCGCACGACCAGACAACGCACGCCTACGTTGGTGGAGCGTCGTGTTCATCGGCGCAGTCGTCGCACTGTTCTGGCTCCGCAGCGATCCCTTCGTCGCGGTTGCATTCACCTTCGCCGTGATCCTTGGCTGGGGACTCATCTCCACCGGACCGTGGATCGTCGCTGGGCTCGGACGACTGCTTGCCCGGAGGGCCTCTCGACCAGCAACGTTCCTCGCGGGCCGGCGGCTGTCCGACAGTCCACACAGTGCATGGCGAGCGGTGGGCGGGATGGCACTGGCGGCATTCCTCGCCGGCTTCGTCGCGATCAGCCTGCCGGTCGGCCTCGGCAACGTGAGCGACTACGCCTCGCGAGCCAATCACCTCGACTTCGTGGTGCCGTCACGCTCGGTTGACGACATTGCGCACGAAGTCGCCAGCGTCATCCGAACGGAGAACCTCGACGCCGACGTAGAAGCCACGGCGCCACCATTCTGGCTGGGCAGCGACAGCTGGGCCACGCTCAGCCTGACAACTCATGGCCCGGATTCGGAGATCGACCGCGCCCGCACGGCATTAACCGCACAGGGCCTCTGGGGGCCAGAGCTGAGGCTCTCCGACGACCTACCCACCGTGTGGATGGTACAGGACGGAATCATCGTGAGTCTCCTGCTCATACCCATCGCGGCGCTGGTCGCCCTGGCCTCGATGGTCATCGGCACCGTCGCGCGCATCCTCGATCAGCGAGGAAGCCTGCTCGCGCTCAGCCTCTCCGGAACGCCACAGAGCCTCCTGATCGCCGTCCAGCGTCGCGAGATTATCCTGCCAACCGTCCTGCTCGCAGGCGTCGCTTCAATCGCCGGGATCGCCAGCGGCGCCTCCCTCGGCGTCGTCAACCCACTCAATCCCTACACCCTCACTACTTTCGCTGGCGTCATGGTGATCGGCGCGATCGCTCTGCTGCTGGCAGACCTCACGATGCGGCCGGTCCTCGAACGAGTCAGCACAGACCTGTCCGAGAGGGAGTGACCAGCCGGCCCCAACAGGTTCATGATCAGCCCGGTCGGGCGGGCGGCTTACAAGGCGGCGCACTGTCCGCTGGTGGGGCCGGCGACCGTGTTCGGCACGCCGAGGTTGGTCGGGGCCGGCTGGTTAGCCGCGCACCGCAACGGTCCACCGATCTGGTTGCCGGAGACTACGGTCGGGATCTGCCCGGTCCGGTTGTTGGTCACCGACACCGGGCCGGAGATCTCCGAACCGGCCAGCGACACCGACCCGGTCACCCCGGTCACCGACAGCGGGCCGCGAATCTCCACCCCGGTCAGGTCCACCGTCGCCGCGCCGGAGACGGTCACCTGGCCGGCCACCGTCGCGTCCGCCGCGACCAGCCCGGCCCCCGGCTGCACCGCCACCGGGCCGTGCACCACCGTGCCCGGCAGCAGGCAGGTGACCCCACCACGAACCGCCAACGGGCCGTGGTGCTCACCATCGACCACCCGGTCACAGGAGTGCTCGATGACGGTCACCGAGACCGGCACCGGCACCAGCGGCGTCGCCGGATCATTGCTGACCACACAGAGCTGAACCTCATGCGTACCTGGGGCGAGGTCGGCGCTGTCGAGGGTGACGGTGAGGTCGGTGGTCTGCGCCGCCCCGGTCTGGCCCGACGCCGCGCTCACCGACAGCCACGGCACCTCGTCAGGGGTGAGGCACGGTTGGGCGTCCGGCAGCTGCACGTGGGTGATGAACCGGGCCTGGCCCTGGTCGTGCTTGGTGGCCACCAGGTTTCCGGCCCGGTCGATCTCGTGCACCCCACCGGAGTTCGTGGTCAGCAGGTTGCCGTTGCCTAACGGGTGTACGCCTTGATGGCCGTTGCCGCCACCGGTGTAGACGCCCACCAGCTCGCCGTCGGCGGTGTACTCCTTCACCCCGGCGGTGTCGCCGCCGCCGCCATAGCTGGCGGCCAACACGTTGCCGTCGGGCAGCTCGTGCAACTGGCCAGGCCAGTTGAACTCGTCGGCGAAGATCGGGTTGGCGGTGGCTCCGTCGGCCGAGAAACTGTGGACGGCGCTGCTGTTGCTCGCCGAGACCAACACGTCGTCGTCGCGGATCAGGATCCCCCACGGGCCCTGCATCCCGCCGAGACCCGGCTCGATGAAGGTGCCGAGGAAGTTGCCGTCGAGGTCGAACTCGACCACCGAGTGGGCGTTGTCCTGCGCCGCCACCGTCACCAGCACGGTGCCGTGCGGCGAGAGCGCCATCCCCCGCGTGTTACCCATGATCTCCGGGTTACGGCCACCATCGGGGGCGAAGACCCCGCGGAAGTTGCCCTCCAGGTCGTACTCGGTCACCACCCAGCGCACCTGGTCAGACATCAGGAACCCGCTGCCGTCCGGTTTGGCGATGATGTGGAACGGCGTATAGAGGGTGCTGCTCGGATCGAAGGCATGGTGCGGGACGAACTCCGGATCGAGCAGGTCACCGGTGTGCGGGTCGAACGCCATCACGCCGCGGGTGGCGGCGCTGGAGTTCGGGATCAGCAGTACGCCGTCGCGCAGCAGGTCGAGCCGCTCGTCGGACGCACCGGCGGTCTCGTCGGCGAGGGTCCACTCCAACACTCCGTGGCCGACGTTGCTGATCGCCAGGTCGTGCTCGGTCGCGAGCCCGGCCGGCTGCAGCGCGCTCACGGCCGCCGGATTCACGTCGATCACCGGCACCGGCACCACGGTCAACTCCAGCGCCACCGACGCGGTCGGCCGGTGCGGGTCGTCGCTGTCGAGGCAGAGTTCGCCGGTGAACTCACCGCCGTCGGGCAGTTCGGAGGTGTCGAAGACCACTTCGAGCTGCTGCTCGCTGAACGGCGCCAGGGTGCCCTGGTCAGGGCTGACCGTGGCCCAGTCGGGCAGGTCGCAGCCCAGCTGCCAGGTCAGCTCCGCGCCGCCATCGTTGCCGACGGTGACCAGATGCGACTCGGTCTGGGCCACGTCGAGCAGCGACGCCAACGACTCCGGCGCCACCGTGAGTTCGGGTGCCGCCGGCAGCAGCGCCACCGGCAGGTGGGCGCCGGCCACCGCCGGCCCATCGGCGCCGTGGTCGGCGTCGGTGGTGAGGTCGACCGCCCCGAACAGCCAGTCGCCGCGGACTAGGCCAGCAACGTCCACGGTGATCTCGAGCCGCTGGCTGGCGCCCGGAGCCAGCGTGAACTCCGCCGGCTCCACCGTGATCGACACTCCAGCCGGGGCGGTGCTCTCGACGGCGTAGCCCGCGCTGACCCCGGCCACTCCGGTCACCTCCCGGGTAAAGGTGCAGGTCTGGTCACAGTGTTGGTCCACGATCGCCGGCAGATTCAAGGTACGCGGATCGCCGCCGGTGGCCGGGTTCGCGGCAACGAAGTTGTCGTGGTGCTCGTCGAAGGTCAGCCCGGCCCGGCCGGCCCGTTCAAGGTTGATCCGGCCGGAGCCGACATCGAACGGATCAGCCGGAGTCACCCCGTCCTCCTTCAGCAGCCCGTCCCGGTCGGCGGTGACCGCCAGCGCCGACCGGATCTGCGCCGGGGACCACTGCGGATGCAGCGCCGCCAGCAGCGCGCCGGCGCCGGCGACCTGCGGCGAGGACATCGAGGTGCCCTGCAGGAACCCGTACTGGTCGGGGTCGTCGCCGGACTCGGCGAACGCGGCGAGGATGTTGCGGCCCGGCGCCGCCACGGTCGGGGCGAGCAGGTCGAACTGGCTCGGCCCGCGGCTGCTGAAGTCGGCGACGATGTCGGCCCAGTCCGGGTCGAGCAGCAGTTCACTGCCGGTGCCGACGTGGACCTCGACCGGCTCCCCGTCGGCGTCCGCGAGCTGCTCCCGGAGCAGTTCGCCCTCGGTCAGCCCGATCATCACCGCCGGGATGGCGGCGTTCTCCAACGCCCCCATGGTCAGCGGTGGACCGGCGTACTGGTTGCTGACGATGACCCCAACCGCACCGGCGGTGGCGGCGTGGCCAACCTTCACCGAGAAGTTGCAGTCCCCCCGTTCGACCAGCGCCACCGCGCCGGTCAGCGAGTCCGCTGGCAACGCGGTGCAGGCCAACCGGTCGCCGGCCAGGTCGGCGACGTCGCGGAGCTCGCCCTCGATGACCTCGCTGGGCGAGCCTTCGCCGGCGACTGCGGCGATCCCGGTCAGCGGCGCCGGCACCGGCGTGGGCGCGGTGACGTCGAGCCGGTGGGCGACCAGGCGGTGGTGGGTGGTGGCGGCGACGGTGGCGTTCCACGGCGCGGTCTTGGCGACCGTGTCGGCGCCCGGCCCGTCGTTGCCGGCGGAGGCGGCGACGAAGACACCCGCGGCGTACGCCTCCAGGAAGGCCTGGTCGACGGTGTTGCCCCACGGGTCGTCCGGCCCGGAGATGGAGTAGTTGAGCACGTCCACGCCGTCGGTGATCGCCTGGTCGACCGCGGCGATCGAGGCGCTGGCGAAGCAGCTGATGCCGGCGCAGACCTTGTAGGAGATGACGTTGGCCCGCGGCGCCACCCCGGCGACGGTGAGTGGGTGGGTGTCGTCGCCGACGGTGATCTGTGCCTCGTGCCGGTTGCCGGCGATGGTGGCGCCGACGTGGCTGCCATGATTGTTGTCGTCGCGGGCGGAGGTGCCGGTCATGGCCCAGGCGCCGATCAGCTTGTCGTTGCAGATCTCATCGTGCTGCGGGTGCGCCGGATCGCACACTCCGGCATAGACACCTTCACCGTACGGGTTGGTGTGCTGGTAGCCGTCGCCGTCGACCGCCGCGAACGATGGGTGGTGCGGGTTCACGCCGGTGTCGAGCACGCCCACGATCACCCCCTCGCCGCGGGTGCCGACCCCGTCGCCGGTCTCGCCCTGCCAGACCGCGTCGGAGTGGATCAGCTCATGGCTGACATCGGTCTCCAGGGTCAGAGCCTGATCGGCCTCGATCGCGTCGACCCCGGTGAGCGAGGTCAGCTGCGCCGCCTCGGCCGCGGTAACGTCGATGGCGAGCGCGTTGACCACATTGCGGTAGGCGTGGACGACCTCGACCGATCGACCAAGGGTGGTCTCGATCTCGGCCTGGACCGTCTCCTGCCGCTGGGTCAGGTGGTCAAGATAGGACACGCTCGCCGGGGCGGCTACGTCCAGTTCGCCGGCGGCCGCGAGTTCGGGCCGATCGGCCGCTGCGGCGGCGGCGAGCGAGGGTTCGGCCAGCCGCACCAGCCACAAACCGCTCTCCGGCTCGGCCTCCCCGCCCACCAGCGGGGTCGGCGGTTCGGCGGGCAGCTGTGGAGCGACCGG
Organism: Natronosporangium hydrolyticum; assembly: GCF_016925615.1. Taxonomy (NCBI): domain Bacteria; kingdom Bacillati; phylum Actinomycetota; class Actinomycetes; order Micromonosporales; family Micromonosporaceae; genus Natronosporangium; species Natronosporangium hydrolyticum. The sequence continues at coordinate 4,393,586 of NZ_CP070499.1, forward strand.
TGACGCCGCGACCGGCGCGGCGGCGAGGAGCAGCGTGGTGGCGGTGGCGGCGCCGGTAGCGAGCAGCGCGACCAGCAACCTTCCTCGCCGGCGATGGCGCAGCGGAAGCACGATGTAGCTCCTAGTCGTCGGCCCCGTCACAAACGGAACCCGGCGGTCTGCCGACGCTGGAGCACCCCACATCCCGGCCGGCACTGGGTGTGTGGATTCAACCTAGGAGCGGCCCTCCGGCCGGGGCAACGGTCCGGCCGGGTATCCCAAGATCAGTTGTTCGGCGACCGGATCTAGCCGAACGGTCGGGATGGCGATGGGCCGGAACCGCGGTGCGCTGGCGACTCCTCGCCCCGACGGGCGGGAGACTGGACCTGTTTTCAGGGCTACATACTCACCGTTGTGGGCCACAACGGTGAGTATGTAGCCACCCGCACGAAGGTCCCTTCCGGTACGGCGCCTCGTGCGCAAGGAGTCCGCCACCTAATCTGAGTTGACTCGGAACGGTTCAGGGCCCCGGGCGAATCGCCCGAGGCCCTGAACCGGCCGCTGATCTATCGGGTTACTTCAGCCAGGGCAGGCGCTGCACCAGGGGGGTACGGGCCCAGAGCTTGCCGAGGCCGATCGTGTCGCCAGCGGCCACCACTGCGAAGCCGACCAGCATCACCGCGTAGATCAGGTGGTAGGTCAGGAAGGGGTTGGTCTCCGGCGGCAGCGCGGCGCTCCACATCATGACCATCAGCAGGGTGCCGGCGACCGCGGCGATCCGCAGGCCGACGCCGGCCAGCAGGGCGAAGCCGAGACCGGCCAGGCCGGCCATGAACAGCACGTCGGCCCAGGGTGCGCCGGCGAGGTTCTGGTAGGTGCCGGCCAGCGGCCCGCTGGTGCCGAAGGTGAGGAACCCTTCGGTGGGGCTGCCGCCGTTGATCCAGGCGTTCTCGCTGGCGGTGCTGAATCCCCAGCCGAACGCCTTGTCGAGGAAGGCCCACATGAACACCCAACCGAGCGCGATCCGCAGGGTCGCCCAGATGTAGCGGGTAGCGGCCTGCCGGCGAGGCTCGACGGCGGGAGCTGTGGCGGGGATGGCGGGAGCCGGGGTGGCGGTCTGGGGGACCTGGACTTCTGGCTGGTTGGCGATGGCGGTCATGGTAGGGATCCTTCCAAGGGGTGGTGCGCGGTGGTCCTTGTGATGCGTCTATGACACCGGTTGAGCGGCGTTGCCCGCAGAGGCGTGAGGCCCGTTCCCGGACGGGACTTTCGACCCGTCCCAACGGGACTCCACCGGCCGGGGCGCAACCCCTTGAGACGCGTCCTCGCGCTCGCCCGTCGACCCCTCGGAACCGGAACAGTTGACGGGCACCGCTGCTCGACCAGGAGGATCAAAGCGGTGGAGACTTCTCCGCATCGGCGCGTTTAGATACAAACCTACCCCGCAGGAACGCTGCAGCGAGAAGCAGCAGCGCCAACACCCCTCCCATCAACTGCGCGGCTGGGTCGTTTACCAGGATCGCACCGAGCAATGTTAGTGCGCCTGCGACACCGGCGATATACGCAAACATGTCCCGCTTCGTCGCCAGCTTCTTTGCGCTCTGATCAGGGTCCGGCCGACTGCTTTGCGGGATGCTGAAGAAGTGGTCAGGTTCGGCCACTCGCCTCATGTAACTCATAAGCATTCCCGCGATGATACAGAGCGTTCCCACAAACGCTGGGATCAGCGCACCCCACAAAAGGCCGCGCCACGGCGCGGCACTTCCGCCCCTGGAGCTAACAAATCGCTCCGGGTTGTCTTCCTCAACATAAATCGTTAGCTGCTCCCCCATCTCCGGACAGTCCATCGAACATCGAACGGCACCGGTAAATTCCTCGCCACCATAGTGGTAGGTCACACTCTGCGTGACACTGCGAGGTGCATGGGGCAGTCTGCGCTCGTCCGTTACCGTAGCTGAGACAGGATCCCCGTGCCTACGAAGTTCTCTATCTGACCCCTCAAGGCGAATAAGAAATGCAGCCGTCCCGATCATCGCCAAGACAGCCGCGAACGCCAGCAAACCTCTGTGTAAACCAGATAGCTTCACAGCCCGGACTCCGTTCTTTCGCTGGTTGTCTCAGGGTATACAACAGACTATGCTCGGCGTCCCCATCCACCCCCGCACCTGGTTGCGAACTCCCGGACCAGACCATCGAGCTGCAAGACTCAAGTACTAGACTGTTTGGATGGTGGCGACGAACCCGGCTTGCACCAGCAAGACTGCGGAGGAGCCCGGCCGATCAACGAAGCGTTGGCGTATGGTCGGATTCCTCCTGGCTACGGTGGGTCTCGTGGTGGCGCTCATAGTTGCGCTAGCGGTGCGGCAGGCCAGCGGTGAGAACGCCGGGGTTTCAACGGCGGTGACTGGCTTACCTGAGGAGATCAACCCGTCCGCAGCGGTGGCTGTGGTCCCTGAGGAGGGGGCTGTGGGTCTCGGGAGGATTGTCTACCAGTGCATCGAGTGTGATCCAGTGCTGGTCCTCGATGGTGGCGAGCAGCTGGTGCTGGCCGAGGACGCCGAGTTCGGTGCAGGACTCGCCTTTAGTCTATCGCCGGACGGCAGATGGCTGGCGCAGGGAACACTCAGCGGAGTGTTTCTCCGGGACCTCGGCGACGGGCAGGCCCAGATCTTTGAGGGTCTTGGGGGCATGATCCCGTGGGCCTGGTCCAGCGACTCACGTCAGCTGTTGGTGGCCGAGCCGGAAGCCGACAGGCTTCTCTCGACCTACTGGCTGGTGGATTTGATTAATCAGTCGATGGTTGAAGTTGAAGCGATCGCCGACCGGGAGGTGGTGTCCGTCTTCCCTGACGGTCGGTTGCTGGCGATCGACCGGCTGCCGGATACCCCTGGCATGGTGGAGATGATTGAGGGTGAGGTGGTGGACCCGATCTCCGGTGAAGTGGCGTCAGTGGAGATTGACGGCCGGGAGTGGCTCGACCAGGGCGAGAGCCTCTCCGAAGGCACTGGCCAGTTCGAGGGCGTACAGCTGCTGAGCAACCCAGCCGGCGAGGGGTTCATCGTCGCGGTGTTTGGGGAGGCGCGTGGTCCGGTGGCGTTGCTGTATGTGTCCGACGAGGGTGATGTGACCAGTCGGGTACCGCTCGAGCTACCGCAGGAGCAGGGAAGCTGGCATGTCGAGGGCCAGTTCGATGGCCAGGTGGTCATCTCAAACATGCGGTCCTTGAGCCCTGACGGCCGGGGTTTTGGGCGGATCCTGTACGCGGTATCGGTCGATGGTGAGCTGCGGCACTTGACGACCGTCAGCAGGGCCGATCTGCTACGACTCCCGGGCACTGCAGCATTCGGCGGGTCGAGCCTCTAACGCTCCGGCCGCACCTGCTGTGGTGGGGTTTTCGCTGGTAGTGGCTGCAGCGGGCGCGGTGGCCTGGAAGGTCATGTACACCCTCACCCAGCCCATCGGACTGCCGTCTGGGTTGTGGGGGTAGCTCACGCGGATGGTCAGGTCGGTTCGGTAACCGGAGAACACCAGTTCCTGAATTCGGTCCCCCCAACCTTCATCACCTTCATCGCTGGCATCGGAGTCGCTGACCAGTGTCCAACCATGCTCGGGCATGACAGACCGATAGTGCTCGGCCGCGGTATCGAGCTGCGCATCGGCCTGCTCAACCGTACGGTCCCACTCGACGTCTTCCTCGAGCGCAAGGGCCTCCGTGGAAATCGCATGGAGCGTGATCTCATCATCCACCTGAGCAGGGCCGGTCGGGACGGTTCTACCTCCGTACTGCAGGTCGACCGACGTCTGGCGCCAACCATCCGGAGCCGGTGGGACTGCCTCATTCCACCATCTGGGCACCGGAGCCATCGCTATCCCGGCGGCGAAATCGTCACCCGCCTGAACCAGACGCATGAAGATCGCCAAGGTACGCCGGGAGCTATCCTCCGCTCCCGTTGACATGCGGAGTGACACCCTACCAGTTAGCTCATGCCCTTCGATGTCCATAATTCGCGAGTACACCTCATCGCTGGTGGTACTTTGCGAGGTCTCCTCGGTTATGGTCCAGCCGGATTCTGGCAGGGCGGTCTGAAAGTACTCGAGGAAGTCGTCGAAGTCTTCGTCGGTAGCCTGCGCGAGCCCGGCGTAGCGGTCAACCATGACAGAACTCGTGCCAAGGATAGATTCATTGTAGAGAAACGTCCCCGCCGGGAGGTCCGGAAGCATGCCCTCGAACGGGACCTCTTCCGGCCAGACCTCAAGCACATCCGGCTCCAGCGACGGCGAAGGAGTCGATGACCAGGCAGCATCGCCGACCCCCGGACCGTTTCCGCCACTGCATCCTGCAAGCGCGAGGCCGGTCAGCGTCAGCGCTGCCAACTGGCGGCGCATCAGGGGGCGTCGATCGATCATACCGACAGACTAGCAATACAGCGGCGGCAGTAGGATCGCGTGGGCCCTATCAAATCAGGATCAGCACGGCGAGCGTCCCGATCACCGCATTTGCGGTCACATGCACAACGTAGGTCATCAGGATGCCGCCACTGCGCACCCGGATCACGCCGAGGACAAACCCCCAGCACATTGCCATGATCATGCCTGCGATGCCGGACGGGAAACCCGCAGAGTGCGCGACTCCAAACAACACGGCTTGCAATGCCACGGCGGCCCTGGTGCCCCAGACCAAGGCTAGTTCGGTGAGCAGCACCCCACGGAAGAGCAGCTCTTCCCAGATCGGGTTGACCAGCGCGAACGCCACGGTGCCAAGGATCGCAAGCCACAGCGGGAGGCGTTGTAGCCCGCCGAAATACTCAGCGGGCACTGGCCGCGCAATGAGCGCCCACACGACGAGTGCGACTCCACCGAGGACCACGGTGACCAGTCCCAGCCAGAAAATCTCAGGCGTGATCGAGCCGCGTCTCAACCAGGGCGCTGCCGGCCCCAGGGATGAACGGCGGCCAACTATCAGCAAGCACCCCAGCGGGAGGACGCAGACCAGAGCCGTGGTGAGCGCTGGGGGCCAGCCGAAGTGGATTCCCACCGAAAAACAGCCGAACAACGTACCGATGAACGCCGACGTGCGGATCGATGCCGGCGATCGCAAGATCAACGCGCAGGCGATCAGCGCCATAGCGACCAGGCCGACGACCGCCGTTCGCAGTGGCGCCTCCGGTCGGATAGGAAAGACAGCGCACCCGCCCAGTGCAAGGATGCAGGCCCCGGCGAGCATCGCCCGGTGGGAGGCGTCCCTCTTGGCAACGGGCCAGGATGCCGTCGAACGGTCCAGGTCGGATCTGATTACAGACTCCGATCACCTAGCTACGCGATGGTGCCATTCTGCCAGATTGACCTGGCCCCAGCGACGTACTTCCATTCGGGTCGCCGGGGCAGGTGTGAGCTCTGCCCGTGCCCGGAACCCACGGTGTGTCAGCCGCGGGTGTAGCTGCCGATCGCGGGAAACTGGTGGGGTGCCTTATGACCCCACGATCTACCTCGGCTCCGCTGTCCACTATCGCTGCGGCCGCCCCATGTACTCACCAGAGCTCGAGGCCTTCCTAGCGCACGAACTGGGTCTGGACGGAAGCGGCCGGCTTCTGGATGCCGGCTGCGGCCCAGGCATCCTTACCGTCCGGCTTGCTAACCTCTTCGAGCAAGTGATCGGCCTGGATCCGGATGGCGACATGCTGGCGGAGGGCTGCCGCGCGGCCGAGAAAGCGGCGGTCGGGAACATCCGATGGGTCCAGGGGCTCGCCGAGGACCTGCCCGCAGTCGCGCCAGGGCCGTACCAGCTGGTGACCTTCGGCCAGTCTTTCCACTGGACTGACGAACGCCTAGTCGCGGAGGCCGTCTACGACATGCTGGAGCCCGGCGGTGCGCTGGCCCTCATCGTCCACACTGTGACGGGACGGCCACAGCCACCGGATCCAGGGGTGCCTGCGATCCCCCACGACGAGATCGAGGCGCTCGTCAGGAAGTATCTCGGCCCTACCCGGCGCGCCGGCCAGGGCACTGCCCAGCAGCGGGCTCACCGCTTCGAGGATGTGTTGGCGCGGACCCGCTTCGGTGTTCCGCAGCCGTTCTTCCTCCCAGGCATCCCCGACCTCCTGCGAGACAGCGAAAGCGTCTTGTCCGGCTACCTGTCCCTCTCGTCCTCGGCGCCGCACCTGTTTGGTGATCGTCTTGACGACTTTGCCGGGGAGGTGCGGGCACTACTAGCCAACCGTTCGCCCGAAGGGATCTTCTGGGACTGGCCGGGCGATACCGAGGTGCTAATGGCCCGCAGGCCCAACTGAGTAGCCGTTCCCGAGCTCAGCGCCAGTACTCCGGAACCGCGGGTGTTGATCGATCGGAAACTGTACCTGCCGCCGCCGCGAGTATGACTGGGCGGTCGCCACGTTGCCGGACACCGGCACCGCCGCTGACCGCACTGGTCGATTCGAGGCTCCCCTGACCCGTCTTATAGATCAGGCAGCGCTATACGATCAAAAACCCTACGCGGGTTGCCGAGTCCGGGAAGAGCCTTCGCTTGGGGCGTGCTGCTCGCCAGCAGCCAGGGCTTGCTCAAGAAGCCCACAGAGAATCGCCGTTGGGGGCGTCGATGATCCGAGCGGCACGAACGCTTCAACCACCAGCAACTGGTGCTTCTGAAAGAATGCACAGACCCTGACATCACCTCCTTTAACCTCAAAATCTCCCAGGCCCGCCTCACCAATCAGAAACCGCACGTGAATCCGAAGTCCGAACCCTCGCTCCTTACGAAGACCGTCGCGGACCCGCTCATAGGCCGGAAGCCACACGTCCGTGAAGTCGCCGTGGATGATCGCCCCTACGGATAAGTCTGACACTCTTTCCAGGTCGCCCAGATAGCTAATATCGTAAGCATTCAGCCGTGGCGCGGAGGGTAGCGGTGGTCGCGGGCTGAGTGAGCCCAGGGCTGTCGAGCGGGCTGTCTGTCTGGTGTGGTTCGATCTTGTGGTGGCCGAGCTGGAGGAGCTGTCTCGTGAGGACCTGATCGTGCTGGTCCGGGCACAGAGCGAGCGGATCGCTGGGCTGGAGGAAGCGAACAAGGAGCTGGCGGCGAAGCTGGCCCGGTTGGAGCACCTGCTGTCGCGGAACTCGGGTAACTCGTCCGTGCCGCCGTCGCGCGATGACGATCCGGGCCGCAGCGCGCCGAAGCCGAAGCGGTCCGGTGGTAGGGGTTCGAAGCCGCGGGGCAAGCAGCCGGGGGCGCCTGGGGCGAACCTGGCCTGGCGGCAGGACCCCGACGATCGGGTCGACCGGTTCCCGCAAGGCCGCTGCGAGTGCGGCACGGAGCTGGCCCAGGGTCGGGATCTGGGGATCGTCGACCAGTACCAGCAGCACGAGATCCCGCCGGTGGCGGTGAAGGTCACCCAGTATGACCAGCATGCGGTGGCCTGCGGCTGCGGGCAGGTGCACACCGCCGCCCGGCCCGAGGGTGCCCGCAGCGGGCCGGTCGGCTATGGGCCGAACCTGCAGGCGCTGGCGGTCTACCTGCTGGCGGTGCAGTTCCTGCCGGTCGGGCGGGTGCTCGGATTGCTGGAGTCGCTGACCGGCACCGCACCCTCGGCTGGGTTCGTGCACGGCATGCTGGCCCGCGCCGCCGGGCTGCTGGATGTGGTGGACAAGCGGATCCGGGCGCTGCTCACCCTGGCGCACGTCGTGGCCGCTGATGAGACCCCGCTGCGGGTCGGCCCGGCCGGGTCCAAGAAGTACCTGCTGGTGGCCTGCACCGAGCTGTACACCCACTACCTGCTCGGCGGGCGGGACCTGGACACCTTCAAAGCGTTGGCCATCGCCGACCTGGCCGCCGGGTCGGTGATCGTGCACGACCGTTACCAGAACTACGACGCCGCGCCGTACGCGCACCTGCTGCACCAGCTCTGTACCGCTCACCTCGTTCGTGATCTCGAGACGGCGGTCGAGCTGTACCCCGACGAGCACTGGCCGACCCAGATCCGCGACGCGCTACGCGGCCTGATCCACGAGGCGAACACCGCCCGCGCCGCCGGCGCCGACCAGATCGACCCCACGGTCAAAGACGAGCTGGTACGACGGTTCCGCCACGGGGTGCTGGTCGGGCTGAAGACCACCGCAAGCCACGGCGACCGGCCCGGCGAACGCAAGACCCGACTGCTGCTGGAAGAGCTCCACGACCGGCCCGACGACGTGCTGCGCTTCACCACCGACCTGCGCGTGCCGGCCACCTCGAACCAGGCCGAGCGGGACCTACGACCCTCCAAGATCCAGCAGAACATCTCCGGCCGACTCACCAGCGAAGACCGCACCCGCGACCGGTTCCAGATCCTCGGCTACCTGTCCACCGCGACCAAACACGGACTCAACCAGATAACCGTCCTACGCCAGGCAATCCTCGGCCGACCCTGGATGCCAGAGTTACCCGCAACCGTCTGAGGTCCACACCCCACACCAGCCGCCGGCAGCATCACCGGGCGGCCACCGCACGCTGCGCCTCAAGCGCACTGCGACCCACCCCCTCGGGCGATCACGTCGATGCGGCCGCCAGCGCGGCCTCGTTGATACGCCAGCTTTCGTACCGACCCTGCTCGTCGGGCAAGACCTCTAGCAAACCCGCCCGCTTCAGCCGCCCAGCGGCCTGCTCGATCACGTCTCGCGGCAGCGATGTCTTCTCCTCCAAACCAAACGGCGTGACATAAGAAGTCCCCGATGGCGGGTGCCCTAACTCGTCCCGCAGCCGCGCCCCTGACGTAGCGGCGGCGATCGCACCGAACACCAGCAACGCTTCCGGCTGCGCCAACGCGGCGATCATCACACGGGCGTCCTCGATGGCCATGCCCACACAGTAACCGTCACCACCGGGTCAGCAAGATCCACCACACGACGCCGGCTTCGACAGGGCGGCTGAATGTTTACCTAATATCCTGTGTGAACGGCGGCTTATGCCGAAAAGGGCGGAGGGCCGACCGGATAAGGAGCACGACGCCGACCAACGCTAATGGTAAGGGGAGTTGCGTCCGCCACCCTTCACTAGCGAATCCTTCAGCCAGTGCCACTTTGTCGGGGTCAGCGGGCTCTATGTAGGCAGTAACACGATCGCCTAAATCATACACGCTAACATCGCCAAACAATTTCCTGAGAGTCACCTCTCGCGCGACGCCGGAGTAAGTGTAACTGATCGTCACACTTTTAAAGCCTCTTTTACTGTTCACCTCGACAACTTCTGCAGCAAGGGCAACACCCATGGTTTGCCTGTCCCCTACCCTATTCACCATCACAAGGTGGGTCGCAACTCCCGCGCCGATCAAAGCCGCGCCCACCAAAAGGGGCAAGGCAACATGCTTCCAAAACCATCCGACCATGGGACACCTAGCTACGTTGATATTGGTGAAACTGTTTCATAGAATTTCGGACAATCTACCAGCCCTACCAAAAGAGCGGTAGTTGCCGATATCTAGTGCGGGCCTCGCGCCGCTGGCATCTCTCAGCTGACCGGTCGAAGAGTGCGGGCACCACGACCGTGAGCCAGACAACTGGTAGCGGCAGCCTACGACGGCCGATCTGCCGCAGCACCGATCCGACCGCCGGGCGGTCGGCGCCGGTCGCTTTCAAGATTGCGACCAGGTCGGCGTCGAACGCCGTCGCCCGGTCGGTCGAGCGAGGCCGGGCGACGGGACGCTCCGCAGCGTCGAGTACAGCGTCGAGTTGCGAGTCGCGGCCGCGCCAGGGCCGCCACGGCTGGACGTTGAGCAGCAGCCGTGCCGCGTCATCGGCGTCGATGCGCGCAGCGGCGGTCTCCCACAGGTCGTCCCACCACCCGACGGGTAAAGGATAAGAGCCTACTCTCGGTAGAGCCGCTTAAGCTTAAGACCACCGGGTTTGCCGCGATCGTGTGGCGCCACCATAAGAGATGGCTTATTGAAGAAAATAATCAGTGGCGCAAGAACAATTGTGACAAAGCAACCGGCGAAGAAAAGGATGAACAACGACCAGAGGAGCACCTCGGTGCCGCCGGAAGCAGTTTCGGGCGAACCGGATATGGCGAAACCCAACGTCGATACGGCGATGAGCGTGCACGTGACGGCAACAACCAATGGGGTCCGCATAAAGGACTCGCTGAGCCAGCGGCTTTGGAAGACTAGCCGAAATGTCTCGCGCTGTTGGAAGAACTTGTCAGACTGCCGCCAATACTGCCGAACCATGTACCACCCAGTCGCCGCCGCAACTGTAAAGAATATCGCCACCAGCCACATCAGCAGACACCCTCTCCGACTGTACTCAGCTTACCAACCCGCCGACCCAACCCCCAGCGTGTTAACTCCGCACCCCAGCCATCTATGAGCCCTCCGGCCACGGCCAACCCAGCTACCAAGAGCAGCACGCCCTGGCGCAGCTGGACCACACCTGAGCGACGCTGCGAGTACGCTACCAATTGCCGGCCCTCCATATCCCCCGGCTACGCTACCGATGGTCCGCCTCCGCTGATAGCCGCAGCCGTGCCGCGAGCAGCCACTCTAAATTCATCAATGTAGTCGAGCGTGAAGTCAGCGGCCGGCAGGAACCGCTTCCCAGTCTTTAGCCTCGGTGTTTCGTGGTGATCATCAAGTGTGGCCGTTCGGCGGTGTGTATACCTCCACCGGCAAGACCGCTAGTAGATGACACATGTAAGCCGTAGCGCCGGCCCAACGAACAGGAGAAACCCAAGGCAACCCACACCAACGGCAGGACCGCCGACACACCGTATACCCGAACCTATTCGCGGTAGATCCGCTTGAGTTCGAGTCCACCCGGTTTGCCGCGATCATGGGGCGCCACCAGGAAGGATGGCTTATTATACAACATGATCAGCGGAACGAAAACCAACAAAATCAGCACACCCACGAAGAATGCGATAAACGCCGGCCAGAGCAACGGAGCTATGATGCCAGCCCCGGACCCAGAGGCAATGCCGTTAAGGTAGGGGCGTTTTTCGAGGTCAGCGCGGTGGGGTGAGCGTTGCGCCGGCGGGTGGGTTACCGTTCCCGGTCATGGCGGTGCCGCAGGGGCAGGAAGATGAGCAGGTTTCGGGTGACCGGCTGACCGACCACATCGGGCTGGGTGTGCTGTCGGCGAGGTTCGGCCGGGACCTGATCGAGGAAGTCATCAACGACACCGGTGTACGGGAGAAACGCCGCCGGCTGCTTCCTGCTCATGTGATGATCCGCTACGCGATCGCCTTGGGCCTGTACTCAAACGAGTCCTATGAGGAAGTGATGCGGCGGCTGGTGGGGAACCTTCGTAAGCTCGGTTCGTGGGTCGATGACTGGCAGGTGCCCACCGCCTCGGCGATCTGCCAGGCCCGTAAACGGCTGGGTGCGGCACCGGTCAAGGAACTGTTCGACCGGGCAGCGGTGCCGATCGCCACCACTGGTACGAAGGGGGCGTGGCTGGCAAGGCGCCGGCTGATGGCTATCGACGGCACCAGCTTCGACGTGCCCGACAGCGACGCCAACGTGGAACATTTCGGGCGGATCGGGTCGGGTCCGAAGGCTTCGGCGTTCCCGAAACTGCAGGTGATGGCCCTGGCCGAGTGCGGCACCCGGGCGATCGTGGCCGCGGTGCCCGGCGCGGCCCGCGCCGGGGAACGAACCCTGGCCGCCGAACTGGTCGACAAGATCGAGCCGGACATGCTGGTCACCGCCGATGCCGGCTTGTACTCCTGGGAGTTGTTCAACAGCTTCGCCGATACGGGTGCTGACCTGCTCTGGCGCATCGGCGCGTCGGTGTCGATCGGGCACCTGCGGTGGCTGGCCGACGGCTCCTACCTGGCCCTGATCTACCGGCCCGGGCTGGACGCCGACCGGCGTGCCCGGCTGGCCGCGGCGGCCAAAACCGGCGCCGAGGTGCCTGCCGAACTGGCCCGCCTGGTGCGGGTGGTCGAGTACACCGTGCCCGACCGTAACCCCGGCGGTGAGCTGATCGCCGTGGTCACCACCATGCTGGATCCGCGGCAGGTCGACGCTGGCGAGCTGGCCGGCGCCTACCACCAGCGCTGGGAAGAGGAATCGGCTATCGACGAGGTCAAGACCGACCTGCGGGGCCGTGGCCAAGTGTTGCGGTCGAAGACCCCCGAGTTGGTCGAGCAGGAGCTGTGGGGCCTGCTGCTGGCACACTACGGCATCCGCGCCCTACTGGTCGACGCCGCCGACGAGGCTGGCTACGACCCCGACCGGACATCGTTCATACGTGGCCTTCGTGTGGTCCGCCGCCAGGTCACCGACCAGGCGGCTATTTCCCCCTGAACACCTCACCGAAGCGATCGCCGAGTCCACACAGGAAATCCTGCGGCATCTCAACCCACGACGGCGTCAACGTACCTGCCCCCGCGCGGTGAAACGCGCCCGCCACAACTCCTACCGCGTCAAGCGACCCACCGACAAGATCATCCGACATGCCGGACCACCCACACCCATCCTGGCCTGCCCAGACGCCCTACCTTAACGGCATTGCATCCGGACCGCCGCTACTGCACGGCCAAGGCTAGGGTTGACCCCCCGGCCCCCATTTGCTCCCCTGTTCAAGGGGCCCGGTTGCTGGGATCGATCCGTACCGCGGCTGTCGTGACCGCGACGCCCAGCTGGCAAGCCGCGACGATGTCGGCCAGCTGTGCGTTGTCAGGGCTTCGCTGAAGCCAGGCTCGGACACGATCGAGGGCCTCGACGACCTGGTGCGAAGCGGCGAACCCGCTGATGACCTGGTTGGCGACCCGGCGTAGCGCCTGGTGGAGGTCTGGGCGCCGTCGGCCAGCACGTTGGTGGCTTCGTCGCGGTAGCGGTAGGCGGTGGCGCGGGAGATGCCGAATCCGGCGGCCAGCAGGGTGAGGTCCTCGCGTTTGCGGTACCAGACCAGTACCAGAAGGGCCTGTTTGAAGCAGGTCAGCGCTCGGGTGCGTCGTCGGGTGCCGCGGGTGCGTCGTTCGGCGGTCAGGAGTCGGGCCAGGTGGTGGACGAGTTCACGGGGTACGTCGAGCATTGGCAGGATAGGCGATCACGTGGGATCCTTCGCGGTAGGTGATCTTGTGGTGAGAACTTCCTACCTGAAGGGCTCCACGCCTGCGTGCGGGGGTCCGAACTGGATCAGGCGTGAGCCAAGATGAGCTGCCCGACGATTCTTGCTGAGATCACCTCACTGCTCAGCCGGTTCTGACGCCGAGATGCATCTTTCTCAGATAGCCGCTCTTTCCAATCAAATTGGATATCGGGCCAATCGACTACGCTCGCAGCACCTGCTCCGCTTGAGGGTCATAGATCGTTAACCTTGGCCGTGCAGTAGCGGCGGTCCGGATGGTGGATCAAGAAAGAGGAAGTGCCTTCTGATCTGGGATGATCTGACTTGCTGAAGGTCGATCTGTCCCGTCACGGAAGGCACTTGCCAGGTGAAGGCTACCGGAACCCGCCCGAAGATCATCGCCACCACGGACGGGAAGGGCGTGGTCGGACATGCCGGTGCTCGGCTGCTGGCCGACCTGGCGGAGGTGACAGGGCTGTGTGGCCAGTTCAGCCACGCGTTGGCGGGGCTGCGCCAGCGCGATAGTGGCCATGATCCCGGCCGGGTGGCCGTCGATGTGGCGGTGATGATCGCCGACGGCGGTGAGGCGATCGCCGATCTGGCGGTGTTGCGTGGCCAGCCGGAGCTGTTCGGGTCGGTGGCCTCGGATGCGACCGCGTGGCGGGTGCTTTCCGGCGCCGCCGGCAGTGGGCTGGGCGGGCTGCGGGCGGCGCGCGCGGCCGCGCGGGAGGTGGCGTGGGCGCAACGATACGAGACCCGGGGCGGATTGCCGAGTTCGATGGCAGGCGACCGGCCGGTGGCCGGTTTGGTCCTCGACATCGACGCGTCGATTGTGGTGGCCCACTCGGAGAAGGAACAGGCCGGCAAGACCTGGAAGAGAACCTTCGGGTTCCATCCTCTGTTCTGCTTCCTTGATAACACCACCGAAGCGCTGTCCGGGCTGCTGCGCACCGGCAGCGCCGGATCGAACACCACCGCCGACCACATCACCGTGCTGGACCAGGCCCTGGCCCAAATCCCCGACCCGCACCGGTACGGCACGCCGATCCTGATCCGCGCCGATACCGCCGGTGGCACCTACGGGTTCCTGGCGCATGTCCGCAGCCTGCGCCAGCAGGGGATGGACACGTGCTTCTCAGTCGGGGTGCCGATCACCGAACCGATCCGGGCCGCGATCAGCACCGCCGGAAAGGACATGTGGCAACCAGCGCTGGACGCCGACGGCGGGGTCCGCGACGGCGCGCAGATCGCCGAGATCACGCATCTGGTCGATCCACAGCTGCTGGCCAACTACCCGCCCGGAACCAGGATGCTGGTACGGCGGGAACGGCCCCACCCCGGAGCACAGCTGGACCTGTTCGACACCATCAACGAGATGCGCCACCAGGTGTTCGCCACCGACACCGCCACCGGTTCGCTGCAGTACCTGGAGGTGCGCCACCGCGCCCATGCCCGCGTCGAGGACCGGATCCGCTGCGGGAAGAACACCGGCTTTGGCCGGTTCCCCTCCCGCCAGTTCGCTATCAACACCGTCTGGCTGGAACTCGCCCTGACCGGCATCGACCTGCTCGCCTGGCTCCAACTACTGCTCCTGGACGGCGAACTCGCCAAGGCTGAGCCGAAGAAGCTGCGCTACCGACTGCTGCACACCGCGGCCCGGATCACCCGCGGCGCCAGGCAGGTCCGGCTACGCATCGCCGCCTCCTGGCCGTGGGCAGCCGAGCTGGCCGCCGCGTTCACCCGGCTGGCCGCACTTCCCAGACCGGTCACCTGAACCCCTGGCCGCTGCTATCCACCCTCGACCCACTGACAGGGACGCGACCGGCGCCGGCCGGTCCCCTCGTGCTGCCCACCAGCGAAAGACAGCGACACCCATCAACAAACCCGCTCGGACAACCAAGATCACAACGCTAGTGAAAGACCGAGGCTAACCCATAATCACGAGCGAGCTTAACGATCTCCGATAGCTCTCCAATCAAACTTACCGGAACGGTAATAAGGACGTATCTGTCAAGATTGAGATGCTCACCCGTGTCAAGGTCATATTCCAATGGCTCAATAAAATCATTGAAGCTAACCCACCGACCGAGCAGCTCCGATCTGAACCGGAGCACGTTCTCGCTGGCTGCGAGACGGCTGTCGTCAGCATCGCACGCATCGTTGTAGATTTCCTCCGCCGCACCCGCACCCGAGGCCCAGAAGCACAGGTCGAAGCTCATCATCCTCACCAAGTCAACAGCCCAGCGGACAGCTCTGGCTCATCCGAACAACAGTAGCGCCCCAGCCCAGATGCTGGCTAATCCAGTTGTCTTCCGTCGCTGGACGATAGTATATCGAGATCGGTTCGCCTTCACCTCAAACAGGTTATAGCCTCCATTGCCGTCTGAAACCGCGTAGTCGACAACGCGCTTACCATATGGCGTGTGCACCTCGAACTGGCGGTGGATCTGGCTCGTTGGATACTGCCGCGCCAGGACTTCACCGAACCGCGTACCGGCCGATGCGCCAATTAGGTTTGAGCCGCTACAGTTCGCGGGTGTCTGGTGCGTTGCCGGCGTTGGCGGGTGTTCCCCGTAATAGTGAGCCGTTTTCAACCTGTGTGAGCAGGTCAGCGGGGTAGTCGACGAGGGGCAAGGGGGCGGCTGCGAGGTAGGGAGGGGCTCCCGATAGGACAGCAGTCGACCAAACGATGCCCCGCACAGGAGCCCCTCTGACATGCTGTCTTACCCCTCGACGGTCGCGTTGTCCACCCGCACCCTCAACCACCTGGCCGACCTCATTCGCGCCCGCCGCAGCATCCTGCGCACCCGGTGGCGACGCCTCGACCCCGGCCAACAAGCGCTGCTGGTCCTGGCACATCTACGCAACGGCGACACCTACACCCGACTGGCCGCGGGCTTCGCCATCGGCATCACCACCGCCTGGCGCTACATCCAGGAAGCGATCGACCTGCTCGCAGCCAAGGCCGCAGACCAGGCCACCGCGATGAAACGCATCGGCAGGCTGGCCTACGCGATCCTCGATGGCACCCTGATCCCGATCGACCGGGTAGCCGAAGACCGACCCTACTTCTCGGGCAAGCACGTTTGGATGGCCGCCAGGTTGGCGCGGATCCGAGCCAGTTCCCCAGAGGGAGCCAGGTCGACCTGAGAGTCCGGACGGAACCGCGGCGCCGGCGGCGGGACGGATGCCGGTGGGGCGGGAGACGGCGAGCTGCTCGCAGGTATCGTCTGCCAGCCCTCGGCCAGGGCCTCGAACAGATCCGGCTGCTCAGCTACACCAGGAGCTACGCCGCGGGATCTCCCTCGACCTGTTGTGCGTCCTCCGGCTGCGGCAGCAGCTCGCGCATCACCTCGGTCTCCGCCTCGACGCGCGCCATCTGCAGCCGACCGAGCTTGCCGAGGTAACCCTCGCCGGGCTGATCCGGACCGGCGATCTGGCGGCTCAGCTCGTCGATCTGCTCCGCCATCGCCTCGCCCATCTCGCCGAAGAACGCCACCGGGTCCTCGATCTGCCCGTACTGGCGGGGCAGGTTCTTCTGCCAATACCGCTTCGCCTGGCTGCCGTACTGATTCAAGATCCGCCTCCCCTACCGACCCATCTGGTGGTCCCCATAGGAACTCCAGCTCCGGCTGATCTCCAAGCCGCCGCGATCCCCTAGCCAAGGTAACCCCAGGTGCTGGCACCAGCGTCGGAGACCCATCGCTCGTTCGGCATAGCGCTGCTCCCACCGCTGTGCAACGCCGGGATAGCCGTTGCCTCCGGTATGCCCTTGACAAAGACGTAAGCCCGGTCTTCCCGAAGCGCTCGCATCGGAGACCCATCGCTCGTTCGGCATAGCGCTGCTCCCACCGCTGTGCAACGCCGGGATAGCCGTTGCCTCCGGTATGCCCTTGACAAAGACGTAAGCCCGGTCTTCCCGAAGCGCTCGCATGGTCAAGAGCTATCGCGCCCGCGTTATCTACAGCGCTACTGCTTTCGCTGGAGCACTTGAGAGCCTGGAGCAACCGGCGCGGGCCGTGGTCGCCACTCGCTGGGCATGCACTAGGCCGAAGTTGTCGGTTGTAGGCCGGGCACAAAGATCAACGCACCGGCAGGAAAAGACCCTGACCCGCGACCGCCTCAGGTCATTCGACCAGTCTCGAAGAGGTAATCAACATACTTTTCATGTAGAGAACCGCCGAGAGAAGCACCCTCATTGTCTACCAAATCAAGTTGTCCCACTTCGGCACTTTCAGCTCCCCCGTCAAGTGACACCAGCGCAGAGTGCAATGCTGAATGGACTAGTTCCCGAACCACCTTTGCCAGCGCCTCAAAATGCTCAGGTTCCGACAAGGCGCCACGAAGCACGTTGACGACTTGGTGGTTCTCGACCCAGGTGGGCACTTCGGGGCTAGTGACTATTTCTATTGCCGCGTTCTCGGCCTGCTCCTCTGACTTGGCAAGATCCTCAAAGAACGCGCACAACAGTCGCTCATTCACATCGACATCCTAATGACCGAAAATTATCTAATCCCCGTACTTCTGATATAAACTTTATCTACCGAACGTCACTAACGCCCAAGGAAGGCCGTGGGATAGTTCCCCCGATCCATATTAGAATGTCGGCGACCCGGGACAATGGCATCGGTGCGCTGCGTATCGGGTACTTCTCTGCGACCTCGCTTAACCAGCCTTGGTTCAACCGGAGATCACTACTCATCCTACGCCGTACACCTTCCGGCGACTGCGTCCGATAGAAACTCCGCACTCGACTATCGATTAGAGGTACATTACGTGCGAGTCGGTGCAGAACCTTCGATACCGTAACTGGGGTCCATATACGTTTGCGCCCGACGACAGGCCTTAACGCTTTCGCTGCGGCGTTGGCGCGCCCGAGGGCCGGCATGTCGAGCTGGCTATCGCTACAGTCTTCAAGAGCAGGAAGCTGTCGTGCCTCCTCAAGAGCAGTGTCGAGCCTGACCCGAAAGTCGGTATAGGGGTCTGCCCCTTCCACAAATAGCGGCGTGACGGCGTCCCAGCCCAACCGCAGACTCAAGAGGTTCGCCATGAAGATATCGGACGGCTGCAGCGGGCCGTGGTGGGTAGGTGCCAAATCGTAGGTGGCGAAAGCGTAGCGCCGTGCGGGATCGGTGTACTGGTCGATATAGGTCCGCGCGGACTCGCGAAACTCGCTTACTGACCGAGGCTCCCTAAATCCCATCGGGGAAGCATGGCACAGAACACAAGGGAGGAGCATCGACCTTGCGTACAACTGGAGGGAGTCCGAGCGGCCAACCGCGCTACGGGTTCAAGCCGGCCGCCTGCAGGAACTGGATGGGGTCGATCGCGGTGTCGTTCGTGGCGGGTGGAGCGCCCTGATGGATCTCGAAGTGCAAGTGCGGCCCGGTTGAGTTGCCAGTGGAGCCGACCCAGCCGATGACCTGCCCGGCGACGACCGGCTCGCCGGCCGCCACGTTGAGGGCCACCGCGTGGCAGTAGCGGGTGACAATCCCGCCGCCGTGGTTGATGTTGACGCGCAGGCCGCAGCCCGGCATGTCGATGCTGCCGGGGATGTCGCAGCGTGGGCTGGTGCAGCCGGCGTCGAGCACCACCCCGCCCGCAGCCGCATAGATCGGGGTGCCGGTGGGCGCGGCGAAGTCGACACCGGCGTGGAGGCGGCCCCAGCGCATCCCGAAGCCGGAGGTCAGCTCGTAGCTTCCAGCCGGTAGCGGCAGCGTCCACTCACCGGCCGGCACCACCGCAGTCAGGCTGTACGTGGGCACCCGGGCCCGCACCTGCCCCGGATATTCGCTGGCCAGCCCGCCGGCCGGGACCCCGCCGGCGGCCAGCACGCAGGCCCGGCCGCAGAAGTAGGCGGCCAGCGCCAGATCAACTGGGTCACCTTGGAGCGCTCCGGCGGCCAACTGCCGCTGGGCCCAGTCGACCAGGTCGCACATGAGCCGACCCTGGGCCCAGATCGCGTCCTCGGGGTCGAACGGACTGTTGATTCCGTTGCCGTTGGCGTCCTCGCCCCATTCGGCCCAGGTGCCGGCCTGGAACTGGGCGATGCCCATCGCGTCGCCGCCGCGCTCGGGCGGGTTGTGCGCGACCGATCGGCGTTCCAGTTGCTTTCCTGCTCGATCTGGGCGGCGATCAACGGTGGGGTGATCTGGGGGCAGATCGACCCGGCGCGGATCACCCAGCTGGCGAGGTGGCGGGCGTGCTCCGGGATGACTTCGACGTTGAGGACGGTGGACTGTCCGGCGAGTCCGGCGGTCACTCCGACCGTCCCGGCCACCCCACCGACCAAGATCAGGACGGTGCCGCTGACCAACGCGAGCGCGACCATCACCAGCGAGGTGAGTGTCGAAGCGTGCGAGGGTTGCTGGCTCATGGCCGTGGTTCCCGTTCGTACGCGGCCACTCGCCACTGGTCGCCGACCTGCTGCAGGGTGCAGTAGACGATCCACCGCGGCTCCTCGGCGTCACCGCCGCTGCGGAGCACCACCGCGCGGTGGGAGTGTCCGTCGCGGTCGGGCGGGAGGTGTCCGGCGTACGGGCCGGTGTCGACGGCGGCACCGCCGGGGTGGCCGTCTTCCGATCCGGCCGGGTGCCGCCCCGGGTCGGCGGCTAGCTCGAGGGCCAGGTCGTCGGTGGCGTACGCGGCGGGCTGCAGGTTGCCGCCCGCCGGTGCGGTGTGCAGGGCTATGGCGAACGCCTCGCACATGGCGTCGGGCTCGGTCATGTCCACCGCCGGATCCGGCGACGGAAGAGCGGCCGGAGCGCTCACCGCCGGTCGACCCGCTAGTTCACCGTCGTGGGGTGGCTGCGGGCTCGAGCAGCGCACTGACAAGGCGGTGAGAAGCAGGGCCGTGGTCACGACCGCCGCAGGCGGGATGGCGCGGGTCAGGCGGGACATGCGACCACGCTGACCAGGCACGGCAGCCGGTAGCGCTACGGGTAGCGCAGTAGCGCCACCGGCGCTTCTTCGACTAACGACGGCGATAACCGTCGGTGAGAAACGTCGCTGCTGCGGGCCGCACCAGGTGGTCCTGGATCGCAAGGAGCAGCGACGTGCTGATCTTGTTCGACGTGTTGTCGGTGGTGCTGGCGCAGGCACCGAACCCTGGCCCGGAGGCCCCGCCCGGGATGGAGGCGGTCGCCAACCAGTTCATTGGCTGGGGCAAGTGGATCCTGGTGGTCGCCGGGGTGCTGGGGATGTTCATCTGCGGCGGCATGATGATCATCGGCCGGCGCAACCGCTCGGCGACCGCCGTCGACGGGGCCGCCGGGGTGCCGTGGGTGCTCGGCGGGCTGTTCCTCGCTGCCGTGGCGGCCAGCATCGTGGGGGCGATCGCCCTATGAGCCCGGGACTGCACCGACGCCGCGGCAGCAACCGGGCCCTGTGGTACGCGGCGGTGGCCGCGGCACTGGCCATCATCGCGGTAGCCGCCGCCCTCCACATGCGCCTGTCCGATGGTGGTCCGGACCCGCAGCCGGGGCCGACCGGACACCCGCAGCAGACTGACCGGCCGGTCGACCCGGCGCAACCGGACTCGCCTCCGGCGGCGCCGATCCTGCCGGACGACGAGCTCGTCTGGGCCAGCCTGTGCGGGGTGCCGCTGCCGTACTCCGACCGGTACGGGCCGCACCGGCGCGAGGGTGACCGCGGACTGGGCTTCGCCCGGGAACCCGCCGGGGCGGTTCTGGCCGCGCTGCATCTAGCCGTTCTGGTCAGCCCGCAGGTGGGGCCGGACACGTTCGCGCCGACGCTGACCGGGCGGGTGATCGGTCCGGACGCGACAGTCTTCGCCCATCGGGTCCACGACCAGTACGAGGACGCCCGGGAGATCGCGCAGGTGCCCTACGGGGAACCGCTGTGCCCGATCTACGGCACCGTACGAGGGTTCCAGCTGGACAGCTTCTCCCCGGACGCGGCGAGCCTGCGGCTACTGATCGAGGCCCCCGGCGTGGATGGTGTGCCGCAGCTGGCGGGCGTGCTGATGCAGCTGACCTGGCTCGAAGCAGACTCGATCCGGGAGGCCCTCCGCAGCCTGATCGTCCGCGCGGTTACCGCGTGGGTAAACATGCCCCCGCCGGACATCACCAACCCGGCCACGATCCTGCAGGGCTGGATGCTGCCGTTCACCATCCTCGTCGCCACCGGCGGCATTCTCTGGCAGGCGCTGTTGATGATCCTCACCCGCCGGGGCGAGCCGCTCATCAACGTGATCAAGGGCCTGGTCGCGGTGGCGTTGTGGGGCGTGGTCGCCGTGACCGGCACCAACCTGTTGCTGGCCTTCACCGACGCCTACTCCCGATGGATTCTCACCGGCGGGCTCGACGGCAACGCTGACGACCTCGTCGAACGGTTGAGCAACCTCATGATCGCCTGGCCGGGGGCGCCGTTGGCCCTGGTGTTGATCCTGGGCCCGATCGTCATGATCGCCAACTTCTTCCAGCTGGCGCTGCTGCTGTTTCGGGGTGCGGCGGTCATCATCCTTACCGGACTGTTGCAGTTGGCTGCCGCAGGTTCTTTCACCACGGGCACCTCGGGCTGGCTGCGCAAGGTTCTCACCTGGCACCTGGCGCTGGTGTTATACAAGCCGCTGGCGGCCACCATCTATGCCATCGCGTTCATGCTCATCGGCGACGAGGACAACGAAGGCCTGCAACTGTGGCCCATCGGCATGGCCACGCTGGGAATGAGCATCATCGCGCTACCTGCGCTGCTGCGGTTCCTCTCCTGGCCGGTCGGCGGCATCCAGTCCGGCACCGGCGGACTTGGCACCCTCGCGGCCGCCGGCGGCGCCAGCCTGCACGCCGCAGCGTCCCTGCGCGGGGTCACCGACCACGCCAGAGACATGGAACGCCGCCACACACCCAACACCGGCAACCCACCCTCCGCCCCGACCAGCACCGCCTCGACTCCGCCGACCGCAACCCCGCCGGTGTTCACCGGCCCCACCCCCGCAGCCGCCGCGCCAGCGGCCGGGACAGGAACGGCCGCGGCCGGAACCGCCGCCTCCGGCACTGCGGCAAGCGGAACGGCAGCCAGCGGCGCCACCGCTGGTGCCGCCGCAGCTTCGGGCCCCGCCGCCCCGGTCGTGGCCGGGGTGGTCGCCGTCGGCCAGGCCACCGTCGGCGCCGTCAAGAAAGGCGCCCAGGCCGCCAGCGAGAACACTGCGGAGGGACAGCGGTGACCGGCACGGCCGACTCCGAAACGCCGCGTACGTACGGTGGCTGGCGCCGCGCCCGCGGCATGGGAATGTTCGGGCTCGGACCCGCCAGCACCGTGGCGGTCCTGGCGACGTTGACGGTCGGGGTCATCACCATCTCTATCTCTGCGGTGACGCTGCTGGTGGTCGCACCCGCCTGCATCGCGGTGATCGCCGGCACCGTCCTGCAGTGGGACGAGGTCTCGCTCGGGCAGGCGCTGCTGCAGCGGCTCCGCTGGGCCATTGGCCGCCGCAGCCGCACCTGGCGCGGCGGGATGATGGCAGCCCACCGTCATGGCTGGCAGCTCCCCGGGGTGCTAGCCGCCACCGAACTACTGTCGGTCGACGACGGACAGGGCAGCAGCTACGGGGTGGTCCACAACCGGCGGCTGCGGACCATGACCGTCAGCTGGCGCTGCGCGGCACAGTCGACCTGGCTCGCCGACCCGGCGCAGGCCGCAGCCTGGGTCGCGAACTGGAGCGGCTGGCTGGCCGGCCTCGGGCACCAACAGACCATCCGCTGGGTGGCGGTCACCATCGACACCGCACCCGACACCGGCTCCCGGCTGGCCGACCACGTCACCGCCCGCCTCGCCCCGGACGGGCCAGCGGCCGCCCGCCGGATCCTGCAGCAACTCGTCGCCGCCTCACCAGCGGCCGCCGCCGACGTCGCCACCTGGGTGTCGGTCACCCTCGACCCGTACGCCTCGCCTGCCCATCCCCGCACCGTCGAGGCCGCACTGGCCGAGGTCAACCGCGCGCTACCTGGTCTGGCCGACGGGCTGGCCGCCTGCGGCGTCACCGTCCTCGGCCGGGCCACCACCGACCAGCTCGCCGCCACCGTACGGGCAGCGTTCGACCCCCGCAGCCGCGGCGACCTCGCGCTCCTCGCCGCAGGCGGAGTCCACCCGTCGGGCGAACTGCTGGCCTGGGACAACGCCACCCCGGTAGCGGCGGTCGAACACCGCGATCGCTACGAGCACGACGGCGCCACCTCGGTGTCGTGGGCCTGGCACGAGGCACCCCGGCAGCCGGTACACCACGACGTGCTCGGTCACCCAGTCGGGTCTTGTCCTGATGACACCTGGATGACAAATGATCAAGCGCCCTGATCCACAACTGCGGGATCAGGGCGCTGAGCTGGTGTTTCGTGGGGTGACCGACGGGATTTGAACCCGCGACCCCCGGGACCACAACCCGGTGCTCTGCCAACTGAGCTACGGCCACCACGACGCACCCGCCACGGGATCACCGGTACGAGGCGCCGACTAATGATACCTGGTGTCTACAGCTGCGTCGCGACCCCTTTGGCCGCGTCGACATCTGGCCCCGGGAGCGGGACAAATATCGTCCGCCGGTAGTACTCGAGCTCCCGGATGCTCTCCCGGATGTCGGCGAGCGCGCGGTGGGCCATCCCCTTGGCGGGCTGGCTGAAGTAAACCCGCGGGTACCAGCGACGACACAGCTCCTTGACCGAGGAGACGTCGATCATCCGGTAGTGCAGGTGGCCGTCTAGCACCGGCATGTCCCGGGCGAGGAATCCGCGGTCGGTGGCGATCGAGTTGCCGCAGAGCGGTGCGGTCCGGGGCTGCGGGATGTGTTCGGTGATATACGCCATGATTTTGTCCTGCGCCTGGGCGGTGGTGACCGTGGACGCGCGGACCGCCTCGGTAAGGCCGGAGGCGGCGTGCATCTCACGCACCACCTCCGGCATGCCGGCTAGCGCGGCCTCGTCGGCGTGGATGACCACGTCGACGCCGTCGCCGTCGCCGAGCACGTTGAGCTCGGCGTCGGTGACGAGCGCCGCCACCTCGATGAGCGCATCTTTGGCCGGGTCGAGCCCGGTCATTTCACAGTCCACCCAGACCAGTCGGTCGGTGCCTCCGTTGCCAGTCACCCGCTCAGCCTAGAGGGTGCCACGATGCCAAGGGAATATACCACATTCACGACTCAAATGATAGAGCTATCGATTCTCTGCAAAACGCGCTAGTCTACACCTAACGGGGCGTACGTTCCCCCGGTTGCACCGATCCCCCGGTGCCGGTGGCCTCCCGCGGATTCCGTGGGGGGCCACCCGCTATGTAGGCAGGCCGGCTATGGCACCAGCGTGCGGTCGGGGGCCAGGACGACCGCGTGGGACGAGCCGGCCGGCTCCTGCGCGACCATCGCCATCGGCGTCGCCGTCACATGCTGCGAGCTCGTCGTGGCCAGCGGCCACTCCAGTGCGGAGTCGGCGCTCTCCGGCCGCCCGGCGCCAGCGGGAGCAAGCTCCGCCGGCTCGGGGAACTCCGCCGGCTCCAACGCCGGCCCAGGCTGCCCCGCCGGATCCAACGCAGGCTCCAACGCCGGCTCGGCCGGCACCGCAACGCCGGCCGGTTCTGGCGGCATCGGCACTCCCAGGTGGGCCGCGACCTCCGGCAACTGGCTCGGCGGCACCACATAGACCACCTGCCGGGCGCGCCTCGGCCAGCTCAGCACCGCCACCGCCAGCAGCGTCACCAGGGTCCCCAGCACCAGCAGGCCGTAGGTCGTCGAGGTCAGCCAGCCCGGATCGACCCTGGCGGCGAGCTCCACCGTCAACGGCGCCGAGACATCCAGCGCCATCACCACCAACGCCAGCTGCTCGCCGCGCAGTTCGTGTGGGGTCCACTCCAGGGTGCCGCCGGTGTTGCTGGCGAGCCAGAACGGCTGCTGGTAGGGCGGGCTGGCCGGTGCCCGGTCGCCGGTCACCCCGCTGGTGGTGACGGGCAGCGGCCCGCGACCCAGGTGTACCTCGGTCACCGCGGTGTGCCGCACCCCGGCCAGGTACGCCGCCACCTCATGGGCCGGGGCCAGGCCGATGAAGGTGGGGGCGCCGTCGCCGGTCTCGGCGGCGAGCCGGAGGCTGGTCTGGCCGGCGCGGGCGAACGGCGCATCCCGGCGCAACAGCTCGTCGATGTCGGGCACCACCACGGCGTACCCGCCGCTGCTCACGGTGGCCAGCTCCGCGGCGTACCCACCGGTCGGATGCTGGTGCTGGGTGGCGACGTACATGAGGCCGCCGATGAGCAACAGCGGCACGCCCACCATCAGTAGCACGGCGCCCAGCACCGCGCGTACCACCCTTAGCACCATTTTCCCCCCTGATCGTTCAAGCGCACCATACAGCTTGAAACGGACCAAAGGGTGACGACGCTCCGGCGTACGCGCGGCGCCGGGTCGGGTCAGTCGGCCCGGGTACGCAGGAAGGCGAGCCCGCCGAGCACCAGCCCGGCCAGCCCGGCGAGGAGCCCGCCCAGCCCCAGCCAGACTCCGGCGGAGCTGCCGTCGTCGGCGCCGGCCGCCTGCCCGCTCTCACCCGCCTGGTCGTCGTCGGCGGCGGCGTCACCGGTGGCCCCGTGCCCGTGCCCGTGCCCGTCGCCCTCGACCAGCCGCAGCGACGCCGCCGGCAGCGCCGGTTCATCATCGTCACCGGCCGGTAGCTCGATCCAACGCACCACGGTGTCGTCCGAGTAGGTCTGCAGGGCGCGGAAGAAGACCTCATCTACCTCGGGCATCGGCCCCATCGAGACCGGAAACTCGCCGAACTCCCCGGGGCGGATCTCGGCGGCTTCGTTCTCCGCGGTCCAGGTGATCGATTCGACCACCTCGGTGATCTGCTCCCCGTGAGCACCCTCCACCGGTTCGTCCAGGGTGCGGGTGGTCACGTCGACGGTCCAGCCGGGCACCGGCGCGGTCAGCACCGACGGGATCGGCGGGTCCTCCGGGAAGTGGACCTCCAGCCCGGTGGTCGAGAGGGTGTCGCTCTCGGTCGGGGCCCGGAAGTCCACCCGCGCCATGCTGCCTTGGGCCGCCTCCTCCGGGGCTACGGTCACGTGGGCGGCGGCGGGCGCGGCGGTCACCGCCAGGACCCCGGCTGCGACCGCGACCGCGCTCAGACCGGCCGCTCCCCTGCGCCAGCGATGTGTGGGCACGACGTTGCTCCTATCTTGGCTTGCTTAGTCAATCGGTACGGTCGCTACCACGGCCGCCTGGTCGATATCGGAGAGCCGCAGGGTAAATCTGAACTCCCAGTCGCCCTCGGCGGGTAGCACGATGTCGCCGAGCGCATGGTTGTCGGTCAGCGCCAGCAGCGGGATCTCCATCGCTTCGATCTCGCCCTCCGGCAGCGTGGCGGTGGCGGTCCACTCCTCCACCCGCTGCGGCTCCCCGTCCAGGTCGTACGCGTACAGGTGCACGGTGTTGCTGCCCTGGCTCGCCGGATCGACCGTCACCTCCAGCTGGTAGAGCGGGCTCTCCAGCGAGGTGACGAAGTCGGTGCGGTCGCTGACCGGCGGCGCTGCCGCCTCGGTCCGGCCGGGGGTGGTCTGCACCAGCACCGCCGAGACCGCCAGCACCCCGGCGAGCACCACCGCCTCGGCGATCACCGCCAGCCGCATCGCCCCGGGCCGGCTTGCGCCGAGTCGTTGCCGGACCAGTTTTCGGGAGTAGCCGGCGACCGCGATCACCACCGCCACCAGAATGATCTTGCCTAGCAGTAGCAGACCATACCGAGTGGTCCAGAGCGCCTCCGGCGGACCGATCTCCACCACCGCCATGATCAGGCCGGCCAACAGCAGCCCGGAGACGGACAGCGCCGCCCACCGCGACCATTCCGGCAGGATCACCCCCAACTCCCGCTCGCTCGCCAGCCGCAGCAGGAACCCGGCGAGCACCACCAGCCCGCCGATCCAGAACGCGGCGGCGGCGACGTGGACAGTGTTGACCACCACCGACACCGCCGGGATCGGCGAGGCGATCGAGTGGCCGGTGAACGACCAGGTGCTCATGCCGGCCACGCCCAGCCCGCCGAGCAGCAGCAGATCCGACCGGGTCGCGTGGCCGGCCAGCAGCGGTCGCAGCAGCAGCGCCGCCGAGACCAGCACGCCCAGCCGCACCACCAATGCGGTGCCGTAGGTGCTGGCGAAGACCTCCCGCAGGTCGGCCATGCTGGCCTCGAAGAGCCCTTGCCCGGTGCTGTAGGGGGCCTGCACCCACATCGCCACGACCGTGCTCACGCCGATCAGCCCGAGGCCCGCCCACACCAGCCGGGTGGCGCCGCGGCGGCTGAGCCGCCGGGGCCACAGCACCGCCAGCATCACCGCCGGCCCCACCACCAGCACCAGCCCGGCGTACCCCACGAACTTGTTGATGCTCATGGCGGCGGCGACCGCCGGCTCGGTGAGCTCCTCGCTCTGGTCGGGCAGCTCCGGCGGCTCCGACGGGGCGCCGACCGAGTAGGTGATCGAACCGCCCACCGGATGGCTGTCCTGCGAGATCACCCGATAGCTGACCAGGTACGTGCCCATGGTGGTGACCCGCTCGACCGGGACGACCACGTCGGTGCCCTCGACCCGGGGCTCGCCGAGCGGCACCGGCTCGCCGTCCGGGGCCACCACCGTGATCCGGTCCGGGATCAGCCGGACCGGCTCGGAAAAGGTGAGCACGATCTGCTCGGGCGGCTGCGACACGACCGAACCGTTCGCCGGGTCGGTGCCGAGCAGGTTGGCGTGGGCCGAGGCCGGCGCCGCCAGTAACCCGACGGCCACGAAGGCGCCGAGCACCAGCCCGCCGAGCACTGATGCGAGTCGATGGATCCTGGTGGGGGTCACGCGCGCCATGATGCCCACATAGTCGGCCGCCGCGCCACTTGAGTTCCGCCGGCTGGTCGATTTATTTGACCCGACCCGGCCACCAGTAACGTGGTCGGCATGACCAACACCCGATTGCAGCCGGGCGACACCGCGCCCGCTTTCACCCGTACCGCCGACGACGGCAGCACCTTCTCGCTGGCTGATCTGCGCGGCCGGAAGGTGATCCTGTATGCGTACCCGGCCGCTATGACGCCGGGCTGCACCAAGCAGGCCTGCGACTTCCGGGATTCGATCAGCTCGCTGCAGGACGCCGGCTACGAGGTGGTCGGCATCTCTCCTGACCAGCCGGCGAAGCTGGCGACCTTCAAGGAGCGGGACAAGCTCACCTTCCCGCTCGTCTCCGACCCGGAGAAGACCGCGCTGGCCGCGTACGGGGCGTGGGGGGAGAAGAAGAACTACGGCCGGGTGGTGACCGGGGTGATCCGTTCCACGTTCGTGATCGACGAGGCGGGAAAAATCGAACGGGCGCTCTACAACGTGAAGGCGACCGGGCACGTGGCCAAGCTCCGCCGCGACCTCGGCCTCGACTCCTGAGCCCGGTCCGGCGCCGCGCCGGGCGGCGAGGCGCTGGCGGGTTCGACTAGAATCGGCCGGGCTGGCGGGAGTGGCGGAATAGGCAGACGCGCAGGTTTTAGGTACCTGTGCCTTCGGGCGTGGGGGTTCAAGTCCCCCCTCCCGCACCAGCTTTGCCCGGTGTTGCTCAGTCGAGCAGGGTCACCGGGTCGCTGGCGGTGATCTCCCCGTAGGGCGGGTCCGGGATCGCGTTCACTCCGAAGATCACCTTCTGGTTCACGGTCCGGTGCCGCGCCAGCGTCCGCAGCGGCTCCTTCCCGCGGGCGCCGGTCTCCTGGTCGGTGGTGGTCATCACACATCGGCCGCACGCTTTGACCACCCGGAAGGTCACCGCACCGACCGCCAGCCGGCGGCCCAGCCAACTGTCCTCGACCCAGGGGTCGGCGCCGGCGATCACCAGGTTGGGCCGGAACCGGGTCATCGGCAGCGGCCCTTCGCCGCTGCCGGCCGCCCGCAGCCAGTCATTGACCGCGCCCAACGAGGCGGTGTTGGTCAACAGCAGCGGGTACGCGTCGGCGAAGCTGACCCGGTCGGCAGCCCGCCCGTAGGCCGGGTCGACCGGTCGGCGGGCCGGGTCGTCCAGCCACATCAGCCGCGCCGGGCGGCCTAGGACGCCGGTGAGCCACTCGTCGGCGGCGGGCCCGGCGGGGGTGGCGGTCAGCTCGTCGCGGTGGACCCGGACCCGGTGGGGCTCGCCGGTCGGCGCCGCTACCGGCAGCTCCGGCGCGCCCGCGGCCCGCAGCGTGAGCCCGCCACCCGCGGCCGGCGCCGGGTTGATCCTGGCCATCGCCGGCTCTTCCCGCTGGGTGATGCCCACCCCGGCGGGGTCGACGACCAGCCAGCGCCGGTCGCCGGTGAGCCCCCAGGGCTCGACGGTTACCGGTGAGCCGTGGTGATCGAGCCGGTGGCAGCTCTTCACCGGGTAGGTGTGCAGCGAACCGAGGTGCATGACGGTCTGTCTACCAGGTACTTCACAGCCAGAAAAGGCTACTTAGAGTAGTCAGAAGGCAACTACCGGCGCACCATTGGTTGATGAACACGGGCAGCAACCACACACCTGACACCATCGTCTTGATCCACGGCTTCTGGGTCACGCCGCGCAGCTGGGAGCAGTGGATCGACCACTACCAGCAGCGGGGGTACCGGGTGCTGGCGCCGGCGTACCCGGGCTGCGAAGCCGAGGTCGAGGCGCTCAACGCCGACCCGACCCCGATCACCGAACTCACCGTGCCGGCGATCATGGATCGGCTGGAGTCGCTGGTCCGGCAGCTGCCGAACCCGCCGATCCTGATCGGGCACTCCGCCGGCGGCACCTTCGTCCAGCTGCTGCTGGACCGCGGGCTCGGGGCGGCCGGGGTGGCGCTGAACTCGGCCCCCACCCAGGGCGTCCGGGTGCTGCCGCTGACCCAGGCCCGGGTGCTCTTCCCGCTCCTGCGCAACCCGGCCAGCCGGCACCGGGCGGTGGGGATGACCTACCCCCAATGGCGGTACGCGTTCACCAACCCGTTCCCGGCGGACGAGTCACGGCGGCTCTACGACCGGTACGCGGTGCCCGCCTCGGGCCGGATCCTGTGGCAGACGGCGCTGGCGGGCCTGCGCCGGACCCACCAGCCCACCTTCGTCGACTACCACAACCACGACCGGTCGCCGCTGCTCTTCGTGTCCGGCGGCCTGGACCACCTGATGCCACCGGCGGTCCAGCGGTCGAACGCCGGCCACTACACCTCGACCGCGGTGACCGAGCTTCGCGAATATCCGGACCGGGCGCACCTGTTGCCCGCTCAGCAGGGTTGGCGGGAAATCGCCGACGAGGTGCTGGTCTGGTCGGTGCGCAACGCCCGCCGGCCCGCCGCCGCCTAGCTCGGGCGACGCCCGCTCGGCGCCACCACCAGCGCCACCGCCGCGAGCACCAGCGGCAGCGCCATCGACCACCAACCCAACCCGGCGTACGCGGCGGCGGCGAGTCCGGCCCCGACCAGGAACCCGACCAGCACCGGCCAGATCCTGGCCACTTGGGCGCGCGCCGGCCGCCTCGCCGCCGGGTCACCGCGGCGCACCGCCAGATCGCTGGCGGCCACCATGAACCGGGTGAGGTTCGTGGTCATCACGGTGGTCGGCGGCGGACCGGTCAGAGCGATCATGACCAGGGTGTTCTGCACCGCCATCGCCGCCACGGCCAGCAGCACCGTAACCGTGCCGGCCGTGGTGGGCGGGCCGGCCAGCACCTCCCGGCCCTCGAAACCGGCGAGGCCGACCGCCTCCCCCACCGCGATCAGCCCGAAGAACCCCGCCAGCAGCAACAGCTGGGCCCAGAGCAGCGGCCGCAGCGCCGGGCGGCCGCGGCGGGTCCACCGGTCGGTGAGCCGCCGGGCGGCCGCCACCACGACGATGAACAACGGGATCGACAGCACCAGCGCCAGGCTCGCCGGCCGCCCGATGGCGACGTACATCGCCAGCACCGCCAGGTTGCCGGTGATGTGGGCGGTGAACAGGCCAAACCCGAGCAGCCCGACCGCGTCGGCGCTGCCGGCGGTCAGGCTGAGCACCGCCGCCAGCACCCGTGTGCGATCCATCTCCCGCGCCGCCTCCCGCCCGCCGGACCTCCTCGGGTCCAACGAGCCGGCGGCCCGGATCGGCTACAACGCGAGGTGGAGCCGCAGCGCCCGGTCCAACTCCGCCAGCACTGGCGCCGGCAGCCCGCCGACCCGCTGCCGGATCCGCCGCACGGCCACCGAACGAACCTGCTCTGCTTGCGCCTTCGAATCCTCCCGCAGGCCACTGTCGGCAGCCCGCAGCAGCACCTGGAAAGGGTAGACCCGGCCGGTGTTGGAGGTGACCGGGACGACCGTCACCACCCCGCGGCCGGTCTGCTCCGCGCTTCGATTCGCGGCGTCGTTGCTGACCACGACCGCGGGGCGCACCTTGTTTGCTTCGGCACCCTGCGCTGGTTCGAGATCGACCAGGTAGACCTCACCGCGACGCATCGCCGTAACCATCACCGTCGCCGGCCGCCCGATCCCAGAGTTCGGCGTCCTCGCTCGCCTCCCACTCCTGGTAAGCGTGCGCGTACGCCTCCTCCAGCTCGGCGGTCCGGAGTAGCCGAATCGCCCGCTGGACGACCGAGGACCGAGACGACCCTCCGGCCCGGGTCGCGTAGTCGTCCAGGAAGGCCACGTCGGCCTCGGGTAGGCTGACACTCAGCTTCATACCGATAATACTACCCATGTTGCTACCCTGATTCCACCGCTACCAGGCGGCGCCGATGCCGTCGCCTGGATACCAGTGCCGGGCCGGACGCTCGGTGAAGGCGAGAAACCGGCGATCGGTGGTCTCGGCGTACCGGGCCAGCACATCGGTCAGGGTGACGTTGTCAGTCAGTAACAGCGCCCCCGGGGCCAGCTTGCCCGAGATCGCCGCCAGCTCTGCCCGCTCGTGCGCCACCGAATGGTCGCTGTCGTGCAGAAACAGCTCCACCGGGGTGTCCAGCGACCGGATCGCCGCCACCGAGTCACCGATCATCAGGTCCACCACCCCGGACCACGGGGCCGCGTCCACCAGGTAGCCCGCAGCCGGATTGATGTCCATCCCGGTGAGCCGGCCCGGATGCCCCTCCTCGGCGTTGCGCAACAGCGCCGCCGCCAACACACAGGTGCCCAGCCCCTTATCCACCCCGGCCTCCACCACATGCGCGGGGCGGCGGGCGCGGACCATCGCGTACCAGCCCAGCCGCCGCCCGTACCGGACCGTACGGTCGGCCAGCCCTCGCCGGGACGAGGCGACCGTCGCCGCGGCGATGTGCCGACGAAGCTGCTCGTCGCCCTCCAGCTCGGCGAACCAGCCACGCACCTCGGCGACCGGCACCCCACACACCGCGGCGACATACCAGGCCAGATGATTACGGTTGCGCCGAGTCAGCTCGTAGGTGTAATTGTGGTGTTCACGAGAGCCGAAGAGCCAGCGCACGGACGCCCCGACCACCTGGGCGTCGTGCCGGGCGACCCGGGCGGCCCGCTTCGGAAAGATGGCCACGGGCGCGAACCGGGAAGCGGCGACAGCGCGGCGTAAATCAGCGACAGACATCACCACGCGGTTCTATCATGCCCGTCCCCCCACCGAGGCCGGTGCGGCCCGGCCACTCCCCCGCCGTACCTTAGTCTTGGTTAAGGAATGGAGGAGCTGACATGCCGGAGCCGATCTCAGCCCCCCGTGGCACCGCCCGGACCGCCCGCGGGTGGCCGCAGGAAGCGGCGCTGCGGATGCTGCAGAACAACCTCGACCCGCAGGTCGCCGAACGCCCCGACGACCTGGTCGTCTACGGCGGCACCGGCCGCGCCGCCCGGGACTGGCCGTCCTTTCGCGCCCTCTGCCAGAGCCTGACCACACTCGCCGACGACGAAACGCTACTGGTCGCCTCCGGCCGGCCGGTCGGGGTCATGCACACCCACGAGTGGGCGCCCCGGGTGCTGCTGGCCAACTCCAACCTGGTGCCCGACTGGGCAAACTGGCCCGAGTTCCGGCGGCTGGAACAGCTCGGGCTCACCATGTACGGGCAGATGACCGCCGGGTCCTGGATCTACATCGGCACCCAGGGCATCCTGCAGGGCACCTACGAGACCTTCGCCGCGGTCGCGGAGAAGAGCTTCGGCGGCAGCCTCGCCGGCACCCTCACCCTCACCGGCGGCTGCGGCGGCATGGGCGGGGCACAGCCGCTGGCGGTAACCATGAACGGCGGCGCCTGCCTGATCGTCGACGTCGACCCGCACCGGCTCGCGCGCCGGGTCGAGAGCGGCTACCTCGACACCGTCGCCGACGATCTGGACAGCGCGGTGGCCGAGGCGGTGTCGGCCAGGCAGCAGCGCCGGGCCCGCTCGGTCGGCGTAGTCGGCAACGCCGCCACCGTCTTCGCAGAATTGCTCCGGCGCGGCGTCGAGATCGACATCGTCACCGACCAGACCAGCGCCCACGATCCCCTCAGCTATGTCCCCGAGGGAGTCGCGGCCGACGACGCCCCGGCGTACGCGGCCGCCAAACCGCAGGAGTACACCGACCGGGCCCGGGCCAGCATGGTCCGCCAGGTCGAGGCGATGGTCGGCTTCCTCGACGCCGGCGCCGAGGTCTTCGACTACGGCAACTCGATCCGCGGCGAGGCACAGCTCGGCGGGTACGACCGGGCGTTCGCCTTCCCCGGCTTCGTCCCGGCGTACATCCGGCCGCTCTTCTGTGAAGGCAAGGGCCCGTTCCGGTGGGTGGCGCTCTCCGGCGACCCGGCGGACATCGCCGCCACCGACGCCGCCGTCGCCGAACTGTTCCCGGAGAACGAATCGCTGCAACGCTGGCTACGACTCGCTCGCGACCGCGTCCACTTCCAAGGGTTGCCGGCCCGAATCTGCTGGCTCGGCTACGGCGAACGCGACCGGGCCGGTCTGCGCTTCAACGAACTCGTAGCCGACGGCACGCTCCGGGCGCCGATCGTGATCGGCCGGGACCACCTCGACTGCGGCTCGGTCGCCTCGCCGTACCGGGAGACCGAGGGCATGGCCGACGGCTCCGACGCGATCGCCGACTGGCCACTGCTGAACGCGCTCGTCAACACCGCCTCCGGCGCCTCCTGGGTCTCCATCCACCACGGCGGCGGGGTAGGCATCGGCCGGTCCATCCACGCTGGACAAGTCTCGGTCGCCGACGGCACTCCGCTGGCGGCCGAGAAGCTGGCCCGGGTGCTGCGCAACGACCCGGGGATGGGCGTGATCCGGCACGTTGACGCCGGCTACGAGCTCGCCGACACGGTCGCCGCCGAACACCAGGTGCCGATCCCGATGCGGGGCACCCAGTGACCCCCGCCCGCTTCCGGGCGCTGTGGCAGACGCTGCTGCCGATCGGCCAGGACCCGGCCGGTGACGGCTGGCTGCGGTACGGCTGGTCCGAGGCGGACCTCGCCTGCCGGGCCTGGTTCACCGCCCAGGCCCAGGCCCGCGGGTTGCAGGTCACCACCGACCGCAACGGCAACCTGTACGCCTGGTGGGGCGACCCGGCCGGCGACGGCGCGGTGGTCACCGGCAGCCACTTCGACTCGGTCCCGCACGGCGGCGCCTACGATGGTCCACTCGGGATCGTCTCTGGGCTGCTCGCCGTCGATCTGCTCGCCGAGCGGGGGGTCACCCCGCACCGGCCGCTGGCGGTGGCCGCCTTCGCCGAAGAGGAGGGCTCCCGGTTCGGCGTCGCCTGCCTCGGCTCCCGGCTGCTCACCGGCGCGCTGGACCCGGCTGCCGCCCGGAAGCTGACCGACCCGGCCGGGGTCAGCCTCGCCGACGCGGTCAGCACCGCCGGCCTGGACCCGGCGGCGCTGGGCCCGGAGCCGGAGCTGCTGGCCCGATGGGGTTACTTCATCGAGCTGCATGTAGAACAGGGCCGCGCGCTGGTCGACCGGGGCGCCGCGGTCGGCGTGGCGAGCGCGATCTGGCCGCACGGCCGGTGGCGGATCGAGATCACCGGCGAAGGCAACCACGCCGGCACCACCGCCATGGCCGACCGCCACGATCCCATGCTCACCACCGCGTACACGGTGCTGGCGGCGAACAAAGAGGCCCGGCTGCGGGGCGGCCACGCCACCGTCGGCCGGATCGAGGTGGCGCCGAACGCCACCAACGCCGTCCCCGCCCGGGTCACCGCCTGGCTGGATGCCCGGGCGCCCGACCAGCAGACGCTCACCGGCCTGGTCGAGGCGGTGACGGTGCGGGCGCAGGACCGCGCCGACCGGGACGGCACCGCCGTGACCGTCGCCGCCGAGTCGGTCAGCCCGGTCGTCGACTTCGACGTCACGCTGCGGGACCGGCTGGCCGCCCGGCTCGGCGACGCGCCCGTGCTCCCGACCGGCGCCGGCCACGACGCCGGGGTGCTCTCCGGCCACGTCCCCACCGCGATGCTCTTCGTCCGCAACCCGACCGGCGTCTCCCACGCCCCCGGCGAGCACGCCACCGACGACGACTGCGCCGCCGGGGTGGTCGCGCTCGCCGACGTGCTGGCGGAGCTCGCATGCCAGTGACCCCGGCAGGCCGGCCGCGGCCGGCCACCACCGCCGGCACCGGGACGGGGACGGGGACGGATCGATGAACCGGTTCCACGCGGAGCTGGCCTGGCTGGGCGACCGGCCAGCGCCGGAGGTGCTGATCGAGGTCGACAGTGGCCGGTTCACCACCGTCGCCCCGGACACGGCCCAGCCGGCCGACGCCCGCCGCCTCCCGGGGCTCACGCTGCCCGGCTTCGCCAACACCCATTCGCACGCCTTCCACCGAGCACTCCGCGGGCGTACCCAGGGCGGCGCCGGCGACTTCTGGAGCTGGCGGGAACGCATGTACTCGGTCGCCGACCAGCTCGATCCGGCTAGCTACGCGGCCCTAGCGGCCGCGGTCTACGGCGAAATGGCGCTCGCCGGGATCACCTGTGTGGGCGAGTTTCACTACCTGCATCACCAGCGCGACGGCCGGCCGTACGCGGACCCCAACGAGATGGCGACCGCGCTGGTCGAAGCGGCGGAGCGGGCCGGGATCCGGCTCACCCTGCTCGACACCTGCTACCTGACCGCGGACGTCGCCGGGGCGCCGTTGACCGGGCCGCAGCGCCGCTTCGGCGACGGTGACGCCGACGCCTGGGCGGCCCGGGTGGCGCGGCTGCGGCCGGCGGGGCACTGGCAGGTCGGCGCCGCGATCCACTCGGTGCGGGCAGTGCCGGCCGATCAGCTGCCGGTCGTCGCCGGCTGGGCTGAGCAGGCGGCGGCGCCGCTGCATGTGCACCTCTCCGAGCAGCCGGCGGAGAACGAAGCCTGCCTCGCCCGCTACGGCGTCACGCCGACCGCCCTGCTCGCCGACGCCGGGGCGCTCGGCCCCCGGGCCATCGCGGTACACGCCACCCACCTCACCAGCGCGGACCGGCGACTGCTCGGGGCAGCCGGCGCGGGAGTGTGCTTCTGCCCCACCACCGAACGGGACCTCGCCGACGGCATCGGCCCGGCCCGCGCGCTGGTCGACGCGGGGGCGCGGCTCAGCCTCGGTACCGACAGCCACGCGATGATCGACATGTTCGAGGAGGGGCGGGCGGTCGAACTCAACGCCCGGCTGGCTGATCAGCGGCGTGGCCACTTCCGGCCGGATGAGCTGATCGCGGCGGCGACGGTCGCCGGCCACCAGGCGTTAGGCTGGGAGGACGCCGGCGTGATCGCGCCGGGCGCCCGCGCCGACCTGGTGACCGTCGCGCTCGACAGTGTGCGCACCGCCGCCACCGACCCGGCCGCGGTGATCTTCGCCGCCACCGCCGCCGACGTGACCCAGGTGGTCGTCGACGGCCGGCAGGTCGTGGCCGACGGCCGGCATCTTGCCATGGATGTGCCCCGGGCGCTGGAGGAGGCGACACCGTGAGCCTGCTGGTGGACAACATCGGTGAACTGGTCACCAACGACCCGTCCTACGGCGACGACCCGCTGGGCATCCTGCGGGACGCGGCGGTGGTGATCGAGGAGCGACGAGTTGCGTGGCTGGGGCCCGGCGCCGAGGCGCCCGCCGCCGACGACCGGGTCGACGCGGCCGGGGCCGCGGTGCTGCCGGGCTTCGTCGACAGCCACTCCCATGTGGTCTTCGCCGGTGACCGGGCCGCCGAGTTCGCCGCCCGGATGGCCGGCGAACCCTACACCGGCGGCGGCATCCTCACCACGGTCGCCGCCACCCGGGCCGCCTCCGACGCCGAGCTGCGCGCCACCGCCGGCCGGCTGCGGGCCGAGGCGCTGCGTCAAGGGACCACCACGCTGGAGGTCAAGAGCGGGTACGGGTTGACCATCGCCGATGAGACCAGGTCGCTGCGGATCGCCTTCGAGGTGACGCCAGAGTCGACCTTCCTCGGTGCCCATCTGGTGCCGCCC
Organism: Natronosporangium hydrolyticum; assembly: GCF_016925615.1. Classification (NCBI taxonomy): domain Bacteria; kingdom Bacillati; phylum Actinomycetota; class Actinomycetes; order Micromonosporales; family Micromonosporaceae; genus Natronosporangium; species Natronosporangium hydrolyticum. The sequence goes on from NZ_CP070499.1 coordinate 4,430,955, forward strand.
GAGTACGCCGACCGGCCTGACGACTATGTGGAGCTGGTCTGTGGCCCGATGTTGACCGCCGCCGAGCCGTACGCCCGTTGGGTGGATGTCTTCTGCGAGCGGGGCGCCTTCGACGCCGACCAGTCCGAAGCGGTGCTGCGGGCCGGGATGGCGCTCGGCCTGGCGCCCCGGGTCCACGCCAACCAGCTCGGCCCCGGCGCCGGAGTGCAGCTCGCGGTGGCGCTCGGCGCCGCCAGCGCAGACCACTGCACCCATCTATCCGATCAGGACATCGCCGCACTGGCCGGTTCGGATACCGTCGCGACGCTGCTGCCGGGCGTGGAGTTCTCCACCCGTTCGCCGTACCCGGATGCGCGGCGGCTACTCGACGCGGGCGCCACTGTCGCGTTGGCCTCCGACTGCAACCCCGGGTCGTCGTACACCTCATCGATGCCGCTGTGTATCGCGCTGGCGGTGCGGGAGATGGGCATGACCGCCGGCGAGGCGCTGTGGTCCGCCACCGCTGGCGGCGCCCGGGCCCTGCGGCGCGACGATGTCGGCACCGTCCGGTTGGGCTCCCGGGCCGACCTGGTGCTGCTCGACGCGCCCTCCTACCTGCACCTCGCCTACCGGCCGGGGGTGCCGCTCGTCCGCCAAGTCATCCACAACGGAGTGTTGATGTGAGCGTAGTTGAGATTCTGCCGACCGGCGTCAGCCCGGCCGACGTGGTAGCGGTCGCCCGCGGCGACGCCACGGTCGAACTCTCCGCCGCGGCGAGCGCCGCGATGACCGACAGCCGCGCCATCGTGGCCGAGATCGAGCGGCAGGAGCGCCCGGTCTACGGGGTGTCGACCGGCTTCGGCGCGCTCGCCAACACCTTCATCGACCCCCAACGCCGTACTGAGCTGCAGCACGCGCTGCTGCGCTCGCACGCCGCCGGCGTCGGCGCCCGGATGCCCACCGAGGTGGTCCGGGCGATGCTGCTGCTGCGGGTCCGGTCGCTGGCGAAAGGGCTCTCCGGGGTCCGACCGGTGGTCGCCGAACGGCTGATCGACCTGCTCAACCACGGCATTACCCCGTGGGTACCCGAGCACGGGTCGCTCGGCGCCTCCGGCGACCTGGCGCCGCTGGCCCACTGCGGGCTGGTGTTGACCGGCGAAGGCTGGGTCGTCGGCAAGGACGGCGCCCGGCTACCCGCCGGCCAGGTGCTGGGCGAGGCCGGGCTGGCGCCGGTCGAGCTCGCCGCCAAAGAAGGGCTGGCGCTGATCAACGGCACCGACGGCATGCTCGGCATGCTGTTGCTGGCCGCCGAGGACGCCGCACATCTGTTCACCATGGCGGATGTGACCGCAGCGCTGGCGATCGAGGCGATGCTCGGCACCGACCGCCCGTTCCAGCCGGAGCTGCACGCCATCCGGCCGCATCCGGGGCAGCGCGACTCCGCCGGCAACCTGGCCCGGCTGCTGCGGAGCTCGGCCATCATGGACTCCCACCGCGACGATCTGGAGCACGCGGTGCAGGACGCCTACTCGATGCGGTGCGCGCCACAGGTCGCTGGCGCCGCCCGGGACACGCTCGCGTTCGCCGTGGGCGTCGCCGACCGGGAACTGGCCAGTGTGGTCGACAACCCGGTGGTGCTGCCGGACGGCAGGGTGGAGTCCACCGGCAACTTCCACGGCGCGCCGTTGGGCTTCGCCGCCGACTATCTGGCGATCGCCGCCGCCGAAGTGGGGGCAATCTCGGAGCGACGGGTCGACCGGCTGCTCGACGTGACCCGGTCCCGCGGGCTACCGCCGTTTCTGACTCCCGACCCCGGGGTCAACTCCGGTCTGATGATCGCCCAGTACACCGCCGCCGGCCTGGTGGCGGAGAACCGGCGGCTGGCCGCGCCCGCCTCAGTGGACTCGCTGCCCACCTCCGGGATGCAGGAGGACCACGTCTCGATGGGGTGGGCGGCGACGGTGAAGCTGCGCACGGTGCTGGACAACCTCACCAGCCTGCTCGCGGTGGAACTGCTGGCGGCGGTCCGCGGGTTGCAGCTGCGGGCCCCGCTGACCCCTTCCCCGGCCGGTCAGGCGGCGATCGCCGCGGTCTCGGAGTTTTTCGGCGAACCGGGCCCGGACGCTTTCCTGGCCCCGGCGATGGAGTCCGGCCGCGCGGTGATCAAGGGCCGCGAGCTGCGCGCCGCCATCGAGGCAGCCGGTCCGCCACTCGCCTGAGCGTGCCCGCCCGGATCACCGTGGCCGCCGCCACCGCGGTCGCCACCGCCAGGGTGCCGGCGCCGAGCGCGAGCCAACCCAAGCTGCTGCCGGAGATCGGCGCGGCGAGATGGGTGGCGTCGGTGTCGCAGACGATCGGCTCACCCGCGGCCTGGTCGAGCGCGCAGGCGGTGAAGGTGACCCGTTGCGGGGTGCCAACCACCGGGGCGGCGCCGCCGGCCGGGTCGGCGGCGCTACGGGGGGCGGCGTAGACGCCGACCAGCCTGGTCGTCTCCACCCCACCCGGCGGGACGACGAGCGACCACTCGACGTACCCGTTGTCTGCGGTGGCGCCGGTCGGGGTCAGCCAGGGCGGGACGCTCGCCCGGACGGTGACCGGCTGCGCGGCCTGCCCCCGGTTCCCGACGGCGATCGTGTAGGTGGTCTGCTTACCCGAGCGGACCCGCTCGCGGTCCCGCTCGACCGCGATGACCAGCTCCTGGACCTCGGTCGCCTCGGTGAAGCGGGCCCATTCGTCTTCCGGCTCCGAGGTCGCCCACCAGTAGACCGCGGTGCCCAGGCCGAGCAGCACCGCCAGAACCGCCGGCGTAACCGCCGCCGCCACCACGAGTACGCGCCGCATCGCCCACCCCCCGCCCAGCTGCCCCGGCACTCATCCCCGTACCGAATGATATGCCCGATTCAGGGCTTACAAGAGCGTTTGTACGCAGCGATGGGGGCGAAGGGTGCAAGTGCGACTACGGACGGTTCAGCTACGGGCGGTTCAGCTACGGGCGCGCCGCTCGGCGCCGGCGGAGCGCGCCGACGATGAACCAGACACCGGCGGCCGCGACCCCCGCGATCACGCCACCGTAAACGGAGGTCGCGAAGCCGAGCACCAGGCCCATGACCAACCCGATCGCCACTGCTCCACCGAGCCAGAACGTCGTGCTCTCACCTTGCGAAGCCATCGTGGATCAGTCCCTCCGGAGCGGGCCGGCGCAGCGGCCAGGGACCGTGACTCTACCGCGGCTAACCGCCTGGCCGAGTCAGCTGCCGTCGATGAGGACCCGGGCGATGAGCTTGCCCATCGCCCGGAACGCCTGGCCCCGATGGCTGATCGCGTCCTTCTCCGCCGGGTCGAGCTCGGCGTTGGTGCGGGTCTCGCCGTCCGCGACGAAGATCGGGTCGTACCCGAAACCGCCACCACCCCGCGGGCCGCGGGTCAGCACCCCGGGCTGCCGGCCGTCCACCAGATGTTCCCGACCACCGGGCAGCGCCAGCGCGGCCGCGCACACGAACGACGCCTGCCGGTTCGCGTCCGGCACGTCGGCGAGCTGCGCCAGCAGCAGTTGCAGATTCGCCTCGTCGTCGCCGTGCCGGCCGGCCCAGCGGGCGCTGAACACCCCGGGAGCGTTGCCGAACGCGTCCACCACCAGGCCGGAGTCGTCGGCGATCGTCGGCAGGCCGGTGTGCCGGAGCCCTTCGCGGGCCTTCAACAGCGCGTTCTCGGCGAAGGTCAGGCCGGTCTCGGGCGCCTCTGGATATTCTGGGACGTCGGCGAGGCCGACCAGCTCCACACTGCCCACCCCGGTGAGGATTCGCCGTAGCTCGGTGAGCTTGTGCCGGTTGCGGGTGGCGAGCAGCAGCCGGTGCGTCGCGGTCACGTCAGGACCACCCGCTGCGCCTCGGACAGCTCAGCGCAGCCGGCGACCGCCAACTCCAGCATCGCGTCCAGCTCCGACCGGGAGAAGACCGACGCCTCCCCGGTCCCCTGCACCTCAACGAAGTCACCGTTGCTCGTACAGACCACGTTCATGTCCACGTCGGCCGCCACATCTTCGGCATAGCACAGATCTAGCCGCGGCTCACCCTCCACCACGCCGACGCTGACCGCCGCCACTGACCGGTGCAGCACCACCGACGGGGCCTTCCGGAGCCGCTGCCGGTTGGACAGCCACGACACCGCGTCGGCGAGGGCGACGTACGCCCCGGTGATCGCCGCGGTCCGGGTGCCCCCGTCGGCCTGCAACACGTCACAGTCGAGCACCACCGAGTTTTCGCCGAGCGCGCCCAGGTCGATGCAGGCCCGCAGGCTGCGCCCGATCAGCCGGGAGATCTCGTGGGTCCGGCCGCCGATCCGGCCTTTGACGCTCTCCCGGTCGTTGCGGCTGGTGGTGGCGCGCGGCAGCATCGCATACTCCGCGGTCACCCACCCCTGGCCCGACCCGCGGCGCCAGCGGGGGACGCCCTCGGTCACGCTCGCGGTGCACAACACTCGGGTGTCGCCGAACTCCACCAGCACCGATCCCTCTGGGTGGCTGCTCCATTCCCGGGTCAACCGCACCGGCCGGAGCTGCTCGGGCTTCCGCCCGTCAGGTCGCGTCATGCCCGCCACCATATGTCAGGCCGGCAGCGTGGCTCGCTCCTGGTTCGGCAGGCGGGGCGGCGCTGGCGACCGCCACCGCCGCCGCCACCGCCTCGGGCAGGCTGGCCAGGCTGGTCACCCCCGCCGGCAAGGGCTGTGACCAGCCGGGCCCGGCAGCCGCCACCACCGCTGGCCGGGGCCGGCTGGCGATCAGCGCCACCAGCGGCGCCGGGTCGGCGGTACGACGGGCGTGCGACCACACCACGACCAGCCCCGGCCCGGTACGCCGGGCGGCGGCCGCCAGCGCCGGCGCCGGCAGGCGGGCACCGAGCAGCCAGGCGTTGATCTCCCGCTGGGCCAGCGCCGCGGCGAGCGCCTCCAGCGGCAGCGAGTGCTGCTCCTCGGCGGCGCAGGTGAGCAGCGCCTGCGGCGGGGTGGCCGGCCGGGGCACCGCTCCGAGCACCTCGGAGATGCCCCGGGAGAGCAGGTGCTCCACCGCCACCAGGCCGCCGGCCGACCCGTGGGGGCCCGCCTGTTTCGCCTCGATCCGGCCCAGCGCTGGGCGGATCAGCCCGTCCCAGGCGGCCGCCGCGCCCAGGTCGGCCACGGCCTTCGACACCACCCGGCGGACCGAGCCGATGTCCAGCCGCTCGGCCGCGTAGACGAGCCCGCGGACCGCCGCCGACGAGACGGCCTCCGGCTCGTCGGCGGGGCCGTGGCCCGGGTGATCCGGCAACGCCCGGGCGGCGGTGGCCCGCCCCGAGCCTGGTGCGGGGGCGCCGGCGCGGGCCAGCCGGGCGGCCCGCGCGGCCGGAACCCCCTGCGAGGTCAGCGTGCGCATCAGCTCCAACCTGGCCAGATCGTCGGCGCTGTAGCGGCGGTGGTGGCCGGCTTCGTGCTGGGTCGGCCCCAGGCCGTATCGGTGGTGCCAGCTACGCAGCGTGGTCACCGCCACTCCCAGTCGCCGCGCGGCCTCACCCGCGGTGAGTCCAGTCTCGATCATCCACCCCAGTGTTTACCGGCCACAGTGTCCAACGGTGCGGCGACCCCGGCTAGCCACGGGGCGCACGCCGCCGGCTGCTGTTCGAGCAGCCGGTGCAGCTCCACCGGGGCGACCCACCAGAGTTCGGCGACCTCGGCCGGGTCCGGCGCCAGCCGCTGGTCCAACGGGATCTGTCCGACCAGCACGTGATCGTACTCGTACTCCACCCAGCCGCTCGCCGGGTCGGTGGCCCGATACCGGTAGACCCCGACCTCGCGCAGCTCGACCCCGGTGACGCCGAGCTCCTCGGCCAGCCGGTCGGTGGCCGCCGCCACCACCGACTGCCCCGGGGCGGGGTGGCCGCAGCAGGAGTTGGCCCAGCGCAGCGGGAACCGGGTCTTCACCGCGGCCCGGCGTTGCAGCAGCAGCCGCTGGCCGTCCAACGCCAGCAGCAGCACCGAGAACGCCCGATGCAGCTGCCCCGGGGCGGTGTGGGCCCGCAGCACCGTACTGCTGCCGATCGGGTCGCCGCCCGAGTCGACCAGCTCGACCGGCAACAGCGCCCGGTCCAGGTCAGGGATCATCGGGCCGCTCCGGTCACCCGGGCAGCGGCCAGTTTGCCGGAGATCAGCACCATCGGCACGCCGACGCCCGGCTGCGTCCCGGAGCCCACGAAGACCACGTTGTCGAGCGCCGGGTGGAGGTTGTTCGGCCGGAACGGGCCGGTCTGGGCGAAGGTGTGGGCCGCCGCGAACGGGGTGCCGGCGGCCAGCCCCTGGTCGGCCCAGTCGGCCGGGGTGACCGGGTGGCAGACCGTGGCGGCATCGCGGAATCCGTGGTAGCCGCGGGCTTCGAGCACCTCGAAGAGCTGCGACACGTACGCGTCGGTGAGCCCGGAGCGCCACGCCTGGGCGCCGGTGGCCAGGTTCGGCGCCGGCGCGAGCAGGTAGTAGCTGTGCTGGCCGGCGGGGGCCAACTGGGGATCGGTCCGGGTCGGGTTGGTGACCAGCAGCGACGGGTCGCTCATCAACCGCCCTTCGTCGATGACCTCCTGGAAGGTCCGGCGCCAGGCACGACCGAAGTGGATGTTGTGGTGGGCGATCTTCGAGTAGTGCTGCCGAGAGCCGATATGGACCACCACGCAGGAGGGCGAGTAGCGCAGGCGGCGGCGCAGACCCGGGCCCGGTAGCAACTCATGGGCGGCGGGCAGGTCGGGGTTGAGCACCACCACGTCGGCGGGGATCCGCTCCCCGCCGGTGGTGTGGACGGCGACCGCCCGGCCGGCGCGGGTCTCCACCCGGGTGACCGTGGTGTCGTAGCGCAGCTCGACGCCGTGCTTGTCGGCGGCGCCGGCGAGCGCCCGGGGCAGGGCGTGCACCCCGCCGCGTGGAAAGTAGACCCCGCACACCGCGTCCAGGTAGGCGATGACCGCGTAGATCGCCAGCGCCCGGTGCGGCGCCAGGCCGGCATACATCGCCTGGAACGAGAAGATCCGCCGGGTGCGCGGGTCCCGGAAGAACCGGTCGATGTACGCCTGCAGCCGGCCGAACCCGCCGACGGCGAGCAGTCGCAGCAGGTTGCCGTTGAGCAGGTCGGTCGGGGCGTCGAGGTTGCGGGCGATGAAGTCGTCCCGCTCCAGCTGCCACAGCTGCCGGGCACTGGCCACGAACCGCCGGTAGCCGGCGGCTTCCCGCGGGCCGCAGACCTCGGCGAGCTGCTGCGCCATCCGCTCCGGATCGGTGATCACGTCTAGCGAGGAGCCGTCCGGGAACCAGGCCCGGTACGCCGGGTCGAGGGTGGTCAGCGGTAGCCAGTCGGTGAGCGACTCGCCGACCGCCGCGAGCGGCTCGGCGATCAGGTCGGGCATGGTGAGCACGGTCGGCCCGGTGTCGAATTCGAACCCGGCCAGGGCCAGCCGACCGGCCCGGCCGCCCGGCTCGGCCGCCCGCTCCACCACAGTCACCTGCCGGCCGGCGCCGGCCAGGTGCAGTGCGCAGGCCAGGCCACCGAGCCCGGCGCCCACCACGACCACCCGCTCGGTGGCTCCCGTGACCTGGCGCATCAGCTCCCCCACTCCCCACGGTGCGCGGCGGTCCACGTCGAATCCCCGCCCCGCGGTACCCGGTTAGGATAGCCTGGTGCGGTAAGTTGCGTCGATTGTTGCATCGTTTTGCGAGGGGGTTGGTGATCGTGGAGCCAGCGCTCGCCGCCGCTTACCAGCGGTGCCGGCAGCTGCATCGACACCACGGGCGGACGTACTACCTGGCCACTCGCCTGCTGCCCAGGCACAAGCGACCACATGTCCACGCTTTATATGGTTTTACCCGATATGCCGATGAGATCGTGGACAGAACCGAAGATCTCCCCCCGGATAAGCGGGCCGAACGGTTCCGGGAGTGGTCGGAGACCTTCCTCGCCGGCCTCGCCGGTGCACCGGTCACCGATCCGCTGCTGCCCGCGGTGCTGCACACGATCGACGCCTGCCAGCTCGACCCCGACGACTTCGCCGCCTTCCTCAAGAGCATGGCGATGGACCTCACGGTCACCGAGTACCAGACCTACGAGGAGCTGCTCTCCTACATGGAGGGTTCCGCGGCGGTGATCGGCACGATGATGCTGCCCATCCTCGACCCGACCGACCCGGCAGCCGCCCGCGGACCCGCCCGCGAGCTGGGGTTGGCGTTCCAGCTCACCAACTTCATCCGGGATGTCGGCGAGGACCTCGACCGGGGCCGCATCTACCTGCCGCAGCAGGACCTGGCCCGGTTCGGGGTCACCCCCGCCGGGCTGCGGGCCGCTGCCGCGCGCGGCAGCGCCGATCCCGCGATCCGGTCGCTGATCCGCTATCAGGTGACCCGGGCACACCAGCACTACGCCGCCGCCGCACCCGGCGTCACCATGCTCACGCCCAGCTCACAGGCGTGCATCCGGGCCGCCTATCACCTGTACGCGGAGATCCTCACCGAGGTCGCCCGGGTCGACTTCGACGTATTCCGCCGCCGCGCGGTGGTACCGCGTGCCCGGCGGGCGCGGCTGGCCGCCCGTAGCCTGCTCACCCGAGCCGGGACCCCGGTCACCCCACCCGGCGCCCGGAGGCCGGCATGACCCGGGAGGCCACGCCCGCCGTGCTGCTGTTCACCCGCGATCTACGGCTCGACGACAATCCGGCGCTCGCCGCCGCCGCCCGCGGGCCGGTGCTCCCGCTGTTCGTGGTGGACCCCCGGCTACCCGCCGGCGAAAACCGGCGCCACTTCCTCGCCGAGTGCCTGACCGACCTGCGGGAGTCGCTCCGGCAGCGCGGCGCCGACCTGCTGGTCCGGCGAGGTGACCCGGTTCACGAAGCGATCTCGCTCGCGAAACAGATCGGCGCGGGCGCCATCCATCTCGCCGAGGATGTCAGCGGCTACGCCACCCGCCGGCAGCGGCGGCTCCTGACGGCGGCCGACTCCGCCCGGCTCACCGTCCACCTGCATCCGGGCATCACCGTGGTGCCCGCGGGCGACCTGGTGCCGGCCAGCGGCGACCACTACCGGGTCTTCACGCCTTACTTCCGAGCCTGGCGACAGATCCGCTGGCGGGATCCAGCGGCCGCACCGGCGGCGCTGTCGCTGCCACCCGGCGCCGCTGACCTCCCTCGCCAGGAACCAGCCGCCGCGCTGGGCCGGATCCGCGCGACCGCCCGGACCCTGCCCACCGGCGGCGAGTCGGCGGCGGAGGCCGCGTTTCGGCAGTTCGGTCGCTACGCCGCCGAGTACCCCGAGCGGCAGGACGACCTCGCCGCCGACCGCACCTCCCGGTTCAGCGCGTACCTCCACTTCGGGGCGCTGTCGGCGCGCCGAGTGGCGACCTCGCCGGCCATGCCCGAGGCGCTGGTCCGCCAGTTCTGCTGGCGCGACTTCCACCACCAGGTGCTGGCGGCCTTTCCGGCGCTGCCCTGGGAGCCGTACCGGCGGCGCGCGGACACCCCCGACGGCGTGGACCGCGGCGGCGCCGCCCCCGCCGACGCCGACACCCTGGCGCAGTGGCGGGAGGGCAGCACCGGGCTGCCGATCGTGGACGCCGGGATGCGGCAGCTGCAGGCCGAGGGGTTCCTCCCCAACCGGGCCCGGCTGATCACCGCCACCTACCTGGTGAAGCGGCTGCGGGGCGACTGGCGCGACGGCGCCGCCTGGTACGACGACCAGCTGGTCGACGCCGACCTGGCCAACAACTACGGCAACTGGCAGTGGGTCGCCGGCACCGGCAACGACACCCGGCCGCACCGAGGTTTCAACCCGCTCCGGCAGGCGTCCCGGTTCGACCCGGCGGGTGAGTACGTGCGCCGGTGGCTGCCCGAACTGGCCGAGGTGACCGGCCCGCAGGTGCATGAACCGTGGCGGCTGCCGGAGCCGGTACGCCGCGGGCTGCGCTACCCGATGCTCGACCCTGCGACCCTCGACCCCGCGACCCCCCGGAGCCGCTGATGGACCGCTGGCACTACGTGTTGATTCTCGCCGCCTGTCTGCTGATCACTCTGCCGCTGGAGCTGCTGCCGGGGGTGCGGGTGTACCGGCGGCCGAAGCTGCTGCTCGCCAGCATCGCCCCGGTTCTGGTGATCTTCGTCGGCTGGGACCTGCTCGCCTACCACCACGGCCACTGGTGGTTCTCCGACCAGTACACCCTCGGCCCCCGGCTGGCCGGCCTACCGCTGGAAGAGTGGCTCTTCTTCGTCGTCGTGCCGCTGTGCGCGCTGCTGACCTACGAGGCGGTCGGCTCGGTGCTGGCGCGCGGGCGAGGGGCGGCCGCCCGCCGGGCCACCGCCGCCCCGACCACCGCCGGAGGTTCGGATGCCTGACCTGCCGCTGTACACCGTCGCCGCGGTGGCGGCGCCGCTGCTGGTGGTGGCGCTGGAGCTGCTGGTGCTGCGCACCGGCCTGTTCCGGACCCTGCGCTACTGGCTGACCATGCTGATCGTGCTCGGGTTCCAGATCCCGGTCGACGGCTGGCTGACCAAGCCGCAGGGCACGGTGGTGCTCTACGACGAGGCGCAGATCCTCGGCATCCGGGCGCCGGTGTCGTTCCCGATCGAAGATTTCGGGTTCGGCTTCGCGATGGTGACCCTGACCGTGCTGCTGTGGCGCTGGCTGCGCAATCGTGAGCAACGCCGGCCGGCCCCGCCCGCGGCGGCCCAGCAGTCGCCGGCCCGGACCGCGGAGCAGGCAAGTGCGTGAGCGGAGCCCGACCGCCAGCGCGATGTTCCAGGGCTTCCGGTGGCTGGTCCGGCAGAGCCTGCGCGGCGTGTGGTGGCGCGGCGACCCGCCCGCCGGGCCGTTCGTCTGGGCCGCCAACCACCACAGCTGGTGGGATCCGTTCATAGCCGCCGCGTTGCTGGAACGGTGGCGACGGGTCGGGTGCCTCCTGCTCTCCCAGACCAATCTGGAGCGCTACCGGTTCATCGAACGGCTCGGCGGTTTCGGCACCGGCGAGTACCGGCGCGGGTTGTCCTATCTACGCGCCGGCCGGGTGCTGATCATCTTCCCCGAGGGGGAGCTGCGGCCGCCCGGGCCGCTGGGCCGGTTGGCCGGCGGCGCCGGCTGGTTCGCTCACACCGCCAAGGTTCCGCTCTACGCCGTCGCCACCCGGGTGGTGGTGCGCGGCCAGCAGGCCCCGGAGGCGTACCTGTCGCTGGCGCAGGTCGCGCCGCCGACCGGGCTGGCCTCCCGCGACGCCGCCCGGGAGCTGACCGGCCGGCTGACCACGACGCTCACCGACGAGCTGGCCGCCCTCGACGCGGCAGTGGCCAGTGCGGACCCGCGGCAGCCGCTGCCCGGCTTCACCCGCGCGGTGGCGGGCCGGCGCAGTTGGGACGAGCGGATCGACCGAGTCCACCGGTGGTTGCCGTGGCGCCCGGAGCGGTGACTCGGATGGGCGGCGCCCTGCCCGCGCTGGTCGCCGGCTTCCACCTGACCAAGACCGTCGGGTTGCTGGACAATCTGGCCAGTTTCCCGGTCCTCGGCCGGCGCCCGAGCGCCGCCCCACCGCTGCCGCGGGTTTCGTTGCTGGTCCCGGCCCGCGACGAGGCCGACCGGCTGCCGCGGTGCCTGCCTGGCCTGCTGGCCCAGCCCGCCGCCGAGGTGCTGGTCTGCGACGACGAGTCCACCGACGACACCGCCGGGGTGGTCCGCCGCGCCGCCGCTGACGACCCCCGGCTGCGGCTGGTGCCGGGCACCCCGCGCCCGCCCGGCTGGATCGGCAAGAGCTGGGCCTGCCACCAGCTCGCCGCCGCGGCCACCGGCGACCTGCTGGTCTTCTGCGACGCCGACGTGCTGCTCCAACCGGGAGCGCTCGCCGCGCTGTGGGCGGAGCTGACCCGCCAGCGCAGCGAGGTCTTCTCGGTCTTCCCCCGGCAGCAGACCGGGACGCTCGGCGAGCGGCTGCTGGTGCCGCTGATCGACGAGGTGCTGCTCAGCTTCCTGCCGCACCGGTTGTTGTCGCTGCCGGTGCCCGCCGCCGCCACCGCCAACGGTCAGCTGCTCGCCTTCCGCCGTTCGGCGTACCAGGCGATCGGCGGGCACCGCGCGGTGGCGGACCGGATCGTGGAAGATCTGGCGTTGGGGCGGCTGGCGCGGCGACGCGGCCTCCGGCTGGGCCTGGCGCTCGGCGGCGACCTGGTCAGCGCCCGGATGTACGACGGGTACCCGCAGACCGTACGCGGGCTGGGGAAGAGCATGCGCGAGGCGCACGGTGACCGGGACGCGTTGCTACTGGCGAGCCTGGGCTGGCACCTGCTCGCCTACACGGTCCCGTGGCTGCGGTGGCGGTCCGCGCCCGGCTGGCGGCTCGCCGCGACTCTCAGCGTCGCCCAACGGCTGTTGGTCAACGCCAAGACCGGGCGGGGCAGCCCGTGGGAGGCGCTGCTGGTGCCGGTGACCGCCCCGGCGGCGATCCCGGTCTACCTGCTGGCGGCCCGACGCCGGGCGCGTTGGCGGGGACGGAGCTACCCGTGACGGCGCCGACCCTGCGGAGCCCGGCGCGGTTGCCGCAGCCGCCGGGGCATCCGGTCATCGGCCACCTGTGGCCGTGGACCTTCGCCCCGGTGCCGCTGTTAGCGGCGGGCGCCCGCACCGGCGAGGTGTTCCGGCTACGGTTGTGGCGGTCGACGCTGGTCGGCTACCGTCCAGAGTGGAACCGGGCAGTCCTCGGCGACCTGGACACGTTCCGCAGCCGGGGCAGTCTCAGCGGCCTGACGCCGTACCTCGCCGACGGCGTGGTCCACACCGACCTGCCGGCGCACGCCCCGCACCGGCGGGCCCTCAACCCGCATTTCCACAGCCAGGCGGTGCGGCAGCTCACCGATCGGCTGCGGGCCGCCGTCCAGTCAGGGTTGCCGGGGCGCTACTTCGACGCGTTGCCGTGGGCCGGCAGCGTGGTCCGCCGGATGCTCTCCGCCGCGCTCTTCGGCGACCGCATCCCGCAATCGTTACTCGAGCGCTTCCTGGCCCCGCTGCACCGGCCCAACCCGGCGCCGCTGCTGCCCCGGCCAAGGCTGTTCCGGCGGATGAACACGGCGATCGCCGCGGTGGTCGCCGACCCCGTGCCGGGCACGCTCGCCGCCGCGGTGGCGGGAGAGGCGGCCGCCGGCGGTGACCTGGACCCGGTCGCCGAGCTGCGGGTGGCGCTCGCCGCCGGCTACGACACCACCGCGCACACGCTGGCGTGGACACTGTGGTGGCTGGCCGGTTCGCCGGCGTGGCGGGATCCGGAGTCACTGCCGATGGTGCTCGACGAGATCCTGCGGCTCTATCCGGCCGGGTGGTTGGGCAGTCGGGTCGCGGCCCGGGACACGGAGGTCTGCGGGGTGGCGATCCCCGCCGGCACCATGGTCTGCTACTCGCCCTACCTCACCCACCGGGATCCGGGCCTGTGGCCGGAGCCCGACCAGTTCCGGCCCGACCGGTTCACCGCCGGCCGGCCGGCCTGGGGTTTCATCCCGTTCGCCGCCGGCCGGCGCACCTGCCTGGGCGCCCAGCTGGCGCGGGCCATGCTGACCTGCGCCAGTGAGCCGTTCCTCGCCGGGCCGCTGCGACAGCTCAACGGCGACCCGTCGGTGGTCGCCGGGATCACCCTGCGGCCGCACGGTCCGCTGTGGCTGTCCTGGCGGGGCGAGTAACTGGCCGGCCGGCGCCTGACCCCGCCTGGGACAATGCGAGTACGGTTCCACCGTGTCCTGGTTACCCCTGCCGTTGATCCGGCGCTGCCAACGCCTGGCGTACCGCTTCTGGTGCCGGCTGCAACGCCGTCACGGGTCGGTGCGCCGGCTGGTCCGGGCCGGTAAGCGCTACCGGCAGGCCGACGGGCGGCGGCTCGCGGCCGCGGTCAGCTACTACGGCTTCTTCGCGACCTTCGCGATGGTGCTGCTGGGCTTCGCCGCACTCGGATACGTGGTCGACGATCCCGGCGTGCAGGGGGCGGTGCAGCGGTTCCTGGACGAGAACCTGCCCCGGGTGGACACCGACGCGGTCCGCGACGCCCGGGAGGCGACCGGCCTGATCGCCTTCGCCAGTCTGCTGGTGATCGGCCTGTTGTGGGTGGACTCGCTGCGCTCGTCGGTGCGGGCGATCTGGCGGATCGAGGAGTACCCGGGCGGATTCTTCCGTCGCTGGTTCATCGACGGGCTGGCGCTGGTGGGGCTGGGGACCCTGCTGGCGGTCTCGCTCACCGTCGCGCTCGGCGCCGAGGCGCTGCTGGGCTGGCTGGTGGAGCTGATCCGGGCCGGCGAGTTGGCGCCGGCGGAGTGGCTGCTGCTGGTGGTCCGGTTCGGGCTGAACTTCAGCGTCAACACCATCCTGGCGATCGCGGCGCTGACGCTGCTGCCACGGCTGCGGATGCCGCTGCGTCGGGTGCTCCCGCCGGCGCTGCTGGTCGCCGCGGGCGCGGAGTTCCTGACCTCGGTGGGGCGGCTGGTGGTGGACCGGGCCGAGTACAACCCGGCGTTCCAGGTGGTGGCCGGCGCCGCCGGGCTGCTGGTGTTCCTGCTGATCCTGAACCAGTTGATCTTGTTTGCGGCGTCGCTCACCGCGACCGCGGAGCAGGGCCGGGTCGTCGACCTGGCGCGCCGCAACGGGTTGCGGGGCAGCTACTACGCGTCCTGATCGATCATCCGGGGCGCCGCGGCGAGCGCCCAGATGACGAAGATGGCCAGCGCGATCACCACCAGCGACCAGAGCGGGTAGTAGGGCAAGAAGAAGAAGTTCGCGACCGCCACCACGATGGCCAGCGCGATGCCGACCACCCGCGCCCACATCGCGCCGGTGAAGATCGCGAGGCCGACCAGGAAGACCACCACGCCGATGCCGAGATGGATCCAGCCCCACGTGGTCACGTCGATCTCGTAGGCATACTCCGGGCTGACCACGAAGAAGTCCTCCGCAGCGAGCGCCGCGATGCCCATCAGCGCCTGCCAGAAGCCGATGATCAGCATCACGGTGGCGCCGAAGACCAGACCACCGATCGCCCAGCCGCGGGCCCGCTGACTCTGCGGTGCGCTCGCGTGCGCCATGACGAACCCCCTCGGATCGGTCACCTCCCCTGAGCGTACGCGAGAGTAGTCCGCTTTTGAGACGGTTTGCCGGGAAGGTCGATCCCGATCGCCTCGTAGTAGTGGTCCAGCAGCAGGTCGCCGATCGCCGACCAGCTCCGCCCGGCGACCGATTCCCGCGCCGCCCGGGCGTATGCGTCCCGACGCCCCGGATCGGCCCGCAGCCCCGCCACCACCGCCGCGATCGCACCAGCATCCGCCGGCGGCACCAACGCGCCGGTCAGCCCCGGCGTCACCAGATCCATCGGACCGCCGGCCGCCGGCGCCACCACCGGCACCCCACTCGCCAGCGCCTCCTGCACCGTCTGCCCGAACGTCTCATGCGGACCCGTATGCGCGAACACGTCCAGGCTGGCGTAGATCCGCGCCAGCTGGTGGCCGTGCCGCTCCCCGAGGAAGACCGCCCCGGGCAGCGCCCGCGCCAACGCCGGCCGGCTCGGACCGTCCCCCACGACCACCACCCGCACCCCCGGCAGCCGGCATACCGCACCGAGCAGCTCCACCCGCTTCTCCGGGGCGAGCCGCCCGACGTACCCCACCAGCAACTCGCCGCCCGGCGCCAGCAGCCGCCGCAGCCGCTCGCTGCGCCGCGCCGGGGAGAACCGGTCGAGGTCGACCCCGCGTGGCCACAGCCGCACCCGCTCGATGCCCTGAGCCGACAGCGCCGCCGCCGCAGCCTTGGACGGAGCCAGGGTCAGATCGGCGGTGTTGTGGATCCGCCGCAGCCAGCGCCACGCCAGAATCTCCGCGGGCGCCCGCCGCCCCGCCAACATCTCCGCGGGCGCGCGCCGCCACCGGCCCGGCCCGTAGAGCCGCAGGTACGCAGCCATGTCGGTCTGGTAGACCGCCACCGTGGGCAGGCCCAGCGACGCCGCGAGACCACCCCCGCGGGCCCCGAGCACAAACGGGCTCGCCAGGTGCACCACATCCGGGGCGTGGGCGATCAGCGCGTCGGTGAGCGCCGGCCCCGGCACCCCGATCCGGAACCCGCGGTAGCCCGGGGTGGGCACACTCGGCACCCGCACCACCGGGTACGGACGCGGGCCGGCCACCCGCCGCCGGGTCGATGCCGGAGCCGGGGCGATCACCAG
Source organism: Natronosporangium hydrolyticum (assembly GCF_016925615.1). NCBI lineage: Bacteria > Bacillati > Actinomycetota > Actinomycetes > Micromonosporales > Micromonosporaceae > Natronosporangium > Natronosporangium hydrolyticum. Next base: position 4,447,150 of record NZ_CP070499.1, read on the forward strand.
CGGCTGGTGCCCGGCGCGGTACAGGTGGTCGGCGACCCGGCCGACGGAGTTCGCCACCCCGTTGACGTCCGGCGCGAAAGACTCGGTGATCAGCGCGATCCGCATGTGACCACGGTGCGCCCGGCAACGGAGGACCGGGCGTCGCGCGGCTGACCGGTCGACGAACGGTAGCCGAAGAGTGCGTCGCGCGGCGGCCGTCGGGCGACGACCAGCCGGCAGAGTCAGCCGATCTCGTACCGGGCGCCCGGCCGGACGATCTCCACCGGGCCCGGGTACGCGGCGCTCGCCGCCTCGAAGGTGGCCGCCTCGCTACCCCACGCGGTGACCAGATGGGTCAGCAGCAGCCGGCCCACCCCGGCCTTGCTCGCCACCTCCCCGGCCTCGCCGCCGGTCAGGTGCAGATCCGGCGGGTGCGGCACGTCGTCGAGGTAGCTCGCCTCACACAGGAACAGGTCGGCGCCCTGCGCCAGCCGCAGCAGCGAATCGCACTTGGCGGTGTCGGCCGAGTAGGTCAGCGTCCCCCCGCCGTGCTCCAGCCGCACCCCGTACGTCTCCACCGGATGGTTGACCTGATCGACGGTGACCGTGAACGGGCCGAGCGGGAAGGTGCCCGGCTGCAGCCCGTAGAAGGTGTAGACATCGTCGAGCGGGGTCGCCTCCGGCGTGTACGCCGCGGCGAGCCGGTCCGGGGCGCCAGCTGGCGCATACACCGGGATCGGCGGGTACGGACCGCCCGGGGCGTAGCGGCGGACCACCACGTACGAACAGGCGTCCAGCACATGGTCACAGTGCAGGTGGGTGAGCAGGATCGCGTCCACCGACATCAGCCCGATGTAGCGCTGCAGCGCGCTGAGCGACCCGGTGCCGAAGTCCAGCAGCAGCCGGAACCCCTCCGCCTCCACCAGGTAAGCAGAGCAGGCCGACTCCGGCCCGGGGAAGCTGCCGGCGCAGCCCAACACCGTCAACCTCATTCGGCCACCCCCGCGAACTCGGGCGCGGTCAGCTCCATCAGCTCCGCGCCGAGGAATCGCTGCGCCAACCGGCGAAACACCGCGGCGTCGCCGGTGGTCCGCAGTTGATGTCGCGGCGGCGGCGAATCCGCGGCCCGCAACGACCCGGTCTGCGTCAGCACCCGGTAGACATCACGTGCGGTCTCGTCCGCGCTGGAGACCAACGTCACCGACTCCCCCATCACCAGCCCGATCATGCCCGCCAGCAGCGGATAGTGGGTGCAACCCAGCACCAGCGTGTCGACCTGCGCCCGTTGCAACGGCTCCAGGTAGGCGCTCGCCAACCCGAGCAGGGTCCGACCGGTGGTGGTGCCCCGCTCGACAAAGTCGACGAACTGCGGACACGCCGCCGTGGTCACCCGCACCTGCGGGGCGGCGGCGAACGCGTCCTGGTAGGCGCCGCTGCTGATGGTCGCCTGGGTGCCGATCACCCCGACCCGACCGTTCCGGGTCGCCGCGACCGCCCGGCGCACCGCCGGTCGGATCACCTCCACCACCGGCACCTGATAGCGCTCGCGGGCGTCGTGCAGGCTGGCGGCGGTGGCGGCGTTGCAGGCGATGACCAACGCCTTCACCCCGCTGGCAGCGAGCGTGTCCAACCCGGCGAGCGCGTGCCGGCGTACCTCGGCGATCGGTTTCGGCCCGTAAGGCACGTGGGCCGTGTCGGCCAGATAGCGCAGCTGCTCCATCGGCAGCTGGTCGAGGATCGCCCGGGCGACGGTCAACCCGCCGACCCCGGAATCGAAGACCCCGATCGGCGCCTCCTGATTTGGAGACACCGCCCCATCTGGAGACGCTGCCCCGCCCGGACCCCCGCTCCGGGCTGCACCGCTGCTCGCCGGCTCCGCCTGCACCAGCGCAGCCTACGCCGGATCTCGGCGGTCAGCAGGCACCCGCCTCGAGAATGTCGCGAACATGACACGTCCCCCCGGCCGTTACTGCTTTTGGAGTAGGCCGTTACGGATAGTGAGTTTTGTCCGATCGAACACCCAAGGACCCATACGTGCGCACCACGACGGTAGCCCGGCCGCGCCGCCGGCGACCGCGCCCCACCACCCGAGCCCCCCGAGCAGTCGCCGCCGCACCACACCCGGCGCCGCCAGCCACCGACCGCGGCGCCGCCGCACAGACCGACCCCAGCACCGACCAGCCAACCGCCGCGGCCAAGCCCGCTGCCCGCCGCCGACTCATCCGCGGCGCGGGGTGGCTCCAGCCACTGCTCGCCGCGCTCCGACCCGCAGCGCACCAGCTGGGCTGGCACACCGGCCGGCTCGGGCACGCCGCCCGGTACCGGGCAACCGCGTGGAGCAACCGGATGGCCCGCGCCTGGCACCGGCGCACCGCCAGCGACCGAACCCTCGGCCGGCCACCGCTCGGCCGGCTCCTCGCCAGTGAACTGAGCCGCCGGCTCCCCAGCTGGCTCCGCCCCCGCGACCCGACGCTCGCCGGGGTCCGCGACACGCCACCGCCACCCGGGCGCCTCGCCGGCATGTGCACCTGGGCCGCGCTGCTCGGACTGCTGGGGTTGCCCCTGGCCGGCAGGGCGTTGCTGACCGTCGCCGCCGGGTCCCGGCCCGACTGGTCGGACCCGGGCATGCTCACCGGGGTGCTCGGGATCGGACTGGCGGTGGCTGCTTTCCTGGTCGCCCACCGGCGACGCGCCCCCTGGCTGCTACTCGGCCTCGCCACCCTCCTCCTCGCCGCCGGCCCCCGACTCTTCGGCGGAGAGTAACCCGACCACCCGGCCCAAAACTCTGCTCGGCTGACAACCACCTGGCCGGGCCGTCGCGTCCTGTAAGAGACCAGGGGTAGGGACGACGGCGGCCGGGGCGGTGCACACCGCCCGGGCCGCTTGCCGACACGCGGCGGGCGGGGGCGCCGGGGAGGGACCAGACCGGGATGCGACTGCTCACCTTGACCCCGTGGCGGCGGGGGCCGCTGCTGCTGCTGCGCCGACCGGGCGTCGCGGTCGCCCTCTTCGCCGCCGCGATGGTCGCGGCGCTGCCCGCCGCAGCCGCCCCGATCTTCCTCTCCTCCGCCGAGCACGCCACCCTGCATCGGCAGATCGACCAGACCTGCCCGGGCTTCGTCGGCGTCCAGGTCACCGGCGAGCTGGCACCCGTCGGCCAGCAGGGCAGCCTCGACGCGGTCCTCGGCGAAGACCGGTTCCGGGGACGGGAAGCAGCGGTGGCCGCGCACGCGCCGGCCGGCTTCGACCCACCCGTCAACACCGGGTACGGCGAGGTCGACGTCGAGTTGACCGACCGGCCGCTACCCAACCCGGACCTTTCCGGGCTGCTGCTGCTGGCCCGCGACGACTTCGCCGACCACATCGAGGTAGTCGACGGCGCCGCCAGCCCCGCCGAGCAGGACGGCCTGTGGCTGCCCGACGAGTACGCCGAGGCGCAACAGATCCAGATCGGCGACGAGCTGGAGCTGGCGGCCCGCGGCGCCGACCTCGGCAGCTGGCACACGTACGAGCAGGACGAGCAGGGGCTGCTCCCGCTGCCCGAGGTCGGGAGCGTCACCTTGCCGGTGGCCGGCATCTACCGCGACCTCCGGGCGTCCCCCGACCCGCCGTACTGGTGCGGCGTCGCCCAGGTCTACCGCGGCAGCGAGGACCCGTTCGACGACAACCTCCCGCCACCGGCGGCGATGGTCACGCCAGAGACGCTGCTGGCGGTCGGCGACGCCACCCAGCTGCGCGCCGGCCAACAGCTTGAGCTGACCCTCACCGACCCGGACCTGACCTCACCGGCCGCCGCCGAGGTCGCCGAAGGCGCCGCCGCGCTCCAGGCCACGCTCTACTCCGAATATCGGGACCTCTTCCCGAACACCTTCCTCGACGAGGTCACCTTCTCCTCCAGACTGGACCGCTTCCAGCAACGGGCGGAGCTGGTCCGCTCCGGGATCGTCCCGCCGGTGCTCCCGATCACCGCCGCCGGCACCCTGGTCGGCCTGGCGGTCACCGGCGCCGCCGCCTTCTACTGGGCCCAGCGACGCCGCCGCGAGTTGGCGGTGCTGGCCGCCCACGGCGTCAGCGCCAGCGCGATCGGGGCGAAGGCGGTATTCGAGGCGCTCCCGGCGCTGCTGCTGGGCACCGTCACCGGTTGGCTGACCGCCTGGGGGCTGGTCGCGTCGGTCGGCCCCTCCCCGGTGCTCGCCCAAGGCACCCTCGCCACCGCCGCCCTCGCCGCCGGTGTCACCGGCACCATCGGTGTGCTGCTGGTCGGGCTGCTCGCCGCCGGCCGCGCCCGGGGCCTGGTCGACACGCCCCCGGCCAGCCGACGGGTCGGCTGGTGGCGCAAGCTCCCATGGGAGCTGACCCTGTTCGGCGGCGCCGCCGCCAGCTGGTTCATCTTCGCCGACGACCAGGTCTCCGACACGGTCGTCGGCGGGGTCGGCTCGGTCGCCCACATCCCCGCCGGCCTGCTCCTCACCCCGATCCTGATCATCATCGCGATCACCATCCTCGGCGCCCGGATCGCCGCCGCCCTGCTCCGCCGGCCGGGGCCCGACCGCCCCGCCCGCGGCACCGCCCGATACCTCGCCTGGCGGCGGATCAGCCGGGCCGCGGTCGCCACCACCGTGCTGGCCGCGGCGACCGCCATGCCGGTGGCGATGGCCGCCTTCGGCGCCACCGCCACCGGCACCATCCACACCACCGCCGAGGCGAAGCTGCAGTTCAACCTGGGCAGTGACACGGTGATCAGCTACCTGCGCCCGATCGACCGAGAACGCGACGAACAGCCACCACCGCCCCCGATCCCCGACCAGCTCGCCGGCCAGAGCACCGAAGTGCTGCGGCTCAACCAGCAACGGCTCGACGGCCTCACCGTCGACCTGCTCGCCGTCGACCTGACATCCTTCACCGACGGCGCGTTCTGGGACCCGCGGATCTCGGGTCCGGACCTCGCCACCGCCGTGGACCAGCTGGCCGACGGCGGCACCATGACCGTGGTGGCGAACCGGCGGTTCGAACCCGGACCGGCCACCCTGGAGGTGCGCGGCGAACCGATCGAGGTGGCGGTCGCCGCCACCCGGCCGCTGCCCGGGGCGCAGGCCGCCTACCCGCTGGTCATCGTCGACCGCGACCGGCTCGCCGCCAAGCTGGACGAGTCGTACCTCGATCTGTTCACGCCCCAGATCTGGATCGCCGGCGAGCCGGCCGAGACGCTCGCCACCGCCTCGGCCGCCGGGCTGCCGCTGACCTACAGCAGCAGCATCGAGGAACACCGGGCCGGCGCCGTCTACGAACCGGTCACCTACACCTTCCAGTACCTCACCGCGCTCTCCATCTTCACCGGTCTGATCGCCGCCATCGGACTGCTGCTCTACCTGGAGGCCCGCACCGCCGCCCACCGCCGGGCCTATGTGCTGCTGCGCCGGCTCGGGCTCGGCCCCGGCCAACATCGACGGGCAATGTTGCTGGAGATCGGGGCACCGGTGGCGACCGGGCTGCTGGTCGGCGTAGCCGCCGCGGTCACCCTGGCGTACACGCTGCGCAGCGGCTTCGACATCCACCCGACCCGGTTCCCGGGCACCCTGCTGGTGCTGCCGGTCACCGCCACCGGCGTGATCACCGCGACCGCGATCGTGATCGCGGTGCTCGCGGCGGTCCTCACCCACCACCGAATCCACCACACCAACCCCGCGGAGGTACTCCGTGACACCCCCTGACCGCGGTCGCCCGGTCCACCCAGCGCCGGCCGTCGCCACCCGCACCGGCGAACCAGCCCTGCGCTGCGACGAAGTCGAACGCTCCTACGGCTCGGCCGGTTCGCTGGTGCCGGCGCTCCGCGGGGTCTCCCTCACCCTGCCCCGAGGCAGCATCACCGCCCTGGTGGGACCCTCCGGCTCCGGCAAGTCGACGCTGCTGCGGCTACTCGCCTGCATCGACCGGCCAGATGCCGGGCGGATCCGGCTCGACGGGGTCGAGGTCACCACGCTCTCCCGCCCGGGCCGGGTCCGGCTGCGCCGCCGCCAGCTGGGCTTTCTCTACCAGGCACCCGCCGACAATCTGCTCGACTACCTCACCGTCCGCGAACATCTCCAACTCGGCGCCGCCCTCCGCGGGCTGCCGAAACGTGACCCCCAGCTGACCAGCCTGCTGGACCGGCTCGGGCTCGCCGACCGGGCCGAACATCGACCCCGCCAGCTCTCCGGCGGCGAACAGCAACGCACCGCCATCGCCTTCGCCGCCATCGGCCCGCCCGCGGTGCTGGTCGCCGACGAGCCGACCGGGCAGCTCGACCACACCACCGCCGACGAAGTCCTCGCCGCGTTCCGGGTGCTCGCCACCACCGGGGTGGCGATCGTGGCCGCCACCCATGACCCGGCCGTCGCCGACCGCGCAGACCAGGTGCTGCGGATGCGGGACGGCGCCGTCGTCCAGGAGGAGACATGACCCAGTACTCCGGCACCCAGCACTCCGGCGCGATCATGAGCGTCACCGGCGTCACCCGACGGTTCCAGCGCGGGGCGGAAACTGTGCTAGCGCTGGACAATGTGTCGTTGGAGCTCTACCCAGGTGAGCTGGCGGTCGCCGCCGGCCCCTCCGGCTCCGGCAAGACCACCCTGCTGTCGCTGCTCGCCGGCACCGAAGCCGCCGACTCTGGACAGGTCACACCGCTGCCGCCGCTGCCCACCGGGGTCTCCCCCGGCGAACTCGGCTGGCCGTACCTCGCCTTCGTGCCGCAGGCGCTCGCGCTGCTGGACGAGTTCACCGTCGCCGAGAACGTCAGCCTGCCGGCGGCGCTGAACCCCGCCGCGGCCAGCGGCACACCGAGCACCGAAGAGCTGCTGGAACGGCTAGAGATCGGACACTTGGCGGGCCGCTACCCGTCGCTGACCTCCGGCGGCGAACAGCAGCGCACCGCGGTCGCCCGCGCGCTGCGGCTCCGCCCCCCGCTGCTGCTCGGCGACGAACCCACCGGGCATCAGGACCGCGCCCGGGTGGCGCTGGTGCTCTCGGTGCTTCGGCTACACGCCTACCACGGCAGCGCGGTCCTGATCAGCAGCCACGACCCGGAGGTGATATCGGCCGCGGACCGGGTGATCACCCTGGCTGATGGCCGGATCGTCGCCGACGAGCGCGCCGGCACCCCGGCCAGCCAGCCCGCCCCGGCCAGCCAGCAGGCTTAGCCCTCCGCGCCGCCGCCCGCTCGCCCCGCCGCCCGCTCGCCCCGCCGCCCGCTCGCCCCACCGCTCGCTCGCCCCACCGCCCGCTCGCCCCCCACCGCCCGCTCGCCCCGCCCGAGCAGCACGAAACGTGCATAACCGGACGATAGTCGGGCCGCAGAAGCTCTTGGTGGGTTGAGTGGTGATCCACTACGGCGACAAACTACTTCCAAAACGGCAAAACAGGCGCCACTCGCCCCACCAAGTCGGGTGAGACGAGCTGTCCGGAGCCGATCTTGCAACGATCCCCACCGACAGCCCGCTAGCCGAGCTGAAGATCCAAAGCCCTACGGCTGTACGACACGCGGCGTGTCGTACAGCCGTAGGGTAGTTGATCCACGCGGGATCGCGCCGGAGCGACCGACGTTACGAGGTGACCGGTAGGTAGACGCGGCCGCCGGCGTCGACGAACTCGTCCGACTTCTCCTGCATGCCCGCCTGCGCCGCCTCGGCCACCGTGATGCCCTGCTCGTCGGCGTACTTCTGCAGGTCCTGGGTGATCCGCATGGAGCAGAACTTGGGCCCGCACATGGAGCAGAAGTGCGCGGTCTTCGCCGGCTCCGCCGGGAGAGTGGCGTCATGGTAGGCCCGCGCGGTGTCCGGGTCCAGCGACAGGTTGAACTGATCCTCCCACCGGAACTCGAACCGCGCCTTGCTCAACGCGTCGTCCCACGCCTGCGCGCCCGGGTGCCCCTTGGCGAGATCCGCGGCGTGCGCGGCGATCTTGTACGCGATCACCCCGGCCTTGACGTCGTCCCGGTCCGGCAGGCCCAGGTGCTCCTTCGGCGTGACGTAGCAGAGCATCGCGGTGCCGAACATCCCGATCATCGCGGCGCCGATCGCCGAGGTGATGTGGTCGTACGCGGGTGCGACATCGGTCGTCAACGGGCCGAGGGTGTAGAACGGGGCCTCGTGGCACCAGTCCTGCTGCAGATCCACATTCTCTTTGATCTTGTGCATCGGAACGTGGCCCGGCCCTTCGATCATGACCTGGACGCCGTGGTCCCACGCCACAGTGGTCAGCTCGCCGAGCGTCTTCAACTCGGCCAACTGCGCCTCGTCGTTGGCGTCGGCGATCGAGCCTGGCCGCAGCCCGTCCCCCAGCGAGAAGGTGACGTCATACTTCGCCAGGATCTCGCAGAGCTCCGCAAAGTGGGTATAGAGGAAGCTCTCCTGGTGGTGCGCCAGGCACCAGGCGGCCATGATCGACCCGCCCCGGGAGACGATCCCGGTGACCCGGCCGACCGCCAGCGGCACATACCGCAGCAGCACCCCGGCGTGCACCGTCATATAGTCGACGCCCTGCTCAGCCTGCTCGATGACGGTGTCCCGGTACAGCTCCCAGGACAGCTTCGTCGGGTCGCCGTCGACCTTCTCCAGCGCCTGGTAGATCGGCACGGTGCCGATCGGGACCGGCGAGTTGCGGACGATCGACTCGCGGGTCTCGTGGATCCGCTTGCCGGTCGAGAGGTCCATCACCGTGTCAGCGCCCCACTTGGTGGCCCAGCTCATCTTGTCGACCTCTTCGGCGATCGACGAGGTCACCGCCGAGGTGCCGATGTTGGCGTTGACCTTCACCAGGAACCGCTTGCCGATGATCATCGGCTCGATCTCCGGATGGTTGATGTTCGCCGGCAGCACCGCCCGGCCGGTGGCGATCTCCTCCCGGACCACCTCCGGGTCCATACCCTCCCGGACCGCCACGAACTCCATCTCCGGGGTCACCACCCCGGCCCGGGCGTACGCGAGCTGGGTCACCGGCTTGCCGTTGGCCGCGGCGAGCGGGGTGCCGGCCCCGCGGGACGGCGCCACATCACCACGTTCGGCGATCCACGGCCCCCGCAGCGGCGGTAACCCGACCTCCGGCTCGCTGCCCGGCCCGGCCGTGTCGTACAACCGCACCGGCGGATTGTCGCCGGCCAGATCCACTTCGGCGAACGGCACCTGGATGTCCGGGCGCGACCCGGCCACGTACACCTTGCGGCGAGCGTTCATGCGTTGTCTCCTTCACTGTCAACCGAGGGTGACCACTCGAAGTGGTCCAGCGGGCCGATCCCGCCGCCGATCCGCCAACCGGTCGCACCGGCCAGCGCACGTGCCACATAAGACTTAGCTTGGGAGATCGCATCGACCAGCTGCTCACCGTGCGCCAGCCGGGCCGCGATCGCGGCGGCGAAGGTGCAGCCGGAGCCGTGGTTGTGGGTCGTGGGCACCCGGGGGCCGCGCAGGAACCGCACCTCGCCGTCGAGCCACAACGCGTCCACCGCCTGCTCCCCGCCCCGCAGATCACCGCCGGTGACGACCACACAACGGGCACCACCGGCCGCGAGATCCCTTGCCGCGTCCGCCATCTCGGCCAGTGTCGTCACCGGACGGTCGAGCAACGTCGCCGCCTCGGCGACGTTCGGGGTCGCCACCACCGCGTACGGCAGCAGTCGCTCGATCGCAGCGACCACCCCCAGGGTGTAGCCGGTCGAGGAGATCAGCACCGGGTCGACCACCAGGTGGGGCAGCACCCCGTCGCGGGCCCGAGCGGCCACCTCGTCGGCGACCTCGGCGCTGCCGAGCATGCCGGTCTTGACCGCCGCCACCGACAGGTCATCCAGGACCGCGGTGAGCTGACTCGCCACCGCCGCCGGTGGGATCGGATGAACGTCGGTGACCGCCTTGGTGTTCTGCGCGGTCACCGCGGTGATCACCGAGGCGCCGAAGCACCGCTGGGCCGCGAACGTCTTCAAGTCGGCCTGGATGCCGGCACCGCCACCGGAGTCCGACCCGGCGATGGTCAGCGCCACGGGCGGGGTGGTCATACCGTCACCTCCTGCTCGAAGGCTGCCTGAGCAAAAGCCGTGCGGAGCGTCGCCACGGTCGCCGCCGGGTCCGCGGCGCGCATCACCGCGCCCATCACCGCGACCCCGCTCGCGCCGGCCCGCCGACAGGCCGCCGCCTGGTCGGGCGTCTCGACCCCACCCAACGCGAGCACCGGCCGGCCCGCGAGCGGCACCAGCCGGGCCAACTCGGCCGTGCCCAACGCCGGCCCGTACCCGGGTTTGGAGGCGCTGGCGAAGACTGGGGAGAGGGTGATGTAGTCCTCAGTGGTGAGCCGCGCCAGCTCCGCCGGGCTGTGGCAGGAGCGGCCCACCAGACCGGCAGCGGCCAACGTCCGCGGAGTCGGGTCGGCGGCGGCGAGGTGGACCCGGTCGCCGCCGAGCGGGTCCGGCCCGGCGACCAGCAGCTGACCCGCGACCGGCGCCAGCACCTCACGCAGGTGGGCAGCGAGCGCCGCCCTGGCCGGGGTCGGCAGGTCCTTCTCCCGCAGCAGCACCCAGCGGGCACCACCGGCGACCGCCGCCGCGACCACTTCGGGCAGTGGCGCCGCCGCCTGCCGGCGGTCGGTCACCACCACGACGCCGCTGGGAACCCGGGCGCCCCTCACAGGTCCGGCCGCCCCGCTTCCGGCGTCGAGGCCAGCGCCCGCCCGTACCGGCGGGGGATCCGCCCGGCCGCCGCCGCCATCCGGCCGGCGGTCACCGCGTACCGCATCGCCTCGGCCATCGCCGCCGGATCTTCCGCCCGGGTCACCGCGCTCGCCAGCAGCACCGCGTCGCAGCCGAGCTCCATCGCCAGCGCCGCGTCCGAGGCGGTGCCGATCCCCGCGTCGAGGATGACCGGCACGCTCACCGCCTCCCGGATCAGCTCGATATGGTGCGGGTTGCTGATCCCCAGCCCGGAGCCGATCGGGGAGCCGGCCGGCATCACCGCCACGCAGCCGGCGTCGGCGAGCCGGCGCGCCAGCACCGGGTCGTCGTTGGTGTACGGCAGGACGGTGAACCCGTCGTCCACCAGCCGCTGGGCGGCGGCGACCAGCTCCACCGCATCCGGCAGCAGGGTGCGCTCGTCGCCGATCACCTCCAGTTTGACCCAATCGGTCTCGAACGCCTCCCGCGCCAGCTGGGCCAGCTTCACCGCTTCGGTGGCGGTAAAACAGCCGGCGGTGTTGGGCAGCAGCTTCACCCCGGCCCGCTGCACCACCTCCAGCAGCCCGCCGGAGCCGCCCGGGTCGACCCGGCGCAGCGCCACCGTCACCAATTCGGTGCCGCTGGCCTCGATCGCCCGCTCCAGCGCGGTCAGGCTGTGGGCACCGCCGGTGCCGAGGATGAGCCGGGACCGTAGCTCCAGCCCGCCGAGAGTCCAACTGTCCATTGTCAACCCCCTTGGGTCGCGGTCAGCACCTCGACCCGGTCGCCGTCACCGAGCGAGGTGGACTCCCAGGCGGCCCGCGGCAGCACCTCGCCGTTGAGCGCCACCGCCACCCCCCGGGCGGACGGGTCGGCCACCAACTCGGCGACGATCGTCGCCACCGACAGCGGTGCCGGCGCCTCCCGCTGCTCACCATTGACGCTTATCAACGTCAGCCTCCTTCTGCGAAACGCTGGGGCGAGAACGGTCGGATCAGCTCGGGAGCTTCGCCGGTGACGAGCAGCTCGCAGATCGCGTCGGCGGTGGCCGGCGCCAGCAGCACCCCATGCCGGTAGTGACCACTCGCGACCACCACCCGGTCGCGCCACCGACCCAGCAACGGCGCGTTGTCCGGGGTGCCCGGCCGGTGCCCCACCCCGACCTCGACCAGTTCGTACTCGCTGAGCTCAGGCACCAGATCGGTGGCGGCGCGCAGCAGCTGCAACGCCGCCCCCGCGGTCGGCACCGAATCCGTCCGCTCCTCCTCGCTCGCCCCGACCACCACCTCACCGTCGGCGCGGGGCACCAGATACACCTTCCGGCCGTCGGCGTACCCCCGGATCACATGCTGGAAGCCCGGCTGGTGCGCGGGGGCGCGCAGCCGCAGCAGCTGCCCCTTGACCGGCCGCACCGGGACCCCGGTGAGCTCCGCCGAACCGCAGCCCGCGGCGACCACCACCGCCCGTGCCTCCACGCTGGGCAGATCGGTGATCCGGCGGGCCACGAAGCTCGCCCCGGCGGCACCGGCCGCCGTCCGCAGGGTGGTCACCAACCGGCGCGGATCGACCTGGTGGTCGCCCTCGGCGAGCGCCCCGGCGCGCAGTCGCGGATGCAGCGACGGCTCCCGCTCCCGCAGCTCGGCCGCGGGCAGCCGGGTCACCGGCAGCCCGAGCGTCTGCTGGTACTCCCACAGCCGCTGCGCCTCGGCCAGATCGTCCTGAGTCAGCGCCACCTGCAGGGTGCCCTCGCTGCGATAACCGGTGGGCCCGTGCGCGGCCAGCTCCTGTGCGAACGCCGGCCACTGACCGGCGGAGGCGACCAGCAGCGCGGTCAGCTCCGCCTCCCCGAAGTACGCCTCGCTCACCGGCGCCAGCATCCCGGCCGCCACCTGCCAGGCACCCCGGCCGTTGTCGTAGACGGTCACCGACATGCCACGCTGGGCGCAGCGCCACGCCACCGACAGGCCGACCACACCGCCACCGACCACCGCCACGTCGACGGTCACGGGGTCACCGCCGCGAGCAGCTCCTTCGTCGCCGCCGCCGGGTCGGCCGCCTCGCTGACCGCCCCGATCACCGCCACCCCGTACGCGCCGGCGGCGCGCAGCTCACCGACCCGGGCGGCGGTCACCCCGGCGATGGCGATCACCGGCGTACCGGGGACCGCGGCGGCTACCGCACCGACGCCGGCCGGGCCGAGCGCCGCCGGCAGCCCCGCCTTGGTCGCGGTGGTGTACGCCGGGCCCACCCCCAGATAGCTGGCGCCGTCGGCGACCGCGGCCCGGGCGCTGGCGGCGTCCCGACAGGTGGCGCCGAGCACCGCCGCCGGGCCGAGCACCCGGCGCGCGGCGGCGACCGGCAGATCGTCAGCGCCGACGTGGCCGCCGTCGGCGCCGACCGCCAACGCCACCTGCAGCCGATCGTTGACCAGACAGGTCGCGCCGTGCTCAATGGTCAACCGGCGGACCTGCGCGGCGAACTCGTACGCAAGCCGGTCGGTGGTCTCGTCGGCGACCCGCACCTGCACCACCGGGGCGCCGGCGGCCAGCGCAGCGGCGGTCGCACCGAGCGCGTCACGCCCGTGCCTGCTGTCGGTGATGATGTGTAACCGCCCCAGCGGTGCCACCGCGGCCTCCTCCCTGCGCGGGGATTACCCCAGTCAGGTTCATCCGGTCGCGGGCCGCCACAGCCCGCCTCTCAGCCCGGTGCACCGGGCTCCCGTGGGTGTCGTCTGCGGCCAACCCTACGCGGCGCCACGCTGGTTGCCAACCGTCACACACCGCAACCCCCGCCGTACGGGGATGGGTCGGAGTCAGCGAGCGAAACGCTCAAGCACCGCGTCGTTGAACGGTGGCCACGCCGCGCCGGCCCACTGGCCGAAGTCGCGCCCGGTCAGCACCGCGCAACCGAGCTGCGCCGCCGGATCCACCCAGAGGAACGTGCCGGTGGCACCGAAGTGGCCGAAGGTCTGCGGCGAGTGGCGCTGCCCGGTCCAGTGCGGCTGCTTCTCGCCGCGGATCTCGAAGGCCAACCCCCACGGGTTCGGGGTGAACTTCCCGAAGCCGGGCACCACCCCGGCGAGCGCCGGATAGTGGACACTGGTCGCGGTGGCCAGGGTCTCCGCGCTCACCAGAGTCGGCGCCAACAGCTCGCGCGCGAACCGCAGCAGGTCCGCCACGGTCGACTCGATGCCGTGCGCCGGTGAACCCACCAGCTCGGTGTCGGCCATCCCCAGCGGCTGCAGCACCGCCTCGGTGAGGTAGTCACCGAACGGGATCCCGGTGCGCTCGGCCAGGTGCCGGGCGAAGGTCTCGATCCCCACGTTCGAGTAGATCCGCCGCTGCTCGGGCGGGGCGAGCACCTTGTCGTCGTCGAAGGCGAACCCGGCGGCGTGGGCGAGCAGGTGTTGGACGGTGGCACCGGGCGGCCCGGCGGGCTCGGCCAGGGTCAGCGCCTCTTCCTCGATCGCGACCAGTGCCGCGAGCCCGACCAGCAGCTTGCTCACCGAGGCGGTCCGCACCCGCCAGTCCAGATCGCCGGTGGCCGCGACGGTCTCCGCCGGGTCGGTCACCCCGGCGGCGACCTGCTCGACGGGCCACTGCGCTACCAGCTCCGAAAGATCCTCCACGCCGCCGACCCTAGCCGACCCCTCCCCCTCCGCGTTGATCATGGGGTTGGGGACCGATTTGGGCGCCGCCCCGCCGAGTTGACCATGGAGTTAGGGACCGATTTGGGCGCCGATGATGTACCTAGGTCCATGATCGGCGCGGTTAGGGATCGGTGGGGGCGTCGCCGATGGTGACGGTCGTCTCCGCGGCCGCGCCGTCCCGCAGGTAGTTCACCGGCAACTCCGCGCCGACCTCGCTGCGCTGCACCGCCGCGACCAGCTCATCCACTGACCGCACCGACTCGGTGCCGACCTCCGTAATCACGTCGCCGGTTCGCAGCCCCGCCTCCTCGGCCGGGCCGTCCTCGGCCACCGACTGCACCAGCGCGCCCTCCGGCGCGTCCGCCGCCGCCACCCCAAGGTACGGGTGCTCCACCTGCTCGCCGGCGATCAACTGCTCCGCCACGTCGACCGCGGTGTTCGCCGGGATCGCGAAGCCGACCCCGACGCTGCCCATGCCGCCCGCGGTGGCGATCGCAGTGTTGATCCCGACCACGTTGCCGTTCAGATCCACCAGCGCCCCGCCGGAGTTGCCCGGGTTGATCGGAGCATCGGTCTGGATCATCTCCGACAGCGGAGCTGCGCCACCTCCCGGGGCCTCGCCGGGCTGACCGGGCAGGCCAGGGTCCTGCTGCCCCACCTGGACGGTCCGGTTCTTGGCGCTGACGATGCCGGAACTCACCGAGCCTTCCAGCCCGAGCGGGCTGCCGAGGGCCAGCACCGCGTCACCCACCTGCACCGCGTCGCTGTCGCCGAAGCTGGCCGCGGGCAAGCCGGCCGACTCGGCGAGCCGCAGCACCGCCAGGTCGCTCCGCTCGTCCGCCCCCACCACCGTCGCCGACTCGGCTTCGCCGTCGCTCAAGGTCACCTGCAGCGAATCCTCCTCGGCGCCGGCGACCACGTGAGCGTTGGTCAGCACATGCCCCTCGGCGTCCAGGATCACTCCGGATCCTTCACCCAGCCCGGTCTGCACCGAGACCACGCTCGGCTGCACCGCGGTGACCACGTTGGTCAGTGACGCCTCACCGGCCTGCCCGGTCACCGGTCCGGTCCCGGCGACGGCGCCGGAGTCGTCGGCGAGCCGGCTGCCGACCCAGCCTCCGAGCAGGCCCGCGGTCGTCGCCACCAGCAGCAACACGATGGCGGCGGCGATCAGCAGCTGCCCCCTCGGTCGCGGCGGACCAGCCCCGCCAGCTGCCGGTGGCACCTGACCGGCTGGCGGCCCGGGCGGCGGCGGGTCGGGTGGTCCCCCCGGATAGACCTCGTACCACGGGCGGGCCGGCGTGGGCGACGCTGGCCGAGCGGGCGGGTCCGGGACCCCGCCGGTGTTCCCGATCCCGATCGACGGATTGTGGTGAAGACTCATGCCCCAACGGTGACTCGGTCGACTGCGACCAGGCTGGACGTCACCTGGAAGTCGGGTGGGAGTGCCGGGTCCGTCACCGCCCCGGCAAAGCGTCGTTGTCGCAGAAGAACCAGCTCACCACTGGGGCTGATGTGAGAAAACGTCATGTTCATCACTTGCGCGTGGCTTGTCCGTTATATCACCTCTGAAGGTTTTTCGGACGACTTGGTCGATAAAGAGCACATCTCGCCTCATCCTTCCTAGATTCGGACATAGCTCAACTTCCCGAGCTACTGACAGGAAGGAGTGAAGTCGAGCTATGTCCAAGAAGAATTTCCTCACCAAGGTGATGGCCGGCGTCGCGCTCGGCGCGGCCGCGCTGCTCGCCAGCGCCCCGTCCGCCACGATCGCGTCCGACTGGGGCTACGGCGGCTACGACAAGAAGTTCGACCACCACGAGAAGATCAAGGAGACCGGCTTCATCAGCGGCACGGTCGTCCTCGACAGCGACGGGGAAGCAGCACAACTGTTCGTCTACCAGGTCTGCTCGAAGCCGCAGAAGTCGCTGCCGCTGGCGAAGGTCTTCTTCAACGGGGAGAACGGACCCGAGCTACTTCCACTTGAGCTTGTCTTCCCGGGCCTGGATCTGATCTTCCAGGAGCTCTTCCTGCTCGACAAGAAGTTCGAGCACAAGAAGTTCGACCACCGCGGCAAGTTCGACCACCACGGCAAGTTCGACGACCACAAGAAGTTCGACGACCACAAGAAGTTTGATCACCGTGACAAGAAGGGCGACGTCTTCTTCGTCTACGAAGGATCGACGACAATCACCGATCTGGACACCCTCGAACTGATCGAGGGTGGCGGCCCCTTCGCGGTGAAGGGCACCTGTGCAAGTGGCTCGATCCAGCTTGTTGACCTGGGCGACCTAAACAACGGCTGACGGTCAAGCAGATGGATGAGTCCTCAAAAGTGAGGGGCACGAGGAAGGTGGTCCGCCGCGGCGACGCGCGGCGGGCCATCGGCCTAGTCTTCGTCGCGATCCTCACTCTCGCTGCCGTCAGCATTGTCCTCGAACGGGTACCTCACCACCTCTTCGACGGGCACTCGGGGGAGAGGCCCAGCCCCGAGTATGAGCACGGCGACGAAACGTCCAGGTTCTTCGGCATGGACCCCCTGGAGCTCTATGAGATCTACGAGCAGGAACTCGCACGACTGGAGCGGGCTGAGTGGGGACAACTTGATACCGCCCTCGAACCAGCAGAGACGAGTACCAAGGCGGTCCCTACCCGGGTGCGCATCTCCCGCCTCGATGTGGATGTCGAGGTGGGCAAGAGCGGCACCGATGCGGCGGACCTCGCTGCCGCAACCGCTTCCGCCAGCGACGCATCGGTCACTTGGTACGAGCCCGGCCCGAGCCCAGGCGAGGTCGGGAACTCAGTGATCTTCGGGAAATCCGGCGGTGATTCAGACGCGAACGAGGCAGGCCTCGCCGACCTCCGCAAGATTCGGGTCGGCGACGAGGTCGAAGTCGAGCGGGAGGAAGAGGAGTCCGTTCGGTTCGCCGTCGACCAGATCCGGGTCTGTCCGCCTGAGCTTCCGAGCGATCTAGTGAGAAGCGACCCAGAAACACCGCAGCTTCATCTCGTCACCTGCGGCAGCGACGACGCTTCCGGTGGGGTCATCGTCTCGGCGAGCTTAGCTGCCGATGCCGAGGACCCGGCTGACGAGGACGATGACGGAAGTGAGACGGGTTCCTCCAGCGAGGACGCTGAGCCGAGCGAGGAGAACCCCGATGAGGAGGACGAGCAAGCCGACGAGGAGAAGGCAGAGGAGGCGAAGGAGACGGAAGACGAGGATCAGACTTAGACCACGCGGTTGCGCTGCTACAACCGGATTGGCTCGGCTCACCTGGCTACCAAGGCAGGTGAGCCGAGCCATACCCTGGGGCGTTTCTGAACCAGACAAGCGATGACTGACCTGTAACGGGATACTCCTACCACGTGATCTTGCTTACTCCGACATGATCACCTCAATAAACCAGCGACAGGTGAAAAGCTCTCTTATACCACCTCCTTACCCGCATGTCTCCAGAACCCGAGTAATCGTCACAGAGCCTCTCCAACACCTCTAATTTGGTCATAGCTCGACTTCCGGAGCTAATGCCACAGGAAGGAGTTGGAGGAGAGTATGAACAAGAGGTTCCTCAGCCGGCTGGCCGCGGGCGCGGCACTCGGCGGTATGGCACTGCTGGCCGCCCCCGGGATCGCCACAGCCGACGATCTTCGCGACCACAAGCACCACGAGGACAAGGGTTGGATCTACACAGATCCGAAGGTGGTGAAGCCGGGCGACTTCGCGTACATCGTGATGATCTGCAAGAAGCCGCAGAGCGACCCCACAGCCTTCTCTGAAGTTACTGGCGAGGTCGACCTGGTCCCCGCCACGGATGACAAGAAGTGGCACCACGACGACAAGAAGTTCCACCACGACGACAAGAAGTGGGACCACGAGAAGCGCTTCGAGCACCACGACAAGAAGTTCCACCACCACGACAAGAAGTGGGACGACAAGAAGCACTTCGAGCACCACGACAAGAAGTTCCACCACCACGACAAGAAGTGGGACGACAAGAAGCACTTCGAGCACCACGACAAGAAGTTCCACCACCACGACAAGAAGTGGGACGACAAGAAGCACTTCGAGCACCACGACAAGAAGTTCCACCACGACGACAAGAAGTGGGACGACAAGAAGCACTTCGAGCACCACGACAAGAAGTTCCACCACGACGACAAGAAGTGGGACGACAAGAAGCACTTCGAGCACCACGACAAGAAGTTCGACCACGAGAAGCGCTTCGAGCACGACAAGAAGGCGGACCACCCGTTCGCGTACTTCGCTGAGGTGTTCATCCCGAAGGACACCAAGCCCGGCACCTACGACCTGATCGGCGACTGCGCCGAGGGCGAGCTGGTTGTCGCGCCGAAGAAGGGCGTCGATGCAGGCTTCGGTGGCACCACCACCAGCACCGGCGTGCTCGCCGGTGGGGCCGGCGCGCTCGCTGCGGCCACCCTCGGTGGCCTGGCGCTGATGCGGAAGCGGACCGCCGATGGGTCGCTCGCCTGACGCGGCGACGGTGAGGACCAGCGGGCGCCACGGTTCGCCGTGGCGCGCCGCTGGTTTCCTCGTCGTCGCCCTCCTGATAGTCACCGGCGTGAGCCTGGTGCTCGACGCCACGGGACGGAATCCGCTGCAACCACCGCAGCCGCCGGCTAGCGGGTTCGGACTTGGGGAGGACCGGCCCACCGACGGATTGCCGGACCTCACGGTGCCGCCGGAGCTACTCGCCGAGGTCAGCGGCCTGCCCCGGTCGGAGCCGGCCGCGATCAAGATCCCGGAGATCGATGTCGCCGCGCTGGTGATGAACGTCGGCATCGACGAGGAGGGGAAGGTCGACACCCCGCCGCTGGAGGAGGCCGACCAGGTGGGTTGGTACCAGTACGGACCGTCGCCGGGTGAGGTGGGCAGCGCGGTCATGGTGGGCCACGTCGACTCGCACATCACCGGCGAGGCGGTCTTCTTCGAGCTGGGGGCGCTGCGGCCGGGAGACCAGGTCGAGGTGCTGCGCCGCGATGGCCATATCGCCACCTTCACCGTGGATCGGGTGGAGTCATTCCCCAAGGATGCGTTCCCCAGCGAGGAGGTCTATGCCCCGAGCAACCAGCCGCAGCTGCGGCTCATCACCTGTGGCGGCGCCTTCGACGAGGAACTCGACGACTACCCGGACAATGTCATCGTCTTCGCGTCGTAAACCACCCCGCTCAACTAGACCGGCTCTGCCGTGCAAGCTGCGACGGGGCCGGTCGATTCTTGTTCCGGGTCTGTCCACGAGCCGTGCGATCAGCTGGAGATCGACTGCTGCCCTCAGGTCACACGAGTATCAACCGTCACTACCATGCACTCGCGTCACATTCCCCGGTTTACCGAAGAACGTCACAGGGCCCGCGAATGCTCTTATATTCGGGCGAAAGGGACTAATCGCCCATCGACCCGAAGGGATGAAACCCGAATTATGCTCAAGAACAGGAAACTCAGCCGCATCATGGCGGGTGTGGCGCTCGGGGCCGCCGCGCTCCTCATGACCTCGCCCTCAGCCAATGCCTACGACCCCGATCTGTACAAGTTCGCCGACCACAAGAAGGATGACTGCTTCGTCACCGGTTCACTCACCGTGCCACTCCCAACCATCAGTGAGGAAGGGGTTGAGTTGGACCTGGACGATTTTGACACCTTTGATGTTACGGCGACCGCTTACGTCAACCTCTCGTGCTCGACCCCACGCGGGACCGAGGCTGCCGCAATCGTCTCGCTACCGAACGGTGATGAATACGACATCGCAGTACCGCTGGAGTTGGTCTACCCGGACGCTGGCCTAATCTTCCACGAGATTTTCCAACTGCACCATGACAAGAAGTTCGACCACAAGGGGAAGTTCGACCACAAGAAGAAGTTCGACCACAAGAAGAAGTTCGACCACAAGAAGAAGTTCGACGACAAGAAGAAGCGCGGACCGCACTTCGTCTACGAAGGCACCGGCGCCCAGCTCCTCGACCTTCTTGATGACGACGACCTCGCCGTGTTCACCAGCCTGACTACCAACGGCGTGACCACCGTGCCCGTGAAGGCGAACGGCGTCACCGGCACCTTGCTGGTGCAACTGGCGCCGGTTGTAGCCGACATTGACGGTAATGACTGAGGTTCGTCCGTTGGGTTGGTGATACAAGGAAATGGGGCCGGCCGCCGGATGGCGGCCGGCCCTCCGCTGTCAGGTTGGGGGCAGCTCATCGTCTTCGCGTCGTGATGAAGGCCTCGACGCCGTCGAGGAGGCGGGGCAGGCCGAACTCGAACTGGTCGAGCGCGAGCCGGACCGTATACGGGGTCGAGTCGTCGCCCGGCCAGTCGTCCGGGTCGTATGCCTGGGTCTGGCTGAGCCGGTGGATGGTCGGATACCGGCTCGGCCAGGCGTCGGGGGCGACCAGGTCGTCGAGCTGGGGCGAGCGGGCCAACCACCAGGCGTCGTCGCTGAGCCCGGTGGCCCGCTCGGCCCGGCTCGCCTCGGCCAACGCGGCCGCCGCGCCCCGGACGAAGGTGTCGACCAGCCCGACCAGTCGGGTCATGTCGACCCCGCTCAGCCCCAGGTCGTCGAAGATCCGCAGCTGTGCTTCGTACCGGGCCAGTTCGTGCGGGCCGAGCAGGGCCCGGGCCGAGGAGATGTCCAGCGCCCACGGGTGCCGCTGGTAGAGACTCCAGGTGTCGCGGGCGCATTGTTCGGCCGCCGGTCGCCAGGCGTCGCCGGCCCGCTCGTAGTGGGTGGGCAGCTCCCCCAGCACGGTGTCGAGCATCAGCTCCAGGAGTTCACCCTTGCCGGGGACGTAGGTGTAGAGGGACATGGCGGTCCGGCCGAGCCGGCGGGCCACGTTGCGCATGGAGACCGCCGGCAGGCCTTCGGCGTCGGCGAGCTCGATGGCGTTGGTCACGATGTCGGCGATGGTGAGGCTGGGCTTGGGGCCCCGGCCGGGGGTTGTCTGCTGACCCCATAGCAGGGCCATGGACCGTCGCTGGTCGCCGCGTCCGGTGTACTCCGGCAATTGCCTAGCAACTCCTTACGCCGTACGTTACTCTTGCCCGGTTTCTCTCTACGGCGTAAAGACTAACGGAGGTCGGATGGCCCGGCACGAACAGATCGAGGTACGCGGCGCCCGCGAGCACAACCTGCGCGACGTCGACGTCGACATCCCCAAGCGCAAGCTGACGGTCTTCACCGGGGTCTCCGGGTCCGGGAAGTCGTCGCTGGTCTTCGACACCATCGCCGCCGAATCCCGACGGCTGATCAACGAGACCTACACGGCCTTCATCCAGTCGCTCATGCCCAGCCCGCCCCGGCCGGAGGTGGACACGCTGCGCAACCTCAGCGCGGCGATCATCGTCGACCAGGAGCGCATGGGCGCCAACTCCCGCTCCACCGTCGGCACCGCCACCGACGCGTACTCGATGCTGCGGATCGTCTTCAGCCGGATCGGGGAACCATACGTCGGGCCGTCGAACTACTTCTCGTTCAACGATCCGAACGGGATGTGCCTCGCCTGCGAGGGGATGGGGCGGGTCGCCACGGTCGACGTCGACGCCCTGGTGGACCGGGAGAAGTCCCTCAACGAGGGGGCCATCGACTTCCCCAACTTCCAGGTCGGCTCCTGGTATCTGCAGGTCTTCACCAACTCCGGGTACTTCGACCCGGACCGGCCGCTGCGGGAGTACACCGACGCCGAGTGGCAGCAGTTCCTCTACGGCACCGGACCGAAGGTCAGCGCGGGCGGTGTCAACTCGGCCTACGAAGGGCTGGTCGACAAGCTCCGCCGGCTCTACCTGGCGAAGGACCCCGACTCCCTGCAGCCGCACCTGCGCGCCGCGGTGACGCGAATCGCCACCTTCGCCGACTGTCCGGAGTGCGCGGGGAGCCGGCTCAACGCGGCCGCCCGGCAGGCCACGATCCGGGGCCGGACCATCACCGAGTGCGCCGCCATGCAGGTCGACGACCTCGCCCGCTTCCTGGCCGAGCTCGACGACCCCTCGGTGGCACCGATCGTGGCTGGGCTCCGGGCGACGCTGGCGAGCCTGGACGAGATCGGGCTGGGCTATCTGAGCCTGGACCGGGAGTCCGCCACCCTCTCCGGCGGCGAGGCGCAGCGGGTGAAGATGGTGCGTCACCTCGGTTCCAGCCTCACCGATCTGACCTACGTCTTCGACGAACCCACCGCCGGTCTGCACCCGCACGACATCGCGCGGATGAACCAGCTGCTGCTGCGGCTACGAGACAAGGGCAACACGGTGCTGGTGGTGGAGCACAAGCCGGCGGTGATGGCGGTCGCCGACCACCTGATCGACCTCGGCCCCGGCGCCGGTGCGGCCGGCGGCACCGTGGTCTACCAAGGTGATCTGGCAGGCCTGCGCCGCTCCGGCACGC
Organism: Natronosporangium hydrolyticum; assembly: GCF_016925615.1. Lineage (NCBI taxonomy): Bacteria > Bacillati > Actinomycetota > Actinomycetes > Micromonosporales > Micromonosporaceae > Natronosporangium > Natronosporangium hydrolyticum. The sequence goes on from NZ_CP070499.1 coordinate 4,469,834, forward strand.
TGACCGGCGAGCACATCACGCAGCGGCAGTCGCTGCGCACCGAACCCCGACCCGCCACCGGCAAGCTCCGGATCGAGCACGCCCGCCAGCACAACCTGCGGGATGTCTCGGTCGACCTGCCGCTGGGGGTGCTGACGGTGGTCACCGGGGTCGCCGGCTCGGGTAAGAGTTCACTGATCCACGGCTGCCTGCCCCGCAGCGAGCAAGTGACCTTTGTCGACCAGTCGCCGATCCGGGGTTCCCGCCGCTCCAACCCGGCCACCTACACCGGGCTGCTGGACCCGATCCGCAAGACGTTCGCCAAGGCGACCGGCACCAAGCCGGCGCTCTTCAGCGCGAACTCGGCGGGCGCCTGCCCGGATTGCAAAGGGCTCGGCCTGCTCTACACCGACCTCGCGTTCATGCCGGGGGTGGTGAGCGTCTGCGAATCGTGCGCGGGGAAGCGGTTCCTGCCCGAGGTGCTGCAGCATCGGCTGCGCGGCAAGGACATCAGCGAAGTGCTGGCGATGTCGGTGGCGGCGGCCCGGGACTTCTTCACCGAGCGGCCGGTGCGCACCATCCTGGACCGGCTCGACGATGTCGGGCTCGGCTACGTGTCGCTGGGGCAGCCGTTGAGCACCCTCTCCGGTGGGGAGCGGCAACGGATCCGGCTGGCGAGCCAGCTGGCCGGCCCGGCGGAGATCTATGTGCTGGACGAGCCCTCGACCGGCCTACATATGGCCGATGTGGACAAGCTGATCGGCTTGTTGGACCGGCTGGTCGAGCGGGGCAGCACGGTCATCGTGATCGAGCACAACCTGGACATCGTTGCCCGCGCCGACTGGGTGATCGACCTGGGCCCCGGCGCCGGCCACGACGGTGGCCGGATCGTCTTCGAAGGGCCGCCGGGGGCGCTGGCCCAGGCCGGCCACTCGTTGACCGGGCAGCACCTGCACAGCTACCTCGCCGGCTGACCGGTCGGTGGCTAGCGGGTGATCGCCCGGCCATGAGCCAGGCTGGTGACCTCCCGGGCGAGCACCTCCGGGCGGATGAAGTTCGCGCTGTGCCCGGCGCGCGGGGCGGTCACCAGCCGGCCCTGCGGCAGCCGGGCCGCCAGCTCGGCCGCCCAGCCGGCCGGCACCAGCGGGTCCCACTCTCCCCGTACCACGGTGACCGGGACCGACAGCTGCCCGATCCGCTCCTCCAGCGGATAGTGCAGGCACCGCAGGAAGGTGCGGAACCAACGCCAGAGCCCCGACTCGAACCGTTCCCGGAGCCGGATGGTGGTGAGGCTCATGCCGGCGTTGCGGTCCGCCCAGAAGTTGCGCAGCATCCGGCGCAGCTGCTGCCGGACGGTCCGGGCGTCCGCATCGAAGACCGGACCGCTGAGCACCGCCGGGCCGAGCAGCTCCGGCTCGATCACCCCCAGTTCGACGATCACCTGACCGCCGGTGGAGTCGCCGACCAGGATGGCGCCGCCCCGGTCGGTGGCGCGGAGCCAGTCGGCCAACGCCTCGGCCATGCCGCGGACATCCAGACCGGTACGCGGACCCGGGGTACGCCCGAAGCCTGGCAGGTCCAGGCCGATGGTTTGGAAGTCCGGGGCCAACGCCCGCGCCAGCGGCCCGAAAGAGCGGAATGAGCAGCCCAGCCCGGGTATCCCCACGACTACTGGGGCATCGTCGGGGCCGGAACGGGCGGCTGACATCCGAGCCGCATGCATCCGGGTCCCGGCGGCGGGTGTGACCTCGTGGTGTTCCCAGACCTCCATGGCTACTCCATCCTCGCCGTCAAGCCAGGAGCGGCTCCGGGCAATGCCCGGAGCCGACCTGGTGAACGGTCAACGGTTGGTGGGCGTCAACGCCGCAGTTGGTGCACCAACCCCACGGTGAACCCGACCAGGCCCAGCACGACCAGGACGGCACCGATGATGACGTTGTTGACGATGACGTTGGTGGTGTCGACGTTGCCGCTGACCACCCACGGGGTAATGATCGTCCATACCCCGACGAGTGGGACGACAAACGCCAAACCGTGCGTACGCCCGAAGGCGGACGCCAGCCCCATCGCGATCACCGCCACCGCGATCCCGGTGAGCAGGTTGTTCACCGTGATCGTGGCTTGCCCGCTGAAGCCCACCACCCAGGGCGAGATGGCCAGATATACCCCGGCCAGGACGATCAGCCCGTGGGTAATCTGGGTCATCGGCGACTCGGCAGCACGCTCGTAACGCATCCGCATCGCGACGATGTCGGGGTGCTGCTCCATGGCCCGTGTCGGCGAGTCCATCGCTCACCTCCTCGAATCGGGTAACCGCAACCTTGCCCGCCCGTCCCCCCGGTCCGCGGCCCCGCCGTCAACATTACCCATCGTGAGCAGACAAACACAGGTTATCGGAGACCTCGCGTCGACGACAGGGGATGACCAGCGGGGCGCCGGTCTCCGGGTCGTCGATCACCCGACACGCCAGGCCGAAGATCTCCGCCACCCGATCCGGGGTGATCACCTCGGCGGGGCGGCCGGCGGCGGCGACCCGACCGTCCCGCATCGCGATCAAATGGTCGGCGTACCGGGCGGCCTGGTTGAGATCGTGGAGCACCGCGACCAGCGTGCGGCCCTGCCGCCGCTGCAGCCGGGTGCACAGCTCCAGCACCTCGACCTGGTGCGCGATGTCCAGATAGGTGGTTGGTTCGTCCAGCAGCAGCAACTCGGTCTGCTGCGCCAACGCCATCGCGATCCAGACCCGCTGCCGCTGCCCGCCGGAGAGCTCGTCGACCGGCACCGTGGCCAGGTCCGCCACCCCGGTAGCGGCCATCGACTCGGCGACCACCCGCTCGTCGGTCTCCGGATCCCGGCGCAGCAGCCGCTGATGCGGATACCGGCCCTGCGCCACCAGCTCGACCACGGTGATGCCGGCGGGCGCGGTCGGCGACTGCGGCAGCAGCCCCAGCCGGCGGGCCACGGTCCGGGTCGGCAACGCATGGATGTCCCGGCCCGCCAGCAACACCGTGCCGGCGCGTGGCCGCAGGGTCCGCGCCAACGCCCGCAGCAGCGTCGACTTGCCGCACGCGTTCGGTCCGATCACGACCGTGAACGAACCCGGCGGGATCTCGGCGTCGAGCCCCTCCGCAACCACCCGACGTTCATAGGCCAGGGTCAGCCCCTGCCCGCTCAGGGTCACCTGCCCGCTCAGGGTCACCGTCACAATCGGCCCTCCCGCCGTCCGAGAATCAACAACCAGACCAGGTAGCCGCCGCCCAACAACGCGGTCAGCACCCCCACCGGCAGCGGCCGGCCCGGCACCAGCCGCTGCGCCACCAGATCCGCGGTGACCAGCAGCGCCGCGCCGGCGCAGAGCGCGGGCAGCAGGTTCGGACCGGGCGAGCGGGTCAGCTGGCGGGCCACGTGCGGCGCAGTCAACGCCACGAACGCGACCGGCCCCGCCGCCGCGGCGGCCGCGCCGCAGAGCAGCACCGCCGCCGCCACCGCGGTCAGCCGCACCGGACCGACCGACACCCCGAGCCCCACCGCGGCCTCGTCGCCCAACTCCAGGGCGCGCAGGCCCCGGCCGCAGCCGAGCAGGATCACCGGCACCGCCACCACCACCACCAACAGCAGCGGCATCGCCTCGCTCCACCCTCGACCGTCCAGGCTGCCGGTGAGCCACCGGACCGCCCGGGCGGCGTCGACCAGCTGGGCCCGGGTCAGCAGGTAGCCGTTCACCCCGGTGAGGGTCGCGGCGAGCCCGACGCCGATCAGCACCAGCCGGGCGCCAGTGACCCCGTGCCGCCACGCCAGTGCGTAGATGAGCAGGGCTGCGAGCACGGAGCCGGCCATCGCCGCGCCGGCCACCGCTACCGCCCCGCCGCCCGCCACCACGATCGCCAGCAGCGCCCCGGCCGCCGCCCCCTGGGTGAAGCCGAGGACATCCGGGCTGCCCAGGGCGTTGCGGGTGACCGACTGGAACACCGCCCCGGCCAGCCCGAGGGCGGCGCCCACCAGCAATCCGGTCACCACCCGCGGCAGCCGCAGTTGGAAGACGACGAACTGCTCGGCGGCGCTGCCCCGGCCGACCAGCGTCTGCAGCACCGTCGGCAGATCGAGCGGGTAGTCGCCGGTGGCGATCGTCAACCCGCTCGCCACCGCGGCCACCGCCAGGCACCCCACCCCCACCAGCACCGGCCGGCGCCGGGACCCGCCCGCCCGCTGGCGGACCGGTGCGCTCGTCACAGCCATAGCCGCCGCCCGCCCCGGACCACGAAGACCAGGAAGGCGCCGCCGAGCACCGCGGTGACGATGCCGACCTGCAGCTCGCCGGGGCGGCCGAGCACCCGGCCCAGTACGTCCGCGCCGAGCAGTAACGCCGGCGCCACCAGCGCACAGGTGGGCAGCAGCCACCGCAGGTCCGGTCCGGTGAACCGGCGCACCAGGTGCGGCACGATCAGCCCCACGAAGGCGATCGGGCCGCAGCCGGCGGTCGCCGCACCGCAGAGCAGCGTCACCGCGACCACCGTCACCGCCCGGGTCAGGCCCGGCCGCCCACCCAGCGCCCGCGCCGTCTCGTCGCCCATCGCCAGCAGGTTCAGCGGCTGCGCCAGCAGCGCTACCAGCACCACGCCGACCAGGATGAACGGTGCCAGCCGCAGGGCCGTGCCCGGCGGTGGGGCCGCCAACGACCCGACTGTCCAGAAGCGCATCCGCTCCAGCGAGGCGGTGTCGAGCAGTTGGACTGCGTTCACGTAGGCGATCAGGGCGACGTTCACGGCCATCCCCGCCAGCACCAGCCGGGCCGGGTTCGCGACCCGACCGCCGCCGATCGTCCACACCGCCGCCGCCACCGCCGCGGCCCCCGCGAAGGCGAACCAGACGTAGCCGAGCAGCGATGTAATGCCGAAGAAGGTGATCGCGGAGACCACCGCCGCCGCCGCACCGGCGTTGATGCCGAGCAGCCCCGGGTCGGCGAGCGGGTTGCGGGTCAACGACTGCATCATCGCGCCGGCCAGGCCGAGGGCCACTCCGGCGAGGACGCCCAGCGCGGTACGCGGCACCCGCATCTGCCGCACCACCCGGTACGCCTCGGCGTCCGGATCGGTCAGTCCGGGCCAGATCTCGGCCAGCGGCAGCGGCCGGGCGCCCAGGACCAGGCTCAGCACTACCACGGCGAGCAGCAGCAGCCCGCCACCGGCGAGCACCGCCACCCGTACCGGGGTACGGGTGGGTGGCCGGTCGCCGCGGCGAGTCTGCCCGGGCGTCGGCGCCGGACCGGTGGGGTGACCGGACGTCGACGTGGTGGCCGCCACTCAGGCACCCCCTCCGCCCCACTTGACAACATGCGTTTAGGTGAGGCTAACCTAATGCGCCACGAGGTTCGTGCGCCACCCACCGCCCCGCGGTGATTCTGAGGAGGTACCCATGGCCGGCCGTCGCCCCCACTCCCGCTCCGCCGGGGGCCAGCTCACCCGCCGCGGTCTACTCTCCGCCGGTGGGGCACTGGCGATCGGCGCGCTGACCGCCGGCTGCGGTGACTCCGGCAACGACGAGCCAGCCGGCGGCGGCGATCCGGACGGCTGGTCGTTCACCGACGACCGCGGCGAAACCGCCACCGCCGCCGAGACCCCGCAGCGGGTGGTCGCCTACGTCGGCTCCGCCGCCGCCCTGCACGACTTCGGCGTCACCGACCAGGTGGTCGGCGTCTTCGGCCCCACCGGCGACGACCAAAATGGGCGCGACCCACTCGCCGGCGAGCTGGAGCTCGACCGGCTGACCGTACTCGGCCAGAACTGGGGCGAGTTCAATCTGGAGGCCTACCTCGCGCTCGACCCGCAGCTGCTGGTCACCGACGTCTGGCAGGGCGACGATCTCTGGTATGTGCCGGACGAGAGCGCGGACGAGATCCTCAGCCAGGCACCCTCGGCCGGCATCCGGGTGGCGCACGTCTCGCTGCTCGACCCGATCACCCGCTACGCCCAGCTGGCCGAGTCGCTCGGCGCCGACCTCAGCGACCCGCTGGTCACCGACGCCCAGGCGCGCTTCGACGAGGCGGCCGAGGCGGTACGGGAGGCCGCGGCCGACAATCCTGGGCTTCGGGTGCTCGCCGCCTCCGCCAGCCCCGACCTGTTCTACGTCTCCGACCCCTCGGTCTACCCCGACCTGAGCTTCTTCGCCGAACTCGGCGTCGAACTGGTGGTCCCCGACCAGGTCGACGCCGGCGGCTTCTTTGAGCCGCTGAGCTGGGAGAACTCCGACAAGTACCCGGCCGACCTGGTGTTGCTGGACAGCCGCACGGTCGCCTTGCAGCCAGAGCAGCTCACCGACCTGCCCGGCTGGGGCGACCTGCCAGCGGTCACCGCCGCCCAGGTCACCCCCTGGCTCAGCGAGCCCCGGTTCAGCTACGCCGGCTGCGCCCCGCTGCTGACGGCGCTCGCCGACGCCATCCGCACCGCCCGGCCGGTCGCCTGAGCCGGCATCGACCAAGACCCGCCCGGAGGATCCTATGAGCACCGTCGGAACCGCCGCCCCGTACCGCTTCTTCGACCTGACCGTGGCCGGGACCGAACCCGTGGGCCAGTCGACGATCCGGGTCACGCTGACCGGAGCCGGCGTCGAAGACCTGGTCAGCGGAGGCCGCGACCAGCGGCTGAAGCTCTTCGTGCCGCAGCCCGGCCAGGACCGGCCGGTGGTGCCGACCGAGGCCGGGACCGACTGGTTCAGCCACTGGCGGGCCATGGACCCGGGCGTGCGCGGGGTGATGCGCACCTACACGGTCGCCGCCCACCGGCCGGCGCGGCAGGAGCTCGACATCGACTTCGTCCGGCACACCCCGGCCGGGCCAGCCGCCCACTGGGCGGTGCACGCGCAGCCCGGCGACGCGGTGACGGTGCTCGGGCCGGTGGTCGACGAGAACGGCGGCTTCGACTTCCGCCCGCCGCCGGAGACCGACTGGGTGCTGATCGTCGCCGACGAGACCGCGCTGCCCGCCACCGCCGGGATCCTCCGCTGGCTGCCGGCGGGCACCCGGGCCGTGGTCTGGGTGGCGGTGCCGCACCCAGCCGACCGCCGGGAGCTGCCGACCGCAGCCGACGCAGAGATCCACTGGGTGGTGGATGGCCCAACCGGGGTGCTGGCCCAGCTTCAGTCCGCCGAACTGCCGACCGGCACCCCGTACGCGTGGCTCGCCGGTGAGACCGGGTTGGTCCGGGCCTTGCGGCGGCAACTGATCAGCGACCGCGGGTTCCCGAAGTCCCGGATCACCTTCAGCGGCTACTGGCGGCGGGGCGCGAGTGAGGAGCAGCTACTGACCGAGGCGCTCGCCGGCTCCTGAGCCCTCGTCGGCGGTGCTGCCCTCGGTCGGCGGGCCGCTGCCGCTGCTGCTCTCGGCCGGCGGTCCGCCCGCCCGGGCGAGCACCCGGCTGAGCCCGGTGCGGTTGGTGACCACGATCAGCCGGTCGCCGGGGGCGATCACCGTCTGGTCGGCCGGCGTCCACCGTGGCCGCAGCTCGTGCCGGTGCGAGAGCGCGATCACCCGCACCTCCCCGGCCCGCGCCAACTCCGCCACCCGGGTGCCGGCGAGCGCCGCCCCCGCCGCCACCGGCACCTCGGCGATCAGCAACACCCGCCGCCGGACCGGGATAGTGGCGATCACCTCGCGTTCGAAGAGCGCGGCGGCGAAGGCCGGGGCGGCGAGCGAGGAGACGCTGGCCGAGCGGGGCATCGCGAACGCCCGCTCGACCCGCTGCGCGAAGTCACCGTCGAAGAGCCGCAACACCACCCGCAGGCCCGGCCGCATGGTCTGCGCGAGCAGCGCCGCCTCCAGGTTGACCACATCGGAGCTGGACAGCGCCAACACCGCCCGGCAGTGCGGCACCGCCGCCAGCCGCAGCGTCTCCTCTTCGGTGGCGTCGCCGATCACCACCGGCAGATCCAGCTCGCGGGCGGCCCGCAGCCCCCGCGCCGACTCGCTAGCGTCGATCGCCACCACCTCGTGGCCGAGGTCGTGCAGCATCCGCAGCACCCGGGTGCCGACGTTGCCGAGCCCGATCACCACCAGATGGTCGGTCAGTGGGCTCTGCAACCGGCCGACCGCCGCCGCCAGCCGGGCGTTCACCACCGCGTTGACCACCGTGGCGGTGATGATCGGCACCATGGCGATGCCGGCGAGCGCGACGGCGGCCTGGGTCAATTGCCGGAGCAGCCCCTGCTCCAGGTCGGGATCGCCAGCGTCGGCGGCGATGATCACCGTGGTGTAGAGCGCCTGCCACGGGGTAACCCCGTCGAGCAGGCCGATCGTCACCACGCCGCCGACGAAGATCACGATCAGCGCCAACGTGGCGAGCTCCAGCTTGCTATCCACCAACGACAACAGCGCCCGGGGCAGCGCGAGCAGCCGCCGGCGCCGCCGGATGTTCCGCCGGTGCCGCCGCGGCGACGGGACCGGTGGGCCGTCGTCCTCATCCAGCGTCCGCGCCGCCCGCGCCGGACCGTGCCGCCGGTTCGCCACCGCCAGCACCAGGTCGGCCTGGGAGTCGTCGGCGGGCAACAGCTCCGGGGGATGGTCCGGGCCGGTGGCGGCGATGCCGCAGACGACGTCCTCGCGGCGGACGTCGGCCCGCCGGGTCACGTAGAGGGTCCGGCCGGGCAGCCGGACGAAGTTCGGGGCGACCTCCCCCAGCGCCTCGGCGACCAGCTCCGGCGCGGCCATCGACGCGTCGGAGAGCACCGCACAATCGCGGAACAGCCGGCGGACGCTGTGACCGAGGCTCATGTTGAACATCCGGACCACCAGCCGCAGCCCCGGGTACAGCTCCTGCGCCCGCAGCGCGGCGTGGATGTTGCCGGCGTCGTCCTGCTGCACCAGCGCCAACCCGCTGGCCCGGCCCAGCTTGGCGGCCCGGAAGGCGTCGGCGTCGAGCCGTTCGGCCTCGACGATCCGCACCCGGGGCAGCGCGGCCAGCTGTGGCCCGTGGTTGCGGCGCCGGGAACGCAGGATGACCGTCACCTGTGCCCCGTAGCGACTGGTGAGCTCGTCGACCAGGCTGTGGGCGAGCGGATCATCACCACACACCACAAACCTCGTTCCCGTCACAGTGACGACGTTAGCTGGCACGAGCAAACCCGAGGCGACCTTGCGCTCCGTTGCTAAGCGTATTAGCCTTCAGGCTATGGCTATTAGCCGAGCTGGTCGGGGCGGCCGAGATGGGAGCGGTGGCCGAGCCGGCGACCGACTCACCCCAGACGTGATCGTCGACGCCGCCGCCGCGCTGGTAGACGACAGCGGCACCGCCGAGGTGACCCTCGCCGCGGTCGCCGGCCGACTGGGCGTCGCCACCCCGTCGCTCTACAAGCACCTCGACGGCCTCGCCGACCTGCGCGCCCGACTCAGCGTCCGGACCATGACCGAGATGACCGCGGTCTTCACCGACGCGGTCCTCGGCCGCAGCGGCGACGACGCGGTCCGGACCCTGCTGCACGCGTTCCGCGACTATGTGGTCCGCCACCCCGGGCGGTACGCGGCGATGTCACCGCAGCCGCTACGCGACCCCGCCCAGGCCGAGGCCGGACACCGACTGATCCAGGTGTTCCTGGCGGTCCTGCGCGACTACCAGCTCGCCGACAGCGACGCCATCCACTACACCCGCTGCGCCCGGGCGCTCGTCCACGGCTTCACCTCGATCGAGACCCAGGGTGGTTTCGGCCTCGCCGAGGACCTCGACGAAACCTTCGAGCGGCTGGTCGCGATGTACCTCGCCAGCCTGCCCCGACCCTGACCGACCTAGCCGCACCGAAAGAGAGACCATGCCCACCACAGTCGACACCCGTACCCGGCTCGGCGCGCTCGCGCTGATCGTCGCCGGCGCGTTACTCCTGCTCTACCCCGCTACCCGCCCCTGGGACGACGAGTCGCAGGCGGAGACCGCCCAGGCCGCCTTCAGCTCCGGCGCCTGGGTCGCCAGCCACAACTTCGGCATCCTCGGCTTCATCCTGGCCGCACTGGGCCTGCTCGCCGTCGCCCACACACTCCGGCACACCGCCTCGGCCACCACCGCGCTCACCGCGGCGGTGCTCTTCTGGCTCGGCGCCGGGCTCGTCCTGCCCTACTACGGCGCGGAGACTTTCGGGCTCCATGAGGTCGCCGAGGCCGCCAGGGCCGGGGCAACCTTCGACCTGCTGGAACTTACCGACGCGATCCGCGACAACCCGGTGGCGATGACCACCTTCGCGCTCGGCCTGCTCGGGCTGGCGATCGGCGGCGTCATGGCGGGGGTGGCGATCGTCCGCACCACGGCCCTGCCCCGGATCCCGGCGATCCTGGTCGCGATCGGGTTCGCCACCTACCTGCCGCAGTTCTTCACGCCGGCGGCGGTCCGGATCGGGCACGGGGCGCTGCTCGCGATCGGGCTGGTCTGGCTCGGCGCGGCGCTGTGGCGCACCCCCGCCCCGACCACCGAAGCAGGGCTTACCCGCTCCTAAGATTGACCACCGCTCGACCATTGGCCTCGGCAGTTCACGCCGCACCGGTTGATGATCTTGGATTGTAGTTGGGTTCTTTGAGACCCGGGCGAATCGCCTACGAGACCTGCTAGCACAAACGGGGCAGTGTCTGGCCGGCGGCGGCCTGGATTCCGAAGGCGAACCCTAGTCCAAGCTGCCCGGCCGACACCGGGCAACCGGACGGGTGGACCCTGCTGACCTGGTCGCCGAGCGCAGCTCTCCTGTGGATCGAGGCGGCGGCGGGCGGGGGCGTCAAATCGGGCGGGCAGAACTCGCCAGCACTGGGTAGCGATCGATGGGACGAGACCGACGAAAAGGCCATCGCCGTCGAGCGACGTTAGGCGAAGATGTCGGCCGCGGTCACCGGCAGGACGCCTTCGGAGCGGGTCACCCTGGTGCGGGCGCAGATGACGTACATGAGGTCGTCTGCCCGCCTCGGCAACGCCAGTGAGCGTTCGACCAGGGTGGGAAGCAGCGCCCGGGCGGAGACCTGCGCGGCCCACTTCGCCTCCCCGACCGCCACCGCCGTCGGGGGTGTGCCGGCGAGGACCACGGCGTCGATCTCGACGTCACCGCGGGCCCAGTACGAGCCGACCCGCAGAACCTCATCGCCGAAGTGGCCGGGGATGGCGAGCCGGCGCAGGTGGCACCGGAACGCCTCTTCGAACCGCGGTCCGATGTGGTCGTCGAGCCGGGAGTTGAGGGTCCGCGCTACCATGTCGCCCATACCACGGTCGATCTCGCCGAGGAACCTCGACAACGGCCCTAGCCAGAAGGCGAGGAAGTTGTCGGCGATCCGGTAGCCGGTCCGGCCGCTGCGGGCGCCGGCCTGTTCGGTGACCGGCACCACCCGGTCGACCAGCCGCAGTTTCTCCAGGTCGTCGAGGACCCGGGCGACCTGCCGGCCGGAGCCGATCGCCTGGGCAATCTCGGAGTAGCGGTTCTGGCCGGCCGCGATAGCCCCGAGGACCTGCCGGGCCAACCCACCAGCCACCCCGTCGGTGGCGAGAATCAACTCACCTTCGGTGCGCAGCGGGGCGCCGGGTTCCCCACACAGCCGCCGGAGGTTCTCCACGGTCGGGGCGGCCTGGTCCCACCAGGACAGGTAGAGGGGGGTCCCGTCGCAGACCGACCAGGCGCGGGCCCGATCCTCCGGGGACAGGTCGGGCAGCATCAGCGCGGCCTCGTGCGGTCGGAACGGATGCACGAGCAGCCGCAGGTCGAAACGGCCGTGTAGGGGCGAGCGGTACTCGACCATCGCTTCCATGGACCGGACCGCCGAGCCGCACAACAGCACCTTCAAGTTGGTTTGGTTGCGCTCTTCTTCCCACACGGCCCGGAGCCGGGTGTCGATCGCCGGGTCGCCGGCTGCCAGTTCTGGGTACTCGTCGAGCACCAGCAGCAACGGCTCCCGCCGCGGCGAGCGTGGAGATCACGTCTTCCCAGCTGGCGAAGGGCGCCTGGGCCAGCCGGCGGCCCAACTCGATGTCGGCCGGAATCTTGGTCGCCAGGGTGGCCAACTCCTCGGCGAGCCCCACCCCCCGAGCGGTGTGGAAGACCGCCCGGCGGTCGGCGGCGAACCTGCCGATCAATGCGGTCTTGCCGACCCGACGCCGCCCCCACACCTGCCCCATCGAGGCGCCCGGCCGCCGCCACCAGCTCTCCAGCGCGGCCAACTCGTTGACTCGGTTGACGAACACAGCACACCTCCGACTCGACAAGTGACATGCTAAGTCACTGACATCGCATGTCACTGACATCGCATGTCACTTGGCCACCGAGTGCTGTCAGGGTTGCGCCGCCGCCCTGGGGGAGAAGGTCACCGCCAGCTCAACGCCGAGCGCCCGGGCCAGCCGTTCCAGCACCGGCAAAGTCGGCACCGTGCCCCCGGTCTCGAACCGGGCCACCGCGGACTGGGTCATCCCCGCCTGCCGGGCCAGCTCAGCCTGACCCCGAAGAGCGCCTGTATCCGCTCGGCGGGGGTTCCCTTCCCGCACGCCTCATCCAGCAGCGGGTCGAGCGCGGTGTCGAGCAACTGGTCGACCTGGGTGGTGGGGGTCCACAGGGTCTCCAGCCTACGAACGCCACAGGGCCCAATGAATCGACGCGACGACCGGAAGGTAACGGCTGCCTAACCGATGGTGCTCATCGGCGGTTACCGGAATACTGCCACGTGCACTCCCCGCAGGACGCTCCGCATAGGCGAAGGCTGGCGACGCTGGCGACGCTCATCTACCGTCTGACGCGTGAACCCCAAGCTACGACGGGTGACAATGATCATCCTGGTTGCCGCTGGTATGGCGGCGGTGACCCTTATGGTGGGTCTGGTCACCAACGCAGCTTCCGAGCAGCAGCTATGGCCGGGTCCGCTGGCCTACGTGCAGCAATATCCTTGGCAGTCGCTGGCCGGGTTGGCGGTGGTGACCGTCGCCCTCACCTCCCTGTTCGCAGTGCTGTCCGCACCCAGCCCCCGCTCCACCACCGACGCGGCGGCTTCGCCGTCGCAGCTGGACATCACGGTCTCGGCCATCGCGCCCGTGCTCCGTACCCTGCCCCGCGACCTCCACCTGTTCGCCAATCGAGAGGCCGAGATCGACGAGCTGGTACGCAGCGTCGAACGGGTCGCCCGCGACGCGACGTTCCCTATCCACACTGTTGGTGGCATGCCCGGGGCCGGGAAGACCGCATTCGCGGTTCACGTGGGGCATCTCCTGGCTCCCCGTTTCCCCGACGGCCAGCTGTTCCTGGACCTCAATGGCCATACGCCCGGTCGAGCCCCGGTACCACCCAGCGAAGCGCTCGCGTCCCTGCTCCTCGCCGACGGAGTCCCACCACAGATGATCCCGGCCGGAGACGAGCCGTGGGCAGTGAACGAAGCACGTGCCGCCTTGTGGCGCAGCCGGATCGCTGACCGGCGAATATTGGTGATTCTCGACAATGCCGCGAGCTTCCAGCAGGTGGAGCACCTGCTGCCCGCTGCGAGCGGATCACTGGTGCTCGTCACCAGCCGTCGGCGACTGGTCGCCCCTGAGTCCATCACGCTGCAGGTTGGCGAGTTTGAACAGGAGGATGCTGCGGCCTTATTCGTCCGCTTGTCTGCGCGAAGCGACCTCTCCCCGGAGGCGGTGACGCACCTCGTTGACCTCTGCGGTCGCCTACCGCTGGCGATCTCGTTGTTGGCGGCACGGTTGCGGCATCATCCCACCTGGCGCGCGGGCGATCTCGAACGGCGGGTTCGGGCCGCACGCTCCCGCCTGTCGGAGATGCACGCAGGGGAGCGTGGGGTGGCGGCGACCTTCGATATGTCGTACCAGGGTCTCCCCGCCGACCGGCAGATTTTCTTCTTACGGTTGAGCGCCTGTCCTGGGCAGGATTTCGACGAATTCGCTGCGGCCGCTCTAGGGGACGTCGCCTCGGAGGTGGCGCGTCACCACTTAGAGACGCTCTATGAGTACCATCTGCTCGGCGAGAGTGACCATGGCCGGTACCGGTTCCACGACCTGGTTCGTGACTATGCTCGCCATGTGGGACGCACCGGCCTGCCCGACGACGACCGGGCCGTCGAACGCCTGGCGACCCACTATGTGCAGGCTCTTGAACGGGTCAATCGGTTCGTCGGCCGGAGCGGACGACCCGAATCGAGTCGCGCTGCGGCCCGTGGCACAGCGAGCGCACCGGCCGAGCTTCCCCCTGGCCTGGACTCCCACGCTGCGGCGCTCGCTTGGCTGGATGCTGAGCACGCGAACGTACTGGCCTGCTTTGAAGCCTGCCGTACCCGCGAGGACCACCGGTTGGTGGTCAGTCTGGCAACCGCGATGTCGCCGTATCTCCGTCATGCCGGCCCGTGGGACCGGGCGGCGCACCTCCACCGCACAGCGGCCGCTGCCGCGCGTCAGCTCGGGAATCAGGCTGCGGAGGCGGAGGCCCTCGCCAACCTCGGCATGATCCATCGCCTGATGGCCGACTACCCGGCTGCGGTCGAGGCGCTGTCACAGGCCCGTGAGGCTCACCGTGCCGCTGGTGATCTCGCCGGCCAAGGACAGGCTCTCAACCAATTGGGCATCCTGTGGTACCTGACGGCGGACTACCCGCACGCGGAGGAGGCGCAGCAAGCAGCGCTGGAGTTGTGCCGGGAGGCCGGCGATCTGCTGGGCCAGGCCAACGCTCTGGCCGACCTCGGCATGGTGCTCCGGATGACCGGGCAGCTCCAACCATCAACCGAAGCGCAAACTGAGGCCCTCGCGCTGTATCGCCGGTTGGGAGATCGCTTCGGGGAGGCCAACGCACTCCGCGCGCTGGGGGTGGTCTGCCGCCTCACCGGCGCGTACGCCCACGCCGAACGCCATACCGCTGAGGCGCTCGCCATCTACCGCGAGATCGACGACCGGGTTCACCAGGCGTACGCGCTGAACGAACTAGGGGCGGTCTGTGGACTGAAGGGGGATCTGGCCGCCGCCACCAGTGCTCACGAGGCCGCGCTCGGGCGGTTCCGGGACCTCGGCGACCGGTTCGGGCAGGCCGAGGCGCTCCGACATCTGGGAGGACTTCGGCGCCTGAAGGATGACCTGGAGGGTGCGGCACAGGCCCAGACGCAGGCTCTGGAGATCTACGTGGACCTCCACAGCAGAGGCGGTGAGGCAGCGGCGACCTGCGAACTCGGGGCGATCCAGCTGCTCCGCGGCGACCTTTCGGCTGCCGAGGAGGCGCTGTCCCGAGCGTTAACGACCTTCCGGCAGCTGGGTGACCGCTGCGGTCAGGTGGAGGCGCTCAACCACTATGGCGATCTTGCCCTGGCCGGCGGAGACCCGTCAACGGGCGCTCGACACTTCGGCCAAGCGATGGACCTGGCACGGGCTACCGCCCTACCGTTGGAGGAGGCCGACGCGCTGCGTGGTCTCGCTCGATGTGATGCCGCCACTGGATCGCGGGAGGCGGCTACGGAGAACCTCCACGCCGCCGGGCTGACCTATCGCCGCATCGGCGCGGAACACCGGCTGTCGGAGGTTGGGCGAATCCCCCTACTCGGCGACACCGGCACGGACGAATCGGGGCAGCCCCCACCCTGAAGGTTGCCATCGACCAGAATGACGCTGTAACCTCTCACGCACAGCGACCTGCCGATATCGATCGGTAGTAGCACTCGTGGAGAGGGGGCTACGGTGACCGCACCCAGCGATGCCACCACCGTCCAATTCGGGTCGGTCGGGGACGGCTGCGCGATGCCGTGGGCCGCCGGCGGTCCGGTGCTCAGCCACGTCGCGGAGCGAGTGCGGGTACGACTCGCCGCCGAGGCTGCTGCAGCGGGCGAGAGCTTCGCGGCTCATCCCGCCTCGATCTCCGATGCCGATTGACAGCGAGACGACGGCCCGACCGGAGGCGTTCCACACCTTCATTCTCAAGGTCGTCAACCGGTGCAACATCGACTGTGACTACTGCTATGTCTTCCACGCCGCCGACACCAACTGGCGGCGCCTGCCGCCACGGATGAGCGCACGGGTCGCGGAGGCGGCCGCCGCCCGAATCGCAGACCATTCGGCACGGCACGCCTCAACGAAGGTGCATGTGGTCCTGCACGGCGGCGAGCCGCTACTCGCGGGGCGCGAACACCTCCGGACGGTGCTTCAGACGCTGTCCGCCGGCCTGTCCGGTGTCGATGCGCGGGTCGAGTTGCAGACCAACGGCGTGCTGCTCGACGAGGCGTGGCTCGACCTCCTGGAGGAGTATCGAGTACGGGTTGGAGTCAGCCTGGACGGCCCACCGGCCGTCAACGACCTACACCGGCTCGACCACCACGGTCGACCCACGTGGCAGCAGGCGATCCGTGGGGTAGAACTGCTCGGTACCCGACCCGACCTCTACGCCGGAATCCTGGCCGTGGTCGACCTTGATGCTGACCCGGGCGAGGTTCACGAATACCTCGCCGGCTTCGACCCGCCGGTGATCGACTTCAACCTGCCCCATGCGACCCACGATCGCCCACCGGAGCGCCGCCGCCCGGCGGAGGCTGAGTACGGCCAGTGGCTCAGCGCAGCCTTCGACGCGTGGGTGTCGGCCGACCGGTACACACACAGCATCCGCATGTTCGAGGACATCATCGCCCTCAGCTATGGCGTACGCGGTTCGGTGGATTCCTTGGGACTCACGTGGCCTGGCATGGTGGTCATCGAATCCGATGGGTCGATCGAGGATGTCGACACTCTCAAGTCGGTGGCCGAGGGTGCCGGCCGGCTGGACATGAGCGTCTTCGCGCACACTTTCGACGACGTGCTCCGGCACCCGGCGGTGGCCCGGCGGCTGGCTCCGATGGCGATGCTGTCACCCCAGTGTCGCTCGTGTCCGCTGCTCGAGGTGTGCGGAGGCGGGTACCTGCCGCACCGCCACAGCTCCGTCAACGGCTTTCAGAACCCGTCGGTCTACTGCCAGGATCTTGAGTATCTGATCTGGCACATCTGGCAGCGCCTCGCTGCTGACGTCCCGCGGCCGACGGGGCATCGAGCCCGGCTTAATCCTCACACCGAATGAGCAGAGGAGCGAAGGATCGTGGAGAAGCTTGTGATCCGCTCGGCGGAGCCGGAGGACGTCACGGAGGTGGCCGAGCTGCTCGCGGAGATCGAGCGATACTACGGGGCCACCGAGGTCCAGGCTCTCGCCGAACGGGTCGTTCAGACGGAGCAGGCGCTCTTCGGGTCGACGCCGTTGGCCAGCGTGCTGCTCGCCGAGGTCGACTCGCAGCTTGTCGGCCTCGCCGCCTACTCCTTCTTGTGGCCGGCCGCAGGCTCCACCCACTCGCTGTATCTCAAGGAGCTATACGTCCGCCAGTCCTCGCGCCGCAGCGGTGTGGGTGCCCGGCTCATGGCCGAGATCCGGGCCA
This sequence comes from Natronosporangium hydrolyticum, assembly GCF_016925615.1. Classification (NCBI taxonomy): domain Bacteria; kingdom Bacillati; phylum Actinomycetota; class Actinomycetes; order Micromonosporales; family Micromonosporaceae; genus Natronosporangium; species Natronosporangium hydrolyticum. The sequence goes on from NZ_CP070499.1 coordinate 4,487,172, forward strand.
TCGCTGCGGCCCGCCCCGGATGCAGCCGTGTGGAGTGGACCGCCGACCGGGACAACCCCACCTCGGTCTCCTTTTACCGCGCCCTCGGCTACGAGGAGTTCCACGGCAAGGTCATGTACCGCATTTCCGGCGAGTAAGGGCTGGGATTGACCCGATTCGACGGACAGGGTGATGTCCGCCAAACCGGGTCAGGCCCATCGAGAAACCATCGCCACCACACCAGCCCGCGCGCCGCCGCCCTCTATACCGCCGCTCTCGCCCGCGTCTACACACCCTCGGCGAACCCGATCACGCCCACCTCCTCGCTCGCCGAGCCGCCCGACACGCCACCACTTCCGGCTCCGCCCACGCCACGACCGTGCTCAGACACTTCCAAGGGCTGTCGGCGACGCGTACAGGACCTACCCACGGCCCTATACTGCAGGCACACTTGTTGTGATAACGCTTGTCCATGTGGTGACAGGAGGTGACAGACCATGGCAGGATCCGCCCACGCGGCAGCTGTCCCCTCTCTGCTTGATCCCCGACAACAGTGGGGCCTGCTGAACCTCTCCCAGGCCGGTCGCTATCTGCGCATCGCCAAACGGACATTTCATCGTTGGGCACGAGGTTATCCCCATGGTCGCCCGCTACTACACGTACGTGAACCGGACGGCGACCATCTCCCCGTAACGTTCGTATCGTTGACCGAGGCTCACGTCCTTGATGGCCTCCGGGAGGCAGGAGTCCGGCCGGACAAGATCCGCCCGGCCCTGGACGTGCTAGCGCGGGAGTTCGGCCACGAATATGTGCTCATTGCTCCGGAACTCGCCACCGACGGCGTCGAAGTGCTGTGGGACTTCTCCCGCAGTCGAGCTGGCAGCGGTCTGATTGTCGCCGAAAGCGGCCAACATGTGTTTAGAGAGATCGTAGACGACTATCTCTACTATGTTCACCGCGACGACCACGGCGCTCCGGAGGTCCTTGAGCTGAGGCACTGGCACCCAGCGAAGGTGATCGTGGATGTGCGGCGGTCGTTCGGGCAACCAATCTTCGCCACTTCAGGAGTGCGCGTGGCGGACGTGGCGGGAATGCTGAAGGCAGGTGATGACGCTGAGATCGTCGCCGACGAGTTCGGCATCGGAATCGAAGATGTCCGAACCGCCGCCCGCCTCCTCCTGGGCCGAGCCACCTGAATTCTACCTCGACGAAAACCTGGCCGGACGGACTGTCCGCCGCTTCATTACCGAACTCGGGTATAGAGTTCACACTGGAGCTTCGGTCTTCAGTAAGGCTGTTCTCGACAAGAGCCTGTCGGACAATGACTGGCTACCAATTGCCGGCAGAAAGGGATGGGTGGTGATTTGCCGAGATCAACACATCCTTTTGCGTGACGGGGAGCTGAAAGCCTACCTGGACGCAAAGGTGCACCTGTTCCTTTTACCGGGCGACATTGCTCGTGCCCAGATTATCGAACTTCTGCAGGTAAACCTGCGGGAGATGTGTACACTCGCTGCGGCGAGAATCCCGAACGTCTACTGGTTGACGAGACACGGCATCGAAACGTACGAAGACAAGTCTTCACGCCGTAGGCGCAGCAATACTCGCAAGAACCCTGTCCCGCGGCAGCGAGAACGCGTGTCACCGAGCCAGCGAAGCGCGCGGTCACGAAAGAGCGGCTGACGACAGGGTCGTTGTAACCAGCATCCCGTGCTTCAGGATGCCGAGGACGTTGACTGGGTGGAGGATCGAGCGGCGTCTCGTACGGGCGCCCGGTGCGGATAGCCTCGTCCATGGCGTCGGAACGCTCCGCCAGTTCAACCACCCGGACGCGGTGCTGCGCTGCCCCTCCCCCGGCCGGCGGATCGCGACTACGATCACTGGGTAGGCAGCGTTGGGCGATCCGTGGTCAGCACAGACCGGTCGGCTACGCTCAGGAAAACCGTTCTGCTGGAGAAGGCTGATGCACCAACAGCGCGTGGAGACCCCTCGGGGTGACCGGGTCACCGTCGCACCCGTCGGCCCACTGGACCTGGCGACCTCGCCGTCCCTGGCGGAGGCGCTAGCTGCGGCGCAGGCGCCGGGGGTGGTGGAGATCGTCGTCGACCTCACGGAGGTCGACTTTCTGGATTCGGCAGGCATCGCGGCGCTGATCCGGGGCAGCCGCGAGCTGGCCAAGGCCGGTTGCCCGCTCTATCTGTGCGGCGCCAACGGGTCGGCGGCCAAGGTGTTGGAGATCACCAACGTCACCCAGGATGTGCTGCCGCCGCCGCCCGATTGACCCGCGCGCGGATCAGCGCGAGTAGAACTCCACCACCAGTTGGGTGTCGCAGATGATCGGCACCTCGCTGCGCGCCGCGTCGCGCAGGACGGTGGTGCGCAGCTCCGGCAGGTTCGCCGACAGGTACGCCACCGGACGCTCCGGGGCGTGCGCCCCCGCCGCCGCGGCGAGGAAGGGGTTCTTCGCCCGGCTGGCCGGGACGATCTCTACGACGTCGCCGGGGCGCACCCGGTAGGACGGCTTGTCCACCCGCCGGCCGTTGACCATGACGTGGCGGTGGGTGACGGTCTGCCGCGCCTGGTAGATGGTCCGGGCGAGCCCGGAGCGCAGCACGGTGGCGTCGAGCCGGCGCTCCAGCAGCGCCACCAGGTTCTCGCCGGTGGGCCCGGGGCGCCGAGCCGCCTCGGCGAAGGTGCGGCGTAGCTGGCCTTCGCTGAGGTCGTACTGGTGGCGCAGCCGCTGCTTCTCCAGCAGCCGCGTCGCGTAGTCGCTGGACTTCTGCCGCCGCCGCCCGTGCACCCCGGGTGGGAAGGGGCGGCGTTCGAAGTAGCGGACGCACTTGGGCGTCAGCGGGATGCCGAGCCGTCGCGACAGCTTGGCCTTCGGTCGGGATTGATTCACTGTTTCACTCCTGTCACTTTGACTCTACGTACCTTAAGGTTAGGCTAACCTAATTCTCGTCCTTCACGGAGCGGAGGTCCACCCATGCGCCCCAGCCCAGCCGAGATCGCGCGTACCCTCGCTACCGGCCGCCTGCTCGGCGTCGCCCATCTCCGCGGGTACCCAGACCAGCTGCGGGTCCGCCACGCCACCGGCGCCGACGGCCGCCCGCTCCTGCTCACCCCCAGCACCGGCGAGCTCGCCGCGGCGCTGCAACCACCGCCGGGCGAACGCGACGTCGCCATGGTGCTGCGGGTCGACGACATCCCGCCGGTGGACGAGGCCCCCTGTTATGGTCGATTGTGGATCTCCGGGTGGGCGGCCCGGCTCGCCGGCCCCGAGGCCAGAGCGGCCGCTCAGGCGTACGCGGCGGTCAACCCCTGCAGCGACCTGCTCGACGTCGGCTACGGTCACACGCTGTACCGGCTGCACGTGGCCGAGGTCCGGCTGGCCCACGGCCCTTCGCTGGTCGAGCTGGAGCCGGAGGACTACCTCGCCGCCACCCCAGACCCGCTGCACCGCGACGAACCGGAGCTGCTCGCCGAACTCGCCGATCGGCGCCGACTCCATGCGCTGGTCTCGACGTTGACCGGCCAGCCGGCTCCGGCCGGCAGCCGCGCGGTCCGGATCGACCAGTTCGGGCTGACTCTGGCCTGCCCGGAGCCGGGCCGCCGGCCGCACCGCTCCCGGGTGCCGTTTCCGCGCCCGGTCACCGACCGCCGCCACCTCGCCGAGCTGACCATCGGTGGGGCGGTTGGTCACCCGTAAGGGTGGGCACGAACCTCACATGATCCTGGTCGGCACCTCCGGTTGGCAGTACCGGCACTGGCGGGGTGAGTTCTACCCGCCAGCGGTGCCCAGCCGGGACTGGCTGGGCTTCTACGCCAGCCAGTTCGCCACCGTCGAGGTAAACAACGCGTTCTACCGGCTGCCGGACCGGAGCGTCTTCGAGGCGTGGCGGCACGCCACCCCGGAGGGTTTCACCATGGCGGTGAAGGCGAGCCGATACCTCACCCACATCCGACGGCTCCGCGAACCGGCCGAGCCGGTGGCGCGGCTGATGAGCCGCGCCGACGCGTTGGGGGATCGACTCGGACCGGTGCTGCTGCAGCTACCCCCGAACCTGCCGGCCGAGCCGGCCCGGCTGGACGAGACGCTGGCCGCTTTCCCAGCCGGCGTCCGGGTAGCGGTCGAGCCGCGGCACCCGTCCTGGTGGACCGGGCAGGTCCGAGCCGTCCTGGAGCGCCGCGGCGCCGCCCTCTGCTGGGCCGACCGTCGCAGCCGACCGGTCACCCCGTTGTGGCGTACCGCGGACTTTGGTTATCTGCGCCTGCACGAGGGCCGGGCCACGCCGTGGCCCCGTTACGGCCGAGCGGCGTTGGACAGTTGGTTGGCGCGACTGCACGACAACTTCGGCAACGCGCCAGCGTTTGTGTACTTTAACAACGACCAGCAGGCGGCGGCTATTTCCGATGCCCGAGCCCTCGCCTCCCGCGCCACCACCCACTCCCTGCGTTGATCATGGACCTAGGTACATGATTGGGGCCAATCCCGACCCCGAACTCCATGGTCAACAAGCCCGGCTCAGGCCGGTGGCGCCGTTGGCTCCGGCTGGGCCAGGAGCGCGAGCGCGGCCTGCACCGAGAGCTCCCGCAGCCGCGGCAACGGCACGTCGGTGAGCAGCGTGGCGGCGCGGCTGAGCCCGTTGGCCGCCATCACCGCGCAGATCCGCTGCCAGTCGGTGGGCTCCGGACCGGCCAACAACTGCTGAAACCCGTGCGCCAGCCGGGGCACCCAGTCGGCCGCCTCGATCTCCGCCAACCCGCTCGGATCTCGTAGCAGCGCCAGGAAGACCAGCCGGTGCCGGTAGTTGAGGTCGAAGAACCGCTCCAGCACCTCCCGGGTACGCAATTCGGCCGTCACCGACGCCGCGAGGAACTCGTCCACCTCGTCCACGGCGGGCTGCACCACGCTGCGTACCAGGTCGGCCTTGGTCGGGTGGTGGTAGTAGAGCGCCGACTTGGTCAACGAGAGCCGGTCAGCGATCTGCTGCATCGTGGTCTGCGCGAAGCCCTGGCTGACGAAGAGCTCCAGCGCGACCTGGTGGACCCGGGCGGCGGTGTCGGTGCTCCGGCCGTCCCGCCGGCCGGTGGCCGAATCTCCGCGTGCCACGGCGGCCTCCTTCGGTGTGCTGCTCTGCCGTCGGGGAGCATAGCCGACCACTTACCGACGCACTGGTAACTTACCGACGCGTCGGTTACTATCGCGGGCATGGTCACACCGAGCCCGCAGCCCACCGCCTGGGAAGGGCCGCCGTGCCGGAAGGTCGAGGTGAAGCGCGCCGGGAGCACCATCCGGGGCGAGCTGGTCGGCCCCACCGGCGCAGCGCTAGTGGTCTTCATCCACGGCGGGTTCATGGACCGGCGGATGTTCGACGGGCAGGTCCCAGCAGTCGTTGCGGCAGGCAACCAGGTGCTGTCCTGGGATGTGCGCGGCCATGGCGAATCGCTCCCCCGCGGCGCGGAACGCCCCTCCGTGGCCGACCTGGCAGCGGACCTGTTCGCGCTGCTCGACGAGGTCGGACACACCGCACCGGTGATCCTGGTCGGACAGTCGCTCGGCGGCATGATCGCCCAGCGGGCGGCGCTCACCACGCCGGCGCGGGTGGCTGGTCTGGTCATCATCGGCGCCCCCTGCGTCAATCCGGCAGACCCGAAGATCAGCCGGCGGATGGCCGCCATGTGGCGCGTCTCCAACCTCATCACCGGGCTGCTGCCGAGCTCGGCGATCCGGCGACAGCTGCCGAAGGGGACCGCCGTCACGGCCCAGGCGCAGCAGTACGTGCGCGCCGCCGTGGCGACCGTCACCAAGGAAGACTTTCGCTGGCTCACCGAGGCGTCCCGCGAAGCCGGCCAGGGTCTGCGGGGGCAGCGCATCGAGGCTCCGCAACTGATAGTCCGCGGCGCTCTGGACAACAGCGGCGCCGGCCGGCTCACCGCCCTCACCGCGGCCCACTGGACCTCGCGTGACCCGCACGCGCGGTATGAGCTCATCCCGGCCGCGGGTCACCAGGCTCACCAGGACCAACCGGAGCTGTTCAACCGCCTGCTACTCGACTTCATCAGCGCTCGACGTTGACTTTGGAACTGGCGAGGAGGACATGGTGACCGACACCCCATCCCGCACCCCGGTCGCGATCGTCGGCGGCGGGCCGGTGGGGCTCGCCCTCGCGCTCGGGCTCGCCCGCCACGGCATCCACTCCACGCTGCTGGAGCGCCGCCCCGCCACCAACCAGCAGTCCCGAGCCCCCGCGATCCACCAGCGGAGCCTGGAGATCCTGCGGCAGTGGGCAGTGGCGGACACGCTGCTCGCCGCCGGCACGCTCAAACGCACCCTGCCGATGCACCCGGGGCCGACCAGCCGGCGCCCCATGCTCAGCTTTGACTTCACCACCCTCGACCACGACACGGATCAAGCCGGCCTGCTCTTCCTGGAACAGGGACAGACCGAACGGCTGCTGCTGGCGGCGCTCCGCGGCACCGGCCGCTGCGATATCCACTTCGGCACCGAGGTAGTCGGACTCGACGCCGGAGCCGACGAGGTCCGGCTCACCGTCCACGACGCCGCCGGCACCCGTACCCTGCCCGCCGACTACGTAGTCGGCTGCGACGGCACCGGCAGCTTCGTGCGCGATGCGCTCGGTCTGCCCTTCCCCGGCCATGACTTCCCGCTACGCCCGCTGCTCGCCGACGTACGCGTCACCGACCACCGCGACCAGCTGCCCTGGCCACGCATCCACAATGGGCGCCGCGGGGTCACCGGCGCGCAGCGGCTCGCCCCGGGGCACTGGCGGATCATCCGGGTGGAGCCGGGCGACCCGGCGCCGGCGGATCCGGTGCCGGACCACGAGCTCGACGCCCGCGTCCGCGAGGTCCTCGGCGACGGGCCGGTCGAGGTGCTCTGGGCCAGCCGGTTCCGGTTCCAGCGCCGCAGCAGCCCACGCTTCCGGGTCGGCCGGGTCCTGCTCGCCGGCGACGCCGCCCACGCCTTCCCGCCCGCCAATGGTCAGGGCATGAACGCCGGCATCCAGGATGCCCACAACCTCGCCTGGAAACTCAGGTACGCGCTCACCGGTGGCGACGCCGACCGGCTCCTCGACTCGTACGATGTGGAACGCCGCGCCATGGTCGGTTCGGTCTCCCGGAACGTCAGCCAGCTCACCCGCCTCGGGCTGCAGGCGCCGCGCGCCGTCCGTGGTGCGGTATTCCAGCTGATGCGGCTCGGGCTGGCGATCCCGGCCGGCCACCGGGCCCGGGTGCGTAACCTCGCCATGCTCGACCAGCGGGTGCCGGCCTCGCCGCTGATCGCGGCGACCGACCGGGCCGCCGGCCAGCGCCTACCCAACCCGCTGCTGATCGCCCCGAACGGCGACCGGGTCCGGCTCTACGACCTGCTCGGCGTCGGCCCGGCGCTGCTGCGGCTTACCCAAGCCGCCGAGCCCGCGCCGACTGCCGAGCCCGCGCCGACCGCACCCGGGCTGCGCCAGCTCATGATCGGTCCGACCGGCCACCGCGATCCGAGCGGAGGGCTTTCCCGGCTACTCGGTGCCGACGCTGGCTGGCTGCTGGTCCGCCCCGACCTTCAGCTCGCCTGGGCCCGCACCACCTCGTCCGACTTGGCGGGCGCGATCGACCACGCCCTGGGTCTGACCGCGGACGGGCGTCGCGAGCTGGCGGGCGGTGTCACACCCGGATGATCTGCTGCCGGCGCCACCCAGGCCGCGACCGGCGCGCCAGTGGAGCAGACCGAGGCGGAGATCGCGGCCTTCGCCGCGCTCCAGGGCTCCGGCGACGGGCAGCCCACCGACGTGGTGCGCCGGGTGACCGGGCGGCCCGCCACCGACTTCGAAAGCTACGTCAAGACGGCCGCAGCTGCCGGAGCCTGGCACGGCTGACCCGCTGGGCACCGGGGATCCGGTGGGCAACCGCACAGGTCAGTGGCTACGGTCGGCGGGATGCGCACCCGCGAAACCCTGGAACGTACCCTCGCCCAGCTCGACGGGCGGGGGTACGCCTCCTACAAGCAGCTCCACGGCAGCTACGACCTCGGCAGCTGCCAGCTCGCCATCGACCACGTCCAGGTCGACCCGTACGCCCCGCCGTCCAAGGTCCGGGCGATCGTCGACCGTGCCACCAGCGACCTGCCCAAGGAGCTGATCGACACCCCGGCCCACCGGGTGGCGGTGGCCGACTTCCTGACCCGCCGCTTCCGGGACGCCATCGACCGGCTGGCCCCACGACCATCGGGCGGTGGCGGTGGCCCGATCAGCATCGGCGCCCCCGGGCAGCAGGTGCTCGCGCGTACCAGTGTGCTCATCGCCGATGACCGGGTCGAGGCCCGGTTCCAGGTCGAGCTGCCGGCGGCGGGCCGCCGGGCGTTGGGGCGCAACGCGGCGCGGCTACTGACCGAGACGGTGCCGGCGATCGTCGAGGCGTCGCTGCGGCATGCCAACCTCGACGCCGAAGCGCTGCGCCGGCACGTCGAGCTTTACCTGGATCAGGAAGCGCTGCGCTCGGCGCTGCCGGAACGCGGCCTGGTGGCGTTCGTCGGCGACGGCGCGGTGCTCCCCCGCCGGTCGGGCGATTCCGACCTGCCGCTCACCGACGGGGCCACGGTCTTCGAGAGCCCGCCGTCGTTGCGGGTCTCGTTCGACCTGCCCAGCGGCCGGAGCGTCACCGGGATGGGGGTGCCGGCCGGCATCACGCTGATCGTCGGCGGCGGCTACCACGGCAAGTCGACGCTGCTGCGCGCCATCGAACGCGGCGTCTACCCGCACCTCGCCGGCGACGGCCGCGAATGGGTCGTCACCAGCCCGGAGGCGGTGACGATCCGCGCCGAGGACGGCCGGGCCGTCACCGGCGTCGACATCTCGCCGTTCATCACCAACCTGCCCGCCGGCACCGACACCACGCGGTTCACCAGCACCAACGCCAGCGGCTCCACCTCGCAGGCGGCCAACCTGGTGGAGGCGGTCGAGGCCGGCGCCGCCCTGCTGCTGATCGACGAGGACACCTCCGCCACCAACTTCATGATCCGCGATCAACGGATGCGGCACCTCATCCCGGCCGATCGGGAGCCGATCACCCCGTTCGTGGACCGGATCCGCCCGCTCCACAACGAGCGGGGCGTCTCCACCATCCTGGTGGCCGGCGGCTCCGGGGCGTTCTTCGACGTCGCCGACCAGGTGATCGCGCTCGACGCCTACGTCCCCCGCGACGTCACCGCCGCCGCCCGCGAGATCGCCGCCAGCGACCCGGCCGGCAGCGGCGTCGAGGCCGGCAGCGGGCCGGCGGCGGCACGGTCCGGGCCGGTCTTCGACAGTTCGCTGCCCCGAATTCCCACGGCGGAGGCGCTGCGGCCGCGGGGCAAGGGCAAGCCGGCCAAGGCCCGGGGCCGCACCGCGATCCAGTACGGCCACGAGACGATCGAGCTGTCCGCCCTGGCCCAGCTGGTCGACCCGGCCCAGACCACCGCGATCGCGCACATCCTCGACCGGCTCGCCTCGCGGCTCGACGGGCGACTCACCCTGGCCGAGGCAGTGACCGAGCTCTACCGGCAGATCGCCGACGACGGGCTCGACGCCGTCTCGCCCCACACCGGCCACCCCGGAATCCTCGCGCTGCCGCGCCGCCACGAGGTCCACGCCGCCGTCAACCGCTACCGGGAGCTGGCCCTCCGACCACCACGGTGACCGCTCACGAGGTGGGCAGCCAGACCCGCATCGCGCCCGGTTCGCGGTTGCCCCACCGGCAGTACGGGACGGCGGTGACCTCGGCGGGCGACCATTCGCCGGGGTCGCCGCCGTCCCGTATTCCGCGCTCCCCGGCCCGCTCGTAGAGCGGCTCGGGGCGCGGCCGGCGGGCCACGTCGGTGATGCCGAGCAGCGGCACGCCGAGCTGCTCGTCCCACCCGCGGTCGACCAGCCGAGAGTCGGCGGTGAGCGCAACGTCCTCCAGCGACACCCCGGGCGGCAGGTCCGCGGACTCGACCGCGAAGTAGACCGGGCCGCGCCGCACCGCCACAGTGCCGCGAACCGCGTCGACCCACGGGTGCGCCCGCTCCCACGCCGGCTGCACCGGCAGGGTGAGCTCGATCCGCCGGGCGCCGGCGCCGGCGGTGACGTAGCCCGGGCCGGGGACCGGCACCTCGGCGCCGTCGACCACCAGCCGCGCGCCCGGCGCCCACCACGGAATCCGCAGCTCGATGTCGGTGACCGCCGGCCGGTCCAGCGTTATCGACACGTCCCCCCGCCACGGGTACGCCGTCTCGACCCGGGCGGTGACCCCGTCGCCCAGATCGAACTCGCCAGCCGCGTAGAGCTGAAACTGGACAGCACCCTCGGTACGGGTCAGCACGTACCCGGAGATCGACGAGAGCAGCCGGGCCAGGTTCGGCGGGCAGCACGCGCACGCGTACCAGTCGAGGCGGCGCGACGGTGCATCCTCCTCATGGGTGTGTCCGGTGCGCAGCTGCAACGGGTTGGAGTAGAAGAACGACCGGCCGTCGACCGAGGTGGCCACCGCGATCGCGTTGTAGAGCGCCCGTTCCAGCTCGTCGGCGAAGCGCGCCTCGCCGCGCCACAGCAACATCCGCCAGTTCCACTGTAGGTTGGCGATGGCCGCGCAGGTCTCGGCGTAGGCGCGGTCGGGGGGCAGCTCGTACGGGTCGCCGAACGCCTCGCCCCGGTGCCGCGAGCCGAGCCCGCCGGTGACGTAGAGCTTCGCCAGGTGGACGCTGCCCCACAACGCTGCCAGCGCTTCGCCGTACCCGGCCGCCGGGTCGTCGAGCTGCAGATCGGTCACTCCGGCGAGCAGATAGAGCTGACGCACCGCGTGGCCGGTCGCCTCCCGGGCTTCCCGCACCGGCACCAGGTCCTGGAAGTAGCCGGCACCGAAACCGTGCTCGCCCAGCAGCGAGCGCCCGCGCAGCTCGACCATCCGCCGGGCCAACTCCCGGTGCCGGGGGTCGCCGGTGTGCCGGGACAGTTCGACCAGCGCGGTCTCGATCTCGGGGTGGCCGCAGACCCCGTCCCGGCCCTCCGGGCCGAAGATCTGGTGCACCAGCTCGACGTAGCGCAGCGCGATCTCCAGCAGGTCGCCCCGGCCGGCGCAGCTCCAGGCGATGGCGGCCTGCACCAGGTGTCCCAGACAGTAGAGCTCGTGACCGTGGGGCAGGTCGGTGAACCGCTCCCCCGCCCGCGGCCCCTGGTAGTAGCTGTTGAGGTAGCCGTCGTCGGTCTGCACGAGCGCGAGCAGCCGCACCGCGTCATCCACAAAGGAGGCAAACTCCGGAGCGCCGTCGCGGACCGCCTCCCACCCCACCGCCTCCAGCGTCTTGAACAGGTCCGAATCGGCGAAGAGCATGCCGCGGAAGGGGGCGTCGCTCTCGCCGACCAACCGGCGCAGGTTGTCCATCACGCCGGAGGTCTCGAGCCGCGCGATGCAGTGCGGGATCGTCGCCTGGCGGTTGCGCGTCTGCCAGTCACCGAGAAAGCCGCGACCGAGCCTTACCTCGCGAACATCGAACGGCTCGCGGGCGGCTCGGGCAGCAGCGGGGGCTGCCGGGATGGGGTAGGGCTCAGGCATCGCGTCCTCAGGTGTCGAACCACTGGTCACTGCTGATCCGGATGGAGACTACCGGGGAGCCCGCGTCGGGCGCTGGCGCCGATGTCCACCACCGCCACCACCAGCGCCGCCCCCATCAGCGCGACCGTCACCAGCAGCGCGTGCCGGGCCGCGGTCGGCCAGTCGCCGGTCGCCGCCACCTGGGCGAAGAGGACCGCACCAATCAGGGCGATCCCGGCCGCGGCGCCGACCCGCTGGGCGGTCTGCAGCACACCGCCCGCGCTGCCGGCCTTCGGCACCGGCACCTGGCTCAGGGTAAGGGTCACGTTCGGTGTGATCACCAGGCCGCTGCCGAGGCCCGCCAGCAGCAGCGGCGCCGCCATCGCCCAGCCGACCGCGGGTCCGTCGGCCAGTCCGACCGCCACGGTCACCGCCCCGATCCCGAGCGCCACCATCACCAGCCCGACCGCCACCAGCGGCCGGCCGAACCGGTCGACCAGCCGGCCTCCGATCCCCGCCGCGACCGCCGATCCGACCGCGAACGGGGTCAACACCAGCCCGGTCACCAGCGCCGAGTAGCCGAGCCCTTGCTGCAGCAGCAGGCTGATCGTGAAGAAGACCGCGCTGAAACCCCCGAAGTAGCACAGCGCGAGCAGGGACCCCAGCGCGTAGGAGCGCCGCCGGAAGAGGGTCACATCGACCACCGGTTCACCGGTACGGGCGTACCGGCGCTCCCACCACCAGAAGACACCCAGCACGGCGGCGCCGGCGATGCTCACCGACCACACCTGCCACGCCGGCCACACCTGGTTCTCGATCAGCGGGGTCAGGATCAGCAGCACCCCCGCCCCGAGCAGCACCATGCCGACCAGGTCCAACCGCTGACCGGCGGTCCGCGGCGGCCCTCCCGCGGGGATCAGCCGGCTGCCCAGCAGCAGCGCCAGGACCCCGATCGGCAGGTTCACGAAGAAGATCCACCGCCAGCCGTGCTCCGGTCCGCCGAAGTGGATGAGCACCCCACCGAGCGTCGGCCCGACCGCGGTCGCGATCCCGACCATGGCGCCGAACAGCCCGAACGCCCGACCGCGCTCGGCGCCGTGGAACAGCTGTTGAATCAACCCGCTCACCTGCGGCATCAGCACACCACCGCCGAGCCCCTGCAGGGCCCGGGTGGCGATCAGCACGCCAGCGTTGGGCGCCAACCCGGAGGCGACGCTGGCGAGCGTGAACGTCGCAACCCCCGCCAGGAAGACCCGCCGCCGGCCGCGGGCGTCACCGACCCGGCCGGCGATCCCCAGCACGACGCCGAGGGCGAGCGCGTACCCGGCGACCACCCACTGCAAGTCCTCGGTTCGCGCCCCCAGGCCGGTCTCGATCGAGGGCAGGGCGACGTTGACGATGGTGACGTCCAGCAGCGCCATGAACCCTGCCACCAGACAAACCGCCAGGGCCCGCCAACGCCGCGGGTCAGCCGGCGCGGGCAGGGAAGCAAGCTGCTGCGGCAACGCCGCCATCCCGCTCCCTTACCCAGCGCACGAGCACCCTAGCCGGGTCAGGTCCAGACCTTGGCGATCCGGGCCAGGGTCTCCTGCCGGGTGGCCACGTCGTACGCGGCCCCGGCCAGCATCAGCTCATCGACACCGGTGCGCTCGACCAGAGCGTCCAGCGCCGCCACCACCTCCTCGGCCGTGCCCGCGTACTGGGTGGCGGGCAACTGGGCGAGCAGCTCACGATCAAGGTCGGTCAGCTCGACCGCGGCGGCGGTCTCGGGGGAGACGATCGGGCCGAGCTTGCCGGTGCGCAGGCTGAGCGCCATGATCCGGCTCGGGCCAGCCAGATAATCCGCCTCCGCCGTGGTCTGCGCCGCGATCGCCGAGACGCTGACCATGGCGTACGGCCGGTCTAGCCGGGTCGAGGGCCGGAAGCCCTGCCGGTAGAGCTGCAGCGCCGCGTCCACGGCCGAACCGCCGGTGGCGAAGTGGTACGCGTAGCAGAAGGGCAACCCCAGGGCGGCGGCCAACTGGGCGCTGTAGGTAGAGGAGCCGAGCAGGAACACCTGCGGGTACGAGGTGGCGGCTGGGGTGGCCCGCAGCCGCTGCCCCCCGTCGGCGCTGAGCAGGGCGAGCACAGTGTCCAGATGGTCGGGGAACTGCTCCACGGTCAGGTACGGGGAGACTCCGCGCAACGCCGCCGCGGTGACCTGGTCGGTGCCGGGCGCCCGCCCGATGCCCAGATCGATCCGGCCGGGATGCAGCGCCTCCAGCATGGCGAACTGCTCAGCCACCACAAAGGGCATGTGGTTGGGGAGCATCACCCCGCCGGAGCCGACCCGGATCCGGCTGGTCTGGGCCGCCACCGCCGCGATGAGCACCGGTGGGGAGGTGGCGGCGACGGCCGGCATGTTGTGGTGCTCAGCGATCCAGAACCGGGCGTACCCGAGATCGTCGGCGGTACGGGCAAGCTCGATCGTGCCGCGCAGCGCGTCGGCGCTGTCGTGTCCGGCTCGCACGGTGGCCAGATCGAGAACAGAGAGGGGTACACGGACCATCCCCCGAACCTACTCCTTGTCAACTCCTTGGCCGCGTGCATGCGTCGCGCATGCTACGTTCGAGGTATGGCGACCACCTTGCAGATCAGGAACGTCCCAGCAGAGCTTCACGCCGCCATTGCTGAGCACGCCCGTGCCCAGGGGTTGACGATCTCCCAGTACCTCCTCCGCCGGATAGCGCAGATCGAAGGCAAACCAGAAGTCGGCCACGCACTCGACGCCCACTGGGAACATTCCAAGCACCGGAAACGGGCGGCGCCCGGGGCCGCTGCCGCCATGGTCGCTGAGGACCGTGAGCGGTAGCGGTGCTGGTGATCGACACCTCCGCTCTAGTGGAGGTGCTCACGACCGATCCGGCCGCGATACCTGAGCTGGCGCAGCGGGTGCACGGCGTCGAATGGATGAGCGCACCGAGCTTGATCGACTACGAGGTCTTGAACGTCCTCCGCAAGCTTGTGCTACGGCAGTCGATCGACATCGAGCTGGCCGAGGATTCTCGCCGCACCCTGCGGGCGCTGCGACTGGTGCGCTATCCGATGAGTGAGGAGCTTGCCGACCGGGTGTGGCAGCTGCGGCACAACGCCTCGGCCTACGACGCCTCGTTCGTCGCGCTAGCCGAACACCTCAACGTGCCGTTGGTGACCGCGGAACGTCGACTTGCTGAAGGAGTACGCGGGCTCACCAGCGCCCCGGTCGAGTCGTACGCCGTTCCTGAGTAAGCAGTCCTGATCATCGGCGTATACCTACAGGTGCTCCGGTCCACCCCGGTCGGCGAGGTCGCCGAACCACGTGACGGCGTGGCGTCCGGAGGCCAGCCCGTAGGCCAGGGTCGCCCGCTGGTACGCCACGATCTCGCGATGTTCGGCCGGAACGGTCATCGCGTCGAGGTGCTGCTCCAGTGCGGTGAGGTCGACCAGGTCAGCCGCTGCCCGCTGCTGCATCCGTCGCAGCACGGGGGTGCGGTCCTCGGGATCGAGCAGCCCGAGGAAGAACAATCGCGGAAGCGCCGCGACCTCCAGGTTCGTCCCGCTGAGTTCGCCGGTCATCCAGTCGTGGAACTCCTGGCGGCCCGCCTCGGTGGTGCGGTAAACCTTCTTGCCGCGCCCGCCCGGTTCGACGCTCGCGACCTCGATCAGCCCCCTGTCGAGCAGCGTGTCGAGGGCACGCTTGATGCTGCCGGAACTGGCGCTGTAGACCAGCGCGACCCCCGCCTCGAAGTTCTTGATCAGGCCGTAGAGGCTCTGCGGGGCGAGGAGCAGCAGCCCCAGGATCACGTGTGCCACGTCATGACCCTAACCGATTGACCCTCTGAGACATGTCTAGTAGACATGTCTCAGGAGGATGTTCCATGAGCCCACCCCGGCGCACCTTCACGGCGCCCGGCAATCGCGTGGCCGGCGACGTCGACGCCCGCCTGACCAGCTTCGTCCAGCGGCTGGGCGCCAGGCCCGGCCTGCACCACGTCAGCCTCGCCATGACCAGCGCCGACGGGCGGTACCACTGGGCAGGCGGTTCCGGGCCGGCAGTCGCCGGCGAGCCGGAGGTGCGCCCCGAGGCGCCCTTCTTCATCGCCTCGATCACCAAACGGTTCATCATCACGCTGGTCTTGCAGGCTCACGAGCGCGGTGAGCTCGACCTGGCCACACCCATCACCGGCTACCTACCCCCAAGCATCACCACGGGGCTGCACATGAGCGACGGCTTGGACCGGACGCCGAGCATCACCGTGCGGCACCTCGCCAGCCACACCTCGGGGCTGCCGGACTTCTTCGAACGACGCCGAGCCGGCCCCAGCCTCTACCGACAACTCCGCGCCGGGCACGACACATCCTGGAGTTTCGACGACGCCATCACCATCGCCCGCGAGCAGCAGCGCCCACACTTCGCCCCGCAGGACCTCACCGCCGAGCGGCAGCGGGCCCGCTACTCCGACACCGGCTTCCAACTGCTGATCCGGATCCTCGAAACCGTCACATCGCGACGCTTCCCGGATCTGCTCGCTGAACGGATCACCGGCCCGCTCAGCCTCACCCACACCTGGCACCCCGCCGGCCGGCCCGCCGAGCCGCCCCCGGCAACCCCCCTGCCGCTCTACGCCGGGCGGCGACGCGTCGATGTGGACGGGGTCATCAGGTCGAGCAATGATCTGTACAGCACCACCGACGACCTGCTCACCTTCGAGCGGGCCCTCGTCGCCGGTGAGCCATTCCGCGACCCGGCTACCCGACATCTGCTGACCGAGCGCCGCAACCGCCTGCGCAACGCCCCGGTCCTCCGGTACGGCCTGGGCACCATGACCTTCTCGGTCAACCGGCTCATCTCACCGCAGCGCCGGCCCGTGACCCTCGTCGGGCACTCTGGATCGACCGGCACCTGGCTGTTCACCTGCCCGGAACTCGGCCTGCACCTGGCCGGGACGGTCGACCAGACCCAGGCCCAAGGCCTGCCCTTCCGCATCATGGCCAAGTGTCTGCGCCGCTGGGCACGCTGGCCCTGATCGGCTGCCCAGCTCGCGAGCTAGGGCCAGCCCAGCCGTCCGGAGGACACCCTGGTCCACCACCAGGAAGACGCCGTCGGTGTGCGGGACGAACTCGCGCCCATCGTCGCTCATCTGGGTGACGAAGCCACCGGCCGGCCGTACGTCGAGCCGGTCGACCCGGGGTGCAAGTAACCCTGACCACACGTGCTAGTATCTGGCCATGCGGTCAGATTCTCAGGCAGCCGGCCAGAAGCCTCGCTCGTTCATTGAGGATGCACGCCGTGCGCAGATCGTCACCAGCGCCGTCGAGACCCTCGCGGAGCACGGGTACGCCGGGACCTCATTGGCTCGGATCGCCACTCGCGTCGGCATCAGCAAGGGCGTCATCTCCTACCACTTCGCCGGCAAGGATGAGTTGATCGAACAGTTGGTGGAGCAGATCTACGGCCGGATCAGTGCGTTCGTCGCACCCGAGGTCAAGCGGGAGCAGACGGTCGTCAGGCGGCTCGCGGCTCGTTTCCGGGCGCTCGCCAACTACGCGAGCACTCATCGCGCCGAGATGGTCGCGCTGACCGAGATCTTCAACAACCTGCGCGACTCGAACGGTCAACTCCGATACGGAGATGGCTACAACGAAGACCTCTATCAGCAGCTGGAGGAGGAGTTTCGCGCGGGCCAGGCGACCGGCGAGCTCCGCTCTTTCGATACCCGGGTCATGGCGGTCACTGCGCAGGCAGCGATCGACGCCATGATCGCTTACTCCGACACCAACCCCGATCATGACATCGGAGCGCACGCCAGCGAGCTCGCGCTCCTCTTCGAACATGCCATCAAGGCGCCGACCACCGCCCCACCGCAAGAAACCTGAAGCAGGATCGTCCCCGTACGCCCATCATCGCGGCGTCAACCCCGTTGGACGGGGCCGACTCGCCCCGCCGCCAAAGCCAGCGAGCCACCACTCCCGGATCTCCCAAGCCCCGGCGGCAATCGACATTGCGAGGAACCATGACATCGACTACCGGGCGTCCCCCTGAGACCGCGGCACCTACCGAGCAGACAGCTCGAATCCCGGCACCGGACCTGGCACGAGGGTTCATGCTGTTGCTGATCGTGCTGGCAAACACCGTCTACTATCTTTATAGCCGGGACCACTCTGGAAGCAGCGGCCATCCGCTCGATGGCTCGGCCGTCGACAAAGTCGTGCAGGCAGTTCTGATCATCGGCGTGGACCTACGGGTCTATCCGATGTTTGCCTTCCTCTTCGGCTACGGCCTCGTGATGCTGCTCCGCAGTCAGCAACGGAGAGGGCGTTCGGACCAGGATGCTCGGAGACTGGTGCAGCGACGAAACCTGTGGTTGATTCTCTTCGGCGCTGTCCACGCGATCCTCCTCTGGGGCGGAGACATCCTGGGCGCGTACGGATTGACCGGCCTGATTCTGGTCTGGCTCTTCCTGCGCCGGTCGGACCGCACCTTACTGATCTGGGCGGGGGTCGGCGCGACGCTGGTGTTTCTGTTGGCGGCTCTCTCCACCCTTGAGGGGGTGGCTATCCTGGCCGGCGAGGAGACTCCTTCCGAGGTCGGTGGATGGATCACCGCCATCATGACCGAAAGCGTCGCCACCGAGAGTGTCGTGGCCGCGGCCCTCCTGCGGATTACGATGTGGCCGATCCAGATCTTCATCGTGCAGGGCATCCTCGGGCTAGTCGTCCCAGTCTCCATACTCCTCGGGATCTGGGCCGCCCGGCGTCAGATCCTCGAGCGTCCGAGTGAGCACCGGCGGCTGCTCTGGATCGTCGCCGTGGGCGGTGTCGCCATCGGCTGGGCAGGCGCGATGCCACACGCGCTGACGCACGTTGGCATATTTAGCGGTCTCGAACCGGTGCTGTCGTCGTTCGCCGCACCACAGATGCTCACCGGGCTGGCCTGCGGCCTAGGTTACGTCGCAGCCTTCGGCCTGATCGGCGACCGACTCGCTGGCCGGCCGCTCGGGCGGTGGGCAGGCGCAGTCAGCGCGGTGGGGAAGCGATCGATGACGTGTTACCTCGCCCAGTCGGTCCTGTGTGCACCGCTGCTCGCCGCCTGGGGGCTCGGGCTCGGCGCACACCTCGGCAGCGCCACCATGGCCACGTACGCGGTCGGCGTCTGGCTGATCACCGTGGTCTACGCCGTGTACCTGGAACGAGCAGGCAAAGCCGGCCCGGCCGAGACCCTGATGCGGCGTCTGACTGGGAGGGATGGGCGAGCCCCATAGCGGACGGCGCCCCGCAGCGGGCCGTGCTCGACACCTTGACCTGAGCTTCGGCCGACTACCCTGAGCATGATGCATTCCATGCGACAGGTGAACCGGCATGAAGGCCTGGCAGTGCTTCCCCTCGCGGACGAGCTGCACGATGTCTACGCCGACACATTCTCCGGACCACCGTGGAACAAGCGCCAAGCCGGTATCGACCAGTTTCGCCAGCGCCTCGACACCGACGCGGGCCGACCCGGGTTCCGGTCGGTGGTCACCACCTCGCCAGCCGGGATCGACGGGTTCGCCACCGGCTGGATCACCGGGCAACCGTTCCGGTCCGACCGCGCCTACGGATTGGTCGCCGAGCAGCTCGGGCCGGAGCGGGTCGAGCGGATGCTCATCGGCGCGCTCGAAGTGGACGAACTCGCGGTCCGCCCTCGCGCCCGGCGGGACGGGCTTGGCCGCCAACTACTCGGCGAGCTGATCTCCGATGCGCCCAGCGGGCGAGCGTGGCTCCTGACCTCGCGGCAGATCACCGACACCGTCGCGTTCTACCGCCGAGTCGGCTGGTACGAGGTGCCGCCGCTGCTCGGTCAGGAGAACGACATCGTGGTGTTCCTCAGCCCGGCCCACCCGGCCCGGGACACCCCTACTCCGCCGTGACCGGCCGCCTGTTCGAAGCACCTGCCGGAGGTTAAGAATACTTGACATGATGTCGCGCCTGCTTTACTTTGGTTAAGAATCTTTGACATCACACCTAGGGGCCCGACATGTCGTACGAAGAGCGAGGCACGTGGGTCTATCTGCTCACGACGTTGGGGGTCTACACGGCGTACGTGATCGTCGTGCTGTCCCGGGCGACCGATCCGATCACCGAGACGGCGTACCAGGTGCCGTTGCTGGTGTCGATAGGGGCGGCGATCCTCGCGTCGATCCTGCTGCGGATCGTCGTCGAGATCGGCGCGGGAGTCGCCCGCGGCGTCCGCGACGAGGTCGCGGCGGAGATCGAGGCGCACACCGGGGCGAAGACCGAGCGACGCACCGCCGATCCGTATCGCACCGACGCCCGCGACCGCGACATCGCCCGGCTCGGCGACCAGCGCACCTGGATCGTCACCGCCGCAGGCGCGCTCGCCGCCATGCTCATGGCCCTCGCCGAGTGGCACTTCTTCTGGATCGCGAACGTCATCTACCTGAGCTTCGTGCTGCAGGCCGGCTCAAGCGCGATCGTCAAGCTCGTGCTCTACCGGCGGGGGTTCTGACGTGGCCAAGCCGACCAAGGTGACCAACCGCATCCGCGCCCTGCGGTTCGAGCACGGCGAGCTGACCCAGGCGCAGTTGGCCGACACCATCGGCGTCACCCGGCAGACGATCATCGCGATCGAGCAGGGTCGCTACTCGCCGTCGCTGGAGATGGCGTTCCAGATCGCGCGCGCCTTCGGAGTAGGCCTCGACGACGTGTTCCAGTACCCGGAGGAGCAATCATGAAAGCCGCCGTCGACCGCCCCACCCCGCAGGGCGTGCGCGAGCTCCCGATTGTCGAGAGCGCATGCCGCCGAGCTAGTCTTCGCCGATCATGACCGATCTTGGCGGAATCAATCATCTGACCCTGTCCACGATCGACCTCGACCGGCTCGTGGCCTACTACTCAGGGCTGCTGGGAGCGGAGCTCGCGTTCGAGCGTGCCGCCACCCCGGCTGAACCTCGACTTGCAGTCATCGA
Organism: Natronosporangium hydrolyticum; assembly: GCF_016925615.1. Classification (NCBI taxonomy): domain Bacteria; kingdom Bacillati; phylum Actinomycetota; class Actinomycetes; order Micromonosporales; family Micromonosporaceae; genus Natronosporangium; species Natronosporangium hydrolyticum. The sequence continues at coordinate 4,507,700 of NZ_CP070499.1, forward strand.
TGTCGGTGGGGGCGACCACCTGATGATCGTTGAGACCGCTGCTCCCCCCACCGCCGAGCTCGACCCCCTGAGCAGGGCGGGGTGGGGGCTCCGAGTGGCAACGTACGCGCAGCTGTGTGAGGTCCGCGAACGAATCTTGGACGCTGGGTTGCCGGTCGATCAGATCGAGACGCTGCCCACGCAGTGGACGATGACAGCTCGCGATCCCGACGGACGCCCCGTGGACATACGGGCCCATCGCTGACAGTGGCGACTCGCCCGGTGGTTCGAGCAAATTGCGAAAAGTGGAGCCGAGGGGACTCGAACCCCTGACCCCCTCCATGCCATGGAGGTGCGCTACCAGCTGCGCCACGGCCCCACGTGCCCGCTGCATCTGGGCACCGCGCAATACTACACGCCCTGCGGGGCTCGGGTTAGTTCAGGGTCGGGTCCGTCGGGTAGGTCGCCACCGCCGCCACCAGCCCGCGCTGGCGCCGCAGCACCACCGTCCACAGATCGTCCGGCCGGGTCACGAACGGGTCCTGCGGCAGCGCCTCGAAGGTGAACCAGGAGCCGCCCTCGATCTCCTCCTCCAACTGGCCCGGGGACCAGCCCGCGTAACCCGCGAAGACCCGCACCGCGTCGACCTGTTCGCGCAGCGGCTCCGGCTCCCGCCCCAGGTCGACCGTGCCCAGCGCACCGAAGAACGGCTGGAACCCGGTCGGCCGGTCAGCCCCCTGACCGTCGACGCCGGCCCGGATCCGGGCCACACAGATCGCCGAGTCGGGCTGCACCGGGCCACCCTCGAACAGCACCGCCGGATCGTCGGCGAGCCCACCCCAGCCGCCCAGCACCTCAGAGACCGGCACCTCGGTGGCACGGTTGAGCACCACCCCCATCGCGCCGCCGGACTCGTGCGCGACGAGCAGCACCACCGTGCGCTCGAAGCTGGGGTCCCGCAACAGCGGGGTGGCCACCAGTAGCGACCCGACCAACGAGCCGGTCGGCCGCTCGAAGCTCACCGCGGGTTCACCCGTGCCGGGGTCACCTGGCACCCCCGGCTCACGCGCCATGCCAGCCATGCCGGAACGATAGCCTGCGGGCTACCTGTCTCGCTACGCTCCACGATCACCGACTGGAAACCTGTCGGCACAGATCGGGAGCAGCCCCCGCCCCGAGAGGAGACATCCGTGGCACCCACTGCCGAGTTCGCCGTGATCGGCGGCTCCGGTCTCTACGCCCTACTCGAAACCGCCGAAGATCATCATGTGGTGACGCCCTACGGCGCCACCTCCGATCCGGTCACCGTCGCCGAGGTGGCGGGTCGGAAGGTAGCGTTCCTACCCCGCCACGGCCGGGAGCACCAGTACCCGCCGCACAAGATCCCCTATCGAGCGAACCTGTGGGCGCTGAACGAGCTGGGCGTACGGCAGATTCTGGCCCCCTGCGCGGTCGGCGGCCTCCGCCCAGAGCTCGGCCCCGGCACCTTCGCCGTCCCGGACCAACTGCTCGACCGCACGTACGGTCGGGTGCAGACCTTCCACGACAGTGGTGCGGTGCACGTCTCCTTCGCCGACCCGTACTGTCCGACCGGCCGGGCCACGGTGCGGGCCACCGCGGCCGAGCAGCAACTGGCGATGGTCGACGGCGGGACCATGGTGGTGATCGAAGGGCCCCGCTTCTCCACCCGCGCGGAGTCCCGCTGGTACGCGGCGGCGGGCGGCACGCTGATCAACATGACCGGCCACCCGGAGGCGGTGCTGGCGCGCGAACTCGGCATCTGCTACACCGCGATCGCGCTCGTCACCGACCTCGACGCGGGCGTGGAAGACGGCGCCGGGGTGACCCAGGAGGAGGTCTTCCGGGTCTTCGGCGAGAACACCGAACGGATGCGCACGCTTTTGCTGGCCGCGCTCGGCGGGCTGCCGGACGAGCCGACCTGCGGCTGCGCCGCCGCGGTGCCAGCGCACTGAGCCGCCACGGTGCCAGCGCACTGAGCCGGACCGCTGGGCCCGGTCAGTACCGCCGGGCCGGCCGGGTGCTCTTCGCCTCCGCGAACCGCTTCAGCGACTGCGAGCGGTAGTCCAGGCCCAGCATGGTCAGCAGCAGTACGCCGACGGCGGCGCCACCGGCGGCGAAGCCGGCGTACTGCCAGGCCGCCTCGAAGCTGTCGCCGGCACCGACCTCGGCCGGGGTGGTGCCGCTGACGAACGGGCCGACGGTGAGCACCAGCACCCCCGCGGCGACCGCGGCGCCGGCCAGGTCGGCGGCGACGATCCCCAGCGGACGCCGGCGGGCCCAGCTCACCCCGGCGACCGCCATCGCCAGACCGATCACCCCGTACGCGACCAGGGTCCACCGCTGCTGGGCCGTCACCTCCTCGACCCCGCCGATCCGCACGATCAGCCGGCCCACCACGTTGACCGCGAACAGGACTCCAGCGAGGATCCCGATCCGCAGCAACCGCTCCCTCATCCGCCCTCCACCTCGTACCGTCGGTCCTGGCCGCCGTTGCCCCGCCGGGTCAGTCGTCGTCCGGGTCCTCGCCACAGATGACTTCCGGCTGCGCGGAGTACGTCCAGGTGAACTTCTCTCGATTGACTTCTATACCGTCCCGGTGGAAAATGCGCCAGGCGTCTTGCGTGAACCCTTCGATACCCTGAGTTTCGATGCAGGTGTCGTCCGGCTCCACGTACCGGCGCTCCGGTTCGGTCACCTCGCGCCGGTCGCTCCACTCGGTGGTGACGTCGTCCCACACCTTGGTGCTCCACATCGACACCGTGATCGAGTCGTCGTCGTAGGAGGTGTCGATCAGCACGCCGTACTGGGTGTCGTTGCGGAACTGCATGTCCAGACTTGGATAGAAGATCGTCGCCTCGATCACCGCCGGGTAGCGGGAGTAGTGGTAGGAGTGCGGGTGGTGCTCCACATCCTCCAGCCCGGCGTAGTAGGACGCGTTGAACAACGTGGTGGTGAACTGGGAGATCCCGCCGCCCACCGCAGGCTGCAGCCGGCCGTCGAGGATCACCGGGGCGTCCTGGAAACCCTCGTCGTAACCACGCTCGCCGGTGTAACCGTTGAGTGAGAAGGTCTCCCCCGGCAACACCACGGCGCCGTCGACCATGTCCGCGACGGTGGCGATGTTGTGGTTGCGGGGCGTGCTCAGGCCACCCTCGAAGTTTGTGGTGAAGCTGGAGACCTGCTCCCGGATGCCCAGGTCCTCGGCGTCGGCGGTGGTGAAGTCGGCCGAGACGGTGGTCATCTCGGCGGCCACCGTCCGCGGCGCGGGCTCGCTCACCACGGCCAGCAACTCGTCGGCGAGCGCCTCGATCTCCACCGCCTCGCCGTCCTCGCTCTCGACCACCGTGGGCTCGCCGCTGCGCAGCGCCACGGTGGCGTCGACCGGCGCGGTCTCGATCTCGTCGAGTTCCTCAGCCAGCGCCTCCCGCAGCGCCTCGTCGTCGATCCGCGGCACGATCTCACCCTGCTTGTCGGCGGTGAGATCGAGGCTGGCGGCGATCGCGGCCGGCGGGACCTGCCACTCCTGCCCATCGCTGGTGACCGCGACCGGGGCGGCCACCGCCGGCTCGGCGACCTCGGTGACCAGCCGGTCGACCTCCTCGGCGGTGGTGACCGGGTGAATCTCGACCAGCGGTAGCGCGACCACCCCGGGCTGCCGCCAGCCGCCGGCGTCGCCCAGGGCCTGCGGCCATCCCTCGGCGAGCGCCTGGACGGTCTGCTCCTGGTCGAGGCCGAGCCCGGGCTCCGGGTAGACCGGCACCGGCTCGGTGCCCTCGAAGGTGATCTCGGGCATGGTCATCGAGGCACCGGCCTCCGCCGCCGGCTCGGCCAGCTCTTCCTCCAGCGCCTCCTCGTCGACGGTGACCACCGGCGGGACATCGCGGGTGCCGAAGAGCGCGGCGAACGGCCCGACCCGTTCCGCGGCGGCCGCCACCGTGGCGTCGACATCTACGGCGAGGCCGATCTCGGCCGGGTCGAGCTCCAGCTCGACCTCGCCGACCCGGACCGGCACCGGCGCCGCCAACTCGTCCGCGTGCTGCTCCAGCGCCTCCTGCAACGTCTGCCGGGCGGCGTCGTGGCTCTTCGCCCCCAGGTCGACGCCGAGCACAGTGGTGCCACGGGGGACGTCCCCGGCGTACGCGTAGGCGGTAGTGGCACCGAGGCCGGAGGCGAGCACCGCCAGCACCCCTGCCAGGACCAGCACCAGGGTCCGGGAGAGGCGGGGTAGCTTAATGATCTTCAACAAAACCGGGTCCTCGTGGGTGGGGCGCCACGGTCAACGGCGCCGCGAGCCCTACCTTACGCGGTGCCCGCCATCGGGGCCGGATCGGCGGATCCCCCAAACCGGCGGTCTTTACTCACCAGCACCGGCGGCACACAGCCACCACCACCCGAGGTGTCGCAGCTCACCGTGCCGGCGCGGCAACGCAGCGCAGTGGCGTTGCTCACTGGCCACGACCGCCCGCCGCGAAGCCGATCACCGCCCCCACCACCAGCACCAGGGTGCCGCCGAAGAGCGCCAGCGCGCCGACCCAGTCGTCGGGGACCATCAGCCGGTCGCCCGCGTCGCTGCCGCGCAGGGTCAACACCACCACCAGGAACCAGCCCGCCAGCGGCAACGCCGTCGCCCAGCGCAGACCGGTGGCCCGGCGGGAGAACCAGACCAGGAACCCGGCCCCGCCGGCCGCGACCAGCAACGCAACCGGAACCCGCAGCCCCCGGGCGTCGCCGGCCAACTCCGCCAGCCACGGCACATGGGCGACCCGCAACGGCACCAGCAGCACCGTCAGCACCCCGGTGAGCAGGCCACCGAGCAACGCCAGCCCGCCGCCGGTGACCCGCAGCGCCCGGTCCAGCAGCGGCCACCGCTGCTCCGCCGGGACCGCCGGGGGCGCCGGCGCCACCTCCAGCTCGGCCTCGCTCACTGCGGCTTCAACCCCGCGAACAGGTCATCCTCCCAGCCGTGGGCACCGTTGCCGGGGCCCCGCTCGCCCGCGGCGAGCAGAAAGTGCTCCACCGCCAGGAAGCCATCGTCGGCCCGCCCCGCGAGCGTGTGCAGCCACGAGTCGGCCGGGATCTGGCTAGCGTGGGCCCGCATCGCCGCCGCCTTCGCCGCCTGCGCGGCCGGGGCGGTGATCTGGGCCGCGATCTCCTCGTCCGGCGTCCCGAACGGCAGCTCATCCACGTGGCCCACGTCCGCGAACGGATTGTCCGGCGCCCCCTGGAACTCCGCCATGCTGGCGACCAGCGCCGACTTCGGCACCGCGGTCCAGTAGACCTTGGCCGGCCCGATCCCCTCAGCGGCCGCGAGCTCCGCCGCCCGCATCGCCACCCGGTGCGCCTGGATATGGTCCGGATGCCCGTAGAACCCGTTCGGGTCGTAGGTGACCAGCACCCGCGGGCGAACCTCCCGGAACACCGCCAGTAGCTGCTCCGCCGCCTCCGCCAGCGACGCCTGCCAGAAACACCGGGGATGGTCGTTGGCCGGAGTGCCCATCATCCCGGAGTCCCGGTACCGGCCGGCGCCACCGAGAAACCGGTAGTCGGCCACGCCGAGCGCGGCGCAGGCGGCGGCCAGCTCACCGATCCGGTACCCGCCCAGCTGGTCGGCCGCGTCCGGCGCCAGCAACGCCAGCTCCGGCAGGTGGATCTCCCCCTCCTCGCCGAGTGTGCAGGTCACCAGCGTCACCGGCACCCCAGCTGCGGCGTAGTGCGCCATGGTGGCACCGGTGCCGATCGTCTCGTCGTCCGGGTGGGCGTGGACAAACAAGATTCCATTCACCTGGTCACTGTACTTCGCCGCAGGTCAGCAACTGGACACCCGGAACCGGTCGCATTCGGCGCCGCCGCCGGGCACCATGGCTACTGTGGAGGTGGAGCAGAGCGGACCGGCGCCCGGCGCGCCGAGTCGGGTGACGGTGGCGGCCGACGGCAGCCGGGTGGTCTCGCTGCGCGTCGGCGACCTCTGGGTCTACGACGTGGCGGCGGCAACCGAACGGCCGGTCACCGGTGTGGCGGCGCGGTTGACCCGGTATGCGACCGACGCCGCCGCCACGGTCGCGGCCGCGGACCACGACGGCCAGCTCTACCGCGCCGACCTGGCCACCGGCCGGCTCACCGCGCTCGACACCCCCGGACCGGTCGCCGATTCGCGCCCCGACCCGACCGGCCGGCGGATCGGCTACCTCACCGGCGGCGGGCTCCGGGTCATCGACGAGACCGGCGCCGACACGCTACTCGCGGGCGAACCCGACCCGGCCGCCGGCGGCCTGCCGTACCTCACCTGGGGTTCGGCCGAGCCCGCCGCGCGCCGCTACTTCCGGCGAGGTCGGGGCTGGTGGTGGGCGCCCGACGGGGAGAGCGTGCTCGCCGCCCGGGTCAACTACGCCCGGTCCCGCCCGGAGGTCTCGCTGCACCTGCTGGACCTCGACGGCGGCTGGGTCGACGTCCACTGGGATCGCGAGACCTACCCATACCTGGTCAGCGTGCGCTGGGCGGACCACCGCGACCCGCTGATCGCAGTGCTGCGCCGGCCGCAACAACACGGCCTCGTGCTGGCGGTCGACGCCCGGACCGGCGAGACCCAGGTGCACGCCGAACTCGCCGACCCGCGCTGGGTGGAGCCGGTGCCGGGCACGCCCCGGCACCTGCCCGACGGTCGGGTGCTGGTCGGCGGCGAGTTGGCCCACGACGGCTACGACGCCCGCTGCCTGTTCGCCGACGGCACCCTGCTCACCCCGCCCTCGCTCTACGTGCGGCGGGTGGTGGGTCGGCTCGCCGGCGGGGCGCAGCTGCTCGTCGAGGGGTCCGCCGGCGAGCCCAGCGAGCAGCACCTGTTCCGGGTCAGCACCGGCGTGGGCACCGGCGGGGTGGATGCGCAACGAGTCACCACCGCCCCCGGTTGGCACCACGGTGCGGTGGGCGGCGACACCATGGCGATCGGCACCGAGTCCCTGGAGCAGGTCGGTGTTGGCTGGACGATCTGGCGCCACGGCCAGCAGGTCGGTGAGCTGGCCACCACTCCCGCCCCGGGCAGTGGGCGGATGCAGCTGCGGCTGCCGGCTGACGCGGCCGGGCTGCGGGGCCCACAACCCCAGCTGGCTCGGGTGACCGACCGCCGGCTGCCCACCGGAGTGCTGTACCCCCGGCAGTACGTCACCGGCCGGCGGCTGCCGGTCCTGCTGCACACCACCGGGCTGCGGCAGGGGGTCCGGGCGGTCCGCGCCGACTGGTTCGACCGGCAGCGCTGGGCCGACGCCGGCTTCGCGGTGGTGGCGGTCGACCCCCGGGGTACGCCGGGGGTGGCGCCCTCGTTCGAGAAGGTCGTGCACCGCCGGCTCGTCGACCTCGCCATCGGCGACCTCGCCGATGCGCTCGCCGCGCTCGCCGGCAAGCACCCGGACCTCGACCTGGAGCGGGTGGGGCTGCGGGGCGCCGGGGTCGGCGGTTGGCTCGCCGCCATGGCGGTCCTGCTCCGCCCGGAGCTGTTCCGGTGCGCGGTCGCGGTGCGGCCGGTGCGGGAGTGGGGCGAGGTCGACCCGGTGCTAGCTGAGCGTTACCTCGGCGCGCCCGACGAGGGGTCGGAGGTCTACCGGCATCACAGTCTGGTCGCCGCGGCCGGGGAGTTCGGCGGGCCTGCCCCGCTGCTGCTGGTAGGAGAATCGCCCGGCGGCGCCGGCGGCGCGGTCGGCGAGACGCTGCCCGCCGACACCCCAGCGGACCAGCGGGAACGTCTCGAGCTGGAGTTCCTGCACCGCCACCTCTCCCCTAGTTGATCATGGACTTAGGTTCATGATGGGTGCCCCATCATGAACCTAAGTCCATGATCAGCCGGCGGGTAGGGTGGCGCGCATGAGTGAGTTCGACGCCGCGAGCGCCGCCGTCCAGGCCGCCCTCGACGCCGGCGCCCGATACGCCGACGCCCGGGTGATGCACCGCCGGTACGAGTCGATGGGTGCCCGCAACGGCGAGATCGAGGCACTGAGCCAGAACGAGAGCGTCGGGCTCGGAGTCCGGGCCCTGGTCGGCTCCGGCTGGGGGTTCTACGCCGCCGCCGAGCTCGATGACGCCGCCGCCCGAACGGCCGGCGCCCGCGCGGCCGCGATCGCCGAGGCGAGCGCCGCGGTGCCCGGGCCGCCGGCGGCGCTGGTGCCCGCCACCGCGGTGGTCGACTCCTGGGCCTCCGGCTGCCGGGTCGACCCGCTGGCGGTGCCGCTGGCCGACAAGGGCGACCTGCTGGTCCGGGCCACCCAGCTGATGCGCGACTACGGCGCCGACCAGGCCGCGGGCACCTACCAGATCTGGGACACCCGAAAGTGGTTCGTCTCCAGCGAAGGACACCGGATCGACCAGCACATCCGGGAGTGCGGCGGCGGGATCCACGCCACCTCGATCGGCGAGACCGAGAGCCAGCGCCGCTCCTACCCGTCGTTCCGGGGCCAGTACGGCACCCGCGGCTGGGAGCTCATCGACGAGCTGGACTTCCTGGCCCACGCGCCCCGGGTGGCGGAGGAGTCGCGGGCGTTACTGACCGCCCCGTTCTGCCCGGAGGGCGAGACCGCGCTGATCCTCGGCGGCGAGCAGATGTCCCTACAGATCCACGAGTCGGTCGGGCACGCCATCGAGCTGGACCGGATCCTCGGCTGGGAGGCCGCCTACGCCGGCACCTCCTGGCTGGACCTGAACCAGCTGGGCTCGCTGCGCTACGGCTCGGAGCTGATGAACATCACCATCGATCCCACCATCCCGGGTGCGCTCGGTTCGTTCGGCTACGACGACGAGGGCACCCCGGCGGCGGCGCGGGACGCGGTCCGCGACGGCCGCTGGGTGGGCGTACTCGCCGGTCGGGACTCGGCCGCGGTCGCCGGCCTCGGCTACGGCGGCAGCGTCCGCGCCGACGGGTGGGCCCGGCTGCCGATGGTGCGGATGACCAACGTCGGGCTGGAGCCTGGACCGCACACTCTGGAGGAGATCATCGCGAACACCGACGACGGCATCCTGATGGACTTCAACCGTTCCTGGTCGATCGACGACCGCCGGCTCAACTTCCAGTTCGGCTGCGAGATCGGCTGGGAGATCAAGAACGGCCAGCGGGGGCGGATGCTGCGCAACCCGACCTACACCGGCATCGGGCCACGCTTCTGGAACTCGATGGACATGCTCTCCTCCGAGTCGATCGCCTGGGGCACCCCGAACTGCGGCAAAGGCCAGCCGAGCCAGATCGGCCACACCGGGCACCCGGCGGCGCCGGCCCGGTTCACCAACGTACGGGTGGGGGTGCGCGGATGACCCCGCAGCAGCTCGCCGAACATGTCCTGACGGTCACCACCGACCGCGCCGGCGGCGACGCCGAGATCGAGGTCAGCGTCGACCGGCAGGAACTGGCGCTGACCCGGTTCGCCAACTCGGCGATCCACCAGCACGTCACCGACGACACCACCACGGTGCAGCTGCGGCTGCACCTCGACGGCCGCACCACCAGTACCTCCACCACCGTCAGCAATCCAGCCGGGATCGACGCGATGGTCGACCGGGCGGTGGCCTCGGTACGGGTGGCGCCGGCCGAGCCCGGCTGGCCCGGCCTGACCCCGCCCCCGCCCGGTGAGGCCTCCGCGGCCGGCGAGGTCTTCGCGGCCGGCGGCGCCGGTTACGACGAGGCGACCGCCGACGCCGACCCGCGCGCCCGGGCGGAGCAGGTCCGAGCCTTCGTGGCCGCGGTCGGCGCCGACGCCACCGCCGCCGGCTACTGCCGCACCCTGGGCTGGCAGGGCGCATTCGTCAACTCCGCTGGGCACGCGGTCACCGCCCGGACCACCGAAGCGGCGCTGGACGGGATCGCCCGGCAACATGGCCGCGATGGCGTCGCCCGACAAGCCGCGGTCTCACTCACCGACCTCGACGGGGCCGCGCTCGGCCGCCGGGCCGGGGCGAAGGCGGCCACCGGGCAGGACCCGATCGAACTGCCGCCCGGCGAGTACGAAGTGGTGCTGGAGCCGTGCGCGGTGGCGGATGTGCTCGCGAACCTGGCGGCGTGGGGGTTCAACGGCCGCACCTACGCCGACGGTCAGTCCTTCGCCCAGCTGGGCGAAGCGCAGTTCGACCCCGCGGTCACCATCGTGGACGACCCGTACGCCGCCGGGTCGCCCGGCCGAACGTACGACCGGGAGGGGACCGTCCGCCGCCGGCTGACCCTGGTCGAGCAGGGTGTGACCCGCGCGGTGACACACAATCGGCGCAGCGCCGCGCTGGCCGGGCCGCCCGCCGTGGCCACCGGCCACACCAGCCCGATCCCGCTGCTGCCGGGCGCCGTCGCCGGCAACCTGGGGCTGCGCCCGGATCCGACCAGCGGCGCCGGTGCCGCCGCGCCGGCCGCGGTCGACCCGGCCGCCGTGCCACTGATCGCCGGCGTCGGCCGGGGTCTGCTCGTCTCCGACCTGTGGTACACCCGGGTGCTGGACCCGAAGCGGCTGGTGATGACCGGACTCACCCGCAACGGGGTCTGGCTGATCGAAGACGGCGAGATCACCAGGCCGGTGCAGAACCTCCGGTTCACCCAGTCGTACCCGGCGGCACTGGCCCCGGGCGCGGTCCGCGGGGTCGGCCCGACCGCCCCGGTGCTGCCGACCCCATGGGGTGTGGCCTGGTGGCGGGCGCCCGGCCTGCACCTGGCCGGGTGGCGGTTCACCGGTGGCGCCGCCGGCTAACCCAGCCGCGTCGAAAGATCACACCCGGGTAGCCCCACTGGCGCTAGGCGGCAATGGCCGCGTAACGTGTCCCGCGATTCGGAAGGGAGCGCAGAGGGGCATGACGACGGCAGAGAAGCCATCGGTGGTCGCGGCGCCCCGCGCCACCATCGGGGCCAAGACCCTACGGAAAGACCGGTGGTGGCTAGCCCCCGGGTTAACGGCTGCCGGCTTGATCGCCTGGCTCGCGTACTCAGTCACCCGCGTCTTCCAGCAAGACAACTATTGGGTGGGCGAGTACCACTATCTGACGCCTTACTACTCACCCTGCACTTCGACCGGCTGTATCGAGGGCGCGGCGGTGTTCGGCAGATTCACGCCGGACCATCCACTGCTCCCGTACGCGATGCTCAGCCTGCCGATCCTGCTGGTCTTCCGGTTGACCTGCTACTACTACCGCAAGGCGTATTATCGCACGTTCTGGCTGTCGCCCCCGGCCTGCGCAGTGCCGGACGGGCACAAGAGCTACAGCGGTGAGACCAAGTTCCCGCTGATCTTCCAGAACATCCACCGCTACACCTTCTACGTCGCGGCCGCGATCGTGGTGCTGAATACGTACGACGCGATCCTCGCCTTCAACACCGAGAACGGCTTCGGGTTCGGCCTCGGCAACCTGGTGTTGCTGCTCAACGTGACGATGCTGTGGGCGTACACGCTCTCCTGCCACTCCTGCCGGCACGTCACCGGCGGGCGGCTGAAGCACTTCTCCCGCAGCCCGCTGCGCTACCGCTGGTGGACCTTCGTGTCGAAGCTCAACGTCCGGCACATGCAGTTCGCCTGGTTCTCCCTGGGTACGCTGGCGTTCGCCGACTTCTATGTCATGGCCGTTTCCGCCGGCTGGTTCAGCGACTTCCGGTTCTTCAACTAGCGGCGACGAGGCGAGGCAAGACGATGAAGAACATCGAACGACACCAGTACGACGTGGTGGTCATCGGCGCTGGCGGGGCGGGCCTGCGGGCCGCGATCGAGGCCCGGCTAGCCGGCAAGAAGACCGCGGTGATCTCCAAGTCGCTCTTTGGCAAGGCGCACACGGTGATGGCCGAGGGCGGCGCCGCGGCGGCGATGGGCAACGTCAACAGCAACGACAGTTGGCGGGTCCACTTCCGGGACACCATGCGCGGCGGGAAGTTCCTCAACAACGTCCGGATGGCCGAACTGCACGCCCAGGAGGCGCCGCAACGGATCTGGGAGCTGGAGACCTACGGCGCCCTCTTCGACCGGACCAAAGACGGAAAGATCTCGCAGCGGAACTTCGGCGGCCACGAATATCCGCGACTGGCCCACGTCGGCGACCGCACCGGCCTGGAGCTGATCCGGACCCTGCAACAAAAGATCGTCTCGCTACAGCAGGAGGATTTCGCCGCCACCGGCAGCTACGACGCCCGGCTGAAGGTCTTCGACGAGACCACTATCACCGAGCTGCTGCGCGATGGCGAGCGGATCGCCGGGGCGTTCGGCTACCGGCGGGAGACCGGCGAGTTCCTCCTCTTCGAGACCCCCGCGGTGGTGCTCGCCACCGGCGGCATCGGCAAGTCCTACAAGGTCACCTCGAACTCCTGGGAGTACACCGGCGACGGGCACGCGCTGGCGATGCGGGCCGGCGGCACGCTGATCAACATGGAGTTCGTGCAGTTCCACCCCACCGGCATGGTGTGGCCGCCCAGCGTCAAGGGCATCCTGGTCACCGAGTCGGTGCGGGGCGACGGCGGCGTGCTGACCAACAAAGACGGCAAGCGGTTCATGTTCGACTACGTGCCCGCGGTCTTCCGCAACTACTACGCGGAGACCCCGGAGGAGGCCGACGGCTGGTACGAAGATCCGGACAACCATCGCCGCCCGCCGGAGCTACTCCCCCGCGACGAGGTCGCCCGGGCGATCAACTCCGAGGTGAAGGCGGGCCGCGGCAGCCCCGCCGGCGGAGTCTTCCTCGACGTCTCCGGCCGGCTGAGCGCCGAGGTGATCCGCAAGAAGCTGCCGTCGATGTACCACCAGTTCAAGGAGCTGGCCGACGTCGACATCACCGCGCAGCCGATGGAGGTCGGGCCGACCTGCCACTACGTCATGGGCGGCATCGAGGTCGAGGCCGACTCCGCCGCCGCGGTGGGCGAGGTCGAAGGGCTCTTCGCCGCCGGTGAGGTCGCCGGCGGCATGCACGGCTCGAACCGGCTCGGCGGTAACTCCCTTTCGGACCTGCTGGTCTTCGGCAAGCGGGCCGGCGAGCACGCCGCCGCGTACGCCGACAACTTCCCGCTCAGCGGTGGCCCCGGTGGCCGGTCGCAACGGCCGAAGGTCGCCGAAGCAGAGGTCACCGCGGCGATGGACGCGGCGCTGGCGCCGCTGTCCCGCGAAGGCGGCGAGAACCCGTACACCCTGCAGCAGGACCTGCAGGACGTGATGAACAGTCTGGTCGGCATCATCCGCCGCAAGGGTGAGCTGACCGACGCCCTGGGGCGCCTCGCCGAGCTACGGGAACGGGTCGCGAAGGTCGGCGCCGCCGGCGGCCGGCAGTACAACCCCGGCTGGCACCTCGCCCTGGACCTGCGCAACATGCTGGTGGTCTCGGAGTGCATCGCCCGGGCAGCGCTGACCCGGGACGAGTCCCGCGGCGGACACACCCGCGAAGACTTCCCGGAGATGGACCCGAGCTGGCGCCGGGTCAACCTGGTCTGCGCGCTGACCGCAGACGGCGGAGTGTCGCTGGCCCAGCAGCCGGTGCCGGAGCTGCCGCCGGAGCTGGCGGGGCTGTTCGACCGCGACGAGCTCGCCAAGTATTACACCGAGGAAGAGCTTCCCCCCGCGGCCAGCGGGTCGGACTCGGCAGAGAAGGAGAGCACCCGATGAGCAAGCGTGAGTTCCGGATCTGGCGGGGCGACACCGAGGGTGGCGAGCTGACCGACTACCAGGTCGAGGTCAACGAGGGTGAGGTCGTCCTCGACGTCATTCACCGGTTGCAGGCCACCCAGACCCCCGACCTCGCCTGCCGGTGGAACTGCAAGGCCGGCAAGTGCGGCTCCTGCTCGGTGGAGATCAACGGCAAGCCGCGGCTCGCGTGCATGACCCGGATGTCCACCTTCGAGGAGGAAGAGACGGTGACGGTGACGCCGCTGCGCACCTTCCCGATCATCCGCGACCTGGTCACCAACGTCTCCTATAACTACACCAAGGCCCGGGAGACCCCGGCGTTCGCCCCACCGCCGGAGCTGGCCCCGGGCGAATACCGGATGCAGCAGGTCGATGTGGAGCGCTCGCAGGAGTTCCGCAAGTGCATCGAGTGCTTCCTGTGCCAGACGGTGTGCCACGTGATCCGCGACCACGAGGAGAACAAAGAGGCGTTCTCCGGCCCGCGAATGTTCATCCGCGCCGCGGAGCTGGACATGCACCCACTGGACGACCGCACCGACCGGGCCGAGCAGGCCAGCCACCAGCAGGGCATCGGTTACTGCAACATCACCAAGTGCTGCACCGAGGTGTGCCCGGAGCACATTAAAATTACCGATAACGCCATCATTCCGATGAAGGAGCGGGTGGTGGATCGGCGGTATGATCCGCTGGTCTGGCTCGGTCGCAAGATTCTCCGGAGGGATCAGGTGGAGCAGCAAGCAACGGCGGGCAGCGCCGCCGCGGGTGTCTCAGGCAGCCCGGGAACCCCGGGCGGGGAGGCAGGGCCGGTCCACTACGCGGCCGAACCCACTCCCGGTGGCCTGAGCTTCGCGCAGGAGATCCCGGCACCGCAGCCACCGGTGCTAGACGCGGACGGCAAGCTGCCGATGACGGAGACCCGCTTCGACAAGCCCGGTCCGGCCTCGCCATTCGGCGAGGATGTCACCTTCCCGGTCGACCCGCAGCAGCTCAACTACCGGTACTGGCAGGCGCAGGCCTGAACGATCGTGGTGGTCCCGTCGGCCGGACCGGGTGCTGGGTCACCTGATCCGGCCGATGCTGCCGGTCGGCCGGACCGCGCTGCTCCCCGCGAACTCAGTGGGCTGGCGCCGGCAGCAGGCCGTGGATAGCCGCCAGGATCGGTGCGTCCGCCGGCAGCCAGGCGACGCTGTCGAAACGGTCCGGCGCCAACCAGCGCAGTTCGGCATGCTCCAATGGTTGCGGCTCAGCCTCCCCGACCAACGTAGCGAGATAGACCTTCAACACCGCCTCCCGGCCCGGGATGGGGACGGTCGGTCCGATCTGGTCTCCGACTATCACCGGCACCGCCAGCTCCTCCCGGCACTCACGCAGCAGCGCGTCCCGCTCAGACTCCCCTGGCTCGACCTTGCCGCCCGGCAGCTCCCACCAACCCGCCAGCTCGGGCGGCCGAGCCCGGGCGCAGGCGAGCAGTCGGCCCGCCCTGATGAGGGCGGCACCGACGATAACCGGGAGCAGACTCGTCCGTTCGTTGCGCACGAGAGACAACAGTGCCACAGAATCTGTCGGGTCGGCCGCGTCCGGTGTCCCAATGGTGCCCGGACGCCGGAAATGTAGCCGTGGACAGGACGCCGGCCTCCCGGCAGACTGAGGGCGAGGGTGACAGTTCGGCGACAAATTGGCCACAAGCCAGCAACGGCGTCCGGGGAGGGTTAGCATGCGCGCATCCTGGGACACCAGACGTGACGACTACTTACACGACGCGCTGGCGCTACTCGACGGGTGGACCCGCGAGGATCGGGAACTCACCCGCACCCTACCGATAGACGACAACCAGCACGCAGCGCTCACCGAGCGGATCAAGGTCGCCGCGGATGCGCTGCAGTGCCGCCCGGAGATCCGTCGAGTCGACGGCGAGACCCGGATCCGGCTCAGCACCCCCGACTCGGCTGGCCTCACCGACGGGACAGTCGCGCTCGCCGCGCGCATCGAGACCGCCTACCAGACCGTCACCGGTCAGCTTAACAACGGCGCCCCCCGACCCTGAGGCTGACTCCCCAGCGCCGGCGC
Source organism: Natronosporangium hydrolyticum (assembly GCF_016925615.1). Classification (NCBI taxonomy): domain Bacteria; kingdom Bacillati; phylum Actinomycetota; class Actinomycetes; order Micromonosporales; family Micromonosporaceae; genus Natronosporangium; species Natronosporangium hydrolyticum. The sequence continues at coordinate 4,523,371 of NZ_CP070499.1, forward strand.
GGCGACAATTCACCGCTGGTACGCGTCACGGCGATGGCGGATGGCGACGACTCGGACCACGACCCGATCCTCATAGATCTGATAGATGACTCGAAACTCGCCACGACGGGCCGAGTAGTGGCCCGCCAGTTGATCACGCAGGGCCTTGCCCACCCGGTGCGGATGTTCGCTGAGCGGGCCCCGGATGAATTCCCAGCAGGCCACCGCGGCGACCTCGGGCAGATCTTTTACCAACGCCCTCCGGGCCGCCCTGGTCAGCTCGATCCGGTAGGTCACCGCGGCAACCGCCCGTGGGCGCGCATCTCCTCAGTCACCTCTTCGAGGCTGAATACCTCGCCCTGCTCCGCTTCGGCCGTTGCTGCCCGGATCTCGCGGACCAGCTCCGGATCGCTCAGGATGTCGAGCGTCTCCATGATCGAGTCGTAGTCGTCCGCGCTCATGATCACCGCCGCCCGCCGCCCCTTTCGCGTCACCTCCACCCGCTCATGAGTGCGCACAGCCTCGTCGACCAGGCGGGAGAGGTTGGCTCTGGCCTCGGCGAGCGGGATTGTCGTCATGTACATGATTCTAGCGCACATGCCCGGGGAAAGTCCTTCGCGCTGGCTGGCGACCGCCTATACGCTCCCGCCATGATCGATGATCCATACCGGGACACCGAGCTCGTCGAGCTCTACGACGTAGACAACCCCGACGGGCCGGACCGTGCGTACTATCGGGCGCTCGCCGGCGAAATCGGCGCCGAGAAGATCATCGACCTGGGCTGCGGCACCGGGCTGCTGACCCGGTCGCTGTGCACCCCGGGCCGTACCGTCATCGGGATAGACCCGAGCGCCACCATGCTCGACCACGCCCGCAAGCAGCCCGGCGCGGACGCGGTCAGCTGGATCCTGGGGGACGCGGCGGCGATCCCGCCGACCGGCGACGCCGACCTAGCCATCTCCACCGCCAACGCGATGATGCACGTCCGCCCGGCGGCGCTGCCGGCCACGCTCGCCGCCCTCGCCGCCGCCCTCCGACCCGGCGGCACCCTCAGCTTCGAGAGCCGCCAACCGGCGTACCGGCAGTGGGAAGAATGGACTCCGGATGCCACCTACGGCGAGCGGGTCATACCGGCGGGGCTGCTACGCGAGTGGCTGGTGGTCACCGAGGTGGCCGACGGGCGGGTGGTCTTCGACGCCCACAACGTCTTCCCGGACGGCGAAGACCGGGTCTACACCTCCGTGCTCTACTTCCGCGACGAGGCCGAGTTCCGCCGGGAACTCGCGGCGGCCGGCTTCGCCGACATCACCGTCGCCGGCGACTGGCACGGCGGACCGGCCCTGGACACCTCCCGCATCCTGGTCTTCCGGGCAGCCCGGGCCTAACCCTTTGGGTTGATCATGGACCTAGGTACATGGATGGGGCCCATTCTGGTCCCAAACCTCATGGTCAACCCACGCGCGGCGGGGGGCGGCCCTGGACGGAGGCGCTGCCCAACCAGTTACGCCGCCCTCCGATCCGACGCTCTCCGCGAAGCTGTCCCCGACGTCGCTCGGCACCTCAGCCCCCTTGGTGGGTTGAGTGGTGATCCACTAGGGCGACAAACCAGGCTGAACCTGACAGATCAGGCGCCACTCAGCCCACCAAGAGATAGATGCTCGCCGGCGCGGGCGAGATAGTAACGGCTATCGTCGCCCCCTTGCGGCTCAGTCAAATGAGGCGAGCTGCCCGGAGCCGATTCTGCAGCGATTTCCCCCGACAACCCGGCCGCTGGCAGATGCCTAAGCAAACCCCGTAGCCCCACCTGAGCTGCGGCGACGCCTGATGATCACGTGACCCGAGCTAGCCAGCAGAGTCCTACGGCCGCCCCGATCAGTGCAGAACCGTAGGCATCGCCGCCGGCCTATACGTTGAACCTGAACTCGACCACGTCGCCGTCGTGCATGACGTACTCCTTGCCCTCGATCCGCACCTTCCCGGCGGCCTTCGCGGCGGCGTGGGAACCGGCGGCGACAAGATCGTCGTAGGAGACCACCTCGGCCTTGATGAAGCCGCGTTGGAAGTCGGTGTGGATCGCCCCGGCCGCCTCGGGCGCGGTCGCCCCCACCGGGATCGTCCAGGCCCGGGACTCCTTCGGCCCGGCCGTGAGGTAGGTCTGCAGACCCAGCGTGCGAAACCCGACCCGGATCAGTTGGTGCAGACCCGGCTCCGCCTGCCCGACCGAGGCGAGCAGTTCACGGGCCTCCTCCTCGGGCAGGTCGGTAAGCTCAGACTCGATCTTCGCGTCGACGAAGACCGCTTCGGCCGGCGCCACCAGCGAACGGAGCTCGTCGAGCCGCCCCTCGTCGGCCAACGTCTCCTCGTCGACGTTGAAGACGTAGAGGAACGGCTTGGTGGTGAGCAGCTGCAGCTCCCGCAGCTCCGCCAGGTCGATGCCGGCCGCCGTCGCCCCCGCGTACAGGGTGGTGCCGGTGTCGAGCAGCTTCGCCGCGGCGGCCGCAGCGGCCGCCAGCCCGGCCCGATCTTTCCGGGCCTTAGCTTCCTTCTCCAACCGCGGCAGGGCCTTCTCCAGCGTCTGCAGGTCGGCCAGGATCAGCTCGGTATTGATGGTCTCGATGTCGCTCGCCGGCGAGACATCGCCGTCGACGTGCACCACGTTCGGGTCGGAGAAGGCGCGCACCACCTGGCAGATGGCGTTGGCTTCGCGGATGTTCGCCAGGAAGGCGTTGCCCCGACCCTGGCCCTTGGAGGCGCCGCGGACCAAGCCTGCGATGTCGACGAACTGCACCGGGGCCGGCACCACCCGCGCCGACTCGTGCATCTTCGCCAGCACGTCCAGCCGCGAATCCGGCAGACCGACCATCCCGACGTTCGGCTCGATAGTGGCGAAGGGGTAGTTCGCCGCTAGCGCCCCGGCTTTGGTGAGCGCGTTGAACAGCGTGCTCTTGCCGACGTTGGGCAGCCCGACGATCCCGATAGTGAGTGACATCCGAACCCGTTTACCCCTTCAGCTGGTGCGCCGCGCCCCTGACCAGACCGGCCAACCTCGCAAGTCTACGAGTCGACCGCCGCCAGCAACCGGTCGGCCAGCGCCGCGAAACTAGCGCCGGTGACCGGGTCACCGCCGACCGCTTCCGCCGCGAGTTGCGCGAATAGCGCCCCTGTGCCTCGGCCATAGGCAGTGAGGTATGCCATCGCGTCTTCTGAGACCGACTTGGCGTACTCACTCGACCGGTGTGACCGGAGCCCAGCGACAAGAGTCCCGTAGTGAGTAGCTTGGAGGATCCGCAGCACGTCGAGCGCGTCCTTGGCATGTATGCGCTCCGGGGCACCCTGCCCAACCCGCTCCCCAAGCTTGATCAGCTTTGCAACCAGCAGCGCAGCCGGACCGGCAACCGCAAGCTGGTAAACACGAGGACCCGCATCCGGATCAAGCGACGCGATTCGCATCGGTTCGTGGTCGAGGATCGCTGCCTCCAGCCCGTGGGTGATCCGGGCAACGCCGTTGCGATGCGGAGGTATGTACGCTGACCGGGCACTCTTACCCGAGCGGTTGCTCTGGTGCGGCACGGTCATCAAATCGACCGCAACCCCGCCAGCACCGATCCAACTGCCTGGCTGGACCCTGCCACGAAGCCAGCCTTCTCCATCGCGGCGAAGATCTCGGGCTCGTCCTCAATACGAGCAACGTCCAACGCAAGGTCCGCGTCGGTCGTCATAGGCGCCACCGCAAAATCGCCTGCGCCACACCTGAGGTAGATGGCCTGGGCTCCGACGAGGATGGCTGACTCCGCGTGACTTCCTAACGCCTCGACGGCGTCGAGGAGTACGCGACGCGCGTCGACGTAGGGCGACGTGAACTCCATCGTCAGCGCCAGCCCCGGTCCTCTGAGGCCAAAGCGTCCATCAGCTGTTCTGCCTCTTGCCTGGCACGGCCCGGCATGGTCAGGAGGTCAGCCACTGTCTGGCCAGGGCCCACCGACACAAGATCACCACCAGTATCGTTTCGAGTACTCAACAGCTCCACATCGTATGGCTGAGCCAGCAGGACATTCGCACTGGGAGGAGTCGTCTCCACGAGCTCAAGCGCTCCGGCCGCCGACTCTATGTCGGACACATAAAGAGCGAGCTGCGTCATTGCGGTCAACGGGACGGTTGAGCGAGGCAAGAGTCGTTGAGCCGCATATGAGCCGGTCACGGCTACCCGAGCACCCGCACCAGCCACCTCGTCCAGCACGGATTGCAGCCCGCGCGGCGCGAGGTACCAACCGACCCGGTTCGCCTTGACGAACGTGTAATCCTGGACCCATCGTTCGACGAGGTGCCGCTTGTACACCTGTTCGAAGCGCCCCGCTCGCTCGGACCGCGCCAGGACCCCTGCGTCATCCAAGGTGCGCAACACCTTCGAGACTGTGCCGGGGGCCACCCGGGCAAGCCGCGCCAGCTCCCGCACTGTCACCGTGGGCTCGTCCTGTTTCGAGGGCGACCGGTCAAGCAACGATCGGATGACCCGCCCAGCGCCTGGGCCGCTAAGCCTCGCGATTTGACCTCGGCGGCGAGGTCTCGGATCGGCTGCGGCGCCGACCGATCGCACGAAGACCGCTGGGGCATCTGCCCTGAGCCGACACCACCCGGTCAGGTCCAGGTAGTCGATGTCAGCCTCCTCACAACGGGCCCGGATAGCTGGTCCCAGGTACGGGCTCACGAGCAGCAACCGCTCTTCGGCGCTGGCGGCCAGACTTCGCAGGTGCCGCTCAGCTACCCGAAACTGGGCTTTGGCCTCCACTACCCAGTTCGCGATCTCCCCGTTTGGGGAACGGATGCTCAATAGGCCGTCACCCCCGACACCCGCCCGGCCGTTCGCACCATCCTCGGAAACGGCCGCGGCCCAGCGGTCGGGCAGGAGCCCTTGCACCCGCTTCCCCACCTCGCCTAGCAGCGACGTTTCCCGAAAGGCACTGTTTCCCGGCACGGGAAACAGCCTAATTGAGGAAACACCGACCCGCCCACCGCCACGTCCGATTTCCGCGAGCATCTGCCCCGTCTGCGAGGCAGGATCGAGGCATGGAGCTGGAGTTCGAGTGGTGTTACCGGGCGGTGAGCAGTAGGGACCGGCGCTTCGACGGCTGGTTCGTCACCGCGGTCACCACAACCCGGATCTACTGCCGCCCCTCCTGCCCCGCCCGTACCCCGCAGCCGGGCAACGTGCGGTTCTACCGGTCGGCCGCCGCCGCCCACGGCGCCGGCTTCCGGGCCTGCCGCCGCTGCCTGCCCGACGCGGTGCCCGGCTCCCCGGAGTGGGACCAGCGGGCCGACACGGTCGGCCGGGCGATGCGGCTCATCTCCGACGGCGAGGTCGACCGGGCCGGGGTGCCGGGACTGGCCCACCGGCTCGGCTACACCGAACGTCACCTGCACCGGCTCCTCACCGCCGAGGTCGGCGCCGGCCCGCTCGCGCTGGCCCGGGCGCAGCGGGCGCAGGCGGCCCGGGTGCTGGTGGAGACCACCCAGCTGAGCCTCGGCGAGATCGCCTTCGCCGCCGGGTTCGGCAGCGTGCGACAGTTCAACGACACGATCAAGCTGGTGTACGGGGTGTCGCCCACCCAACTCCGCCCAGCCCGGCAACGGCCCGGGAGCGCTTCGGGCGAGATCATCGCCGCGGCGGACCCGGTCGAGGCCGCCAGCGGCATCACGGTACGGCTGGCGTACCGGTCGCCGCTGCACGCGCCGGCGCTGCTCGCCTTCCTTGGCGCCCGTACGATCCCCGGCGTCGAGCAGTGGCAGGCCGAGACGTACCAGCGGGCCCTCCGGCTGCCGCACGGACCCGCCACTGTGGCGCTCGGCCCGGCCAATGGCCACATCGTGGCGCAGCTCTGGCTCACCGACGTCCGGGATCTGGCGCCCGCGGTGGCCCGCTGCCGCCGGCTGCTCGACCTCGACGCCGACCCGGAAGCGGTGGATAGCGCGTTGCGCAACGACCCCGGACTGCGAGACGCGGTCGCCGCCGAACCCGGGGTACGGGTGCCGCGGGCAGTCGACGGATTCGAACTCGCGGTCCGCGCGATCGTGGGGCAACAGATCTCGGTCGCCGCCGCCCGGACCGTCCTCGGCCGGCTGGTGGCGGCGGCCCGACCGCCATCGGCCGACCACGCGCGGTTGGCGCCGTTCCCGGACCCGGCGACCCTGCGCAAGCTGCCCGACTCCGCGTTCGGGATGCCGACCCGCCGCCGGGAGACGCTGCGGGCGCTGGCCACCGCGGTCGACACCGGTGATCTGTCCCTCGACCCGGATGCCGACCGGGCAGCGACGGTGGCCGCGCTGCGCGACCTGCCCGGGGTCGGCGACTGGACCATTGACTACCTGCGGCTGCGCCTGTTCGGCGAGCCGGACGTGTTCCTCGCCACCGATCTGGCCGCCCGTCGGGCCGCCCGCGCGCTCGGGCTACCCGACGAGGTCAGCCCGCTGGCGGCCTACGCCGCCGACCACTGGGCGCCCTGGCGCTCGTACGCGCTAATGCGACTCTGGAGGCTCGCATGAACCACACCACCATCGACACACCGGCCGGTCCGTTGACGATCGCCGTGACCGAGCCTGGCGTGGTCTGCCGGGCTGTCTTCTCGAGCGCGGATCATGCACTGTTCCGCGAGTCGACATACCAGGCTGACCTCGGCGATGTTTCGAAGGCGGTCTACGCCTATCTGGAGGGTGACCTGTCGGTGCTGGACGAGGTGGCGGTCCGACCGCAGCCGGCCGGTGAATTCCACACCGAGGTACGGCGGGTGTTGCGGTCGGTGCCCCCGGGCCGACCGATCACCTACACCGCTCTCGCCGCTCAGACCGGCCGGCCATCGGCGGTCCGGGCCGCCGCCAACGCCTGCGCCCGCAACGACGTGGCCCTCTTCGTCCCTTGCCATCGGGTGATCCGGGGCGACGGCGGGCTCGGCGGCTATCTCTGGGGGCTGGACGTCAAACGGTGGCTGCTCGAACACGAAGGGCTCGCGCCCGGAAGGATCTGAGTCATCTTCCTGACGACCCCATGGCAGCCCGGCAGCATAAGTCTATAGTGGTGATGTCGTCACTGTAGGCAACTCCCCTGAGGGAGGCGGGCGTTGAGCCCATTCGAGAAGCATCCAGCCAGCCCCAACCTGCTCGAGGTCCGGGAACGTCGGTTCATGGAGCTGGCTGAGGAGGTCGTGGACACTCAGTTGCTTACCGACTCGGCCTTCAAACCGGCGACCGCCTCGTGGGATGGGATCGCGTCGGAGGAGCTTCGGGCCGCCCCCAAACCGGTCATGACCCAAGCGTATGACGTTGCGTCGGATCTGGCGTGGGCGGCCACCGCTACGCGTGTGTGGGCAGATCAGGTCCGGACTTTCAACGACCGGGTCGCCGAGCTGCAACGACAACGCGACGACGTGCCCGCCGAGGTGGAACGCTTCGTGGAGTCGAACTCGCTGCTGGGGCTACCCGTTCGCGACCTCGACGGCGTCCGCGAGCACAAGCGCGACGAGTTGATCCGCGAGCTGTGCGACAAGTGGGCCGACGCCCATAACGAGCACATCGAAGAAGGCTCCCGCCGGGTCACAAGCATGTTCCAACATGGTCCTACCTGGGAGCATCTAGAGTTCGCCCGACACACCGGCACGTTGCCTGGCGGGATCGGACTCGCCGGCTTCTTCACCGCAGGATGGGAGTCGGCAGCTGCCCCGACCGAGGCGCTGCGACTGGCCGGGCTGCTCAGCGACCCAGCCCACCAGCCTACGGAGGCCGAACTTGCGGAGTTCCACGATCTGCTGGAACGGTTCGCCGATGACGAAGCGTTCTGGTACCACTTCCTGAGCGGCCTCAGCCCGGAAGGCTTACTGCTACTCAACGGCAACCTCGCGATCCAGACCCCCGACCAGCCCGGCAACAACCCGGACTGGGACGCTCGCAGCGAACTCGTCGGCGACATCCAACGGCTCCTCGGCGAAGGACTCGCAACCGCGACAGCCCAGCGCGGCGTCGAAACGCCGTACGGGACATATCAGCCGGGCGACCACGAGCTGCCTGCGTCGTTCCTGGTCGAGCTGACCCGGGCCGGTCAACAGCAGTACCAGCTCGGCGGGCCGGGGACCACGTTCCCCAACGGTGGTGTCCCGGTCTACGGATACCAACTGCTCGCTCCGCTTCTCAACAACGGCGACTTCGACGACCGGTTTCTGGTCATCGTCGGCGGCGACATGATCGACTTCGAGATGGCCCAGGGTGGAAGCGACTTCTGGGCCGAAGATATCGGGGTCGGCTCCAACTTCTTCCACATGCGGCTGGACTGGACAAAGCCGGGTGGAGCGGCCGGCTTCGACCCCATGGGCGGGCTGATGGCCGCGATGGAGCGCAATCCGGAGGGCGCTCTGGCCGTCCTCCACGGAGTCCGAGAGCTGGGGGGTGCCACCTGGGCGGATGGCACACCGAAGGTGCCACAGGCCGAGGGTGACACTGACTACGGCATCAGCCCGCCGCCCCGAGGGTTCCGCCTGCCACGGCTCGACTACCTGCTCACAGACCGGGAATGGCCGGCGGACCTGGTCAACACCGGCGAGCTCTACAACAACCCACCGCCGGAGAATCTCGACAACTACCCGTACCGGCCGGCCCTCACCCGCTTCGGCGACATGCTGGTGGAGGTCACCCGTCTTGATGATGAGCGCGCCGTCGAGGTGATGGAGCTGATCGTCTACGAGCTTGCCACGGACGAACGGGCGATGGGATATCCGAACGGTGCAGTCCCGGGAGCGAGCGCGACAGTCGCCGACGTTGACTACAACATCGTGCCGCCCACCCTCCGTGAACCGCTCGCCACCATGCTCGCCGACTACATCGTCGACGTGAACCGCAGCATGCTTCCTGCGGACCTTGCGATGGGCCCTGGCGATCGAGGGGCGCAGCTGGATAAGACCCACCTGCTCCGGCTGCTCGCCGAGGTGGGCAAAGACGAGCAGTCGCACGAGATTGTGACAGTGGCGCAGGTGACCTACACCGCACAGTCATACCTCGATTACTTGGGTTACCCGGACGCCGCACCGCTGAACCCCGATGGTGATCGACGACTTGACGCCCTCGAATTGATAGCGGAGCAGAGCGGTGCGGTTATGGGCGCCGTGGATGCCGGCGCAAGCCACAGCCACTGGCATGAGGCCTGGCAGCGCGAGCAGAGCAGCAACGCACAAGAAAACGAATATTTCGACATCGCCGGGCATATTCTCGGAGCGGCGACCGACAGCGTCAGACTGGTCCCTGGCGCCGGCTACGCATTCAGCGAGATCAGCTCGTCAACTCTTGAAGGGCTAGCGGACGGAAAATTTGTCGATAACCGCGCGCAGAGCCACTACCTCATGACGCAGGTCATGGGTCATGGTGAGGAACAGGCGGTAGCGATGATGGAGGCAGCGCTCTACCAAAGCGGCGCTCTACCGGATCTACCCGACCAGCTCATGCGCCAGGATGGGACGCCGAAGCCGGTATCAGAATGGGGACCCGACGACCAAGCGGCATGGGAACGCTATAAGGGATACGGTGACACGCCTGGTCGGCCACAGAACACCGAAGCGGCGGCCGTAATCGGGCCAGCTACGAGCACGGCGGCGCAGAGCTACGCGAATGGTTTCGAGGCGGCTCGGGCGGTCTTGCGGCTGCCTCCGAGATCGGAGCCTTAGGATGAGCTATCCGGGTTCGGCTCGAGCACTATCGGTCATCCTGACCGTGGCGCTAATTGCAGCGTGTTCGAGCGGGAAGGCTTCGCCGGAGAACGATCCGGCCAGTCCTGCGACGTTTGACCCAACGACTCCTGCGCCCGATACCGAACAGGAAGCCTTCGCGCTGATGCCACTCGACGGTGTAGGCGACACGCACCTTCACTGGGAAACCGGGATCGCGGAGATGGATACTGATTTCGAGGCAGCCATAAAGGCGGCACAGGCCAATCGCGCGCTGGATTACTATCGATACACCTTGGGCGCGCTACCCGACGACCTACACCTTTATCAATGGACAACCAAACCCGAGAGCGTCGGCATCGCTGATGTTTGGCTATTCGGTGACGATTACTTCGAAGACCCCGGCCACGGCGAGGTCTGGATATGGGTACAGCACGTTGAGCACCACAAGCACCAGTCCATCAAGGTCCTGTTCTGCGAGGACGTCGGCTGGTGGGAGCAACGGTCCCGCCAACGAATGCTGCCACGGAGCGCTGCGACCAATCCGCTGTTGACAGGCTTCATCGTCACGCATGATCTTGAGTCATCGCAATGGCTCGTGGACGGAGCTGCTATATGGCCAATGACTGACCCAGAGTACGCCGACCCTTGTGAGGATTGGGCGAATCACGAACCCACCGAGACTGGCTAGGCACCATCAGAGCAAACTCAGGGTGCAGCACTATAGAATGGAAGTGACTGATGGGCGGCACATATTTCATCTCCGCTGACACTGGCACTGCCGCGAGTGCTGGCCACCAAACCGCGGGCACGGCCGAGTCGTGGGACTCCTGGGCCGGCCGCTGCGCCGCTGCGTTCGGTGACGCCGGGCAGTCGTTTCGCAGCGTCCGGATCGAGCTTGCCGCCATGGGGTTCGGCTGGCGGGTCGTGGGCGGGGCACGGCAGGTGGGTGAGCATGTCGAGACCCTGGGTCTCAACACCGCTGCCGCGGCCAACACCGTCGACGCCGCCGACGAGGACTCAGCGGCGCAGTTGCACCAGCACAGCGGCGGCTCGATGGGCTCCCACCTTAGCCGGCCGGTCAACCACTAAAAAAAGCCGAAACTGGCGCTGTCGCGCCCCCGGGGATGACTCCTACGCTCGGGCCATGACCACGCCCGACCGGTTAGCGCTCATCGACACGCTGCTCACGCGCCCGTTCCCAGAGGACCCCTCGAGAGAGGGGTACCACACCAGCGGCCCCGGACACCACCTGCACGCGCTCCAGGCCAGCCCAGATTTCTGGGCCGACCGCAGCGAAGAAATGCTGGCGGCGGCCGAATCCGAGATCGAGGCCGAGCACGCCGCGCTGGTGGCGGAGCTCACCGCCCGCTGGGGTGGCCCGGAACAGGTGGCGCTCGACCCGGTCGCGGTCAGCGACGTTCCGACCCCGGAACCCGTCGCCCAGCTCGCCCAGCTCAGCGGAGAGATGCTGGTGTGGCGACCGGACCTCGCGGACCGGTGGGTGGGGCTGGCGGTGGGCCAGGGTGACCCGGAGCTGCCAATCGTGCTCTTCGCCGCGGTAGGGGTAGACGACCTGCCCGTCGCCGCCCCGGTGCCGGCCGCCGCCTGACCGGCTCCAGCCGATCGGGCCGGACCGGGGGTGCGGAAGCGCGGTCAGGGCCGGGGCGGCGGCTCGTTGACGAGTTCGGGGGCCTGGGGTTGCCGGGGGGCCGTCTCCACCTGCTCCGGCGCGGGCAGCTCCGAGTCGGCGACCCCCAACTCGGCCAGTTTGCGGGCGCTGACCAGCACCCTTGCCTCCAGCGAACCGACCGCTTTGTTGTAGGCGGTGACCGCGCCGCCGAGCGAGCCACCGAGTTTGGACAGATGGTCGCCCATGGTGCTCAGCCGCGCGTACAGCTCCCGGGCGAGGGTGTGCACCTCGGCCGCGTTGCGGGCCAACGCCTCCTGCCGCCACGCGTACGCGACCGTCCGTAACAATGCTACGAGCGTGGCGGGGGTGGCCAGCACGATGTCGCGGGTGAACGCGTGCTCCAGCAGGCTCGGGTCGTGCCGCAACGCCGCGTCCAGGAACGGGTCCGCGGGCACGAAGAGCACCACAAACTCGGGGGCCTGCGGGAAGGCCGACCAGTAGGACTTCGCCGCCAGGCTGTCGACATGCCGGCGCAGGTGGCCGGCGTGGGTGGCGAGGTGCTTCTCACGGCCGGCCTCGTCGCGGGCCTCCATCGCCGCCAGGTACGCCTCGAACGGCGCCTTCGCATCCACCACCACGGTCCGGCCGCCGTGCAGCCGCACCACCAGGTCGGGGCGGACGGTCTTCTCTTCGATGCTGGCGGTGACCTGTTCGGAGAAGTCACAATGGGCCAGCATGCCGGCGGCCTCGACGATCCGGCGCAGCTGGTGCTCCCCCCACCGGCCCCGTACCTGCGGCGCCCGCAGCGCCGCCACCAGCTGCTTGGTCTCCTGCCGCAGCTCCCCCGATACGGTGCGCAGCTCCGCGTACGCGTCGGTGCGTTCCCGTTCCAGCTCGGCGACCCGTTGCTCATACCGCAGCAGCGTCTCCTGCAGCGGCGCGACCGCCCGGGAGACCGCCTCGTGCGACTCGGCGGTGGCCTCATAGGTGAGGGCGCGCAGTGACTGCTCCAGTCTGGCCTCGCCCTGCCGGGTCGCCACCAGCGTGGCGCGTAGCTCGGCCAGCTGGGTCGTGGCGCGGGTCCGGGCGGCCAGCCAGCCAACCGCCGCCCCCGCGGCGAGGCAGACCACCACGACGGCCAGGGTGGAAACACTCACCGCGGCAGCATGCCAGACGGGTGGGACACATGGGTACGGATGCCCGTAGCGGGGTCGGGTAGCGTTGACGTATGGAGTTGTTGTTGCTGCTGCTCGTGGTGCTGGTGGTCGGCGGAGCCTTCTGGTGGTGGCAGAAGGAGGCGGCGGCCCGTCGAGAGCGGGAGCTCGCCGACGCCGCGGCCGAGGCCCGCCGGTGGTATGAGCGGCTCGGCGGCCAGGTGATGAACCTCAGCGGCGACGATCCGGCGGTGCGGCAGGCGCTGGCCGACGCTGGCGAGCGCTACAACGCCGCCGGTTCGCAGCTGGAGCAGGCCGGCAGTGTTCACCAGTTCCGGCTGGCACAGGAGACCGCACTGGAGGGTCTGATGTATGCGCGGGCGGCCCGGGTGGCGCTCGGTATCGACCCGGGGCCGGAGCTGCCGCAGCTGGCTGCCGCGCGGGGCGCTGGTCAGTTGACGCAGGAGCGGCAGGTCGAGGTGGAGGGTCAGACCTTCAAGGCCGGCCCGAACCCGAGCGAGGACAAACCCCACTACTACCCGGGGGGCCGGGTGCAGGGGCGGCCGATGCCTGCCGGTTGGTATTCGCAGCCGATCTGGAAGCCGGCGTTGGCTGGCGCCGCTGGCGCGGTCGGCGGCATGTTGCTCTTCAACGCAATGTTCGCTCCCGCCTTCGGCGATCCGGGCGCTGGCGGCGACGATATGGCTGCCGGCGACGACGGTGGTGACTTCGGCGACGGTGGCGATTTCGACGCCGGCGGCGACTTCGGTGGCGACCTGGGCGGGTTCGACTTCTGAGCCCACCGGAGGTCGCCACCCGAGTCAGCGGCCGGGCCGCCGCTGCGTCCGACGATCAGAATCCGTGCAGCGTCCGCTGTCCGACCGGTGCGTAGGCCGGCGCCGTCTCCCGGGCGAGGGAACGCCTAACCGCCCGCCGGTAGACCTGCTCGTAGCGGCTGGCCATCAGCTCCGCGGAGAAGGAATTCTGGACGTGGCTGATGCAGGTGATCGAGTCGATCGAGGTGACCTGTTCCAGCGCCGCCGGTAGCTGCTCCGGCTCGTCGCAGATCAGCCCGGTGACTCCGGCCCGGATCACCTCCGGCACCGCACCTCGGCGCAGCGCCACCACCGGCGTCCCCTCCGCCATCGCCTCCACCATGACCATGCCGAACGGCTCCTCCCAACGGATCGGGAGGATCAGGCAGCGAGCCGACCGGATCAGCGCCTGGCACCGCCGCCGGTCGGCGTTGAGTACCAGCTCGGTGTCCGGTCCGAGCATCGGCGCGATCACCTCGCTCAGGTAGCTTCGCTCCCCTGGTTCGGTGCACTTCCCCGCCAGCACCAGCGGGAGGCCGGCCGCGCGGCAGGCCTCGATCGCCAGGTCGGGCCCCTTGTCCGGGTTGAACCGGGCGAGCCACAGCACCGGCCGTTGCGTCGCCGGCCGGGGGTCCGGTGGGGTGTTCGCCAACCCCTCCGTCGAGAGACCATTGTGGATAACTGCGGACCAGGGTAGTTCGGGCCGGGTCCGTCGTTGCGCCGCGGAGATCGCGACCAGCGAGACCTCGGTCTCCCCGAGCGCGGCGAGCAGATCGCCGTGCTCCCCCTTGGGGCAGTTGTGGACGGTTGCGACAGTTGGCATCGGCCGGGTGCCGGCGGTGAGCAGACCAGACGAGGTGTGGTCATGCACCACGTCGAAGTCGCCTTCGGCCAGCAGCTGGTTGGCCCGGGCGACGTGCAGCAGCTCGGGCAACCCTTCGCCGAGACGGAGATGTTGCGGCTCGGCCACGGTGGAGACGAATCGGCCGGCGGTGCCGCTGCGCACACCGGCGCCGATCACCGTAACCTCATGGCCCTTCGCAACCAGCGCATCGACCAGCGCGGCGGCCATCTGTTCCACACCGCCGTAACCGGGCGGCGGAAGCTCATACCACGGCGGTACGAGCATCGCTATCCGTAGTCGGCCGGCGCGGTGTCGTTGGTCGTACGGTCGGTCCATCACACTGCCCCCAAGTTAGACGTCAGTATCTACACATCGGGCGGGGACCCAGGTCGTTTCTACCCGGCCGGCCGGAAAGCAAACGCCACTGCGGTACGCGAGGGTGCCGGTGGGGTTAGACGGAACTGTTGGTACGCAATGGGATCGTTGACCGCGGCGGTCCGCCGCATTATCGCGGCTGGGTCACCTCGCGGGGGCCCAGGTTTGGATTTTCGTGGCCGCGGACATGGTCGGAGCATGACATCGCACAAAGACGTGATCGGCACCGGCCGAGCCGGTGCCGATCCTGGTTGCGAGGTTTCCAATGCTGGTGGTCACCACTGACGACATTCCCGGATATGAGATCCGGCAGGTACTCGGAGAAGCGATCGGCGTGACCGGTCGGACCCGTAACCCGTACCGGGAAGGGGTCCGGAAGCTGCACGGCGGTGGCAATCCCCAATTGGTCAAGGCGCTCACCCGATGGCGACTCGATGCGGTCGACCAGATGATCCGCCACGCCCAGACATTGGGCGCCAACGCGGTGGTGGCGATGCGTTTCGACCACCGCAATGTAACTGATATGTGGGGGGAGATCTGCGCCTACGGGACCGCGGTAGTGGCGGTCCCGGTCAGCCCGTCGGCCCCACCGCTATCGCCACAGACCAGGCAACGCGCGGCCGAACCAGCGCCGGCCGAGCCGGCCGAGCCCACCGAGACCGGCGAGCCGACCGAACCGGCCGAGCTGACCGGAAGCAGCTGACCCGGCGACAGCTGACCCGGCGACAGCGTTGGGGACGCCCGGCGGGCTACTGCTCGGCGGCGGTGCCGGCGAGCTTCGCAGCCGCCCCGGCCCGGGCTGCCGCGGCTTCCCGAAGGTCTTTCTTGAGCTGCTGCGGCAACGCGAAGGTGAGGGTCTCGTCGGCGGTGCTCACCTCCGCCACGTCGTGGAAACCCTGCTCGGCGAGGTGGTCGAGCACCTGCATCACCAGCTCGTCCGGGACGCTGGCGCCGGAGGTCAACCCCACCGTGCCCACCCCGACCAACCACGCCGGATCGATCTCGTCGGCGTAGTCGATCAGGTAGGCCGCGCGGGCACCCGTCTCTAGCGCGACCTCGACCAGCCGCACCGAGTTGGAGGAGTTGCGGGAACCCACCACCAGCACCAGGTCGCAGTCGGGGGCGATCTCCTTCACCACCTGCTGCCGATTCTGGGTGGCGTAGCAGATGTCGTCGCTGGGTGGCGCTTGCAGCAGCGGCAGTCGGGTGCGCAGCCGCTCGACGGTCTGCATGGTCTCGTCTACCGAGAGCGTGGTCTGCGAGAGCCAGACCACCTTTTCTGGGTCGGCGACGGTGATCTGGTCGGCGTGCTCCGGGCTCTCCACCAGCTGGATGTTGTCGGGTGCCTCACCCGCCGTGCCGACGACCTCTTCGTGGCCGGCGTGGCCGATCAGGAGGATCTCGTAACCCTCCTTGGCGAACCGCCTGGCTTCGTGATGCACCTTGGTCACCAGCGGGCAGGTGGCATCGATCGCCCGCAGCTTGCGCTCCCGGGCCTGCTCGTGCACCTCGGGCGCGACGCCGTGGGCGGAGAAGATGACGATCGCACCCTCGGGCACCTCGTCGTTCTCCTCGACGAAGATGGCCCCCTGCGCTTCCAAGGTGCGCACCACGTGCTTGTTGTGCACGATCTGCTTACGCACATAGATCGGGGGGCCGTAGAGCTTGAGCGCCTCCTCGACGGTCTGCACCGCCCGGTCGACACCCGCGCAGTAGCCGCGCGGCTTGGCCAGCAGCACCCGCTTACGGTCGGTCCTCTGGTCAGCGTCCACCCGACCATGGTACGGGCCGCCGCCAACCGCGGTAGTGCGGCCGGCTGATCCGGGCGCTCCGCGTCGCTCGTAGGCGCAGCGCGCGGTAGCTGAGCTGCGGCGCTGGTCGACCGGGGTAGGCTCAGCCAGGTGGCCGAGCCTACCCCGGAATCGTCTCGAAGCAGCCTGGAGCAGCCGTGGCCGGTACGGGTGGTGAGTCAGCGGATCGGCGAGTGGATCGGCCGGCTCGGCTGGGTGTGGGTGGACGGCCAGATCGCCCAGATTTCCCGGCGCCCGGGCGCCAGCACGGTCTTCCTCACCCTCCGGGACCCGTCGGCCGACCTCAGCCTCACCGTCACCACCAACCGCGATGTGCTCGACCGCAACGCGCCCAACCTGGCCGAGGGCGCCCGGGTAGTGATCCACGCCAAGCCCGCCTTCTACCCCGCCCGGGGCACGCTGTCGCTGCGCGCCGACGACGTACGCCAAGTCGGTCTGGGTGAACTCCTCGCCCGGATCGAGCAGCTGCGTAAGTTGCTGCGCGCCGAAGGCCTCTTCGACCCGGATCGGAAGCGCCGGCCGCCGTTTCTGCCGCGCCGAGTCGGCGTGATCACCGGCCGTGGCAGCGCCGCCGAGCGGGATGTGGCGGCGGTGAGCCAACGGCGCTGGCCGGCGGTGCAGCTGCGGGTGGTCAACGTCCCGGTGCAGGGCCCGACCGCGGTCCCGCAGATCATCGAGGCGCTCCGGATGCTCGACAGCGACGACGGCGTGGACGTGATCATCCTGGCTCGCGGCGGCGGCAGCGTCGAGGACCTGCTGCCCTTCTCCGACGAGGCGCTCTGCCGCGCCGTCTTCGCCGCCCGGACCCCGGTGGTGACCGCGATCGGGCACGAGAGCGACAGCCCGCTGGTGGACTTCGTCGCCGATCTCCGCGCCGCGACCCCCACCGACGCCGCCAAGCGGGTGGTTCCCGATCTGGCCGAGGAGACCCGGCTCGTGGTTACCGGCCGGCAACGGATCCGGCGGGCGGTGGCCGGCCTGGTGGACCGGGAGCAGCACCGGCTCGACGCGTACCGGTCCCGGCCGGTGTTGGCGCGACCGCAGGTCCTCGTCTCGGCCCGGGCTGAAGAGACCACCGCCTGGCGGGACCGAGCCCGCCGCTGCCTAGGGCACCGGCTCGACGCCGCCGCAGACGAACTACGCCACACCCATGCCCGGCTGCGGGCGCTCTCCCCGGCCGCCACCATGGCCCGCGGGTACGCGGTGGTGCAGCGGGGCGACGGCCGGGTGGTCCTCGATAGTGACGAGGTCACCGCCGGCGATTCGCTGCGGATCCGGCTCGCCGTCGGCGATCTCCACGCCACCGTCGACGCCACCCGGCCGGCCACCGCCGACTGAGTCGACCCGCGGCCTGCCCAGCGGGCCGCCGTACTGTCGAAATTGCCATCGAACAATGTCGAACCGGCAGTTTCGCCCTGGCCGGCGCCTCGTTAGGGAGGGTGTGATTCGGAGCAAGACGCACCGGCGGGTCGCGGCGTGGCCCTCGGTCGGAGTGGTCATCGCGACCCGCAACCGGCCCATGCTGCTCCGGCGGGCCCTCACCGCCGTCCTGGCCCAGGCGTACCCGGGGCCGATTCACGTCGCGATCGTGCATGACCAGGCGGAGCCGGACGTGGCGCTCGCCGCCGGTGGCGACCGCCCGGTCACGGTACTGATGAACCAGCGCACCCCGGGGCTGACCGGTGCCCGTAACACCGGCGTCTTGGCGCTCGCCACCGAGCTGGTCGCGTTCTGCCACGACGACGACGTGTGGGCGCCCGAGAAGCTGCAGGCCCAGGTGGCGGCGCTCACCGCCGCGGCCGGCGCGGAGGTCGCCACCTGCGCCACCGAGCTTGAGTACGACGGCCGGCGTACGCCACGGCTGGCCGGGCTGGACCGGATCGACCTGGCCGACCTGACCCGGGCCCGGCTCGCTACCCTCCCCTCGTCCACGTTCTTGATCCGGCGCGCCGCGCTGGTCGGCCCAGACCGAATCGGCCTGCTCGCCGAAGACGCGCCCGGCAACCAGAACCAGGACTGGGACCTGTTGCTGCGGGCCGCCCGGCGAGCCCCGATCGCGCATGTGGACGAGCCGCTGGTGCGGATGCTGTGGCGGTACACCTCGCCGTACAGCTACGAGTACACCACCAAGATCTCGTCGCTGCGCTGGATCATGGCCCGGCATCCGCAGCTGGAGTCTGGGCGGCCAGAGGCGGCCCGGGTCTACGGCCGGCTGGCCTGTTGGTCTGCGGCGAGCGGCAATCGGCGGGCAGCCTGGCACTGGACGAAGCAGACGGTCCGGCAGAACTGGCGGGAGCCCCGAGCGGCGATCGCGTTGGCGGCGTTGTCGGGAGCGGTCCGGATCGAGCGGCTCCTGGCCACCCTCCACCGCCGCGGCCACCTCGTCTGAGCACGTTCGCCCTCGTCCGGCCGATCATGAGCGTAGTGACCGACACACCGGGCGTGTCGGTCACTACGCTCATGATCGACGCAGCAGGCTCATGATCGACGCAGCGGGGGGCGGGTGAGGGTCAGCCCATGTGGGGATAGGTGTGGTCGGTCGGCGGGACGAAGTTCTCCTTGATCACCCGCGGGGAGACCCACCGGATCAAGTTGTGCCAGGAACCGGCCTTGTCGTTGGTGCCGCTGGCCCGCGCTCCCCCGAACGGCTGCTGGCCGACCACCGAACCGGTCGGCTTGTCGTTGAGGTAGAAGTTGCCGGCCGCGTAGCGGAGCACCTCGCTGGCCCAGTTCGCCGCCCGCTTGTCGTCAGCGAAGATCGCCCCGGTCAACGCGTACGGCGCGACTCCTTCGGCCTGGCGCACCACATCTTCGAACCGGTCGTCGTCGAAGACGTGGACACCCAGGATCGGCCCAAAATACTCGGTGGTGAAGACCTTGTGCTCCGGATCGGTGCACTCGACCACGGTCGGCCGGACGAACCAACCCTCCGAGTCGTCGCAGGTGCCGCCAGCGATCACCGAACACGAGTCCGAGCCGGCGATCATGTCCAGCGCGGCCGAGTGCTTGGCGAACGCCCGGGCGTCGATCACCGCGCCACCGAAGTTCCGGAAGTCGGTGACATCGCCGTAGGTCAGTGAGTCCGCGGTCGCCGCCAGCCGGTCCCGCAGGCCGCCTTCCCAGATCGAACGCGGCAGGTACGCCCGGGAGGCCGCCGAGCACTTCTGCCCCTGGTACTCGAAGGCGCCCCGGATCAACGCTGTGTGCAGCGCGTCCGCGTCCGCGCTGGGGTGGGCGACGACGAAGTCCTTGCCGCCGGTCTCCCCCACGATCCGGGGATAGTTGCGGTAGCGGGTGATGTTCTCGCCGATCGTGCGCCACAGCAGCTGAAAGGTCTGGGCCGAGCCAGTGAAGTGCAGGCCGGCCAACTCCGGGTGGGCCAACGCCACCTCCGAGACGGCCAGGCCGTCGCCGGTCACCATGTTGATCACACCCGGCGGCAGGCCAGCCGCCTCGAAGACCCGCATCGTGATGTGCGCGGCGAGTTGCTGAGTCGGCGACGGCTTCCACACCACCGGCACGCCCATCAGCGCTGGCGCCGCCGGTAGGTTACCCGCGATCGCGGTGAAGTTGAACGGGGTGATCGCGTAGACGAACCCTTCCAGCGGCCGGTGGTCGAACCGGTTCCACACACCGGGCGGGGACATCGGCTGCTCCGCGAGCAGCTTACGCCCGAACGCGACGTTGTAACGAAGGAAGTCGATCAACTCGCAGGCGGCGTCGATCTCGGCCTGGACCACCGTCTTCGACTGACCCAACATCGTCGTCGCGTTGATCGAATCCCGCCACGGGCCGGCGAGCAGGTCCGCCGCGCGCAGGAAGATGGCGGCGCGGTCCTCGTACGGCATCGCCCGCCACGCCGGTGCGGCGGCTACCGCCGCCGTTACCGCCGCCTCCGCATCGGCGTTGGACGCATTGTGCATGACTCCCAGCACGTGCCGGTGTTGATGCGGCTGCACCACGTTGATCGGCGCGCCGCCACCCATGCGCTGCTGGCCGTCGATCGTCATGGTGAGGTCTGTCGGCGCACCCGCCAGCTCGGCCAGTCGCCGCTGCAGGCGCTCGCGGTCGGCGCTGCCCGGGGAATACTCCCGGGGCGGCTCGTTACGCGGCTCCGGCACGGTGAAAATGGCGTCCATCGCGCCCTCCAAGATCTCGGCAACACTGGCGAGGTCAGGGTCGAACCCTGTTCGTATCCTTTCATGTGGGCGGTACCGGCGACCAACCCCGCCGGCATCACCCGACCCAGCGCACCACTGCCGCCCGGCCACACCGCAGCGGGTCGGACCCACGACGTAGTCTGGGGGCCGGCCCGCTGGCGGACCTCGAGGGACCCACCATGACAGATGAGCAGACCTCGGCGCGCGACGTGCCGGCCGACGCGGCCGACGATGCTGTGCCGGCGGCCTCAGCCGCCGGCGACCAACCCGCGCCAGCTCCAGCCGCCGGCGACCAACCCGCGCCGGTCACCGTTTCCGGCGGCCAACCCACACCAGTGGCCCCGGCCGCCGGTGTGCTGGCGGTGCTGGCGCTCGCCTGGCTGCTGGCGATGCTCTCGTCGGCGCGGCAGGCGATCGGCGACTCTCCCGATGCCGACCCGCTCACCGTCACCCGGGCCGCCCTGGAGCTACCACAGGTGATTTCGGCGAGCCTGATCGCCGGCATCGCCGTCGGGCTGACCGCAGTCAACCTGCTGAGCCGGCTCGCCGGCGCCGCCGCCCGGCGCCGCCTGCCCCGGTTCGGCACCGGCGCCGGAGCCGGCCTGCTGACCGGCGTCGCCGTCGCCACCCCGATCCTGCTGGGGTACGACGGCCTGCCCTCGATCCTGGTACTCAGCGGCGCGGTCGCCGCCGCCGCCATGCTCGGTGGCCTGCTAGCCGGGGTACGAGAAGGGGCGGTCGTCGCCGCCGGCGCGGTCGGGGCGCTGGTCGTCTTCGTCGTCGGGCTCCTGGAACGGATCTTCGAGGGGGACCTCCGCAGCTTTTTCGGCGCCGGTGAGACCGCCGAGTCGGTGATCGCCGCGAGCGGTTGGGCGTCGCTGACCGCCTCCCTCGCCGCGGGCGTGGCCGCGGGCGCGGTCGGATATGTCTACCTGCGGCGGGTCGGCGGCCCCAACCTGCGTTGGCCCGCGTTCCTGGTCGCCGGTGCGCTGCCCGGGCTACTGATCCTGATCGCGGAGGCGGTGACCCGGATCGCCGGCACCCGCCTGTTCCAGCTGGTCAGCGCCGCCAGCGCGGACGACCAGGCGGTCTTGAACTACTTCAACGCGGCCCGATTCAACCGCGCGCTGATCGTGCTGGTGGTCGGTGCGGTGGTCGCCACCGTGCTGATCGGGCGCACCCTGCGCGCAGCTGACCCGGCGTCGAGTGAAGACGACGGTCAACCCGCCTCCGCCGGCACCAACTGATCAAGTTCGGAGACGTCGTACCACTCCAGCTCCTCATCGAGTTCGGTCCCGGACGGGTCGGCTGCGTCGAGCGCCGCGGCCACCGCGGGCTCGGCGGCCACCCCGTCGACATGGATCGCCGCGACCCTGGTCAACGGCACCGGCCCGGCCAGGTTGACCGTCGCCACATCCGCCGCGGCCGCGCCGGCAACCTGCGCCGCAGGGAGGTCCACCGCGATCACCACTCGACGGGGTGCCGTGTGCCCGCCCCGCAACAGCGCCAACGAGGCGTCCGCGGCCCGGCAGAACGCCTCGTACTCCAGCGTCTCGTCGTCTTCGCCGGGGGCTTCCGCCCGCAGCCCGGCGGTGACCGCGTACGCCGCCCCGGGGGGCAGTTCCCGCTGCCGACGCAGCGTCGCGAGGACGGCGAAGGTACCCGGTAGGTAGGCACGGATCGGGGGACCGGTCATGGCCCCAGTAGATCACGAGCGGCGGCGACGACCGGCCGTCGCTCGACCTAGATCGAATAGTTGACATCGGTCGCTATTGTCGGCAGCCACGACGCACTGCGACGAAATGGCCACCGGGAGGGCAGCATGCGACCGACCCTGGCGACACCGCCACAGCTCCGACTGCGCGCCGCCCCCACCTACGATCCGCCCTTCGACGATCAGGCGACCACCGACTGGCGCAGCGCCGGGGCTTCGCAGCCGATGCTCGCCGCCCCCCAACCGCTGGCGCCGGCGGGCACCAGCGGTCCGGCCGGCGCCAGCGGCGGCTCGGCTGATCGGCGGTCTCCCACCGCGGCCGCGCCTGCCACGACCGCCGCGGCGGTCCGCTTCGTCAACACCTGCCTGGAGATTCTCAACGGCTACCGGGCGGTCAACCACCTGCGGGCGGTGACCCATCCGCTCGCCGCCCCCGAGGTGATCGCGGCGATGACTCAGGCGGTACGCCGGCTGCGGCGAACGGTGTCTCCGCAGCGCGCCAGCCCTCGCCGGGAAAGCCTGGTGAAGGTCCGGCAGATGCGCACCTGCGAGCCCCGCCCCGGCGTCGCCGAGTTAGCGGTCGTGGTGGGTGCCCGGGTCGGGCCGCAGGCGCGGGACGAACGGTCCTGGGCGCTCGCCTTTCGGCTGGAGCAGACCCAGGACCGTTGGTTGTGCACCGCAGCGCAGCTGCTGTGACCCGGTGCAGCGCAGCTGCTGTGACCCGGTCAGGCGCCCCCGGCGGGAGCACCGTGGCAGCGCTTGTACTTCTTGCCGGAGCCGCAGGGGCAGGGCGCGTTCCGGGACGGCGCCGACCCGACGGCCTGGCCGGGCGCCTGCTGCCGGGCCGCGCCCGACCGGCCTCCGGACCGGTCGGCGGCCCCGCGGTTGTCGCCGGAGCGGTTCGGCTGCTGCGACTCGGCGGCTCGGCCGGCGGTAGCCGCCCCGATCGCCGGACCCGCGCCGACCTGCGGCCCGCGGCCGAGGCCGAGCGCCGGGGCGGCGGGACGGTCGGACTCCCGCTCGGTGGTGACCCCGCCGGAGCCGGCTTCGCCATCGACCGTCGGCGCGGAATACTGAAGGTTCTGTGGCTGCGCCTGCGCCGGCCGCAGCCCGCGGGCACGGACCTCCACCGGGGATTGACCCACCGGCAGCGGCATCGCTGGCTTGGCCGCCGGCTGGGTCGGGGTGGCCGCTGCCTCCGCCTCCGGCTGCTGCACCCGCACCTCCGCGTTGAACAGCAACCGGACGGACTCCTCCTTGATCCCCTCCAGCATGGTCTGGAACATCGCAAAGCCCTCGCGCTGGTACTCCACGACCGGGTTGCGCTGCGCGTACTGCCGCAGCCCGATGCCCTCCTTGAGGTAATCCATCTCGTAGAGGTGCTCGCGCCACTTGCGGTCGATCACGCTGAGCACGACCTGCCGCTCGACCTCGCGGACCGTCGCCTCGCCGAGCTCTTCCTCGCGCCGCTCGTAGGCGGCCATCACATCCGCGAGCAGTCGCGACCGCAGCTGGTCGACCTCCAGGGCGGAACGGTCACCGTCCACCTCTTCGAGCAGCTCGTCGATGGTCAGCCCGACCGGGTACAGCTGTTTGAGCGCACTCCACAGCTGATCGAGGTCCCAGTCCTCGGCGTACCCCTCGTTGGTGGCGCCGCTGATGTAGTCACCGACCACGTCCTCAAGCATGTGCCGGACCTGGTCCCGCAGGTCCTCCCCGTCGAGCACCCGCTTACGCTCGGCGTAGACCACCTGGCGCTGCTGATTGAGCACCTCGTCGTACTTGAGGACGTTCTTCCGGATCTCGGCGTTCTGGCCTTCGATCTGGGTCTGCGCGCTCTTGATCTGCCGGGAGACCATCTTCGACTCGATCGGCACATCGTCGGGGATGTTGAGGCGCTCCATCACCGACTCGACCGCGCTGGCCCGGAAGCGGCGCATCAGATCGTCCTGTAGCGACAGGTAGAACCGCGACTCACCCGGGTCACCCTGCCGCCCGGCCCGGCCACGCAGCTGGTTGTCGATCCGCCGGGCGTCGTGTCGCTCAGTGCCCAGGACGTACAGACCACCTGCGGCGACCACCTCCTCGCCCTCGCCGTCACAGACCTGCCGCCACTTGGCGACGCCGGTCTCCAGCGCCTTGGCGTACTCTTCCGGCTGCTCCACCGGGTCGAACCCCTGCTGGCGCAGCTCGGCCGCGGCGAGGTACTCCGGGTTGCCGCCGAGCAGAATGTCGGTGCCTCGCCCGGCCATGTTGGTGGCGACGGTGACCGCGCCCTTACGGCCGGCCTGCGCCACAAACTCGGCTTCTTTGGCGTGGAACTTGGCGTTCAGCACGTTGTGCGGAATGCCCCGCCGCTTGAGCATCGTCGCCAGGATCTCGGACTTGTCGACCGAGGTGGTGCCGACGAGCACCGGCTGGCCCAGCTGGTGGCGCTCGACGATGTCCTCCACCAGCGCCTCGAACTTGGCCTTCTCGGTCTTGTAGATCACATCGGCTTTGTCCAGCCGGACCATCGGCAGGTGGGTCGGGATGGTGATGACCCCGACGTCGTAGACCTTGTTGAACTCGCTCGCCTCGGTCTGGGCGGTACCGGTCATGCCGGCGAGCTTGTCGTAGAGCCGGAAGTAGTTCTGGAGCGTGATCGTAGCGAGGGTCTGGTTCTCCTGCTTGATCTTGACGCCCTCTTTGGCCTCGATCGCCTGGTGCATCCCCTCGCTGAACCGCCTCCCGGCGAGCACCCGGCCGGTGAACTCGTCGACGATCAGGACCTCACCGTCACTGTTGACGATGTACTCCTTGTCTTTGCGGTACAGCTCCTTAGCCTTGATGGCGTTGTTGAGATAGCCGACCAACGGTGTGTTGACCGGCTCGTAAAGGTTCTCGATGCCGAGCCGGTCCTCCACCTTGGCGACCCCGCGCTCGGTGATCGCGACCGTCCGCTTCGCCTCGTCCACCTCGTAGTCGCCGCCGCCCTCGGTGCCCCGCTGCATCCGCGCCACGATCTGCGCGAACTCCGGGTACCACCGCTGGGAGTGCTCCGCCGGACCCGAGATGATCAGCGGCGTCCGGGCCTCGTCGATCAGGATCGAGTCGACCTCGTCGACGATCGCGAAGAAGTGTCCGCGCTGGACCAGCTGGCCGGCCGACATCGCCATGTTGTCACGCAGATAGTCGAAGCCGAACTCGTTGTTGGTGCCGTAGGTGATGTCGCACTCATAGGCCGCCTTGTGGTCGGCCGAGGTCTGGCCGGGCAGCACCGCGCCCACCGTCAGCCCGAGGAAGCGGTGGACCTGGCCCATCCACTCGGCGTCCCGGCTGGCGAGGTAGTCGTTCACCGTCACCAGATGGACACCCTTGCCGGCGAGCGCGTTCAGGTACGCCGGGAGGACACCGGTGAGGGTCTTACCCTCACCGGTCTTCATCTCCGCGATGTTGCCGTAGTGCAGCGCCGCCCCGCCCATGACCTGGACGTCGTAGGCTCGCTGCCCCAGCACCCGGCGCGCCGCCTCCCGGGCGGTCGCGAACGCCTCCGGCAGCAGGTCGTCCAAGCTCTCGCCGTCGGCCAGCCGCTCACGATACTGGTCGGTCAGCGCCTGCAGCTCGGCGTCGCTCAGGTCGGTGTAGTCGTCCTCGATCGAGTTGACGGCATCGGCGACCTTCTTGAGCCGACGAACCTGCCGCCCCTCACCAGCATTGAGGATCTTTTCAAGTATGGGCACGGGTCTTCAGCGCTCCCCTAGACGGTCTGAGCAACCATCGTAGGCGGAACCTCCGCCCGTCCGCACCCCGGTCGCGGTGAGTTACTCCGTCGGTTCAGCGAGACTCATCACGCCATAGTCATAAGCATGCCGGCGGTAGACCACGCTGGCCCGGCCGGACTCCTTATCCAGGAACAGATAGAAGTCGTGCCCCAGCAGCTCCATCTGGAACAGGGCGTCGTCGATCGTCATCGGGACGGCGGAGTGCTCCTTCTCCCGGACGATGTGCCACGGCTG
Organism: Natronosporangium hydrolyticum; assembly: GCF_016925615.1. Lineage (NCBI taxonomy): Bacteria > Bacillati > Actinomycetota > Actinomycetes > Micromonosporales > Micromonosporaceae > Natronosporangium > Natronosporangium hydrolyticum. The sequence continues at coordinate 4,549,549 of NZ_CP070499.1, forward strand.
GTCATCGGCCTCCGCCGCGGCGACTGCGGCCTCGACCGCGGAGGCGGCCGACTCCGAGAGACCGGCGACCTCGACCGACGGCGCCGGCTCGAACGCCTTCGTCAGGTCGGTGGGGAGATTGGCGGTCGCTTCGGCCACCGAGGTCGGGGTACGCCCCGGCCCCCGGTGAACCCGGCGTCGGTCAGCTGCCCGCCGGAGCCGGGTATAGAGCTTGTTGACGGCTTCGTCGAGCGCGGAGTAGAAATCCCGCGCCGCGGCCTCAGCCCGCACCACCGGGCCACGTGACCGGCAGGTGATCTCGACTCGCTGGCAGTGGCCCTGCTGCCGGGGGTTCTTCTCGTGCAGCAGCTCAACATCGATGCTGATGATTTTGCGATCGAGCCGGGCCACCTTGTCGATCTTCTCCGCGACATGCTCGCGGTAGTGCTCCGGCACCTCGACGTTGCGGCCTTTGACGACGATATCCACGCCTTACCTCCCCATGCTCCTCGTTACTCCGCAGGCACTGCGGAGGCAGCGGCCAAGCGTTCCTAGAAGTCTGACGCTAGCGCTTGAAGCGCGCCGCGTCACCCCCAGCGGCCGATGGGACTGTCTGCGCATCATGCCCTCAGTGGTACGAGCCGTACGAAGTCACAACAGAATAGTCGAACCCCTGCCGGGTTCACCAACCACGTCGTCCATTCGAGGACACCCCACCCGGCAGCGGATAGCGCCGCTGGGTGGCGGCGAGCACCGCCGCCACCGACACCGGGGTATCCGCCGCCGCCAGCCTGGCGGTCGCGGCAGCCAAGGTGGCGCCGGTGGTGACCACATCATCGAGCAGCACCACCGCCGCCCGGGTACGAGTCAGGTGGCGCTGGAGCCCCGCCGCCGACCAGCGCCGCAGCCGCAGCGTGGCCTGCGCCGTCGCGGCCCGCTGCCGATGGTCCAGGCCCGCCGAATCGGGCCGGGGCAGCGCCCGCAGCGGCCTTGCCACCACCGCCGGCACCCCGGCCCGGCGTAATTCCCGCCCCGCCACACGGGCCAGCCGATACAGGTGGTCGCCGTGCCGGGCCCGCGCCGCAGCCGGCGTATCCGGGATCGGCACCAGCACCACCCCGCCCGCCGCCGGAGCCGAGGCTGAGACCGCCGCCGAAGCCGACTCCCAGGCCGAGGCCGCCGCCGCGACCACAGCGGCGAGCAGCCGGCCCAACGGCCGCGCCAGCCGGTGCCGCCCCCGATCCTTGTACGCCACGAGCAGCTCGCCGAGCACCCCGTCGTAGTCAGCGAGCGCCCAGCACGGCGGGAACCCGCTCGGCGCCGGCTCCGGCCGGGTGGGGCCGGGGACCGCCCCAGCCACCATCGCGACGCACTCCGCGCAGACCCCGTACCGCAGCCCCGACCGGGCCTGCCCGCACCCCGCACAACCGCCCGGCAGCAACAGCTCCACCGCGGCGGCGAACATGCCCACCCGCGGCCCGGCGACTCCCCGGGGCGCCACCGTCACCCCAGGAAGAACGGGGCCCGGGGCGGAGAGTCCGGCTCATCCGGCGCATCCAGCAGATCGACCGGCCGGATCAGGCTCGGCACCCCGGCGAAGGTGTACGCCTGCCCGTTCGCCTCATACATCAACCTCGGCACCGCGGTAGCGTCGGCCGCCGGATGCGCCACCAGCGCGGTGACGGTGGCGTTGCTCAGATCGTGCAACGGCTCCTCGACCGCCCCATCGGCGCTCAACCGGTGCAGCCCCACCCGGCCGTCGGTCTCCCCCGCCACCACCAGTTGATTCTCGTGGGTGAAGGCGACCCCGGCGAGCTGGGTCACGGTCGTCGGCAACCTCCGCGCCGCCTGCACCGTCACCGACTCGGCGTCGACCCGCAGCTGCGCGACGTACAGCTGGTCACCGGCGACCAGCGCCAGTCGGCGCTGCTCTGGCGCCAGCGCTACCGCGGTGATCGGCCCAGCCAGCCCCGAGATCGCGACCACCGTCGACTCGCCGGTCACAGTGAAGCGATGCAGCTCACCGTCGGCGGCGACCAGGCCGGTGGCGGCGTCGCCGGCGCCGACCCACACCGGCTGTCCGAACTCCCCGGCGACCAGGCCGGTGTCGGTCTCGCGGGGCGCGTCGTCGCCGCTGGACTCCAAGACTGTGACCCGTTGCTGCCCCTCACCGGCGCCGCGGACCAGCGCCGCGAGATCACCGCCAGCGGTCAGGGCAGCTGCCTGAACCCCGAAATTGACCTCGTCGGTGAGGACCGCCGGCTGCCGCGCCCGGTCGCTACTGTAGGCCCGGACCGCCCCGTCGAGCAGCACGAACCGCGTCGGGTCGGCCGGCGGCACCTGAGCGCGCACCCGGGCGTGCTGAACCCGGTCCTCGATCCGCAGCTCCAGCTCCGGGTCGCCCCCGCGCAGCTGCAACAGACTCCGTGCCAGCTGGGTCGCCAGGTCATCGACCTCCTGCCCGTCGACCGCGGCGGCGTTGAAATTCACCACCAGCCGGTCGTCCTCCCAATAGGGCGTACCGATGTGATTGGTGCCGGCGGGCAGACTCTCCAACCTGGTCAAGCCGGGCGCCGGCCCGGTCAACAGCCACTGCACCACCGTCCACGGATGCTGCTCGGCCGGCTCCCCGGCCAGCGGCAACCACCGCAGATCCGGTACCAGCTGATCACCGTCGGTGTCCCAGAAGTAGATCGGGTTGGGGTAGTAGTAGTCCTCGTTGGCCAACGCGGTGTCCTGAAGCAACAGGTACGGCGGGGGGTCAGTCACTCGCAACCGCAACCCCTGGCCGCCAGCCTCGCCCTCCACCGAACCCTCAGTGGTCACCCGGAACTGGTAGGTCACCGGCTCGGTGACGGTCGGCGGATCCAGGAAGCCCTGCGGGTCCAACTCGCCGACCAGCTGCGCCGACAACTCCACCAACCAGCCACCGCCGACCTCATCGGTGATGAACGGCTCCTGCAGCAACCGGATCACCCGGATGCCCTCCTCCGGCCGCCAGCCGTCCCGCTCCTCGGCGCGGATGTATTCGCGCACCCGGTCCGGGGCGGTGGCCGCGCTGCCCGCCGCTGCCTGCAAGAAGTTGTCGACCTGGTCGCGGGGGGTGTCGGCCTCGTCCGCGTGCGGCGGCGGATTGCCATCCCCCGGCGAGGTGGAGCCGGCCGCCGGACCGGGCCGGACATACTGCACGTCGGTGCTGGTCGGCACGCCGCAACCGGTGACCAGCATCACCAACGCCCCGACCAGACCGACCAAGCCCGCGGCCAGCCGAGCTCGGCGGGTCACCGGCTCGCCCCCGCGGGTGCGTCACGCTGCCCGCCGCCGGCACGGTCGCCCGCCCCGCTCGCCGGCGAAGGCACCGCAACCGCATGCTCGCTCGGCACCAACGGCAGCGGTGAGCCAGTGAGCTCATCACCAGCCCGCAGCGGCAGGGTCAACCGGAACTGTGCCCCAGCACCGGGGGCGCCCCACGCCTGCAACCAGCCACCGTGCAACCGGGCGTCCTCCAGGCTGATCGACAAGCCCAACCCGGTGCCGCCGCTCTGCCGCGCCCGGGACGGATCGGCCCGCCAGAACCGGTTGAAGACCAACTCACACTCTTCGGTGCGCATCCCGACACCACGATCGCGGACGGTGATCGCGGCGGCGTCGGAGTCCGCGTCGAGCCGCACCTCCACCGGCCGACCCTCACCATGCTCGACCGCGTTCTCCACCAGATTGCGCAGCACCCGGTCCACCCGCCGTTGATCCACCTCCGCGATCACCGGCTGCTGCGGCACCCGCAGCCGCACCTCCGAGCCGGACCGGCGGGTGATCGCGGCGAGCCGCTCCACGGTCTGCCGCACCACCGGCACCAGATCCACCGGCTCGCTCTCCAGCGCGGCGAACCCGGCGTCGAACCGACTGATCTCCAGCAGATCGCTCAACAACGACTCGAACCGATCGAGCTCGTGCTGCAACAACTCGGCGCTGCGCGCCACCTCCGGCGGGTACGACTCCCGCTCGTTGAAGATCAGATCCGCCGCCATCCGCACCGTGGTCAACGGCGTGCGTAGCTCATGCGAGACATCCGACGTGAACCGGCGCTGCAGCCGGGACATCTCCTCCAACCGCACGATCTGCCGCTGCAAATTACCGGCCATCTGGTTGAACGACGCGGCGAGCAACGCCAGATCATCCTCGCCCCGGACCGCCATCCGCTGATCGAGCAGCCCAGCGGCGAGCCGCTGGGCGGTCCGGGCCGCCACCCGGACCGGGTGCACCACCAGCCGGGTCACCAGCCCCGTCACCACCGCCAACAACAACACCAGCGTCGCACCGGTGGCGAGCACGACGGTACGGATGTTGTTGGCGGCATCAGCGACCGAGGTGAGCGGGAAAAAGTAGTAGAGCGACGCCTCCTGCCCCGGCCACTCGGTCGGCACCGGCGAGCCGTACACCAGGTAGGTCACCGGCGGCTGCTCGTCATAGAGCTGGGCAGTGATGATCTGCCGGCTGACGCCCCGCTGCCCGACCGAATCCCGCAGCTCGTCCGGAAGGACCGCGGTGACCTCCACATCTGGCTCCGGGGCGGCCACCACCCCGACCACCTCGCGCGGGGTCACCAGCGCCACCATCACCTCCTGGCCCCGCTCCGGGCTGGTAGCCAGCGGGTCGACCACCTGCCGGCGGATATCGCTACCTAGCAGCGGGTTGTTACTCGGGCCGAGCGCCCGCAGGCTGGTGCGGGCGTTCTCCGCCCCCCGGGTCACCTGATCTTCCGCGTCCCGGTCGACCGCGGCGACCAGACTGCGAGTGGTCAGCTCGACCACCAGATAGCCGAAGGCGCCCACCAGCAGACTTGAGGTGAGCAGCGTAATGGTCACCATCCGCAGCTGCAACGACCGGCGCCAGGCCCGGTGACCCATCGCCGTCGCGCTTATCAGCCGGCCCCGCAGGCCACGCCCCCACGCCCGGGCGTAAACAACCACCCGCGGGCCCTTCGCAGCGCGCGGGTGATCGTCGGCCGAGGCGCTCGCCTCCTCGGGGTCGCTCACAGTGCCGCCAGTGTATCCCGCCTGCTAGTGACGACTTTCAGCGCCGAACGCCGGCCGTGTTTCCGGGCCGGCTACCCGACGCCGGCTTTGTAACCGACGCCCCGGACGGTCAGGATGATCTCCGGCCGCTCCGGATCCGGCTCGATCTTGGCTCGGAGCCGCTGCACGTGAACGTTGACCAACCGGGTGTCCGCGGAGTGCCGGTAGCCCCAGACCTGCTCCAGCAGCACCTCCCGGGTAAAGACCTGCCGTGGCTTCCGCGCCAAGGCGATCAACAGGTCGAACTCCAGCGGCGTCAGCTTCACCTCGGCCCCGTTGCGGCTCACCGTATGCGCCGGCACATCGATAGTGATCTGATTGTGCGGCGGCCCGATCACCAGCCGCTCCGGCTGGGTCTCCCCGCCCCGCCGCAGCCGAGCCCGGATCCGGGCCACCAGCTCTTTCGGCTTGAACGGCTTGACGACATAATCGTCGGCGCCCGACTCCAGTCCGAGCACCACATCGACGGTGTCGGTCTTGGCGGTCAACATCACCACCGGCACCCCGGACTCGCCGCGGATCGCCCGGCAGACGTCGATCCCGCTCATCCCAGGCAGCATCAGATCCAACAACACGATGTCCGGCCGCTGGTCACGGAACATCGCCAGCGCCTGTTCGCCGTCGGCGACGAACAACGGTTGGAATCCTTCGTTACGCAGCACGATGCCGAGCATCTCGGCCAGCGCGGGGTCATCGTCGACTACCAGCACCCGGGTTCTCACGCGACCAATATTGCACGCCCGGGCCACTCGCGATACTCGTGGACCGCGTCGGGCGGTGCTCGCGTAGCCCACCCGGACACCACGAGGTACCGTTCCCTCGCGACCGGTACGCGCACCGGTCGATCCACCCGCCCCGGCGGCCGGCCGGGGCCGCCGCGAGGAGGCGCAGCCACCGATGCCACAATCCGCCGCCGCGCCACCCCGCCGGGTGGGCCTGGCCTCGCTGGTGCCCTACCTGCGCGAGCACCGCGCCTCCTTGGTCACCGTGGCGTTGCTGTCGCTGCTCACGGCCGCCGGCACGCTGGCGCAGCCGCTGCTGATCCGGCTGGTGCTGGACGAGATCGGCGCCGGGGAGCCGATCGCCGCCCTGGTCACGCTGCTGGTGGTGATCCTGGTGGCGGTGGCGGTCGTCTACGGTCTGCGCAACTTCCTGCTCCAACGCGCCGCCGAAGGTCTGGTGCTCTCCACTCGCCGCAAGCTCACCGGCCATCTGCTGCGGTTGCCGATCATCGAGTACGACCAGCGCCGTACCGGGGATCTGCTCTCCCGGGTCGGCGCCGACACCACCCTACTGCGGACGGTCGTCACCTCCGGCCTGCTGGAGCTCGCCTCGGGCGTCGTCATCGTCGCCGGCGCCGCGATCGCGATGGTCTTCCTCGACCCGTTGATGTTCGCGGTCACCGTCGCCTCCATGGTCGGTCTCATCGGCGGCATCATGATCTCGCGGCGGGTCCGGGGAGTCTCCGAGCAGGCACAGGCCCGGATCGGCGAGATGACCGCCACGGTGGAACGCGCGATCAGCGCCTCGCGGACCATCCGGGCTGCCCGCGCCGAACCGCGGGAGGCCGCGTTGGTCCAGGCCAGCGCCGAGGCGGCCTATGTCGCCGGGGTCCGGATGGCGAAGTTGCAGGCGATGATCGGGCCGGCGGTGACCACGGTCATCCAGGCGGCCTTCCTGGCGGTCCTCGGCATCGGCGGCGCCCGAGTGGCGACCGGGGCGATAAGCGTCGGCGACCTGGTCGCCTTCGTGATGTTCCTGTTCCTGCTGATGATGCCGATCGCCCAGGCGATGAACGCGTATGCCCAGCTGCAGGCCGGGCTGGGGGCGCTGCAGCGGATCGAGGAGATGCTGGCGCTCCCCGCCGAGGACGCTGGCGACCCGCCCTCTGCCCTCACCGAGCCGGCCGAGGGCGCGCCGGCGATCGCCTTCGACCAGGTCAGCTTCGCCTACCCGGGCGAAGCCGAGACGAAACCGGTGCTCCGGCAGGTCAGCTTCACCGTCCCGTACGGCAGCCGGACCGCGCTGGTGGGCCCGTCGGGTGCGGGCAAGTCCACCATCCTGGCGCTGGTGGAGCGGTTCTACGACGCCACCGAGGGCAGCATCGCGGTCGCCGGCCTCGATGTGCGGGACCAGCCGCGGCAACAGTTGCGCTCCCAACTGGGGTACGTCGAGCAGGAGGCGCCGGTGCTCGCCGGGACGCTCCGCGACAACCTGCTGCTGACCGCGCCGGACGCCGACGAGGCGCAGCTGCGCGAGGTGCTCGCCACGGTCAACCTGGCCGACCTCGCCGACCGCTCGCCCGACGGGCTCGACGCCCAGGTCGGCGAGGGTGGGGTGCTGCTCTCCGGGGGCGAGCGGCAACGCCTGGCGATCGCTCGGATGCTGCTGGCCGGCCCGCCGATCCTGTTGCTGGACGAGCCGACCAGCAACCTCGATTCGCGCAATGAGCACGCCCTGCGGCAGGCGATCGACGCGGTGGCGCAGCAGCGCACACTCTTGATCGTGGCCCACCGGCTCTCGACCGTCGTCGACGCGGACCAGATCATCGTGCTCGACCGGGGCGAGGTCGCCGCGGTCGGGACGCATGAGCAGCTGGCCGACGGCAACGCGCTCTACCGCGAGCTCGCCGCCCACCAGCTGCTCGTCAACTAGCCCGCGGGCACGACCGCTGGCGCCGACTGGACTCTGCAGGCCCCTTAGTGCCCCCTTTCATCCGCCTACGGGTGCGCGTGCCAGCGGGCATGTATCTCTTGGTTGGCTGGGGAGGGATCTAGCGCACGGGAATGTCCGACATAACCGCACGCAAGATCCCTCCCCGGCCAACCAAGGCGCGCAGGGGCGCAGGGGCGCGCAGGGGCGCGAGGACGCGAAGGGAACGCGGAGGGTGTGGGCGGTGGGGCTCAGACGAGTTCGCGGGCCTCTGCGTAGTGGCACGCCGACTCGTGGCCCTGCCCCCGGTCGATCAGGGCCGGGACCTCATCGATACACCGCTGCTGCGACGCCTCGTCCAGCTCGTGGGCGAACTTCGCGCACCGGGTACGGAACCGGCAACCCGAGGGTGGCGTGATCGGATTGGGCACATCGCCGACCAGCACGATCCGTTCCCGCTCCCGCTCCTTGCGCGGGTCCGGCAACGGGATCGCCGAGATCAGGGCCTGCGTGTAGGGGTGCGCCGCAGCGGTGAAGAGCTGCTCGACCGTCGCGGTCTCGACGATCCGCCCCAGGTACATCACGGCGACCCGGTCGGCGATGTGGCGGACCACCGACAGGTCGTGCGAGACGAAGAGATACGACAGGCCCAGCTCTTCCTGCAGCTCCTCCAGCAGGTTGATGACCCCGGCCTGGATCGACACGTCCAACGCCGAGACTGGCTCGTCGAGCACCATCACCTTCGGGCGTAGCGCCAGCGCCCGGGCCACCCCGATCCGCTGCCGCTGACCACCGGAGAACTCGTGCGGGTACCGGTTGCCGTGCTCCGGGTTCAAGCCCACGACCTGCAACAGGTCGCGGACCTTCTGCCGGCCGCCGTCCGAGAACAGGCCGTGGATCCGCAGCGGTTCGGCGATGATCTCGAAGACCGTCATCCGCGGATCCAGCGAGGCGAACGGGTCCTGGAACACGATCTGCAGATCCCGCCGGACCGGCCGCATCTGCGCCCGGGAGAGCTTGGTGAGGTTCCGGTCCTGATAGTGGACGCTGCCCGAGGTCACCGGGATCAGATTCAGTAACAGCCGGGCGGTGGTGGACTTGCCACAGCCAGACTCGCCGACCAGGCCCAACGTCTCGTGCGCGTGCAGGTCGAGCGAGACATCGCAGACCGCGTGGACGTCGCCGACCTGACGCTTGATCAGGCCCTTCGAACGAACCGGGAAGTGCTTGACGAGGTTCTGCGCCCGCAGCACCGGTTCGGTTGACTGCTGCCGGTCCGGGGTCTCCGTCGCTGACATCGTCGTCACTGCTCCTCCAACTCCGCCAGAACCTCGGCATCTACCGTGGTCGGCTTGAACAGGTCGCTCGCCTCGGCCCCCTCCAGTCGATCGCTGAAGTGACAGGCGGCGGCGTGCCCGCCGCCGGTGCCCACCTGCAGCAGCTCTGGCTCCTGCTCGCGACAGACCTGCTCGGCCATCGGACAGCGGGGGGCGAACGGGCAGCCGGGCGGCAGATTCACCAGCGACGGCGGGGTGCCCAGGATCGGGGTGAGCCGCGCCCCGCGAGCTTCGTCCATCCGCGGCAGGCTGCCCAACAGCCCGAGGGCGTAAGGCATCCGTGGCGCATAGAAGATGTCGTCGACGGTGCCGGTCTCGACCAGCTTGCCAGCGTACATGACGTTGACCCGTTCAACCTGACCAGCGATGACGCCGAGGTCGTGGGTGATCAGCACGAGCGCGGCCCCGGTCTCCCGGCGCGCCGTCTCCAGCGCCCCCAGCACCTGCGCCTGCACGGTGACGTCGAGCGCGGTGGTGGGCTCGTCGGCAATGATCACGTCGGGGTTGTTCGCCATCGCGATCGCGATGACGATCCGTTGCCGCATGCCGCCGGAGAGCTCATGCGGGTACGCGTGCACCCGCTGCTCCGGATTCGGGATGCCGACCACCTCAAGCAGCTCAACCGCCCGTTTGAGCGCCTGCTCCTTGGCGATGTCGTTGTGCGCCAGCACCGCCTCGGCGATCTGGTAGCCGACCGTGTAGACCGGGTTCAGCGAGGTCAGCGGGTCCTGAAAGATCATCGCGATCTTGTCGCCCCGGACCTTGCTGATCTCTTCGTCTTTGAGCCCCAGCATCTCCTGGCCCAGCACCCTGGCGGACCCGGTGACCCGGGCGTTGCGGGGCAGCAACCCCATCACCGCCAGCGAGGAGACCGACTTGCCCGATCCGGACTCGCCGACGATCCCCAGCGCCTCCCCTTTGCGTACCTGGTAGGAGACGCCCCGCACGGCCTTGACCACGCCGTCCTCGGTGGGAAAGCCGACCGTCAGGTTGTCGACCTCCAGCACCACGTCTGGGTCGCCGGCAGCGTCGGCCGCCGTCACTGGCGTGGGCTGGTGTGGGTAGTCACTCGTCGTCATCGCCGCACCATCGTCTGTCGTGGGTCAAGAGCGTCCCGCAAACCGTCACCGATGAAGTTGATCGTCAGACAGATCAACAGGACCATGATGCCCGGCGGGTAGAAGAGCCAGGGCCGGGTCCGCATCGCGGTCAGCGCGTTGAAGACCTGCTGCCCCAACGAGGTGTCGGGGGGCTGGATCCCGAGCCCGAGGAAGGACAGGCCCGCCTCGGCCAGGATCGCGATCGCCATCACCACGGTAGCCGTGACGATCAGGGGTCCGGTGACGTTCGGCAACAGATGTCGCAGCACGATCCGGGCGTCCGAGGCGCCCATCGCCCGAGCGGCCTCGATGAACTCCTGTTCTCGCAGCGACAGCACCACGCCGCGGATCACCCGGGCGTAGAGCGGCCAGCCGAAGAATCCGATGATCAGCGCGATCGGCAGCCAGGTGGTGCCGCCGCGCACGTTGCCGGCGACCGCGGCGACCAACGCCAGCGGCGGGATCACCAGGATGACGTCGGCGGCCCGCATCATCAGCGAGTCGACCCAGCCGCCGAGCAGACCGGCGATCGCGCCCCAGAGCGCCGCGGTCACCGCGACGATGAGCCCGACCAGCCCGGCCACCTTCAGCGACTGCTGGGTGCCCCGCATGACCAGGCCCATCATGTCCTGGCCGGGGCTGGTGGTGCCGAACGGGTGGGCCAGGCTCGGTGGCTGGCTGCTCGGCACATCGCGGTGGATCCGGTGGTCGTACTCCCACAGCACCGGGCCGAGGAACGCGAACGCGATGATCAACAGCAGCAGCACCACGCTGCCCACCGCTAGCCGATGGCGCATGAACCGCAGCATTACCAGCTGTAGCTGGCTGCGCTCCTTGGTGGTGATCGCCTCGGCGTCGGAGACCGGGGCCGCCCCGGATGGCGGGATCTCCGCATCGGGGCGCTGGATGTTAGTCATAGCGAATCCTCGGGTCGAGCACGGCGTAGAGCAGGTCAGCGATGAGGTTGGCGACCACCACCAGGGTGCCGCTGAGCATCAGGAAGCCCATCACCGCGAAGGTGTCGGTACGGCCGAGGGCGTCGACGAAGTACCGGCCCAGGCCCTGCCACTGGAAGACGGTCTCGGTGAGCACCGCACCGTCGATGGAGCCGGCGATCCCGATGGTCACCAGCGTCAACACCGGGATCAGGGCGGTTCGCAGCGCGTGCCTGCGCATCACCGTGCCGTTGCGCAGCCCTTTGGCCCGGGCCAGCCGGACGTAGTCGCTGCCGAGCACCTCGAGCATGGAGGCCCGTTGGAAGCGGCTGAAGACCGCGTACCCGACGAGCGCCAGCGTAATGGTGGGCAAGATCAGGTGACCCGCGATGTCAGTGAAGTTGTCCCAGGCGCTGTAGCCCTCACGCACCGGCGACTGCGAACCGATGGTGTAGAAGATCCGGAACCCGATCGCGTTGTTGATGCTGACCCCGACCTCCTTGATCAGCACGCCGAACCAGAAGACCGGCATCGACAGCGACAGGAAGCCGATGAAGGTGATGATGTGGTCGGTCTTCGAGTACTGCCGGACCGCGCTGATCACGCCGGTGATGATGCCGAGCACGATGCCGAGGAGGGTGGCGAGCCCGACCAGCCGCAGCGTCGTCGCCAGCCGGCTGGCGATGTCGGAGCCAATGTCGAAGGCGGTGCCCCGGGTGCTTGGACCAAACTCGCCCCTGATCAGGCCGATGTCGCCGTTATGTGCCGAGCCTGGCCAGCCAGTCAACCACAACCAGTAGCGCTCCGGCATCGAACGGTCATGATAGAGCCGGGCGGCGATCTCCTGCTGCGCCTCCTCCGAGAGCGGTTCACCCGTCGCCTCGGCCTGGAAGATCAGCTCCGCCACCGGGTCACCGGAGATGTCGACGAGCAGGAAAACGAACATCGAGGCCGCGAGCAGCACGGGGATAGCTGCCAGCAGCCGCCGTATTGAATAGACGAGCATAGAGTTTGGTCCTTCGCTGGACGGGGTCGCCGCCACCTGGTTGATCTCGGGTCCCGGACGTTGCGACGTCCGGGACCCGAGATCTCCTACCGAATCATAGGTTCCTACTCAACCGCCAGACCCCACATGTGGTGCTCGTAGAGGCCCCGCAGGCTGGAGTTCGCGTTATCCCGGACGTTAACGTACTCCTCGGTAACGAAGATGTAGACGGGGGAGTCGTAGAGCGGCAGCACGTACGCGTCCGCCATCACGATCTCCATCATCTGGTCGTGCAGCTGCGCCGACTCCTCCAGGCTCTCGGCCTGCAGCTCCTGCTCGACCAGCGCGTCCACCTCGTCGTTGCTGTAGTTGCCGAAGTTGGACCCGCTGCCGGTCAGCCAGTACTGGCTCCCGGCCCCGGTGAAGAGCGGGCTGCCGCTCCACCCGAACTGCATGATGTCGAAGTCCTGGGCGACCAGGGTGCCACCGAGGTCGTCGGTCGGCTCGATGTTGGCCTCGATGCCGATCTCCGCCAGGTAGCCCTGGATCAGCTGCTGGGCGGTGGCCCGTGCCGGCGCCGAGGTGGAGCGCAGCCGGAACGGCCCCACGGTCTCGCCGTCGTAGGTCAACCCGCCCGGGCCCTCGTCCATGCCCTCGAAGCCGGCGGCTTCCAGGATCTCCCGCGCCAGCTCGATGTCGCCGGTGCCCTGATTGGTGCCCTCAAGGTGGTCGACGTGCCATTCGCTGGTTTCGCTGTGGACGTGGTTGGTGCGCAGCTGGTAGTCGGGGAAGAGCGAGCCGAAGTTGCGCTCGGCGATGTCCGAGGCGTCGACCGCCACGAAGATCGCTTCCCGCAGCTCAGGGTGCTCACCCAGCCACTGGTTGTCCATGTTCATGTCGAGGTGCTCCCAGGACGGGCCGGCGCCGATGTGCACCCGCACGCCGTCCAGGTCCTGCACCTGCCGAATGACATCCTCCGCGTAACCGGCCGGCGACGCACCGTGCAGCTCGTCGTTCTGCAGCGCCGGGATCCAGGTGTCCTCATCGGTCAGGAACCGGACGACCAACCGCTCCAGGGTCGGAGCTTCCTCGCCGTACCACTCCGGGTTCGGGACCTTCACGACCTGGTTGTCGATGTCGAACGACTCGATCAGGTACGGGCCACCGGAGAACTCGGGAGCGTTGTCGTTGAGGAACTCGAAGTACTCGCCGCGACCCTCCGGGTCGTCCAGGTCGAACCCGTTCTGCTCACCGTAGTGCCGGGGCGCGACCCCACCCAGGATGCCGTGCGCGCTGAACATGGTGGCGAACCACTCTGGCGCGGCCACACCATCCTTGTAGGTGATGGTGACGGTCTTGCCGTCGTTCGAACCCTCGACGCTCTCCAGCGAGTCAGCGGAGGCGGTGGAGCGCGGACGGCAGCCCTCGCAGTGCCCCTCGTCCTCGCTGGCGCTCATCATCCAGGTTAGCTGGAAGTCATCCGCGGTGATCGGCGTCCCGTCGTCCCAGACCGCCTCGTCCCGGATGTCGAAGGTAACGGTCACCGGGTCGCTGCTCACCAACTCCGGCTCGGTCGCGAGCAGGTCCATGTTGGGCTTCCAGTCGCCGCTGGGCAGGAACTGCCCGACGTACGGCAGGATGCCGTTGATGGCCTGCAGGGTGTAGACCGAGCCACCCTCCGGCGACCACGGGAAGAACCCGTCCGGCGCCTGGTCGAGGGTCCAGGTCATGGTCCCGCCCTCTTCGCGGTCACCGGCGTTGCAGTTGTCCGGGTCGTCCAGACAGTCTTCGAAGCCGCGCGAGGGGCCGCTGCCCTCGTCGTCACCATCAGTGGCGCAGGCGCTCAGCACCAGCGCCATCGCCGCACCGGCCGCGACAGTGCCGGCCAGTCTCCTACGTATCCGCATCTCGTCTCCTCCAGTTGTGCTGCCGGCCATGAGCAGCCGATCATGACGGCTCCAGCCCGGCTTGGCGACAAGCCAACCGCCTGCGGACCGATCTGGGAAGGGCCGACCGAGATTCGTGACACACCCGTTACCTAACCGGCCCCTAAGCGTCATAGCCCGGGCCGGATCTCGGGGCTCGCCGAAGAACCGCAGGTCAAATGCGAAAAATTGCGGCACAAGACGGCGCTGGTGGCCGCGACGAACGCGGCCACCAGCGCGGTGGAGCTCAATATCGGGATGGATCAGTAGCGGTAGTGATCCGACTTGTAGGGGCCCTCCACCGGCACCCCGAGGTAGTCGGCCTGCTCCTTGCTGAGCTGGGTCAGCTTGACCCCCAACGCATCCAGGTGCAGCCGGGCAACCTTCTCGTCAAGGTGCTTCGGGATCACGTGTACGCCGATCGGGTACTCGTCGGTCTTGCTGAAGAGTTCAATCTGCGCGATCACCTGGTTAGTGAAGGAGTTGGACATAACGAAACTTGGATGACCGGTGGCGTTACCCAGATTGAGGAGCCGCCCCTCCGAAAGAACGATGATGGAGTGGCCATCCGGGAAGGCAAATTCGTCCACCTGCGGCTTGATGTTGACCCGTCGAATGCCGTCGGTCTTCTCCAGGCCGGCCATATCGATCTCATTGTCGAAGTGACCGATGTTGCCCACGATCGCCTGGTGCTTCATCGCCGCCATGTGCTCAGCGGTGATGACGTCCTTGCAACCGGTCGTGGTGATGAAGATGTCGGCGGTCGCCACCACGTCTTCCAGGGTGGTGACCTGGTAACCGTCCATCGCCGCCTGCAACGCACAGATCGGGTCGACCTCGGTGACGATCACCCGGGCGCCCTGGCCCCGCAGCGAGTCCGCCGAGCCCTTGCCGACGTCGCCGTAGCCGCAGATGACCGCGACCTTGCCGCCGATCAGCACATCGGTGGCGCGGTTGATCCCGTCCACCAGTGAGTGCCGGCAGCCGTACTTGTTGTCGAACTTCGACTTGGTCACCGCATCGTTGACGTTGATCGCCGGGAAGAGCAGCTTGCCCTCCCGGTGCATCTCGTACAGCCGGTGCACACCGGTGGTGGTCTCCTCCGAGACCCCCTTGATCCCCGCGGCGATCGTCGTCCACCGCTGGTTGTCCTCGGCGAGCGAGCGGTGCAGGAGCTTGAGTACGACCGCGAACTCCTCGGAGTCGGCGGTCTCCACCGGCGGCACGGCCCCGGCCTTCTCGAACTCCGCGCCCTTGTGCACGAGCAGGGTGGCGTCGCCACCATCGTCGAGGATCATGTTCGGCCCCGACCCACCCGGCCAGGCGAGCACCTGCTCAGTGCACCACCAGTACTCCTCGAGCGTCTCGCCCTTCCAGGCGTAGACCGGCACACCGGAGGGCGCCTCCGGGGTGCCGTGCGGACCCACCACCACTGCGGCGGCGGCGTGGTCCTGGGTGGAGAAGATGTTGCAGGACGCCCAGCGCACCTCGGCGCCGAGCGCGACCAGGGTCTCGATCAGGACCGCGGTCTGCACGGTCATGTGCAGCGACCCGGTGATCCGGGCACCGCGCAGCGGCTGCTGCTTGGCGTACTCAGCCCGGACCGCCATCAGGCCAGGCATCTCGTGCTCGGCGAGCTGGATCTCCTTGCGCCCGAACCCGGCGAGCGAGAGGTCGGCGACCTTATAGTCGTGCTCCTGAAGGGTGCGCGGTGGGGCGCTGCTCATAATGATGATCTCCAATCAGATCGCTTGCAGACGTATCCACCATAACGAAGCACGCTCCGGGATCAAGCCCTCACCTACCGCAACGGCGATGGCACGCGCCGTGGCATATAGCACGCAAGGTGGGCATTCTTACCAGGAGCACAGATACGTACGGGGCGGGTGACCTCCCGGCCATCCGCCCCGTACTCCCCCCGGTTTGGTTCCCCCGCGCGTAGCTCTGACGTTCGTCGAGTAACGCTGCGTGACTACAAAGCTACACCGCGACGCCGCGATGTCAAGGGATTTCCCCGGAAGTCAGGCCAAGAAAATCGCAGGTCGCAGCGGTGTCGATACGGAATGTAACGGGCGGGGCGTGAGTCCGATTTTCCGGCCTACAACGGCGGCAACACCAGCCGTCGCGGCAAGAATACGAGAAGTAATCACTAGGGAATCCAGCGCCCCCGCCGACCTACCCCACCGAGGCATCCCCGACCGACGCGACGAAGACCTCCCCCTCGCCAGCGAGCTGCAGCAGCCCTCCGGCCGCCGCCAGCTCGGCCGATCCGAAGGCCACCTCACCCGCCCGCAGCGTCACCGGCGCCTCGCCATCGGCCACCCGGACCTCACCGGCGAGACACAGCACGCTCCGCGGCCCGGGCAACGTCAGCTCCGCCTGCCCCACCCCCGCCGACAGCCGAACCCGGTGCAGCGCGAACTCGGCCACCGGCACCGGCCAGGTCACCACCCCGGCCGCCACCGGCACCGGGGTCAACACCGGATCCGGCAGCGGCTCGAACCGGAGCACCCGGAGCAACTCCGGCACGTCCACGTATTTGGTGGTCAATCCCCCCCGGAGCACGTTGTCGCTCGCGGCCATGATCTCCACCCCGGTGCCGGCTAGGTAGGCGTGCAGGTTGCCGGCCGGCATGAAGATCGCCTCTCCCGGAGCCAGCGTCACCTCGTTGAGCAGCAACGCCACCACCACCCCGAGATCCCCCGGGTAAGCCCGCGTGAGCTCCGCCACCAGCGGCCACCGAGCCGACCCGGCCGCCGCCACTGCGGCCACCAACTTCGCCGGCTCGGGCGCCGCCAGCACCGCCGCGACCGCGCTGGCCAGGTCGCTGGCCCGCAACGCCATTGCCACCGGGGCCAACTCCGGCACCGCCAACTCCGCCAACAGCTCAGCTGAGATCGCCGGCTCCCGGAACCCGCACAACGCCCGAAAATCGCTCACCGCCACCAACAGCTCCGGCTTGTGGTACGGATCGACGTAGCGACGGTGCCGAGCGTCCCGTGGCACCCCGGCCGCCTCTTCGGCGGCGTACCCGGCAGCGGCCTGCGCCTCATCCGGGTGCGCCTGCAGCGAGAGCGGAGCCGCCGCAGCGAGCAGCTTCAGCAGGTACGGCAGGCGGGCCCCGAACCGGGCCACCACCGGCCCGGTGAGCACCCGCTCCGGGGCCGCCTCGATCGCCGCGGTCAGCGGTCGACCGGCCGCCGAATCATCGGCGACCAACCGGGACGGGCCGGCCGGATGGGCACCGATCCACAGCTCCGCCTCCGGCCCGGCGCTCGGCACCGGCCGCCCCTGGATCTGCGCGATCGCCGTCCGCGAACCCCACGCATAATCCCGGATCGGGTTCTCCAGCCGTCGCATTGTCCTCCCTCACTCCGCCTCCCCGGCCCGGCGAGTCATGGACGAAGCGCGGTCTTCAACTCACTCACCGCCGGCACCGCCATCGGGTCGAGCCCGTGCGCGAGCGACAGGTAGATCGAGGCGAAGTCGGGCACCGCGGTCAGCGAGGCGAGTCGCTCCAGCGCACAGCCGCCCTCCGCAGTGAGCACAGTGCATCGGACGCCGCGCCGGTGGGCCATCGCGATCACCGTCTCGGCGCGCTGCTCGGCCACCGCATAGGGCTCGCCGGCGGCGTCGTCCTCGTCACCGAGGCCACCGTCCCGCAGCACCACCAGGTGCAGTCTGGTCAGGTCGCTCACCGGCTGCGGGTCGGCGAAGATGTCCCGGTCCTGCTCAGCCAGCCCGCCGAACACCCCGTCCAGCAGGCCCACCCGCCCCCGACCGACCTCGCCCAACCCACCGGTGACCGCCGGGTAGCGGGCGTTGCTGGAGAGCATGTCGGCGAACCTGCCGGCGGCCACGGTCGCCAGCGGCGCCGATCCCCACAGCACCGGGACCGAGCCGGCGAGATTGAGCGCCAGCTCCTTGGCCGGGTTGACGAACGAATCCGCGGACTCGCGACACGCCTCGGCCTCCGTGTCGAGCCGGGTCGCGGTCTCCACCAGGTCGGCCTCGGTGACTCTGACCAGGCCGATCGCCCGGCCGGCCAACAGCACCGGCACGGTCAACCCCCACAGGCTGGCCCGGGCCGGCGCCCGCCGCGGGACCGCCACGAAAGGCGCCCGGGCGGTCTCGGCGACGGACTGCAACGGGCTTTCCGGCGCACCGACGGCGACCAGCCTGGCCCCCCGGCGGGCGGCCGCCTCAGCGGCGGCGAGCGCCTCCGGGCTGCGGCCGCTCGCGGAGACGGCGATAACCACATCGGCGGCGCCCACCCAGCCGGGCACCCCGGCGATCCGATGCGGCACCACCGGCACCGGGCAGTGCGGCCCGGCGACGGTCGCCAGGATGTCGCCGGTCCGCGCGGCCGTACCGACGCCGGCCACCACCACCGCCCGCGGGCGGCCGTCCACGCCGAGCTCGGTCAGATCGACCTCGGCGACCAGCTGCATCGCCTCCCGGATCTGCGGGCCGGCGGCGGCGGTGGCCCGGAGCATGCCGCCCCGATCGTTCGCGGCCAGCGCCGCCGGGTCGTCGAGTAACGCTTCGTCGGCCTGCCGGTTTCCCCGCAGCCCCTCAGTGCCGTCGATCACGACTGGTCCGCTCCGGCCTCACCTGGGGTCTCCGCCTCGTCGAGCAGGAGCACCGGAATACCGTCCCGGATCGGGAAGATCCGACCGCACTCGGTGCAGGTGAGCGACTGCCCCGCCGGGTCATGCCGCAACGGTGCGTGGTGCGCGTCGGGACAGGCCAGGATCTCCAACAGCTGCGCGTCCATGCTCGCCACCCTAACTCTGCCGGACCAGCGCGAGCACCTCGTCGCGCAGCTCGGTCATCCGCTGCTCGGTCGGCGCCTCCACGTTCAACCGCAGCAGCGGCTCGGTGTTGGAGGCGCGCAGATTGAACCATGCGCCGTCGTCGAAACGGACGGTCAGGCCGTCGAGCTCGTCCGAGTCGTGCGCGGCGAAGGCGGCGGCGACCCGGGCGGCCGATGCGGACTGATCGGTCACGGTGGAGTTGATCTCGCCCGAGGCAACATATCGCTGGAACTGCGCCACCAACTCGGAGAGCGGCCGCGGCTGCTCGCCGAGCGCGGCGAGGACATGCATAGCGGCGAGCATGCCGGTGTCGGCGCCCCAGAAGTCGCGGAAGTAGTAGTGCGCCGAGTGCTCGCCACCGAAGACCGCACCGGTAGCGGCCATCTCAGCCTTGATGAACGAGTGCCCCACCCGGGAGCGCACCGGTGTCCCGCCGTGTTCGGTGACGATCTCCGGCACCGCCGACGAGGTGATCAGGTTGTGGATGATCGACGAACCCGGATGCTTCGCCAACTCCCGGGTCGCCACCAGCGCGGTGATCGTCGATGGCGGGACCGGCTCCCCCCGCTCGTCGACCACGAAACAGCGGTCGGCGTCGCCGTCGAAGGCCAGCCCCAGATCGGCGCCGTGCTCCCGCACCGCCCGCTGCAGATCGACGAGGTTCGCCGGGTCGAGCGGATTCGCCTCATGGTTAGGGAAACTGCCGTCAAGTTCGAAGTAGAGAGGGCGGAGGGTCAGCGGCAGCGGCTCCAACGCGGCATCCCCCAGCACCGCCGGGACCGTGTGCCCGGCCATCCCGTTGCCCGCGTCCACCACCACCGTCAACGGGCGCAGCTGCCGAAGATCCACAAGTGAGCGCAGGTGGGCGGCGTACTCGGTGAGGATGTCCCGGCGGGCGATACCGTGCTCGGTACCGGCCGGGGTCGGCGCGGAGATCGCGCCGGTGAGCAGCTCCTCGGCGAGGGCGCGGATCCGCGCCAGCCCGCTCTCCTGGCCGATCGGCTTGGCCCCGGCCCGACACAGCTTGATGCCGTTGTACTGGGCCGGGTTGTGGCTGGCGGTGAACATCGCACCGGGTAGCTCCAGGCTGCCGGAGGCGTAGTAGAGCAGGTCGGTGGAGCCCAGCCCGGCGTCAACCACGCCGGCCCCGGCGGCGCGAGCCCCGTCGGCGAAGGCGGCGGCCAGACCCGGCGACGACTCCCGCATGTCGTAGGCGAGCACAATGGTGCCCGCCTGATCGCCGGCCTCCCGGAGAAACTGGACGAACGCGGTGCCCAGCGCGCGGGTCACCGACTCGTCCAGCTGCTCGGGAACGACGCCACGAATGTCGTAGGCCTTGACGATGGTGCCCAGATCGGTACCCAGCTCGGTCACGGTCAGAGCCTACCCCCCGGCTAGACGGAGATCGGACAGGTCACGGTGGTGGGATCAGTCGCAGATGACCCCGTCGATCACGCGGTCGCGGGGGCTCCCCCGGCCGCTGGTCGGGCGGCCGGGCGCCGGTACCCCAGACCGCCTCGGCGAGCGCGGCGAGGTCGTCCGGCCGGGGCGGCGGGGTGACCAGTTCGCCGTCGTGGCGCACCAGCTCCCACCCGCGCGGGGCGGTCAGGCTGCGCGCGTGAGCCCCACACAGGTCGTAGGTGTGCGGCTCGGCGTTGACCGCCAGCGGGCCCACCACCGCGGTGGAGGCGGCGTAGATGTAGGTGAGCGTGGCCAGCGCCGGCTGTTGGCAACCGTTTCGGGTGCAGCGCCGCTCCTCGGGCGTACGCGTGGCGCCCGGGACCGGGTCCGGGTGCTCCGGTAGCGGACCCGGGTCACTGTGGTCACCGCCCAGGGTTGGTGTGTTCACGGCGCTGACCTCATGGACTCACCAACCTCGGGCACCTCACGGAACTCACCGACCTCACGGCCGAACGGTACCGCTTCTACGCCGGTGGCGCGACCGGCTAACCATGCGACACGCCGGCCCGCCTCGTCGCCCATCCGGCGCAGGGCTTCCTGGACCGGGGTAATCTTCGCCAATCACACCTTTCGCTCGGCTCGGTCGTCGGCGACGCGCCCGCCACAGTCAGCCCGATGATCGGGAAGTCGGTCGCCCCTCGGGGCTACGCTGGGCCGCGTGACGGTGTTGCACGAGGACCAGCCAGGCAGCCGGCGCCCGACGCAGCCCCGGCCCCAGCCCAGCGCCCGGGACCGGCGCGGTCGCGGCCTCCGCGGGCGCCTGGTGCCGGCGACGGTGCCGGCGGCCCGCACTAAGGCGGAGATCTTCGACGACCTGGTGCTCGACACGGTGGAGCGGCTGGAACGCTCCCACGCCAGCGAGCTGGCCGGGGTCGAGTTCGCAGTCGAAGACGTGCCCGGCGACCTCGAAGGGTACGAGTCGGACGTGTTGGAGGACCGGCAGGTGCCGCTCGCGCGGCTGGTGCCCGGTCGCCCCGGCCGGCAGGGTGTGCCACCGCGGATCGTGCTCTACCGGCGCCCGCTGGAGCTGCGCTCCGGCGACCGGGACGGGCTCGCCGATCTCGTCCACGACGTGTTGGTCGAACAGGTCGCGAACCTGCTCGGCATCGACCCCGATGACTTGGCCGGCTGACCCCGCCCCCACCCCGCCGGCGCCACCGGCTAGACCGCCACCCGCCGCTTGAGCCGCCGCCGTTCCCGCTCCGATAGACCCCCCCAGATCCCGAACCGCTCGTCGTGGCCCAGCGCGTACTCCAGGCACTCCGCCTTGACCTCGCACCGGCTGCAGATCCGCTTGGCTTCCCGGGTGGACCCCCCCTTCTCCGGGAAGAACGCCTCCGGATCCGTCTGTGAACACAGCGCCCGCTCTTGCCACTCCGGCGCGTTGCCCAAAAGATCGATCACCGCCGTACGGTCGTCCTCCATCAGCTGCCTCCTTCTTTCGCGCCCGCGCTGGTTACGGCGCCGGCGCTACCCCCCACGCGGAAGGCGTGGCTGTTCGTACCCGAATTGGGCGGCGCAACCCGTCCATTCGAGAACTACCCCAGTGAAATTACACGCGTGTCACACGTGCGTCGTCAAGCGAAACCTGGTAAGTAGGGCCGCCCGGGTGAGCCACCCTCGCCGGCTCCGCCATCGGCCGACCGACACCGCCGTAACGGCGCCTGCAACCTGCCCTACCGAGCCAGCCCCCGTACGGGTAACGGCCTATCGGCGCGTCGCCTCGAGAAAGTCCGCAGCGGCCGGCTCAGGCCGCCCGCGCCACCGGCCGACCGTAGGTGGTCGTGCGTTCGCGCGCCGGCCGACCGGCGGCGGCGGCGAGGCGCACCAGCTCGTCCTGCTCCCGGGCCGACCCGTGACTCGAACCGGCCATCCGGGAGATGGTCTCCTCCATCAGCGTGCCGCCCAGGTCGTTGCCGCCGCTGCCCAGCAGCTCCACCGTGCCGGCGTCCCCGAGCTTCACCCAGGAGCACTGGATGTTGGCGATCCGGCCGTGCAACAGCAACCTGGCCATGGCGTGCACCACTCGGTTCTCTCGCCAGGTCGGACCCGGTCGAGCCACCCCCGCCAGATAGATCGGCGCGTTGGTGTGGATGAACGGCAACGCCACGAACTCGGTGAACCCGCCGGTCTCATCCTGCACCCGCGCCAGCACCCGGAAGTGACCGAGCCAATGCCGGGGGTGGTCGACGTGACCATACATCATTGTGGAGCTTGATCGGACCCCGAGCTGGTGGGCGGCGGTTACCACCTCGACCCAGCTCGCGGCGGGCAGCTTCCCCTTCGTCAACACCCACCGGACCTCGTCGTCCAGGATCTCGGCGGCCGTCCCGGGGATGGTGTCCAGCCCGGCCTCCTGGAGCTCGGCCAACCAGTCGTGAATGGACACGCCAGCCTTCGCGGCGGCGGTCACGATCTCCATCGGCGAGAAGGCGTGCACGTGCAGCCCCGGCACCCGCTCCTTGATCGCCCGCACCAGCTCGGCGTAGCCGGAGACCGGCAACTTCGGATCGATCCCCCCTTGCAGGCAGACCTCGGTCGCACCCGCCTGCCAAGCCGCCGCCGCCCGGTCCGCCACCTGCGAGACCGAGAGCCGGTACGCGTCGGCGTCCCGCTCCCGCTGCGCGAACGCGCAGAACCGGCACCCGACGTAGCAGACGTTACTGAAGTTGATGTTGCGATTGACCACATAGGTCACATCCGGCCCGACCGTATCGGCCCGGACCTGATCAGCGAGTCGACACAGCTCGTCCAGCGCCGGCCCGTCCGCCTCGAACAGGGCCAGCGCGGCGCTCTCGTGCGCCGGGTCGAGCAGCGCCGCAGGGTCCTCGGCCGCGACGGTCAACCCCTGGCGAACCGCCGAATCCAGCCGCGACGGCGCCCGGCTCCCGGCGGCCACCCCGCTGGTGCCCGCCTGCCCAACCTCGACCTGCCCCACCTCGACCTGCCCAGCCGCGGCATCTGCTGCCTCGACCTGCCCCATCGCGGCCAGGATCGACGACGAGGTCTGTTGCACCGCTTCCCAGTCGCCGTAGACCGAGTCGAAGTCGCCCCGACGGTCACCGTGGCGGCCCACCGTGTCGATGGTCTCGGCCAGATCGGTGCGGCCAGCGCCGGCAGGCACCGCGTCCGGCTCCTGCCAGGCCCGCCCCACCGGGGTCGCCGCCGGGTCGGCGAGCCCGGTCGCCGGTTCAGCAAGCGCCCGCACGTGCGGCAGCAGCCGGGGGTCGAGCCACGGCTCCGGCGCCTGCACGTAGGGCGGGTAGACGGTCAGCCGTTCCCGCAGCGTGAATCCGGCGGCGGCGCTGCGACGGGCCAGCTCGTCCACCACCGGCCAGGGCCGCTCCGGGTTGACGTGGTCGGGGGTGATCGGCGAGACGCCGCCCCAGTCGTCGATGCCGGCGCGCAGCAGCTGGTCGTACTCCGCGTCGATCAGGTTGGGCGGCGCCTGCAGCCGCATCCTCGGCCCGAGCACCAGCCGCGCCACCGCCACCGTGGCGACCAGCTCCGCCAGCTCGGCGTCGGGCATGGCCCGCATCGCCGTGTCGGGCTTGGCCCGGAAGTTCTGGACGATGACTTCCTGAATGTGTCCGTACTCGCGGGCCAACCCCCGGAGCGCGAACAGGGACTCCGCCCGCTCGGTGAGAGTCTCCCCGATGCCGATCAGGATGCCGGTGGTGAACGGCACCCCGACCCGACCAGCGTCGGCGAGCACCCGCAGCCGGAGCGCGGGCTCCTTGTCGGGGGAGCCGTAGTGACAGCCGCCGGGCTCCGACCACAACCGGGTCGCGGTGGTCTCCAGCATCATCCCCATGCTGGGCGCCACCGGCCGTAGCTGCTGCAGCTCACCCCAGCTGAGGACGCCCGGGTTGAGGTGCGGCAACAGGCCGGTCTCCTCCAGCACCGCGATCGCGCAGGCCCGCAGATAATCCAGGGTCGACCCGTAGCCACGCGCGGCCAGCCACTCTCCGGCCACCGACCACCGGTCTTCTGGGCGGTCGCCGAGGGTGAACAGCGCCTCCTTGCAACCGGCGGCAGCCCCCTCCCGAGCGATCGCCAGCACCTCGTCGCGCTCCAGGTACGGGGCGGCCAGGCGGCCCGGCACGGTGGCGAAGGTGCAGTAGTGACAGCGGTCCCGGCACAGCCGGGTCAGCGGAATGAAGACCTTCCGCGAGTAGGTAACCACCCCGGGCCGGCCGGCGTCCCGCAGGCCGGCGTCCCGCACGTCACCGGCGACCGCGACCAGGCGCTCCAGCGACGCGCCGCGGGCGCCCAGCAACGTCGCGGCCTCGGTGACATCGAGAGTCCGCCCATCAGCTGCCCGCCGCAGCGCTCGCCGGAGCGCCGGGTCCACCTCGTCAGCTACCGCAACCACACTCTGCAGCCTAGATCGTCAGGCCGACGGCGGCCGCCACCGCTCGTCACCACCGTTGGCTGCGTCACCCTGATCACCGGCGGCGCCGGGCTGATCTGCCCCGGCCGGAGGGTCAAGCACCGGCGGGGTGACCACTCCGGTGGCGTCCGGGTCCTCGGCGCCCGCCGGGGCAGCCGGGCTGCCCTGCCCGTACACGTGACCGGCTGGCTGCCCGGGGGCAGCGGGCGGCGCCGGCGGCGCCGACTGCGGCTGGGCCGACTGCGGTGGCGCCGACTGCGGCTGGGCCGGCTGAGACTCCCCCGGCTGGCCCGGCTGCGGCTGGGCCGACTGCTGCTGCGGGAACGGCTGGCTGTAGGGCTGGGCGGGCTGGCCCGGCTGGGCGGCGTATTGCGCCTGGGGCTGGCCGTACTGGGCCTGCTGCTGGGCCTGCTGCTGCGCCTGGGGCTGGCCATACTGGGCCTGCTGCTGGGCCTGCTGCTGGGCCGGGTCACCCGGCTGACCGTACCCTGGCTGACCCCCGTAGGGCTGGCCGTAGCCGGGCTGCTGGCCGTACTGCTGCTGCGGGTAACCAGGCTGGCCGTACTGCTGTTGGTACGGGTAGCCGTAGCCGCCCGGCGCCGCCGGCTGCGGCTTGGGCACGTAGAACATCTGCTGCCAGATCCGGAACACCACCAGCCCGGCCAGCGTCGCCACCGCCAGCATCGGCAGCTGCGCCAGCAACACGCCCTTCACACCGTCCAAGAAGGAGAGTTCGGCGACCACTCCGATGAAGCCCAGCAGCAGCTCGAAGACGAGCCCCATGAAGATGGTGATGCCGAGCATTAGCATCGAGATCATGGCGATCAGCTTGCCGCGGCGGATCGGCTCGCCCGGGCCGGCCGCCAGCAGGGCCGCCAGCAACGGTGCCACCACCGGGATCAACGCCAAGAAGCCGATCGAATTAAGACCGAGATAGGTCAGATACGGCAGCGCGAAGCTCTGATAATCGGTGATGCCCTCGGCCTCTTCGAGGTGGGTCAGAAACGGCAACGAGTAGCGTTGCTCGAAGTCGGTCGGCACAAGCCTGGTCAACGCCAGGAGCAGCGCCAACCCGGCCGCGGCGAGCAGACCGAAGGCGAGCAGCTCCCGCATCGGGGCGAGGACGTCGCGCAGTGATTTTGGGCTGGAGGTGGTCATGCCCCCGGAGCGTAGTACCTACCCGCCACCCGCGCTGACTGACCCATCCGCCACCATGGGTGGATGAAAATGGTGGTTCTGGCCGGCGGCATCGGCGGGGCCCGCTTCCTTCGGGGAGCACGGGCGTACGCCCAGCGCACGGGGGCGACGGTCACCGCCGTGATCAACACTGGCGACGACATCAGCCTGCACGGACTGCGGGTCTGCCCCGACCTGGACAGCGTGATGTACACGCTGGGCGAAGGCGTGGACACCGACCGGGGCTGGGGACGCGCCAGCGAGACGTGGACCGTCAAGGACGAACTGGCCGCGTACGGCGCGCAGCCAGACTGGTTCGGGCTGGGCGACCGGGATCTCGCCACCCACCTGGTCCGCAGCACGATGCTGACCGCCGGCTACCCGCTCTCCGCGGTCACCGAGGCGCTCTGCGACCGGTGGCGGCCCGGGATCACCCTGCTCCCGGCGACCGACGACCGGCTGGAGACCCATGTGGTCGTGCCCTCGACCGACCAACCAGGCACCACCGCGATCCATTTTCAGGAGTGGTGGATCCGCCACCGCGCCAAGCTCCCCGCCGAACGCTTCGTCTTCGTCGGCGCCGAGAGCGCCGAACCCGCGCCGGGGGTGCTGGACGCGATCGGCGGCGCCGACGCGATCCTGATCGCCCCCAGCAACCCGGTGGTGTCGATCGCACCGATCCTGGCCGTCCCCGGGCTGCGGGAGGCGGTGCGCGCCGCTAGCGCGCCGGTGATAGGCGTGTCGCCGATCATCGCGGGGGCGCCGGTGCGGGGGATGGCCGACGCGTGTCTGGCCGCGATCGACGCCGAGTGCAGCGCCGCCGGCGTGGGCCGGCTCTACGGCCCGCGCAGCGGTGACGGCATCCTCGACGCCTGGTTGGTCGATGATGACCGGGACGCCGACACCGTGGTGCCGGGGGTCCGGGTGCGGCCGGCGCCGTTGTGGATGACCGATGACGAGGCCACTGCGACGATGGTGGCGACCGCCCTGGAGTTGGTGTGAGTCTGCAGATCTTTCCGGTCACCGGTATCGGCGAGGTGACGCCCGGCGCCGACCTGGCGGAGCTGATCGTCACGGCCGCGCCGTGGCTGGCCGACGGGGATGTGCTAGTGGTCACCAGCAAGATCATCTCGAAGGCGGAGGGTCGGCTGGTGCCGCTGCCCGCGCCGGGCCCGGCACGGGAGACCGCCCGGATCGACGTGATCGCCGGGGAGACCGCTCGCACCGTCGCCGCCCGGGGATCGACCCGGATCGTCGCCACCCACCACGGCTTCGTGATGGCCTCGGCCGGAGTAGATGCCTCCAACGTCGACAGTGATCACGTCGTGTTGCTGCCGAAGGACCCGGACGGCGCGGCCCGGATGCTCCGCGCCACGCTCGCTGCCCGGCACCACCGCCGGGTGGCGGTGGTGGTCTCCGACACGATGGGCCGCCCCTGGCGCAACGGCCTGACCGATGTGGCGCTGGGCGCCGCCGGTATCCCACCGCTACGGGATCACCGCGGTGAGACCGACCGGTACGGCAACCCGCTCACGCTCACCCAACAGGCACAGGTCGATCAGCTGGCAGCCGCCGCTGACCTGGTCAAGGGCAAGATCGACGGAGTGCCGGTGGCGGTGGTACGCGGCCTGCCGCTGGCGCCGCCGGACGGGCCGGCCCGCGACGGCGTCACGCTCACCGCCGACCCGCCGGGGGTGGTCGAGACGCTGGTCCGCAACCCGGCCGACGATCTCTTCTCACTCGGCACCGCCGAGGCTCGGGCGGCCGGCCTCCGCGCCGCCGCCACCCTGCCGGACACCCCACCGCTCGCCCTGCACGCGCTGCCGGCGGCGGCGCTCGCCGAAGTCCGCCGGGCCGTCGCCCTAGTGACCGGATCGGCCGCGGCCTCAGCCGACTGGGTGGTGACGGACGGGCCGCCCTGCGTCGTCCGCGGCACGAGTGCGGGAGCGCCGCTACGGCTCGGCAGCGACGTCCACCGGTTGCGGGCGGCGCTCGCCGCGGCCGGCCTGGCGACCGCGGTCGAATACCACGAGCCCGCGACCGCGCTGGTGACGGTCGGGGCCGACGAGTGATCGACGACGGGTCATCGGCTACTGGCGGGCAGTGTCGCCCCGTTCCTTCAGCTGATCGACGAAACGCTTGACCTCCTGCGCCCGGTCCCGGGCGCAGACCAGCAGGGCGTCCGGGGTGTCGACCACGATCACGTCCTTCAGACCCAGCACCGAGACCAGCCGCCCACCCCGCGGCACTACCACCGTGTCCTGGCTGTCCAGCAGCAACGCTGGCGGGGAGGCGCCGGCCGGCTCAGCGAGCGGGTCAGCCAGCACCACGTTGCCGTCGTCGTCGGCCGGCATCAGCTCGGTCAGGTTCCGGAAGTCGCCCACGTCGCTCCAGCCGAAGTCACCTGGCACCGTCGCCACCAGCCCTTCGGCCGCGGCCTCCTCCATCACCGCGTACTCGACCGCGATCCGGGGCAGCCGCGGCCACAACCGATGCAACGTCTCTGCCCGGCGGGGAGTGTCCCAGTCGGCCGCGATCTGCAGCAACAGCTCGTGCAGCTCGGGCTGGTGCCGGGCGAGCGCGGCGAGAAACACATCCACCCGCCAGATGAACATACTCGCGTTCCACAGATAGTCGCCCGACCGGAGGAACTCCACCGCGGTCTCATGGTCTGGCTTCTCTTTGAACTGCCGCACTGGCCGGATCGGCCCGGCCTCGGCCGGCGAATCATGTTGCACATAACCAAACCCGGTCTCGGGCCGGGTAGGTCGCATGCCAACGGTCATCAACCAGCCCGCCTCGGCGCCGCGGACCGCCTCCTGAACGGTCGCGGTGAAGCGGGCGGAGTCGCGCACCACATGATCGGCCGCGAAGGAGCCCATGATCGCTGCTGGGTCGCGGCGCGCGATCACCGCAGCGGCGAGCCCGATCGCGCCCCCCGAATCCTTCGGCGACGGTTCGGCGAGCAGGTTCGCCGACGGCACGTCGGGAAGCTGCCCCGCGACCGCGGCGACGTGCGGCTGTCCGGTGACGATCAACGTCCGCGCCACCGGCACCAGCGGCCGCAATCGCGCCACCGTCTCCTGGAGCAACGAACGCGGCGAGCCGGCGAGGGTGAGCAGAAACTTCGGATGGTCGGCGCGCGAAAGCGGCCAGAGTCGGGTACCGCTGCCGCCCGCGGGGATCACTGCGTAGAGCACTCGCCCATCATCCCGCACCGCCTCCACCGGCGACGGCGACTACCCGGACCTCAATCGATTCAACCAAGCGCCCGGGCCCACGCCGCCAGATGCACCTCGGCGCTGGAGTCCCACGTGAACTCTTTCGCCCGGTCCAACCCGGCCTTCGCCAAGGCCAACCGGCGCGGCTCGTCGTCGAGCAGCGCGGCGAGATCCTGCGCGATCTGCGCCGGATCTTCACTGGTGTAGGCGACCGCGTCGCCGCCGACCTCAGGCAACGACAGCCGCGGCGTGGTCAGCACCGGCGTCCCGCAGGCCATCGCTTCCAGGATCGGCAGCCCGAAACCCTCACCATACGACGGGTACGCGGCGACCAGCGCGCCGCCGAGGAAGCCGGGCAGATCGGCGTAGCGCAGGTAGCCGGGGCGCAGCAGCCGCAGATGGCTAGGGACCTCGGCCACCGCCGAGTCGATCTCGTCGTCGTGCCCCTGCCCACCGGCGATCACCAGGGCGGGCGGTTCGATCCGGTCCCGCACCGCCCGCACCCAACCGCGAATCAGGTTGGGGACGTTCTTGCGGGGTTCCTTAGCACCGAGGAAGGCGATGTATTGCTGGCCGCCGAGCCCGAGCCGGGCCCGCACCCGAGCCCTCTCGTCATCGCTCGGTGGGTGGAACGCCTGGTGATCCACGCCGTGGTAAGCGACATCGATCCGGGTCGGGTCCGCCTCCAACAGCCGGATCAGCTCGTCCCGGGTGGCCTTGCTGGGCACGATCACCCGGGCAGCCCGGCGCAGCGAGGTCTTGATGGCGCTGCGGAAGAAGGTGCGTCGGGATTTGTCGTAATGCTCCGGCTCGGTGAAGAAGGTCGCATCATGCACAGTGACCGTAACCGGACACGAGGCCCGCAGCGGGCAGGTGTAGAAGGGCGAGTGCAGCACGTCGGCCCGGACCTGTTGCGCCAGCAACGGCAGCCCGGTCTGCTCCCACGCCAGCCGCGCCGGTCGATGGGCGACCGCCGCTGGCGCGCCCACCACCTCCACCCCCGGCAGCATCCGGGTATAGCGCTCGACGTCGGTGCGCAGCACAGCCAGCACCAGCTCGATCTGGCCGGTCCCCGACGCCGCAGGGACGGCCACACCCGGCTGATCCGCCCGCTGCACCCACTTGCTCAGCGCGCCGAGCAGACCATCGACGTACCGCCCGACGCCGCCTCGGTCAGCCGGGACACTAGTGGCGTCGACGAGTACGCGGGTCAGACGACCGGCAGTCACGGGGTGACTCCTTGCACGAGTGGGGACGATGATGCAACGCTGTCAAGCCTACGCCGGAATGTCGAACCAACGGGGGGCGCGACGCGGCGCGACCCACACCGTATCGTCTCGGCATGCGCTTCGCCACGGTCCCCGCTGCGTTTGCCACCGCCGTCGCCGCCGCCCCGAGCCGCCCGATGCTCACGTGGTATGACGACCAGACTGGGGAACGGGTCGAACTTTCCGGCGCCACGCTGGGAAATTGGGTCGCGAAGACCGCCAATCTGCTCGTCGATGAGGTCGGCCTCGCCCCCGGTGACACCGCAATCGTCGACATACCGTCGCACTGGCAGTCCGCCGCCGTACTGGTCGGTTGTTGGACAGCCGGCGCCCGGGTCGCCGCCCCGGTGCTCGGTGGGCCCGCCGACCCAGGGCTCCCGGCGGCGGCAACGGTCGTCTTCGCCGCCGCCGACCGGGCCGAGCGCTACGCCGGCGCCGCAGACGAGGTGTACGGCCTGGCGCTGGCTCCGCTCGCGGCGCCGATGCGGGAGGTCCCAGCGGGGGTAAGCGACTACGTCACCGCGGTACGCCAGCACGGCGACCACTTTGCCGCGGTTAGCCCGGTCGCGGGTACCGACCTGGCGACCTCGCTGACGCATCAGGAGCTGATCCGGCTCGCCGAGGCGCGGGCTACCGAACTGGGCATCACCGCTGGCGCCCGGGTGCTAGTGGATCTCGCGACCCATCCGGATCCGCTGGACTGGCTGCTGGCTCCGTTGGTGACGGCGGCGTCGACGGTGCTCTGCCGGGCCCTCGACCCGGCCGCGATCGGCGACCGGAGCGCCGCCGAACAGGTCACGCTGACCCTTGTCTGACCCCACCACCCTCCATTCCCGCCGATCATGAGCCCGTTGCTCGACACGCCGGGCGTGTCTGCAAGGACGCTCATGATCGGCGGGAACGTCAATCAGGAGGAGGTGCAGGCGGTACCGTTCACCGAGAAGTCGCTGAACGACAGGTCGCCGCCGTGGGTCCCCTGGTGGCCGGTGCTGGTTGAACCACCGGTGCCGACCGAGCCGTTCCAGCCCTCGCCGGTCACCGAGATCTGGTTACCCTGCTGGGTCCACGACCCATTCCAGCCATGGACGTGCTCAACTCCACTCGGGACAGTGAAGGTGAGGGTCCACCCGCTCCACCCGGCCCCGTTGTTGGTCACCGTGTAGTTGGCGACGAACCCGCTGTCCCAGCTGTCCAGCTGGACCTCCACGTGGCACTCGCCGCCCGGCGGGGTGGTCGGCGGAGTGGTCGGCGGCGTCGTGGGCGGAGTGGTCGGCGGAGTGGTCGGCGGGGTCGTCGGCGGGGTGGTCGGCGGCGGGGATCCCGGGTCCGCGGCGTTCTGGGCCATGCCGTAGGCGAGGTCCGGGATGAACGCTCCGGCCGACCCGGCGCAGCCGTCGGCCTCGCCCGGCAGCTTGACCCAGAGCAGCGCGTCGATCCGCGGATGCCCGGTGTTGGTGGTGGGGTGCTGCCCCACTCCCCGACCCTCCGGGTCGCACCACTCGGAACCGAGCGGGCCCTGACCATTGCGACTAACGTCGATCACCGCACCGAGGCTGGGGTCCCCGATCGCGTCGAGCACCGAGGCGGCGTACCCGATCTCGTCGTCGGTCCAGTTGTAGTTCGACGTGTTGGTGGCGATGCCGTCAGCGCTGTTGCTGATATCGGAACCGGTCAACCGGCTGGCAGCCTCACCGGCCCCGAGCCAGCCGGAGTGACCGATGTCGAAGTACACCTGGGCCTGGGATGACCCGGCCTTGAGCGCCTTCCCGGCGTAGGCCATCGAGTCCCGCACCTCGGCCTGCTCTCCGGCGTCCATACAGCTGCTCATCAACGGCAACACATCGGGCTCAAGCACGATGTACGCCGGCTGGTTGTTCAGCCCGGCCGCCACCTGGTCGACCCAGGCGCGGTATTCGGAGTGGTTCGGGGCGCCACCGGCGCTGTGGTTGCTGCAGTCCCGGTTGGGGACGTTGTAGACCACCAGCACCGGGATCTGCCCGGCCGCTGCGGCGGCGTCCACCACCGCCGAGACCTGGCCCTGCACGGTGCCGGGGTTGTGCTGGGTAAACCAGGTGCCCTGGGGCACGGTCGCGATCCGGTCCTGGATCAGGCCGGCGCGGGGGTCGTTCGGGTTCTGCGCCACCCACTGGGCGGACGACATATCCGGATTGACCCAGAAAGTGCTCTGCTGCGCCATCGCTGGCGCGGGGAGTAGGGCGGCGGCCAGTGCCGTCGCCGCGATCACTGCACCGCCGGCGGCGGCCGTGGGGAGCGCGGATCTCCTCCGCATGGGGACTCCTTCCAAAGGTGGGCAGGTTCGAGCCGAAAATGCCCTAGCTGGGGTGCCCTTGATCCACTCGCGCGCCCTGGAAGCGCTCCCACGAACACCTTACGGGGCCGAGGCCGGGCTTTCAAGCCCGGTGCAGCGTCTCCCCATCCGGGACCAAGAACAGCTCCAGCTGGTTGCCCCCAGATACGAAAAGTCCGTGGTTTTCGATCAAACCGGCGAACCGGTGCCCCTCGGTGCCAGCTACCACCGGCACCACCGCGGCGATCTCGCCGTTTACCGCGATCGCCAACGGTGTGCCGGCGGCTACCGAATCCGGCACACCGCCGTGCACCAGCGCCGGCACCAACCCGTCGGCCGGCGCGACGTCGGAGAAGGCGTCCTGATTCTCCGCGGTGATCACGACGTCGCTGTCGACCACCGGATGCTCCGAGACGGTGGTCCCGAGCAGCTCCGGCAACGGTGGCGGCGGCACCGGCGGAAAGTTGTGCGGATCTGCCAGCAACTCGTTGAAGCGGGCCGGGCCGTCGATCTCGCCGGGCGACTCCAGATCGGGGTAGAAGGTCTTGCCCGGAGTCGTCCGCTGCTCCCGTTGCCAGGAGATCCCGTCGACCTCCCACGGCACCGCCACGCCGGCCAGGTCGGCGAGGGTCGGCAACAGATCGACGTGCTTCCAGTTGCGGTCGTCGACCACGCCCTCGGTCTGCCCCGGCTCCTTGATGAACATCGGCACCCACGCCAGCTCACCGATGCCGGCGGCATCCGGCCCGAGTTGCCGGCTACCGGCCCCGTTCGGGGTAAGGCTCACGCCGTGATCGGCGGTGAGCACGAACAGCGACTCGTCGTATCGTCCGCTGTCCTGGAGCTGGTCCAGCACCTCACCCAGCAGCAGGTCGGTGTACTGAAGTTGGGCAATATAGCGTTGGTGGGCCAACCGGCCCCACCACTCGCCATCCACCGGCAGGCCAGCGACGGATTCGTACTGCATCCCGTCCGGCAGGTAGGTCCACGGGGTGTGCGGCAACAACAGGTGTAGGAAGTTCAGCCGTGGTTGCTGGGCCTCGGCCAGCTCCTCGCCGTCGAGCGCGGGCGCACCGTTCTGCTCGCTCTCCGCTTCGGCCGCCTCGTGCAGGCCGGTCATGAAGTCGTGGAACCGCACCGGCTGGCTCGCCGCCAACGCCTGTTGGAACATGAACTCGGGCCGGTCCTCGCGGGCCGCGGCCGCCGCCCCGAGCCGGTCCGCCACCGTCGGCTCGGCGAAGTCCGCGTGCAGCTCCCGCGGCGGATCCACCGGCATGACCAGCTCCCGCAGCAGGCTGGAGCTCTCCGCGAGCGCCACCGGCAGGCCGCCCCGGGAGCTGTCGACCCGGTCGCCGCAGTGCCATGGCGGGCACAGCTCGGAGATGCTCTCGCTGGCCGAGATCTGGTAGACGTCACCCAGCAGCGTGAACATGTTATCTGGATAGACGGCGTAGTGCGGCGCCGCGTGATCGGCCGGCCACGTCCCGCTCAGCATCGACGGCAACGCGTACGGGGTCCACCCGGCGGTGGTGGTGGCGTTGCGGTACCAGGTGGAGTCGTCGGCGAGCCGGGCGAAGTTCGGAAACGACTCGCGATCGATCGCGCCGGCTTCGTCGAAGAGGGAGACCAGCGCCAGCTCATCCAGCACGATCATGGTGATCGGCGGGTTCGGTCCGATCACCTCGGCTTCGCCACCCTCGCTGGGCCGGTTGTCCGCGAAGACCACCGCCGAGGCGGGCGAGGCGAAGGTGAACAGCAGCACGAAGACCAGCGGCCCGACCGCCGCGAACCGGAGCAGTTGCCGGGTCGCGTTCAGCAGCAGATATCCGGCGACGATCAGGCCGGTGAGCGCCGCCGCCGGCAGGAGCAGCCAGATCCCACGGATCTCGGTCAGGTGCTTCCCGATCTGGATCATGAAGAAAATGAACAGGACCGCCAGCGTGGCCACGTGCACCGACCAGCGGACCGCCGGGCTGATCAGGCCGGTCAGGGCGCCGACCCCCCACAGCACCGTCGGCGGCACCATCACCATGATCGCCACCAGCGCGACGATCTCTAGCGGGCCGACACCGTGGAAAATGAAGAAATCCGGGCTACTGCCGATAATCTCCAGCAGCGGCTGCACCACCACGAACCCGCACAGCGCAAAGATCTCCAGGTAGAGCATCGGCTCCGACCGCCACCACGGCTTCGCCGGCGGCCCCAGCGGTCGACCCGCCCGGCCTGGCGGCTTCCCGCCGGAGCTAGCTGAGTCGGAGAGCGCCGGTGCCTGCTCTTCGGGCGAGGGCACCGGCGGACGAACCCCGGTGCCCGACCCGTCAGTCACGCGGCACTCCCGTGTACAGCACGCGGGTGCCCGAGGGCAGCTCCTCCCGGCGGATGATCTCGAACCGCTCGGCGAGCAGCCGCTCGAACCCCTCGCGGTGGTAGTCCGGGAACATCCCGGCCGGCTTGTTTGCCAGCAGTTGCTGCGCCATCGGGTCGGCCGGATCGACGAACTCCACGACCACTCGCTTGCCCAGCTCGGCGAGCAGGTCCCGCACCTCCGGCAACGGCACATTGCGCCCGATCGCCAGGTGATGCACGACCGCCAGGGCGAGCACGGTGTCGGCGTTCGACCGGTCGGCGAAGGCCGCCCGTTCCCGGTTACGCCAGCCGCCGCCGGGTGACGGGTTGGCTAGATCCATCACCAGCGGCAGGATTCGCTCGGCCGGCCCGGTCTCCCCCCGCAGCTGCTCGTAAAGCCGGTCGGTTACGGCGTGGTCGCTCTCGACCGCCACCACCTGCGCGGCATGCTTCGCGGCGACCCGGGAGTAGGCGCCATCGTTCGCGCCCAGGTCGACCACGAGCTCCTGCTCGCCGGCCTCCGCCAGCGCCGCGTCCACGAAGGCGAGCTTCGCCTCCCGGTCGGCATCGGAGTAGGTACAGGTGGTGCGGTAGTCACCCCAGTGGCTCGCGGGCGGCTCCCAGGCCAGCTTGTCGACCAGCTTCTGCAGGCCACGGACGGTCGCCTTGACCAGCTCGGTGGAGAATCCGGCGGCGCGCATCTCCTGCCGCATGTCCTGGGCGCTGGTCTTCGCCGACCGGGCCTGGACCGCGTTGTGCAGGTGGACATGCTTGAACACGCCGGCCTTGAACCGCTTGCCGCCGCCCAACAGCTGCCGGATCTGCGCCGGCTCGATGCCGTCGATCTGTGACCGCAGCCACGGCTGGAACTCGACGCCCAGGTGAGCGGTGAGCAACAGCGGGTAGAGCATGGTCTGGCAGAACTGGCGGTAGCCGGCCCACGGCTCGCCCTCGCGCAGCCGCTCAAACGACCCGATGTCGATGAAGGTGGGCCGGGGGCCGCGCCACTGGAGATTGTAGGCGGAGCCGTCCTTGGTGGTGAAGCCTTCGGCCAACGCCGCCGCCAGCACATCCAGATGACACCGCGCCGCGTCCCGCAGCATCGAGAAGGTCCACTCGTACGGGTACGAGACGAACGGGATCCGCTCGTGGCGCAGCGTGAGGTCAAAGCCGGCCGGCGCGGCGGCGGCCTCGACCTGCTCGGTGCCGACCACCGCGCCAGCGCTACTCAGCTGCGCGAAGAACACGCTCGTCGATAGCGCCCGCCAATCGTCGACGGCGGCGCCGCGCAGCCCGCGCAGCACCTGGCCATCGGCGTAGTAGACCTGGTTGGCCGGATCCCGGAAGGACGCGGGTTCGGGGCGTGTGACAGCCTCAGCCGCCGGCGAGGCCGGCTCGGAACGTACCGCCATGGTCGTTGGCGCTCAGCTTTCCCGGTCGGCGCGTCCAGCGGCCTCCGCCGAAGCGGCCTGTGCCGCCGGCTCCGACCCCTCGGCCTGGGTGGTCGTCGACTCAGCCGCGGCCTGCTCGCCGGCGACCTGCTCCGGCTGCTGACGGCGGAACTTGCCGGTCAGCCGCCGCCACCACATCTTGACTGCGACCATGGCCCCTGCGAACCCCGCGACGACCGCCGCGGCGAGCATGCTTCCGCTGCCCGGATCCAGGTAAGCGAGGTACATAAGAGGTCAACACCCTTCTGTCGTCAGCGGCGTCCCGCCGGGCGGGCGCCGCCCGACATCCTACGCAAGGTTGACGTACCCCCACGTTAACTAGTCGGATGTTCGCCCGACGACCTGTGGTAGGTCACAGACCGATTGCGATCACCCCGGCGGCCGCGGTCACCGGATGGCTACCCGGCGGCCATCAGCCAGCCAGGCTCCAGACTAGTTGCCCTGCTCCATACCCCGCTTCCGGGCGCGGCATGCACCCCGCCAGGCAGCTACCGAGCTCGATTGTCCCAGCCCACCGAGCTGGTCAGGGCGCCTGCTGGAAGCTCGCGAGCGACTCCGGGTTGGCCAGCGCCCCCTCGGCGGCGGCCTGGGCCACCGGCGTACCGGTAAGGATCTTCTTCACCGGCACTTCCAGCTTCTTGCCTGACAGCGTGCGGGGCACCGCTGCGACTGCGGCGATCCGGTCTGGCACGTGCCGCGGCGAGAGCGCGGTGCGCAGCGCCCGGGCGATCCGACCACGCAGCGGATCGTCCAGTTCGCAGCCGGGCGCCAACACCACGAAGAGCAGCAGCTCGTCGGCGTCCGCCTCGGTCAGGTGGACCACCAGCGAATCGGCCACCTCCGGCAGGTCCTCCACCACCGCATAGAACTCGGCGGTGCCCAGCCGGACCCCGCCCCGGTTGAGGGTGGCGTCGGAGCGACCGGAGATCACACAGGAGCCGCGGTCGGTGATGGTGATCCAGTCACCGTGCCGCCACACCCCCGGGTACGCGTCGAAGTACGCCTCCCGGTATCGGCTGCCGTCGGCGTCGCCCCAGAACCCCACCGGCATCGAGGGCATCGGTGCGGTGATCACCAGCTCCCCCTGTTCCCCGACCACCGGCGTACCGGTCGGGTCGTACGCCTCGACCTTGGCGCCCAGGCACCGGCAGCTGATCTCGCCGCGCCACACCGGCACCAGCGGGCTGCCGCCGACGAAGCCCGTGCACAGGTCGGTCCCGCCGGAGAGCGACTGCAGCTGCACGGTTGGCGACACCGCCTCGTAGACCCAGCTGAACCCCTCCTCGGGCAGCGGCGCCCCGGTAGAGCCGAGACCACGGAGCCGGGAGAGGTCCGCCGCCTCCCGCGGCACCACGCCGGCCTTGCGGCAGGCCATCAGGTACGGCGCCGAGGTGCCGAAGTAGGTCACCCCGGCGCGCTCCACCAACTGCCACATGGCGCCCAGATCGGGGTGGCCGGGATGGCCGTCGAAGAGCACGATGCCGGCGCCCACGGCGGGCGCCGAGACCAGGTAGTTCCACATCATCCAGCCGGTTGTGGTGAACCAGCAGAACCGGTCGGTCGGCCCCAGATCCTGGTGCAGCGCGAGCATCTTCAGGTGCTCCAGCAGGATGCCGCCGTGCCCGTGCACGATCGGCTTAGGCAGCCCAGTGGTGCCGGAAGAGTAGAGCACGTAGAGCGGATGATCGAACGGCAGCGGGGCGAAGCGCAACGGCTCGTCGGTCGCCGCGGCCAGCTCCGACCAGCTCAGGTCGGCGCCGCCGGCGGCCGGGTCGAGGTAGGGCAGCAGCACGGTGTGGCGCAGCGTGGGCAGCGCCGCCCGGATCTCGGCCACCTCGCCGCGCCGGTCCACCGGTTTCTCCCCGTACCGGTAGCCGTCGACCGCCACCAGTACCGACGGTTCGATCTGCCGCCACCGGTCGATCACGCTGCGGGTGCCGAACTCAGGTGCGCAGGACGAGAAGATCGCGCCGAGGCTGGCGGTGGCGAGCAGTAGCACGAAGGTCTCGGGCAGGTTGGGGGCGTACGCCACCACCCGGTCTCCGCTGCCCACCCCGAGCCGACGCAGCCCGGCCGCCACCCGTCGCACCTGGTCGCGCAGCTCGGCGGCGGTCAGGGTCACCGGCTCGACGGCCGGGTCACGGGTCTGGGACCAGCTGTGCACAATCGGGTCCTGGTCGGCCACCCCGGGCATTCGTAGTACCTGCTCGGCGTAGTTGACCGACGCCTCCGGGAACCATCGCGCCGCTGGCGCGTCGGCGCCGGTGATGACCGGACCAGGGTCGTCACCGATCGCGAAATACTCCCAGATCGACCCCCAAAAACCGACCAAATCGGTCACCGACCATCGCCACAACGCCTGATAATCGGCGAACTCCAGCCCTCGCCGGCCGGCCAGCCAGCTCAGATAGTCGCCGATCCGGGTGGTCTGCCGAATCTCGTCGGGCGGCGCCCACAGCACTGGGGGTGTCATACCGCCATCTTGCCGCACCCCAGCGCACACCCTCACGGGGTACGGTGCTGGCATGCGTCATCTGTGGAGCCTGCTCGCCGGCCTGGTCGCCGCACCGCTGGCCTGGTTACTGATCGCCACCGGGCAACACCGCAGTCAGGCGGTGATCGCCGACTGGGAGCAGACTGGGGCGTTCCACACCGGCCACCTGATCGGTCCGCTGATCTTTCTGGCCGTGGCCGGGCTGATGCTCGGTGTGCTCGGGACGTTGCGCTGGTCGCCCGCCGGCCCGGTCGCCGCCGGGGTGCTGTTGGTCCTGCCAACGATCTTCATGGTCGCCAACCCGTTCAACACTCTCGACGCACTCTCATACCCGCAGCAGCGGCGCTTCCTGTGGCAGGATTTCGAACCGTGGCTGCCGGTCGCGAACGGCACGCTACTCGTCCTCGGGACGCTGCTACTGGTGGCGATGGTCAGCCTGCAGCGGTGGCGCCGCTGGCCGGTGGCGCTGGCGCCGCTACCGGCCGCCAGCGACGACGAGGTGGTCGCCGGGGTGACCGAACTCACCAGCGAACGCTCGGACCGTAAGCCGATGAGCGACGATGAGATCCTCGCCGCGGCGGCGGCGATGGACGACCAGCCAACCGAGCCGGCGGCTCCGACGACGCCACAGACGCCGCAGACGCCGCCAGCCGACGAGGGCCCGACCGAGGAACAACCGCGGCCACCCGCTTCGTAGCCACCGGAGGTCATTGCAGAAACCCTCCGGCGACCAGGAATTGAACGCCCGGGAACGGGGAACTAACCTTGCCGGCTCTGGTTGATCCCCAACGATACGAGTGCGAAGATACCGCCCGGCCTTCCGGCCGGTCCACGTAAGCTGAAGTTGTCAGCGGCGTTGCCGCCTGCTGTTACCGGAGTGACTCTCGTGACGATGCCGTTCTCCACCACCCCCGCACCGTTCTCGCCTACCGCCACCCCGGAGGCGGTGACGCCGCCGTCGGGGGCGCCGAAACCTCGGCTGACCTTCGTCGGCTGCGGTTACCTCGGGGCCACCTACGCGATCTGCTTCGCCGAGCTCGGCTACGAGGTGCTCGGCATCGACGTCGACTCCGACAAGATCGCCAAGCTCTCCGGCGGCGAGGTGCCATTCCACGAGCCCGGCCTCGACGAGTTGCTGCGCAGCAACCTCGCCGCGGGTCGGCTCGCGTTCACCACCAGCTTCAACGAGGCCGCCGAGTTCGGCGACGTCCACTTCATCTGCGTCGGCACCCCGCAGCGCAACGATGGCATGAGCGCCGACCTCAGCTACGTCGAGCAGGCGGTGAGCAAGCTCGCCGCGGCGCTGCCCCGCAAGGCGCTGATCGTCGGCAAGTCCACCGTGCCCGCCGGCACCGCGACCTGGGTGCAACAGCTGGTCGCCAAGCACGCCGACCCCGACCTGGCGGTGGAGGTGGCGTGGAGCCCCGAGTTCCTCCAGGAAGGCCACGCGATGGAGGACGTGCTGCGGCCCAACCGGCTGGTGCTGGCGTACCAGTCCGCCTGGGCCGGCGGGATGCTCTACGCCGCCCACAAGGGGGTGTTCGACCTGGCCGCCGCCGAGGAGCGGGAAGTGCCCGTCGTCACCTGCGACTTCGCCACCGCGGAGCTGGTCAAGGTCGCCGCCAACTCGTTCCTCGCCACGAAGATCTCCTTCATCAACGCGATGGCCGAGATCTGTGAGGTCACCGGCGCCGACGTCACCCTGCTCGCCCGCGCGATCGGTCACGACCCGCGGATCGGCCAGCGCTACCTGCAGGCCGGCATCGGCTTCGGCGGTGGCTGCCTCCCCAAGGACATCCGCGCGTTCCAGGCCCGCGCGCAGGAGTTGGGGGCCGGCGAGTCGCTGCGGTTCCTGCACGAGGTGGATCTGATCAACCAGCGTCGGCGCAACCGGGTGCTGAAGCTCGCCGCCCACCTGCTCGACCGGAGCTTCGGCCCGGCCGGACCGGATCTCTCCGGCGCCCGGATCGCGGTGCTGGGGGCGACGTTCAAGCCGAACACCGACGATGTCCGGGACGCCCCCGCGCTGGCGGTCACCACGCTGCTGGCCAACGCCGGCGCCGACGTCCACGTCTACGACCCGGCCGGCATGGACAATGCCCGCACTGTCCTGCCTGATGTGACCTATCACACCAGTATCGCCGAGGCGCTCCCCGACGCCGACCTGGTCTGCGTCCTGACTGAGTGGACCGAGTTCCGCAACGCCGACCCGACCGCCCTCGCCCACCTCCCCGCCCAGCAGGTCGTCATCGACGGTCGAAACTGCCTCGACGCCGCGCTGTGGACCGCCGCGGGGTGGCAGTACCACGGCATGGGACGCCCGTAGCCGGATTTTCTGGTCCGGCGCCCCACCGATGTGGAGCCGTTGATGGCGCCGACCGCACCGGTCACGCGATGATGACAGTAAGCGCGATCGGTCGGAGGCGTCATTGGCGGATAAATCACCCGTACCGCCCGGCGGGGGCGTAGGCGGCGCCCCTGCCGGCACCGCCACCCCCACCCGTCCCCGGGTCCAGGTTGCTCCGCTGCCGCCGGAGACCTCCGCAAGCTCGGTCCAGACGATCATGCTCGGGCTGGGTGGGCTGCTGCTGGGGATCGCCGCGATCGTCTTCGTCGCGGTCGCCATCACCGACCTGCAGCCCTGGAGCCAGCTCGCGATTCTGCTCGCGGTCGCGGCGGCGTTCCTGCTCGCCGGCCCGCTGGCCGCGGTACGCGGTCTCGGCGCCACCGCGGAGACGCTCGGCGCGGTCGGCCTGGTGCTGGTCAGCGTCGGCGGCTATCCGCTGTGGAACACCGGCGCGCTCGCGGCGCTGTCGCCGCCGGTCTACATCGGGCTCGTCGCCGCCGCCACCGCCGCCACCGGGTATGGATACCACCAGCTCACCCGATTGGCCGGGCCCCGCTGGGTGACCGTACTCGCGGCCCAGCCGGTGCTGCCGCTGCTGCTGTCGCCGGAACTCACCGGCGCAGCTGGCTGGGCCACCGTCTTCGCCGCCGTCGCGATCCACAACGCGGCGCTGGCGGCGCTCACCCGCGGCCGCTGGCTGGTGCTGGTGACCTGGGGGCTACACGCGGCGGCGCTGATCGTCGCCCTGGGGTACGGCGTCGCCGCGCTCTTCCTGGCCGAGACCCTTACCGCCGCCGTCCCCGG
This sequence comes from Natronosporangium hydrolyticum, assembly GCF_016925615.1. NCBI lineage: Bacteria > Bacillati > Actinomycetota > Actinomycetes > Micromonosporales > Micromonosporaceae > Natronosporangium > Natronosporangium hydrolyticum. The sequence continues at coordinate 4,591,623 of NZ_CP070499.1, forward strand.
TGCGCTGGCGATCCTCCTCGCCGGTGCGGTAGCCGCCGCCAGCGGACTCGTCACCCGGCAGGAGCCGCTGGCCCACCTGGGAGCCGGCATCCTCACCCTCAGCGTGATCGTCGCCGCCGCGCGGCTCGCCGCGCTCGCCCTGCCCGGGCAGGCGCTGCTGCCCACCGCGGCGATCATGGCCGCCGCCGCAGCGGCGGCCCTGGCGCTACCCCGGGAGTACCGCCGCGGCCCGCAGCGAGCGTCGGCCTGGGCGCTGACCGCCCTCGGCGTCGTCGTGGTGGCGCTGGCGCTGCGCGCCGGCTACGGCGCAGTGGTGTGGCCCGCCTGGCCCAGCACGCTCACCGGTTATCCGGCGCAGCTGGCCAGCTCCGTCGGCAGCCCACCCTGGGAGCTGGTCGCCACCGCTGCCGCCGCGACCATCGGTGCCGGGCTGTCGCTGCCCAGCACGTTCCGGCGGGAGGTCACCGTCGCCGGAGTGACCGCCACCGCACTCGCGGCGCCAGCATCGCTCGGGTTGGCACCGCAGATCGGCGCCTGGGTGATGCTGGTCGCCGCCGCCGCGCTCGGCCTCACCGGGCTCTCCGCCACCACCCGCCGCGCCACCCTCTGTCACGCCGCCGGCGCCGCCCTGGTCGGGCTGGGCGCCGCCGGAACCTCCCTGGCCGCACCGATCCTCACCGCGACCATTCTCACTGCGCTCACGGTCACCGGGCTAGTGCTGGCGGGCGCTCGGCCGCGGGCTCCCGCCGCCGAACCGCTCACTGGGCTCGCCGCCGGGGCGGCGGTGTTGGCGCTGCCCGGCGCCGCCGCCACCAGCGCCGCCGCGGCGAACCTCGGCCCCACGCTGGTGCTGGCGGTCAGCTTCACCGCGGTCAGCGCGTCGTTGAGCTACGCCGTCTTCACGCAGCTACGCGACCGGGTGGTGCCGCTGCCGATCTGGGCCGGGGCAGGGCTCGGCACCCTGGCCGTGGTGGCCGCCACCCTGCTCAGCGACCCGGGCCCGGCCGAGATCGGGATCGCGGTGTTGCTCCTGCTCAGCGCGGTGCTCACCTCCGCCGGCTACGGCTTCGAGGCGATCCGCCGCCCCTACCGCCGGTTCGACACCGCCGACCTCGCCGCCGCCGCGGTCACCGTCAGCGTGGTGGTCTCGCTGACCCGGCTCTCGGCGCTGTCGCTGCCCTTCACCGGGAGCAACGCCGCGTTGACCACCGCGGCGGCCCTGGTAACCGTGGTCACGCTGGGCGTGCGGGTCCTCCCGCCGGAGTGGCGCCGCGGCCCGGTCCTCGGAGTGACGGTGATCGGGACCGTCGTCGGCGCGGTGGCGGCCGCGGCGGCGGTGGTCGGCGGGGCGCGGGCACTCACCGCCACCGGCCCGCGCTGGGAGGCCGACCTGAGCCAGTGGGCCCCCGGGCCCACCGTCGCCGGTATCACCTGGGCCGCGCCGCTGGCGCTCACCCTGCTCGCCATCGCCGCCGCCACGGTGCTGCCGCCGCCGCAGCGGCACCACGCCAGCGCCGGCCTGATCGCACTGGCAGCGATCGGTGCCCCGGCCGGGCTCGGCATGCCCTGGTGGGCGCCGGCCGCGTTGGCCACGGTGGTCGGCGCGGTCTGCGCGCTCGGCGCCGTCGCCCCGTCGCTGATCGACCTCCGCACCCTCCGCCAGGTGCCACCCGGGGCCGCGGGTGCGGCCGCCACCGCTTCCCCGGGCCCGCTGAGCCCACCGGTCGCACCGCTCGGCGCGGCCGAGGCCGCCTGGCCCCGCGCCTTCGCCGCGGTCACACTCGCCATGTACGCGGTCGCGGTCAGCCTGGCCCGACCCTGGTTGACCGCGGCCGTGCTCGGCGCGATCACCCTCACCGGCGCGGTAGTGGCGGCGCTGGCGATCCGGCGCACCCGGCCCGATCCACGGCTGCGGGTCGGTGGGGTAGCGGTCACCGGGGCCCTGCTCGCCGGCCCCGGCGCGCTTCTCGCGTCGACCGCACAGGCCGGACACGGCATGGAGATCGGGCTGCCCGCGGCGCTCGCCGGGGCCAGCCTCGGGTTGGCCGTCATGGCGATGCTGCACATGGGGCTGGCGCCGGTGCCGGGCCGGGCCACCGAACCCGCGCTGGCGCCGTACCTGCCCTACGCCACGGTCGGGGTCAGCGCCGCCGCCACCATCACCGCGCTCGCCAGCCTCGGCACCCCGCTGCCGACGGCGGTCTACGCGGCCGCCGCGGTCCTGCTATCGGTGCTTGCGGAGCTGGTCCGGGCGGCCGAACCCAGCCAGCTACGGCAGCGGCGACAGCGCAGCGCAGCCGGCGCCGCGGAGGCTACCGCCGGCCTCACCACTCCTCCGACCATGGTCAGCCCCGCGGTCGGGGCCCTGCTGGCCGGGGCGATCCCCACCGGAATCGCCCTGGTCGCGATCGCCCCGGCGCTGCGTAGCAGCCTGATCGACCCGTACCTCACCCTGCAGACCGTCTGGCAGGGGCCACCGACGGCGCTGCTCGCCACCGCCGCCGTACCCGCCACCAGTGTCCTGGCGGCGCTGCTGCTCACGTTGGCGGCGGCGCTGGCGGCGATCGGCTTCGGTGACGCGGTTGCCCGGCAGGCGGTGCCGCTGACGCTTCCCGGGCTGGCGGTGACCATCCTGATCGCGCCCGCCGCGCTCAACGCACCCTGGCCCGCGTCGACCATGGCGGCGCTGTCGGTCTTCGCGATCGCGATGCTCGGCGTGGCGCTCACCCCGCCGCCGCTCCCCGACCGCAACGCCCGACCGTTGTGGGTCGCCCGCCGCCTGGTCTTCTGGATCGGGCTGGCCGCCGGCGGCGCCGGCCTCGCCGGCAGCCTCGCCACCCCGGAGCTGACCTGGGGCACCTTCGCCGGCGCGGTGGCGGTCGGCGCGGTCGCCGGGATGGCCGGCCGCACCCGCCACGCCCGCCTGCTCGGCTGGCTCTTCGCCGCCGTCTCCGCCCAGGTGTTTGCGCTGGTCACCGTGGAGCTACTGGGGCTGCCCTGGAGCCGCGCCGGGTTCGCGCTGCTGGCGGTCAGCGCGGTGTCGCTGCTGCTCGTCGCCCGCCTACCCCGGCTGCGGCCACCCCGGGCACCGCAGGAGCTCGCCGCGGTGGAGGTCGCCGGCGGCTACCTGCCGCTGGTGATCGCGGTCGGGCTCGCCTACAGCTCGCCACCGGACCTCGCCACGCTGCTGATCGGGGCGGGTGCGGTGATCGGCCTCGCCGCGGTACGGGCCGGCCGCACCCACCGGGAACGGCGGATCCTGTGGTGGATCGCCGCGATCAGCGAGGTCCTCGCCTGGTGGTTGCTGATGCAGGTGTTCCTGGTCGGCCTGCTGGAGGCGTACACCCTGCCGTTCGCCGCGCTGGCGCTCGCGGTCGGGGCGCTGGAGAACCGGTACCGCCCGGATCTGGGCAGCTGGGTCACGTACGGGCCGGGCCTGGCGGCGGCGCTGGTACCGAGCCTGCTGCTAGTGGTCACCACCGGCAGCCCGGACCCGGTCCGGCAGATCTGGGTGATCCTCGCCGGGGTGGCGACGCTGCTGCTGGGCTCCCGACTCCGGCAACGAGCACCGTTGATCATCGGGTCGGCGGTGACCGCGATCGCGGCGCTGCATCTGCTCAGCCTGGCCGGACCCTGGCTGATCCTGATCCCGATCGGGCTGCTGCTGCTCTTCCTGGGCGCCAACCGGGAGAAGCGGCAGCGGGACCTGGAACGCCTACGCGGCGCCTACTCCCGGATGCGCTGACGGTACGGCGCGGAGCGGTGAGTGCGGGTCAAGCCTGGCCCTTCCGAGTCATTCTGAGCGCATGTCGGTACAGATCAGGGACCCGATAACGCCGGACAGCCTCTTGCGTACCCTCGTGGACCGCGATGAGACCAACCTCGAGCGCCAGCCCAAGCTGTTCCAGGGCGCTCTCGTCAATCTCCCCTATGTCTGAAGGGTCCAGCGGCGTCCGACCGGCGGTCTGGAGCGCACCAACCAGGACCCTCAGCTCCGGGAACTCTTCGTCCAGCAACGCGGCCAACGCCGCGTCACTCACCTCTTCAAGACTCGGGACAAGCGCTCGAGGTCGGATCATGCTCCGGTCGTAGGGGTTTCGCGGGTTCTCTTGTTTTTCCCACTCGACGGCTTTGTTGAACAACTGAATAAGCGCGCGAGGCCCATGATCACCTTGGCCATCGGCCAGACGGTTCCAAACCCAGTTCCTGGTGAATGTTGTCTTCCCACCCTTCATCCGTTCTCCCACCAATATGTTCCATGCCTGGAACACTTCCCGGTGGCTCCATAAGTCTGGGTCTGAGTTGACCCCAGCCGCCCCCAGCATCGTCATGAAGGCATCGCTCCGTGCGGCCTGCTTCAGGACGGTCCTGAAATAGTCGGCCTGATCTTTCCAACGTAGCTGTACCGACCTTCCCAGCAGATGACTCTTGTTCTGGAAGTGCAGGTCCTGCCAAATATCAAATCGGAGCAGAATCTTGAAAGAGAGATTCTGAAAAGTACCCTCATAATCTGTCAAGAATGTGAACAATCCGGTGACGGCACTCGTCCGCCGACTCCGACTCGAATCGTCGTTGCCAAACCCTGTATCCAGCCCATCGAATAGGAGAAATTGATAGTTATCGAGAGTCGCGTCGACAGCCTTTAACCATCTAGCGGCAAGCAGCCCGGCGTTCGGCGTGTCAAGCATCTGAACAAGTAGTCGCTGAACAACTAACTCGTCCAGGTCTTCCTCCCCGATGTACTGAATCAGTTCCGAAAGTCCAAGTTCGGTCGGCGGCGGGACTCTATCAGCCTGGGGCGCCGACAGATAGCATGCCATGGCCGCGTAGCACGCCCAGAATCCCGACCATCCTCCGGCATGCTCTTGAAGGTGTGGCTCAATAGCTGCGAAACCGTGTGCATTCAGCACCCAAGGATACGGCGCACGGAGCGCTGGGGAACATATCACGGGCACCGGTCGTATACCCGGCGCCCGCTCGAGAAGCCACCGGAAGACTGCGGTTTTGCCGGTACCCTTTCTGCCCACCACCAGCGGATACCGCCGGTCCATCGCCTGGTCGAATACTGCGGTTCTGACGAAATCATCGAAAAAGCTACCGTGATGCTCCGCTGTTCCCGCTGAGAAGTCGAGTTCGTGGAGCACTGTTCGCTTGTCAGCTACCTCTTTCGTCAGAGCCATCGCCGTCATTTGCGGAAGCAGCTGTTCGAGCCAATCCGCGACCGGCCCGTACGTCTCCTTATTTATCGTCGAGAGTTCGAGAGAATCTGCGAACGCAGTTTCCGGAGAGTACCGGACAAAATGGCTTAGTTCGTCAGCTCGAAGAGGACCGACCGCCGACTCTCGTCTTCCTTGGGCGGCGCTTAACCACCGATCAATCCAGGAGAGCGCCCGATCTTGTACCGTGGCGGCGGAAGGTCCCGGAGGTACCGGCGAGACCAGGAAACGTGGTTCCGGAAAAATGGGTAAGTGATCTACTGAACGCCGAGTCCGCGCAGCGAGAAGCGAATCGACCAACAGCTCGGTGCCGCGTTCGGCCTGCGGGTGAGGGAAGAAACAAACAACCGCCAGGTCCGCGACATCAAAGAGCAACGGCGCGCTAATAGGTGAAATGCCAGTTCTGGAATCGAGCAGGATAAAGTCCGGCTCGATGGATGAACTCGCCGCGGCATCGATCAGCTTATGGAGCGGGTTCGGCGTTTCACGATACCAGGCTTCCGGCTCAACCAGCTGCAATCGCTGCGCGTAGTCTATCCCAAGCTTTCCGGCGTGAATGCAGTAGAGTTCCTCCGCATCGTCGACCCTCTGGAGGTGTTCCCTGACATCAACCTCCTCTCCCTGCTCAAGAGCAAGGAGGAGCGACAACGCACCGCCATCTGTTTCCAACTCAGGCAACCCGAACAGAAATGGTAGTCCGGGAGCTTCGAAATCCATGTCGATAGTCAAGACCCGGTGCCCACGGCCGGCAAGGATGCGAGCCGTAGCCGCCAATGCAGTAGTGCGACCTACCCCACCCTTAAGACTGTAGAAAGTCACCACCGCGGGACGCGGAAGGTCCTGGTCAAGATCGCTAGCAAACAGCAGCGGCTCCGCCGACTGTTGACCGAACGCATCTGGCCAGGTCGGGAGAGCGCCCTCGGTTTCAGCGAATGGCGGACCATACCATCGCTCCTCAGCGAGGGTCAAAAGCTCCACGTCTGTTGCCTCGTGCTCCAGTCCAGCGAGCAGCCGCTCTCTGCGGACTGCCTCGGAAAGGTTCGACAGCCCGTCGTGGACGACCCTGATGCGCCACCCTCCGCTGACCTCCCGGGTAACATGAATCCGCGCCCCGTGCAGCCCATGCCGGTCGGCGTTCGTTTCAAGCACCTGCCGAATCGCGGAGGTACCGTGCTCGGGAGTCGTCATCCGTGCCTCCTTCGAGGTCTACGACCCGCGTACCGACTTCTTCTACGCACATAAGCCGCAAGCTCCTGCGCCCCAACAAGGAGGTCCTCCGGCCGATGTTCAGAGTCGAAACTAGCCGAATACCTCATACTCGTCGTCCAACGATCGAGAAACGCGCGCCTGAACCCACCGAGATCGGAGGCCCTTAAACCAGCCTTATCATACAGATCACGAAGATCATGTCCACGCGCGCCGGTGCGAGGGAAAGGTCGACTCATTCGAGTTAGATAGTCCTTGAGGAGGCACTCAACGACGTAGCCGGCCAAGTAAAGGGCGCCAGGCAAGTGACCGTTGCACGCCAAACAGGCGACCTCACTTTCCCGCGCCCTTGCCGCCTCTTCGTACAAGCTGGCGCCCCCCACTCTGGCCCTAGACGAGAACGAAGCCCTCACAAGCAAGCAGAGCCCACGTGTTTCCACAGTAGCCGAATCCAAGTGGTGGTGCCACACGGTTGCGAATGCGGCGCAACAGTCGGCGGTTATCGGCTTAGAACTCGGATTGCAGGGCGGCGTCCTTCTGAGTGACCAGGTCGGCCAGCCGCCCCTGGTAGGCCGCCATCGCAGCCCGCAGTTTTTGGTCGCTCGCCGCGAGCATCCGGACCGCCAGCAGGCCGGCGTTGCGGGCGCCGCCGATCGAGACCGTCGCCACCGGAACCCCGGCCGGCATCTGCACGATCGAGAGCAACGAATCCATGCCGTCGAGGTGCGCCAGCGGCACCGGCACCCCGATCACCGGCAGCGGGGTCGCCGAGGCGACCATCCCCGGCAGGTGCGCCGCACCGCCGGCGCCGGCGATGATCACCTGGACCCCACGGTCGGCCGCGGTCTGCGCGTACTCCAGCATCGCCGCGGGGGTGCGGTGCGCCGACACCACCCGCTGCTCGTACGCCACCCCGAACTCGGCGAGCGCCTCCGCCGCGGCCCGCATCACCGGCCAGTCCGAGTCGCTCCCCATGATCACGCCGACCGTCGGCATCAGTGCGTGGTCCCTTCCCGTAGTAGTGTCGCGGCCCGCGCCGCCCGGTCACGTACCTCGGCCAGCTCCGTGCCGAGGGCGGTGACGTGCCCGATCTTGCGACCGGGGCGCGTTCGCTTGCCGTAAAGATGCACTTTGACGTCCGGGACCGCCGCGAACAGGTGGTGCAGCCGTTCGTCGAGCGGCTGCGCGGTGGTCTCGGCGGCGAGCACATTCGCCATCACCACCGCCGGGGCGGCCAGCTCGCAGGCGCCCAGCGGATAGTCCAGCACCGCCCGCAGATGCTGCTCGAACTGGGAGGTCCGGGCCCCCTCGATGCTCCAGTGGCCGGAGTTGTGCGGACGCATCGCCAGCTCGTTGACGAGGATGCCCCGGTCGGTCTCGAACAGCTCGACCGCGAGCAGGCCGACCACGTCGAGTTCGGTGGCGATCCGGATCGCCAGCTGCTGGATCTCCACCGCGGTCTGTTCGTCGAGCCCGGGGGCGGGGGCGAGTACCTCGACGCAGACGCCGTCCGCCTGCACCGTCTCCACTACTGGGTAGACCGCGACCTGGCCGAACGGTGACCGGGCGAGCTGGACCGCCAACTCCCGCCGCAGCGTCAGCTTCTCCTCCAGCAGCACCGGCTCACCGGTGGCGAGCTGGCCGGCGGCCTCCTCCGGAGCCTCGATCACAAAGACCCCGCGGCCGTCGTAACCGCCCCGGACCGTCTTCAGGATGATCGGGTAGTCACCGGCGGCGAACTCGTCGAGCTCGTCGGCGGTGCTGACCGCCCGCCACCGGGGGACGGCGATGCCGAGCTCAGCGAGCCGCCGCCGCATCGCTAGCTTGTCCTGGGCGTAGAGCAGGGCGTCCGCGCTCGGGTAGACGGTCTCGCCGGCCGCCGCCAGCGCCCGGATGTGGTCGCCGGGGACGTGTTCGTGGTCGAAGGTGACCACGTCGCAGCCTTTCGCGAACCGCCGCAGCGCCTCCAGGTCGGTCGGCTGGCCCAGGTGCACGTCGGCGGCGACGATGGCGGCGCCGTCGTCAGGGTCGGTGGCGAGCACCCGCAATGACTGGCCGAGCGCAATCGCCGCCTGATGGGTCATCCGGGCCAGCTGCCCGCCGCCGACCATCCCGACCACCGGCAGACCGGTACGCGTATCCACAGGTCGCAAGCTTAGCGCCGACCCGGATGGCGTGCCGTCGGCCCGGCTCAGCGGGGTTTGAGCAGCTGCCGGGCCATGACGACGCGCTGGACCTGGTTGGTGCCTTCGTAGATCTGGGTGATCTTGGCGTCCCGCATCATCCGTTCCAGTGGATAGTCCTTGGTGCAGCCGTAGCCACCGAGCAGCTGCACCGCGTCGGTGGTGATCTCCATCGCCGCGTCGGAGGCGAAACACTTCGCCGCCGCCCCGAAGAAGGTCAGGTCGGCCTCGACGCGCTCGGAGCGGGCCGCCGCCGCGTACGTCAGCTGCCTCGCCGCCTCCAGCTTCATGCCCATGTCGGCCACCATGAACTGCACCGCCTGCAGGTCAGCCAACCGGTGGCCGAACTGCTCCCGCTCGGTGACGTACTCGCCGGCCGCCGCCAGCGCCCCGGCCGCGATCCCCACCGCCTGGGCGGCGATCGTCACCCGGGTGTGGTCGAGCGTGCGCATGGCCAGCTTGAACCCCTCCCCGACGGCGCCGACCAGCCGGTCCGGGCCGACCCGCACCCCGTCGAGGTAGACCTCGCGGGTGGGCGAGCCCTTGATCCCGAGCTTGCGCTCCGGTGCCCCGAAGCCGACGCCGGCGTCGTTCTCGGCGTCGACCACGAAGGCCGAGATGCCGCGGGTGCCGGCGCCGGGCTCAGTCACCGCGAAGACGGTGTAGAAACGGGAGACCCCCGCGTTGGTGATCCACCGCTTGACTCCGTTGAGGATCCAGCCGTCTCCGTCCGGCACCGCCCGGGTGGTCATCGCGGCCACGTCGGAGCCGGCCTCCGGCTCGGAGAGGCAGTAGGAGAACATCGCCTCTCCGCTGGCCACCGGCGGCAGGAACTGCTGCTTCAGCGGCTCGGAGCCGGCCAGCAACAGCGGCATGGTGCCGAGCTTGTTGACCGCCGGGATCAGGCCGGAGGCGGCGCAGGCACGCGAGACCTCCTCAATGACTATCGCAGTCGCCAACGCGTCGGCCCCGCCGCCCCCGTACTCGGTCGGGATGTGTGGGGCGTGCAGGTCGGCGATGCGCAACGCCTCGTACGAGGCCTGCGGGAACTCGCTCGTCTCATCCGCCTTCGCCGCGTTCGGGGCGACCTTGTCCTGGCTGATCTTGCGTGCTGCGTCGCGTACCGCCTGGTGCTCCTGGCCCAGCTGGTACGTGTCGAACGACTCCCCCGGCATACTCACTCCTGCCTGCCGTGCCTCCGGTGGGGGGTGCCCCACTCTGGTCGTACGGTCTGAGGATACCGGCCGGTAACGCGAGCACCATCGGCGTCGACGGGGGGTCGAACGGGTCGCTCGCCGCGAACGCCCGCAGCTGCTCCCAATCGGCCGACGGCGGCGGCTCGCCGCTGATGGTGGCCCACCCGAGCACCTCGTCGGTCACCACCGCACAGCCGGCGAGGTCGGCAAAACGGTCCGGCGGCAGGGTTGTCCGGAGGGCGGTGAGCAGTTGGGCGGCGACCCGGTCCGGTTCGGCGGGCGCGGAGGTGACCGCCACCTGCGCCGGCGGCGGGGCGCCGGGACGCGGCGGTCGCACCGACCGCGCCGCCGGCCCCGCGATCCGGGCGGCGAGCCGGGCGCCACCGAGCAGCGCCACGGCGGTCGCCGCGACCAGCCGGCACCGCCCAGCGGTCTCGACGGCCACCTGCAGCGTCCACGGGCCGGCCAGGGACAGCCCAGCGGTGGGTCGCCGGAGGGTGACGCCGCCGAACGCTCCGGCCGCGGCGAGGCGGCGACCCGCCAACCGGTGCAGCAGCCGGGCGGTGGGGCCGGGCCGGATCTCCCACAGCGGCCGGGCCCGCCCCTGGGCCACCGCCAGCGGCTTGGCGGCGAGCAGCAGCCACCATCGACCAGGCGGGGCGCCGGCCGCCGCTTCGCTGGCATACCAAGCTAATCGGGCAAGGAACCGGTCGCCGGGCTGGAGCAGCTCGGTCCGCACCGGGACCACCGCCCATCCGCCGGCCCGGTCCGGAGAGGTGGGCGCCGCCCACTCGGCCGGCGGCGCGGCACGCCCCGGATGCTGCCGAAACGGGGGCCGCCGCAGCCAGCGTTCCACCAGGTAGCGCCGCCACACCGCGGCTGGGTCGGCGCCGCCGGAGAGCAGCGCCAGCACCTGCCGCAGCCCGTCAGCGGCGGTTCTCGGCCCCAGGTACGCCGGCAGCCGCGGGTCGAGGAAGGTGGTGACCAGTTCGGATTGCAGTCCGCGCAGCAGCTCCGGCAGGAGCGGACCGGTGCTGTCGTCGGGCTGGCTGGCGAGCGTGTCGGTGACTGCCGCGTCGGGGAGGGTCCGCTCCGCGATCGTCAACGCGGCGGCGCGCCCCGCTGCCGCGGTGAGATCCGCCAGCGGCTGCGCCACCACGACCCCGTACCGGCTGGCGATCCGGTCGGTGAGCCGGGACAGCTGCGGGCCGGTCATCGAGTCGACCAGGACGCCGACGTCACCGGCTACCCGCCGGGCCGTCGCCCAGCACAACCAGTCCGATAGCGAAGGGGTGGGCTCGCCCAGGTCGTCGAGGTACCCGTCGACATCGACCTCGTCCAGGAAGAAGGGCAGCGCCCGATGCCGCGCGGCGCCGAGCGCGGACGGGCCGAGCAGCGTGCCGGCGCAGTAGGCGCCACGGTCGTCGACGGCGGTCAACTCGGGGAAGTGGGCCGAGTAGACCGGCAGCGGCCGGGGTCGGTCGTGGGCGGCGAGAGCGCTCCCGAGCACCGCCGCGGCGCCGGCTCCGCAGCCGAGCCGGACCCCGACCGGCCCGGTGAAGTCGAGCGCCGCCAGCCGCTGCGCCGGGTCGGGCAGCGGCGCTGGCGCTGGCGGGTCGGCCCGGACCTGGCAGCCGGTCGGGGTCCGGGTCACCTCGACCACCTGGCCGGGCAGTACCCGCCGGACCCCGGCGTAGAAGGTGGCGGCCTGGTCGTCGCAGGCGCCGGTGGCGAGAAATCGGCGGACCACGGTCTGGTCGGGTTCGGCCGGTAGCCCGCCCGCGAGCACCCCGGCTGGTTCCGAGGCCGCTAGTACCACCGGGCCGTGGCGCGCCCAGTACAACGGCGGTCCGGCCGGAGTCCGCGCGAGGAAGAGCACGTTCCGGGACAGATCTGCCAGAATCACCGCGTACTCCCCGAGGCCGAGTGCACGCAACCCCGCCGCCCCGCCGCTGGCGTAGGCGGCGGCGATGTCGCTCGGCGCCGCCGAGCCGGCGAGCACCAATGCTCCGGCCGGTATCCGGTGCACCATCGGCAGCTCCGCCTGGATCACCAGCTCAGCCCCGCCCGCGGACCAGTTGGCGGGTTGCCGGCCGCGGACGGCGAGGGCGGCGGCGATCGTCGCCGCCGCCGGCGGCCAGCCGGGTTGGTGACCTGCCGGCGCCGGCAGGTCGGTGCCGAACACGGCGGCGAGCCCGGTCATCGGCTGCCTCCCCAAGCGACAGGGTCAGGAATCAGCCGAGCTTATCGGTTAGATGGCTGTATGTCCGATTAGAAACCTGTGTGTCGCACTGGGAGGTATCAGGTCAGCTGCGCCGCCAACTCCTGCTCGTCTGTGACCGGCCGGTCACAGACGAACTGGCGGCAGACGTACGCCGTCGACTCGCCGCCCCGCCAGGTCCGGCCCGCCAGCAGCGGCACCCCCGGCTGGTCCGGACCACCCGCGACCACCACCGCCCCCGGCGGCGCCAGCCGGTACGCGGTGCGCACCAGCGGATCCCCCACCGGATCGTCGGTGACGATCGCGATCTCATAAGGGCCGGAGAGCAGCGCCTCCCCCACCGCACACGCGTAACCGATGAACCGGGGATGCTGCTGCGCCAACGGCGCCACCGTCGCCAACGCCCGCTGCGCCGCCTCCCGGTAGCGCGCCTCGCCGGTGAGCGCGGCGTACGCGGTGAGCGCCCCGGCCACCGCCGACAGGCCGGACGGGCTGGCGTTGTCGGTCGGGTCCGCCGGCCTGGCGACCAGCTGTTCAGCGTCGTCGGCGGTGTCGAAGAAACCGCCCTGGCCATTGTCGAACCGGGTCAGCGCCACCTCCAGCAGCTCCCCGGCGAGGGTCAGCCACCGACCCTCGCCGGTCAGCTGATGCACCGCACAGAACGCCTCGGCCACCGCCCCGTAGTCGTCCAGCACCCCCGCTGGCTGGCCGACGACGCCGTCGCGGGAGACCCGCCGCAGCCGCCCGTCGACGATGTGGGAGGCGAGCACCTCCGCGGCCCGGCCGATCACCACGGTCAGCTCGTCCAGCCACGGCGGCTGCTCCGGGTCCGCCACCGGCGCCGCCACGGTACGAGCGACCGACAGATACTCGGCCAGCGCGGTGACGGTCAGCCCGTTCCAGGCCGCCACCACCTTGTCGTCCCGGGCCGGCTGCGGGCGCTGCGCCCGGGCCAGCGCCAGCTGCCGGCGTACCCGTTGCCACCGGTCGACCACCGTCGGGTCGGCGCCGTCGATGTCCCGTGCCAGCTGCAGCACGCTGGTGCCGTGCTCGAAGGTGCCCGGCTCGGTGACCCCGAAGACATCAGCTGCCCAGTCGCCGTCCGCCTCGCCCAGCACCTCCCGCAGCTGAGCCGGCGTCCACACATAGGTGGCGCCCTCCACCCCGTCGGTATCGGCATCCAGCGCCGAGGCGAACCCGCCCTCGGGAAGCAGCAGATCCCGCAGCAGGAAACCGACCGTCTCCCGGGCCACCCGCCCGGCCAGCGCCCCGCTGCCGTCGGCGGCGGCCAGGTCCCGCCGCCACAGCTGGGTATAGGCCCGCAGCAGTAGCGCGTTGTCGTAGAGCATCTTCTCGAAGTGCGGCACCGTCCAGGTTGCGTCCACGCTGTAGCGGGCGAAGCCGCCGCCGAGCTGGTCATAGATCCCGCCCCGGGCCATCTGCTCACTGGTGTGCCGGACCAGCTCCAACGACCCCGGGTCACCGGTACGCGCCACCTGCCGCAGCAGAAACAGCAGGTTCATGTGCGGCGGGAACTTCGGAGCGTCCCCGAACCCGCCGTTGACCTGGTCCTGCTCCCGCACCAGCTGGGCGGCGGCCGCGTCGAGCTGGCCTTCGTCCAGGGCGGTGCCGGCGCCGGGAGGCACCGCCACCCGCGCCAGCGCCTCCACCACCGCCGCGCTCTGCCGCGTGACCGCGTCCCGCTGATCCCGCCAGGCCGCACCCACCGACCGCAACAGCTGCGTGAACTGCGGCTTGGGGAAGTAGGTGCCGCAGAAGAACGGCTCCCCCTCAGGAGTGGCGAAGACCGTCATCGGCCAGCCGCCCTGCCCGGTCATCGCCTGGGTGGCGGTCATATACACCGCATCGACGTCGGGCCGTTCCTCGCGATCCACCTTGATCGACACGAACCCCTCGTTGAGGGCGCGCCCGACCTCCGGGTCTTCGAACGACTCATGCGCCATCACGTGACACCAGTGGCAGGCGCTGTACCCGACAGAGATCATGATCGGCACGTCCCGCCGCCTGGCCTCGGCGAACGCCGGCTCGCCCCACTCGAACCAGTCGACCGGGTTGTCGGCGTGCTGCAGCAGGTACGGAGACGTAGCGTCCGCGAGTCGGTTCACTCCCCCACCCTGTCACACCAAGTCGGGCTCGCCACCGGTCTGCGGCCGACGCCGGCAACCGCGTCCAACCAAACCCTGGTCTCGCGGCTCCTGGCGTTGCGCCCCGACGGATACAATTGCATGGACACCGTGAAAGCGTGTACCGTGGCGTGGTGGGGGAAACACTTTGATCGCTTCGTTCGGCGACGCAGCGACGGAGGCCTTGTTCCACGGACGCACCAGCCGCGCCCGGCGCATCCCAGCCAACATCCGCGCTGCGGCGCTCCGGAAGCTGGATATGGTCAACGCGGCCCGGGAGCTTCGTGACCTGCGGGTACCGCCGGGTAACCGGTTGGAGGCGTTGAAGGGAGACCGTGCAGGAGACCACAGCATCCGGGTAAACGACCAGTGGCGCATCGTCTTCCGTTGGGAGAGCGGAGACGCGCACGAGGTCACGATCGTCGACTACCACTGAGGAGGACAGATGCTGCCAGCGAACCGGATCCCAACCCACCCCGGTGAGGTCCTGAGCGAGGAGTTCCTCAAACCGCTCGGCTTGACTCAGGTAGCACTGGCCGAGCACCTGGGCGTACCAGTTCAGCGAATCAACGAGCTTGTGCGTGGTAAGCGGGGCGTAACGCCGGAGACCGCCTGGCTCCTGGCTGGCGCCTTCGGGACCACCCCTGACTTCTGGATCAACCTCCAGACCGCCCACGATCTAGCCGTAACCAGGCCGACCCGGGGCGTCCCGCAGCTCGCTCAGGCGGCTTGACATACGGATCAGCAAGGTAGCTGGGCCGGTTCGCCGAGGCACGGGCGCCGCATCCCGGAGACTGGCGTTGGCGTCGGGCTGATTTCTTTCACACGGTACGGGCCAGCTCCGTCAGGTGGCTCTGCGCAGATGCTCCCCACCCGGTCGGGTCGTCGCCGGGCGGCACCATCGCCAGGGCGTGCCAGAGCAGCAGGATGTCCCACCAGCCGGCCTCGACCGGGGTCAGCCGGCGTACGGACTGGTATCCGGCGAGGAACCCCGCGCGAACCTCAGCCGACACCGGTCCCCAGTTCCGGAAACGGGTCCCGAGCAGGACCGCCGACCGTGCCAGCTCGACGACCCGGTGGTCGAGCCGAGCCTCCTCGAAGTCGATGATCGCGGCGACTTCGGCTCCGGCGCACAGGACGTTGGCGGAGCGGAAGTCATGGTGGACGAGCTGGGCCGGCAGGTGGTCCGTCGGCGCGGCAGCGATCAACCGGCGCAGGAGATCGCGAGCCGCGGCGGGTACCTGCCCGGCGCTGGTGTCGAGCCAGTCGGTGACCCGGGTCGGCAACGGGGCCGGCGACGGTTCACCCGGATTAGCCAGCGAGGCGACCCGATCGGCGTCGGGGTACACCGCCAACGCGGCCTGCAACCGGGCCAAGGCCGCGCCGGCCGCTCGCACCTGATCGGGGTCAGCGGTGTCGAGCAGGTCGCCCTGGATCTCGCGCTGCAGGCACATCGAGACACCGTCGACCTCCAGCTGAAGCCGGCCGTCCAGGGCGGGGACTGGCGCCGAGACCGGCAGCCCCTGGCCGTCCAGCCAGTGCGTGAGCCGGGTCATCTCCCACAGTCGCGGGAACCGCTCGGGCGCGACCGACCACTTCGCGAGCAGCCGGCCGGATGGCGTGACGACCCAGGCCAAGGCGTTGCGGTCGCTGATCACGATCCGTTCACAGGAGTGGACCTGGACACCCCAGCACTCGCCCAGCGTGGTGGCGACCCAGCGGCCGGCCGACTCCTCGTCGCTGAAGCCGAACCTCTCCTTGAACGCGAGGTGCGGGTCGTGAGCTTCCCACAGCATCTCCAGCACCGGAGCACCCGAAACCGCCATGCGTCGTATCCCATCATGGCAGCGACCGGCTCCGCGCCCGGCACGCTCGATCACCAGCGAGCTTGACAGAGGTCGTCCCAGCCACGAGAAGATGGGGGCATGCACGGTTTCGAGCAACGCTGTCGAGAGCGCAACCGCGGGGTTCGATGTGATCGATAGGTCCAGCCCGCCGTTTTTGGCCACATTCCTCGGAATGGTCCTGGCCGGAGCCGCCCTCATTCTGTCGATCCCCCCGCTCTTCAGTCCACACGAGCCGTACCAGCGGTGGATCACCGGCACCTTGGCCTGCCTCTTTCTGGTCATGACCGCGGGGGTTTTCTGGCTGCGGCGTAGCAGATCGTAGCTTCACCCAGCGGATGTCTCGGTGTTCGGACCCGGCTTCCGAATAGACCGCTCCTGCCAGCTTCGTGCCCGCTTCCGCAACCACCGCCACACTCCTACCAGCAGGCTCCCCAGCAGACCAATGCCGGTGGCCGATGTGAGGTGGCTGCGCCACCAGGTCCACCACGCCTCGTTGGTGCCGAAGACCGCGGAGTGGGCCTGCCCGGTCAACGCCTCGGTAGCCCAGACGCTGCAGCGCACCTCCAGCCGTGGCGCGAAGACGATCAGTCGCTCGACTCGATCATCGACCACCCGCACTACGCTGGCGCGGCCGCTCTCCCGTTCATAGGTGTGAACCACCGGGGCTGATCCGGCCCAGGAAATGGGACACGAGAGCGCTCGCGAAACCATCACCGGGGCCGCGAGCTGCATACCGTCCCGCAGCGAGAATCGCCGGAGCTCATCCTCGCTACCACCGCGCTCGATGATGGCCAACTGGGCACCATCGGGAGCGACCGACACCGTCGAATCCAGCGGCGTCTCCAGCAGATCCGAGGCCGAGACCCGCCACGGCGACTCCGGCTGCAACTCCACGGTGCGCAGTGTCTCCCCCGCCAACGACACCACCTTCGCCGCCACAACGGTGGTTCGGCCGCGCGCGGGATCGCCGGAACCGGCCAGCCACACTACCGAGGCCCGGCCAGCCCAGCCCGCCACCACGCCCGGCCCGGTCAGCTCTGACTGACTGCCATCGACGCCGAGCACCACTACCGGATCATCCTCGGCGGTCGGCACCAGCACCCGGCTGCTGTCCGGCGACCAGAACGGGTCGGTCATCCAGCGCACGTCGACGTCCGGGAAGGAGGAACGTCCACCATCGATCAGATCGCGGATCTCGAGGGCCCCGCGATAATATTGAAGCAGGTAACGGCCATCTGGCGAGAGCTTGGCCGTCCGGCCAAACCCTGGCTGGTCCGGCAGCCTCCATCGGGCGCCGCCGTCCGACACGGCAGAGACGCTCCCACCTGCCTGGATGGTGCCGGCGGCGGGCCCAGGCGCGTCAGGAAGGCGCCTGCGCCACCCGAACTTGATGTCGGCCCGCTCCGGGTAGCCTGCCACCGCCGTCTCCCCGGCCCCGCCGGCTCCGTTGGTGGGCGGTCGCTCCAACCACAACAGCACCGCCACCGCGAGGACCAGGACGGTTACCGCGCCCGCCAGTCCACGCCGCCACCCGGCCCGCCGCCCTCCGGGCGTCTGCCACCAGGTACGGGGATACACCACCACCTGCGGGTGCTCGCTCGCCCCGGTCACCGGCACACACTCTCCTCATTGCTGGCGATGTCCAGCTTAGACCCCGCGCCGCCACCGGGCGACCGCCAGCAGCGCTATCGTGTTCGGATGTCGCCATCCAGGGTGCTCGGTGCAGACGCCTGCAAGACGGGTTGGATCGGCGTGGTCCTGCACCAGGGCGCCGCTACGGCACACGTCTCGAGGACAATCGCCACCCTGGTCGCCGAGGCCGAGGTGGCTGGTCAGCTCGCCGCCATCGGCATCGACATCCCGATCGGTCTTCCGGACACCGGGCGGCGGGAGGCCGACATGCTGGCCCGTCAACGGCTGGGGCCTCGACGATCATCGGTGTTCATGACGCCGGTACGGGCAGCGCTGGCGGCCGGCAGCCACGCGCAGGCGGTGCAGGTGAACCGGGAGCGGGCAGGCGAGGGCGTCTCGGCTCAGGGATACGCCCTGCGGTCGAAGATTCTCGAGGTCGACGGCTGGACACGGCAGGCGGGACGGCGGGTCGTCGAGGTGCACCCCGAGGTGTCGTTCGCCAGCATGGCCGGCGGGCCGCTGCTCGACAGCAAGCGCACCTGGGCCGGAGCCCAATATCGCCAGCGTCTGCTGGCCGAGGCCGGAATCGAGCTACCCGCCGAGCTGGGGGAGGCGGGTCGCCAGGCAGCCGTGGACGACGTGCTCGACGCCTGCGCCGCCGCCTGGACCGCGGCGCGCGTCGCGGCCGGCACCGCGACGCCGCTGCCGGACCCGCCGGTTACACACTCCGACGGCTGGCCAGCAGCGATCTGGGTGTGAACCAACGCCCTGATCCACGCCTTTAGCTCCCCCGGCCACCGCTCACTCGGCTACGCCGACCCAGCCAATCCCGTCTTCGAGAATCAGCACCGGAGTGGCGTCAGCGTCGACCTCCGGGCTATGATGAATCATCAGGTCATCCCCTGATTCAAAGAGGTGGTTACCATGACAATGACCAGCGTCGGCGCGCTGATAGAGCGTGCCCGGGCGACTGCCGGCCTCAGCCAACGTGCCCTTGCTGACGTCACCGGCATCTCGCAGTCCACGCTTTCACGGATCATCTCCGGGGATCGGGGAGCCAAGCTGCCCGAGGTGGTCGCGATCGCGTGGGCAACCGGGCACACCGTCGCCCAGCTAACCGGGACCAGTACCGTGGCGGACACGGCGCAGTGTGCGGCGCGCGCAACGAACCACGCTGAGATGGATAGCATGCGGCGGTCATTGCTCCACTTCCTGGAACTCGACGACTACCTCGCCGACCACGCCATCCCCGCCACAATCTGACGTCGCGGCAGATTTTCGTGACCGCTGAGAGCGAAGGGCGGACCGCCGCGGCACGGTTTCGCCAAGAACATCACATGGGCGTGCAGCCATTCGGCGACTTCGTGGCGATCATCGAGCAGGCCACGGGGATCGACGTTGCGGTGCTTGACGTGGGCCCAGACGAACACGGACTGACGATGCGCGATCCGCGCCGCAATGCCGTGTTCATCGGTGTCGCACGCACCCAGCGGCCGATGCGGCAGCGCAGTACACTCGCCCACGAACTCGGCCACGTGCTGTTCGAGGATTGGGTCGACGATGGCACGGGCAGGTGGAGCGACCGGACTCCACGGGAAATCCGTGCCGACGCCTTCGCCCGCCATCTACTTGTGCCCGCCGACGGCTTGCGGGAGTTTCTCGGAAGCCAGCTGCCGATCAACCAGTCCGCCCTTTCCGCCGTCGTTCAACGATTCCTGGTCTCGCCGCCGATCGCTGCGATCGCGCTCCATCAAGCTGGGTACATCGATACCGCTACCAAGTCGGAGTGGATGAGTGTGTCCACGCCACAGCTGGCAGTCCGGTTCGGCTGGATCGACCAGTACCGCACCCTGCAATCGGACTCCAATCAACGCAGAGCGCCGCAGCGACTGCTCGCCCGAGCTATCAAGGGCTACGTGGAGGGTGTGCTGCCCGCGCAGGCTATTGCCACCTTGCGAGGAATCAGCTCGGAAGCCGCTATCGCAGAACTGCGAGAAGCAGGAATCGATCCCTCCAAACGGGAGATCGCCTGGGCAGACCCCAGCGACCTGCCCATCGTGGACGTGGACCTGGCCGCGTTGGAGGAGGACCTCTCTTCGACGGACGACGATGGACATAGCTCCACGGCGGAGAGAGGTACCGCGTGAGCCACCGGCCGATCATCGATGCGGGACCCGGCCTCAACTTCTTCTCCATCCGCAAGGAACGCCTCCTCATCAGCGTCCTTGGCCAGCTCTGCGCCCCCGAGACTGTGCGGGAGGAGGTCTTCCGCAAGTCTCGCCAGGACGAACGCTTTCAAGGCGCCGAGCAGGTCTGGCGGAAGCTGACGCCCCGCTGGATGCAGATACTCTCGGACCACCCGACACCCGAGCTCGCCGCGGTTGTCCACCGGATCACCCGACAACCTATGAGACAAAGGATGAGGCAGCCGAAAGATCTGGGCGAGATCATGGTCATCGCGCACTCAGTCGTCGCTGCTGAAGCCGGCGCCTCGGTAACGGTGCTCATCGACGACGGTTACGGCGCGCAGCTAGCCACTTCCGAGATCAGCCGACTCCGTCGGCTTCGCGCTGGCAACCCTTCTGTAGGGTCAATCAACTTGGCAAGCACCATCACGGTCCTCCAGCGCGCGGCTCTCAAACGACACCTCTCGGACAAGAGCGCTATGCGCGACACCTACCGGCGGCTACGAGGACTGGACGATGGTCTGCCGCCGATCGAGACCACGGGCCTCCTATCAGCCGAGCTGTGGTCGTGAACGTCTGACGAGACCAGCAGAGGGCTGGCTCTGACGGCCCGATGACAATCGAGGGTTTCTGGTGTACGCTGCCGGACGATGATGACCTTCTTGTTCCGAAGGGAGGCTCCGTCCACGCCAGGTGAGTGCTGATGCGCTCACATGTGACGGATGGAGATCACCGCCTTTCTATGTGGCGGCGGGTGCGCGAGTTCGCGGTGCCGCCGTCGATGATCGAGACCGCGACCGCCCGCCGTACCGTCGGCGACTGGGCTGGCGCCTGCGCCGCCGCGCGGGTCGATGCCGATGTGGACCTTTGTGCGGCGAGGCAGGTCCACGGCCGGGAGCTTGCTGCCCGACTACGCGCCGACCTGCGTCACCTGGCGCCAGATCTGCTGCGGTGGCACCTGCCGCGCGTCGCTCCGATCGGCCGGCTGCGGCCGGGCCTGACGGTTTCGCTGGCCCGGTATCCGTCGGCAGCCGGCGGTGAGGTGCAGCTGGTGGCCCGGACCGCACCGGCGTGGGCGGCTGCCGGGCAACGGATCGGGCTCACTCTCTGGGACGGCACCCGGCGTGGGGACCACCTCCAGCCACCCCCTGATCGACGGTTCCGCCTCGACCTGCACCGGCATCTCTGGCACGCGCGGCATACCAGTGAGTTGCCGATGAGATCTGGTGTGGACAGCTGGCTCAGCGGGCTTGGAGACTCGACCGGTCAGCTGCCGCGCGGCTGCGCCGCCCACCGCTGGGCGGCGGAGGCGGCCCTGCTGCGGTGCGCGGAAGGCCGGCCCGACGCCCCGGTGTTGATCCGGCTCGGGGGGCGGCGCCGCCTGATCCTGGCGACCGATTCGGATGCCCCGCGAGCACTGTCGGGGCAGCCCTCGACCAGGCTGCCGGTGTTGCCGGACGCAGCCACGTGGGCGCTTCCCGACCTGCTGCTGTTGCGGGCCGGGCTGATCTCCGCCGGCCGGTTGCATCCGCTGGTGGCGGCGGCACTCGCGCCCTATCTTGCGCAGGCTGATGAGTCTGGGCGCCCCGATCCCCCGAGCGGCTGGCCGTTGGTCGAGTGTGACGGCTCGACGCACCGGATCGGCCTCGTCGACGGGGTGCTCGCCCCGCTCGACCATGACCCGGACGAGCTGCGCCGCGAGGAGCTGCTGGTCGCCCTCGGCGGCACGCCACTGCCCTGTCTGCGGGTCATCGACGAGGCGAATCGAGATCCGGTGCAGCTTAACGAGATCCGGCCCCGCCTCGACCACGGCGACGTCGCTGGCGCCCTGGCCGCTGTCGAGGGGCTACTCGGACCGGACGCGGTGCTTCGAGACGGGGCGTTGCGGGACGAGCTGGCGACCGTGGCCGCCGGCCAGGTCACCGCCGGGTTGTACCGGGCTGGGCTGACCGGACGCGGCCCGCTCAAGTTTCCCCCCACCACCACCCCGCGGGAGCGGCGCACAGCTGCCCGCCGCCGCTGCCGGACCCGCTGAACCCACCCGTTGTGCCCACCCCGCCGTACTCGGCCTTCTCTCCCACATGGTGATGCCCTGATGCCGAAGACTCTCGATGTCGCAGCCGACCTGCTCGACCTGCTCGCCGACCACACCACCGAGCCGCGGGCGAACAGCCAGCTCGAGGCCCTGACCCTGGCCGTCGCTGCCGACCTGCCGGTGCTGCTCTGGGGCGAGCCCGGCATCGGCAAGACGGCCGCGATCCACCAGCTCGCCGAGTCGCTCGACACGCCGCTGACCACGGTGATCGCCAGCGTGCACGAACCGACCGACTTCTCGGGCTTGCCCGTGATCGGCGTCGACCCCATAGGGCACGGCGTCCCGATGGCGCCGCCGGACTGGGCGGTGGAGCTGGCCCGCGCCGGCCGCGGGCTGCTATTCCTGGATGAGCTCTCCACCGCCCCGCCCGCCGTGCAGGCCGCCCTGCTGCGGCTGGTGCTGGAACGGCGGGTGGGCACCCTCCAGTTGCCGCCGGGGGTCCGGATCGTGGCCGCGGCCAACCCTCGGGCCTCGGCAGCCGACGGCGGAGAACTGACCGCACCGCTGGCGAACCGGTTCGTCCATCTGCAATGGACCCATGAACCCGACGTGGTGGTACGCGGACTGGGCGGAACCTGGCCGCGGGCTGCGCTTCCCCGGCTCGATCCAGCCACGCTGCCGGAGGCCGTCGCGTATGCCCGCAGGGCGGTCTGCGGGCTACTCACCGCCCGCCCGGCGCTCATCTATCAGCTCCCGAAGACCGAGATCCGGCGCGGCGGGGCCTGGCCGTCACCGCGTACCTGGGAGATGGCGCTGCGGCTGATCGCCTTCGGCACCGCCGCGGGTTCCTCCCGGGAGGTGCTGTGATTGCTGGTACGCGGAGTGGTCGGCGACGGTCCGGGTCTGGAGCTGCTGGCCGCCCTGGACCGGATGGACCTGCCCGAACCGGAGGAGCTGCTCGCCGATCCGGCTGGTGCGGTCCTGCCCGATCGGGGTGACCTCCGCCAGGCCGTACTCGACGGGGTGGTGGCGGCGGTCCGGCAGCGTCCGGAGCGCGCTCGATGGGACGCGGCGTGGGCAGTCCTGGAGCGGGCGCTGGCGACCGGCGCACCCGACCTGGTGGTGGTGCCGGCGAGCACCCTGGCCGCGCTGCGCCAGGACGGCTGGGCGGTGCCGGCGGCGATCGATCGGCTCGCGGGCGCGGTCTCGCTGGCCCGGCAGGCCGATCGGGTGGCCGCTGCCGCCGGCGCCGGCCGATGACGCTGGACGAGCAGAAGCTGTACGCCGCCCGGCTACTCGCGACCCGGGTGCGGCCCTACCTGGCCACCGCGTTGTTCGCGCTCAATCCGGTGGCGTCGGACCGGGTGCCGACGATGGCGGTGGACCGGCACTGGCGCTGTTACGTCTCCCCGGCCTTCGTGGCGGCAACCCCGATCGAGGAGCTGGCCGGGGTCTGGGTACACGAGGTGTCACACCTGCTGCGCGACCATCATGGCCGCGGCGACCGGTACGCGGCGACCCATGGCCTGACCGGTCGCGGCGAACGGTTGCGGATGAACATCGCCGCCGACTTCGAGATCAACGACGACGTGTACGGCGACGGGCTGGCCCAGCCGAGCGGTGCCGCCCACCCGGCGATGCTCCAGCTGCCGACCGGCGAGCTGATGGAGGAGTATCTGGGCCAGTTCCGGCTCGGGCCGTACAGCCAGGGCCTGGCCTTCCTGGACTGCGGCAGCGGCGCGGACGGAGCCGACCGCGAGTGGGATCTGGGCCCCGGCGGGGCAGACGGACTGACCGCGCAGGAGCGCGACGCGGTCCGGTTTCGGGTGGCGGAAGGCATCGCCGGTGATCCCGGCAACGTCCCGCAGGGCTGGCAACGCTGGGCGGAGCAGGCGTTCCACCCGCCCCAACCGTGGCGGGACCTGCTCGCCGCGGCGGTGCGGTCGGCGGCCGTTACCGCTGGCGTTGGGCAGGACTACGCGTTCGGACGGCCGGCCCGGCGGTCGGCCGCCGTGCCCGGCGCCGTGCTGCCCGCCCTGCGTCGGCGCACCCCGCAGGTGGCTGTGGTCATCGACACCTCCGGCTCGGTGAGCGATGCGGAGCTGGGGAGCGCGCTGCTCGAGGTAGCCGCGATCGGCCGGGCGGTGGGCGGACGGAGACGCCAGGTCAGCGTCCTCTCCTGTGACGCCGCGGCCGGGACCGTGCACCCACTGTGCCGGGCCGAGGGGATTCCCCTCGTCGGCGGCGGCGGTACTGACCTGCGGGAAGGCTTCGCCACGGTACTCGCGGCGCGCCCCCGCGCGGACGTGGTCGTGGTGCTGACCGATGGCCAGACGCCGTGGCCCGACCAACAGCCGCCCTGCGCGACCGTGGTCGGGCTCTTCCCCCGACAACGGAGCATCGACGATGCGTACGTGCCGGACCCGCCGCCGCAGTGGGCTCGGGTCGTCGCCATCGGCTGACCATGCCTGCCGCCGCTGCGGGCGTTGGCCACCCGGACCAGTTGAGCCACGGCGGGCGCGCGTAGCGAGGCCCGGTTCATCGGACGTTGGCTCGCTCCCGAAACCGGGCCTTTGGCCGCGATGGTTGACGGGGATGGCATACACTCCCGGATACGCGGGCGGTTCGTGGAGGATGCATGAGAATTGTCGTTTTGTGTGGTGGCGAAAGCTCGGAGCGTGACGTCTCGCTCGCCTCCGGCTGGGCCGCCGCCGAGGCGCTGGTGTCACGCGGGCACGAGGTTGCGGTGATCGACCCCGCGGTGACGCAACCCGTCCTCGCCGAGCGGCTGCAGGAGGTCGCCGACGTCCCCGAGTTCGCGGTGCCCAAAGAGCCGCCGGACATGCGGGAGCAGCCACTGTGGCAACGCCGGATGTTCCAGGCGCTCACCTCCACCCCGCTGCTGAACCGCCTCCGGGAGGCCGACCAGGTCTTCCTGGCCATGCACGGCGGTTGGGGCGAGGACGGAAGGCTGCAGGCGCTGTTGGAGATGGCCGGTATCGGCTTCACCGGCGCCGGGAGTTCGGTCTGCGCCGCCGCCTGGCGCAAGGACCAGAGCCTCGCCATGCTGCGGGCGGCCGGGGTGCCCGTCACCGAACAGGTGCGGCACCCGGTTGGCCAGGCTCAGCCCGCTGCTGAGGCGGAGGCGCTGCTCGCGTCCGGCCCGGTGGTGGTGAAACCGATCGCGGGTGGCTCCAGCGTCAACGTCCGGATCGCCCACACCGCTGCCGAGCTGCGGGCCTCGGTCTCCGACGACGAGGAGTGGGTGATCGAGACCTTCCTGCCCGGCCGGGAGTTCACCGTCGGGGTAGTCGGCGAAACCGTAATGCCGGTAGTGGAGATCGAGATCTCCGAGCCGCTCTTCGACTACCAGTCAAAATACCAACCTGGGGCCGCCCGGGAGATCTGTCCGGCCGATATCCCGGCCGACCTCGCCACCCAGATGCAGAAGTACGCGCTGCTGGCCCACCAGGCGCTCGGCTTCGACTGGCACACCTACTCCAGAGTGGATTTCCGGTGTGACGCCGGCGGCGCCCCGGTCTGCCTGGAGGTCAATGCCCTGCCAGGGCTGACGCCGGGCAGCCTGCTGCCGCTGGCCGCCCAGGCGGCGGGTTGGTCCTACCCGGAGCTGGTCGAACGCCTGATCGCGTTGAAGCGCTGACCGCACCGGACCGCCGGCCACGTCGGTTAGCCGACAGCCGGCTCGACGTAATCCACCGTCGCCACTATTCTCCCGCTGGGTGACCGCTCGGCGAGGGAGAGACCATGGCGCGAAACAATGTGGGCGATCGGGCGGCGCTGTCGTCGATGCCGGAGTTCATGCGGTCGGCGCGCGCGTTCTACGAACCGCAGCTGCAGGCCCTCGGAGTCGGGTTGGCCGACATCGACCAACAGCGGCTGCCGGAGCTACGGTCCTCACTCGAGCGCATCAACGAAGCGATCGCGCACCCCGACCAGTTTGGGACACTGCGCCTGCGACTCAGCGGCTCAGGCAACCGGCTGGTCCCTGTGGCGTCGACCACTGGGGAGTCGCAGGTGGAGGTCGGAGCGTTGCCGGTGCTGCTCGAGCGTAAACGACACATCCTCGACCGGATTCAGATCCTGGCACCCGACGAACAACTCAGCCACCTGCGTACTCTGCTGGTGGAGAAGGTGACCGACGACGATGCCCGGGCAGAGATAATGCAGCTGCTCCAGGATCAGGCGGCTGAACAGAAAGGGCTGGCGGAGCAGGCCGAGCAGGTCGACGAGGCCCAGGATCGCGCGGCACTGCTCAAGGTGGAGATCCAGGAGCGGAAGTACGCGTTGTACCGGTCGCTCATCGAACGGGAGTCGGTAGCCACCATCGTCGGTGCACTAATCCTGATCGCGGTTACGGTTGCGCTGCTGATCGCGATGTTCGTCGACGTGGCGGCGTCCAACATTGTAGAGAACGCGTTCCTGGTGATCCTCGGCTACTTCTTCGGCCAGTCGATCTCCCGCTCCCGAACCGCCGCCACCTCGGGCAGCGCGGAAGAACGGCCTGCCAGCTAGTCTGGCTCGGCGAACACCTCCGCCACCGACCTCGCAGTAATTGCCCGCCGGATCCAGCACTCGAGCTGGCCCACGTCGGTGCACTCGGTGATCCGACGGTTCGCCGACTTGGTGACCTTGATGCCACGGGCGGCGAGCATTGTCAGCAAGGCCTTCGCCTCACCGCGAGCCTCACCGCGGGCCTCACCACGGGCCTCACCGCGAGCCTCACCACGGGCCTCACCACGGGCCTCGCCGATCGCCTCGCCCTCGGCCCGCCCCTGATCGACGAACCGGTTCACGAACGGGCTCAGATAGTCCCGATATTCTCCAGTAGCGGTAGTCATCCCAGCCTCCAGCTCCGATCGAATCGCCGCTGGCAGCGCCGCAAGCACCATGCCAGCGTAGAGCGTCGCCCGTTCGATATCGACGCTCTCCAACGCACACCACAACGCCTCAAACACCCCCGAACGCCGCGGGCCAGCGCTGTGCGCCACCGCCGACAACACCGCCAGCTCCGGACACGCCGCCGCCTGCGCCGGCTCGGTCACCACCGGCACCCGGTCCGGACCCAACACCAACGGCGTCACCACCGACCCCACTCCCAGCTCGATCGGCGCCGCCGCCCACCCCGCGATCGGACGACTCGGACACAGCACCAACAGCACCGTCGGGCAGCCCAACCGCGCATACAGATTCGCCACATACGCCGGCCAGCTGCGACGCTTGTCCGTATCCCGCCCCAGCTGCACCTCCAACACCACCGCCTGCACCGGCACCCCGGCCGCATCCGAGAACAGCGCCACCAGATCAGCCCGAAACTCGGTCGGCAACAAGGCCGACAGATCACTGGAGAGCAGGCTCACCTGCTCCCACGCCGGCAGCTTGAGGTCGAACGGGTCGGTCAACAGCTCAGCCGCCAACGGCGGCCGATGCCGGAACAACTCGATCAACACCTCATGCAACGTCGATGGCATGCCCTATACGCTAGCCAGCCATTGCGTCCAAAATGGCCAGAGTGGGTGGTGCGACGGGTCGGAACCGGTCTCCGAACCGCGTGGCGACCTCAGCGCTCGGGTCCCGGGTCCGGCTGGCCCAGGATGCCGCGCCGATACGCCTCGCCCACAGCCGCAGCCCGGTCCCGTACCCCGAGCTTGTCGTAGATGTGCTGCAGGTGGGTCTTGATGCTCGCCTCGCTGATAAACAGCTGCCGGGCCGCCTCCCGGTTAGCTGCCCCGTCGGCGACCAGTCGCAGCACCTCAACCTCACGCTTGCTCAGTCGCGGGCCGGCTGGCTGGCGCACCTGGCCCATCAGCTGCCGGGCAATCGTCGGGGAGAGCACCGACTCACCGCGGTGGGCCGCCCGGACCGCCCGGCACAGTTCCTCGGTCGAGGCGTCTTTTAGCAGGTAACCGGTGGCACCGGCCTCGATCGCCGGCAACACGTCCCGGTCGCTGTCGAAGGTGGTGAGGATCAGCACCCGTACGGTCGGCGCCTGCTGTCGCAGCATCGCCGTCGCCTCGACCCCGTCGACGACCGGCATCCGCAGATCCATCAGCACCACGTCTGCCCGCTGCCGCTGGGCCAGCTCCACGGCCTCGCCGCCGTGCGCCGCCTCGCCCACCACCTCGATATCCGGCTCCTCGGCGAAGGCCCCGCGCAGGCCGTTGCGGACCACCGGATGGTCGTCGGCGAGCAACACCCGGATCATGGGGCGAGGACCGGTGGGACCGGCGGCTCCAGGCTGGGCGCCGCAGCCGCGGGCACCGCCGGGACGCTGGCGCAGATCGCGGTCCCCGCCGCCGGTGTGCTCTCGACCGCCAACGTGCCTCCGACCCCGCGTACCCGCTGCCGCATGCTGTTCAGGCCGAAGCCCGCCCTGGATGGGTCATCCATCCCCGATCCGTCGTCTCGCACATCCAGCAACACGGTATCGCCCAGGTAGGAGAGTGTGACGCCGACGTGGCCGGCGTGGGCGTGCTTGGCGACGTTGGTCAGCGCCTCCTGCGCCACCCGGAACAGGGTCACCTCGACGACCGGGCTCAACGGTAGAGAGTCCCCAGTCACCTCGTAGTCGACCGGGATGTCCGTGTCCACCGCCCATCGGCGGGTCAGGTCGCCCAGCGCCTCGGGCAGTTGGGCACCGTCGAGCGACGGTGGGCTGAGCGCCGCCACCGACCTGCGCGCCTCCGCCAGGCTCTCCTTGGCCAGATCCAGCGCCCGGTCCAGGTAGGGCCGGGCCTGCTCCGGCCGGTGCCACACCCGCTGGGCCGCCTGCGTCTGCGTGATGATCCCGGCCAGCCCTTGCGCCAGCGTGTCGTGGATCTCGCGGGCCATCCGCTGCCGTTCATCCAGCACCCCAGCTTCGCGTGCCTGGTGGACCAGTTGGGCGTGGAGCCCGGCGTTCTCCTCCAGCGTCGAGGCCAGCCGCACCATGGTCTCTTCCCGTCGCCGGTCGTGTTCGCTCACCTTCTCGCTGAAGAAGTACCCCGCCCCGATAGCGACCGTCTGGACCAGCACGGCCATCACGAAGGTGATGACATCGGCCGGGTCTGCCGACAACAGGCCCAGCATCGTATGCATGATCACCGAAGTGGCGAAGACTCCGGCCACCGCCCGTGGCCAGCGACCGAGCTCCCCGGCGACAAAGAAGCCCGCGACTGTGAAGATCACGAACGCCTGGTCGCGGCTCATCAACGCGACGAAGAACACCAGCAGTCCGAGGAAGACCACGGCGATCGCGCCGGAGCCCCGCCGCTGCTCCGGCGCGGCCCGGGTATGCCCGAGGTAGAGCCAGACCGCCGCGACCAGTACCAGACCCAGGGTGACCGCCCGCTCCGGCCAGTGCTGCGGGCTGAGCTGGCTCACCAGCGTGGCTACAGCCAACAGCGCCCAGGGCAGCAGCGTGACCATCTGCTCATACCGGCGCCCCCATGGATGCGGGTCCTTGGTCGGGACCGGCGTGGCATCACTGGTCATCGCGCCCCCTCCCGCTCACCCCGCCGCCGCTACTCCCACCGGAACAGCTTCGCCGCAGCGCTTCCGAGCGCCACCGCTATCGCTGCCATTATGCCCAGGTGGAGCAGCTCCGGCGGGCCAGCCGAGGCGACGCCGGGGTCACCTGCCACTCCGGCCGGAGCATCCGACCAGGCATCGAGCAGTGCCTGCACTCCTGGCGGCACATACTCCCCCACCCGGACCAGCGGCTCCGGTAGGAGAAAGCGGGGGACGAAGACCCCACCTGCGAACATCGCCACCATGTACGCCAGGGTCGAAAGTCCGGTGGCGAGCTGGGGGGTGGGTGCCCACGCCGCGATCACCATCCCGATGGCGATAACCGCGGCGAAACCGACCAGGAACGCGGCGGCGAACCCGACCGGGTGCTGCGGTGGTGACACATCCAGCACCAACCAGGCGCTGAGGATCAGGATGACCGCCGACGCGACCGCGGCGAGCAGCGCCACCACCAGCTGCGCCACCAGCAACAGACCAGGATGGACCGGCGTGGTGGAGATCCGCCGGAGGATCCCCCGCTCCCGATAGTTCGCCACAATCGCCGGGACATGTTGCAGGGCCAGCACTCCGACGCCCAGGATCAGCGCGGACGGGGCAAACACCTCGACGAAGCGGACGCCGCCGAAATCCTCCGACGGCTCCCGGAGCGCCGGGACCGCACCAAGTACGAGCAGCAGGGCGGTAGGGAACACCACCGCGAATGCGACCATGCTCGGTTCCCGCAGGAAGAGCTTTCCCTCCTGCACCGTGATGCGGGACAGGGTCGACAACACAATTTCCTCCTCTCGGGCGATCAGGATTCGAGGCTGCGGCCGGTGAGCGCGACGAACGCGTCGTCGAGGCTGACCTGATCGACCCGCAGGTCCTGGGCGATGATCTGCTGCCGGGCGAGCGCGGCGGTCACTGTGTGTAGCAGGTTTCCGGTCCCGGAGACGGTCACCTGTTCCCCCTGCCGCCGGACCATGGATACCTCGGGCAGCTCTGTGAGCAGGGCATCGTCGAACGGTCTCGCCGGCCGGAACCGGACCCGCTGCTCCTTGCCGGCCTGCGCCACCAACCCGGCCGGCGTGTCCAACGCCACGACTTGGCCACCGTCGATCAGCGCGAGCCGGTCGCAGAGCCGCTCCGCCTCGTCCATGAAGTGGGTGACCAGAATGATCGTGACGCCGGTGTCGCGTACCTGTTCGATCAGCTCCCAGGTGTCCCGGCGCGCTTGTGGATCGAGCCCGGTGGTCAGTTCATCGAGCACCGCCACCCGGGGAGACCCGACCAGCGCCAGCGCCACCGAGAGCCGCTGCTTCTGGCCGCCGGAGAGGTGCCGGTACTGGGTACGCCGCTTGTCGGTGAGCCCGAGCAGCGACAGGAGCTGGTCGCCATCGGCGGGCCGGCGGTAGAACGTGCGGAACAGCGCCACCGCCTCGTCCACCCGTATTTTGTCCGGGAGCCGGCTCTCTTGTAGTTGCACGCCGACCTCATGCCGGAGCGCGGCCCGTTGCCGGACCGGGTCGAGCCCGAGCACGTTGATGCTGCCCGCATCGGCGGTCCGCAACCCCACCACACACTCCACGGTGGTGGTCTTGCCGGCGCCGTTGGGGCCAAGGATGCCGAAGATTTCACCCTGCTCCACAGTGAACGATATGTCCCGGGCCGCCACCGTGTCGCCGTACCGTTTGGTCAGGTTGCACACTTCAATCGCGGTCATGCCTCCAGCGTCGGGCAACAGACTGGATACCGGATCCGCCAGCCGGTGATGGATCGGTTGACTCCGCTATCCACCAGTTGGTGGATGCCCGCGGCTACGCCGGGTCAGCCGACCATGCTCTCCGCCGCGGTCTGGGCGGCCCGGTCGGCGGCGACCTGCTGGCGGTAACGGTCCAGCTCGGCGCGGCGCGCCTCCTGGTCCCATCCCAGCACCGGGGCGATGACGTCGATGACGGCGCTGGCCGCGGCCAGGCCGCCGTCCGGGGTCTCGATGGTGATCCGGGTCCGCCGACTCAACACATCGTCGAGGTGCAGGGCCCCCTCGTGGGTGACTGCGTACCTGGCCTCGACCTTCAGGTACTGCTCGGCGCCGGGGATCGGGTCAGCCAGCTCCGGCTCCTCGGCCAGCATGAGGAACAGGTCGCCGATCGCTGAGCCGTACCGGTTGAGGAGATGCTCCACGGTCTCGATCGGTAGCCGCCCCCGGTCGGCGAGTCGCTGCCGATCATGCCAGAGTTCGTGATAGCCAGCCGCTCCCACGAGCGGCAGCTGCTTGGTGACCGACGGCTCGACATCGCCGAGATCGCGGACGGCGGCGTCGATCAGGTCGGCGGCCATGACCCGGTAGGTGGTGTACTTGCCACCGGCGGTGACGAACAGGCCAGGCGCGGCCTCGGCGACCGCGTGCTCCCGGGACAGCTGGGTGGTCTCAGTGTCCGCAGTGGCGGCGAGCAACGGCCGGAGGCCAGCGTAGACGCCGTGGACATCCTCCCCCCGCAGCGGCGTCACCAGCACCTCGTTGAGGTGCTCCAGCAGGTAGGTCAGGTCTTCGGCAGCCACCGTCGGGTGCGCCACGTCGCCCTGCCAGGGGGTGTCCGTGGTCCCGATCAGCCAGTGCTGCCCCCATGGGATGACCAGCAGCACACTGCGTTCGGTCCGCATGATCAGCCCGGTGGAGAGCGGCAGCCGGTCCCGCGGCACCAGCAGGTGCACGCCCTTGGAGGCGGCCACCCGCAGCTGCCCAGGCACCCGGGCGAGGTGGTGGAGCTGGTCGGTCCAGACCCCCACCGCACCCACCACCCGGCGGGCCGACACCACGACCTCTCGCCCGCTCATGTGGTCGCGGATGGTCGCCCCCACCACCCGGCCGCCGGCGTACCGGACTCCGACCACCTCGGTACGGGTCAGGACCGTCGCCCCATGCTGCGCCGCCGTCCGGGCCAGGGCCATGGTGTGCCGAGCGTCGT
This sequence comes from Natronosporangium hydrolyticum, assembly GCF_016925615.1. Classification (NCBI taxonomy): domain Bacteria; kingdom Bacillati; phylum Actinomycetota; class Actinomycetes; order Micromonosporales; family Micromonosporaceae; genus Natronosporangium; species Natronosporangium hydrolyticum. Next base: position 4,623,964 of record NZ_CP070499.1, read on the forward strand.
CGACCTGCCCGTCGTAGTAGCTGATCGCCCCAGTCAGCGCGTCTGCTCGCAGTCCCGGCGCCAACTCCAGCGCGCGGCGCCGGGACAGGTGTCGGTGCCACGGCAGGGCGTGGGCGCCGCCCATGGTGTCGTAGAGCAGCACTCCGGCGCCGACGTAGAGCCGTTCCCACACCCGGTGGCGCAGCGGGTAGAGAAACGGGACCGGATGCACCAGATGCGGCGCGATCCGGCGGAGCATCAACGACCGCTCCTGGAGCGCCTCCCGCACCAGCGCGAAGTCCCGCTGCTGCAGGTACCGCAGGCCACCGTGGATGAGTTTGCTGGAACGGCTGGAGGTACCGGCCGCCCAGTCCTGCGTCTCCACCAGCGCCACCGAAAGCCCGCGGGAAGCGGCGTCGAGCGCCGCGCCGGCGCCGACCACCCCACCGCCGATCACCAAGACATCAAAGTCGGTGTCGGCCAGGGCGGTCAGCGCCGCGGCGCGGTACGCGGGGTCCAATCGGACAGACACGATTCGCTCCGGATCGCTAGCTGACGTCGGCGTCGACCCAGTCGAACGTGCGGGTCACCGCCTTCTTCCAGTTGCGGTAGCTGCGTTCCCGCTCGGCGGGGTCCAACTCTGGGTTCCACCGCTTGTCCTCGGCCCAGTTGGCCCGCAAGTCGTCCAACCCGCTCCAGTAGCCTTCGGCCAGCCCGGCCGCGTAAGCCGCCCCCAGCGCGGTGGTTTCGGCTACCTTCGGCCGGATCACCGGCACGTTGAGGATGTCCGCTTGGAACTGCATCAGCAGCTCGTTGCCGACCATCCCGCCGTCGACCTTCAGCTCGGTCAGCGCCACCCCCGAGTCGGCGTTCATCGCGTCGACCACCTCCCGGGTCTGGAACGCGGTAGCCTCCAGCACCGCCCGCGCCAGGTGGCCACGGTTGACGTAGCTGGTGAGCCCGACTAGTGCCCCTCGGGCGTCGGCCCGCCAGTAGGGTGCGAAGAGCCCGGAGAACGCGGGCACGAAGTAGGCCCCGCCGTTGTCCTCCACACTGGCCGCCAGCTGTTCGATCTCCGGCGCGGCGCCGATCAGGCCGAGGTTGTCCCGCAGCCACTGCACCAGCGCACCGGTGACCGCGATGGAACCTTCCAGGGCGTAGATGGGTGCCGCGTCGCCGAGCTGGTAGCAGACCGTGGTGAGCAGCCCGTTCTGGCTGGCCACCCGCTCTTCCCCGGTGTTGAGTAGCAGGAAGTTGCCGGTGCCGTAGGTGTTCTTGGCGGTACCGATCTCGTAACATACCTGTCCGAAGGTGGCTGCCTGCTGGTCACCCAGGATGCCGGAGATGGGAACTCCCTTGAGGACTCCACCCGGCCCGCCGGTGCCGTACTGCTCTGACGAGGATCGGATCTGCGGCAGCATGGACATCGGGATGCCCATCTCGCCGGCGATGTCGGCGTCCCACGCCAATGTGTCGAGGTCCATCAGCATGGTTCGAGAGGCGTTGGTGACGTCGGTGACGTGCACTCCACCGTCGACGCCACCGGTGAGGTTCCACAGCGTCCAGGTGTCCGTGTTGCCGAACATGAGCTGGCCGTTCTCGGCCTTGGCGCGGGCGCCCTCGACATTGTCGAGGATCCACTTCACTTTGGGGCCGGAGAAGTAGGTCGCCAACGGCAGCCCCACCCGATCTTTGTACCGCTCTGCCCCGCCGCCTAGCGCCCCCAGCTCCGCCACGATCGGCTGGGTTCGGGTGTCCTGCCAGACGATGGCGTTGTAGACCGGTTCGCCGGTGGTTCGATCCCACACCACCGCGGTCTCCCGCTGGTTGGTGATGCCGGCCGCCACCACGTCGCCCAAGTTGAGGTTGGCCCGCGCCAACGCCTCACCCACCACGTCGCGGGTGCGGGCGCTGATCTCCAACGGGTCATGCTCGACCCAGCCAGCCCGCGGGAAGATCTGCCGGTGTTCCTTCTGCCCCACCGAGACGATCGCCCCGGAGTGGTCGAAGATGATCGCCCGGGTGCTGGTGGTCCCCTGGTCGATAGCGAGTACATACTGCGTCATCGGGTTCTCCCTTCTCGACGATCAGAAGACGACCTGCGACAACAGGCCCGCCAGCACCCCGCCGACGATCGGGCCGGCGACCGGCACCCAGGCGTACTTCCAGTCGGAGCTCTTGCGCTGCGGTGCCGCCGGCACGTCCTCGTCGCCGGGCCCCGGCCCGGTGCCGGGATCCGCCGCATACCGCCCGGCGGTGGGTACCCGGATCTCCCGGCGGCTGGTTGGTAGTAGCGCGTGAGCGATTCGGGGCCCGAGGTCACGGGCCGGGTTGATGGCGTACCCGGTGGGACCACCGAGCGAGGCACCGATCCCGACGACCAGCAGCGCCACCGCCAGCGGCCCCAGTTCGTTCGGGGTGTTGGCGAACGAAAGCACCACCAGCACCAGTACGAAGGTGCCGACCACCTCGGTCAGGAAGTTCCAGCCGTAACTGCGAAGCTCGGGCCCGGTGGAGAAGACCGCCAGCTTCTTGGTCTCGTCTTCCTCAGCCTCGAAGTGCTTTCGGTAGGCGAAGAACGCCACAACCGCGCCGATGAACGCACCGAGGAACTCGCCGCCGAAGTAGGTAAAGGTCGAGCCGATGGTGATGTCGACGCCGGGGGCGTACTCGTCGGCGCCGCTGGCCAGGATGCCCAGCGTCACGGCCGGGTTGATGTGACCACCGGACTGGTAGGCCACGAACACCCCGGCGAAGACCGCGAGACCCCACCCGAAGTTGATCAGCAACCAGCCGCCGTTGAACCCCTTGGAGCGGGTGAGTAGCACGTTCGCCACCACCCCACATCCGAGCAGGGTCAGCATGCCGGTGCCGATTACCTCACTGATAAATACCGTGCCGAGATCCACGTCTCCTCCCTCCGTCGATGAGGGTTGCCCGTGCCCCGGCCAGGGGCGGCGCGAGGACGCACTCCCAGCCTTCAGCAATGAGAATACTCCTCGTAATCGCCTCAGCACAGACAGTCGAGACAGTTGGGTCATGGACCGTCGGACCGCACACGGGTGAGCTGAGCGACGATCGGAAAGAACCCCGCGCGCGGGGGCTACCGGCGTATCGTCATCCCTGTACGCGCGACCATGCTGGGTTTCGGGGGGAGCACGGACCATGAAGAAGCTGATCAACGATCCCGCCCAGGTCGTCCAGGATGCGCTCTTCGGGATCGAAGCCGCGCACACCGACCTCCGCGTGGACCACCCGAACAAGCTGGTCTACCGGGCCGACGCGCCCCGCCCCGGCAAGGTGGGGCTGGTCTCCGGCGGTGGCTCCGGGCACGAACCGCTGCACGCGGGGTTCGTCGGCCCGGGCATGCTGGACGCCGCCTGCGCTGGCGAGATCTTCACCTCGCCGGTACCGGACCAGATCGTCGCCGCCACCAAACACGTCGACGGCGGCGCCGGGGTGCTGCACATCGTCAAGAACTACACCGGCGACGTGATGAACTTCGAGATGGCCGCGGAGCTGGCCAGCGCTGAGACCGGAGTGCAGGTCAGCTCGGTGCTCGTCGCCGACGACGTCGCGGTGCAGGACAGCCTCTACACCGCCGGCCGGCGCGGGGTCGGGGTCACCGTGCTGGTGGAGAAGATCGCCGGCGCCGCCGCTGAGGAGGGCCGCCCGCTCGACGAGGTCACCGCGATCGCACAGCAGGTCAGTAACGACGGCCGCAGCATGGGCCTGGCGCTGACCTCGTGCAGCGTGCCGACCGCCGGCAAGCCCACCTTCGACCTGGCTGAGCAAGAGATGGAGCTCGGCATCGGCATCCACGGCGAGCCGGGCCGGGAACGTCTGCCGCTGGCACCGGCCACCGAGATCGCCAGCATGCTGGTGGAGCCGGTCCTCGCCGACCTGCCGTTCCAGCGCGGCGACGCAGTGCTCGCCTTCGTCAACGGCATGGGCGGTACGCCGTTGATCGAGCTCTACCTGATGTACCACGAGGTGGCGCGGATCCTCACCGGGCACGGCATCACCGTCGCCCGGTCGCTGGTCGGCTCCTACATCACGTCGCTGGAGATGGCCGGCTGTTCGGTGACGCTGCTGCGGGTGGATGAGGAGCTGATCCGGCTCTGGGACGCCCCGGTGCGCACCCCCGCGCTGCGCTGGGGAGCCTGATCACTCCGGCTGGGCTTATGCCGTGGCGGTGGCGACCTCTAGTCAGCGATCATTTCCCGGTGCCTGAATGTGACCCACTGCTTGATCGCGCCCGCCAGGTGTGGGCGGCGCTCGCCGGTGTCCCGGTCACCTTTCCGGGGGTCGGGGCCGCCACCGTCGTCACCTCACCCCAGTCCCGGATCTGTCCGCCCGGTTGGGTGGGAATGGTGGCCCTGGGCGGCGCCGTACTCGCCACCGCGCCCGCCGGTCCGGAGCGGGCACGCGTAGCGCCAGTCCTGGCCTCCCCGGCCGACGCCGGACTGCTCGCGTTGGACCCGGAGGCGCTGGCAGCCCGGTTGCCCGTGGCTGAGCTGCTCGGGCCGGCGAGCCTGGCGTACCTGGCCGAGTCGGACCTGCGTACCGTCGGGGACCTCACGCCGGTCCTCGAGTTGCCCGCTCAGCACCCGGAGGTCGCTGCGTTGCTGGGGACGGTTCCCGGCACCGAAGCCGAGGAGAGCGGCCTCGACGCAATCACCTCGCCCGCCTTCGTCCTCGGCCAACGCGGCTTGGTGGCCGCGGCCGCGGGCTATCGCCGATGGCCGGGAGAGGTCGCTCACCTGTGTGTGCTCAGCGCCCCGGCGCAGCGCGGCAACGGCCTGGCGACCCGCGTCGCCGGTGCGGCGACAGCGCATGCCCTACGGCACGGCCTACTACCGCAGTGGCGGGCTCGGTTGCCCGCTTCGGCGCGGGTAGCCCGCCGACTCGGGTTTCGCGAGCTAGGTCGACAGCTGAGCCTGCGGCTGACGCCGTCAGCTCCGGCTGACGGGTAGGGCGAGACCGTTGCCGGCGAGCGGCCGAGAGCGGATCGCGAGCATGGCGATGTCGTCCTGGATGGCGCCACCGGACCAGTCGACGACGAGCTGCTCCAGGTGGCTCACGACGGCCTCCGCGGTCCACCCGTGGCAGTCGCGCAGCGCCTGCCGGAACCGGTGCTCGCCGAACTGTTCCCGACCGCTGTCGCCGCCCCTGGCCTCGGTCATGCCGTCGCTGTAGAGGAGGCAGATATCACCGGGGGCCAGCTCCACCGAGGCGGTGCCGACCTGCAGCGTGGGCACGACTCCGACCAGCGTGCCGGCGACCGGCACCTCGGACACCTGGCCGTTGGCCCGCAGCACTAGCGGTGTGGGATGGCCACCGGTGGCGAAGGTCAGCCGGAGTCCGCCACCGGGCAGCCGGTCGAGCTGCCCGAGCACCAGCGTTACGAACTGACCGGAATGGCTTAGCTGCCCGGATTGCCCGGGTTGCAGCAGCGCGTCGTTGAGCACCCGCAGCAACATCGCCGGCTCCTGCTCCACCAGGTGCAGCGCCCGCAACGTCTGGCGCACCTTGCCGGTCAACGCCGCCGCTGGCGCTCCCTTGCCACACACATCGCCGAGCACCACCACCGTCCGGGAGCCGGCGCCGGCCGGGGTGAAGACGTCGTAGAAATCGCCGCCGACCAGCAGGCCCCGTTCGGCGGGCCGGTAGCCGCCCGCCAGCTCCGCCCCCAGCAGGCGCGGCAGCTGCGGCGGGAGCAGCTCAGCCTGTAACACCGCCATCGCTTCGGACTGCTCGCGGTAGAGCAGGGCGGCCGCCATCGCCGCCCCGGCCCGGGTGGCGAAGGTACGCGCGACCGCCAACTCGTCGTCGGACTTCGGCGCCCGCCCGGCCCGCCAACCCAGCAGCAGCGCCCCGCCCGGAACGCCGTCACCGGACATCGGGGTCAGCAGAACCTGCCCGAGTGGGGCCACCCCACTCGGCAGCAACCGGCCCGGCAGGGTGCCCGGGTCGAGCCAACGGCTGGCCGGCGGCGCGCTCGTCATCGCCTCCACCAGCGCCGGCACGTCGGCTAGCTCTTGGGGCAGCATCCGCAGCTCGGTCAGGTGGCCGGCCGCCGCCAGTCGGACCCCTTCGGCGTACGGCTTCGCCGAAGGGCCGAGCACCACCGCGACATCGGCCAGATGCGCGACGGCCAACTCGGCGATCGCGTGCAGACACCGACGCTGGTTGAGCGTGCCGGCCAGTCGCTGCGCGGCCTCCGCGAAGAGCGTTTCCGCACGTCGCTCGACCGCGGTGGCGAAACTGCCCCGCACCGCCGTCGCCGTCACATCGCCCCTTCCGCGAGCGGGCGCTGGGGGCACCCACCTCGACACCTAGCGTATAGATTCCTACACGGAACGCAACCGGCGGCGTGGTTCTGGCATTCCAACCCGCAGCGGCGTGCGGCCCAACTCACATTCGGCCGGGAGTTCAGGCGGTCTGTGCGGGCGACGAACGCTGCCGCTTCGCGCCCGCCGAAAGGCTGCGCAGCAGCTCGCCGATCTGCTCCGCCCCGGTCGGGGCGGCCAGGTGGAACCCCTGCCCGGCAGTGCAGCCGAGCCGGGTCAGTAGCGTGCGCTGCGGCTCGGTCTCGACCCCCTCCGCGACCACCCGGATTCCGATCTCCCGCCCCAACTCGACTGTCGTCCGGACGATCGCGGCCGCCTCGACCGATTCGGCGGCCCGGGCGACGAACTCCCCGTCGAGCTTCACCTCGTCCAACGGCACCTGGGTCAGCAGCGTCAACGAGGCGTACCCGGTGCCGAAATCGTCCACCGACAATCGCACGCCCAGTGCCCGCACGTTACGCAACGCCTCCAGCACCCCCGGCTGCTCGCTGGTGATCACCGTTTCGGTGATCTCGACCACCAGCAGCCGGCCCGGCAACCGATGCTTACGTAGCAGCGCCGAGACCACCCGTGGCAGTCGCGTGTCGAGCAGGCTGCGGGCGGAGAGGTTGACCGCAACCGGCAACGGCGAGCCGCGGCGGGCCCACTGGGCCGCGACCGCCAACGCGCGGTCGATCACGTACTCGGTGAACAGCCCGAGCAGGTCGCTGTTCTCCACCGCACGGAGAAACTCCGCCGGCGGCAGCAGCCCTCGCTGCGGGTGCCGCCACCGGGCCAGCGCCTCCACCCCGATCGGCGCACCGGTGGCCAGCTCGATCACCGGTTGCAACGCCAGCACCAGCTCGTCGTTGCGGTCGAGGGCGGCGCGTAGCTCGGCCAGCAACGCCGGCCGGTCCGGGCTGCTCGCGTCCTGCCGCGGGTCGTACCAGCCGACCGTCCCCCCGCCCTGTTTTGCCTGGCGTACCGCGGCGTCGGCGCGGCGCAGCAGCTCAGCCATGTCAGCGGTGCCGGCCGGCGCCACCACCACCCCGACTGAGGACTCGACCGCGACGGTGACCCCGTTGATGTCGGCCTCCGCCGCCAGCCGCCGCACCAACTCCCGGCCCCGCTCGACCGCGGACTGCTGCACCTCGCTCAACGCAGCCCGCCCGGGGACCGGGACGAGCAACGCGAACTCATCGCCGCCGAGCCTCCCGAGCAGCTCTCCGGGTTGCGCATGCTCCCGCATCCGGGCGGCGGTGACTGTCAACACCTGGTCACCCGCGGCGTGCCCGAGGGTGTCGTTGATCTCGCGAAAGTGGTCGACATCGACCAACAACAGCGCCACCGGCGAACCATGCGGCGACAGCTGCACCGCGGTCTCCCCGCGGGCCAGCAACGCCGCCCGGTTCAGCAGGCCGGTGAGCCGATCATGCTGCGCGTCGTAGACCGACCGCTCCAGCAACCGGTGCAGCTCTTCGTGGGTGGCGGTGTCCTGCAGCGCGGCGGCGAGCGCGTCAGCGTAGACCCGCAAGGCGGTGTACTCACCGTTGCCGGGCCCCGCCTGCTCCGGGAAGTAGATCCGGAGTACGCCCACCTCCTGACCGGCGGCGAGTAGGGGGACCGCGGTACACACCCGGGTCTCCGGGTCGGGCAGGGCATCCCGCGGGCGGACCCCTCGGGTGTCGGCCACCCAGGCCTGAGCGCCGGCCGTGCCGCGGCTGAGTTGGACCTCGGCCCGGCCGACCGCGAAGACCTCCAACGCCCCCCGGGCCCCGGCGGCGGCCACCGCAGCCTCGTCCGACAAGTTGAGCGACCGGGTCGCGGCCGCCAACCGGGCCCACATCCGCCGCCGTTCCCGGCTGCGGATCCGGTAGGTGTAGCTCCAGTGCAGCAGCCACAGCGCCAGCGGCAACACCAGCAGCCACCGCCACTCGGCGCGGGCCAACGCCGCCACCGGCAGCGCCACCGCCAAGCTGCCGAGCAGCATCGTGAGCTTGTAGACCAGCGTCCGCCGGAGCAGCAGCCCCGCAGACACCCCCCGGCGCAGCCGTAGCATCAGATGCGCCAGCCCGGTAACCGTGACCACGTAGCCGAGGGCGGCGAGGACCAGCCCGAGCGCCACCGGGCCGGAGAGGCCAGAGGCGTACGGGTCGCTGATGCTAACCGCGATCAGCGAGCCGACCCCGGCGGCGATCGTCAACACCCCGGCGACTTCGGGCACGGTCTCGGGCGGTCGGCGCCGGAAGTGCAGCGCTCGGCCGGCCACCGCCACCATCGCCCCGCAGAGCACCGCCAGCGGCACCCAGCCGGCCGGCACCAGGAACAGGCTGATGACCAGGGCGGCCTCGCCCCAAGCCAGGTAGAAAACCGCGGGTCCGACCCGGAGCCGCTGGCGTAGCAGGTGGGTGGCCGCAGCCACGCCGATCGCGAGCATGAGCCGCCACCACGGCGGCGACTCCGCGGCGACCCACAACCCCCCGAGGAGCGTCACCAGCGCCACCGCCAGGATGAGGTTCCTGGCGAGAGTCACGACCCTCCCTTCCGTGGACCGGACCGGGGAGACCCGCGGACGCAGCGCTCGCCCGCTATCAGAGGAAGGTTAGGGCATCCCGATCGCCGACGATAGGGATGATCGGATGAGTTAGCCGTTTCGTGATTTTGGCTCACCGGGCGTAACCGACAGGGAGGAGTCACCCGAGCCGTCAACCGTCGGCTCCGAGCGCTCGAACCGCTCCGGCAGTCGCCGGATGCGCGCATTCATGTTGCGGATCAGCAACACCATCGTGACCGCCAGCGCGGCGATCAGGAATGCCCCGATCGGCCCGGCCAGGCTGCCGTCGCGGGTGTTGCCGAAGTAGTTCGCCGCCAGCTCCGTCAGCTCCACGCCCCCTACCGTACGCCGCCCGGTGAGCGCCGTTCAGCGGCAGGTCGCCGACTCCCGGATCCCGGCGAAGAGGTCGTCCTCGATCGCACCGCTCCGCTCGACCAGGGAACGTGCGAGCTCGTAATCCTCGGTCGGCCAGAACTGCTGCTGGATCTCCATCGGGACGTGGAACCACCGGCCGTCCGGATCCACCTGGGTGGCGTGAGCGCGCAGCGCGTCGTCCCGGACCGGGAAGTAGTCGGCGCACGGCACCCGGGTGGTGATCCGCTCGCCGCGGTCCCGGGAGTCGTCCCAGTTGGCCAGCCACTCCGCGTACGGCGACTCCAGGCCCGCGGCGAGCACGCCCTCGTGGAGGGCGGTGAGCCGGGCCTTGGAGAAGGTCATGTGGTAATACAGCTTGCGCGGCTGCCACGGCGGCCCGGCCGCCGGGTAACGCTCGGGGTCACCGGCCGCTTCGAAGGCGGCCACCGAGACCTGGTGGCACATGATGTGGTCTGGGTGGGGATAGCCACCGGTCTCGTCGTAGGTGGTCATCACGTGCGGCCGAAACTCCCGCACCGCCTTGACCAGGGGTTCCGCCGCAACCGCCACGTCCTGCAGCGCGAAGCACCCCGCTGGTAGTGGTGGCAGCGGGTCGCCCTCGGGCAGACCGCTGTCGACGAACCCGAGCCACGCCTGATCCACCCCGAGGATCGCCCGCGCGGCGGCCATCTCCGCCCGGCGGATCTCGGCGATGTTCTCCCAGACGTCGGGCCGGTCCAGCTTCGGGTTGAGTACGCTTCCGCGCTCCCCGCCGGTGCAGGTCACCACCTGCACCGCCACCCCTTCGGCGACATACTTGGCCATGGTCGCGGCGCCCTTGCTGGACTCATCGTCCGGGTGCGCATGGACGGCCATCAGCCGCAGCTGCTCGGTCACTGCCTTCTCCTGGTCTGCTCGTAGGATGGGACCATTCTGCCCAGTTGGAGTGACGTCCGGTCGGCCTGGGAGGTACGTTCCGCCGTGAGCGAGACGAAAGCCACAATCATCCCCCCTTCGGGGTCGGGCACGGCCGGTCCGGCCTTCCCTCCCGGACGATACGGCCGCCGCCGGGATCCCCGGCGACTCGGCAGCCGCCGAACCCGCCTGGTGGTCGCCGCCGCGGCGACCACCGCGGTGATCCTGGCCGGGACCGTCGTCGCGGTCACCTTCGGTGAACAGTACGGCCCGGGGCGCCCCTACGAGGCGACCGTCGAACGCTTCTACGACGTTACCGACGAGCAGGTGGTGGTGGAGTTCTCGGTAGTGGTGCCGCCGGGGGAGACCGCGGTCTGCGCGGTGCGGGCCCGGTCCCGGGACGGGGCGGAGGTCGGGCGCGACGAGGTTCGCATCCCCGCTGGCGACGAGGCGCGGCCGCAGGTGGTGCACCGGCTCGCCACCAGCGACCGACCGGTCACCGGTGAAGTCCAACGCTGCTGGCCGGAACCGTAGGAATTACTCCCCTCGCCGGGCGCCGGCCAACTGGTAACTTGGAGGTTTCGCCACCGACCGGCAACAAGCAGTAAGAATGCTCGTCGACGAGGAGAGTGTCTGTGTCCGCAGCGAATGAGGCGCCCGTTACCTGGCTCTCCCAGGAGGGTTACGAGCGGCTCCAGGCCGAGCTCGATCAGCTGATCGCCAACCGTCCCGTGGTCGCGGCCGAGATCAACGCTCGACGGGAAGAGGGCGACCTGAAGGAGAACGGCGGCTATCACGCGGCCAAGGAGGAGCAGGGCAAGCAGGAGGCCCGCATCCGGATGCTGCAGGATCTGCTCCGCACCGCCCGGGTCGGGCAGGCCCCCGCCAGCGACGGTGCGGTGGGTCCGGGGACGGTGGTCACGATCTACTTCGACGACGACACCGAGGACACCGAGACCTTCCTGCTCGGCTCCCGCGAGATCGCCGACACCACCGAGCTGACCGTCTACAGCCCCGAATCAGCGCTCGGCCAGGCCATCGTCGGCGCCCGAGCCGGCCAGACCGTCACCTACACCGCCCCCAGCGGCGCCGACATCAAGGTCACCGTGACCAAGTTGGAGCCGTACTCCGGGTGAGCCCGCCCGTAGCCAGCCCCAGCCCGGTGGGCCGATCCGCGTTGCGGGTCGGCCCACCGGCCATCGGGGGGGTTACCGCCGCGCCGGCGCTCAGGGATGGCCGATCAGCGTGACTTCGTAGCCGCCGTCGCGCAGCGCGGTCAGCAACTGGTCGGCGTGGCCAGCGCCGCGGGTCTCTACCGACAGCGCCACCTCCACCTCCCCGATCCGCAGCTGCGGGTCGTAGCGCTGGTGGGCCACGTCGACCACGTTCGCCCCGTGCTCGGCGAGCTGCGTCAGCAGCGCCGCGAGCTGGCCCGGACGGTCGACACAGCGCACCGTGAACCGCAGGAACCGGCTGGCTGCGGCAAGCCCGTGTTCGATCACCCGCAACATCAGTAAGGGGTCGATGTTGCCGCCGGACAGGACCGCCACCGCGGGCGCGGCGACCTGGGTGGCGCCCGCGAGCAGCGCCGCGATCGGCACCGCGCCGGCTGGTTCGGCCACTAGCTTGCCGCGTTCCAGCAGCATCAGCAGCGCCTGCGAGATGTCCTCGTCGGAGACGGTCACTACCTCGTCCACGACCTTGCTGACGTGCGCGAAGGTGAGGTCTCCGGGGCGGCCGACCGCGATCCCGTCGGCGATGGTCCGGTACGTGGGCAGGCGGACCGGCTGCCCGGCCGCCAGCGAAGGGGGAAAGGCGGCCGCACCGGCCGCCTGCACCCCCACCACCCGGACCTCCGGCCGGGTCGCCTTGATCGCAGCGGCGACACCAGCGACCAGCCCGCCACCGCCTACCCCGACCACCACCGTCGCGACCTCCGGGCACTGCTCCAGGATCTCCAGCCCCAGGGTCCCCTGGCCGGCGATGACGTCCGGGTGGTCGAACGGATGGATGAAGACCGCACCGGTACGCTCGGCGTGTTCCTGCGCGGCGACCAGCGCCTCGTCGACGGTGTGGCCGACCAGCTCGACGGCGGCGCCGTACCCTTTGGTGGCGGCGATCTTGGGCAGTGGCGCCCCGGCCGGCATGTAGACGGTGGCGGCGGCGCCACACAGCCGCGCCCCCAACGCCACCCCCTGGGCGTGGTTGCCGGCGCTGGCAGCGACCACGCCGCGGGCCCGCTCCTCCTCCGAGAGCCGGCAGATCCGCACATAGGCACCGCGGATCTTGAAGGACCCGGCGCGTTGCAGGTTCTCGCACTTGAGCCAGGCCGGCCCGCCCAGCACCGCGCTCAGCGGCCGGGACGGCTCCAGCGGGGTAAGCCGGATAACCCCGGCCAGCTGGTCACGGGCACGTTCGATCTCCGCGAGCGGGACGATCTCGGTCATGCCCTCGATCGTGCCACCTCGCCGGGCTCCGGTGAACGACCCCTAAGCCACGACCGCCCGCGCCGATGTCTCTTTGTCTCTTACTAAGCGACACCCCGAGCCCCGCACGGTAGCCTTGTCCGAAAGATAAAGACATAAGGACATCCTGAAGATGATCTATTCAACACCCAGTCTCACCAGCGAAGACGAACGCGTTCTGGCAGAGATCCACAACATGCGAAGCGAGCTGGCAGTGATGCTCCGGACACCTCGCCGCTGGACCGGAGGGCTTCGCAAGACCATGTTGGCGAGAGCTATCCAGGGCTCTAACAGCATCGAGGGATACATTGTGGCCGAGGACGACGCGGCCGCCGCGCTTGAAGACGAGGAGCCGCTAAGCGCGGACGAACGAACGTTCGCAGAGATCCGCGGCTACCGCCAGGCGCTGGGCTATGTCCTACAGAGCGCCAGTGATCCCTACTTCGAGTTCAACACCTCGGTGATCCGGAGCATGCACTACATGATGCTCCAGCACGATCTGACCAAGAGCCCGGGCCAGTACCGGCCAGGGCCGATCTACGTGCATGACGAACGCACCAACGAACGCGTCTACGAGGGCCCGGAAGCCAGCGAGGTGCCACACCTCATGACGCTGCTCGCGCAGCGACTGCGGATGGAACAGGAAACCCGCACGGTTGACCCGCTCGTCCGGGCAGCGATGGCGCACCTGAACCTGGTGATGATCCACCCGTTCCGGGATGGCAACGGCCGGATGGCTCGTGCGCTCCAGACAATGGTGCTGTCACGTGAGGCTATCCTCGAACCCGCGTTCTCCAGCGTCGAGGAGTGGCTGGGCAGGAACACCGAGGACTACTACCGCGTTCTCGCTACGACCGGTATGGGCTCCTGGCGCCCCGAAGGCTCCGCCGCGCTGTGGGTGTCGTTCAATCTCCGGGCCCACCACATCCAGGCGCAGACCGTCGCCCGCCGGTTCGAGGAAGCGGCTGCGGTCTGGCAAGAGCTGGACCAGCTCGTTGCCCGGCATGGGTGGCCCGAACGCGTCACGAACCTGCTCTATGAAGCAGTGTTGGGTTACCGCATCCGCCGACCGTGGTACGCGAGGGTGTCTGGCCTCGAAGATCGAACGGCGACCCGCGACCTCGCTCGGCTAACCGAAGCCGACATCCTCGAAGCTCGGGGCGAGCGCCGAGGCCGCCACTATGTAGCCGGTCCGGAACTTCGCGAAGTCCGGCAACGCTGCCGCCAGCAACGGACCCCCATTCATGACCCTTATCCGGAGATGCGAATGCTCCTTGCCGCACCGCCGACGAGGAACGCAACCATCGCACCCGCCGACAGCGGCGAAGCTGCGTAGGTCGAGCAGCTCGGCTAAGGCGAGCTGACCCCCGAGCCGGCTGGCTACGCTCCGGCGATGGTGGCATGGCGCGGCCACGGGGTGGCCTGCTCGAACTGGCCGGCCGCCGCGAGCAGCAGCCGTTCGCTGCCGGGACGGCCTACCAGCTGCACCGCGGCGGGCAGCCCATCCGGCCGCTGCCCCACCGGCACCACCAGGGCGGGCAGGCCGGCGATGTTCCACGGCGCCGCGTACGGCGAGTAGCGGAGGTTGGCGGCCAGGTTGCTCTGATATGAGCGCCGGGACCAGAACAGCGCCGGTGGTGGTGGACCGGCCAGCGCTGGCGCCAGCATCAGGTCGAAGCCCTGGAAGAAATCCAGCGCCAGCTCCCGCCACCGGTCGCGATCCCGCTCGCGGACATAGCCGCGCTGCCACGCCCACCGCCCCATGGCGATCTTGCGCCGGGTGCGGGGTTGCAGCGCCGAGATGTCCAGGTCGGCGGTGGTCGCCTCGCGGTACGCCGCCGCGGTCCAGGTCGCCATCCCCCGGAAGCCGAGCCAGGTCGGGTAAGTCGGCGCCGCGCGGACCGCGTCGTGGCCGGCGGCGAGCAGCATCCGGGCGGCGGCCGTGACCGCGGCCCGGTTCGGCGCGTCCAGCCGGACCCCGCTGACCGGCGACCGGGTCGCCACCGCCACCCGGAGGCGGGCCGGCTCGACCAGCTTGCCGGGGCGTTGCCCGGCGATCACCGCGAACCCGGCGGCGGCGTCGGCGACGGTGGTCGCCAGGATGCCGTGCTCGGTCAGGCCGAACCAACTGTCGGCACCGAGCCGGCTCGGCACCACCCCGCGACCCGGCTTGAGCCCCACCAGCCCGCAACAGGCGGCGGGGATCCGTACCGAACCAAGCCCGTCGGTGCCGTGGGCGATCGGCACCAGGCCGGCCGCGACGGCCGCGCCCGAGCCGCCGGATGATCCGCCCGGAGTGCGCTCGGGGTCCCAGGGGTTGCGGGTGATGACGCTCGGGTCGTCGGTGGTGCCCCACAGCCCCAGCTCCGGCATCCGGGTGGTGCCGATCACCACCGCCCCGGCGCCGCGCAGCCGGCGAACCACCTCGTGGTCGGTCTCAGCCACCGGCCCGCGGGCCACCGCCGACCCGCGCCAGGTGGGCACCCCGGCGACCGGCGTGTTTTCTTTCACCGCCACCGGCACGCCCGCCAGCGAGGCTCCGGCGAGGTCCTCCTGCTCGTCGACCTGCTCGGCCTCGCCGACCGCCTCGGCCTCCCGGAGCAGCCGGAACGCGTTGTACGCGTCTTTTGTCCGCGCATAGTCCAGATGGTCGGCCACCACCTGGGTTGCGGAGACATCCCCCCTACGCACCGCCCGGGCGATCTCTTTCGCGCTAGCCCCGACCCAGCTCACCCTCGCACCTCCCTACGGCCTCGCATGGCTCAACGAGTCAGCGCAGCGCCTGATCCAGGTCCGCCACCAGATCATCGACGGTCTCGATCCCCACCGACAGCCGCACCAGGTCACCGGGGACCTCCAGCGCAGAACCGGCCGCCGAGGCGTGGGTCATCTGCCCCGGGTGCTCGATCAACGACTCGACCCCGCCCAACGACTCCGCGAGCAGGAAGACCTCGGTCCGCTCGCATACCTGGACCGCCGCCGCCTCACCACCGACCACCTCGAACGACACCATCCCGCCGTACCGGCGCATCTGGCCGGCGGCGACCTTGTGCCCCGGATGCTGCGGCAGCCCCGGATACCGCACGTTGCTGACCTTCGGGTGCTCCACCAGGAAGTCGACGATCCGCTCGGCGTTGTCGCAGTGCCGGTCCATCCGGACCCCGAGGGTCTTGATCCCGCGCAGCGTGAGCCAGGCGTCGAACGGCCCGGCCACCGCGCCCATGGCGTTCTGGTGGAACGCCACCTCGTCGCCGAGCCCGGCGTCGGCGGTGACGACCGCACCACCCACCACGTCGGAGTGCCCACCCAGATATTTGGTGGTGGAGTGGACCACCACATCGGCGCCGAGCGCCAACGGCTGCTGCAGGTACGGCGAAGCGAAGGTGTTGTCCACCACCAGCAGCGCCCCGGCGACCTGAGCCACCTCGGCCAGCGCCGCCAGGTCGGCGATGCCCAGCAGCGGGTTGGTCGGCGTCTCCACCCAGATCACCTTGGTCTGCGGGGTGACCGCGGCCCGGACCGCGGCCGGGTCGGCCACCGGCGCCGCGCTCCACTCCAGACCCCAGCGCTGCAGCACCTTGGCGAAGAGCCGGTAGGTGCCGCCGTACGCGTCGTCCGGGATCACCACATGGTCGCCGGGGCGGCAGACCGTACGGAGCAACGCGTCGGAGGCGGCCAGGCCGCTGGCGAACGCCAGCCCGCGCGCGCCGCCCTCCAACGCGGCGAGGCACTCCTGCAACGCGTCCCGGGTCGGATTGGCCGACCGGCTGTACTCATACCCCAGCCGGGGCGACCCGACCGCCTCCTGGGCGTAGGTGGAGGTCTGGTAAATCGGCGGGATCACCGCTCCGGTACGCGGCTCCGGCGGCTGGCCGGCATGGATCGCGCGGGTGTCGAAACCGTGGCTCATACAGGGAGATTAGGCGGTCGCTAGAGTGGCCACGTGACCGGCTGCCCGTTCTGCGCCGTCGTCGCCGGCGAGGCGCCCGGCTTCGTGGTCCTCGATGCGCCGGCGGCGGTCGGCTTCCTCGACACCCGGCCGGTCTTCCCAGGTCACGTGCTGGTGGTGCCGCGGGCCCACGTCGAGACGCTTACCGACCTGGCAACCGACGCCCTGGGCGGGTTCTTCGCCGAGGTGCAACGGGTGGCGGCGGCGCTGCCGGCTGGGCTCGGCGCCCAGGGCAGCTTTGTGGCGATCAACAACCGGGTCTCGCAATCCGTCGCCCACCTGCATGTCCATGTGATCCCGCGGACCAAGGGCGACGGGCTGCGGGGGTTCCTGTGGCCCCGCCGCCGCTACGCCGACGAGGCCGAAGCGGTCGGCTACCGGGACCGGATCGCCGCCGCGCTACCCCCGCCCACCGGTACCCGCCGGCCGATCATGAGCTAGGTGCCCGACACGCCGAGCGGGTCCATCACCTGGCTCATGATCGGCGGGGTTCTGCCGCTTCCCGGACCACCCGGACCTGCCCCGCGGGGAGGAACAGCTGGCCGGCGCAGTCGGCGCCGGTCAGCAGCTCGTGGCCCTGCCCGGCGACCGTGGCGTCCCGGTCGGAGTGGTTGATCGCGACCAGATAGGAGTCCTGCTCGCCGACCCGCCGGACCAGCTCCACCCCGGCCGGGGGCGGCGAGACCGGCACCCCGGCGTCGGCGTAGGCCCGGGCCAGCACAGTCGCCAGCTCCGGGCCGCGCAACCGGGTGGAGACGTACCAGGCGGCCCCATCGCCGACCGGGTGCCGGGTCACCGCCGGCGCCCCGGCCGCCGGCCCATCCTCGTAGGACCAGATCGCCTCGGCGCCGTGGAGCTGCACCTCCTCGGCCCAGACGTCGCCGGTCAGCGGCGCCCCCGGCGGCCCGTCGGCCGCGCGCAGCCGCACCGTCTCGCCGGCTCGCAGCGGCCGGAACTCCGGCACCCAGACCCCCAGCAGCTCCCGCAGCGCACCCGGGTAACCGCCGAGATGGATCCGCTCGTCGGCATCGACGATGCCCGAGAAGAACGACACCACCAGGGTGCCGCCGCGCTCCACATAGCGGGCCAGATTCGCCGCCGCCGGCTCGGTGAGCAGGTAGAGGTTCGGCACCACGACCAGCGGATAGTCGTCGAGCCGCGGCGAATCCGGTGGGGCGAAGTCGACGGTCAGCCCGGCGCGCCACAGCTGCTCGTACCAGTCCAACATCAGCTGCCGGAAGCCCACGTCGACCGACGGCCGCCCCTCCAGCTCCAGCGCCCACCACGACTGCCAGTCCCACAGCACCGCCGCTTGGGCGGCCACCTCGCTGCCGCGCACCTCGGCCAGCGCCCGCAGGTCGGCCCCGAGCTCGACCACCTCCCGCCAGATCCGGGTGTCGGTCCCGCCGTGCGGCACCATCGCCGAGTGGAACTTCTCGGCGCCGGATGCGCCGGCGCGCCACTGAAAGAACATCACCGAGTCGGCGCCGCGTCCAAAGTGCGCCAGGCTGTTGCGCCGTAGCTCGCCGGGGCGCTTGGCAATGTTGCGGGGCTGCCAGTTGACCGCGCTGGTCGAGTGCTCCATCAGCATCCAGGGCCGGCCACCGGCGAGCGACCGGGTGAGGTCGGCGGTCATCGACAGCTCGATGTGGTTCTCCGGCTGCTCGGCCTGTAGATAGTGGTCGTTGGCGACCACGTCCACCTCGGCGGCCCACCGCCAGTAGTCGATGTTCTTGCAGGCGGTCGCCATGAAGTTGGTGGTGATCGGGATCCCCGGGGCATGCCCGCGCAGCAGGTCCCGCTCCCGAATGAAACACGCCAGGTACGCGTCGTTGCTGAACCGGAGGAAGTCCAGCTGCTGGGCCGGGTTGACGGTGGTCGGGGCGGCCCGTGGCGGCTCGATCTCCTCCCACTCGCCGTAGCGCTGGCCCCAGAAGGCGGTGCCCCAGGCCCGGTTCAGCCCGGCGAGGTCGCCGTACCGGTCGGCGAGCCAGCGCCGGAACGCCGCTGCCGAGCGCTCGCAGTAGCAGGCCGGCACGTGGCCGCCGTACTCGTTGTGGACGTGCCACATGACCACCGCGGGGTGGCCGGCGTACCGTTTGGCGAGCTGTTCGGTGATCCGGGTGGCCGCCTCGGCATACGCCGGGGAGCTGGGGCAGAAGCCGTTTCGCGCGCCCGGGCCGAGCACGACGCCCTCCCGGGTCTGTGGCCGCACCTCCGGGTAGCGACGCACCAGCCAAGCCGGCGGCGCCGCGGTCGGGGTGGCCAGGTCGACCGCGACCCCGCCCTGGTGCAGCAGCTCCAGCACCCGGTCGAGCCAGTCGAAGTCGTACTGGCCCTCGGCGGGCTCCAGCAGGGCCCACGAGAAGATCCCGACGCTGACCAGGTTGACCCCGGCCTGGCCCATCAGCTCGACGTCCTCGCGCCACACCTGCTCCGGCCACTGCTCGGGGTTGTAGTCACCGCCGTAGGCGATGCCGCCCGGCCGGCGGGGCCAGCCGGGGACCGCGCCGGTGGTCGGCGACTCGGACGACGACTCGGACGGCGGCTCGGACGGCGAAACCGGGTTACTCAGCGTCAACGGAGGTCCCAACTGTGAGCGCTTACAGTCGAATCAAGGCAGCGTTCATCGCAATCTAACAGCGGTTACCGGGTCCGACTGCTGCGAGCATTGATCGACGGCGAGTCCCCGGCCGCGGTAATTCTGCCGACTAAACTGGTGATCCGGGACTCGGCCTAGCCGCAGCGCGAACCCGACCTAGCCGTGGATCAAATCAGCAACGGTGAGTCAATGGTGAGATTACTCACAGTTGATCGTACTTAGCGTGGCAATAGCGGACTAGCTGGGCATTCGACGCCAGTTCGATTTCCGCTGGTAACTGGACAAATACCAGTGGTCAGCGACACTAGTGTGCGTGCCCGACCACAGTGAACACCCACCATCCCCGCCGTCCCGCGCGGTGCTTCCCCGACCCACCATCGACGACGTCGCCGCCGCCGCCGGGGTCTCCAGAGCCACCGTCTCCCGCGCCCTGCGCGGCGGACACCGGGTCAGCAGCCGGGCCATGACCGCCATCCAGCAGGCCGTCGCCCGCACCGGCTATGTGGTCAACCGCAACGCCCGCAACCTCGCCAGCCACCGCGCCCAGTCAGTCGCCTTCGTCCTGTGTGAACCACCACAGCGGCTGGTCGCCGACCCCAGCTTCAACCTGCTACTCAGCACCTGCGCCCAGGAGCTCACCGCCCACGACCTGATCCTCACGGTCGCGGTCACCACCGGCCCGGACCTCCGCTCCTGGGTACGCCGGCACCTGCTGGGCGGGCAGGTCGACGGCGCACTGGTCGTCTCCGCCCACGCCAGCGACCCGATCGCCGACGAGCTACACGGCGCCGGAGTGCCGGTGGTGGTCTACGGCACCCCGTTCCCCGCCACCGACCCGGCACCCGGCGCCGACGACATACCGGCGCCGGTCTACGTCGCCGCCGACGACCGAAGCGGCGCCACCGAAGCGGTCCGGCACCTGCTCGGCCGGGGTCGCCGTACCATCGCCACCATCGCCGGCCCGCCCGAGACCGCCTGCGGGCTCAACCGGCTCGCGGGCTGGCGCGACGCGGTCGGCGAAACCACCGACGACCGGCTGATCGCGGTCGGCGACTACACCGCCGCCGGTGGGCAGGCGGCCATGGCGGAGCTCCTTCACCGGGCACCCGAACTCGACGCGGTCTTCGTCGCCGGGGAGCTGATGGCCGCCGGCGCGATCGCCGCGCTCAGCCGCGCCGGCCGGCGGGTCCCCGACGACGTCGCGGTGGCAGGATTCGACGACTCGGCCGTGGCCGCCACGATCTGGCCCTCGCTCACCACCGTCCGGCGGCCACTCGCAGAGATCAGCCACCGGATGGTCGAGCTGGTGTTGGAACTGATCGACGGTGGCTCACCCCGCTCGCTCACCCTCCCCACCGAGCTGGTGATCCGGGAATCCACCTGATTCAGCCGGCCACCTCTTGCCACAGCGTCATACAAGTGTTCTAATGGGTGATGAAGTCACTGTTGAGGCCAACTGGGGGTAGGGTGAGTGGGTATGGTTGCTTCCCAAAGTTCGCCAACCGCCTCGAGCCGCACGGTGGCGGCGTACTTGGCGCTGCTCCAACTTAGCCGCGAACGAGGATACGTCGTTACCAGAGTAAAAGTGGCGAAATTGCTCTACCTAGCTGACCTGGCAGCAGTACGCGGGGGGGACGAGCCAATATCTGGCGTTGAATGGAAATGGCTAGACCATGGCCCATTCAACAATATCCTACAGCACCTTGAGAACAATCTTGTAGATTCCAATATCGTGCAGCGGGAGCCATATTACGCGGGCTACCAGGTCAGACTCATCGGCGATTTGCCGGGGTACCAAATGGCGCCAGAAGATTTGATATTCCTGGAGCGGGCGGTCGCTGAGTACGGAAGCCTTGCAGCCACGAGCCTCAAGGACCTGAGCTACCAGACCCCACCCATGATAGATGCGCAAAAACGCGGAAAAGGCGTGGTACTCGACCTCTCCTTGGCTCGACCGCGACCAAAGCTTGTCAAACTAGCGAGCAAGATGACAGCGGTGCTATCGCGTCTGCCAGAGCAAGACACGGATTACGATGTCTTTGATGAGATAGAACGCGAGATGGACGATCTCGCCGAAATGCGACGCAAAGCTAGCAGCGCGGTCCTGCACGATGAATGATAATTTGGTCATCAATGGTGGCGTTTACTACGTGAAGGACAATGTCATTTCGCTCCCGCCTAATGATCAGCGCGAGTATCATGAGCAGCGCCGACCAGTAGTCATCTTGAGTGGGCCCGACACCAACAGCGACAAAGACTGGCGAGTTGTCTTGGTGGCTCCTATTTCGAGTTCAACGTCACTGAAGACCTCCTACTGCGTCAAAGTAAACGCTGGAGAAGCCAACATGAGCAAAAAGTGTTGGGTGCGAGTCGTCGCTGTTCAGCCAATACTGAAGAGTGACCTCGGGGACCGCCTAGGTGTATTGCCATCCGAAAGACTCGAAGAGGTGCAGGCGCGCATCTTCCAGTACATGGGGTTGTATCCGGAGGATGACAGTGCACTGGCGCTCTGATCCCGCCCTGGTCAGAGCAGGTGGAACGGTTCCGCGTACCGAAACTCGCCCAGGATCTCCGGCCGGTACGCACTGAGCGCGAGCGCCTGAAAGTACGGCCCTTCCCAGTCGGCGACCGGGGCGGCGATCCCCAGCTCGGCCGCGGACCGGAAGCCGAACCGCGGGTAGTAGTCGGTGTGCCCCAGCAGCACCACCAGCGACTCGCCCAGCGCCTCCGCGGCGCCGAGCACCGACCACATCAACGCCGAACCGACCCCCCGTCGCTGCTGCCCAGGCAGCACGCCGATCGGCCCCAGTCCGAGCGCTGGCGAGTCGCCTACCCGGCCGCGGGTGCAGACCACGTGACCGGCGACCTCCCCGCCGTCGGTGACCGCCACCAGCGACAACGCCGGGAGCCAGCCGTCGTCCGCGCGCAGGGCATCGACCAGCCCCACCTCGACCGGGACCGCCGGCCCGTCATCGTGGTGGAACGCCGCGGCGTGCACCGCCCGGATCGCTGCCACGTCGTCCGCCGTCTCCCGCCGAATCCGCATCCGGACAGGCTGCCACACCGCTCCGGGCGGGCTCCACTGGTTTCCCGCCGCCCCCCGCCGCCCAGGGATTCGGAAGCAGCGCTGCAGATCGAGTCGTCTGACTGGCGACGATCGGCGGCTGGCGAGGCATCATAGAGAGCGTGTTCGGACGAATCGAGCGGCGGATGCCGCGAGCAGATCAGGCGCTGACCGGCCGCGACATCGCGTTGCCGGTGCCGGCCAAGCACGAGGTGCTGGGGACCCCGATGCAAGGTCCGTGGCCAGCGGGGATGGCGACGGCGGTCTTCGGCATGGGCTGCTTCTGGGGGGCGGAGCGGATGTTCTGGACCCTGGACGGGGTCTACTCGACCTCGGTGGGGTATGCGGGAGGCTTCACTGCCAATCCCACGTATGAAGAGGTCTGCACCGGCATGACCGGTCACACCGAGGCGGTCCAGGTGGTGTACGACCCGGCAAAGGTCTCCTACGAGCAGCTACTCAAGGTCTTCTGGGAGAACCACGACCCGACCCAGGGGATGCGCCAGGGCAACGATGTCGGCACCCAATATCGTTCCGCGATCTACACCACCAGCGAAGAGCAGCTGGTCGCGGCCGAAAAGTCCCGGGAGGCGTTCGCGCCGGCGCTCGCCGCGGCCGGCTACGGCGAGATCACTACGGAGATCGCTGAGCTGGGCGACTACTACTACGCCGAGGGCTACCACCAGCAGTACCTGCATAAGAACCCCGGCGGCTACTGCGGCATCGGCCCGAACGGCGCCACCTGCCCGATCGGCGTCGCCGCGACCGACGAGTAACCTGTGACGCCCTCGAAGCCGAGGTGGTTACTCCCCCGCCTTCATCGTATTTGGTCGACTATTTCCCGTAGTCTCTCTGCGAAGCTCGGTACGCCCGCCTTCCCCAGATCATTGGCAAGGTCGCCAGGAGTCTTGGGCGGGCGACGTCTCTCGGCAGCCAGCCGGACAGCGGTGGCTACCACCTCGTGGGGCAGCTCGCTGAGTAGCTCACGCAAGTACCGTCGGGGTCGCAGACTCGAGTGACTCGACGATAGAGCGCAGCGCATCGACGCAGGCGGCCACCGCGGGGTGGTCGCCAGCGCCCCGCCGGTAGCCGATCCGGGTCCGGCGGTGGGTGGCGAGCGGGAGCAGGCGCACCCGGGGCGGCGGCTGACCGGCACCGAGCAGCGGCACCAACGTCACGCCCTGGCCGGCGGCGACCAGGGTCAGGGCAGCGTCGAAGTCATCGACATGGTGCCGCGCCCGGGGAGCGAAGCCGCGAGCCTCGCAGACCCGGACAGCGACCGTGTGGCACAGCGTGCCGGGGGTGCCGAGGATCCAGTCGCAGTGCCGGGCGGCGGCTACCGGGTCCGCATCCGCGGCATCCAGCGCGGCTGGGGCCGCGAGGTAGACGGCCTCGTCGAGGAGCGGCACCGACTCCAACGCGGGGTCCGGCGGCGCCGGCACGACGTCGTAGTCGTGCCAGAGCGCCACGTCGAGCCGGCGGGTGCGCAGCGCCTCTGGCACCGCCACCGGATCGATCTCCGTGACCATCAGGTCGAGGCCGGGGTTGTCGCGGCCCAGCGCCACCAGCGCCGCCGGCAGCATGGTCCGGACCGCGCTAGGGAACGCGCCGAGCCGGATCGTGCCGGAGAGCCCAGCCCGGGCGGCGGCAACGGCGGCCGCGGCGGCCTCCAGCGCGGCGAGCACGGTCTCGGTGTGGGCGACCAACTCTCGGCCGGCCGGGGTGAGGGTGACCCGCCGACCGGTGTGTTCCAGCAGCGCCACCCCGGTCTGCCGCTGCAAGGCGGCGAGCTGTTGGGACACAGCGGACGCAGTGTAGGTGTGGGCCTCGGCGACCGCGGCGATGGTGCCCAGGTTCGCGAGGTCCCGCAGCAGGCGCAGGCGCCGGACATCAAGCATCAGCACAGCTTACGTTTGTAGGAAGAAAGGTGAACTTGAACTGCACGGTTTGCCCTGCCAGGTTGGAGGCATGACACTCACCGGTCTCTACGTCCCGCTGATCACTCCCTTCGACCACACCGGGGAGGTGGCTCTCGATCCCTTGGCGGCGCTCGCCCACGAGCTACTGGCAGCCGGGGCCGACGGGTTGGTTGCGCTGGGTACCACGGCGGAGCCGACCGCGCTCACCCCCGACGAGCGGGCGGCGGTGCTCTCCGTGACCGCGCATGTCTGCCGAGAATCGGGCGCGCCGCTCATCGTGGGTGCACACAACGCGGAGGCGCTCGGGGCACTGGCCGGCCAACCCGAGGTAACCGCGGCGCTCACCCTGGTGCCGCCGTTCATCCAGCCCGGCGAGGCCGGTGTCCTCGCCTACTTCGACCGGCTCGCCACGCACAGCCCGGTGCCGCTGGTCGTCTACGACGTCCCGCACCGCACCGGCCAGCCTTTGTCGACGGAGACGCTCCGGCGCCTGGCCGAACTTTCGGGCGTGGTGGGTGTGAAGTACGCGCCAGCATCGGTCACCGCCGACGCTGTCGCGCTGCTGACCGACCCGCCGGCCGACTTCGCCGTACTCGGCGGCGCCGACCAGGTGATCTCACCGCTGCTCGCGCTCGGCGCGCACGGTGGCATCCTGGCCTCGGCTCACGTGGCGACAGCCGCTTTCGCGGACCTGATCGCCCAGTGGCGGGGCGGCGACGCCACCACCGCCCGGGCCCTGGGTGGCGAGCTCGCCGCCCTGTCGACCGCGCTCTTCGCTGAGCCCAACCCCACGGTGATCAAGGCAGTGCTGCACGCGCAGGGTCGGATCCCGACCGCCACGGTACGGCTGCCGCTGCTGCCGGCCGACCAGCGGAGCATGACGGCCGCCGCCCGACGTGCCGCTGCGGTGGACGGGCCAGCGCTACGGGCGGCGTGATGGTCCACTCAGCAGCCGCGTTAGCTCCAGGTAGAGTCCGCCCTCGATCGACCTGAAGCGGCCCATGACGAACGCCCCGGTGGAGGTAACGTGCCAGATTCAGCAAACCCTCGACGACGGCTGGCCGGCTGGCGACGAGCCCTGGCTATCGCCACCGGTGTCGGGGTGCTGCTCGCTGGCGGGGTCTACCTCCATAACAGCTCCCGGTTGACCGGCCCCAGCGGAGATCCGCCGCTGCTGCTCGCCCATCGTGGACTCGGACAGACCTTTCCCTTCGACGGGATCACCAACGACACCTGCACCGCCGAGCGGATCTTCCCGCCGGAGCATCCGTATTTGGAGAACACGGTCGAGTCGATCGAGGCCGCCTTCGCCGCCGGCGCCGACGTGGTCGAGGTCGACATCCAGCTGACCCGGGACGACCGGCTGGTGGTGTTCCACGATCATGAGCTGGAGTGTCGCACTGACGGCACCGGCCGGGTCCGCGACCACACCGTGGCGCAGCTGCAGGCGCTCGACATCGGCTACGGCTACACCGCCGACGGCGGCGCCACGTTTCCCTTCCGCGGCGAAGGGGTCGGGCTGATGCCCACCCTCGAAGAGGTGCTCACCACCTTCGCGGATCGGGAACTCCTGATCGACGTCAAGAGCGCCGATCCAGTCGAAGGGGAACGGCTCGCCGACTACCTCGATCAGCTACCTCCGGCCCAGCTTGAGCTGCTCACCGTCTACGGCGGTGACGCGCCGGTCGCCGCGCTCTCCGCCCGGCTGCCACAGGTCCGGGTCCTGTCGCGGGAGATGTTGGAACGGTGCCTGCTGCGTTATGTGGCGGTCGGCTGGACCGGACGGACCCCGGTCGCCTGCCGCAATCGCCAGCTCCACATCCCCGAGGCGTACGCGCCGTGGCTGTGGGGATGGCCGCACCGGTTCGTCGAACGGATGGAGCGGCACGACACCCGGGTGATCCTGGTCGCCGGTGACGGCGGCTTCTCGGAAGGCTTCGACAGCCGGGCCGACTGGCAGCGGATCCCGGCCGGCTACAGCGGCGGCGTGTGGAGCAACCGGGTCGACCTGGTCGCGCCGCTGCGGGAGCAGGGTCAGTCGGCGGCGCAGTAGTCTGCCGGCTGCTCGTCGGCCCAGGAGCGCCACTCGGTGCCGTCATCGACCCCCCAGCCGTACTCGCTGCTCCGGGGGCTCATGCCGTAATACACCTCAGTGTCCCGGGAGTCGCACTGGTAGCGGTAGGTCGTGAGGAACTCGGGCACGCCGTCCTCGGCGAGACAGATCGCGTAGGTGGCGACATCCGCGAGCACGTCGGCGGTGGGCCGGCCGGTCTGGAACACCTCGGCACAGGCCGGGAAGTCCTGCGCGGCCTCCGGCGGGGCGTTGAGCAGCTCCTCCAACTCGGCCCGCTCGTCGTCGTCGAGGTCGAACTCGTCCAGCACGTCTCCGGGGTCCTGGGTGGGGCCCTGCGCGGGGTCCTGCGTCGGGTCCTGGGTTGGCTCGGCCGACTCGTCGCCGGCGCTGCATCCGGCGAGCAGCAGCGTAACGACGGCCATCGCGGCCAGGAGACGGCGCATTGCTCTGACCTTATCCGGTCGTCCCCCCAACCAGCCAGGATCGGGGTGTCCGAGCGAGCGGCGATGCCGGAGCCGCGCCGGTGTCGGCGCGCGCGCTCGCGGTCGAGCGGGCCGGGTCAAGGGCGTCTCGCGGGCCTACATACCCGGCGTTGTTGGCCACAACGCTGGGCATGTAGGCCCCGCGAAGACACCTCATCCCGCCGCAGCGGGAGTCACGCCCCGGCGGGCGAGACCCGACGAGATCCGAGCTACGACGCGTTGCAGGTGAGCGACGGCGGATCGTTGCTGACGCTGTCCCAGAACCCGAGGAACCCGAACTGGGTGCTCTGACCGGCGCCGAGGTTGCCGTTGTAGCCGGCGTTGGTCGCCGTGACGGTCGACCCCGACCCGCCGAGTTCGGCGTTCCACATGGCGTCGACGGTCTGACCGTAGTTTGATGACCCGACGAACTAGTCTGGAGCGGGTTCGCCCTCCTCGAAGGTGATGGTCACCTCGTCGAACCCGAGTGAGCTGAGCATGCCCACCAGCATCTGCTCGGTATTACTCTGCGCTCGCTGCCGCAGCTCGCTCTCGGCCGCCGCCTCGATCAGCCGCTCCTCCGCCAACCCGAAGACCTCCTGCTCGGCGCTTGAGTCACCGTCGAAGAAGTCCAGGATCCGATTGCCGGCGCCGCGCTGGACCGAGTAGACGTAGCTGCGTTCGTGGTCGAGGTTGGGCTTGGCCAGGTCCGGCTCCGGCAGGGTCACCGCCACCGAGTTGGCCTGCTCATCCACCTCGACCGCGCCCTCCGCCAGGCCACCAAACTCGACGTACGCGTCGACCGTGCCAGCGGCGACGAAGAGCACCCGTTCGCTGACCAGGAAGTCCGGGATGAAGCGCTGCCCCGTCTCGACGTCGATGATCACTTCGAAGTTGCCGCTCGCCGCCGTGAACCGGCTGAGGTCTTGGATGGACCGCAACAGCACCGGGCCACTGCGGTCGGTGGTCTCCTGCCCGAACGGGTTGCTCCAATTCGGCAGCCAGTCGGCCCAGCCGCGCACCGTCCCGGCCGCGAAGAGCAGCGCCACGACCGACACGACGGCCCCACAGAGGAGAAGCAGTCGGCGACCCGGACCAGGTCGGACAATCACCCGGGGAACGCCCCGGTCACCCGCCCTGCCACTGCTGCCTCGGTCACGCGCCATCGTGGATCACCGCCCTGAGTCCGCCGCTGGGGGTTTGCGCCGGCTGCTCAGCGACCGGCACACCACCCTCTTACCCGGCAGCGGGCCTCGCTAGGCATGCCCAGCTTAGCACCGGCGAGGGCCGAGAAGATCCACGCGAACTACTCCTGGGCCGCGGCCTGAATGGCGGTGATAGCCACGGTGCTGACGATGTCCGCGACGGTCGCTCCCCGCGACAGGTCGTTCACGGGCCGGCGTAGCCCTTGCAGGACCGGCCCGACCGCCACCGCCCCGGCCGAGCGCTGCACCGCCTTGTAGGTGTTGTTGCCGGTGTTCAGATCCGGGAAGATCAGCACCGTGGCATTGCCCGCGACCTCGCTCTGCGGCAGCTTGGTCGCGGCCACCGCCGGGTCGACCGCGGCGTCGTACTGGATCGGACCCTCCACCGGCAGCTCCGGTCTCCGTCGCCGCACCAGCGCCGTCGCCTCGGCGACCTTGTCTACATCTGCCCCGCTGCCGGAGCCCCCGGTGGAGTAGGAGAGCATCGCCACCCGCGGCGTCACCCCGAACTGCTCGGCGGTCTGCGCTGACGACAGGGCGATATCGGCGAGCTGCTCCGGGTCGGGGTCCTGGACCACCGCGCAGTCGCCGTAGACCAGCACCTGATCGGCGAGGCACATGAAGAAGACGCTGGAGGCCACCGAGACCCACGGCTTGGTCCGGATGATCTCGAACGCGGGCCGGATCGTGTCCGCCGTCGGATGGACGCAGCCGGAGACCATCGCGTCAGCTCGCCCGGTGTGGACCATCATGGTGCCGAAGTAGTTGACATCCCCCATCCGGTCGTAGGCGGCCTCCTCGGTCACCCCTCGGTCGGCTCGAAGCTTGCCGTACTCGGCGGCGAACTCGTCCCGCCACGGCGAGTCCGCCGGATCGGCGACCTCTACGTCGGCCAGGTCGAGACCGAGCTCCCGGCCGCGCCGCGCGATCTCGTCGCCCGGGCCGAGCAGGGTCAGCTCGCAGATCCCGCGACGTTGCAGGATCTCCGCCGCCCGCAGAATCCGCTCCTCCGTACCCTCCGGCAACACCACCCGCCGCCGGTGTGCCCGCGCCCGTTCAACCAATGTGTACTCGAACATCATCGGTGTGACCCGGTGTGAGCGGGCGACGTCCAACTGCTCGGCGAGTTGAGCCGTGTCGACCGCGGCCTCGAAGACGCCGAGCGCGGCGTCGACCTTGCGAGGATTGTCGGGACTGATCCGGCCGGTGAGCCCCGCCAGCGCGGTGACGGTGTCGTAGCTCTCCCGAGCGACCGACAACACCGGCAACACCGGCTCCGAGGCCGTGACCAGCCGCTCCACCCGTGGGTCGAGCGGCAGCCCGAGCGTCAACACCAGCCCCGCCAGCGACACGTGCCCGGCGGCGTGAGCCGCGAACGAGGCCACCACCAGGTCGGATCGGTCCCCCGGGGTGACGACCAGGCTGCCGTCGGTGATGTAGTCCAGGAAAGTCGGCAGGGTCGCGCCCCCGACCACCACGTTGAGCACGTCCCGGGTCCTCGCCACCTGGTCTACCCCGAGCACCGGCTCGGCGTCGAGCACCGCCATCACCTCGCCGACCGTGGGGGCCGCCACCGCCGGCTCCTCCGGCACCACGTACGCCGGCACCGGCAGCGACTCCGCGGCGGCCAGCGCACGCTCCCGCACGGCCGGGTCCGCCCGGTTCGCGAGCACCCCGACCAACACCGCGCCGCGGTCGGCGAGGGCCCGGTACGCCGAGCGCATCGCCGCCGCGATCTCCTCACCCCCGCGTTCGTGGCCATCCACGACCGGCAGCGTCACCGCGCCGAACTCGGCCGCCAGCCGAAGATTGAGCGCGAACTCGCCTGGGACGCCGCGCTCCTGCTGCGGGTCGCCGGTGTCCCGGCCGTAGTCGGTGCCGACCACGACCACTACGTCGCACTCCCGCTCCACCTGCCGGAACCGGTCGACGATCCGGCTCACCAGCTCATCGGTGCGGCCGTCGCCGATCAGCTGCTGGGCGGTGGCGTAGTCGCTGCCGGTCAGCTCCGGTAGGGGCAGCGTCATCCCGTATCGCCGATGCAGCAACTCCATGATCGGATCGGGGGTCAGTCGGGCCAGCGGACGAAATGCACCGATCCGCTCCACCCGCCGAGAGAGCAGCTCCGCGACGCCGAGCGCCACCGCCGACTTGCCGCCGCCGGGCTCCAGCCCGGTCAGGTACACACTGCGCGCCACCGCACCCTCCGTCGGTCGTTACGTTGCTTCGTCGCCCTCCGAAGGTCCACAGTACGACCGGGGCGGGAGCGGTCGCCGCCGCCCTCGCAAGGTGCCATGCTGGGAGCATGTGCCGAAACATCCGGGTGCTCCACAACTTCGAGCCGCCTGCTACCGAAGCCGAGATCCAGGCCTCGGCGCTCCAGTACGTACGCAAGATCAGCGGCAGTTCGCGGCCGTCCGCCGCCAACCAGCAGGCCTTCGATGAGGCGGTCGCGCAGATCGCGGACACCACCCGGACCCTGTTGGACCGCCTGGTCACCAACGCCGCGCCGCGTAACCGGGAGGTGGAGGCGGCGAAGGCGAAAGAACGCGCCGCCCAGCGGTACGCGTGACCGGACCAGTCCAGCCGTACGCGCGACCGCACCGGCCCGGGCGGCGTCGACCCTGGCATGTCGACGCGCACCGGACCGGTGCGATCGGGACCTGGCCGCGGCTCGTAACGAGCGGCTCGACGGTGGGCGGGGAAGGACTCCGACCGCCCCGCCCCACCGTCTACCTGCGCGGCCCGGCCCCTGACCCCTGATCCGGCCGGGAGCCGTATCCGGGGCCGCTTCCGGCCGCCTGTCCCGCGTACGGACGTTCCGGCGAGGGCTCGGCCCGGGTCTCGTACCTGCCGGTGCCGCGGCCCCGCCGTTCGGCGCGGTCAGCGCCGCCGAGCCCACCGAGCAGCCCGCCCAGCGCGGCGGCGATCAACCCCACCACCAGCGAGAGGAACGCCGCCCACAACGGCCCGGTGCCGACCTGCACCGCTGGCGCACCGAAGGTCGTCAGCAGGCCGAGGGCCGGCGGGAACGGGAACGCGACCACCACCACCAGAATCAGACCCCAGGTGGTCAGGCCCTGGAAGAGCCCCGCCATCAGTCCGCGGGCGCTAGAGAGCACGGCCGCGATCAGGCCGGCGGCGAACAGCGCCACCACCGCCGAGATGAAGCCGAACCAGTGCAGGTTGTTCGCCATCCACTGGGCTTCCCCACCGATCGCCGCGAACAGGCTGGTAAGTAGGGCGAGCAAGCCGATTCCGATGACCGCGCCAGCGGCGACGGCACCCCACCGGATCCAGCTCCGCCCCGCTGCTGCCGGTTGCTCCGAGTAGTTTTCCCTCATCGCCATGTCAACCGCACCTCCCGTGCAGGTTGCCCCCGGCCAGCCGACCGGGGTCGGCAGATCATTTCTCTTATCAGCTACCCACCGCGACCAGAGGTATAACCGCCAGATCAACCCGAGTTGCCCGGATAAATGCCTTATATCTGACCAAAGCAGGACAGGTGGCTAACTAGCATCTCGGCGACTCGGGTGGTTAATCTCCGGTCACCGGCTCGTCGGCGGACAGTTGAATCCGCAACCCCACCGTCCCCGCCCGGCCCCGGCGCAGCCGGCTGCCCCACATGGTCAGCCTGCCCACCAACCCGTACTTGGCGAGGACCGCCCGCCCCACCCGGTCGCTCGCCGCGGCCGGCAGCACCTCCGCCCGCGCCGGATAGGCCGGCCCCGGCTGGTTGCCGCGGATGTCGCAGGTGGCCACGGTCACCGCGGGCTCCCGCCGGATCCGCTTCACCTTGCCGGAGTCCGCCACTGTCCAGACGCCGAGCGCGCCGTCGAACGGCACGATCCATACCGGAGTAGCGACCGCCCGACCATCGCGCCGGTAGGTCGTCAAGAGCACATACTTTGCGGCGGCGAGCTCAGCCATCGGATCCGTCACCTCACCCACGGTACGCGTACCGGGCGTGGTCTAGTCGGTCGCCGCCAACCGCAGCGGGCCCGGCGCGGCAGCCCCGTCCAGACTGGCCGGATCGACGCTCCAGGCCTCGGCGACGCGCAGCACGTCGGCCTCGTCGACCAGCACATCGACCTCCTCGCCGATCGCCGCTGGCAGCCCGGCCGCCAGTTCGGCGGGGTCCGGCTCACCGTGCCACAGATTGACCTCGCCGGTCTCTCCGACGTACTCGAAGCCGCGCACCAGGTTGCCCGCCCGCGCCCGCTCCCACCGGTGCAGCTCCATCACCCGATGGGTAGCGAAGAACTGCACCTCGGTGTCGAGCGCGGCGGAGATCCCGGCGACGTCGGTCGGTGCGCCGGGTCGCAGCAGCCACTTGCCCACCGCCAGCACCCACCTCGCGCCACCGGCCCCGGGCAACGGCGGCGTCACCGCCACCCGGTTGTCGGTCAGATAGGCCAGGTCGATGCCGTCGCGCCACGGCGCCTCCCCGAGGTCACGCAGGCCGAGCGTGGCGATGACGGTCGCCGGGTCGACCTCGCGGATCGCCAGCCACGCCTGCTTGAAGCCGAAACCCACCATCGTGTCAGCGCTCACGCCAGCGAATCTACCGCGGGCGGAACCCGCCGGTACCCTTGATCTGTCATGACTGACTATGGACATGAGCTGCAGTTCGGCAGCTTCCTCACCCCGTCGGCGCGGCAACCGGAGCAGGTGGTCGCGCTCGCGCGCGCCAGCGAGGCGGCCGGTCTGGATCTGGTCACGTTCCAAGACCATCCCTACCAGCCCGCCTTCCTCGACAGCTGGACCCTGCTGTCGTACGTGGCCGCCGCCACCGACCGGATCCGGTTGAGCGGCAACGTGCTGAACCTGCCGCTGCGGCAACCCACGGTGTTGGCCCGCAGCGCCGCGAGCCTGGACCGGCTCACCGGCGGTCGAGTCGAGTTGGCGCTCGGCGCCGGCGGGTTCTGGGACGCGATCGAGGCGAACGGCGGCCCCCGGCGGCAGCCCGGTGAGGCGGTCGCGGCGCTCCGCGAGGCGATCGAGATCATCCGCGAGGTGTGGGACGTCGACCAGCGGGGCGGTGCCCGCGTCATCGGTGAGCATTACCGGGTGGCCGGCGCCAAGCGCGGCCCCGCCCCCGCCCACGACATGGAGATCTGGGTCGGCGCCTATGGCCCGCGGATGCTGCGGCTGGTCGGCGAGTTCGCCGACGGGTGGCTTCCCAGCCTGCCGTTCCTGAAGCGGGGGGCGGCCGAGCTGCCGGAGTTGAACGCCCGGATCGACGAGGCCGCCACCGCGGCCGGCCGGGCACCCGCCGCCATTCGCCGGCTGCTGAACCTCAGCGGGGAGTTCACCGACTCCGACTCCGGCCTGCTCAGCGGCCCGCCCACCGCCTGGGCCGAGCAGCTCACCGAGCTCGCACTCACCGCGGGCGTCTCGGGCTTCGTGCTGATGACCGACGATCCGACCACGATCGCGCGGTTCGGCGCCGAGGTCGCGCCCGCGGTCCGGGAGGCGGTCGCCGCGGAGCGTGGCCGGCCCCGCGGCTCGGTGGGGGCTGACTTGGCGGCAGGTGCCGCTGCCGGGGCCGACGCTCCCGCGGACGAGGGCACCCCGGTCTGGGACGAGACGACCCGGCCGGTCGCCCCACCCGCGCCCGAAGGCCACGCGTACACCGAGCGGGGGCACGCGATCGGTCAGCACCTGGTCGATGTGCACGACCATCTCCGGCAGGAGCTCAAACAGCTCCGGGATCTGCTGCGGCAGGTGCGCCGGGGCGCCCTCTCCCCGGCCGTCGCCCGCTCGCAGATCAACCAGCTGACGATGCGGCAGCACACCTGGGCGCTCGGCGCCTACTGCGCCTCGTACTGCACGCTGCTCGCGCAGCACCACGGGCTGGAGGACCAATCGGTCTTCCCGCATCTGCGGACCAGCGACACGGGCCTGGCCCCGGTGCTGGATCGGCTTGAGGAGGAGCACGTGGTCATCCACGAACTCTCGGAGCGGGTCGATCGGGCGCTGGTCGATCTGATCAACAAGCCCGACGACTTCGACCCGCTGCAGGCGGCGGTCGATCAGCTCGCCGATGCTCTCACGTCCCACCTGGGGTACGAAGAGGACCAGCTGGTCGAGCCGCTCTCCCGCTACGGCATGGCCCCCGGCCAGCTCGCTTAGGGCCACCGCCAGGTGCGCGGTCGACAGCCCACCAGCGCCCCGACTCGAATTCGCCAGCGCCAGGTACGCAGCTCTGCCGCCCACCACCGGTTGCTTGGTCATCAGGCGTCGCCGCAGCTCAGGTGGTGCTGCGGGCGCGTTTGCTTTGCTTACGCATACGCCATCGGCCGGGCTGTCGGGCGGCAAGATCGGCGGGCAGATCGTCTCACCCGGCTTGGTGGGTCGAGTGGCGCCTGATTTGCCAGTATGAGCCTGGTTGGTCGCCGTAGTGGATCACCACTCAACCGACCAAGCGGCCGACGGTGTTGACAGCCGGACGCAAGGGGGTCTGCTGACAAGCCCGTGACCTGGTACAGACTTCCGTCTGACGCGATCCCGGCGCGAGTCAGCCGGCGGCAGGGAGGGCCGACGCCACAAAGTCGGCGACCCGCAGGCAGCTCAGCGGCCCTCCCAGCCAAGTTCTTGCTGTCACTGCCCTTCTCCAGTTAGCCAGCAGAGTCGTATACGCCTGCGGGCTGATTCATCGAGGCAAGCGGTGACCTGGCAGACGTTCCACTGCGACTAGCTGGGTCCGGTGTGGATGATAGGTGTGCCCGCCCCTCGACCTACCTAGGCGAGCTAAGCGGGCGCCCAGCCCGCCCGATCCTGGCTTGGTTGGGCAGGGAGGGATCTTGCGTACCGGAATGTCGGATATTCCGGTACGCAAGATCCCTCCCAGGCCAACCAAGTCGGACTTCCCCCGTGGGCGTGCCCAGCCCACCAAGCCGGACGGTCAACGCCGCGGCGCGTCGACACACTACTCCGGCTTCACCAGTGGCTCTTGTAGACCAGGCACTGAGGACCTCGCCACTGCCATTGCAAGATGATCAAGTGTCCCGATAAGCGAGCAGGGTCGCGTAGGCCAGCGGTCGATCCGGCCGGTGTGGACCGCTCGCCTCGCTTGGTAAGCAGAGTGGCGATCCTTTACCCGAACTGGCCAGCACCACGAACCCGGCACACGTCCAGATCCAGGTCGACCATGGTCACCCGGTCCAGCGCGGGCCACTCCGGCACAGTGGTGAGTTCACAGTAGACCTCGGTACAGCCCGGCCAGCCTTGGGGGCACTTGGTTGGGCAGGGAGGGATCTTGCGTACCGGAATGTCGGATATTCCGGTACGCAAGATCCCTCCCAGGCCAACCAAGCCGGAGAACGTCGGCGCCGGGACCGTGCCGGTGGTTACTCCGCGAGCAGTTTCTCCACCACCGTGACCACCTCCTCCGGCGACGGGATGGCCGGGTGGCTGACCATCGTCTGGGCGGCCACGTCGTAGCTGTCGTGCCAGACCGGCTCCACCACCTGATGGCCGTCGGCCCGCAGTTGGGCGACGTTGCGCTGCAGCGCCGGTTTTCGCCACATCGGCGTACCCATATGTGGGAAGAAGACCGCCGGGTAGGGCACCGCCAGGATGACCGTGGCGAGTCGGTTCGGGGCGGCGCCGGCGGCGGCCGCGGCCAGGATGTTCGCGGTCGCCGGCAGGACCAGCAGCAGGTCGTGGTCAGCGGCGAGCCGCGACGGCCGGTCGGTTGGCCAATCCTCGGTCGCCTCCCCCGCCACTACCCGGTCGGCGGCGAGTCCCACCGTCTGGGGTGGAATAAACTGGGTCGCGGTATGGGTCATCAGCACGGTGTAGCTGCCGCCGATCCGTTCCCGCAGCGCACCGAGGTAGCTGGGCAGCGACGAGACCGCGATCGAACCGGTGGCGCCGACCAGCACCCGGGGTGCGGGAGCTGGCCCGGTCACGTCGGCACCCCCGCCAGCACAACGGTCTGCGGCGGCTCGTCCAGGTCGTAGCAGTGGGCCGGGCCGAAACCGGCCTCGTCGAGCCACCGGCGGTAGTCGTGCTCGCCGTGCGCGTCGCCGCCCGGGGTGGCGACCAGCATCTGCAGGCCGAAGCTCGCCCCCACCCGGTGCCGGTCGCGTAGATAGCTGACGATCGCCAGCCCGCCGCCGGGAGCGATGATCGGCCGCAGCCGGCGGCACAAGTCCCGGCTCGCCTCGGCATCGAAGATGTTCGTGACCATGCTGCAGAGCACCAGGTCAAACGGCCCCGGCGGCAACGTTTCCAGGCAGTCCCCGGCGAAGAGTTCCACCCCGGCGGCGGCCAGTCGCCCGCGCTGCCGGGCTCCCTCGATCACCCCGGGCAGGTCCTGCATGGTGGTGGTGAGGCCGCGGCTCGCCAGCGCCAGCGCGTACTCGCCGTGGCCACCGCCGAGGTCCAGCACGGTACGGGCGTGGGGGAACCGATCCAGGCAGGCGTCGAGCACCGGGGTGGTCACCCGCCGGGTGATCGCCGCGAGCAGGTCGAGGCCGACCCCCGGGGCTGGTGCCGGCGGGTTCTCGGGCGAAGTCGCGGCCCGATCGTGCAACCGCTTGGGCAGCAGCACCGCCCACCGCCGGATCCACACCCCGTGCTGGGCGAGCATCGCCTGGTCGGCGGGGGCCGGGTGGGCCGGGCCTTCCTGATAGCGGCCGTGCTCGTCCACGCTCACCAGCTGCCAGGCGACGAGCACCGCCAGCACTGCCTGTACGGCTGATTCCGAGAGCCCGCACCGCTCGGCCAGCTCGGCCGCGGTCCCGGGCAGCGCCCCGATGAGGCCGGCGTCGGTGGCGGCGTGGTAGGCCAGCGCCAGCCGCCAGTCGGTGAGCTTCTCCGGCAACGCCATCGCCGAGTAGTCGATCCCCCGCGCCCACGCATCCGGGACGGCATCGGGGCCAGCATCTGGGCTGAGGTCGAGGGCGCCCATCAGCTCACCCCGCCGGTGGTCGCTCCGGTGACGAAGGCGTGCTTGTTGTTGACCCCGGGTACTAGGCCGCCGACCCCACCGGGGGTCAGGTACCAGGCGTCGAACTCGGTGGTCCGGACGATGGTGGTCAGCGGCGGGTACACCAGCGGCAGCATCGGCAACTCCTCGGCGACCAGCTGCTGCATCTGCGCCGCGAGCTCTTGCCGCTCCGACTCGTCCAGAGTGGCGCGTTGCTGCTCGGCGAGCCGGTCGAACTCGGCGTTCGCGTACCCCTGGGCGCGTTGCAGGGAGCGGGAGGTGGAGGCGTACACCTTGGCCATCCCGTCGGGCTGCTCGTCGGTGTTGGTGCCACCGAAGGTGGTCATCGACAGCTCGGTCTGGCCGCTGTTCAGCCGCTCGTGGAAGCTGGGTAGGTCCACCGCGACCGGTTCGCACTCGATCCCGATCTCGGCCAGCTCGGCGATCACCAGCTCCACCGGGCCCATCGGCTGTTCGTTGCTGACCAGCAGTTCGAAGCGGAGCGGCTCGCCGTCCGGGCCACGCCGAATCCCATCCGCCCCGTCCCGTTCGTACCCTGCGTCGGCGAGCAGCTGCTCGGCCTGGGCCGGGTCGTGTTCGTACTGCTCCACCGGCACGTGGTACGGGTGGCTGGGCGGCAGCAGTCCCGGGTTGCCCGGGGCGGCTTTGCCGTCGAAGAGCCGCTCCACCAGCATCTGCCGGTCGATCGCCAGTGCGCAGGCCCGCCGGAAGCTGGCCTCGGCGAGCACCCCGCCCGCGGCGAGGTTCCAGTAGAGCCCCACCACGGTCTCGCCGAACGGTGCGTCGATCACCTCGAACTCGTC
The DNA here is from genome assembly GCF_016925615.1 of Natronosporangium hydrolyticum. Lineage (NCBI taxonomy): Bacteria > Bacillati > Actinomycetota > Actinomycetes > Micromonosporales > Micromonosporaceae > Natronosporangium > Natronosporangium hydrolyticum. Next base: position 4,661,599 of record NZ_CP070499.1, read on the forward strand.
CCGGTCTTCGAACGGGGCCAGCGCCTGCGGCCGCAGCCCGGTGCCCGGGCCGACCCCGCCCGCCTGGTCGACCTCGCCGGCGAGCAGCGCCGCGAGTGGGTCGTCGACCGGGCGGTGTTCGATCCGGGCCACCGCCGGCTGGCCCAGGAAGTAGTCGTCGTTGGCGAGGTACAGGTTCGCCCCGGTGCCGGGCTCGTACTCGGTCAGCCGGTAGGGCCCGGACCCGACCAGCAGCGCCGGGTCTTGCTGCTGGCCGGGTTCGCTGATCGACGACCAGATGTGGCGGGGGAAGATGAGCACCCCACCGGCGCCGGTGAACTGTTCGAAGGTCCAGTCCGGCTCCCGGAGCCGGAACTCGACGGTCAGCTCGTCGATCGCCTCGACCCCCGCCAGGTTGTCGTAGTTCGGCACCGTGATCACCGACGGGGCGAGCTGGTCGGCGTGCTCGGCGAGGTAGTCGAAGGTGAAGGCGACATCCTCGGCGGTCAGCGGCTCCCCGTCGTGCCAGGTGACCCCCTCCCGCAGCGTGAAGGTGTAGGTGCGGCCGTCGTCGCTGCGCTCGAAGCCGGTGGCCAGCCACGGGATGTACTCGCCGGCCGCGTCCTTCCACAACAGAGTGTCGTAGAGGTAGCTCGCCTGCAGGTAGCCGATCCCACCGCGATAGGTGAACGGCGACGGGAAGGCTACATCCGGGCCGGGCATCCGCAGCGTCAACGGCTGCGGATCAGTCCCGCTCTGCTCCTGGCCGCCGCACGCGGTCAGCGAGAGCGCCCCCGCTCCCGCCGCCAGCGCGCTGCCGCGCAGGAAGGTACGGCGATTCATCGGTAACATCAGTTTGCTCCTTTTCGGTGCGGTCACTGGTACTGGGCACTGGGGAGGGTGGGATCAGCAACGTGGGGGCGGCGGCGAGCAGCCGGCGGGTGGTGGGGCTGCGTGGGGCGGCGCAGAGCAGTTCGGTGCGGGCGGACTCCACGACCCGGCCGTGGTCGAGCACCACCACCCGGTCGGTGACCTTCCGCACCAGCGCCAGGTCGTGGGAGATGAACAGCAGGCCGAGCCCCAGTTCGCTCTGCCGCTCCCGCAGCGTCACCAGCAGCCGGGCCTGTTCCGAGGGGTCGAGCATGCTGGTGGGTTCGTCGGCGAGCAGCACCGCCGGCTCGGTAATCAGCGCCCGGGCGAGCGCGATCCGTTGCAGCTGCCCGCCGGAGAGCTGGTGCGGGTAGGCGCCGAGAAACCGGGCCGAGGTCGGCAGCCCGACCGCCGACAGGGCGCCGGCGATCTGCTCAGCCGGGTCGCCCCCGGCCGGGTCGCCGCCGGGGGAGCCCAGCAGCGCCAGCGGCTCGCCGAGCTGTTCGGCGACGGTCAGCCGGGGCGACAGCGCGTCCCACGGGTCCTGCATCACCAGCTGCACCCGAGCCCGGCGGTGGCGGTCGGCTCGGCTGCGACCGGTGGGCAGCGGCTCGCCCAACAGATCGATCTCTCCCGCCTCCGCGGTCAGGTGCCCACTGGCGATCAGCGCCAGCGTGCTCTTGCCGCTACCGGAGGGGCCGACCAGGCCGACCGCCTCGCCCTGCCGGACATCCAGCGACACCTCGTCGAGCACCCGCTGCGCGCGCCGACCCCGGCCGTACTGCTTGCTGACCCCCCGGACGGCGAGCAGCGTCCGCACGCCACCGAGGTGGCAGGCGACCGCACGAGCGGGCGGCTCGGCCGCCACGGGTGTGAGCGGCGCCGGCTGCTCGCGACACACCTCGACCGCCTGCGGGCACCGGGGATGGAACGGGCAGCCGGCCGGCGGATCGGCCGGGTCCGGTGGTGCGCCCCGGATCGGGCGGAGCTCCTTGGTGCTACTCATCGCCGGGTACGCGTTCGTCAACGCCCAGGTGTACGGGTGGTTCGGATCGCCGATCACCTCAGCGCTGGGCCCGGTCTCCAGCACCGACCCGCCATAGAGGACCAACGTCCGCTCGCTGAGCCGGACGGCGGCGGCGAGGTCGTGGGTGACCACCAGCAACGCGCAGCCCCGCGACCGGGTCTGCGCCCCGATCTCGGCCACCAGCCGGTGGCTGGTCTCCGGGTCCAGCCCGCCGGTGGGCTCATCGAGCACCAGCAGCTCGGGGTCGAGCACCAGCGCCGCCACCAACGCCGCCCGGCGGCGCTGGCCACCGGAGACCTGGTGGGGGTAGCGCGCCAGCAGCGCCGGGTCGAGCTGGCACTCCGCCGCGAGCTGGGCGACCCGGTCCCGCGCCTGGCTGGGACGCAGCCGGCCGTGTGCCAGCAGCGGCTCGGCGAGCTGCTCCGCCAAGGTCGACACCGGGTTGAACGGCGCACCCTGCAGGCAGAGCGCGACCTTCGGTCCGCGCAGAACCCGCAGCCGCGCCGAGGCGGCGCCGACCAGCTCCTCGCCGTCGAGTTGGACGCTGCCGGTGACCTCGGGAGGTTGCCGCAGTCCGGCGAGGCACTGCGCCAGCGTCGACTTGCCCGCTCCGCTCTCCCCTACCACCGCTAACGACTCGCCCCGCGCGAGCGTGAAGCTCACGCCTCGCAGTGCGGTTACCGAGCCGTCGAACTGGACCCGCAGGTCCGTCACTGTCAACAGCGCGCTCATGCCACCCGCTCCACTCTGGGCTGCCACCGGCGCTCGACGCCGACGCCGAGCAGCGTGAACGCCAGGATCGCCATCGTGATCAGCGCTCCGGCCGGCAGCACCCACCACAGCCAGGCGGAGCTGAAGTAGACCCCGGGCTCGAGCAGCGCCCGGTGCAGGTCGAGCCCCCAACTGACCCGGGTCGGGTCGGCGAGGCCGAGAAATGCCAGGCTCGCCTCCAGCAGCACGGTGGCGCTCGCGACCACAATGGTCTCGGCGATCAGCAGCGGCGCCAGCCCGGGCAGCAGGTGCCGGCGCAGTAGCTGCGACCAGCTGGCGCCGAAGCCGCGGGCGGCGCGCACATAGCCGCGCTGGCGCAGGGTCAGGGTCTGGCTGCGCACCACCCGGGCGACCGCCGGCCACATCAGCACCCCGATCAGCACCGCCACGGTCGGCCCGCCGACGCCGGCGAATGCGGCGATCAGGATCAGCAGCGGCAGCCGCGGCACCGCCAACGCCAGGTCGATGGTGCGGGCGGCGAGCAGGTCCGGCCAACCGCCGGCGAGGCCCGCACCGACTCCGACCAACACCCCCAGCGACACCGCCAGCCCGACCGCGGTCGCCGCCGCCAGCAGCGTGCTGCGGGCTCCCCAGATCAGCCGGGAGGCGACATCCTGGCCGAGGTTGTTGGTACCCAACGGATGCGCGCCCGACGGCGACGCCAGCGACGGGCCGACCGGCTGCGCCGGATCGTAGGGGGCGAGCAGCGGCGCCGTCACCGCGGCGACCAGCAGCAGGCCGAGGATCACCGCGCCGATCAGCGCCGGCCCGGACCGGAGCGGGTTCACGCCGCCGCCACTCGTGGATCGAGCCGCCGGTACGCCAACTCGGCGAGCGCGTTGGCGGTGACCACCGACAGCGTCAACAGCAGGAAGCAGCCCTGCAGGGTCGGGTAGTCCCGGAACCGGATCGCGTCGAAGACCAGCCGACCGACCCCCTCGTACCGGAAGACGGTCTCGACCAGGATGGTGGCGGTCACCGCGGTGCCGACCTGGACGGCGAGCACGCTGACCACCGGCAGCAGCGCATTGCGGCCCGCGTACCGGTAGCGCAGGGTGCGCTCGCGCAGTCCTCGTGCCCGGCCGGCGAGCAGGTAGTCGGCGCCCAGCTCGCTGACCATCCCGGCCCGCATCACCAGGAACTGCCCGGCGGCGAACTGGAGCGCCAGGACGGTCGCCGGCAGCGCCAGGTGGTGGGCGATGTCGACGGTGCGGGCCACCGGCCCCAACGACGCGAACGGGGTGCTGGCACCGGCGATCGGGAACCAGCCGAGCCGCACCGCGAAGACCAGCAACAGCAGACTGCCCAGAACGAAGACCGGGATGCTGCGCAGCAGCGTGAACCCCGCCAGCAACGCGTGGTCGACCCGCCGGCCGCGGCGCCACCCGGCCGCCGCGCCGGCCGCCACGCCCAGCAGGGTGCCGGCCACCAGCGCGGTGCTGACCAGCAGCCCGGTCCGCGGGGCGCGGGTGGTCAGCAGCTCGGTCACCGGTACGCCGTATCGGATCGAGGTGCCCAGGTCGCCTCGGAGCAGCCCGGTCAGGTACTGGCCGTACTGCACCGGCAACGGTTGGTCCAGGCCGTAGTGTGCCCGCAGCCGCTCCCGGATCGCCTCGTCGTGCACATAGCTGGTCGACCCCTCGGTGTAGGCGGCGGTGATCGGGTCGCCGGGCATCGCCCGGGGCAGTGCGAAGTTGAGGGTCACCAGGACGAAGATGGTCAGCAGGTAGGCCGGCAGCAGCCGGCCCGCCCGCTCATCGGTCCGCATCCCGCCGGTCTGCGGCGGCTGCCACTGTGTACTCCAGTACGGCGTAGGGAAGCTGGAACGGCCCGCGGTCGCGATGAGACACACCTGCCGCTGCCAACCCGGCCTGCTGGGCCAGCTCGGTCAGGTGCGCCGGGGTGCGTTCCTGACCGCCCAACAGGATCAGCATCTTCAGGTCGAGGTGGGTCGCCCACTGCTGGTCGGCGCCGGCGTCGATCACCCCCTCGACGATTAGCACCCGCCCGTCGGTGCCGGCCGCCGCCGCGACCCGGCGCAGGATGGTGACCACCTGTTCGTCGGGCCAGTTGTGCAGCACCGAGGCGAGCAGGTAGACGTCGCCGCCGGCGGGGATCGGGTCGTCGAAGAAGCTGCCGGCCACCACCTCGCACCGGTCGGCCACCCCGGCCGCGGTGAGCAGTTCGCCAGCACCGGCGATCGGGCCGGGCAACTCGAACAGGGTGCCGCGCAGCTGGGGCGCTTCGGCGAGCAGCCGGGCGAGCAGCTCCCCCTGGCCACCGCCGACGTCGACCACATGACCGGCGGTCGACCAGTCCCGGTCGGCGAGCATCGGGTGGTAGTCGCCGGAGCCCTGCGACATCAGCGCGTCGAACGACTCCTGCAGCGCTGGGTCGGCCGCCAGGTGCGCCCAGAACGGGGTGCCGTGCACCGACTCGTAGACCGGGGCACCGGTGCGGACCGCGGCCGGCAGCGCCGCGTAGACCTCGTCCATCCGGCCGGCGGCGCCCCGGGTGTCGAGCCAGTCGGCCATCCGCGACGGGTGCCCGCGCCGCAGCTGCTCACCGGTCTCGGTGAGCCCGAAGCTGCCGGGAACGGGTTCGGTGAACACGCCCCGCGCCGCCAGGTGCCGGAGCAGCCGGGCCAGTGCCCGGGCGTCGGCCCCGGTCTGTTTGGCTAGTTCGGACGGTTCCCGCACCCCGTCGGCGATCAGATCCGGGACGCCGAGCGTCACCACCGTCCGCAGCGCCCACGGCGTGGAGAGGTCGGTCATCTCCCAGAGGCTCCGCCCGGTCATGTGCCGCTGCCCCCTTCGCTACGGCCCAGGTGGTCCTTGACCGCCAGCTCGACCTCCTCCTGCACCAGGTCGTTGTTGAGCGCGAAGCCGGCCGCCGAGCCCATCCCGGCGGCGGTCACCACCTGCGCCCGGGGATCGACCACATTGCCTACTGCCCAGACCCCGGGGACGCTGGTGCGTCCGGTGCGGTCGGTGGTCACCCAGCCCTGCTCGTCGCGGTCGCAGCCGAGCGAGCGCAGCAGGTCGTCGCGCGGGACCATCCGCGGGAAGATGAAGACGACCTGGCGCTCCACCAGTTCGCCGCCGGCCAGCACCACACCGCGAAGCTGGTCGTCGACGATCTCCAGCCGGTCGACCTCGCCCTCGACGACGCGGATCCCGCGGGCGGTGAGCCGGAGCCGGTCCTGCTCGCTGACCGGTTGGGTGTGTGGGAGGTAGGACAGGTCGTCGGTCCACTGCCGCAGCAGCAGCGCGTGGTGGACCGCGGCCGGGTGGGTCCCCAGCACCGCCGTCGGCTGGTCCCGGACCTCGTAGCCGTGGCAGTACGGGCAGTGCAGCAGATCCCGGCCCCACCGTTCCCGCACGCCGGGGAGCTCCGGCAGCTCATCGCGCAGTCCGGTCGCCACCACCAGCCGGCGTGCGGTCAGTTGCCGGCCGCTGGCCAGCGACAGTGTGAACCCGGGCTCGACCCGGTCGACCCGGTCCCCGATCATGTCCACCCCGTACTGGGCCAGCTCCGACCGGCCGGCGGCGAGCAGCTCGACCGGCGGGGTGCCGTCCTGGCTCAGGAACCCCCGGACGTGCTCGGCCGGCGCGTTGCGCGGCTCGCCCGCGTCGATCACCGCCACCCGCCGCCGGGAACGGGCCAACACCAGCGCCGCGGTCAACCCGCCAGCGCCACCGCCGACCACCACCACGTCGTACCCGGTCGTTTCGGTCATTTGACTCCACCTTCCGTTGCTGTCTGTAGCCGATCGCGCGCTCAGTCGATGCCGGGTGGTGCCTCGCCCCAGCCCCACACCGGCGTGGTCGTCCGGGGGGAGAGCGTCACCCCGGGGCGGGAGTTCGCCATCGCCCGCCGGGAACCCCACTCCACATAGGCTGCGAACGCCGACCGGAACTCCGCGTCGTCGGGTAGCCCCACCTCGTCGGCGGCCTCCAGCATCAGCGACACCCAGCGTTGGCGCTGCTCTGGCGCGATGTCCTTGCCGACGTGCTGGGCCCGCATCACCCGGAAACCGCCCCGCTGCTCGGTATAGGTGGCGGGGCCGCCGAAGACCTCACCGAACCACATCGCGACGTGGTGCGGGTGGTCCTCCGGCATGTTCGCGAAGAGCGGCGCCAGGACGTCGTCCTGGCGCACCCGCCGGTAGAAGGCGGCCATCAGCGTCTCCAACGCCGGTGCGCCGCCCACCCATTCGTAGAGGGTGGGGGTCGACTGCTGCTCCTGATCGGACATCTGCTCTCCCCTTACCCGAGTTCCAGGCTGCCGATGCCGTAGAGCGCGTCGGTGCGCAACTGCGGCACCGGGCCCCGGTACATCCGCACCACCCGGAACTGTTCGGTCAGCCCCCGCTCCTGGAACAACTTCGCCGCCGCCGGCTGGGTGTCCGGGGAGAAGATTGAGACCTGGTCCCCGGCGACCAGCCCTGCGGTGAGGGCGTCGAAGAGCGCCTCGGCGTCGCGCGGGGTGTCGGCGCAGAGCGGCCCGATCCGGTGCCCGGCGGGAGCAGGTCGGACCACCCCGAACCCGGTGAGGGCGCCGTCGACGATCCGCGCGTACCCCTGGTGCCCCTCGGCGGTCAGCCACCGGCGTAGAAACTCCCGGCGGTAGGCCGGGAAACACTGCCGGTCGTAGTCGGCGACCTCGTCGAGCTGCTCTGGCCCGATCCGGATCACCTCCGGTGGCAGCGAACCGGGCCGGTCCAGCGCTCCGACGAAGTGGATGGTGTCGTGCACCGGCACCGAACCGTCCCGGCTGTAGTTCTTTACCTGTTCGGGCATGGCGTCACCGGCGGTGACCCGGTCGCCGGAGTGCGGGCTCGCCACCTTGCACACCCCGAGCCCGTACCCGCCGCCGCGCTGCTGCGGGTCGACCAGGTAGTGGCCCCAGACCGCGTAGTCGTCGGAGTAGTTGACCAGCGAGACCGCGGAGACCGGCCGACCGTCGAGCCGGCCGATGAAGAACCCGTCCGGGTCGGTGGGCAGGAAGCAGGCCGGGTCCTGGAACCCGATGTTCCACCCCTCGCCGTTGCCCCACTCGGTCACGATCTGCCAGTCGGCCAAGTTGGCCAGGCCGACCGTGAATTCGCCCTTGTCGTCCATGGTGGCTGCTCCCTTCGTTGCCGGGCTAGAGGCCGAGCGATCGGCCGATCAGTTCCTTCATGACTTCGGTGCTGCCGCCGTAGATGGTCTGCACCCGGCTGTTGGCCCACTCCTTGGCGATCGGGTTGTCCCGCAGGTACCCGGAGCCACCGAACAGCTGCACCGCCCGGTCGGCGACCCGGACCTGCAGCTCGGTGGTCCACCATTTGGCGCGGGCGGCGTCGGTGACCGACAGCCGCCCGGAGTTCAGCTGCCGCACACAGCGGTCGATGAAGACCCGGGCGATCGCCACCTCGGTGTCCAGGGTGGCGAGCGTGAACCGGTTGTGTTGCAGGCTGCCGATCGGCTGCCCGAAGGCGTGCCGCTGCTGGGCGTGGGCCACCGCCGCCGCCAGCACCTTCTCGGCGGCGGCGAGCGCCACCGTGGCGATACTCAGCCGCTCCCGGGGCATCCCGGACATCAGGTACGCCGACCCGGCGTGCTCCTTGCCGATCAGGTTGGCCGCCGGCACCCGGCAGTCGGTGAAGGTGAGTTCGCAGGTGTCGCTGGCGTGCCAGCCCAGCTTCGCCATCGGTTCGCCGCGCCGCAGGCCGGTCGTGTCGCGCTCGACCACGAACAGGCTCACCCCTTGGGCGCCCCGCTGCCCGGCGGTCCGGGCCGCGACCAGGATCAGGTCGGCGTTCTCGCCGTTGGTGATGAAGGTCTTCTGCCCGTTCAGCAGGTAGCCGTCGCCGTCGCGGACCGCGGTGGTGTGCATGGCGGACAGGTCGGACCCGCCCGCCGGTTCGGTCAGCGCGATCGCGGCGATCAACTCTCCGGCGCAGAGCCCGGGCAGCCAGCGGGCCCGTTGCTCGGCGGTGGTCCGGGTGGCCAGGTAGGAGGCGACGATGTCGTTGTGCGCGACAATCCCGGGAGCGGTGACGCCGGCAGCGATCAGCTCCTCCGCCAACACCTGCGGGTACCGGTAGTCGGGCTGCCCGGCCCCGCCGTACTCGGCCGGGACCCCGACGCCGAGCAGCCCGGCCGCGCCGGCTGCCCGCCAGAAGCCGCGGCTGACGATCCCGGCCCGCTCCCACTCGTCGTGGTAAGGCACCGCCTCGCGGGCCAGGAAGTCCTGGCACAGCTTCCGGAACCCGGCATGCTCCGGTTGGAAGTGCTCCGGTTCAAGGTGCTCATCCGGCATCGCCGGCCTCCTTCCGCGCCGCGCCGGCCACCCCGGCGAGCGCCTCGTCGCGTACCAGCTGGAAGATCCGGGCCGGGTCACCCAGCGCCGCGAAGTGCCCGCCGGGGATGGTCACGGTCCGGCTGGCGGCGGTGGTGTGGCGTTGCCAGTCCCACATCCGGGCCGGTGGGGCGTGACGGTCGTCGGCGGCCGCGACCAGCGTCAGCGGGAAATCGACCCGCAGGTCGGTGTGCCGGTGGAACTCTGCCCGGATGGCGTAGTCCGCGCGGAATCGGCCGATCACGTGCTGGGCCAGGGCCGGCTGGGCCAGCAACTCGGGCGGGGTACCGCCGACCTCGGCGATCCGGGTCAGCACTAGCTCGTCCGGCTCGCCGGCGGCCTCGTCGACCGGGCTGTGCCACCGGGGCGGTAGGCCGGCCGAGAGCACTACGCATCGCGGCGGCCGGCCGGTGTCGCGGGTGACCTGGGCGGCGACCGCGAGGCTGACCAGCGTGCCGAAGCTGTGGCCGAAGGTGGCATAGGGGGTGGCCGGCCCGGACGCCCGCAGCTCGTCGACGATGACGCCGGCCAGCGCGGCGACCAGACCGGCGAAGTCGGCCGGGCGGGGCTCACGCGCCCGGACCCCGCGGCCGGGCGGGTCCAGACCGCGGACCTCGATACCGGGTGGGTCCGCGGCGGCCCAGGACCGGTAGCCGGCCGCGGTCGCCCCCGCGTGGGGGAAGCAGTAGAGGCGCAGCGGTGGGGTGTCTCCCACGGTCACAGATCATCCCTCCAGCCGGCTGGCGATCCGCTCCGCCAGCATGATCGTGGTCAGGTTCGTCGGGACACTGGGGATGGTCGGGAAGACCGAGGCATCGACGACCCGCAGGCCCGGCACACCGTGCACCCGGCACTCCTGGTCGACCACCGACGTCGGGTCGGTCGCCGGCCCCATCTGCGCGGTGCTGGTCGGATGCCAACCGGGGTTCATGATGTTGCGGACCGCGCTGCGCACCACCACGTCGTCGTCGATCATCCGGTCGGACCAGAACTGGATCCGGGCCAACCGGTCGGCGATCGCCGGGCTGCGCAACAGCCGCCAGGCTGCCCGTACTCCGCCCGCGAGCCTCGCCAGGTCCTGCTCGTGGCCGCCCATTCCCAGCTCCACCGCGGGCGGCTGATCCGGATCGGGGTGGGTCAGGAAGACCCGGCCCCGCGACTCGGGCCGCATCAGCATCACCGACATACCGACGGCGGTCGCGGTGTCGAAACGTCCGGCCAGGTCGGGGATGGCGGCGGTGTCCACATCGTTCAACAGCCCGAGCTGGAGGTCGACCTCGCCGTCGACGCCGCTGGTGAGCCGGGCGGCGACCTCCCGCCACCGGCTGCGGGGCCGTGGGTCTCCCGAGGCCGGCACCGCCCAGATCACGATCGACGCATGGTCGGTGAGCTGCTCGCCGACACCGGGTAGGTCCGCTACCGGCGAGATCCCCAGCGCCCGGCACAACCGGGCGTCGCCGATCCCGGAGCGCTGCAGCAGCGCCGGAGTGCCGATCGCACCCGCGCTGAGCACCACCTCTCCGGCGTAGACAGTGCGGCCGTCGCGCAGCTCCACCCCGACGGCCCGGCCGCCGGCGGTGAGCACGCGGGTGACGAGCGCGCCACTGTGGATCGTCAGGTTCGGCGGTGGCGGCACGGGCAGGTAGCAGGTCGCGGTGTCCATCCGGACCCCGTCGACGGCGTTGGTCGGCACCGGACCGACGCCGGCCTCGCCGCCACCCGGGCCGGCTTCGACGTCAGACCTGGAGTGAACGCCAGCCCCGGAGAAGTGGTTCAGGTCGGGCAGCGCCGGTAGTCCGGAGTCGGTGCAGGCGCGCCAGAACGCGGCGTCCAGCTCGTGCAGCTCGCTGCGCCGGGCCCGGGTGATCGGCACCGGCCCACCTGCCCCGTGCCGCTGCGGGTCATCGCCGAAGTCCCGGTCGTCCTCCAACCGCCGGTAGTAGGGCAGCACCCGGTCCGCGGACCAGTCCGGGTTGCCCCGCTTCACCCACTGGTCGAAGTCGCGGGGCAGGGCACGCATCGCGACCGCGCCGTTCACCGCCGACGAACCACCGACCACTTTGCCCAATTGGTAGGGGAATCTGGCCCAGCGGGCCCGGGCGGGCGAGCCCTCGACCGGGCCGGACCCGGCCAGCAGCGCCGCGTGCCGGCCGCTGCCGCGCAGATTGACCTGGTGGTCCCAGTTGTAGTCGCGCAGCACCAGCCGGCCGGCGTCCCGGAGCGGGTGGCTGGCCGACGCCGGGTTGGGCTGCGCCGGCCCGGCCTCCAGCAGCAGCACCCGCTGGCCGGCGGCGGCGAGCCGGCTGGCCAGCACCGACCCGGCTGAGCCAGCGCCGACTACCACGCACTCCCACTCGGTGGTACCGGTCACGAGGCCGCCACCGCGGCGGTGCCGACCAACTCCCCGAAGTCGGCGATGTCGGTGTTCATGAAGAGCCCTTCGATCAGCTCCTGTTCGGCGTCCGGCCCGATCCCGAACTCCTGGCGGACCTCGCGGAGGATGCCGACCGCGTGCAGCGAGTCGCCGCCGACGTCGAAGAAGCCGTCCCGGACGCCGATGTCGTCGTGGCCGAGCTGCTTGCACCAGATCGCCAACAACCGCTGTTCGACCGTGTTGGTCGGCGCCGCCCGCTCCGGCGCGCCGCCCTCGTCGTGCCGCCAAGGTTCTGGCAACGCCGCCTTGTCGACCTTGCCGTTGCGGGTGATCGGCAGCTCATCGATCGCCAGGTAATGGCTCGGCACCATGAACTGGGGCAGCAGCTGGGCTACCGCCTCCCGCAACCTCGCCGGGTCGGGCTCGCCACCGGTCATCACCAGGTACGCGGCGAGCTGCCGCTGGCCGGTGTGCGGGTGGGCCGGGGCGGTGACCAGCGCCTGCCGGACCCCGGGTTGCCGGGCCAGCACCGCCTCGATCTCACCCAGCTCGACCCGGTAGCCGTTGATCTTGACCTGGTGGTCTTCCCTACCTAGGATCTCGATGTCGCCACCAGGCAGGTAGCGGCCGAGGTCCCCGGTCCGGTAGATGCGGGCGCCAGTGACCGGGTGGGTGAGGAAACGCTCCGCGGTCCGTTCCGGGTCGTCCCAGTAGCCGGCGGCGACACCGGCGCCGCCGATGTAGATCTCCCCGGTCACCCAGGTGGGGCACGGTTCCAGCCAGGCGTCGTAGATGTGCAGGGTCTGGTTCGCCAACGGCTTGCCGTACGGGATGCTCGGCCACTCCGGCGGCACCTCGCCGATCGGGTAGGCCACCGACCAGATCGACCCCTCGGTCGCCCCGCCCAGGCTGATCACCTGCGCGGCGGGGAACTGCTCCCGGATCCGCGCCGGCAGGTCGGTGGGGATCCAGTCGCCGCTCAGCAGCACCAGCCGCAGCCGGTCGGCCGCCGACCCGCCGGCCACCCCAGCATCCGCAGCCTCGCTCCGGGCGTCCACCCACATCTGCATCGGGGCGGGCACGGTGTTCCAGATGGTGACGCCGTGCCGGTCGGCCAGCTCGGTCCAGTGCGTCGGGTCGCTGGCCCGGCCGGCCGCCGGCACCACCACCGCGCCGCCGGCACCGAGCACCCCGAAGATGTCGAAGACCGACAGGTCGAAGCCGGTCGGCGCGAGCGCCAGCACCCGGTCGGTCGCGGCGACCGCGTACCGCTGGTTGATGTCCTGGATGGTGTTGCCGGCCATCTGGTGGGTGATCATGACGCCCTTGGGCTCGCCGGTCGAGCCCGAGGTGAAGATCACGTAGGCCAGGTCGTCGGGGCGCTGCGGGCTGGTCACCGGCGCCGGGTCGCACCGCCGCGTAGCCTCGTCCGCCCCGGTGACCACGGTGACCCCCGCCGGCCAGCTCAGCTCCTCGCGCAACGCTTCGTCGGTCACCACCGCGGGCACCCGACACCGTTGCAGCAGGGCGTGCCGCCGCTGCTCCGGCAGCGTCGGGTCGATCGCCACGTACGCGGCGCCGCTGTGCAGCACTCCGAGGATCGCCGCCAACTGTTCGGCACCGGCCGGCATCGAGACCGCCACCAACGTGCCCGGCCGCGGGTCGCAGCATTCCCGCAGCCGCCGCGCCAGCCGGTGGGCCTGCTCGGTGAGCCATCGGTAGGAGAACTCACCGGCCTCGGTGATCACCGCGACCGCATCGGGCCGCCGTTGCGCCGCCGCGGCGACCAGGTCGTGCAGCCGTACCGCCGGCAGCGGCTCGTCGGTCGCGTTCGCCGCCTGCTGTTCGACGGCGTGGGCCGGGGGTAGGCCGGCCAGCCCGCCGCCGAGCTCCCAGCTCGCCTCGTCGTCGGCGAGCCGGCTGAGCAGGCGCTGGTACGCGGCGAGCAGGTCGGCCACGAGCCCGGGCGGGAACAGCCCCTCGACCGCGTGCCAGGCGACGATCAGTTCACCCGCCCGCTCCCAGAGCTGGTTCTCCAACCAGACCTGTGGGGTCGCGGTGGCGATGTGCAGCGGCTCTCCGAAGCTGGCGAGCGGGTCACCGCCGGCCGACTCGGCCGCGCCGACGGTGCTGGAGAAGACCACCGGCATCGCCGCCCGGCCACCGTTCTGGCGGGCCAGCTCCCGCATCACCTCGATGCCGCTGACCGTGCCGTGGCCCCGGTCGGTCTCGAGTTGGTCGGCCAGGTCGGCGGCGCGCTCGGCGAAACTCTGCCCGGCCCGGCCGGTGACCGCCAGCAGCTGCGGGGTGGTGAACTCGCCGACCACCTCGCCGATCTGCGGATGCGTTGGCTGGCGGGCGTTCGAGGTCACGATCACCGTGAACTGCTCGGTTTTGGACCAGGTGCGGAGCACCTCAGCATAGGCAGCGAGCAGCACTGTGGATGGGTCAAGCTGGCGTCGGCGAGCGTAGCCGGCGAGCGACGCCCAGCGGGCCGCGTCGAGCGTCACCCGATGATGCTCGAAGCTCGGCGTGCCCAGCTGTTCCGGCGCCACGGCCAGCGGCAACTCCGGCGCGGCGGGCAGCTGCGGCAACCGGTCCTGCCAGTAGGCCGCGTCCCGGTCGCCGGCGGCGCTGGCTCGCAGCCTGGTCAGCGCTGCCGGGTAGTCGCGGAAACTAGCGGCCACCGCGGGCGGCGTCCACTCCGGCTGGTCGTAGCCGCGCCGCCACTGCACAAGCAGCCGCAGCACACTGGGAAGGTCCAGGAAGAGGAGGTCGACCCGCAGGTGTAGCCGCTGCTCGCCCGCGCCGAGCAGGCTCACTCGTACCTGCAACGGCTCGGCCTGGTCGGCCGGCGGCTGCTGCTGGCTCAGCTCGGCCCGTACCCGCGCCAGCGCATTGCGCCGCCCTGAGCCGGCCTGGCCGGTGAGGTCTTCCACCGGAATTTCCCGCCGCCGCGACGGCGGCGGCAGCACCCGCTGCTGCCCGTCCGGGGTGAGCACCGCGCGGAGCATCTCGTGCTGGGTGGTCAACCGGTGCAGCGCATCGGCCAGCCGGTCGAGGTCCAGGCGTGGCCCATGGAACTCCAGATAGACGTGGCTGGCGACGCCGGAGAGTTCCAGGCCGGGCCGTCGACCGAAGACGTACGCGTGTTGGAGATCGGTCAGCGGAAACGCTTCAGATGGTTTCGTCAATAGTGTATCGTCAATGTCAGCGAGCCCTACCGAAACGTCACTCATCGAGTCCTTCCGCATCCCTTCGATGGAGGCGAGCAGCCATTCGTACGCGCGGGCGCCCAACAACAGAATTGCGAACCTCGGCGACGACTCCGCCCTCATCACGTCGCCCGGCCAGAGTCGCAGTGGCATCGTAGGCACGCCGCCAGGCCGGCGACAAGGCTCAGTGCCAATATTTCGATTCCTAATAGCGAATAGCAATATTGCACTGTCACCATATGACCGACCGGCGCCACCCATAAGGCCAGGCGGGGGCAGACCATTGCGCCATCGGCAATGTGTCGCCAGGGCGGGTGCATGCGTAGGTCGGAATATGGCCATCCATGCGCCTATTTGCGCGGCCGGAATCGTGCCGACAGAATTGCCGCGGCACGGACCGAAGGGGTGGGCGATGCGGCTCCAGGATCGGCTCGCACGACTGCTGCGGGAGGCGCCAGCGCGCGCCCAAGCGATCGAACACAATGGCCGGTGGTGGCGGTGGGGCGCGATCCGTTCCTGCGCCGGAGCCGTGGACACGCTGTTGACTACGGCCGGCGTCGGACCGGGCGGCCGGGTCGGGATCGTGCTGCAGAACCGCCCCGAACAGGTCGCCGCGCTACTCGCCACGCTCGCCACCGGCCGCAGGGTGGTGCCGTTGCGCCCATGGCCGTCGCCGGACCAGTTAGCGCAAGAAGTGGCGGCCGCAGAGCTCCCGGTGCTGCTGGGGGCGCCCGAGACGCTGCCAGCCGGGGAACTCCCCCCGGATACCGTGACCGCCGCGGTCGCCGCCGACGGACGGGTCCGGCTGCTCGGTGGCGGGGGCGCCGCCGGCCGTCGCGCCGCTAACCAGGCAGCGACCCGCCCCCCGGCGCCGGACCACCGGCTCGGCGCGGGGCCGGCGATCGAGATGCTGACCTCCGGCACGACCGGCCCGCCGAAACGGATCCACCTAACCGAACGGCAACTGGCGGCGTCGCTGCTGGCCAGCGGGCAGCTCCCGGCACCCGGGCAGCTGCTCACCGACTCGACCTCGCTGGTCGCCGCGCCCCTGGGCCACATCGGCGGGCTCTGGGCGACGCTGGGGGCGCTCACCGGGGGCCGCCGGTTGGTGCTCATGTCCCGGTTCGGCGCGGTGCCGTGGAGCGAACTCGTTGCCAGACACCAGATCCGGGCGACCTTCCTCGCTCCCGCCGCGATCTGGAACGTGTTGGATGAGGCGGTCCCGCCGGAGCGGCTACGGTCGCTGAAGCTGGTCACCTCCGGAGCCGCCGCCTGCCCACCAGAGTTGGCGGACCAGTTCTTCCGGCGGTACGGGGCGCGGGTGCTGATGACCTACGGCGCGACCGAGTTCGTGGGCGCGGTCGCGGGCTGGAGCTACCCGCTGCACGAACAGTGGTGGGAGCGGAAGGCCGGTAGCGCCGGCCGCGCGTACCCAGGGGTGACGCTGCGGGTGACCGACCCGGCCGGTCAGCCGCTGCCGACCGGCGAGGTCGGCCGACTGGAGGTCCGCACCGAGCAGTCGGCGCACGGACCACACGAGTGGGTCCGCACCAGCGACCTGGCCGAGCTCGACGACGACGGTTTCCTGTGGCTTCGGGGTCGGGCCGACGACGTGATCGTGCGCGGCGGATTCAAGGTCCAGCCGGCAACGGTCCAGCGGGCGCTGGAGCGCCACCCGGCGGTCCGGGAGGCCGCGGTGACCGGGCTGCCGGACCCGCGACTCGGGCAGGTGCCGGTCGCCGTCGTCGAGGTCCGGCCCGGCCATCGACCACCCACCGAGGCCGAGCTCGATGGGCTGTGCCGGGAGCGGCTCGCGCCGTACGAGCGGCCCCGGCACCTGGTGGTGGTGGCGTCGCTACCGCGCACCCCGGCGACCAAGGTGGACCGCGGAGAGGTGCTCGCGCTGGTCCGGACCTCGATCAACGGCGACCCCGCTGCCTGACCGCCCCATAGCCCGGGGAGCGAGGTAGTTCAACCCGCGGAGCTCGCCGAACCCGAGCATCAGCAGGTTGAGCGCTATCGGGCCAGCGCAGCCAACTCCTGAACTGCTCGATGCACATCTTGATAGCTGACGTAGAGGGCGTTGAGTCCGAACCTCAGCAGATTGGGCGGCCGTGAGTCCCCGATGACCCCCCGGCCGGCAAGGAGTCGCACCAGCTCGTAAGCCTGAGGATGACGAAGCGTGACCTGGCTGCCTCGCCGAGACTCGTCGCATGGGGTAACCACCTCGAATCCGAGCGGCACCAGCTCGGACTCCGCGCACTCGATGAGAAAGTTCCCGAGCGCCACACTCTTTGCCCGCACTGCAGCCAGCTCGACGAGGTCGAATACGGCCAGCGCCGCCTCCAACGCCAACAGCGACAAGACGTGCGGGGTACCGACCCGGGCGCGGGCGATCCCCGGAGCGGGTTGGTACTCGGCGGCCATCGCGAACGGCTCGGCGTGCCCGGTCCAACCGGTCAGCGGGAGATCCAGCCGGGAATGATGACGCTCGGCGACGTAGATGAACGCTGGCGCCCCGGGGCCACCGGAGAGGAACTTGTAGGAGCAACCCACGGCAACGTCCACCTCCGCGGCGTCGAGGTCGACCGGCATTGCGCCCACCGCGTGGCAGAGGTCCCACATCACCACTGCTCCGGCCCCGTGGGCCTCGGCCGTCAGCTCCCGCAAAGGCCAGAGCTCGCCGGTACGGAAGTCCACCGCCGGCAACGCGAGCACCGCAATCTCTGCGGCCCGCTCCCGAAGCAGCGCGGGGGCCTCGGCCACCGGCACCAGGAGTAGTCGCTTGCCCAGCATCCGGGCTACCGAGGCGGCGAGGTAGCGGTCGGTTGGGAAGTGGTCGGAGTCGGTCACGATCAATTCTCGGTCGGGGCGTAGCCGGGCTGCCGCGACCAATGCATTAAATATCTGCACCGTGGTGGTCTCACCCACCACTGTCTGACCTGCCGCCGCACCCAGCAGTCCGCCGATCCGATCACCGATCCGCTCCGGCGCCTCCCACCAGCCGGCACCGTCCCATCCCCGGATCAGCTGCTTGCCCCATCCTTCATCTACCACCTCCCGCACCCGGTCTCCCACTCCGCGCGGTAGTGCCCCGAGCGAGTTCCCGTCTAGATAGCACACGTCGTCGGGCAACGCGAAATGTTTTCGGACATGAGCCAACGGATCCTCTTCGTCGAGCCGCTGCGCACGTTCCCAACGTGTGGCCATCACACCTCCCGCAGATTCGGCTCCGGCGACACCGCCCGGGTGACCCCAGGAGGAACGGTCTTCTCGGACCGTACCGACCAGATTGCCGACTGGACAACGACCGACTGGTTTAGCTGGCAGGGCGCCCGCCAGGTACCCGATCGGGTACCTCCGATGTCTCGTGCCCGCCTCGCCCGGCCCGGGGTTCCCTTCATCCGAGGGCAGGATGTGGTGACATCTTTAGTGGAAGACCATGGACGCAAACCCATAGCCGCAGACCGGGAGGTAAAGTCCTCATGCTTCGCGCTACCTTCGCTGCGATGCTGCACCGTAAGCTGCGGCTAGTGCTGTCCGGGCTAGCTGTCCTTATCGGGGTGATGTTTGTCGCCGGTAGCTTGGTCCTCACCGACACCCTAAGTCGATCTTTCGACGCCGTCTTCTCCGACGCTTACGGCCACAGCGATGTCTGGGTGCAGGGCGACGGTGAGGAGGGCGGCGCACTCGACGGTGAACACGTGCCGAACCTGCCTGGCTCGGTGCTAGCTGAGATCACCGCGGTGCCGGGCGTTTCGCAAGCCACGGGCCTGGTCCGGGCCGACGGTGCCCGGGTGGTCGGCAGCGATGGACAGGTGATCGCCTCGTTCGGACCGCCCCGGCTCGGGGTGAACTGGACCGGTGAGCGCGGCATCGTCGAGCTTCGGGAGGGGCGTGGACCGACCGAAGACAGCGAAGTCGCCGTCAACGCGGAGCTGGCCAGAGTCGGCGAGTTCCAGGTCGGCGACGAGATCGAGATCCTGACTCGAGAGCCCAAGCAGACATTCACACTGGTGGGCATCTACGGCTTCGCGGGCGGTAGGGACTCGGTCGGCGGAGTGCATGAGGTGGCATTCACTGATGGCACCGCTCAGCAGCTGATGCTCGGAGAGCCGGGGGTATGGACCCTCATCGAGGTGCAGGGGGACGGGCCTGCGCCAGACATCCTCCGCGACGAAATCGCCGCAGCGGTCGGTGACAATTTCCGAGTACGAACCGGCGAGGAGTACGCGAGCCAGCAGGCCGACCAGCTCCAGCAAGGGCTCACCTTCTTCCAGTACATCCTCCTCGGATTCGCCGGCATCGCGCTATTTGTCGGAGTATTCCTCATCCTGAATACGTTTTCGATCGTCATCGCCCAGCGGACCCGGGAGTTGGCGTTGACTCGGGCGATCGGCGCGAGCCGGCGGCAAGTGGTCTTGTCTGTGCTGCTGGAGGCGCTGGTCATTGCGGTGCTAGCCGCCGCCGCCGGGATCGCGAGCGGCATCGGGGTTGGCGCGTTGCTCGCGCACCTTGCGGCTGGCTTCATCGCGCTGCCGATCGCGGAGATCTCGGTAAGCGCGACGACGATCGCCGTCCCGCTGTTGGTGGGCATCGTCGTGACGCTCGGGGCCGCGCTCAGCCCGGCGCTACGTGCGTCGCGGGTACCACCGGTCGCCGCGTTGCAGAAGGTCACCACCAGCGACCAACCGTTGTCACGGCGGGCGATCGTCGGCGGTGCCATCAGCGCCGCTGGCGCCGGAACATTACTGTTGGGGCTCCTCGGCCACGCCGGCGAGAACCCACTCTGGGCGGTCCTGGCCGGGGTCCTGGTCAGCTTGATCGGGGTGACTGTCCTGACCCCGGTGGTGGTCCGCCCCGCAGTTTCCGTGCTGGGGTTGGTCTTCTCCTGGTCGGTATCGGGCCAGCTGGGACGGCTCAATTCGGGCCGAAACCCTCGCCGGACGGCGGTCACCGCCAGCGCCCTGATGGTCGGGGTAGCGCTGGTGGCAGGCGTCGGTGTCGTCGTCAGCTCGGCGAAGCAGAGCATCACTCGGCAATCCGAGGACACTATCGCCGCCGACCTGATGATCGCTGGTGAAGCCGCCGGAGCTCGGCCCGCAAGTTTCGACGCCGAGGTCATCGAACGCGCCGCGGAGCTGCCCGGGGTGGTCGCCGCCAGCGGGCTCTACCGGGACCGGGTGACCTACCGCGGCGAACACCTCCATGTCGATGCCACCGACGATCTGGCCGTACTCAATGACATCCTGAGCTTGACCGCCACCGAGGGGGTGTTGGAGACCCTCGGCCCCAGCGACGTAGTCGTCGACCAGGACGTTGCCGAGGCCTTGGCGCTCAGCATCGGTTCTCAAGTCACCTTCACCCTGTCTCGTGGCGAGGCTGAGCCACATCGCGTGGTCGGCATCTACGAGCCGGCCCCGGTGGTGGGCGGGGCGATTCTGCCGCTGGCATCCACCTCCCAATTCGACGTTCCGCAACCGATCGTCGGCTTTGTCAGCCTGGCCGAAGGAGCCGCTGTTGACGACAACCGACGAGAGATCGCCGCATTGCTGGCCGACAGCCCAGAAGTGTCGGTCGTGGACCAGAGCTCCTACATCGAACAGCAGGTCAGCCAGTTCGACTTTGTCATCGTCATGGTTCAGCTGTTGCTGGCGCTGGCGATCCTGATCGCCGTTCTCGGTATCATCAACACCCTGGTCTTGTCGGTCATCGAGCGGACCAGAGAGCTCGGCATGCTGCGAGCGATAGGGTTGACACGCGGATCCGTGGTTCGCATGATCATTGTCGAGTCGGTGGTGATCTCACTCCTCGGCGCGGTCCTCGGGATCGCCGTCGGTAGTGGGCTGGGCGCCGCTGTGGTGAATGCCCTGCAGGACGAGGGGGTCACCGAGCTAGCTGTCCCGCTCGGTGAACTCGCTACCTACCTCGGGATCGCGGCGGTGGTGGGAGTGCTGGCGGCGCTGCTCCCGGCGCTGCGGGCGGCGCGCACCAACGTGCTCGCTGCTGTCGCCGAACAATGACCGGGCGGTCACCGGGTCACGAGCGCGGGAACTGCTCAGCGACGCGCAGGAGCACCTCGTTACTGGCTTGGTCGCCGATGCTAACCCGCACCCCGTCACCGTCGAAAGCGTGCACCTGCATCCCGGCCTCGGCACAGGCCGCACCGAAGTCCGCTGCCTGGTCAGCTAGGGGCAGCCAGACGAAGTTGCCCTGGCAATTCGGCACCGAATAACCCGCTCTCCGCAGCTGCGCCGCCACCCGGTCCCGTTCTGCGGCGATCGTCGCTCGCTGCTGCTGGTACTCCGGCTCCGCGGCGAGCGCCGCCAGGGCTGCCCGCTGCGACACCGTTGACACGAGGAAGGGCATGGTGACCCCACGCAACGCAGCGATCGGCCCAGGCGGCCCCAGTGCGTATCCCAGCCGCAGGTCCGCCAACCCGTACGCTTTGGAGAAGCTACGAAGAACAATGAGGTTCGGGTAACGGCCACTACGGAGCAGCTCGATCCCGTCGGCCGCTCCAGGCTCGGTAGTGAAGTCCCGATACACCTCGTCGAGCACCACGAAAGTACGCCTGGACACCCGACCCAACAGCCGGTTGACATCAGCCTCGGACACAGGGGTGCCGGTCGGGTTGTTCGGATTGCAGACAAAGACCACCCGAGACCGCCGCCGGACTGCCTTCGCGGTCGCTAACAGATCCTGCTCGGCGCCGCGGAGCGGCACCCGACGCACCGGCACCTTCATCGCGTTGGCGATCAACGGATACCCTTCGAACGAACGCCAGCCGATCACGATCTCGCCGCGAGCCTGCTTCGTCAGATGCAGCATCTGCTGGATTAGGCCTGCCCCACCGGCCCCGACCGCGACCTGCGCCTCCGTTACGCCGTGATGGGCGGCGATCGCCGCCGCCAACGTGTCCGGGTAGGCCTCCGGATAACGGTTGATCGTCCCGCTCGCTTCCCGAATCGCCGTCAGGACACTTGGCGGCGGGGGGAACGGGTTCTCGTTGGCCGACGCGCGGATGGAAACCGGAACCGGGGCAGTCACGACCGTCTCCTCTCAACGACGTCCACCACGCTACAGCGCGACTGGCACGGCAACAGCCGTTGATCAGCCCGGACAATCGGGCGCCTGGGGTACCCGATCGGGCTGCCCGGTCGCCGCCCACCTTCGCGGCTTGTCCCGCGGACGGCAGGGCGAAAGTGTGGACATCGGTCACCCTCTGCATCACGATAAGGAGTCCCGAGTGGGCGCCGCCTCCACTAACGTCGCCAGCCGCCCGTTGACAATGCTGGTAATGTGCCTGGCCCTGTTTATGTCCCTTCTGGAGAGCACGGCGCTCAGCCTGGTATTGCCCGCCATCCAGGCGGATCTCCGTGCCGACCTGGCCAGCGTGATCTGGGTGGCGAATGCGTTCATGGTGGTCTTCGCAGCGCTGCTCCTGCCAGCTGGCGCTCTCGGCGACCGGTGGGGACCAGCCCCGACCTTCCTTGTCGGGGTAGCGGTCTTCACCACCGGTTCCGCGGTCTGCGCCTACGCTCCCGACCTCGAAATTCTGATCGTCGGCCGGTTGGTGCAGGGAATTGGTGCGGCGCTCGTGGTGCCGCAGACCCTGGCGATCCTGACCCTGACTTTTCCGGGTTCACGGGATCGCGCAAAGGCCTTCGGCATCTGGTCGGGAGTCTCGGGCCTGGCACTCATCCTGGGCCCGGTCATCGGCGGTGTACTCGCCCACACCTGGGGCTGGCGTGCCGTATTCCTCATCAACCTACCGATCGGACTGCTCACGCTCCTGCTCGGCGCGGCAGTGCTACGGAGCCCAGAGCTCCGGGGTAGCGCGAAGCCGGACGCTAGCCTGCCCCAAACGCCTCGTCCCGGCCTGGACCCGGCCGGCCAACTGCTTACCATCACCGGCCTCGGGGCGCTGACCTTCACCCTGATAGAGGGCTCCCGGCTCGGTTGGCTATCCCCACTGATCATTACTTGCGCGGCCATCGCCGTCGCCGCGCTTACCGCCCTGGTGGTGGTTGAACGTAGGGTCCGCGCCCCGATGATCCGGCTGGAGCTCTTCCGCTACCGGACCTTCGCCGCCGCCGCTGCAGTCCTAGCACTCACCGCATTTGGGATGTATGCGGCGTTCCTTCTGCTCAGCCTGCTGCTCCAGCAGGTACTCGGCTACACGCCGGCGGAGGCGGGAATCCGATTCCTCCCGGCCATGCTCTCCGTAATCGTTGCCTCGCTACTCGGCGGACTCGTCGCAGGCCGACTAGGCTCCAGATTGCCGACCGCCGCCGGTACCGCACTAATCGGCGGCAGCCTGCTGCTGATTAGCCAGGAGGTGGGCCGGTCCGACTACCAGGACTGGTGGCCACTGCTGATCCTTCTCGGCCTCGGTATCGGCCTTACGATCCCGCCGGCTCACAGCGCACTTATGGGTAGCGTGCCTTCAGAGCGAACCGCGATCGCCTCGGCGACCGGCGAGACCGGCAAGCAGGTTGGGGCGTTGGTGGGAATCGCTGTTCTCACCGCCCTGGTGACCGCCGGTTACCAGCGCACGGCCGCCGCTGGCGCCGATTCCGCTGGGCTCACTACCGCCAACCCGGCCGACCTTGCCCGGATACCCGGGGAAGGACTCGAAGCCAGCACCGACTCGCGGGCTGAGGCACTCGTCATCGAAGCGCTCGCCAGCGGAATCCGATGGGGACTACTCGCGGCCGCAGCCGCGGCCTTCGCCGCCACACTGCTGGCACTGTTTATCCGCGAGGAGCGGGGGGCCGCCAGCCAACCTGCGGATGCGCCGACCGCCGCCCGCGGAACTGACCCACCGTCATCCAGTTGACCCCGGCGCTCGCTCTACCACGGGTAGTCCCCCCCTGGCCACCGGCCAGCGGCGGACTTAAGGCCGCTGTGCCGCCATCCCGTAGTACAACTCCGGCGGTTCTTGGATCTGTCGCCACATCTGTGGGGCTTTGGCGGCAATGACTAGCTTGCCTACACGGGTGAAGGCCCACCGCAGCAGCGAATTCCGGATGGGCTTGAAACTGTTCGCCCGGAGTACCTGCTGTCGGATCCACCATACCCGTTGCCGGCGACGTTCCTCGTAGTGGCGCAGGCCCGAGGGCACATCGGCAGAGACCGCGAGTGAGTCGGCGAGCACCACGCCATCCTCAATGGCCTGGCAAGCCCCTTGGCCGAGCTCGGTCGGCATCGCATGCGCGGCGTCCCCCAACAATGTCACTCGGCCATCACCCCAGTTGTCTAGCCATGGCAGATAGAAGACATGGGTGCGGCTCGCCACCTCGGGCGGCGTATGGGCGACAAATGTCGATGGCAACTCGCCGAGCTCATCGGCGAGTTCTCTCGCGCGCTGCCACGGCCCCTGCGGATCGTCGCCCTCGGCAGGGCGCCGGTAGGATAGTGTCCACACCACTCGGTCTCCTCCGACCAGCCAAGCGCCACCGCCTATCCCGGTCGCTGGGTCGGAGAACAGGTGAACGATGCCACGCTGCAGGCCGCAGGTGCCGACGGTAAGTCCGCGGTAGGTGGACCGGCCGGTGTCGAGGGGCTGAAGACCTTGATGCATCTGGTTGAGGACGGTCGAGCGCACCCCGTCGGCCCCGACGAGGCCGGCTCCGGCCACATCCTCGCCATTGCCAAGCCGGACGGCCACCCGGTCGGCATCGTGACGATACCCGACCACCGGTACGCCGTAGGTGATCTCGATACCCACGCCGCGGCAAGCGTCCGCGAGCATCCGAATCAGGTCGCCCCGTCCGATACCGAGCGCAGGTTCTGCTTCTGGTGGCACCACCTTCCCCATCTCCATCCGGAATATCAGCCGCTGACGAGGATCGCGGTTCTCTGCCGCGAGAAGCCGGTCGCCGATGCTTTCGAGCTGCGTCCCCAGCCCCAGGCCAGCGAGCAAGGTGGTCGCATTCGCCCAGATGGTGTGGCCGAAACCAGCGGAACGATCGATCTCGTCGGCGCTACGACGCTCGTATACCCGCACTGGGATGCTGTTTCTGGCCATTGCTAAGGCAGCGGTAAGGCCACCCACACCAGCGCCCGCGACAATCATCGGCTGCGAACGGTCGATCATTGAGTCCTCCTGGTCATCCACAGCATTAAGGTGTTCGGGCGGGTCGGCAGGTACTCGATGTCGAAGCACTCGCCAAAGAGGGCCTTCTCCTCCCCCGGAGCGAGCATCGGCGCAATCGTTGCCGGCCAGCGTTTCTTCGACTTGTCGCCCTGAAACGCCCAGATCAGCACTACCGAACCCGGCCGACTGATGCGGTGGATCAACCGCACCGCTGCCTCGCGATCCTCCTGCTCGGTGTCGTCGACCACACCGAAGTCGCAGATCAGGTCGAAAGTGCGGGTCATGCCGGGTACCTCGGGAGCTGTCAAGTCTGCCTGATAGAAGTGGCAACGGTGGGCGACGCCAGCAGCCTCCGCCCGAGCAGTTGCCCGACGAATCGCCACTGGCGAGAAGTCCACTCCCACTACCGGGTCGAAACCCTTGCTCGCGAGATACACAGACTCAGCACCCGTGCCACAACCCAGATCGGCGACAGCCGGGTAGTCGGCTGGCGTGAGCCTGCCAGCGTCGACAAGCTCCGTGAGTACGGGTCGGCAACCAGTGTCCCAGGGCGCCACCTTCAGGCGATACAGGGTGTTATAGAAGCCTGGACGAAAACGCATCTACAAGTCCTCTCGTTTCTGGACGACATAGACTAGTGCACATCGCTCGCTAGCGCGGCAAGCAGGTCATCGACGACCCCTGCCAACAAGGCATCGGTCTCGTGGTGCAGAAAAAAGTGGCCGCCGGGAAGGACTCGCACCGCGCAGTGTGCGCTGGTCTGCTCCTGCCACGGCGATAGGGTCGATACCTCGGCTTCCGGATCCGTCAGCCCACCGTAGACCGTCAACGGGCAACTCAACCGGGGTGTCGGCCGGTACCGATAGGTGTCAGCCGCCTCGAAGTCAGCCCGAATAATCGGCGCGAACAGCTCCAGAAGCTCCTCATTGGCGAGGATCTCTTCCGGGGTACCCGCCAGGTCCCGCAGTCGCCGCTTGAACTCGGGCATGGGCAGCTGGTAGTCGGTCTCCGGAGAAGGCGGCAGCTGCGGAGCACCGTGTCCGGAGACGATTACGTGGGCCGGAACCCGCCGATGCAGGTGCTCAAGGCGCCGGGCCAACTCAAAGGCGATCAGTGCCCCAAGGCTGTGCCCAAACAAGGCGAATGGACGATCCACTCGCGGTAGGACCGCCCCGAGTGCGTCATCGGTGAGTGCGTTTACCCGGGTCAACAACGGCTCGGCGATGCGCGCCCCGCGACCGGGCAGCTCCAGAGGTACTACCTGGATCGGCTCGGGGACGCGGTGCGCCCACTCACCATAGACCCGGGGAGCCGAACCACCGGCATAGGGAAGGCAGAAGAGCAGCAGGTCAGACATATGTCACTCCGCCGCCTGGTCGCTCGGTTGGCTCGGTCGTTGAAACTCGAGTGTGCTGTAGATCGTCCGAAACTGCATGTTGGAGGTTCCTTCATAGATCTTCCCGGCCTTTGCGTCCCGATAGAACTTCGCCACCGGGTAGTCCGAAACATACCCATTTCCTCCCAGCGTCTCTACCGATTGGCTCGCAGCCCGCTCGGCCACCTCGGCGGCGAAGTACTTGGCCATGGCTGCCTCCCGTAGTCGCTCTGCCGGAGCGCCGCCCCGCTGAATGAGCCGGGCTGTGTTGTAGAGGAGGGTTCGGGCTGCCGCGAGTTCGGCGGCGATCCTTGCCAACGGGAAAGAGACGCCCTGGAAGTCCCCAATTGGCTGGCCGAATTGATGCCGGGCCCCCGCGTAGCCGACAGCTGCCGCAAGCGCACCGTCGGCTAGGCCCACCTGCTGGGCGGCGATTCCAAGCTTCCCGATGGCGAGAGTCTCGGCTGCCAGCACTTCGCCGCCGCCCACGCCGCCCACCACGTCGGCTCGTTTGACCTTCACATCGGTGAGACGCACCTCGCAGGTTGCGCTCGCCCGGAGGCCGAGCTTCGTGATCGGCTCGCCGACTTCCACGCCGGTCAGCTCTCGCTCGACCAGGAAAGCGGTCAGACCTTGCCCATGCAGCTTCGCGAAGACGAGGAACAAGCCGGCCTCCCGGGCACTGCTTGTCCAGCACTTGGTCCCCGACAACCGGTACCCCGGCCCGTCTGGGTAGGCGGTGGTCTCCATCGCGAAGGCGTCGCTGCCGGCCGCTGCTTCGGAGATGGCGTAAGCGGCCACCGTGCGGGTTGCCAGCCGAGGCAGCTGCCGGCGTCGCTGGTCGCCGCTGCCATGCCGCAACAGTGCGCTGGCGACCAGTGCATTTTGCACATCGACCAGGACTGCCACTGAAGGATCCACCCGAGCCACTTCGGCGATCCCCAGCACAACCTGGAAGAGGTCACCGCCAACCCCGCCGTATGCGGCCGGAATCTCGATCCCCATCAGGCCGGCTTTGAACAGCTCTCGTAGCAGGTCGGGATCCACCTGGCCGGTCTCGTCCATGCTCCGGACCCGGGGTCCGATCGACCCAGCCGCGAAATCGGCCACGGTCGCTCGCCACCGCTCGTCGGCTGGCGGCAACCAGGTCAACGGCGCGGGCGTGTCGGTCGTCATGCTTCCCGGCTCTGTGCCGCCGCCGCCAGGGGCGTGTCCGCGGCCGTCAGCTCCGGAACCCGCTGCATCGTCCGCCACATTGGCTTCTCTGCCAAGGACAGGTAGGCGCGGGCAAGCTGCCGCATCATCCAACGCAGCAACACATTTGTGGGCTCGGGCGCTGTTGCCACCTGAACCGACTGCGCCCGCACCCACTTCACCCGATCGAACCGTCGCTGCTCATAATCGCGTAGTGCCGCTGGGAGCTGTCCCGGCGTCGAAAAGTCACGCGCGGCCAATGCGTCGGCCAGCACCACCGCGTCCTCGATCGCTTGGCAGGCCCCCTGCCCGAGATCATTAGGCATCGCGTGGGCGGCGTCGCCAAGTAACGTCACGAGACCCTCGCCCCAGTGCTGATGCCATTCGTGATACCAGATGTCCGTCCGAATGATCGCCTCGTCGGAGGTTCGGGCGACTCGGTCTCGGATCGCGGCCGGCATCACTCGCGCCAGCTCCATCGCCCGCGCTTGTTGCTGCCCGGGCTCATCCCGCTCGCCCGCGGGGGCCCGCACGGACAAGGTCCACGCCGCGCGGTCATCAGCGATCGGGTAGACCCCACCGCCGATACCGCTAGCGTCGTCCCGAAACAGCTGCGGCACCCCGGGCGGCAGATCCTTGGCGCCTTGAGCCACTCCCCGGTAAGTGGTGCGCCCGATGTAGCGCTCCGGGATCCGGCCATGCAACTGCCCGAGCACCGCCGACCGCACACCGTCTGCGCCGACCAACGCGGCCCCGACCACCGGCTGATCCGTGGTCGCCACTACAACGTGGTCCGGGGCGGTCTGATACCCGGTGACCCCGACACCGTAATTCACTTCGATGCCACGATCCCGGCAGGCCGACATCAAGATGTCGGCGAGGTCAAACCGCCCGATCGACAGGGACGGCAGGGCACCGGGATGAATGTGCTTGTTTGTAGAGAGGAGAAACCGTGGCCGCCCTTTCGCATCGTAGCTGTGGATGGCGTGGATCTGCTGGCTCCGAGCGAGCAGCTGCTTGGTCAGACCCAGCCAGCCCAGCGGGGTAGCTGCATTGCTCCACACCGTCAGCCCGCTGCCGGGCGCACCCAGAATGTCCTCCTCAGTGCGGCGTTCATACACGGCGACCGGGACTCCGTTGCGATGCATCGCCAGCGCCGCCGTAAGGCCACCGATCCCGCCCCCGGCGACGATAATCGGACGATCGAGGTTCATCGTTTCCTCCCGTCATTTGTCGGCCTCCCGTTGACCGGCGATGGGGTGGAAGGCGGTGATAGAAAACCGGTCGTAGTCATGGTGTCGACGTATCGGCCCAGCACCTCGGCGTCTACCACCGGCGGCGGGAGCTCTTCCCCAAGCAACCGCCGGGTGTTGGTGGTGTCGAAGACCGGTTCATCGGGGATGCCGTCGCCACTTTCGATCATCGGTCCGTAGACCATCGCCACCGGAGCAAGCCGATCATCGCCTTCTTCGAGGGCGGCGAGTACCGCCGCATACCACTCGGTCGGCGGAACCCGACGAGCCGGCCAACCGCGGCTGACGAGCACCTCCGCTAGCTCGGCGATCCTCACCTTGCGAGCCAGTGAGAAGTGGAAAGTACGGCCGTTGGACGCTCGGCGGCCAGCCAGCCGGCAGATCGCGGCTGCGAGGTAGTCGACCGGTACCAGGTCGGTTGCCATCCCCCGGTCAGGCACCAGCCCGGTCACGACACAGGCCCGAATCACCTGGCTCACCAGGTCATCCGTGCTACAGATGCCGGTATGCCGATCGCCGCCGATCCGGCCCGGCCGGTAGACCGCCACCGGCAGCCCACGACTCCGCGCCAGCGCCACAATTTTTTCGGCGACCCACTTGCTTTGTGCATAACCGCTGTCCTGCGGTGGGGGCGGATTGTCGGGCAGGTGTCCCTCGCACAGCCGGTCGGGGGCCAGGCCGGCTTCCTCGCCAGGCTCGGCGAGTCCGGCAAAAACTGACATGGTGGACACGTAGTGCACCGGGATCGGACGCTCCAGAGTCGCGAGCCGAAGAACCTCCACAGTGCCCTGGACGTTTACCTCCCGCAACATTGAGTATGGGCGAGAGAAGTCGACCAGCGCGCCGCAGTGATAGATCACATCAATCTGCCGGGCGAGCGCAACGAAGTCGCCCTCGGCAAGGCCAAATCGCAAGGCGCCCAGGTCACCCGCGATCGCACGTACGCGGCTCCGCCACTCCGGAGACCAACGGTGGAGCTCGGCCAGCCGCTGCTCCAGCCGCTGCTGCGCCTCGGCGTCATCGGCGCCACGGACCAGGCACCACACCGTCTCCCCGGAGGCGACCAGTTGTTCGACCAAGGAACCACCCAGGAAACCGGTGGCTCCGGTGACCAGGCACACCGAGGCGCCCGAGGGCCACTGAACCTGTCCAATCGGCTGAATGTCCGCGGGTAGCGAAACCTCGGCGTGTAGCGTCGCCGCATGCTCGGCCGCTGCCGTCGCCAGGTCGATCGCGCCGGCCTGGTCGAGATACTCAGCCAATGCCGCCACTTGAGGACGCTCGAACAGCACCCGGAGCGGTAGCTCGACACCCCAGAGTTGCCGGACCTTGGCATGCAACCGTGCCGCCAGCAGAGAATGCCCACCTAGGCTGAAGAAGTCGTCCTCGCGGCCGACCTGCTCGACCTTGAGAGCTTCCGCCATCAGCCGCGCCAGCCGTCGCTCAGTTCCGGTACGGGGCGCCACATAGGCGCGCCGAGTTCCGTGACTGTCCGGGGCTGGCAATGCCCGCCGGTCGACCTTGCCATTGGGGGTGAGCGGGAGCGTAGGGAGCACCACCACCGCAGCAGGAACCATGTACTGGGGCAGCCGTTCCTGGACCGCTTCCCGCACCTGCGCCGCCAACAGGTCCCGGGCCGGCAGCTCCGGACCTGCCTCGTCCGCTGCCGCCGGCTCCGAGGGCATCGTCACGTAGCCCACAATCCGCTGGTCGTTGGGGCTATCTTCGCGGATCGCGGCGACCGCCTCCGCTACCAGGGGATGGGTCCGCATCGCCGCTGCGATTTCGCCCAGTTCGATCCGGAAACCCCGCACCTTGACCTGGTCGTCAATTCGCCCGATGAACTCTAGGTTCCCGTCGGGCAGCCACCGCACGACATCGCCGGTGCGGTAGAGGCGCTCGTTGGTTCCGGGGTGCGTGAGAAAGGCGACCGCGGTCTGGTCCGGACGACGCAGGTACCCCCGCGCAAGGCCGGCTCCCCCGAGGTAAAGCTCGCCCGGCACCCCCACCGGGCACGGACGCAGCTCCGGGTCATAGACCCGCGCAATGGTGTTGACGATTGGTCGGCCAATCGGCGGGTGCCCGCCACCAACGATCTCATCGGTCACCGTCGAGAAGACGGTGCACTCGGTGGGGCCATATCCGATCAGGAACCTCTTCCGGCCGCCCCAGGCTTCGGCCACCTCAGCGGGACAGTCTTCGCCGCCGGAGCCAACCACCTCGACGGTGGGCAGGTGCTCCGGCGCTAGGTGGGCCAACAACGACGGAGGGATGAAGGTGAAGGTGACCCGCTGCCGGTTGATCAACTGTACGATTTCCACTCCGCCGGCCAGGTCCGCGGGCTCCGGAATCACCAACGGCGCTCCGCCAAACAGGGTGAACACCATTTCTAGCACCGACACGTCGAAGCTGAACGGCGCAAACTGCAGCACCCGACTCTCCGCATGAAGTCCTGCCAGATGTCGGGTCAGCCACAGATTCACCACCGAGCGGTGTTCCACGCACACTCCCTTGGGTGTGCCGGTCGAGCCCGACGTATAGATCACGTACGCCAAGTCGCCGGGCCCGCACCGGCGCGGCGGATTACTGGTCGGGTGGTCGACGGCTGGCTCGTCATCCAGCCGGATCACCCGTGCCTGAGGTGCCGAAATGCGGTCAGCGAAACGTCCCTGGGTCAACACCAACTCCGCGGCGGCATCCTCGATCAGCAGCGCAACTCGCTCGGGCGGGTAGCTCGGGTCGATCGGCAGGTAGGCGCCGCCGGCCTTGTGTACCGCCAAGACCGCCACGACCATCTCGACCGACCGCTCCACGACCACGGCGATCAGGTCGTCGGCACCGACGCCTGCATCGATTAGGAGGTGGGCGAGCTGATTCGCTCGTCTGTTGAGCTCAGCGAAGGACAGCTCCTGCTCGCCGTGAATCACCACCACTTGGTCCGGCCGTTCGGCCACATGCCGCTCGAACAAGTCGGGCAACGTAGACTGCGGAATCTCCTCAACCGGTCCTTGCGCCCACTGGGTCAGTAGCTCTGCCTCGGCGCGCGGCATCGACGGTAGACTACTGAGGGGACGATCCAGTTCACCGCCGATCTCCTCAAGCAACAGCTCCAGATGCGCTAGCATCCGCTCTACAGTCGATGAATCGAATATATCGGTGGCATACTCTGCCACCAGCCGCCAACCCCCGTGGACCTCCGGCACGACCGTGACCGTCAGATCAGTCTTGGCGACTCCGGGGTCGAATCGGATCGGTTCGGCGCGGAGCCCGCCAAAGGTCCGATGTGATGGTGGTGCCGGCTCCGCCATCGCAATGCCGACCTGCGCCAACGGTGTCCGTGACAGGTCGCGGGCTACTCCCAACCGCTCGACGAGTACATCGAATGGCGTATCGGCGTGTGCATAGGCGTCCAGACAGGTATCGCGGACCTGATCGAGCACGTCGGCCAGCGTCCGGGAGGTGGTCAGGTCGGCTCTAAGTATCAGGGTGTTGGCGAAGTATCCAACGACTTGCTCGGTGCTGGCCACCCGACCCGCGACCGGAGTAGCGACGCCGAAGTCACGTTGCCCGGAGTACCGGTGCAGCATCAGCTGAAAGCTGGCGACCGCCGCCATGAACGCGGTCGCGCCGCGTCCCCGCGCGTTTTCACTCAACCGACTGACCACCGACGCCGCAATCTCGCGGTGAAGCTGTCGGCCCCGGTAGCTCAGTGCCGGTGGTCGCGGACGATCTGTCGGTAGGTCCAGCACGGGGAGCTCTGACAGCCGTTCGACCCAGTAGGCGAGGTCAGCCGCGCCGGAGTCGTCTGCCAGCTGCCGCTCGTGTTCTGCCGCGGCGTCCGCGAACTGTATCGGCGATGTTGACCACTGTGGCTCGTCTCCCCCTAGCGCTTGCTCGTATGCCGAAACCAGGTCGCCGACGACGATCGTCGTGGACTGCTGGTCACCGATGCTGTGATGCATACTGAGCAGCAAGAGATGTTCGGTCTCCGCGATTCTGACCAGAGTCACCCGCACCAACGGCGGGTTGTCTAGGAAGAAGGGAACGGTCAGCCGCTCGTGCATAAGCACTTCAGCGGCGGCCGCCGGGTCCGCCACGTTCGCCAAGTCGACGAACTCTAGTGGTACGTGCAGATCCGGATGGACCACCTGGACGGGCTCACCGTCGTGGGCTTCGAAAGATGTTCGAAGCGCCTCGTGCCGGCCGACCACCGCCGCCCACGCCCGCTCGAGTCCCGCACGGTCCACCAGTCCGGTCAGTCGCACCGCGCCGGCCAGCAGGTAGGCTCCTGAGCTGTCCGGGTCAAGCTGGTGCAGGACCCACAGCCGTCGCTGGCCGGCAGATGCCGGCAGCTCGAACACCCCATCAGCGCGTGCCTGACGCGGCAGTCGTGGGGGAGTCTGCGCTGCCGACGCGCCCGTGGTCGGCGATGCCGCGAGCGCTGACGCCAGCGCCGCAACGGTAGGGTGATCGAAGACCATCCGGACGCCCGCCGCCACCCCGAGGCGTTCCCGGATCCGGCTGACCACCCGCGCGGCAAGTAGCGAGTGCCCGCCGATCTCGAAGAAGTCGTCGCTTACCCCCACCTGATCGATCCCCAACACCTGGGCAACGATCTCTGCCAAGGCACGCTCTTGTTCGCTGCGGGGGCCGACGTAGCCAACGCTGGCCAGATCGGCTTCGGGCTCCGGCAAACCTGCCCGGTCGAGTTTGCCGTTGGAGGTGCGCGGAAACTCGGTCAGCGTGACGTAGCTCCCGGGAACCATGTACTCCGGGAGCCGCCGCTGGCAAGCGGCGCGTAGCGCGGCTGGCACGGGAACGTCCGTGCCGTCGACCGGTATCACGTATCCGACGAGCCGCGGACCGGCTGGTGTGTTCTGTATCGAAGCAGCTGCATCGCGGACTTCCGGCAGCGCCCGTAACGTCGACTCGACCTCTGCCAGCTCGACTCGGTGGCCCCGGATCTTGACCTGTTGATCGGCCCGGCCAAGGTACTCCAGTGAGGAGCCGTCACGCCACCGAACGATATCGCCAGTACGGTAGACCCGCCCTCGATGAAGGCCTTCTGGGTGGACGACAAACCGTTGCCCGGTCAACTCCGGCTGCTGCCAATAGCCGACGGCGACCCCGACACCGCCGATCAGCAACTCACCGGGAACCCCCACCGGCACGCGGCGCAGTTGTTCGTCCACTACCAACAGCTCGGTGTTTGATATTGGTTGCCCAAGCGGGACCCATGGTTCACCACCGCGGATCCTAGCGGCCGTCGACCAGATTGTCGTCTCAGTCGGACCATATAGGTTCCAGACCGGAGCGCCGCCACCGGCTAGCGCGTTCGCCAGCTCCGGTGGGAGTGCCTCGCCACCGCACCAGATCCGCAGACCCGGGCCGGGCCGCCACCCGGCATCGAGCAGCATCTGCCAACTGGTCGGAGTCCCCTGCATTACGGTCGCGCCCGATTCAGCCAGGTAATCGGCGAGCGCGGCGCCATCGCCGGCCACGTCCCGGGGAACGACATCGACGCTGCCACCTACCCAGAGGGGGCCAAGAAGCTCAAGCCCGGCAATGTCAAAAGAGACGGTGGTGACCGCCGCGAAGTGGTCGTCAGCGCTCAGCCCTGGCCGCTCCGCCATGCTTGCGAGCAGGTTCAGCAGATTGCGATGAGAAACCGCCACGCCTTTGGGTACCCCGGTGGAGCCCGATGTGTAGATGACATAGGCGATACCATCAATCGGATTTTCGGGTACCGGTGTCGGGACCTCCCCCTTCGGTACCAGCCGATCGGCTACCTCACCAGCTAGAGCCGCTGCCAGCGGCATACGGTGAGGTCCGGCAGCGGGCATCGGGTCATCGCCTGCACCGGTAACTATGAGCGTCAGGCCGCTGTCCTCGATCATCCGCTCCAGCCGCGGCGCGGGCAGTGCCGGATCGAGCGGCACGTACGCCGCTCCGCAGCTCATCACTGCGAGCAATGTGGCGGGCAGATCACGGTCGCGAGGCAGTGCCACACCTATCCGCTGGCCGGGCTGAACCCCTGCTGCCCGCAGCGCGCCAGCGATCCGATCTGCATGGTCGACCAGTTCGCCGTAGCTCAACGTCCCGGAACACCCCCGGACCGCCTCCCGGCACGGATCTAGCCGAGCATGCGCCCGGACCACCTCGGGCAACATCTGGTTCGGCACTGCTGTTTGGGTGCCGGTGCCGAGCGCCCGCAGTCGAGCGGTCTCCTCAGCATCCAACAACGACACGGCCGAGACCCGCTGCTGCGGGTCCGCTGCCACTGCAGCGAGGAATTTTGCCACGTGTTCCAGCAACCGCTCGGCCGTGGCCCGCTCATAGAGCGACCGGTTGTACTCCGCGGTCAGCACAAGCCCGCCAGCGGCTTCCGGAATTGACGTGACCACCAGGTCAAACTTGGCGGTATGGGGGTCGACACGGAACAGTTCGGTACTCAGCTCAGTCGCGGACAACGACGGCAGCGGATTCTGGTTCGCCACAAACATGACCGAGAACAGCGGACTCCGAGCCAGATCGCGAGCCGGGCGCAGCCGCTCGAGGACTCGTTCGAAGGGAACCTCGGCTCTCGCGTAGCCAGCCAGGCACTGGTCACGGGTACGCGAAAGCAAGGTGCTGAAGGTCGGATCTCCAGCTAGGTCGGCCCTTATCACCAGGTTGTTGACGAAGAACCCGATGAGCGACGCCAGTCCGGGTGACTCACGTCCGGACACCGGGGTACCGACACCAAAGTCCTTCTGGCCGCTGTGCCGACCTAGCACCGCCGTCAACGCCGCCATCAAGGTCATGAACAAGGTTGCGTTGTGTTCCCGAGCCATCGCCTCGAGCCGGGTCAACAGCTCGACGGGCAGCTGCCTGGAGACGGTCGCACCCTCGAAGGTCTGGGCGGCCGGGCGGGTCCGGTCAGTAGGCAGCTCTAACGGCGGAAGCCCGGCAAGTCGTTGCTGCCAGTATGACAGTTGCTCGGACTCCTCCTCGCCACCGATCCAATCCCGTTGCCAGGCCGCGAAATCCCCGTACTGAATCGGCAACTCTGGCAGCTTCAGCTCGGTTCCGGCCAGCAACGCGTCGTAGCTCGCGAGCAGCTCCTGCACGAAGAGACCACCGGAAAGCTGATCATAGATGGCGTGGTAGAAGGCTGCGACCAGCACATGGTCGTCGTCAGCCAACCGGAACAAGCGAGCTCGGAATAGTGGTGCTCGGGAGACATCGAATGGGGAACGGACGAAGCCCCGGATTTGGTCGGCAAGGGCGGAACTGATCTGCTCGGTGGTGGCCCCGGCCGGCACTCCGGTGACCGTCTCGACCTCGATCGGCACGCTCAGTTCCGGCACGACGGCCTGCGCCGGCTCCCCATCGACATCGATAAACTGGGTTCGCAACGGCTCGTGGCGGGCCACCAACACATCGAGCGCACGCTGGAGTACGGACCGGTCGAGCCGCCC
This sequence comes from Natronosporangium hydrolyticum, assembly GCF_016925615.1. Lineage (NCBI taxonomy): Bacteria > Bacillati > Actinomycetota > Actinomycetes > Micromonosporales > Micromonosporaceae > Natronosporangium > Natronosporangium hydrolyticum. The sequence continues at coordinate 4,697,564 of NZ_CP070499.1, forward strand.
TCGCATCCGCAACGCGCCATGCTCTATATACGCGGCATTACTGGCGGGCTCAAGCAGATCGAGAAACCACAGCCGGCGCTGCCCGTAGGAGGCCGGCAGCAAGTACGCGTGCTGGTTCGATCCGGCCGCTGCGGCTAGGGTCATCCGAAGCTCCTTCAGTATCGGGCGAGCGTGTCTGCCGGGTCACAGCCGTTGCGCGACTCGGGGCTGCCGGACAATACGGCGATCTGCGGCTGCGCCGGTCGTGCCATCGTCGATCGCGGCGGCGAGTCCGGCCAGGGTGGGACGCTCGAACAGGGTTCGCACCGGTACCTCTACCCCGTGCTCGGCCCGGAGTTTGAAGACCACCCTGGTGGCGAGCAGCGAGTGCCCGCCGAGGGCGAAGAAATCGTCCTGACAGCCGACCTTGTCGATGCTCAACAGCTCTCGCCAGACTGCGGCGACCGCCTCCTCCGTAGCGGTACGGGGAGCGATGTACTCCCCGGCCAGTTCTGGTCGGACCCCGTCCAAGCCCGGCAAGGCGGCATGGTCGATCTTGCCATTGGCGGTCACCGGGTACGAGTCCAGCAACATGATCCGGGAGGGGAGCATGTAGTCCGGCAGCGTCCCCCGGGACCATTCCCGCAACTCAGGTTCGGAGGGCTGATGACCGTCGGCGGCCACGAGGTAAGCCACCAGTCGCCGATCTCCTGCCACCTCGAGCAGCTGGACAACCGCGTCCGCTACATGCGGATGCTCTCGAAGCACTGATTCGATCTCTCCCAGCTCGACCCGGAAACCGCGAATCTTCACCTGCCGATCGGCCCGGCCAAGAAACTCCAGCTCGCCCTCGTCGGTCCACCGGGCGAGGTCTCCAGTCCGATACATCCGGTGGCCGGGCTCTCCGGCGTAGGTGTCATAGGAGAAGTGTTGATAGGTGAGCTCGGGCTGGTTGTGGTATCCCTGGGCCACCCCGGGACCCGAGATAAACAGCTCCCCCGTCATTCCGGGCGGCACCGGCATCATCCGGGCATCAAGCAGGTATGTCCGCAGATCGGGCAACGGCCGTCCGATGTTACTGCGGACCGCCCCGGCCGACTCGTCGGCCCGGATTCGATGGTAGGTCGCGTAGACCGTCGATTCGGTTGGACCGTACATGTTGACCAACCAGGGGTGCTCATCGCCGTAGTGCGCGAACCACGGATCCAGCAGCCCGACGTCGAGGTACTCACCCGCAAGCACGACATACTTCAAGGCCAGATCGTCCCGCTCAGCGCCTACCGCCGCGGCGATCAGCGGCCGGAAAGCCGACGGGGTCTGAGCCAGAACGGTTACCTTCGCCGCAGCCAATGTATCCAGTAGCTCGTCGGGATTACGTACCACCTCGAACGGCACCGTTACCAGCCGGCCACCGTAGGCGAGCGCGGCCCACATCTCGAAGACCGAGACGTCGAAGCCGTAGGAGTGGCACATAGCAACAACGTCGTCGGGGCCTAGCGGCAACCGCTGTTCCACGCTGGTGAGCAGTCGGGTCACATTGCCGTGGCTAACTATGACGCCCTTTGGCCGGCCGGTCGTACCCGAGGTGTATAGAAGGTAGGCGAGGTCGTCAGGGCCGAGAGCGAACTCCGGCGCCTCAGTCGGCTGTGCGGCCAACGCCTGCGCGTCGCGATCCAGGTCAACCACCGGCCCCGCCACCGTCGGCGCCTGGCCCGCCGCGCCACTGTGGGTCACGAGGGCAACGGCCCCGGCATCACCAAGGATGTATCGCATGCGCTCTGGCGGGTGGCCGAGATCAAGCGGCACATACGCGGCACCCGCAGCGAGGACCCCCAGCACGCCGACGACAAGATCCGCCGAACGCTGCAAGCACAACCCCACCCGGTCGCCCCTACCCACACCGAGTTCTCGCAACTGATGGGCGAGTTGGTAGGCCCGGTGCGCAAGCTCGGTATAGGTAACCGACTTCTTCCCCTCCACTACCGCCACCGCCGTCGGCGCCGCTGCAACCTGAGCTGCGAAGACTTCCGGCAGCGTGGTGGCGGCCGGTTGCGGCTCGGTGATGTTCCAGTCGTCGATGACCAGTTGCCACTGCTCTGGCGGCATGATGTCGATCTCACCCAACCGCAGCTCGGGGTAGCGTGCCATGTTTACCAAGGTGGCGGTGAACTGCTCCACCAGCCGCTGCATGGCCGCCCTGGTGAACCGGGTTTGGTCGTACACAAGCCGAGGCTCGGGGGTAGCGTCGCCAGGCATCACCAGCATCGTCACCGGGAAGTGCGGCCTTCCGTCGTAGGTGGATTCGGTGATCAGGACATCGGCGAGCCGCAGATCCGGCACCGGCACATTCTCGAAGGCAAGGTCAAACTCAAAGAGCGGCCGGTCGCCAGGCAGGTCGGCGAGACGGCGCAAGTCGGGCAGAGAGATGTCGGCGTGCTCGCGGGACTGAGCCATCCCGGTCTGCAGTTCTTGCAACCACGTGATCAGATCAGCGCCATCGTCGACCTTCGCCCGGACCGGCATGGTCGCGAGCATCGGTCCCATGATCTGTTCCGCGCCGGCCAGACTCGCGGGCCGTTGGGTACCGGTAGAACCCACCATGACGTCGTCCCGGCCCAGATATCGGCTGAGCAGCACCATCCAGGCCCCCTGCATCACGGTGTTCAGCGTCAGGCCGTTCTCGCGGGCGAACTCCCCAAGCTCCGGCATGAGCTCGCCGAGCTCGGGAGTCGGCAGGAAGACATGCGTTGGTTCGTCTGGGGAAAGCTCCGCCGAGGGGGCGGTCCCGACCTCCCAAGCGTCCGGCACCTGGTAACCGGCCAAGTACTCACGCCAGTACTGCTCGGTTTCGCTTCGGTTCTGCTCGTGCCACCACGTCAGATAGTTGCGGTATGGCTGAGCGGGGGCCAAGGACGGCTCCGCACCTGTGGCATAGGCAGTGTAGATCTCCGCGAGTTCCGCGAAGACCAGACCAAAAGACCAGCCGTCCATCAGCAGGTGTGAGAAGCTCCAGTAATACTGCCAACGCTGGTCCGAGAACTGGACCAGGCGGCCACGCATTAACGGCACCCGGTCGTACTCGAAGCCCGCCATCCGGTCACGGTGGGTCAGCTCTTCGTGGCGGCGCTGCTGCTCCTCGGGGTTGGCATCTCGCCAGTCCAGAATCTCGATACCGAAGCTGACCTCCCGGTGAACCACCTGTAACGCTCGATCGACGCCTTCCCAATGAAAGGTCGTCCGGAGAATCGGGTGCCGATCGACAATGGTCTGCCATGATCGACAGAACGCATCGACGTTGAGGGTCCCCTCTAGGGTCAGCGTGACCTGCTCCACGTAGATCCCCGAGCCCGGCGAGAACAAGCTGTGGAAAAGCATCCCTTCCTGCACCTGGGAGAGCTCGTAGATATCCTCAATGTTCTCTTGTCGCATGTGCTCAGTGCTCCTTTCCAGCAGGCTGGTGTTAATGTTCTAGCTCGCGGGGCCGGAGGTAGTCCTGCCGGTGACTGCAGCGAGGAAGGTGGCTAGGTCGTCGGAGCTCAGCCCGGACCGTGGAAAGTCGCTCGGACTCACCGCTCCGGACATATCTTCGTGCAACTTCCTCGTCACGTGCCCCAGCGCTTCGCGAAGGGCGTCGACGAACGAACTCGACTCCTGATGACCAGCCGGGTATGTAACCTGAAGATGCAGTCTCCCCCCGACGAGGTAGGAGTCGATAGTCAGTGGACGAAGCGGGCTACTCATCACCGGCAGGCCTGCTTCCCGAGCAATAAACGGATCGACGCCACCATCAAACTCGCCGAAGTGCCGCAGGAGCAGGCCGCAGTTGGCCGGAAGGGATGGCTCAGGGTCGCGATAAGCATCCTTGACGGCAGCAACCAAGGCTGCCACGTCGGTTTCACAGCTGTTCAGCGGTAGTGGCCCGAGCCAAGACAATGGACCCACCGTGGCGGCGCCACCGGCCAACCCGGCGGCGCGGAGGTCGCGTTCCGCCTCGGCGACTACCGGCCCGGTCACTCCCAGGCGGTTCAGAGCGATCGCCACCGCCACCGCCACCAGCTCCGGGGGTTTTAGCCGGTGCTGCTGCAGGGCCGCCTCGAGCATCTCTCGGCTCGTGGCCGGGTCAAGGGAGACCACCGTTCGCTCGCGCGTAGCTGCCGGGTCCGAGTCGTCCAGCCACAAGGTTGAACCCGGTGGCAGCAGCACTGGCCCGGCGGAGGCTGCCCCCTGCTCTGGCGAGGCGAACCCTTGCTCGCTGCCTGATCCGGGTGCCGGCGTGCAGGCAGCGGATTGGCTGGTGAGCAGCGCCCGCAGGTCCCCGTCGCCCACCTGCGCTGAGGTAGGCACGGTCGCTCCTGAACCGGTCACCGCGGCGAGCAGTTCGGGGTACAGAATCTCCCAGGAGGCTGCGTCGACCACCAACGCGCTCACAACCCAGGCCAGCCAGCAGCCCTCCGCTCCGAGGTCGAAGATAGTCGCTTTCACCGTCGGTCCGGCTACCGGATCGAGTTCACTGCTTAGGTCGCTGAGCATGTGCCGCATTGCCGACCAACGCTGCTCTTCGGGCAGACCACTCAGGTCAACTAGCGGCGCCGGCTCCTCGTCCTCCTCCACTGGAATCAGCTGCTGACTTGACTCCGGGCCAGCCAGCCCCAGTCGTAGTCGCAGCGCTGGGTGCCGCGCGATCAATCCGGCCGGAGCAGCCGCCGCCTGCTCCGGAGTAGCGACCGCCAACAGAAGCTGATGGGCGGGGCCGCTGCCCTGTTCGGACAACTCCGACAGCAAGGCCTGCTGATACCCGGTGATCGGCAGTCGCGCGGAGTCGCTCGCGCCAGTGCCGGCGCGAGCGGCCACCGCCTCCGCAAGCGCAGCGACGGTCGGCTGAGCGAACAGGTCGGCGGGAGTGATATCGACCCCTTCGGAACGCAACAGGTTGACGATCTGGATGCCGGTAATCGAGTCCCCACCGATGGCGAACAGGTTGTCTTCGGGCCGGACGTCGCTCTTTGAGAGAACCTGCCCCATGACCCGAACGAGTCTCTCGGCAATCGGAGCAGCGCTGTCGCTGAGCGCACCGGCCGTCTCGGTCGCCGCTGGTCGCGATTCGTCGGTGGCCGCTCGCTTGGCGAGTTCGTTGCGGTCTACCTTGCCATTGACAGTCAGCGGTAGCCGGTCGACGACATGTAGCGCGGAAGGAGCCATATAGGACGGTAGCTCGTGCCCTGCGTGTGCGGTGACCTCCGCGAGCACATGGGACGGATCACGTCCGGTATCGGTCGGCACCACGAAGCCCACCAACCGTCGACCCCGACGCCCACCCACCGCCACCACCACCACCGCCGACACCCCCACACACCGCCCCAACACAACCTCCACCTCACCCAACTCAATCCGAAAACCACCCACCTTCACCTGAGAATCCTCACGCCCCAAAAACTCCACATTCCCATCAGCCAACCACCGACCAAGATCACCCGTCCTATACAACCGCTCCCCCGACAACGGATGCACCACAAAACGCTCCGCCGAACGCACCACATCCCCCCAATACCCCTCCGCCAACCCCACCCCACCAATAAACAACTCACCAACCACCCCAACCGGACAATCCTCCCACCGATCATTCAACACATAAATCCGCTGACCCGCCAATGGACGCCCATACGGAACCGACTCCCAACCCGCACCCACCTCACCCACCTCATAAAAAACCGACCAAATACCCGCCTCCGTCGCCCCACCCAACGACACCACCCGACACCCCGAAACCACCGAACGCCACCGACCCGGCAAATCCAAACCAATCCAATCACCCGACCACAACGCCAACCGCACCGAATCCAAACCACCCTCCCCACCCCCCGACTCCACATGCGCCACCATCATCTCCGCCAACGCCGGCACACTATTCCACACCGTCACACCATGCCCCGAAACCAACTCCAACCAATGCCCCGGATCACGAGAAGAACCACGCCGCGGCAACACCAAACGACCCCCCACACCCAACACCCCAAACACATCCCACACACTCAAATCAAAACTCAACGACGACAACCCCAACACCACATCATCCGCACCCACACCAAACCGCGAACACACATCAACACACGTATTCAAAGCCGCCCGATGCGACACCGCCACACCCTTCGGAACACCCGTCGAACCCGACGTGAAAATCACATAAGCAACATCAGACGAAACCGCCGGCGACACCTCCACCGGACCCTCCCGATCACACACCTCATCCACCCGCAACACCCCCACACCACCAGGCCACACCACATCCCCATCACCCCCCGCACACAACACCCACCCACACCCACCCGCCGACAACAACTCACCCCTCCGCGCCACCGGCAAATCCACATCCACCGGCAAATACACACCACCCGCCAACAACACCCCCACCACCGCCACCACCTGCTCCACCGACTTCGACACCCCCACCGCCACCACATCACCCCGCCCCACACCAACCTCCCGCAAACCCCGAGCCACACCCGACGCCCACCCCACCAACTCCCCAAACGTCAACACCCCACCATCAGCCGACACCACCGCCACCCGACCCGGATCCCGCAACCCCCACCCCACCAACCCATCCACCAACAACCCCTCCGGCACCACCCCATCCGTCGCATTCACCCCCGACACCAACTCCCCCAACCCAACCGGCACCAACCCACCAACCCCCACACCCCAACCAGCCTCATCCACCAATTGCCGCACCAGGCATTCAAACATGTCAAACATCTGGTCGAGCATGCCTTCGGGGAATGTCTGCCGAGCAGCATGCCAGCTTAGACGGACCCCATCCGCAGTTTCCAGCAGAGCGAAGTCCAGCCAGACCTGCGGTGTCTGCGCAAGCTCGTGAACCATGTCGCCGACCCAACCAAACCAGGTCTCGTCGCCAGGCTCGCTATCTTGGACAATGGTGCTAGTGAAAACGATCGGTGCGACAGCGTCGCCGCCTCCACCCTTCTCTCGAGCGATCTCTCGCAGCACCTCCACCCCGCTAAAGTAGCGATGCTCAAGATCTGCCCAGCTCTGCTCCTGCAACCGCCGGGCGAGTGAGACCAGATCCCCGTCAACCTCAAGGTCAACAGGTAGCAAATCGAAGGAAGCAAACTCGCCCACGAGGTCAGCCACGTGTTCGTGGAACGGGAGCCGGTTAATGACCGTGACGTTCAAACTGAATTGAGCCGACCGACTCCACCGACCGACGACCAAGGCGTAAGCTGCCAGCATCACGGCCGACGGAGTTAATCCCAACGCACCGGACCGTTCAGTAACCCGACGCCAGGCTGCCGCGTCCAGCCGCAGGTCGAAAGATATCGGCTCCCGCTGTTCCCCCGGATCGGGCGATGACAGTACCGGCAGATCCGGCCGTGGCGGCAGCACCGCGATCCGCTCCCGCCAGTAGTCACGGGCTCGATCGTAGAGTGGCGTCTGCCGCATTTTCTCCAACGCCAGCACGTAGTCCCGATAGCTGATCTGGAGCGGACGTAAAGTCTCCCCCTGATACAGTTTACGCCAATCACGGGAGATCAATCGAATACTGCCGATGTCGGCGATCAAAAGGTCGAAGCCAAGGTGGATTCGAGTTCGCCCGTCGGGAAGCCGGGTCGCCCGGACATCGAACAACGGCCACTCGTCCACCGATCTCATGTGGCCGGTGAGCTCCTCCCGGACTGCTGCAAGGCTGGTCGCCGCCTCCCCCGTCTCCGCTGAGCTGAGATCCAACGTTTGGATGCGGTACCGACCAACGTCGCTCAACACGCGCTGCCGGCCATCGGGGAGAACGATCGCGCGCAGCATCTCATGTCGGTGGATCACTGCCTGCCAGGTGTCCTCAAGCCGCTCGAGGTCGATGTCCTCGGCATCAATCTCCCAGTAGACGTGTGCCGCGACGTTGCCGCCTTCGAAGTTGCCAAGTCGGCCAATCCACTGCGCCTGTTGGATTTCAGTCAGCGGGAAAGGCTCGGATATGTTTGCCGGGTCCGGCACTGCCTGGGGCAACTCGGACAGCAGATCGCCGCCCGCGGCGGTCGCCTCGGTGGGACCGCTCTGCGCCTGTGCCACCAGGTCTGCCAGATCCGCCACGGTGGGCGCGGCGATCAATTCACGCAGGGTAAGCGGGACGCCAAACGCATCCTTGACTCGGGTCACCATCTTTGCCGCCAAGAGCGAATGTCCGCCGAGCTCGATGAAGTTGTCGCGCCGGCCTACCGGTGCTACTCCCAATAGCTCTTGCCAAACGCCGGCGATCAATCGTTCCCGGTCGTCCAGTGGCGGCGTGTACTCCGTACTCACCGGTGGACGCGCGGTTGCCGCCCCCGCGGTCGAGGTAGCGTCGGCGTTCTCCGCGATCTCGATGGCCTCGATACCGGAACGGCTCTGGTTATTTCCCGATGGTGCAGCCGGTGCAACCCAGTAGCTGCGACGTTGGAACGGATACGTCGGCAGCGCGACCCGGCACGCCTCGGGCGCGACCGGGAAGGCGGCATCGTCCAGCTCGACACCGTTGGCCCACAGGCGGGAAAGCAACGACAGCGAGCCCGCACTTTCCTCCGCCTCGTCCATAGCCGCGACGGTGGGAACCCGCCGGTTGCCCTGGTTAGCCAAGGCTTGCAGCGTCCGCCCAGGGCCAACTTCGATCAGCACGATTCCCGCTTGCTCGGTGAGCCTGTCCAGCGCCTCGGCGAACCGGACCGGCTGCCGGACGTGCCGTGACCAGTACGCAGGATCGATTGCCTCCTCCGGTGTGCTCCATCGCCCGGTGAGGTTCGAGAGATACGGGATACTGGGCTGCTGCTTGGGTAGGTCCGCCACCACTTTCCGGAACGGGTCTACCATCGGCTCCATCATCACCGAGTGAAAGGCATGGGATGTCCGCAGCCGTTTACACGGCACATAGAGCTGACTCATTTCCGCTTCGAGCGCGTTGATGGCGGAAGTCTCTCCGGAGAGCACGCACAGCTCCGCAGCGTTGATCGCGGCGATCGACACCGACGGCGGGAGCTGCTTCTGCAGCTGCTCCGCCGGGAGCGCTACTGACAGCATCGATCCATGGGGCAGCTGCTGCATCAGCCTGCCACGTTCGGCGACTAGCGCGAGTGCGTCATCTCGAGTGAATACGCCGGCGACACAGGCTGCCACGATCTCCCCCACGCTGTGGCCGATCATCGCCTCCGGCTTGACCCCCCACGAGTCGAGCAGCCGCACCAGGGCGTACTCCACCGTGAAGAGCGCTGGCTGGGCAAACTCGGTCCGCTCTAACTGCTCCGCGGCGGCCGGCTCAGCTCCCGCCGGCGGGAACAGCAGTGCTCGCAGATCGAGTCCGAGCAAAGGCGTAAGGAAGCGGGCGCAGGCGTCTACCTCGTCCCGAAACGCTGGCTCAGACTCGTAGAGGTGTGCGCCCATACCCGGACGTTGACTACCCTGACCAGGGAACATAAAGGCTACTCGCGGTCGCATCGGAGCGACCCCGGCCGCGAGCGATCCCGGCTCCTTCCCCCGGAGCGCCATCGCGGCCGCGCCCGAAGAGTCCGCGATGACTGCACGGCGGTGCGCCATCGCCTGGCGCCCCACACGCAGGGTATATGCGGCGTCGGCCAGCTCCGGCGCGGCCGGGCTCTCGAGCGCGTCGGCGAGTGCGGCGGCGGCGGCCGTGAGCGCTTCCGCAGTCTGCGCAGAAACGGTAATCAAGTGCGACCCGCCTGGTGGCTGCCGCCGGGGCTGCAGGGTCGGCGGCTCCTCAAGGACGACGTGGGCGTTGGTGCCTCCCATGCCGAATGAGGAGACCCCGATCCTCCTCGGTACGTCGCCGCCGGGAGCCCAGTCGCGCACCTCGGTATTGACAAAGAACGGGGTCTCCGAGAAGTCGATCTCCGGATTGGCCGTGGTGAAATGAAGATTGGGTACGAGCTGTCCGTGCTGGATCTGGAGGACCGCCTTGATCAGGCCAGCTACTCCGGCCGCAGTATCAAGGTGGCCGACGTTCGACTTGACTGAGCTGAGCGCACAGTACTGGCGTCGGTCGGTACGAGCCCGGAACGCTCGCGTGAGTGCGGCCACCTCGATCGGGTCACCGAGTGGTGTCGCTGTACCGTGCCCCTCGATCGCGGTCACTGTCGCCGGCTCGACACCAGCCAGACCTAGTGCGGTACTGATCGCACGGGCCTGACCAGCCATCCCGGGGGCGGTATAGCCCACCTTGTTTGCGCCATCATTGGTTACCGCCGACCCCTTAACGACTGCGAGTACCCGGTCGCGATCCGCTAGCGCGTCGGAGAGCCGCTTCAGCGCGACAACTCCTACGCCGCTACCAAAGAGGGTGCCTGTGGCCGACGCGTCGTACGGGCGGCAGTGTCCATCCGACGAGAAGATCATGCCTTCCTGCCACAGGTAGCCAGACGGTTGCGGCAGGCGCACCGCGACCCCCCCTGCCAGCGCGATCCTGCAGTCGCCATCAAGTAGGCCCTGGCATGCAAGGTGGATCGAGACCAGCGACGAAGAGCAGGCGGTCTGCACTGCGACCGACGGCCCTCGGAGACCCAACTTGTACGACACGCGACTTGCCAAGTAGTCCTTGTCGTTGGTCACCAGAAGCTCCAGCGTGTCCGCGATGGATGCTTCACTACGGCCTGCCAGCAGGTGGTGGAGGAGATAGGTCGAGAGCGCGGCGCCGGCATAGACGCCCACATCATCGACGCGCCCGCCGGGGGCATAGCCAGCGTCCTCGAGCGCCTGCCAACTACATTCGAGGAAGAGCCGCTGCTGTGGGTCGATGAGAGCCGCCTCGCGGGCTGGATAGTTGAAAAGGTGAGCGTCGAACAAGTCGACGTCAGGCAGGACCGGCGCGGCCGCGACATAGTGTGGATTGGCCAGCAACTCAGCCGGCACGCCGGCAGAGAGCAACAGCTCCTGGTCGAATCTCGTGATCGACTCCACCCCGTCACGGAGGTTGCGCCAGAATTCCGGCAACGTAGCGGCGCCGGGGAAGCGGCCGGCCATACCGATAATTGCGATTTCACTGCCGGTGCCGGCGTCGGCGGTTTGGCTCATGACGCTCAGACCTCCTGTTCCGCGGGGAAGGCATGGCGGCGACGGCGAGTTGCGCGCCGCTGCTGTGCTTGGTCGAACGCCTCATCGATCCGGTCAGTTGGGCGGCTTCCCGTCGAGTCCAGGAATCCGACCAGCCGGCGGATACTGGGATACTCGAACAGGGCCATCAGCGGCACTTCCCGGCCAAGGGCGCTTCGGAGTCGGCGGCCGATCCGTACGATCGCGACCGAATCGGCACCTAGCTCGAAGAAGCTATCGGTAACGCTCATCCCTTTGGTGCCGAGTTCCGCCGCGAAGACATCGAAGATCTGCGACTCCAAGTCGGACCCGGGTGCTACGACCGGCGCGCTGCTCCGGTCGACCTCATCAGCGAGCGCGGCGAGCGCCCGGCGGTCGACTTTTCCTTGAGCATTGAGCGGCAACTCCGCCATCACCCGAAGGTCGACGGGCACCATGTATGCCGGCAGGTGTTCGCTGGCATACCGACGCACCTCCGCAATGAGCTCGGACGGGTCGGCCTGGGCGGGATCCGGCTTCCCCGGGCCGGGTGCCGCGCTCGCCCGAACCCCACCAACCAGACTGTGGAGCAGGAAGTCGTCGTCCGCCAGGCCGAAAGCCTCCCGCAGCGGCTCTTCGTTGCGGTGAAGGCCGATTCCGCAGAGACCCACTGCACCCAGCGCGGCCGCTTCCTGAAGGAGCAGGCTCATCTGGCCGGCCTCCAGGAGGCAGAACTGCTCGGATCGGTCACCGTACATCGGCCGCACGGTGGCGGCGTGTCCGACCAGGTAGATGCCGAAAGCGGCACCTTCGAAGGCGGCTTGGTTGTCGTCGATCTGCATGTCCGCTGGCAGCGTCTCGCCATCGCGCAACGGATACAGCCGGTGCTCGACCGGATCGTAATAGTAGGCACCGGCAGAAAGACCGGTCACCCGGCCCGGCTTGACATAGAGATAGGTCTGTACTGGATAGAGCGATCCTGCTGAACCGTATCTGTACTTGGGCACCGGCCGCTCATCATCAGGCCACGCCCGAAGACATTCGAGGAGCCGAGACAGCTCGGTCATTGGCAGCGGGGTTGCTTCGAACGTGCGGTAGCTGGCGCGGCGGAAGCTTTGCCCGCGCGCCCGGACCGGGTCCGTCGCCGCAGGCAGGTCCACACCGGCGGTCCACCCGGTCCGCCGTGCCGGCTGGGAGATAGTAATCGCAGCCCGCTGTGCCGGGTCGGTGATGACGTCACCGAGCAACTGCCGGTCCCGACCGAAGTCCGCTCCCGTGGACGGCGGGCGCTGCCGTGCGGGATCCTCGGCTCCGGCCGCGGCAGCAGCGGCGGGACGACTCCCGCTCGGCACCACGAAGCCCACCAACCGTCGACCCCGACGCCCACCCACCGCCACCACCACCACCGCCGACACCCCCACACACCGCCCCAACACAACCTCCACCTCACCCAACTCAATCCGAAAACCACCCACCTTCACCTGAGAATCCTCACGCCCCAAAAACTCCACATTCCCATCAGCCAACCACCGACCAAGATCACCCGTCCTATACAACCGCTCCCCCGACAACGGATGCACCACAAAACGCTCCGCCGAACGCACCACATCCCCCCAATACCCCTCCGCCAACCCCACCCCACCAATAAACAACTCACCAACCACCCCAACCGGACAATCCTCCCACCGATCATTCAACACATAAATCCGCTGACCCGCCAATGGACGCCCATACGGAACCGACTCCCAACCCGCACCCACCTCACCCACCTCATAAAAAACCGACCAAATACCCGCCTCCGTCGCCCCACCCAACGACACCACCCGACACCCCGAAACCACCGAACGCCACCGACCCGGCAAATCCAAACCAATCCAATCACCCGACCACAACGCCAACCGCACCGAATCCAAACCACCCTCCCCACCCCCCGACTCCACATGCGCCACCATCATCTCCGCCAACGCCGGCACACTATTCCACACCGTCACACCATGCCCCGAAACCAACTCCAACCAATGCCCCGGATCACGAGAAGAACCACGCCGCGGCAACACCAAACGACCCCCCACACCCAACACCCCAAACACATCCCACACACTCAAATCAAAACTCAACGACGACAACCCCAACACCACATCATCCGCACCCACACCAAACCGCGAACACACATCAACACACGTATTCAAAGCCGCCCGATGCGACACCGCCACACCCTTCGGAACACCCGTCGAACCCGACGTGAAAATCACATAAGCAACATCAGACGAAACCGCCGGCGACACCTCCACCGGACCCTCCCGATCACACACCTCATCCACCCGCAACACCCCCACACCACCAGGCCACACCACATCCCCATCACCCCCCGCACACAACACCCACCCACACCCACCCGCCGACAACAACTCACCCCTCCGCGCCACCGGCAAATCCACATCCACCGGCAAATACACACCACCCGCCAACAACACCCCCACCACCGCCACCACCTGCTCCACCGACTTCGACACCCCCACCGCCACCACATCACCCCGCCCCACACCAACCTCCCGCAAACCCCGAGCCACACCCGACGCCCACCCCACCAACTCCCCAAACGTCAACACCCCACCATCAGCCGACACCACCGCCACCCGACCCGGATCCCGCAACCCCCACCCCACCAACCCATCCACCAACAACCCCTCCGGCACCACCCCATCCGTCGCATTCACCCCCGACACCAACTCCCCCAACCCAACCGGCACCAACCCACCAACCCCCACACCCCAACCAGCCTCATCCACCAGCGTTTCCAGCAACTGGCAATAGGTGTCGAACATGTTGTCGAGGTGGTTGGCCGAAAGAACCTGAGCGGGCGCGTCCCAGTTGAACTCCAACGCCCCGACGTTTTCGTATACCTGATGGTCGAGCACGACTTGCGGGGTCTGAGATATCGCGTAACGGGTGGTGCCAAGCCACTGTTGCCCAAATGCTCCATAATCCTCACCACGACGATCCCAGCCCTGCTCGCGGGCGCTCGCGAAGACCACCGGACTTATCGCTCGCCCTTGGGCATGCCGCCGGGCAGCGAGTTCTCGAAGGACTTCAACCCCGTTGAAGTCGCGATGCGCCAAGTCTTGCCACAACTGCTCCTGCAAACGTTGCGCCAGCTCCGCCAATGTGGGATTGCCCTGCAGATCTACCTCCAGCAGTGTGACCCCGGTGAAGTCGCCAATCACCGCAGCGATGTCCGGGTGTAGCGATTCCCGGCTGAATAAAGGCAGGTTGAGCAGGAACCGGCCATTGCGGCTCCAGCGGGCCAATACCACCGAGAAAGCCGCGAGCATGGTCGCGGTCGGCGTCACCTGGTGGCGTGCTGCCGCTTCGCGAATTCGTGTCCAATGAGCAGGTGACACACTGTGGTCGCGCCGCACCCAGGTCGGCCGGTCGCTCCCGTCGGGTCGGGTCAACGGCAGCTGCGGGCCTTCCGGAAGTTCGTCGATCCGGTCCAACCAGTAGCTTCGTGCCTGCTGGTATTCTTCCTCATCGCGTTTGCCAAGCCAGCTTTGGACAACGTCGCGGAAGGTCAGTCGTAATGGGGCCAGCTTCTCCCCCTCATACAACCGGCGCCAATCGTCGAAGAAGAGCCGCACACTCGCGACATCGGCGATCAACAGGTCAATGCTGACGTGTAACCGGGCGGCGCCGCCGGACAATCGGGAGACCCGCACCTGCCAGAGTGGGAACTCGTGCACCGGGCGTACCTCGTGGGACATGTCCTCCCGGATTCGCGCTAGCTCGGTCGACACCTCCGCTGCGGATCCGGCCACGTCGGTCACCACCATCGGCACCGGAGTCGCCTCCGACATCGGCAGCACCCTTTGTTCGCCATCGTCGGTGATCACTGCCCGCAGCATGTCGTGGCGGTCCACCAGCTCCACCAACGCCGCGTACAGGCGCTCCTGGTCCAAGGATTCAGTATCGATCTCTAGGTACAGGTGGGTACCGACACGGCCGAGGTCGTATCCGTCAGCTCGCCCTACCAGGTAGGCGTGTTGCAAGTCGGTCAACGGAAACGGGTGGTAACGCTGCTCCAGGTCGGCGCTCTGGATCGCCGTCGCGTGACTTACGGTCTCAGCCTCGGAATGTCGCGCCGGCGGATAGTCCGCCGGCGCTACCTCCTTCGACTCGAAGCCGTTGGAGATATGCTCGGCAAGCTCGGCGACGGATGCACGAAGGAAGGTCGAGACCGGTATCAGCACCCCGGTATCGCGCTCTAGGGCTCCCCGCAACTCCATCGCCCGTAGCGACTCAAGCCCCAACCCAGCGAGTGGGGTCTCCTCCGGGACCTCACTGATTGCCACGCCCAGCATCGAGGCGAGGCGGCGCCGCAGGTCCGCGGAGATGATCACTGGCCGGATCAGGTTGTCCACTGAACCCAGCACCACGCTGAGCGTGGCCGTCGCGGTCGGCGTTTCGACATCACCGATCGGTGTTGCCATCGCCGACGCTGCCAGTGCGGTTACCTTCCCGGCCAGGTAGCGGTCCCGGCATGCGCCCCTCTGCACCTTGCCGCTCACCGTCTTCGACACCTCGTTGGGTGGGACGACGAGCACCTCGTGAACCTCCACCTGATGCTCATTAGTGATCGCGGATCGAATCTCGGTGGCGAGGCTCGTCAGACTGTCCGAGAACGCCTCCGGGTCTAATATCGACTGGAGGACGATCAACTTCTCGCCCTCTTCACTGTCAATTGAGAACGCCGCCGCCGGGGCACCTGCCAAGGCTTGGTGAACCCGCTCGCTGGTCAGCTCCACATCCTGGGGATAGATGTTGCGGCCGCGGATGATAATGAGCTCCTTGTGCCGGCCGCACAGCACGAGCTCGTTGCCAAAGAAGAACCCGAGATCGCCGGTACGCACGAAGGGCCCCGAGCCATCGGCCAACCGGGCCCGAAAAGTCGCATCGGATAGCTGTTCGCGCCGCCAGTATCCCTGACAGGTGATCGGACCCCCGACCCACACCTCACCGACCTGCCTCTCCGCGACTGGGGCATGGGTGTCCGGGTCCACCACGACCACCTCACAGTGTGGTCCCGTAAGTCCTACTCCGACCAGGCTGAGCCGCCGGTGATGGGAATCCGGCAGCACTTCAGCGCGTCCCCTCTCGAGCTCTGCTGCATCGACATGCAGCACCGTCGGTGAGGGATCCGCGTGCCGAGCGGTGATGAACAGCATCGTCTCAGTCATGCCGAAGCCCGGGGTCATCGCCTCGGCACGGAATCCGTAAGGCGCGTATGCCGCGGTAAACCGCTCTATTGTAGATGGGCGAATGCGCTCTGCGGCGTTCATCGTGGTATGCCAGCCAGCGAGGTCGAGGCCTGATCGCTGTGACTCCGGGATACGGTCCACGCAGCGATCGAAGGCGAAGTTCGGGGCGCAGGAGAGGACCGGGCCGGGAGTAGCGGAGATGGCTCGCAACCACCGAGCCGGATCGGCTATGAAGTCCTCCGGAGTCAGGAAGGTCGCCTCGCCTCCCAGGTACTGCGACAGCATCAGATGACCGGCGATACCCAAGGCATGGTAGGGCGAGATCCAGCTGACAACGTTGGTTCCCGATGAGAGCTGACCCAGTTGCTGCATCTGCGCCAGCTGAAACATGAGGTTGGCGTGGCTAACCATCACTCCCTTGGGAGCCCCCGTGGAACCGGAGGTGTACTGCAGTAGCGCGAGGTTCTCACCGGGGATCGACTCCGCGACACATGCGTCGCTGGCGGTCGGGTCCAGCGTGTCGATGGTCAACCATGGCGCCGAACCTGCGAGCTGTCCCGTTACGTCGTCAAGTTGTTGCCGGATCGCCTCAACCGTCACTACTGCCGAGACCTCCGCGTTCGCGGCGATCTGCATCGCCCGTTCGGTACGCGGGTCACTTGGACCATCCACTGGAGGAGGGCACGCCACCACCACAGCTCCACGGTAGAGAGTACCGAAGGTACCTACCAGGAAGTCGAGCCCGGGCGGAAGCAGCACCAGGACACGATCTTGGGGTTTGACCCGCTCGGCCAGCGACGCAGCCAGCGCGCGGGCCCGCAGGTCCAGCTCACCCCGGGTGTAGACAGCTTCGGAGGTCTCGCCGCCACCTGGATAGGACAAGAACCGAAAGGCGTTTCGCGCTGGGTCGCTAGCAGCGTTGGCTCGCAAAACATCGACGAAGGTGCCGTCGAGCTGCCCTACGGCGACTGGGTCGGTCATCTGCGCTCCTGCTCTTGACGGTGTACACCGCGCCCGGTCACGCGGAGCTAGCGAGTTCGCTGCCTTTAGCCTGCCGAGGGAGCGGCTGAGAAACGCCCCTCGACCGGGGGCTCCGCCCAGTCACCGTCCTGAACGAGCAAGACGGGGTACCCGTTTGGTCACCTGCCTAGACAGGGTGCCCGGGTGATCCCGACGCCCCTACCGAAGACGGGTCCGGGCCTGCCACAGGTCAGGGAAGAACCGGTCGTCTCGCCGGGAACGGAGGTATCCAACCCCAGTGGAACCCCCGGTGCCGGGTTGGTGACCGATAATGCGCTCGACCACCACCGCGTGCCGCACCCGCCACATCACCCAGGCTTCGTCATGATCAAGCAATGCTTCGGCGAGCTCGGTCAGCTCCCAGGACCTGTGATCGCAGGTGACGACGTCCGCCGGCTCCGCGAAACCCCGTCGCCGCACCAGCTTGCGGTACGCATCCCAGAGCGTTGGCTCTTGCCGCCTCCGTCGTACTCGGGGCTGGCTGGCCACCGTCGTCGGGAGGTGCCGCCCCACCAGCCCTGAGAGCAGCTCAATCTCCCGGAACCTGGTCGACTCCAATCCGCTGGCGGTACCCAGGCTGGGGCGCAGACCTGCGAACTGCTGAGGGCTAATGGTCGTCAGGGTGTCCAACTGCGCCAGCAACAGCCGATCCACCGCTACGACTCGTCGGAGCCGGTACTGGGCGGCTTCGACCCGCTCCGCCAGCAAGTCGTCGCGCGCCTGCTCCAGCTCGTGGAGGAGCAGCTCAAACCAGAGCTCGAACGCTTGGTGTGCCATGACGAAGAACCGACCATCGGGATGATCTGGCACCTGCTGACAGGCGGCGAAGAGCTCGTCCAGGTGCAGGAACTCTTCGTACGAGCCGGAGTGGCTGGTGCCAGTGGCTACCACATGACCGTTCCCAGCTGCTGTTTCGCCATTCATGCTGCCATTGTGGCCGCTCCTCGTCACCCTGACAGTGCCGATCCGAGGAGCACGCACAGGCACGGCCAAGCACCCGCTGGGGCACCTGACCAGATCGCCTGACCCAACCGAACGGAGGATTCTTGCCTGCCACTCGATCGTCCGGCAATACCCGATCGGGCACCTCATCCACGCTGCCCTACCCTCGCTGATCTTGGCTAGCGTGAGCCGAAGCGACCAGCTCGATGTCCACCAACTGGTGTCCTCGCATGAATGGCGGTGGTTCCGATGACGGCAGCCCAACGGTTCGACGCACCACCGCATTGGGCTGGTAGTGGGGATTTGCAGATATTGGTGGCGGTGGGTGATGAGCTGATTCGGTGTGGGGTTAGCCAGTTGTTGTCGGGCTTGTCGATGGTTGGTTCGGTGGTGGAGTGTTCGGGGGTGGAGGGGGCGGTTTCGTTGTTGGGGGTGCGGGATTTTGATGTGGTGTTGGTGTCGGTGAGTGGTGGGGTGGAGGGGGTTGGTGAGGTTGTGGGGGTGGCGGGTGAGCGGGGTGCGTCGTCGTTGTTGTTGTTGCGGTCTGCGGAGGATGGGTTGACGTCGGAGTGGTGTGGTCTGGGTGCGGATGGGTTTTTGTTGGAGGCGGGTTTGAGTCGTGCGGTGTTGTTGGAGGCTTTGCAGAAGTTGCGGCAGGGGGATATGCCGATGCCGGGGGTTTTGGCGCGGCGGATGCTTGATGAGCTGCACGGTCGGGGCCGCGGTCAGAGTCGGGAGGGTTCGTCTTTTTTGTTGACGCCGCGGGAGCGGCAGGCATTGGTGTTGTTGGCGGAGGGGTTGAGTAATAAGCAAATCGCTCGCCGGTTGGGGATTTCCGAGCACGGGGCGAAGCGGCATGTGGGGAATGTGCTGGCGAAGCTTAATTGTCCGAATCGGACGGTTGCGGTGGCGGTGGCGTTGCATCATGGCTTGCTGGCGGATGGGGAGAAGGATGCGCCGACGAGTTCGTCGGTGGTGGGTGAGCGGCGTCGGTTGGCGTCGCGGTCGAATGTTCGCCGTCGCACGATGTGAGGAGTGTGCGTGATGTCCGATGCCAAGGTGTGGATGGATGGGTCGTTGGTTGATTGGGATGCGGCGTCGGTGCATGTGAGTGCGCATGGGCTGCATTATGGGATTGGTTTTTTTGAGGGGGTGAGATGTTTTGCGACGCCGTCTGGTCCGGCGATCTTCCGTTTGACGGATCATCTGCAACGGTTGGTTCGGTCGGCGGCGACGTACTTGGTGGCGTTGCCGTATGGGGTGGAGGAGTTGGCGGAGGCGTGTCGGAGTGTGGTCCGGGCGAATGGGTTCGCAGATTGTTATCTGCGGCCGGTGGTTTTTTTGGGGGCGGGTGAGAGTCCGTTGGCGGCGCCGTATCATGTGGCGGTTATTGGGTCGACGCATGGCCCGTTGGTGGGGGCTCCGAAGGAGGGGGGTGTGGCGGCCAAGGTGGTGAGTTTTCACCGGGTGCCGTCGACGGTCATTCCTCCGGCTGCGAAAGCGACGGGTCAGTATTTGAATTCGTATCTGGCGCAGATGGAGGCGTTGACGTGTGGGTTTGATGAGGCGATTTTGTTGAATACCCAGGGGGAGGTGACTGATGGGTGGGCTCATAATTTGTTTGTGGTGCGGGATGGGGTGTTGATGACACCGCCGTTGTCGGCGGGGGCGTTGGCGGGGGTGGTGCGGGACACGGTGATGGTGTTGGCGGGGGAGTTGGGGGTCGAGTGTCGGGTGGAGCCGTTGACACGGACGGATCTTTACCATGCTGATGAGTGTTTCTTGACGGGTACTGCGGCGGGGGTTGTGCCGGTGGTGAGTGTGGATCGTAGGGTGGTGGGTGGTGGTGTGCCGGGGGCGGTAACGGAACGGTTGGTGGAGCGGTTCGGGGATGTTGTTTCGGGTCGGTCGACGGACCATCAGCAATGGCGCGAACCGGTCGAGATTCTGCCCGCGGAGCCGCCCAGCTCGTCACCCGACCAGCAACTCACCAATTATCGCGTCGCGCTGCGCACTGCGATGGCCGGCATCACCGACGAGGCCGTCGCTCGCTGGGAGGCAACCGGACACACCCCTCGCCAGGCCATCGTTGACCTCGCCAACCACGGCGCCTTCGAAGCGCGCTGGCACCATGGCGCCACCGGTGGACTTCGATACCTCACCGCAATGGCCGAGGAGACCAGCCAGGCATGTGGTGGACTAGCGCTGGCTGCGATGGGCCACAGCGAGGTCTTCGTCGGCAGCCTCCATTGGCTGGGTGAGACCGAACGCCAGCGGCTGCTTCTCCAACAAGCACTCGCTGGCGAAGCCATCGGGTGCTTTGGCGCCACCGAGGCTCAGGGCGGCTCAGATCTCTCCGGCCTCCAAACCACCGCCGTTCGGGACGGCGGCGGTTGGCGCCTGTCCGGACACAAGAAGTATGTCTCGAACCTCGGCACCGCCACCCACATTCTTGTGCTCGGCCGGACCCAGGGCAGCAGACCTCGCGATCTGTCCCTGTTCCTGGTCCCCACCAACGCGCCGGGTATCCGAATTGTCGGCTTCTACGACACCGTTGGACTACGCTCATGTGACGTTGGTGCTATCGAGTTCGAGGACGCGCCGCTTCCTGGTGACGCGCTCCTTGGTCAAGAAGGAATCGGCCTGGCGTACGCCAGCCGGCTGCTACAGTTTGAGCGACTGTCGATATGTGCCCAGCTCCTGACCGCTGGCAGGTTAGCGCTACAGCTCACCAGCGCCTATGCCCGACACCGGGTGACCGGCGGGGAGAAGTTGATCGATAAGCAGGTGGTCCGGCACAGGCTGGCGCGGGCACACGCCGACCTCTCTGTCGCCACCGCCGGTCTTGAGGTATTGGTCCAGCGGGGCAGCCGCGAGGAGCCCTTCGCACACGAGGTCGCCGGCCTCAAACTCGTGGTCTCCGATCTGGTCGAACGGGTAACCGATGACTGCCTGCAGATTTTCGGCGCTCGTGGTTACACCACTGGCTTTCCCCTCCAGCGCTGGTGGCGGGATGTTCGGCTCGCCCGTATCGGCGGAGGCGCCGACGAGGTCTTGACCGAAGCGCTCGCTGGTCGGCTACGGCAGCCTGATCAGCACTTCGATTCCATGATCGAGCGGCTCGTTGCTGCGGACGTGCCGGACCGGCCAGCTAATCACGGCGCTTGACGTCTACCGGCCTTCAGGACACCGAGCCGTATATCCGGCGTGGCGGTAACTCATCGCCCAGGACCATAGACCGTAGCTCGGGACGGCGGGGCTTGCCGGAGGATGTCCTGGGAATGACGCCGGACTGGACCACGACTAGCGGAGTTGGCCGAATGCCGGCCTCGTCGGCCACCGCCGCCCGCACCCGGCGCGCCAACTCTTCGGCCCGCGGCCGCTCCCGCGGTGAGACCTCCAAGACCAGCCCGAACGACTCTCCCGCCTCCTCACGGGAGTGCTTGAAGGCAGCGCATCCGACGACATAGGGCGCTCCGATGGTGTTCGCCAGCGCCTCGATGTCCTCGGCGAACACGTTGTGCCCTGCGACGGAAGCTACCTCGCCACGGCGGCCGATTACGTAGATCTCACCGTCCTGTATGAAACCGGCGTCGTCGGTGTCGAATGGGCGCGCTGGTTGCGCTTCGAACCCTCGCTCTGTCCAGTAGCCGGCGAACAACCAATCACCGTCGATCAATAGGGATCCCGGTCCGGGACCGGTTGGTTCCTTCACCGAGAGTAGGCTGCCGGGCAGCGGCGGGCCGAGCGAAACGTGGCCGTTAGTACCCTGTCGGGGGCCATTTCCGATGACTGTGGCCGAGGCTCCGACCGTCCCCTCCGCTAGTCCGTAGGCAGGAGAGATCGCCTGCCACGGAAAGTTGAACGCGCCAGCGGTCTCCTGGAAGGCCGTGAGATCCGGCCACAGCACACGTTCGGCGGCGTTGAGACACAAGCGCATACGGGACAGGTCCAGGCCGGCCGGGTACGCGGCGCGGGCGGCCAGCCGAAAGGCGAAGTTCGGGGCACCGCTGATCGTTGCCCCCTCGGCAGCGAGCATCGTCAGCCACCGTGCCGGATTGAGGACAAAGGCCCGGGGTTCAGTGTGCACCTGGGGTACCCGGCTGTAGAGTGCTGCCCCGAAGAAGCAGACAAAGCCAAGATCGTGGTAGAGCGGAAGCCAGGTAGCCGTACAGTCGACTGCCGGGTCCATTTCCAGGGTTCCGCTAATCATGCGAATGTGTCCGGCGAAGGCCTCCCGGCTGATCGCGACCCCCTTCGGAGCGCCCCTGCTCCCGGATGTGAATTGTACGAGCGCTATGTCCGGAATTGGGGGTATGGGGTCTACGACGGAGTCGTCGCCGGCCAGGGATTCGATCCGCAAGGACTGCAGGCCTGGAATTGCGACGGCAGCCGCCGAGGTCAGGTGGTGCCGGCAGCCCATTGCAGTCAGGACCGCGCCGATCCGTTCGACATATGGGGCCTGCTGATCGCGGCGCGGGGCCGGAGGCAGCGACACCAGGGTTGCGCCGGCGGACCAGACTCCGAGCGCAGCCGTGACCGCCTCGAGGTCGTTGGTGATCGTGACCGCAACCGAGTCGCCGGCGCGCACCCCCTGTGCGCGGAGGCGACTCCCGGCGGTGGCTACGATTCGGGCTAGCTTGTCGTACGTCACCGTGGTCCGTGCGCCATCAGTAGCGACGAAGCTCACGGTCTGCTCCGAGCCAAAGGGGCGGATTACCTCCTCCAACGAGAGTGCTTGCGTCGTTTGGTAACCCGTGGGCCATTCAGCCAACTGCTGACCGAGACCAACCTGCGACATACGTGCCATCCTTCTTTGCCCAGACTGCCACGGCCGGCACTCCCGGCTCGGTCAGCACCGACTCTCCCGTCCACAAGCCGTCGGTCTCCTACACCGGGGCGTTCGACTCCAGCTCCTCGATCGCTAGAGCATCGGCATGTTCGGCTCGTTCGATGAGCTGGTGCACCCCTTTGTCCTCTTTCGCCTGCTCCCGCAGCGCGTCCTCAATGTATGACACGTGCCACTGCTCGTCACGAATGATTGCCTTCATCGGACGCCGGATTGCCTTCGGCAAACCTTGCTGGTCGACGTGGATTTCGTATTCCGATAGACCACGCCGCTCCGATACCAGGGTTAGGGCAAGCATGTCGTTCAAGGTCTTTGGGATTCCGTAGTGAGCAGCGAGAACTGCCTGATAGGGCTCGTCGACGTCGACTACCTCGCCGTTGAACTCCTCGATGGCACGGGTCCACAGCCATGCGTGAACTGCCTCATCGCGCAGGTGACGCGAAAGATCTGTGCGCAGTCTCGTGGTGTTCGCCAACCTCTGCATCCGCATGATGGCGCCCGCACCATGAACCTCGGCTGCACGGTAGTGGTTGAGAATCCACACCGGATCCTCTGGGTCGATGTGGCGGCCAGATCGCGTGATCATCGTTCACCCCTCCTGCTTCGCGATACACCGGGCAATATCCTCGATTGTCCGCAACTCGGTCAGATCAGGCAGATCAACTCCGGTACCTAACTCGCCGTGCAGGGAAGCGAACAACTCGGAAGCGTCGAGCGAATCGAAGCCCAGGTCCTCCTTCAGATCGGTTTGCGGGGTCAACGCACGCGCATCGACGCCTCTCCCCCGCGCGACCATCCGAGTCACAATCTCCAGCGCTTGTTGCTCGTCCATATCGTCCTCACGGGTCGTCGACACGTCGCCACGGCAGCAACCCTTGGCACAGAGCGAACACCTGCCGGGCGATCCTGCTACAAACCATAGGAAAGGTCTGCGGGGAGCGCCGGCCTCGGACAGGGACTCCTTTCGACGGGGTCAGCCGACCCTTGTCACTTCCTCCTACGGGGTGCCCAACCAGGTACATTCCGAATGAGAGCTCAGAGATCCCGATCTACCGATACGGCAACCAGGTAGCAGGTCCCCGCCGGTCGTCCCTTCCCAGCCGTCGTCGGGCGGCGGCCCGGGTAACGACCGACTCAAGAAAGTACGACTTCGGCGGTGGCGGCAGGCAGGAATGCTGGCAAGGTCGCGGGCTGGGTCCGGCGTAGGTGAGCGAGGTTACCGCTGGTAGTCGGTCAGGGTCAGGTTCCACCCGCCGTGTCTTGAGCTGACCCGCTGCGCTGCCCGGATGCGATCAGTGCCGTGACGCCACGCCCGAAAACCAGCTCACCATGAATCCCGTCGGTAGATCAGACGGGGTCACGTCTGCAGGCGGGAGTCCGCAACGGCCTCTGCCGAAACTGGTTCGCGCCATTGCTGATGGTCCGTCGACCGACCCGAAACAACATCCCCGAACCGCTCCACCAACCGTTCCGTTACCGCCCCCGGCACACCACCACCCACCACCCTACGATCCACACTCACCACCGGCACAACCCCCGCCGCAGTACCCGTCAAGAAACACTCATCAGCATGGTAAAGATCCGTCCGTGTCAACGGCTCCACCCGACACTCGACCCCCAACTCCCCCGCCAACACCATCACCGTGTCCCGCACCACCCCCGCCAACGCCCCCGCCGACAACGGCGGTGTCATCAACACCCCATCCCGCACCACAAACAAATTATGAGCCCACCCATCAGTCACCTCCCCCTGGGTATTCAACAAAATCGCCTCATCAAACCCACACGTCAACGCCTCCATCTGCGCCAGATACGAATTCAAATACTGACCCGTCGCTTTCGCAGCCGGAGGAATGACCGTCGACGGCACCCGGTGAAAACTCACCACCTTGGCCGCCACACCCCCCTCCTTCGGAGCCCCCACCAACGGGCCATGCGTCGACCCAATAACCGCCACATGATACGGCGCCGCCAACGGACTCTCACCCGCCCCCAAAAAAACCACCGGCCGCAGATAACAATCTGCGAACCCATTCGCCCGGACCACACTCCGACACGCCTCCGCCAACTCCTCCACCCCATACGGCAACGCCACCAAGTACGTCGCCGCCGACCGAACCAACCGTTGCAGATGATCCGTCAAACGGAAGATCGCCGGACCAGACGGCGTCGCAAAACATCTCACCCCCTCAAAAAAACCAATCCCATAATGCAGCCCATGCGCACTCACATGCACCGACGCCGCATCCCAATCAACCAACGACCCATCCATCCACACCTTGGCATCGGACATCACGCACACTCCTCACATCGTGCGACGGCGAACATTCGACCGCGACGCCAACCGACGCCGCTCACCCACCACCGACGAACTCGTCGGCGCATCCTTCTCCCCATCCGCCAGCAAGCCATGATGCAACGCCACCGCCACCGCAACCGTCCGATTCGGACAATTAAGCTTCGCCAGCACATTCCCCACATGCCGCTTCGCCCCGTGCTCGGAAATCCCCAACCGGCGAGCGATTTGCTTATTACTCAACCCCTCCGCCAACAACACCAATGCCTGCCGCTCCCGCGGCGTCAACAAAAAAGACGAACCCTCCCGACTCTGACCGCGGCCCCGACCGTGCAGCTCATCAAGCATCCGCCGCGCCAAAACCCCCGGCATCGGCATATCCCCCTGCCGCAACTTCTGCAAAGCCTCCAACAACACCGCACGACTCAAACCCGCCTCCAACAAAAACCCATCCGCACCCAGACCACACCACTCCGACGTCAACCCATCCTCCGCAGACCGCAACAACAACAACGACGACGCACCCCGCTCACCCGCCACCCCCACAACCTCACCAACCCCCTCCACCCCACCACTCACCGACACCAACACCACATCAAAATCCCGCACCCCCAACAACGAAACCGCCCCCTCCACCCCCGAACACTCCACCACCGAACCAACCATCGACAAGCCCGACAACAACTGGCTAACCCCACACCGAATCAGCTCATCACCCACCGCCACCAATATCTGCAAATCCCCACTACCAGCCCAATGCGGGGTGTGCGGCTTTGACATCATCGGCCTCCTAGCACACGACCACGCTTCCCTCGGGTTCCGGTCGCCGAGGTTCAGTTGATCGATGCCCACATCACACACCACCCAGGCACAGCCCGCAAGTGGCCCCCTGATGAATCCTGGCTGATAGCACGCCGGTCGGCGAGCAGGCCTGCGGCGTCACCTGAGGCGTCAGCGGAAGCCAGCCCCGTGGCCTGCACGGAGATGACTGGGAACTATCCCATATGCAGAAGCGACCATCCAATAAGCAGGATCTGGTATGGGACGGATCGACTATTCATAGACAACTATTGAATTATGGCGAACATACCGGTTTTTGAGGCATAAGACTTACTGCCCCTTTCGCCCAAAGAGAACCATTCAAAAGTCATTGTCAACGCAACAAACCGCGGTGTGGGAAGGATACTGCTGCGGCCCCGGCTTGGCCGGCATCCACCGAGCCGATTCATGAAGTATCGGGCGGTTGGCTCCTAACGCTGGAGTTGACCAGGGCCGCCTCAAACCTGTGTAGGCAGGTCAGCGGGGTAGTCGGCCAGGGTCCCGGCGAAGTCGTCAACTGGGTGATGCCAAGTCGGGCCGGTGGGCGAGCGCTGTCGCGCGGTAGCAGGACTGCTATGACCCACGTCGCCTACCTGGTCGAACGCGGCGCATGTTGGATGGTGACCGTGAAGACGACCGGGAGGAGGCGCCGGCTCGGTTGGCCATCAACGCCTGCTCGGGACGTTGAACCGGAACGAGAAACGGGAGCCGGTCAGAATGATGGCGGTTTGTCATGAAAGGAGTGAAGAATGGCTGATCCCCAGGCCACCCGACCGCGGCTGCTCACCCCCACCCTCTTCGCGGTCTTCGGCGCCACCTCCGGGGGGATGGTCAGCTTCTTCCTGCTGCTCTCGGTGGCACCGCTCTACGCGACAGCTACCGGCGGCGGCGAGTCGGCGGCCGGGGCGGTAACCGGCGCGCTGCTGCTGGCGACGGTCGCCGCCGAGCTGGTGACGCCGCGACTGCTGGTCCGGTTCGGCGCCCGGCTCGTCTTCGCCGTCGGACTGGTCCTGCTGGGGGCGCCGGCCTTCGCCCTGCCGGTCGCCGCCGACCCGGCCGTGGTGATCGCGGTGAGCGCGCTGCGCGGCATCGGCTTCGGGTTTGTGGTCGTACTCGGCAGCACCCTGGTGGCGCAGCTGGTGCCAGCTGAGCGCCGGGGTGAGGGGCTGGGCCTGCTGGGGCTGGTGATGAGCGTCCCGGGAGTGCTGTTCCTGCCGTTCGGGGTCTTTCTGGTGGACCTGATCGGCTACCCGGTGGTCTTCGTGGCGGGCGCGGTCGCCTCGTTGCTCGGGCTCGCCGCGGCGCCCGGGCTGCCGGGCCGGGTCAGCCCGGACGCCCCCCGCGTGGGCATCCGCCGGGGGCTGCGGATGCCCGAGATGCGCCGCCCCGCCGTGGTCTTCGCGGCCACCGCGATGGCGGCCGGGGTGGTGGTCACCTTTATCCCGCTGGCGGTGGGCGGGTCTGGCCGGCTCGCCGCGCTGGCGCTGTTGGTGCAGGCGGTGACGCTCGCCGCGACCCGGTGGTGGGCGGGCTGGTACGGCGACCGCCACGGCCCGGCGCGGCTGATGCTGCCGGCGCTGCTCGCGACCGCCGGCGGCATCCTGCTGCTGGTGCTGGTCGACCAGCCAGTGGCGCTGCTGCTGGCGATGGCGCTCTTCGGTGGCGGCTTCGGGGCGATCCAGAACGCCAGCCTGGCGTCGATGTTCCGGCGGGTGCCACCCGCCGGGTACGCGATGGTGGGGGCGGTGTGGAACCTGGCGTACGACGCGGCGATGGGGCTCGGCGCGATCGTCTTCGGCCTGCTGGTGGTCTACACCGGCTACTCCTGGGGGTTCCTGCTCACCGGTGCGCTGATGCTGCTGGCGCTGGCGCCAGCGTGGTGGGACCGGCGGGCGGCCAGTCGGCCGCCCGCCGCCGACCCGAGCTAACCCGTCGGGCCCTGCCAGTCGACGAGCTGGACGATCACCCCGTTCGGGTCGCGGACCTGGAAGGCCCGCTCTCCCCACTCCTCGGCGGTGAGCGGCATGGTGATGGTGACCCCTTCTTCCTGGAGCCGGGCCAGCTCGCCCTCCAGATCGTCGACCTCGAAGGCCAGGATGAGCCCGCTCGCGTGGTCGTCGCGCTGGTCCGCCGGCAGGCTGGCCAGGCCACGCCGCAGGAAGACCACGTTCATCCCGGCGTCGTCGCGGGTCAGCGAGGCGAACCCGTCGGCCGCCATCACCTCCCGGAAGCCGAAGTGCCGAGCCAGGAAGCCGCTGGCGGCGGGGACGTCGTCGACGTTGAGCGAGACCGCTGAGCCGCTGATCTTCATCTGATACCTCATCTCGAGCTTACTTGTACGCCGTACATTATACGGAGTACAAGTAAGCTCTGCCAGAATGAGGCTGTGACCGCTATCTCGACCAGCGCCGGCGACCCGGCGCGTACCTTGGCCCTGCTCTGGCGTGACCCGGCGGTGATCTCCCGCCGCGGCCCCCGCCGGTCGCTGCAGCTCGACGACGTGATCGCCGCCGCCACCGCGATCGCCCACGAACGCGGACTCGCCGCCCTCACCATGCGCGAGGTGGCGCGGGCGCTCGGAGTGGTGCCGATGACCCTCTACACCTACGTGCCCGGCAAGGCCGAGCTGCTCGACCTGATGCTGGACGCGGCGTACACGCAGCTACCCCGCACCGACACCACCGGCCGACCGTGGCGCCACCGGGTGGCCACCGTCGCCGACGAGAACCGGGCGCTGTTCGCGACCCACCCGTGGGCGGCCACCATCTCGACCCGGCGCCCACCGCTCGGCCCAGGGTCGATCGCCAAGTACGAGCACGAGCTGGCCGCCTTCGACGGGCTCGGTCTCGACGAGGTGACCATGGACGACTGCCTCACCTACCTGCTGGACTTCGTCCGGGCGAACGCCGCGCCCGCCGACGGTGTGACCTCACCGGGCGGGGCCTACGAGGATGAGTGGTGGCAGACCGCGGGGCCGCTGCTCGACCAGTACGTCGACGCGGCGCGCTATCCGCTCGCCACCCGGGTGGGCACCGCCGCCGGTGCGGCGCACGGCGCCGCCTACCAACCAGAGCACGCCTACCGGTTCGGGCTGGCGCGGGTGCTGGACGGGCTGGCCACCCTCATCGAGGGTTCCCGATCCAGGCCGACCGAATCCGGGGACGCGGCCGACCGAGATTGACAGTGCCGACTCGTAGAATCCCGCCCGATGACCACCATGCAGCCTCACCTCACCGCCGGCCAGCTCAACCGGGCCACGCTCGCCCGGCAACTGCTGCTTGAGCGGCACGACCTCCACCCGGTCGAGGCGGTCCGACGGATCGCCGCCATCCAGGCCCAGGCGCCCGCCTCGCCGTACCTCGCGCTCTGGACCCGGCTGCGCGGCTTCGACCCGGCCGAGCTCGACGCCGCCATCACCGACGCCCGGCTGGTCAAGGCGACGCTGATGCGGATCACCCTGCACCTGGTCCACGCCGAGGACTACCCGCCGCTGCATACGGCGATGCAGCCGACGCTGCGCGCCGCCCGGCTCGGCGACCGGCGGTACGTCGAGACCGGGCTGGCGGCGGCCGACGCCGACGCGCTCGTCCCCGACCTGGTGGCGCAGCTGGCCACGCCGCACACCAACGACCAGGCGCAGACCTGGGTGGAGCAACGGCTCGGCCCACCGGCGCAGTGGGCGTGGTGGGCGCTGCGCCACTACGCTCCGGTGCGCCACCATCCCAACGGCGGGCCCTGGTCGTTCGGCCACCGCCCGACCTTCGTCGCCGCCGGGAGCCGACCACCCCGGCCGTACGACGTGGCCGAGTCCGATGCCGCGCTGCAGACCTTGGCCCGGCGCTACCTGGCCGGCTTCGGGCCGGCGAGCGTCGCCGACGTGGCACAGTTCGCGCTGGTGCCGCGGCGCCGGGCGCGGGCGGCGCTGACCGGGCTCGGCGACGGGCTGGTCCGATACTCCGGCCCGGCCGGCGCCGAGCTCTTCGACCTGCCGGCAGCTGAGCTGCCGGCGGGCGCGCTACCCCCGGCCGAGCAGCCGGCGCCGCCGCGGCTGTTGCCGATGTGGGACAGCACCCTGCTCGCCTACCACGATCGGAGCCGGATCCTCCCGGAACGGCTGCGCCGGGTGGTGATCCGCAACAACGGCGACGTCCTACCCACCGTGCTGGTCGACGGGCAGGTCGCCGGGGTGTGGCGCACGGTGCCGGCCGGGGATCAGCTGGGGGTGGAGGTGACCGCCTTCACCGCGCTGGCGCCCGCCCACTGGGAAGCGCTCGCGGCCGAGGCGGCGTCGCTGCTGGCCCTGCTCGCCGAGCGGGACCCCACCGCGTACCGCCGGTACGCCCGCTGGTGGGAGCAGCTGCCGGAGGTAACCGAGGTGAGAACTCTGCCCGCTGGCGGGTGACCGCGGCGGCCATTCCGGTGCGCCTCGCCCCCGCCCGTGTACGCTTGCACCTACCCCTCGGGGGTATATGCCCACGGCGACTCTGGTGGAGGAGCGAGCAGATGCGGGTGCTTACCCGACTCGGTTGGTACGGCGGGCTACTGGCGGCGGTCTTCGCGGTGGCGTTCATCACCGCCGGCGCCGTGGTGCCGGCCGAGACCGTACGAGACTGGACCGCCGAGACCGACGACCACCACGCTCCCGGAGCAGACCAGTCCGCGGCTGCCCACCCGCCAGCCGCGACCGCTACCGCGGGCGGCGGGCTCGGCCTGGCGATGGCGCACGACGGCTACCGCCTCGCCGAACTGACCGCGCCCGTCGCGACCGACCAGGACGGCGCGCTCTCGTTGACCGTGCTCGGCCCCGACGACCAACCCGTCACCGACTTCGAGACCGCCCACGAGCAGGAGCTGCACCTGATCGTGGTACGGCAGGACGGGGCCCACTTCCAGCACGTCCACCCGGCACGGGACGCCGCCGGCGAGTGGCACATCCCGTGGCGGTGGGAGGCGGCCGGCGCCTACCGGGTCTTCGCCGACTTCGTGCCCGCCGCCACCGGCGAGAACCTGACTCTCTCCAGCACCCTGCAGGTCGCCGGCGAGGTGACCCCCGACCCAGCTGCCGGCGAAGCAGCCACCGACACCGTCGGAGGCTTCGAGATCGACCTCGACGGTGCCCTCACCGCCGGCGGCCCGGCCACGCTCACCGCGACGGTGACCCGCGACGGCGCCCCGGTCACCGACCTTGAGCCGTACCTGGGGGCCTACGGCCACCTGGTCGCGCTACGCCAGGGCGACCTCGGCTACCTACACGTCCACCCGCACCACGACGACCACACCGCGGCCGGCGGTCACACATCCGACCACGATCACACCGGCGGACCAGAGATCGTCTTCGAGGCGACCGCGCCCACCCCCGGCCGGTACCTGCTCTACCTCGACTTCCAGGTCGACGGTGAGGTCCACACCGCCCACTTCGTCGTCGACGCCCCGTGACCCGCCGCGTCAGCCAGAGGAGCCACCGATGAGCAGCCCTGCGACCGAACGCAGCCCCGGCGCCGACCCGGGCAACGCCCACGTCGACCTGCGGGTCGGCGGCATGACCTGCGCCTCGTGCGCCATGCGGATCGAGAAGAAACTCAACAAGCTCGACGGGGTACGCGCCAGCGTCAACTACGCCACCGAGAAGGCGAGCGTCACCGGGCCGGCCGACCTGGACCCGCAGCAGCTGATCTCGGTGGTCGAGCAGCTCGGCTACACCGCCACGCTGCCTCCCCCGCCCCGGACCGGCGCCGAAACCAGCGACGGCGCTGCGGCAGGCGGCGGCGAGTCGGCCGAAGAGGCCGAGCTGCGGACGCTCCGGTACCGCCTCACCTGGGCCGCCGCGCTGGCGGTGCCGGTGATCGCCATGGCGATGGTGCCGGCGTTCCAGTTCGACTACTGGGGGTTCGCCTCCCTAGTACTCGCCGCCCCGGTCGTGGTCTGGGCCGGTTGGCCATTCCACCGCGCTGCCTGGGCGAACCTCCGGCACGGCGCCGCCACCATGGACACACTCATCTCGGTCGGCACCACCGCCGCGCTGCTCTGGTCGATCGTCGCGCTGTTCTTCGGAACCGCCGGCGAACCCGGTGTCGTCCACCCGTTCTCGCTGACTATCTCCCGCAGCGACGGCCTCGGCCACATCTACCTGGAGGTCGCCGCCGGGGTGATCGCGTTCGTCCTCGCCGGCCGCTACTTCGAGAAGCGTTCGAAACGGCAGGCCGGCGCCGCCCTTCGGGCCCTGCTGGAGCTCGGCGCCAAAGAGGTCGCGGTGCTGCGGGACGGCGTCGAACACCGGGTCGACGTGGCGGAGCTCGCGGTCGGCGACGCCTTCGTCGTCCGCCCCGGCGAGAAGATCGCCACCGACGGCGTGATCGTCTCCGGCACCTCGGCGGTCGACACCTCGATGCTCACCGGCGAGTCGGTGCCGGTCGAGGTGGGCGAAGGCGACCCGGTCACCGGGGCGACCGTCAACGCCGGCGGCCGGCTGGTGGTCCGGGCCACCCGGGTCGGCGCCGACACGCAACTGGCGCAGATGGCCACGCTGGTCGAGCAGGCGCAGTCCGGCAAGGCCGAGGTGCAGCGGCTAGCCGACCGGATCTCGGCGGTCTTCGTGCCGATCGCCATCGCGATCGCGGTCGCCGCGTTGGGCGCCTGGCTCGGGGCCGGCTTCCCGATCAGCGCCGCGTTCACCGCCGCCGTCGCCGTCCTGATCATCGCCTGCCCGTGCGCGCTCGGCCTCGCCACCCCGACCGCGCTGCTGGTCGGCACCGGCCGCGGCGCCCAACTGGGCATCCTGATCAAAGGGCCGGAGGTGCTGGAGTCCACCCGCCGGATCGACACGGTGGTGCTGGACAAGACCGGCACGGTCACCACCGGCGCGATGACGCTGGTCGACGCGGTCCCGGCCCAGGGCACCTCCCGCACCGACCTGCTGCGGCTGGCCGGGGCGCTGGAGGCCGCCTCCGAACACCCGATCGCCCGGGCGGTCGCGCAGGCCGCCGCCGCGGCGGTCGGTCCACTGCCGACCCCGGAGTCGTTCCAGAACATCGAAGGCAACGGGGTACGCGGCGTGGTCGACGGAACCCCCGTGCTGGTCGGCCGGGACACCCTCCTGGCCGACGAAGCCCACCCGCTCGACGCCGAACTACGCCGCGCCAAGCAGGCGGCGCAGGCGGAGGGCAAGACCGTGGTGGTGGCCGGGTGGGGCGGCCACGCCCGGGGTCTGCTGATCGTCGCCGACCAGCTCAAACCCACCAGCGCCGAGGCGGTCAGCCAACTCCGGCGGCTCGGTCTCACCCCGGTGCTGCTCACCGGCGACAACCAGACCGTGGCCACGCAGATCGCCGCCGAGGTGGGGATCGAGCAGGTGATCGCCGAAGTGCTGCCGACCGACAAGGCCGACGTGGTCCGGCGGCTGCAGGCCGAGGGGAAGGTCGTCGCCATGGTCGGCGACGGGATCAACGACGCCCCGGCGTTGGCCCAGGCCGACCTCGGGCTGGCGATGGGCACCGGCACCGATGTCGCGATCGAAGCCGCCGATTTGACGTTGGTCCGCGGCGATCTCCGCGCCGCCGCCGACGCCATCCGGCTCTCCCGCCGCACCCTCGGCACCATCAAGGGCAACCTCTTCTGGGCGTTCGCCTACAACACCGCGGCCATCCCGCTGGCCGCCTTCGGCCTGCTCAACCCGATGATCGCCGGCGCCGCGATGGCGTTCTCCAGCGTCTTCGTGGTCAGCAACAGCCTGCGCCTCCGCACCTTCTCCCCCCAGCGTTGATCATGGACCTAGGTACATGGTCGGGGCTGATTTCTGCCCCAAACCCCATGGTCAACTAGCGGGGGGCACGTCGGGGGCACGTCAGGCTGCAGCCGGCCAACCCGGCGGAGTAACCGAGACTCGCCCGATCGGCTCGACGCAACGCGATGCTCGGCCTATGCCGCAGCCCGGTTGGCTCGCTAACCTTCGAGGTGCACGGGGCACCAGGCGACGGCGTGCCACCGAGAGCTGTGGCGAGCCACCACAGCGTTACGACTAGGGGTGTTGGCATGACTACGATCGACTCAGCCCTCAAGGACGCGATGAGCATCGAGGGCGCCATCGGCGCTGCCATTGTGGACTACACCAGCGGCATGACCCTGGGGGTCGCCGGTGGGTCCGCCGAACTGGACCTGTCGGTAGCAGCCGCCGGCAACACCGATGTCGTCCGCGCGAAGATCCGGGCCCTTGAGATGTTGCGGATGTCCGACGGCATCGAAGACATTCTGATTACTTTGGACACCCAGTACCACCTGATCCGGCCACTCTCCGCCCGCAGCGGGTCCGGCCTCTTCCTCTACCTCGCGCTACACCGCACCCGCGCCAACCTGGGGCTGGCCCGACACCTGCTACGACAGATCGAAGCCTCGATCGAGGTTTAGGGAGGGCGACCGTGCCCGGTCACCACGATGCGGCATCCGCCGCCAACGGCCCGCACACCGAGCTCGCGGCGCTTCGGCAGGCGGTCAATGGCGTGGTCGGCTCGGTCATCACCGGCGTCGACGGCCTGCTCCTCCTCCATGACCTGGCCGACGGCACCGAACCGCACGATCTCGCCGCCCTCGCCGCCGCCACCTTCGGCCTGGGACGGCAGACCGCCCTGGCGCTCCGGCACGGCCCGTTCCGGGAGTCCACCGTTCGCAGCCACCGTGGCTACTTCGCGGTCTACGCGATCAACGACCGGGCGCTGCTGGCGGTGCTCGGTGACAGCACGTTGAACGTTGCCCGGCTCCACCTTGAGGCACGGGAGGCCGCGGGCAGGCTCGCGAGCATGCTCGACGCACACATCGCGAGCCAGCCCCGGCTGTAGGTCGCCGCCTAGCTCCGCACCGCAGCCGCGGCAGCGGTCAGGCGCCGCAGCGACGCTTCGACCTCCGGGTAGCGACGAGTCTTCAACCCGCAGTCAGGATTCACCCACAGCCGCGACGCCGGAACCGCCGCCACCGCCAGCCGCAGCGCCGCCTCGAACTCCTGCTGCGGGGGCACCCTCGGGGAGTGGATATCCCACACCCCGGGGCCGACTCCCCGCGCGTACCCGATCGCCGCCAGATCGTCGAGAACCTCCATCTTCGAGCGGGAAGCCTCGATGCTGGTGACATCGGCGTCCAGCGCGTCGATCGCGTGGATCACCTCACCGAACTCCGAATAGCACAGATGGGTGTGGATCTGGGCGGAGTCATCGACGCCGCTGGTCGCCAACCGGAACGCCGATACCGCCCAGTCTACGTACGCCGGCTGGGAAGACCTGCGCAACGGTAGCAGCTCCCGTAGCGCAGGCTCGTCCACCTGGATCACCGTGATGCCGGCCGCCGCAAGGTCCCGGCACTCGTCCCGCAACGCCAGCGCCACCTGGTCGGCGGTCTCCGCGAGGGGCTGGTCGGTCCGCACGAACGACCAGGCCAGGATCGTGACCGGCCCGGTGAGCATGCCCTTGACCGGCCGATCAGTGAGCGACTGGGCGAAGCTGGACCACTCGACGGTCATCGGCGCCGGCCGGGCCACATCGCCGTAGATGATCGGCGGCCGGACACAGCGCGACCCGTACGACTGCACCCAGCCATGCTCGGTAGCGGCGAACCCGGCCAACTGCTCGCCGAAGTACTGCACCATGTCGTTGCGCTCCGGCTCGCCGTGCACCAGGACATCCAGGCCCAGGCGCTCCTGCAGCCGGATCACCTGCTCGATCTCGGCCCGCATCCGCTCGGCGTAGCTGGCGTCGTCAAGTTTGCCGGCCCGGTGGGCAGCCCGAGCCTTCCGCAGCTCCGGCGTCTGCGGGAACGAGCCGATGGTGGTGGTGGGTAGCGGCGGTAGCTGCAGTCGCGCCTGCTGAGCTGCGGCCCGGTCGGCGTAGGCACCGCGCTGCCGATCCGCCGGCTGCAGCGTGGCCAGCCGGGCCCGTACCCCGTCGTTGCGCCACTGCTCGGGTGACGGTGGCAGCGGAGCCGGCAGCTGCCCCACGCCCTCGGCCAGGGCTTGGCCGAGCTGCACCACCTCGTCGACCTTCTGCCGGGCGAACGCCAACCGCTCCCGCAGCTGCGGGTCGAGGCCCTGCTCCGCCGAGACATCCACCGGTACGTGCAGCAGCGAACACGAGGTCGAGACCGCGACCTGGTCGGCGATCGCGGCGACCGTGGCCGCGGTCGCCGCCGCCGCCCGCAGGTCGGTACGCCACACGTTGTGCCCGTCGACCAGGCCAGCCACGATCGTCGTACCCGGGCGGGGTGCCGCGGCGGCGAGTTGGTCCACTGTGGCTCGCCCGGCGATCAGATCCAGGCCCAGCGCCTCGATCGAGGTGTCGAGCAACGCCGGTAGGGCATCGTCGAGCTGCCCGAAGTAGGTCGCGACGAAGATCTTCGGCCGTCGGGACAGACCCGCGAGCCTGGTGTAAGCCCGGTGCAGCGCCACGATCTCGGCAGCGCTGCGGTCGGCGACGTATCCCGGCTCGTCGAGCTGCACCCACGCCACGCCCGCGTCGGCGAGCGCTGCCAGGATCTCTGCGTACACCTCGACCAGGTCGTCGAGCCGGTCGAACGGGTTGGACCCGGGCACCGCCGGCTTGGCCAGGAGCAGGAAGGTAGCCGGACCGATCAGCGCCGGCCGGGTCGGGATCTCCAGCGCGGCCGCTTCGGCGTACTCGCGCAGCGCTTTGGCGGGGTCGGGGGTGAAGACCGTCTCCGGGCCGATCTCCGGGACCAGATAGTGATAGTTGGTAGCGAACCACTTGGTGAGTTCCAACGCCGGCTCGGCGTCGACGCCCCGGGCCATCGCAAAGTAGGTGTCCAGGTCGGACAAGCCCAGTCGGCGGAAGCGTTCCGGGATCGCCCCGACCGCGACGGCGGTGTCGAGCATGTGGTCGTAGTAGGAGAATGTGTTCGACGGGATCGAATCGAGTCCAGCGGCGGCCAACGCCTGCCACACGTCGGCGCGCAGCGACGCGCCTGTCCTTTCCAAGGCGTCGGCGTCGATGCTGCCCGCCCAGTATGCCTCGACCGCCTGCTTCAGCTCGCGGTTCGGGCCGATCCGCGGATAGCCGAGCACGGTGCTCTGGCCGAATGGGTTGCTCACAGCCGTTCCTTCCCTCGAAGTGCCCGGCGGACCCTCACGAAGGCGAGGGGGAAGGAGGGTACGGCGAGGTACCAGCGCTTCCGCCCTGGCCGTCCCGAGAGGCCGTCGGCGGCGCACACCGGTTGGTGCACGCGGTGCGGGCAGGTCTTCGGACTCGCGGGCGTGACCACTGATGGTCGCCTACTGGCCGTCGCTTCCCAGACCCAGGGGCCCAGTGCGTCTGACGGCGGTCGTTCCCGCTCACCGCTGCGGGGCAGTCCCGGATTTGCACCGGGTTCCCTCTTACGACGCCCCGCTGTCACAGCCGGGGCGAACCAGCACTGTCAGCCATCCTACAACGCCCCGGGCGCCGCCCCGGGGGTCCTGAGCGCCCGGGGCGGCTGTGACCTGGCCTTCTGCGGGCTAGAAATCGTCGTCGAAGCTGACCGACCCGGTGACGCCCACCTGGTAGGCCGAGACCCGACGTTCGAAGAAGTTGGACAGTTCCTGAACGTCCTGCAGCTCCATGAAGGCGAATGGGTTTCCACTGCCGTAGACCGGCTCGATGCCGAGGGCGGCCAACCGCCGGTCGGCCACGTGCTGGAGATACTCCCGCATGTCGGCCAACGACAGCCCGGAGACTCCCTGTTCGAGCAGGTCCGCCGCGAACTGGACCTCGCACTCCACCGCCTCGGACAGCATCTCGGTCACCCGGCGGCGCAGCTCGTCGTCGAACAGGTCCGGCTCCTCGGCCCGTACCGTGTCGACCACGTCGAAGGCGAAGGCCATGTGCATCGACTCGTCGCGGAAGACCCAGTTGGTGCCGGACGCCAGACCGTGCAGCATGCCCCGGGAGCGAAGGAAATAGACGTAGGCGAAGGCCCCATAGAAGAAGAGCCCTTCGATACAGGCCGCGAAGCAGATCAGGTTCAGCAGGAACGCTCGTCGATCTTCTCGGGTCCGCAACTCTCGAAGCTCGAAGACCGAGTCGATCCACTTAAAACAGAACTCTGCCTTGCGCGCGATCGACGGAATGTTCTCCACCGCCGCGAACGCCTCGAAGCGCTCCTGCTCATTGGGGACATAGGTGTCGAGGAGGTTTAGATAGAACTGGACATGCACCGCCTCCTCGAACAGCTGCCGGGAGAGGTACAGCCGCCCTTCCGGCGAGTTGATGTGCTGATACAGGTTCAGCACCAGGTTGTTCGCCACGATGGTGTCGCCGGTGGCGAAGAACGCCACCAGCCTGCTCACCAGATGCCGCTCAGCCGGCGACAGCTTCGCCAGGTCGGCGAGGTCGGAGTGCAGATCGACCTCCTCGACGGTCCAGGTGTTCTTGATCGCGTCCTTGAACCGGTCGAAGAAGTGCGGATACCGCATCGGACGCAGAGTCAGGTCCATCCCCGGATCGAGGAGCAGCTGCCGGTCGGCGGTACGAGGTTCCGGGATCGTGGTCACTGGCACGCCTCACAGGTCTCGGGGTTCTCCAGGGAGCAGGCTTCCGCGTCCGTCGCATCCGCCGGCCCATTCGCTGCCACCGGCTCGACGGAGACCGTGGCCTGCTGGATCCGGGTCGCGGGCCGGGAACGCAGATAATAAGTGGTCTTCAGCCCGGACTTCCAGGCGTAGAGGTACATCGAGGAGAGCTTCCCGATCGTCGGCGCGCTCAGAAACAGATTCAACGACTGTGACTGATCCACATACGGCCCCCGGGCCGCCGCCAGGTCGATCAATGCCCGCTGGGGCAGCTCCCACGCCGTCCGGAACAACTCCCGCACTTCGGCCGGCACCTCGGCGACACCCTGCACCGAGCCCTCGGCCCGCTTGATCTGCTCCCGGATCGCCGGAGTCCACAGTCCTCGTACCTTCAGTTCGCGTACCAGGTAGTTGTTGATCTGCAGAAACTCGCCGGAGAGCGTCTCCCGTTTAAACAAGTTGGACACCTGCGGCTCGATGCACTCGTAGCAGCCCGCGATCGAGGCGATCGTCGCCGTCGGCGCGATCGCCACCAGCAACGAGTTCCGCAGCCCGTGGGTTGCCAGCCGCTGCCGTAGTTCGGCCCAGCGCTGCGACTGGGTTGGGGTGACCAGCCACAGATCCGGCTGGAGGTCGCCGTTTGCCGCCCGAGTCTGCGGGTACGCCGGATGGGGGCCATGCGCCTCCGCTAGCGACA
The DNA here is from genome assembly GCF_016925615.1 of Natronosporangium hydrolyticum. NCBI lineage: Bacteria > Bacillati > Actinomycetota > Actinomycetes > Micromonosporales > Micromonosporaceae > Natronosporangium > Natronosporangium hydrolyticum. Next base: position 4,737,023 of record NZ_CP070499.1, read on the forward strand.
CCGAGGTCTCCAACGCGGTGAGGTAGATCTCCTCCTGCACCCGGGTCGAGAGCTGCGCCGCCGCTGCCGAGTCGAACGGCAGCCGCAACGTGAAGAACGCGTCCTGCAACCCCATCAGGCCGAGTCCGACCGGCCGCCACCGCGGGTTCGAGGCCGCCGCCTGCTCGGACGGGTAGTAGTTGATGTCGATCACCCGGTCCAGGAACACCACCGCGGTCCGCACCGTCGCCCGCAGCTTCTCCCAGTCGACCCCGTCGGCGGTGACGTGGGCGCCCAGATTGATCGAGCCGAGGTTACAGACCGCGGTCTCGCGGTCGGAGTTGACCTGCAGGATCTCGGTACACAGGTTCGAGAGGTGGATAGTGTCGCCGGTGGAACCAGTCTGATTGGACAGCCGGTTCGACGGGTCTTTGAAGGTCATCCAGCCGTTTCCGGTCTGGGCCAACGTCCGCATCATCCGCCCGAACAGATCCCGCGCCCGGACCGTACGCACCGCGCTCTTCTCCGCGACCCGGTACGCGTCATCGAACTCCTCACCCCACAGATCCGGCAGCTCCGGCGCGTCGGATGGGTCGATCAGCGACCACTGTTCATCGGCCTCGACCCGACGCATGAACTCATCCGGGATCCAGTTGGCCAGGTTGAGGTTATGGGTACGCCGGGCGTCCTCCCCGGTGTTGTCCCGCAGCTCCAGAAACTCCTCGATGTCCGGATGCCACGGCTCCAGGTAGACGCAGGCGGCGCCCTTGCGCCGGCCACCCTGGTTTACCGCTGCCACGCTGGCGTCCAGCGTCTTCAGGAACGGGACGATACCGTTCGAGGCGCCGTTGGTCCCCCGGATCAGGGCGCCCCGGCCCCGCACCCGCGACCAGGCGATGCCGATCCCGCCGGCGAACTTCGACAACCGCGCGACCTGCTGGTAACGATCGTAGATCGAATCCAGCTCGTCGCGCGGGGAATCAACCAGGAAACACGAGGACATCTGGGTATGCCGGGTCCCGGAGTTGAACAACGTCGGCGAACTCGGCAGGTACGCCAATGAGGACATCAGCCGGTAGAAGCCGATCGCCTCATCGGGGCGGGTCGACAATCCGCAGGCCACCCGCAGCAGCCAGTACTGCGGAGTCTCCACCACCAGCCGCGACCGCGGATGCCGCAGCAGATACCGGTCCGCCACCGTTCGTAGCCCGAAGTATTCGAACCGTAGATCCCCCGCGGGGTCTATCGCGTCGTCGAGCATATCGGCGTGCCGCGCCACGAACGCCGCCGTATCGTCGCCGATCAGCCCCTCGGCATGGCCGGTGGCGATGGAGTCGCTAAAGCTGCCGATCTCCTGCCCCCGGACCTCCTCGGCGACCTGGGCCGCCAGCAGCCGCGCCGCCAGCCGCGAATACTGCGGCTCCTCGCCGATCAACCCGGCCGCCGTCTGGATCGCCAATCTGTCCCGCTCGGCGATGCCCGCGCCAGCAGGGAGGCCGCTGATCGTCTTGGTGGCGACCCGTTGGGCGTCCACGTCGTCCAGATCGCCCACCCACCGTTGCCACTCACGGACCATCGCCTCGACATCCGCTACCTCATCGGATGTCGCTCTCGCCTGGGTCACCGTCACCCGCTCCTCCTCGTCTACCTCGGCCGATGGCCGTCGAACGCGCAGGAGGACGCCGCCGGCCGCGCTGCCGCTGGGCCCGGCTTGCTGGCGTCGGCCGTCCCGCGCGGCCTCCGACCGCCGCACACGGACTCGCGTACGGCGCACTGGCAGGTCTTCGGACTCGTGGGCGCGCTGCTCGCTCCTACTAGCCGTCGCTTCCCAGGTCGTCGAACCCAGTGCGTCGATGACGGCGGTCGTTCCCACTCACCGCTGCGGGGCAGTCCCGGACTCCCACCGGGTTCCCTCTTACCTCGACCCTCCCGCGGAGACGGCCGAACCAGCTGCGGCCAACACAATATATGGGGATCATGCCCCACGTCCACCACCAGATGATGTGTCGTCGTGTGGTCACCACCACGGTCGGCGTACCCCCGCGGAACCCGGGCCGGCGGCCGTGGTGCGTAGCCGTCGGCACCCGTGGGTCAGTAGACTCTCGGACTCTCGCAGTTCGCGTACCACTCGCACCGAGGTTGCCAAGGAGGTGGCTCACCATGCCGCGACCGCGGGCCGCAGCTGACACTCCCCGGGTCACCACCCGGAGCGCCCGCTTCCAGCAGTGGGAGGCGCTGCTGACCAACCGGGGCAAGCGGCAACGCAGCGGCGCGTTCCTGGTCCAGGGGGTACGGCCGATCACCATGGCGCTCCAGCACGGGTGGCAGATCCGCGAACTGCTGTACAACGCCGATGTCCGCCTGTCGGCCTGGGCACACGACACCCGCGCGACGGTGTCCGCGACCACAGTGGCGGTCGCCGGCGAGCTGATGCTCGAGCTGGGCGGCAAGACCGACGCCGCGCCCGAGTTGCTCGCGGTGGTGGCGCTGCCCGACGACGACCTCGCCCGCATCCCGACCAGCTCGGAGATGCTGGTGGTGCTGTTTGACCGGCCCACCAGTCCGGGCAACATCGGGGCGGTGATCCGAACCGCGGACGCGTTCGGCGCCAGCGGTGTCATCATCACCGGCCACGCCGCCGATGTCTACGACCCCCAGTCGGTCCGGGCCAGCACCGGATCGCTCTTCGCCGTGCCGGCGGTCCGGGTGGCCTCCCCCCGCCTGGTGCACGAATGGGTCGCGGCGATCCGCGCCGACGGCGTCGACCTGCGACTGGTCGGGACGGACGAGCACGGTGAGCTGCCGGCCGCCCGGTACGACTTCACCCGGCCGACCATGGTGCTGGTCGGCAATGAGACGACCGGGCTCAGCGCCGGCTGGCGGGAGGCCTGCGACATCTCGCTCCGGATCCCGATGGTCGGCGCCGCCAGTTCACTCAACGCCGCCACCGCGGCCTCGGTCATGCTCTACGAAGCCGCGCGACAGCGGTCACCGCAGTAGCCGCCCCGGGCACTGCCGGCCAGACCTGCTACCCAGTCGCCGGCGAAACCGTGTAGCGGGCGGCGATCGCGGCGGCCCGGTCCCGCAGCTCGGAGCGCAACCATTGTGGGGTCAGGGCCTCCGCGCCCGTGGCGAGCTGCCACAGCGCCCATCGCGCGTGTCGGGCGTCCTGGAAGGTCACTTCCAGCCGCAGCCAGCCATCTGGGTCGGTCGCCTCGGCGGCGACGGTTAGCGCGGTGGCGACCAGCTCCGCTCGCCGTGCCGGATCCAGCCGCACCAGCACAGCGACCTGGTCACCGCCGGCCCGAAACCGGGTGCTGCGTTCTCGCCATATCTGATCAAGTTCGACCCGGTCCGGCCGCTGGGCGGGTTCGGAGAGCGCCGTTGCGGAGAAGATTCGCGACAACCGGTAGGTACGGTCCGCGCCGGCTCTCGTGGCCAACAGGTAGCCGTGGCCGCGTACGGTGACCAGGCCCACCGGGTCCACCGTACGCCACTGTGGAGTTTTGCCGGCGGCCGCGTAGTGGATGCGTAGCTTGTGCCCGGCGAGCACTGCCCGACGGACCTCGACCATGGCGGTGTCGGGCACCTCCTCCGGGTCCAGCCGGCGGGAGAGGAGGTCGGTCTCCGGGTCGATGAGCAATCGTTCGGCGGCGCCGGCCGCGGCGGTTCGATACGTTTCGGGCAGCGCGTCGACCACCTTGAGCATGGCCGAAGCGAGCGCCGAGCCCAGACCGAACGCCTGCGCGCCGCGGCGCGCCCCGGCGACCAGCAGCGCGAGCGCCTCCTCCTCGGTCAGGCCGGTGAGGTCGGTCCGAAAGTCGGGCAACAGCGCGAATCCGCCACGCCGGCCGCGTTCGGCATAGACCGGGACGCCGGCGGCGGAGAGCGCCTCGATGTCCCGCGACACGGTGCGGGTGGAGACCTCCAGCTCCCGGGCGAGCGCCGTCGCGGTCAGCCGACCGCGCTGGCGCAGCAGCAACACTATCGACACCAACCGATCGGCTCGCACCGCGAAATTGTATCGGGATACACGACAGGAGGTGTCGTGATTTGTTGGCAGGCTTACCGCCATGACGACAAAGATGGCAGCCACCGAGCCGGTAGACGGACGTAATGGCAACGAATCGAAGGAAGCTGACCTGACGGTGGCGCGGACGGCGGTCAACCCGTGGCCGTGGTCGAAGGAGCTGGGTTACCACCAGGGCGAGCTCGTCGCCGGGCACACCCGCACCCTCTACTGCGCCGGGCAGACCGCCATGAGCGGCGACGGCGAGCCACAGCACGCCGGTGACCTGGCGGCGCAGTTGGCGCTGACCCTCGACAACCTGGAGGCGGTGCTCGACGAAGCCGGGATGTCCCTCGCCAACCTCGTCCGGCTCAACGTCTACACCACCGACGTCGACCTGCTCTTCCAGCACTACGGCGTGCTGGCGGGGCGGTTGGGCGCCGCCGGGGTGGCACCCGCCACCACGATGCTCGGGGTGAACCGGTTGGCGATCCCCACCCTGCTGGTCGAGGTGGAGGGCACCGCGGTCGCCTGACGCCGCCTCGCGGCCGCACCCACCTGCGGCAGGCCCGGCCGGGGCAGGGTCGAGCAGCTGCGCCCGTGTGACGCAGGCTGGCGCCCTTCCCGGCCGGCGCCGCGCCCACTACGGTGACCAGATGTCCGATCTCGTGTACCCACCGGTCATCGCGCTGGCTCGAACCATGTTCCGGCTCCTGGACCTACGCATCACCATCGAGGGCGCGGAGCACATCCCGGCCACCGGCGGGGCCGTGCTGGCCAGCAACCACGTCAGCTACCTTGACTTCATCTTCTGCGGGTTGGCGGCTCGGCCGTCCCGGCGGCTGGTGCGCTTCATGGCCAAGCAGGAGATCTTCGCGCACCGGATCGGCGGGCCGCTGATGCGCGGGATGCATCACATTCCGGTCGACCGGGAGGCGGGGCTCAGCTCCTACCGGGCGGCGTTGGCGGCGCTCACCGCCGGGGAGGTGGTGGGTGTGTTCCCGGAGGCCACGATCAGCCAGTCGTTCACGGTAAAGGAGCACAAGAGCGGCGCCAGCCGGATGGCAGCGTCGGCCGGGGTGCCGCTGGTGCCGATGGCGGTGTGGGGCACGCAGCGGCTGTGGACCAAGGGGCGGCCACGGACCCTCACCCGCCGGCATACGCCGATCTCGATCGTGGTCGGTGAACCGCTGCGCCCGGCTCGACGGGACAACCAGACCGAGGTCGGCGCGGAGTTGCATAACCGGATGTCGGCGCTGCTGGACCGGGCCCAACGCGACTACCCGGACTCACCGGCCGGCCCCGACGACCGCTGGTGGCTGCCCGCGCATCTAGGCGGGACTGCGCCTGCCCCATCGGAGCTGGCCGGTGAGGAAGAAGGGGCTTGACCAGGCCGGGAAACTACGGGACCGTAGGTTACGGTACCGTAGCTAGAAACCGGCGCGGAAGGAAACCATGTGACGATGACTGAACCCACCGACACCATCGCGTTGCTGCACGAGCTTGAGCCGGTCGTGGAGACCAACCTCAACCGGCACCTGTCGACAGCCAAAGAGTGGTTCCCTCACGAGTACGTGCCGTGGAGCCAGGGGACCGACTTCGATGGCGTACTCGGTGGGCAGGCGTGGGATCCGAGCCAGTCCACGCTGCCAGAGGTCGCCCGTACCTCGTTGATCGTCAACCTGCTGACCGAGGACAACCTGCCCAGCTACCACCATGAGATCGCCACCATCTTCGGTCGCGACGGGGCGTGGGGCACCTGGGTGCACCGGTGGACCGCCGAGGAGGGCAGGCACGGGATCGCCATCCGCGACTACCTGCACGCCACCCGGGCGGTGGACCCGGTCGCGCTGGAGCAGGCCCGGATGGCGCACATGGCGGAGGGTTTCGCCAACGACAACGGCGGCGTCATCGAATCGGTGGCGTACGTGTCCTTCCAGGAGCTGGCGACCCGAGTGGCGCACCGCAACACCGGTCGGATCAGCGGCGACCCGATCTGTGACCAGATGCTGGCGAAGATCGCCGCCGACGAGAACCTGCACATGCTGTTCTACCGCAATCTGCTGGGCGCGGCGTTCGACCTGGCCCCCAACGCCGCGATGCAGGCGGTCAACCAGGTGGTGGCCGGGTTCCAGATGCCCGGCCACACGATCGAGAACTTCGGCCGCAAATCGGCCCAGATCGCCATGGCCGGGATCTACGACCTGCGCCTACACCATGACGAGGTGGTCACGCCGATCCTGCGGCAACTGAGAATCTTCGAACGCGACGGGCTGTCCGCGGCCGGGGAGAAGGCCCGGGAAGAGCTGGCGGACTTCGTCGCCCAACTCGACCAGACCGCTGACCGGTTCGTGGAACGCCGGGAGACCACCCGTGCCCGCAACGCCGCCCGCGGCACCGCCACGCCGGCCCTCTGACCGACCGCACCTCGTCGACCCCGGCGGCGGGCGCCTTTCAATCGTCGAGATTGGCGCCGAGTTCGCAGAGCTTGGCTTCCGTCCCTAGCGCGTCAAGCTGGGCTCTGAGGTCGGCGACGCGCTGCTCGGCCTGGCTGATGAGCTGGTCGGCGAGGCGACCCCAGTCGTCGTACCCAGGATCGGGCGGGAGGTCGGCGAACAGGTCGGCGATCTCCCGCACGGTCAGTCCGACGCGCTTCGCGAGCTTGGCGACCTGGATGCGGCAGGCCGCAGACTCATCGAACCGGCGCTGGTTGCCGTTGGTGCGCACCGCGTTGACTACGCCGTGCTTCTCGTAGAACCGCACCGCAGACGGCGCGACACCGCTCTCGGTAGCGACCTCGCCGACCGTGAACCCCTCGACGGTGGTCACGGCCCCGTACGCCGGTGGTGATGTGGTAAGCGCCATAGATCGTTACGCTACGCCAGCGCCGCCTTGACTTCAACATAGGTTCAACCTTCAGCGTGGGGGCATGCCCCGCATGGACCCGCGCGAAAGGAACCTATGACAACGCGATCCGACACCCCGGCCGTACAGACCCGCGGACTGGTCAAGAGATTCGGTGAGACGACCGCCGTCGACGGCGTCGACCTCACCATCTCCCGCGGCGGGATCTACGGGGTCCTCGGCCCCAACGGCGCCGGAAAGACCACCGCGATCCGGATGTTGGCCACCCTGCTGCGGCCCGACGGCGGCGAGGCCAGCGTCCTGGGTCACGACGTCTACACCGAGTCCAAGACCATCCGCGACAAGATCGCGCTGACCGGCCAGTTCGCCTCGCTGGATGAGGACCTGACCGGCATCGAGAACCTCATCCTGCTGGGGCGCCTGCTCGGCCACCGCCCCAAAGCGGCCCGCTCGCGAGGGCTGGAGCTGCTGGATGCCTTCGGACTGACCGACGCCGCGAGCCGCCAGGTGAAGAAGTACTCCGGGGGCATGCGCCGCCGCCTCGACATCGCCGGCTCGCTGATCGTGACCCCCGAACTGATGTTTCTGGACGAGCCGACCACCGGCATCGACCCGCGCAGCCGGAACCAGGTCTGGGACATCATCCGCACGCTGGTCGACGGCGGCACCACGATCCTGCTGACCACCCAGTACCTCGAAGAGGCCGACCAGTTGGCCAATCGGATCGCCGTCATCGACCACGGCAAGGTCATCGCCGAGGGCACTCCTGGTCAGCTGAAGGCCCAGGTCGGCTCCGGCGCCCTACGGGTACGAGTGGGCGACCCAACCCGCCGCGAGGAGGCCGCCGAGCTCCTGGGCCGAGCCTGCGGCGTCGAGGTCACCCGGGAGACCGACCTAGCCGCCGTCACCATCCAGCTGGATCACAGCGACCGGGCCGCGGAGGCGCTGCGCGCGCTGCAGGACGCCGCCATCGACGTGGCGGCATTCGGCTACGGGCAGCCAAGCCTGGACGAGGTCTTCCTCACCCTCACCGGATCCCCCACCGCTCCCGACCGGGACCAGGCCGAACCCGACCACCCAGGCCAGGTACGGCCGGCTGCTATCCCCGAAACCGCGACAAAGGCAGGTGCCCGATGACCACAACGTACGCGCGACCGGCCGAGTCGCCACCCACCCGGCTGCCCCGCGAAGGCCTCGCCGAGTCCGAGCGGATCCGGCACGTGCTGGTCGCCCCGCAGGACCGGCCAGAGCGAGCCACCGCGTTCTCCGCGTCGCTGACCTACGGGTGGCGGGCGCTGCAGAAGATCAAGCACCTGCCGGAGCAGCTCTTCGATGTGACGATCTTCCCGATCATGATGACGGTGATGTTCACGTTCATCTTCGGTGGAGCGATCGGCGGGTCGGTATCGAACTACGTACAGTTCCTGATCCCCGGGATCTTCGTCCAGACCCTGATCATGATCACGATGTACACCGGGTTGACGCTGAACAAAGACTTCTCCAAGGGGGTCTTCGACCGGTTCCGCTCGCTGCCCGTCTGGCGCCCCGCGCAACTGGTCGGCGCCCTGCTCGGAGACCAGGTGCGTTACCTGCTGGCCGGCACCATCATGCTGGGCATCGGCTTCCTGCTGGGATTCCGGCCCGACGGCGGCCTCATCGGAGTCGCCGCGGCATTCCTGCTGCTGCTGATCTTCAGCTTCAGTCTCTCCTGGGTCTGGACGACCGTCTCGCTCGCGGTACGCACCGAACAGGCCGCGATGGGGGTCTCGATGTTCGTCTTGATGCCGCTGACCTTCGCCTCGAACATCTTCGTCGACCCACAGACCATGCCTAGCTGGCTGCAGGGCGCCGTAGAGGTCAACCCCGTGTCGATCGTCGTCACCGCCGTACGCGAACTGATGAACGGTGTCTACAGTGCTAGCTCGATCGGCCTGGTCGGGCTGTGCTGCCTGGTCCTGATCGCCAGCTTCGGCCCGCTCTCGATGTCCATCTACAACCGAAAGAGCTAGCCGGCAACGGCGATGAAGCGGCGGTGCCGAGCCCGGCACCGCCGCTGTCTATGCCGCCACGCCGCCACGCCGCCGCGCGACCGCCTCCCGCCGCCAGTCGGCTCCCGAACTGGGGAACATCGGGCTGGCGGCACGACCCGGCACGGCTGGGGCTACTTGGTCCGGGCCAGCTCCCGCGACAGCAATGCGGGGACATCGTCCGGATCGAGCGGCCGGGCGAAGTGGTAGCCCTGCCCCAGCTCGCATCCCATCACCCGCAGGGCATCAAGCTGAGCCCCGTCCTCGACTCCCTCGGCGACCGCCTGGATGCCCAGGGTGTGCGCGAGCTCGACGATGGCACGGACCACGGCCCGGCTCGGGCTGCTCCCCGTGAGGCCGGCGACGAAGCTACGGTCGATCTTCAGCTGGTCCACCGGCAGGCGGCACAGGTAGGCTAAGGACGAGTAGCCGGTGCCGAAGTCGTCCACTGCGAGCTGCACTCCGAGGGCCTTGAGCTGGCTCAGACAGTGCGCCATCCCGTCCGGGTCAGTCATCAACCCGGTCTCGGTGAGCTCCAGCGTCAGCGCCCCGCCGGTCAGCCCGGTCTCGGTCAACACGTCAGCCACTGTGGCAGGAAACTCCGAGTCAGCGATCTCCCGCGCCGAGACGTTGACGTTGAGACTCAAGCCGGGCAGCGCGGTTCGCCACGCGGCGACCTGCTTGGCGCTGGCCCGCATCACCCATCGCCCGATCTCCACGATCAGGCCGGTCTCCTCGGCCATCCGGACGAGTTCCGCGGTAGGCACCGGTCCATGTCGGGGATGCGGCCAGCGCAGCAGCGCCTCGACCGCGACCAGCTCGGCGGAGTCCAGGCTGATCAGTGGTTGAAACTGCAGCGTCAGCTCGGACAGTGCTAGCGCGTACTTCAGATCGGTGTGCAGCTCCAACCGGCGCAGGATCGCCGCGCGCATCTCCGGCTCGAATACCGCGGTGTGGCCTGGATCCCGTCGCTTCACGTGGTACATGGCAAGATCTGCGTTGCTGAGCAGCTCTACCGGGTCGGTCCGGCCGCTCTCGCTCGACGCCACGCCGGCGCTCGCGTCGATGAAGACATTGCGCCCCGCGATCCAGAACGGCTGTCGTACGGCGCCGATAATCTCATTGGCCAGCTGCACCCCGGCCGCCGGATCGCTGTGCTCGAGCATGACGGCGAACTCGTCCCCACCGAGCCGGGCGGCGGTGTCCTCGCTCCCCACACAGGAACGGATCCGTTCGGCCACCTCGGCCAGCATCTCGTCCCCGGTCGAGTGGCCGAAGCTGTCGTTGACCTCCTTGAACCGGTCGAGGTCAATGTAGAGGACAAGCACCTCTTCATTCCGCCGGGCGTTGGCGAGCCCCTGCTTGAGCTTCTCCAGAAACAGCGCCCGGTTCGGCAGGCCGGTAATCGAGTCGTGGTACGCCTCGCGGATGGCGCGGATCGTCTGGGCATCGGTCAGCGCCAGGTTCACCTGCTGGGCGAAGGCCGTCAGCAACTCCCGCTGGTCGGCGATGTCGCCGTACCCGGTGGTGAGGGCCACCAGACTGCCGCCCACGGCACCACCCACATGCACCGGGGTGGCCAGCATCATGCCGGAGCTGCCCTGGCCGCCGACCACCGCCTGGGTCACCACATCACCGGCCCGCATCGCCTGGGCGGCGCTCGCGCGCACTCGGGCGGTGGCACCGGCGGCCTCCACCTCCTCGTCGCCGCCACCGGTTCCGGGGATGCCGGGGGCGTAGGTCGACGCCACCGTCAGCTGGTCCGTACCCGAGGGACGCAGTACGAGCGCTACCTCGGCGTTCTCCAGCAACCCGGACGCCCCCTCGGTGACCGCGTCCAGGACCTCCTGCAGTGGCCGGCGTTTCGAGATGGCGCGCTGGATCGACAAGAGCGTCTCCAACAGCCGCTGCCGGGTGCCCACAGCCTCGAGCAGGCGCAGCCGCTCCTCGGCCTCGCGCTCCCGCTGTTCCCGGAGCGCGCGTTCGGTGCCCAGGGTGCGCAGCCCGCGCAGAGCGAGGCCGAGCACCTGGCCCATACCGTGCAGCATCAGCCGTTCGTCGGCCTGGAACTGGCGGTCGGTACGGGCGACCAGCAGGGCGCCGGGAGTCGTCCGGCCGAGGTGTCCCGTGGCGGTGAAGAGGACGCCGAGCGAGGATACCGACAGCGTCGGTGACCCGTGCGCTGCTGTCACGAGGTCAGCCGGGGCCGATTGCGTGCCGAACCCCCAGCAGCCGCGGACTTCGTCATCCATGACGACCGCACCGACCTCGGCGTCCAACGCCTCTGCCGCCCGCGCGGCCGCTGTCTCGATCGCGGCGGGCTCGTCCTCGGAGGCGCTCACCGCCGAGAAGTACTCGGTGAGCAGATGCACCGACCAGTTGTCAGTCAACGTTACCCACCGGTTGCTAGGCCAGCGCCAGCGACGCGACGGCGAGGTGGTGGGTGCCCCGGGAACCTTGAGAACGGGCGATCTCGCCGTAAGTGTAGAAGCCACCGACCGGAGCGTCCCCGGTGAATTGCCGCATCTGGGCCACCTCTCGCTGGACGCTGTCATGGCCGAGCATCACCTTCCGAATTCCACAGTCGAAGGTCAGGAAACCGATCGGTGGCGCACCGCCGAGCATCCGCGACGCCTGTCGGCACGACTCTCCGGCGGAGCTGACCAGGGACTCGGGATCGGTCTCCATGAGCGAGGCGAGTGCACCCTGTGGCACATTGGCCAGGCAGATCAACGACCGGTCGGAGACATCCGCGGCATGGACCACCCGCATGTCGTCACCATCCCTGCGGGATAGCCCCAACGGGTGGTAATAGGCGCGATTATGAAATTTGTCGGGGTCGTCGACGATCGAGACGTCCTCCCCGATCAGGCGCAGATAGACGTCGAGGGCCGGCTCATTGTCGAGCTGGAAGACCCGGCTCTCTTCGCTACTGGTCACCACCATCGCCTCGTCGGTCCGGCGCCAGCCGTGGGCTACGCCGACGCCCAGCGGAGCGTCCGATCCGATGGCCACCCCCACCACCGCATCGGACATGATCTCCACCTCGTCGCCGTCGCCGTAGAACTGGTAGGTCGCGGTGAAGGTGAGGTTGTCCGCGGCGCATCCGCCCACGAGCGGCACCGCGGCCCCCGCGGCGGCATAGGCGCCGCGCACTACCCGGTGAAGCTCGAAGCTGAGCCCGTCGCACAACAGCAGCAGCACCCGGTACGGCGCATCGAGTGACGCCAACGGGTCCGCCGCTTCCCGGCCCGCCGCGTGACGCCGGCCCGAGACGCCGCGGCGCACCTGCGGGTACACCTGGAGACCGGCGCCCCCCAACGCCGCGACGACGACGCTGCCGTCGGTCACACCGTGCGCGCTGATCTCGCCCATGGCGGAGCAGCCGACGATCGGCACCCCTGGGCCGGCTGCTCGGCGAACCGACGCCAGCAAGGTCGGCAGGTCATAGCTGATCGAGCTGAAGACGATCAGCAGCGACGGTGACCTCCCCGCGAGCGCCGCGGAGGCCGCCGCTTCGCCAGCGGCATCCGGGTCGGCCTGTTCGCTATGGCCGATCCCGAACCAGCGATGAGTGGACGTTCCAGACATACGTCGCCAATAATCCGCATAAAGTCTGATAAGTCTTCGTAATCGTACCTCGGATGGTGGCGATCTCGTAAGGGCCAGCTACTTCCCATGAAGAGGGCCGCGCCGCAGACTCTCAAGGGAGCCCGATGATCATGTAGTCCGGCACCCCGGCCGGACCGGCCCGCGGGCTGGTGAAGACTACGCCGGTGCGGACGCTCTCTAGGGTCGCAGCGCACCTGCGAGCTGATGGAAGTAGTTGTGCTTCGCCCAGGCGGCACGGTCGCCGATGACGTAGAGCCGCCGCTGGGCTCGGCTCGCCGCCACGTTGACGAGGTTGACGCTGGCCGCCGCCCAGACCTTGGCCCCGGGGCTGCCCGGGTCTCCGCCAAGGACCAGCACCACCACGGGTGCCTCACGACCCTGGGCGGTGTGGATGGTGCCGGCCCGCAGCCCGGGATACCTGCTCGGGAGGGCGGCGAGCCGATCTGCCACGGCTCGAAACGGCGAGATCGCGATCACTTGGGACGGGTCGACGCCGTTGTCCTGAAGGTAGCGAAGCGCCCGCTCCAGCCGGGTGATCTGGTTCTCCTGCAGGTGACTGCCCCGGGTTGGCGCGGGTTCATCGGCCCAGTGACTGGCTGCGATCAAGGCGCCGGCCGGCGCGTCGAACAGGTCGGGGTCGTCCGGGTCGTCGAGGCGACGGTGCACCCCGCTGACCATGATGCCGTTGTAGGCGATCTGGTTGCACAGGCTGAACATGGGGTCGTCGCAGCGTCGATGCACCTTCAGCGGTGCGCTGACCCAGACCCGCTGCTGGCCTTGGGTAAGCGTCGTACCGTACGTCGAAATCCGGTCGGCCAACGTCTGGACGGATGCCAGCGGCGGGATCCATATCGACGAGACGCCGTAGGCACTGGCGATGTCACGCTGCGCCTTCTGCGGGATCGTCACGACCGGCCGGAGTTGGAGTGGGTCCCCGACAGCTACGACTCGTTGCGCACGCCAGATCGCGCCGGCCGCGGACTGCGGTGTCGCCTGTCCGGCTTCGTCGATGAACAGCCAGCCGATGGCCTCCCGGCCAACCTGGCCGAACATCCGACCAACGGAGGCGAAGGTCGTGGAGACCAGGGGCACCACGAGGAAGAACAGCTGCCAGGCGGCCCGCAGCTTCTCGGGCTCCAGCCGATGGGGATGGTTGCCGGCCACGACCTCGACGGCTGCGCGCAGCCCGTGTGACATGTCGCCGGCGAGGTTGGCGAGGAAGTCCTGGTGAAGTTGCAGCGCGGCGAGGAACAGCTCCGAACGGGCCGTGTCGAGTTCCGCTTCGAGCCAGGGAGCGTGGAGTTCGCGTTGCTCGCCTAGCCACTCTTCGCCCGGATAGGCTGGACCGTAGCGCGCTCGGTCTTCTCCACAGTGGTTACGGAGCTGGGCCAAGGAGTCCCTGATCCGCGAGAGCGCGGCGTTGGCAGCGACCTGGTCTGCACGGAGCTGCTCAATCTGACCGCCGAGTCGCTGCGCAGTGGCGGCTGCCTCCTGCTGGCGCTGCTCAGCTATTCGGAGGTCGTCAGCGATCGGACCGAGTGTGGCGCGCCAGTCGCGGACGGCACGCCCCAGGCTGAATACCGTCTCGAGGAGACCTGGCCGGACGCCGAGATGCCGGTCGTAGCGGGCGGTAGCCTCGGCCACGAGCGTCGCGGCTCGTTCCAGCACCGGCTTCTGCTCGACCAGCTGTCGCTCGGCGGTCCGCAACGCCTCGCCGACCTGTCCGACCCGGGCCGCGACCACCGGTTCCTCGCGGACCGCCGCTGCTAGTTGCTGCCTACGCTCCTCCGCTTGCCGCCCCGCCTCGATGAGCGCATCGACCCGTTGCTCGGCTCGGGCAAAGTCGTCGCGTGCCTGCTGCCAACTCTTGCGCGGCACGGCGCCGTCGCGCCACTGGGCGAGCCGGGTCTGCATCCGCGGGGCGCTGTCGGCGTCGCGTTCCTTGCTGCGCGGGTCCTGCTTGTCGAACCAGAACGCGGAGTGAAAGGCGCTACGGTTGCGCTTGTTGCCCAGCCTAGCGGCGACCAGCCCCCATGCCCGTACGGCCGTGCTCTGCGAACCTCCGGTGTTCACTCCGTCGCCGAGCACGGCAGAGGCGATGTCGGCGAAATAGTCTGCCTGGTTCTGCCACTGCTCATCGATAGCTTTGGCTGCCGGCATCTCCACAGTCACGTTCTCGACCGCGGCGTTGTTTGTCGACGCCACGACCATCTCGAAGCCGGTCAGCTCGGTCCGAAGCTGCCGCACGCTGCGCTGGTAGCCGTCGTTCGCACTCCACCGGTAAGTCGTCTCGGTGAAGGCGTCTTCCGGCCGAGCAAGCCGGGCCAGCCTCCGGGCCCGCTCGACGACGTTGCCTGCCAGGATATCGCGCAGCATGGTCGTCTTGCCTGTCCCTGGTGGACCGTTGACTCCCATGAGCCCACGGGTGAGTGCCAGGTCGTTCAGCGCCTGATTGACCGCGAACTGTTGGCTCAACGCCAGTCCATGGGCGGGGTTGGCCGGCCAACGCCCCTTAGGCAGCCGGCCGAGTTCCACCCCGGCATCGACCGCGCCGGGGGCCGCGACCACATCCACCCGCTCCCCGGTGTCGAGATGCCGATCATGCGTGAGATAGGCGGCAAGTGCTGTTCCCGCGGCAGGCTGCTTCGCGACATCGGCGCGGACCTTCTCAAGATCATCCAGGTAGAAGCTGTTGAGGAAATCAAAGTCGATCGCCTCCTCCGCACGTCGCGCCGACACCGCCACCGATTGAATGACGATCCGCTCGGTGGCTAGCTCGCCGACGCCGGCGATGCCGGACAGCGTGTGCGCGACCGCCAGCAGGTCGCGCAGCGAATCCGCGTCGTAAGCGGGTGATTCGTCCCCGGCGGCCTTACGTCTCTCCCCCTCATACTCATCGACGGCGAGCGCAAACTTCTGCGCGACATCCGGGAACCCGTCCGCCCACTCCCGACGCCGCAAGCCACCAGCTCCGATCTGCGCGACCGCCCACAGCGCTGAGGAGAGCACCGCCGACTCGGGAACGAGCCCACCCTGACTGTCGATGAGGAGACCCGCGCAGGCGCTCCGCCCGCCAGGGCGCTCGTCGTAGGCGTCAGCATCTTCGCCGAAGGCGCGATGCAACCGCTCGTACGTCGCCTCAAGCTCGTAGACGCCGAGATAGACCGTGTGTTGCCAAACTCGGCGCGTCCCACCAACCGACTCGGGAGGAGCCATGGTCTCCCATGGCAGCGGATCACCAGGCTTCCATTCAAGGACCTGCCGGTCGGTCGGACGAGCTGCTCGCGGTGTCGCCTTCGGGACCGGCTGCGGGCTGAACAACTCCAACATCCACCAGAACTGCAAGATCCGCTGCTGATCATCGATCGCCACCCGAGATCCGCTCATGTGCACATTCTGTCAATGCTGCTGGATGAGTGACGACGCCGTCCAACCTCGATCGAAGACCGGACCCACCCCGCGAGTTGCCAACTGTCAGCCGCTCGCGCCACCGACCGGCTCAAGCTGCCCCGACCGGGACCGACCGACCAGCCGCCGATGACTCGCATCGATCGGTGGATGCGCGGCGTCAACCGATCGGCCACCGGAAATCGATCAACTCGACAGCTGGCCGGTCGAGCCCGGGTCGGCGCCGGACTGCGAGGCTTGGCGCATGACGAATGTGATCGAGCACGGGCGGCTCCGGCGGGGTACGGGCTGGTTGGCGGTGGCCATGGCCCTCAGCGCGGTGGTGGCATGCGCGCAGGAGCCGCCGGAGACTCCTGAGCCGCCGGAGACCACCAGGGTGGAGGTCGAGGGTGCGACGCTCGCCTATCAAAGCTTGGGTCCGGCGGAGGCGGAGACAGTGTTGCTGGTCGCCGGCACCGGGATGCAGCTGATCGACTGGCCGGATGGTCTGGTTGAAGGACTAGTCGATGCGGGCTTCCGGGTGGTCCGCTTCGACAACCGCGACGTGGGGCTCACGAGTATGCCTGGCGAGCTCGAACCGATCGACCCGGTCGCGATCGGCGATGCGCTGGAGGCGGGGGAACCTGCCCCGGTGCCGTACACGTTCGACGACCTGGCCGGTGACGCGCTCGGGCTGCTCGACGCGCTCGACGTGCCACAGGCTCACGTCGTCGGCATGTCGATGGGTGGGGCAATCGCGCAGCTGATCGCGATCGACGCACCGCAACGAGTGGCCTCCCTGACCCTGCTCGCGGCCGATTCGGGCAATCCCGAGCTGCCCGACGTGGCAGACAACTTCGCTGAACTCCCGCCGCCGCCAGCGCCCGACGATCTCGACGCGGTGGTCGACTACCGGGTCACCGTTGCCCAAGTGCTGGCCGGACCGGGCTATCCGACCGACGAAGCCACCATACGCGCCCGCGAGCGGGCGGCGGCCGACCGTGCTTACGATCCCGAAGCGCGCACCCGACAGGAGGTGATCTCGCTTGTGGGCCATCTGGAGACCGCCGCCTACCGGCTGGCCAACCTGGCGAACATCGCCGCGCCCACGATGGTGCTGCACGGAACCGATGACCCGCTCGTGCCGGTAGCTGCGGCGTACGATCTGGATGCTGCGATACCCGACTCTGAGCTACAGGTCATTCCTGGTTGGGGTCACGATCTGCCGGACCAGCTCACCGCCAAGTTCGTCGACGCGATCAGCGCGATCGCTGCCCGGTCGCCGGTGGGTTGATCGAAGGTGTACGCCGGGGCGGCGGCGGGTGGCCGAACCACCGCCGCCCCGGACGCTCTTAACAGATCGGTGGCAGGTGGAAGTGCTCCACTGTCTTCGAACGCGGCCGCACCTGGGTGCGGACCTGCTGCGCCAAGTGCCCGTTCGCGGAAGCTCGGCGACGGTCAGCCCGATGAGCTGCGGATCAGCGTCGGACTGCTGCGCGGTGGCGGCGAAGATGGGCAGGACGGCGAGGCGAGCATGGCCAGGGTGATGAAGCGGTGCCAGCCGGTCCAGCCGCGGATCTGGCAGTGGTCCAGGCCGACCTAACCCTTTGCCGGTCTGGAATAGTTCCTCGATGCTCCAGCGGGCGCCGGCGACGGTGACGAGGGTGTGCAGCGGCATTGGGCGGCGTGACCAGCACAGGTAGAAGGCCAGCTCGTCGGCGGTGCGGTTGCGGCGGATGAGTGGCCACCGGTGCTCGTTCGGCTGGCTGGCGGTGGTGATCCAGGCCCATAGGTAGTCGCGGGGGCGCTCGTCGCGGACTGTCTGACGCCGGGGCGGCCCGGGCCACCGCGTTCGCCTGGATGGCGGCCACGGCCCACGGCGGGTGGAGATCTGGGCCTTACCGTGCACCATCGTCGTCGGGCACCCAGCGCAGGACGTCACCGGGCTGGCAGTCGAGCACCTCGCAGATCGCGTTGAGTGTGGAGAACCGCACGGCTTTCGCGCGGCCGTTCTTCAGCACCGACACGTTCGCCGGGCTCAGCCCGATTGCGTCGGCGAAGTCCCCGACCGACATCTTCCGCTTCGCGAGAAGCACGTCGATCTCGACCACGATGGCCATCAGAGCACGCCGTCCAGCTCCGTCTGCGCGCTCGTCGCGCGATCGACGAGCCGGTGCACCACGAGCATGACCCCGAGCAGCGCTGCGCCGACCAGGCTGCCCAGCCCGCTGGCCAGCCACAGCCCGAGAGTGTCCATGCCGTCGGTGGGCGACGGGAACTGCCCGAACGTGAAGAACCCGAACACGCCGACGGTGAGCAGGGTGCCGGCGCCGATCGCCGCGCCGATTGTGATCACCCAGCGCTGCGACCCGGGCCGGAAAAAGGTGCCCGACTGCGCGCGGAACAGCAGCATCCAGACTGCCGCGAGCGCGACCTGCGCACAGGCGATGAACGCGATGCCGGCCGTCAGGAGCGGGACGCGGTAGGGCTCGTACGGCGGGAAGAGCTCGGCCTCCGCCGCGGCGATCCCCGGCAGGATCCTGACCTGGGCGAAGAGGCTGATGGACATCCCTAGCGCGATCAGGACGGTGAGTAGGACGAAGACTATTCGATTCATGTATCGAATATCGCACGTAATCGCTCGATAATCAAGCGGTTTCGCTCGAAAATCGAGTCTCCACGGTGCGTCCCCGTGGCGCGCCCTAGATCAACGGGGAAGGGGGCCACCCGCCGCGGCGGGGCCGCACGGGCTGCGGCTGAGCCGCTCGCACCCGCACCGTGCGGAGGCGAGCCGGGCCGGGCACGCCGGCAACAGCCTTGACCCGGCCATCCACAGGCCGGAAGTCTCAACCGGCGCGAAGCAGCTGTGCCCCTGGGCAGCCACCGAGGCGGCCCAACTCTTCTTGGTTCAGTCGCTTCTCGACGTCAGGCGACAGGTCCTCTCGGGACAGGCCCCTGAAGTCTCAAACCAGCCGTTCGTCTCGGAGGGCCCGGGATGTGGTTCTCCCGATCGCGGCCATCTGCCGGTTGTCCGCCGAATGCGCCAGGAATACCAGGGCGAAGGCGGCTGCCCAGGCTCGTGCGCGAAGAACGAGTTCGCCGTCGACGTGCGTCGCGGTCGAGGCGTAGGCGGACCAGAAGCCTTCGCGAACGTGGCTGGGCAGGAACATCCATACCACCGCCAAGTCCGTCGCAGGATCGCCAGAGGTGACGTCGCCGAAGTCGATGATGGCCCGGACCCGCCCGTCGTGCACGAGGAGGTTGGCTGGGTGAAGATCCCCGTGCAGCCACGCAGGCGGGCCCGCCCACCTGCGTGCTGAACGTCCGGCCTCCAGCGCCTCGAGCAGGTGCGTGATGTCCTCGGCGCGTGCCACCGCGGACGCGTTGCGGCTGTCGACGTATTCACGGTCAGCCAACGGCACGCCACGGCTGTTCGGGTCGCTGGGTGTCTCGGTGGCGAGGTCTGGGTGGCTAGGGTCTTCGCGTATCGCAGGGTGCTGTGGATTCGGAGGCCGAACAGGTCGCCGGCGGTGGCCTGGATCTCGTCGAGAATGCGGTCCTCGCGTAGCCGGTGCGCGAGGATGCCGAGCCTGTCGTCCACCCACGAGTAGGCGAACTGCATCATGCGGTTCGCCGTGATGTGGTTGATGAATACGTACGGGTTGGCGGTTGCTGGCCATCGCTTTGCGCGGAACTCCAGGTAAGTGTTGAGCCTCGCGCGGGCTTCATCGGCGAGCAGGATGACCAGGCCGTCAGCGTGGAGGCGGCCGTCACGGATGTCGGTTATCTGAAGGGTGCGTAGTTGTCTGGGCCGCAGACCGTGGAAGATCATCAGGCCGGCCAACGCTCCACGCGCTGGGTCGTCGCTGTCCAGGGATGTGGGACCGCGTTCTTGCTGGTCAGGGCCTACATTTTGTGGAGCTGAGGGGATTCGAACCCCTAAACTCCAGCGCTCCCGAAGATCATCCGAAACCGGACGGATCAGCCGCCTGACCAGGGCGAACGCTCGCAACGTCTCTCGACCTCTCGCGGCACCTTCTGACCCCGGTTGTACTGGATCTGTACTTGTGGATCATGGACTATGGCCCAATCGTCCCGAACTTCCGGCCCTTTGATTCGGCTGGCGTCCAACGCGAGGTCAACCGCCCTGTGCGGTGGCCGGACTGCTCCTCGTGGTCGGGTCGGTTGCTCTACCCGGCTGCTGTAAAGCAGCTTAGTAGGGGTCGGAGAGGGCGGACGGCCTTTCGCGACAGGTGGTCTCAACTCGGCTTGGGAGCCCGCACCGATTTGGGCCCGCGGTTGCTGCCCGCTCAGGGACTGCTGGGCCGAGCACGATCGGCCCGTTCATCAGGTGTACCTCAACAACCGGTCTCGCCACTCCTGAAGCTCCGGCAGCACCCCTCTGGCATCCCCGTCCTCTGCAGCGCTCTCGATCACCTCAAGTAGCTGCCGGACCTCGTCGGTCGAGGGGCGAAACTGCGAGTCGAGCCCCGCGATGGTGACTTCGACCTCAAGTCCACCTATGCCAAGGTCAGGTTCACGGTCGCTCGCTGGCACCAAAGTCACCTTGGTATCGGGCGGAGTGTTGCTCGCGCGTGCGAGATCAACGAATTGGTAAAGGTCACCGAAGGTGAGTGAGTCATCAATCTCGACGCGCGCGCGGACTGCCATGTGAGGATGGTGCCACATCTTACTGAAGGACTCTAGTGCTACCCCCAGTAGCACACTGTGTACCCAGAGATGTCGGTCCGTCCGATAGGGGCTCATCCGTCAAGGCAGCGTTGACGGGCTCCATACGGCCGGCTCGCGTCGAGTCGCTATCCCCCTACTGTCGACTAGCTGGTCGGGCATACCCAAGGGTGGTGTGGTTCAGACTGTCCCAGTTGTACCGTCTGATCATGGCATGGATAGTTTGCGGAAACGAGGCTTGTGGGCGCGCTCTTCGCGCGGACGAGAACCCGTGCCCGGGGTGCGACGGTCGAGATCGACACATCGTTGACCAAGAGAGTGTTCTGGTGATTCGTGAGGAGGTTCGAGTCAGGAAGCGCGACGCGCCGGCTGGGCAGGTGAAGCCGTATGAGGAGGTCACGGATCGCACCGTATGGAATGGCGAGCGGGGCCGGTTGGAGCGTCGCGTCATAGTCATCGACCGAAGAAACAACAAGTACTCGCAGACGTGGTACAGCCTCGACACTGGCGAGGTGACCTTCGCGAAGAGCGGGGACCTGAGTGATCCCGGGATGCATGGGAAGAGCGCACGACGCTGACGAAACTGAACACCCCCTCGGGCTCGCCAGAGCACGCGTGGCCGGTTCGCCATCCCGTCGCCGTCGGACGCACGCCAGTGGAGCCGGGTCCTGGCCCAATGCCGTTAAGGTAGGGGCGTTTTTCGAGGTCAGCGCGGTGGGGTGAGCGTTGCGCCGGCGGGTGGGTTACCGTTCCCGGTCATGGCGGTGCCGCAGGGGCAGGAAGATGAGCAGGTTTCGGGTGACCGGCTGACCGACCACATCGGGCTGGGTGTGCTGTCGGCGAGGTTCGGCCGGGACCTGATCGAGGAAGTCATCAACGACACCGGTGTACGGGAGAAACGCCGCCGGCTGCTTCCTGCTCATGTGATGATCCGCTACGCGATCGCCTTGGGCCTGTACTCAAACGAGTCCTATGAGGAAGTGATGCGGCGGCTGGTGGGGAACCTTCGTAAGCTCGGTTCGTGGGTCGATGACTGGCAGGTGCCCACCGCCTCGGCGATCTGCCAGGCCCGTAAACGGCTGGGTGCGGCACCGGTCAAGGAACTGTTCGACCGGGCAGCGGTGCCGATCGCCACCACTGGTACGAAGGGGGCGTGGCTGGCAAGGCGCCGGCTGATGGCTATCGACGGCACCAGCTTCGACGTGCCCGACAGCGACGCCAACGTGGAACATTTCGGGCGGATCGGGTCGGGTCCGAAGGCTTCGGCGTTCCCGAAACTGCAGGTGATGGCCCTGGCCGAGTGCGGCACCCGGGCGATCGTGGCCGCGGTGCCCGGCGCGGCCCGCGCCGGGGAACGAACCCTGGCCGCCGAACTGGTCGACAAGATCGAGCCGGACATGCTGGTCACCGCCGATGCCGGCTTGTACTCCTGGGAGTTGTTCAACAGCTTCGCCGATACGGGTGCTGACCTGCTCTGGCGCATCGGCGCGTCGGTGTCGATCGGGCACCTGCGGTGGCTGGCCGACGGCTCCTACCTGGCCCTGATCTACCGGCCCGGGCTGGACGCCGACCGGCGTGCCCGGCTGGCCGCGGCGGCCAAAACCGGCGCCGAGGTGCCTGCCGAACTGGCCCGCCTGGTGCGGGTGGTCGAGTACACCGTGCCCGACCGTAACCCCGGCGGTGAGCTGATCGCCGTGGTCACCACCATGCTGGATCCGCGGCAGGTCGACGCTGGCGAGCTGGCCGGCGCCTACCACCAGCGCTGGGAAGAGGAATCGGCTATCGACGAGGTCAAGACCGACCTGCGGGGCCGTGGCCAAGTGTTGCGGTCGAAGACCCCCGAGTTGGTCGAGCAGGAGCTGTGGGGCCTGCTGCTGGCACACTACGGCATCCGCGCCCTACTGGTCGACGCCGCCGACGAGGCTGGCTACGACCCCGACCGGACATCGTTCATACGTGGCCTTCGTGTGGTCCGCCGCCAGGTCACCGACCAGGCGGCTATTTCCCCCTGAACACCTCACCGAAGCGATCGCCGAGTCCACACAGGAAATCCTGCGGCATCTCAACCCACGACGGCGTCAACGTACCTGCCCCCGCGCGGTGAAACGCGCCCGCCACAACTCCTACCGCGTCAAGCGACCCACCGACAAGATCATCCGACATGCCGGACCACCCACACCCATCCTGGCCTGCCCAGACGCCCTACCTTAACGGCATTGGGTCCTGGCCCCCGGTCAAGGTGGAGCGCCCAACCGGAGGAACGACCTTGACCGCGGGCCAAGTTCCGGCTCGGCTCAGCCCGGTCGACGGTGACGGGTAGCGAACCCGCGCCCCCTGATCTTGAGGGGGCAGGGCAAGCAGCGCGGGATTAGACCCCAAAACTCCAGCGCCACCGAAGATCATCCGAAACCGGACGGATCAACCGCCTGACCAGGGCGAACGTTCGTAAGGTCTTCCGAACTCTCCCAGCACTTTCTGACTCCAGTTGTAGTGGAATCCGTAGGGGTACGCCCATGAGAATGTCGACGAGTCGGATCAAGCGCAGGCGTCACCATTACGGAGAGCCCTATGTCGATGATGCTGAGTGTACGCCTATCCCGTGGTCCAAAGTGTTAGCGCAATTCGTATGCGCGTACTAGGTGAAGGCGTTCGTTTAGTAGTAGTTCTAGTCTAGCGTCATTCCACATCTCAACACTAGGTCGCCCGCCTCCGGAATTGTGACGCTCAATCCAGCTAACGGCGTCAGCGGTAAAGCGCCCACTGGTCGCGATAACCAGAACATCGAATGGCGGGCTGTCCCAATGGCTAATACTTACGATCGCCGAATTGACATCTACATCACGAATGGGGCGAGTGAGCCAATGTTTGCACTGAATGGCGACCCTTTGTGAACTATGACCACTTAAAGGGTCCCGACGCGTGCGAAACGCGCTAACGTCACGGCCGTGATCGGGCGCGTTGGTATGCATCAGCCATTCAACATTCTCATAACCGTCGGTCTCGGCGACTAGCTGGAATATGAGCTGTTCGAAGACCCTAGAGTCGATATTCTCCCAAGCGAGTTCCAGCCCAGCTCTCCGCATAGGTAGACCGGCGGGTGAGTAGGACATAGGGTCGTCGAGTTCGAGTGCGCGCCTGAATAGAATATGGGAGAGGGTTGACAGGGGTAGGCGTGAGTCACGCCTGAAGGTGCTAACCTGCCAACCGTTTGCATATGCTCGCTCAATGTCCGTTGATATGCGAGTCACAGCGCTATTAGCAGCTTGTTTCGCTGAAACCCTCTCTCGGGCGCGATAGGCTGTACTGTCTTTAGCCGCTCGCCATATAAAATAGTAAACCTGGCCAATCGAATACCACTTGAGGGCGCGTCGAAGGACCTCGTCGGTCTTCTGTCCCGGCGTAAAGTTGAGTCCATGTTGCCGAAGCAGGTATACAAGATATGCCTCGCATTCCGCCGTAGCCACGTCGAACCAGAATGCGGAGAATCGGTCCACCCATCGATCGGGCCAAGACGTGCGCGAGAGAGTCTGAGCGAAGTTCTTGAGGTACGCGTCTGCGCGACTTGCGAGACTGCCGGAGCCACACAGGTAGAACGAGGCGCGTGCAGGATGATAGGCCTCACCCAAGGTCCGGTCTTCTTCCCAGACGAAGGCGTCGAGTGACGACGAGGGATGAATTTTCACCAGACCCAGACTGGAGACATCCCGCAACAGCTTATGGTCGTAGTTGGGGGTAGGAGTGAGGCGATCCGTGCGATCACAAACGGGCGTGGTGATTCCTTGCGAGATTTCCTCTGCGTCCTCGAGGAGAGCGGCCAAAACAAAGGCTGCCGACATGTCGAGATCCTCAGCGTAAATCTCAGACTCGTCGTCCACTACGGTAACCAGCTGAAGAACCTGGTTCCTCATTTCAGCATTCGCGCGCTCACGCTCCTTCCTCAACCGTTGCTCTTCCGCCTGGATGCAAGTCCGGCACCGGCCGGAGACGTGGCGAGTACTCGAATTCCACTCCGACCGCGACTTGTAGACAAATCCTTGATTGCATTCGCTGCAACGCCGGCTCGTAGAACGCGCAAAGCATGACTTGCTGACGAGTCTGCTAATTCTATGAGACGGCTCCCCAAAACGTTTTGCCAAGGCTTCGACTGTGTAAGTAAATGAGCCATCTTCACTCGTAGTCCAGTACATGCCGCAGAGTTCGGCGAGATCATCGCGGTCTTCGCCTTCATTAATCTCGATCTCAAACTCCGGCATAAGACCTCCCTGGCAAAGAACCAAGCCGCGCTCTCTGGTTGCAGTCGTATTACCACGCCCGAGTTCAGAGCTATCCTAATCTCTTGAGATAGCTCCCCTTCGTCGAGTCGTTGTGTCGGAGTCTATCGCGAAGGATGGGGCCACTCGACAGTAAGGCGAGCCGCACACGGTTTATCTGCTGATGATCACATCAGAGACCGGGTGACCTGGGATTCTCGGCGGCAAGCCGCGTAGCGGCGCGGCAGCGATCGCCCAGACCTCGACGGTGGGTGACCACCCTCGGCGATCGTCACGGCCGTAAGCCACTGCCTGTTCTGATCGGGTGTCCGTGTTGAGTGCGGTGTGCCGGGGCGCGCGAGGACGGCGCGGAGCGCCGCCCGCAGTGCGGCCCGGAGCGCGCCCGGTGCGCCGCGCGAAGCGCGGCGCCTTGATCCTGTAGAGGCGAATTCGGCAACGTGCGCGGCCCCCCACCTACGCGGGATCGTGTGGGCGGTGTCGGTGCTGGTGGGGACGGGGTTGTCGTCCCAGGACGTCTCGATGTGCGTGCTTATGCTGCCGTGCCGTTGTGTCGAGTCTGGGTGTGGGCGCTGGTGCGGCACCGGAGTCGCCAACGGTTGGTAAGTCTGCACCGGCCTCGCCGGGCGGTGGCCGGTGGTGGGCTGGCCACCGTTTCGGCGTCCTGTTGTGGGGCGCGGCGGCCGGTCGATGGGCGGTCGTGCCCTCTTCCAGACGAAGGGAGGCCGTGTGGTGGCTGCTTACGATGGTCCGACGTTGCGGGCGATCCGGGAGAGTATGGGGGTTCCGCTTCGGCGGGTGGCCCGTCAGGTGGGTATGTCGCATGGGCATCTGAGCAAGGTCGAGCGTGGGGAGCATGGTCGGCCGATCACTCCGGCGGTGTTGGCGGCGTACGAGAAGGTCACCGGGGTTTCGTTGGCTGATGCTGCGGCGGCGATCGCGGAGCAGCGGGAGTCGGCGCCGGGTCGTCGGGGGCGGAGCTGGCGACCGGGGCAATTGACCGATATGCGCCGGTTGGCGTTCAACGCTGCGGTCGGGGCGATCGCGGTCGGGGGTCAGCTCGGGGAGCCGTTGCGGCGGCTGCTGGATTCGACGGGTCGGCCGGCGGTGCCGACGGTGGCGGGGGTGCCGGATGTGGCGCAGCTGGCCGAGTTCGGGGACATGCTGGCGCGCTGTGATCTGCGGTTTGGTGGGGCGCTGCCGAGCCAGTTCGCGAAGACGGTGTTGCGGTGGGCGGTGGCAATGGCGGAACCGACCAGCGGGTTTGATCCGGAGCAGCGGCCGTTGTTTCGGCAGTTGGCGGTGATCGCGGCTCGGGCGGCGTGGGCGTCGTTCGATGTGGGCAGTCATGAGGCGGCGCGCAGCCTGTTCCGGATGGCGTTGTTCTTCGCGGTGCGGGCTGAGGATCATGACTTGCGGGCGCACATTGTGGCGGACTCGGCGGCCCATCACAGTCATCTGGGCTATCACGATGACGCGTTGGATGTGATCCGGCTTGTGGGTGGTGATGAGCGGCCGGCGGCGGCGGTGCGGATGATGCTGCACTGGGTGAAGGCGCGGATCTACGGCGCTGCCGGGTCGGTCGATGAGTGCCGGCGGCAGATCGTGTTGGCGGAGGACACCTACGCCGAGGCCGATCCGGAGGCGCCGGGGTGGGTGGGCACGCTGCGGCGGCCGGGGAGTTTGGCGGCGGCGACGGGGCATGCGATGGCCGAGTTGTCGGGGCACACCGGGTCGGCGGCCGACGTGGCGGAGGCGCAGCGGCGGCTGACCGAGGCGGTTGACGCGCTCGACCGCGATACCTGTGGGCGGGGGCACGCGTTGTGTACGGCGCGGCTGGCGCTGCTGCAGATCTCTGGGGGTGAGCTGGAGTCGGCGGTGTACTGGGGCGCGATGGCGGTGCGGTCGACTGAGCAGGTCCAGTCCGGGCGGCTGCGGCGGGCGCTGTCGGCACTGCGGAAAGCCGCCGGTGAGTACGAGGGCGATCCGGCGGTGCGGGAGCTGATCGAAGCGCTCGATGCGGTCGATCATGACGGGGTGTGGGGGTCGAGCTATGTCCCGGCCTGATGATGTGCCCGGTCAGGTTGGCATGGCGCGGTTGGTGCCGGGGCGGCCGGTGCGGCTGCCCGGGACGAGTGTCGAGGTCTGGTGGGACGGCGACCAGCAGCTGATGGTGTATCGGCGGGCCGGGGTGTGGGATCTGTCGGCGGCGGTGCGGGTAGGGCGGGTGCTGGCCTGGACCCGGTTGGCCGATCGTCGGCATCTGGGCTGGTGGCCGTTGCTGCCGCTGGGCCGGCGGAGCATCTACCGGGCGAACTCACCGTTCCCGGTCACCGACGCTCACCGCCGGCGGGCCGGGGCGGCTGGTTCGGGGTCGCGGGCGGCGGCCCAGATCCGCTCGAACGCTTCGAGGTAGGTCGCGGCCATGCCCTCGGTGTGACGGCGGTGCAGGTGCAGCACCGGGGCGTGGGAGGCGGGGCATCCGTGGGTGTGGGTGTTGACCAGTAGCTGGTCATCGGCGCGGTAGATCGAGTTGTAGAGCACGGTGTCGTGCAGCCGCAGGCAGAGTCCCGGCTCGTCGACGACGGGCCGGTACAGGATCAGCGCGTGGTGGATACGGGTGGCGAGGATGTCGTGTATGCCTTCCTCGCTGCCGCGTTGCGCGGCGTGCCGGCCGGTGGGGTCGCCCAGCGCGATCCGCACCCGTACGCCTGCGCGAGCCTTGTCTCGCAGTAGCCGCAGGATGGCGGCGTCTTCGGCGAGGAAGAGGCCACTGTAGGCGATGATGCTGATTTCTCGGGTGGCGGCGGCGAACAGCCGGTGCCAGGCGTCGACGGGCACGGCGGCGCGGTTGGGGTAGATGACCCGGATCTCGTCGGCGGCGGTCTCGGAGGTGGCCGGGGGCGCCAGCTGGGGCCACAGGTCGCGGGCCTGCCAGCCGGTGAGCTTGAGCAGGGCGGCGCGGTGGCGCGGGTAGGGCACGCGGCCGGCGAGCCAGCGTTCGACGGTCTTGGGGTCGACGGCGAGTCGGGCGGCGATGTCGGCCGGGCGCAGGCCGGCGCTGTGGAGCGCTCGGGTGAGGGGATGCTTCATTCCGCCACTCCTGGTGTCGGAGTCATCACCCAAGCTTAGCGAAGAAGTCCCAAGACGTCCCGCTCGTGGGGTGCAAGCCGGAGCGTCCGGTGTGAATGCTGAGTGGGCCGATATTGATGCGGGTGGGCCGCAAGTGTGGCCGTTGAGAGCAGGGGTTGCCAGTGGGCGAACCGGGGCAGCGTCCGGAGTCGGACGCGTTACAGACAGCGGATGCGCTGGCGTTGGCTCTTGAAGAGGTCGGGTTCGACGTGGGGCGGGCGTTCCCGCTCCTGGGCGCCGGGTCGGGCCGAGAGGGCGTACCGGTGGTGGAGCTGGGCCAGGTGTCGGCGTCGGTGGCCGACTCGTTGGCGGCGGTGCTGCACCGGGCGGCGCGAAAGGGTCTGCGGGTGCCCGGCGCCGCCGACTAGCCGGGTGTGCCGGTGGGGCAGGTCTACACTCGGGGGCGTGTGGATGGAGGGTCGTCGCTGGTGAGCCCACGCTCTACCGCCTGGGGGGCGTACCGGGAGATCGCTACGGCGCTGCGGGAGCGGATCGCCGGGGGCGAGTTCGCCCCGGGGGCGGCGCTGCCTTCTGAGGCGGACTTGTGCGAGCAGTACGCGGTGGCGCGGAACACGCTGCGGCGGGCGCTGGACCAGCTGGCGGCCGATGGGCTGATCGTGACGCACCCGGGTCGGGGTCGGGTGGTAGCCGACGCGCAGGGCGGGGCCGGCGGGTCGGTGCCGCAGTATCGGGCCGTGGCGGCGCAGCTGCGGGCGCTGATCGACTCCGGCGACCTGGCGCCCGGCGACCCGCTGCCCAGCGAATCGGCGTTAGCGCAGTCGCACGGGGTTTCGCGGGGTACCGCCCGACATGCGCTGGCCGAGTTGGAGGGTGCGGGCCTGGTCGAAGCGGTGCACGGGCGGGGCCGGTTCGTCCGACAGCGCCAGTGACCGGGCCTCGACTAGCCTCAACGGTGTGCATGATGTCGCCTGGGCTCGCGAGCTGGCCCGTGAGCTGCTAGAAGAGCCGCTGCCGCGTCGCTGGCGCCATTCGATCGGCGTGGCGGCCAAAGCGGAGTCGGTCTCCTCAGTGGTTGGTCAGGATGCCGACGTGTTGGTCTGTTCGGCGTGGCTGCATGACATCGGCTACTCCCCCGACCTGGCCGTGACCGGGTTCCATCCGCTCGACGGCGCGAGGTATCTGCGCGATGTGGTCGGGGCCGGTGAGCTGCTGTGCCGGCTGGTGGCGCACCACTCGTGCGCCTGCATCGAGGCGGGTAACCGGGGCCTGGGCGAGGAGCTGGCGGCCGAGTTCGCCCCGGTCGAGGGCATCCTGACCGACGCGTTGACCTTCGCCGACATGACGACCAGCCCGGACGGCGCCCCGGTCGAGGTCGACACACGGCTTGCGGAGATCTTCGCCCGCTACGGTGACGGGCACCTGGTCGCCGAGTCCATGAAAGAAGCCCGGCCCCGCATCGAGCAGGCCGAACGCGCCGTACGGGCAGCGCTGGCCGGCTAGCGGTCGACAGCAGACAGGGCGCCTTGCTCGTCGCGTACCCAGCGGCGGCCTGCGCTGTCGAGAAACTCGATCTGGATCGGTTCGGCTTCGACGTAGGTGCGCTGCCACTCGGCGGGGGCGGGTCGGCGCACGGTCTGGCCGGGTGGGATGAGGCCGATGAACTCGGCGGCCTGTTCGGGGTCGGGCTGGTCGGGGACGGCCGACGGTAGCTCTACCTCGTAGATCGGCATCTCGCTCGCGTTGTGGATGTGGAAGGCAACCTGCCGGATGCCGTCGGGTTTGCGGTGTGCCTCGACCCACGCGCTGATACGGGAAGCCTGGGCGCGGCGCTCGTCCTCGGCGCGTTCGGCCTCGCGACGATGTTCGCGGCGCAG
Organism: Natronosporangium hydrolyticum; assembly: GCF_016925615.1. Classification (NCBI taxonomy): domain Bacteria; kingdom Bacillati; phylum Actinomycetota; class Actinomycetes; order Micromonosporales; family Micromonosporaceae; genus Natronosporangium; species Natronosporangium hydrolyticum. Next base: position 4,766,826 of record NZ_CP070499.1, read on the forward strand.
CAGCAGGAAGCCGACCAGGAACGCGCCGACGGTGCCGACGGCGGCGAATACCTCGGCTCCGGCGCCGATCCAGCTGCTAGCCAAGGTGCGGGTGGGGGTCGTCGGCGAGGTAGCGGTTGATGCGCATGCGCATCGATGGGTCCATGGTGAGTGTGTCGAGCTGGTCGAGGGTGACCCAGTGGACCTCCCGGGATTCGCTGCTCGGGGTGGGGGTGCCGCCGGTGGGGCGGGCGGTGAACACGACCGAGAACTCTTGGCGTACCTCGTCGTTGCTGGTGTAGTGGATCACGTGTTTGGGGTCGGTGAAGATGCCGACCAGGCCGGTGACCTCGACGTGTACGCCGGTCTCCTCGAAGGTCTCCCGCACGGCGCACTGCGGCAGTGATTCGCCGAGGTCCATCGCACCGCCGGGTAGTGACCAGTTGTCGTTGTCGGTGCGGTGGATCAGAAGCAGCTGCCCGGCGTCGTTGGTGACCACGGCGTTTGCCGACGGTACGACGCTGTTGGCCGGTGGCGCGGCTGGGTCGTCGTAGTAGTCGATGCGTCGGCCCATCCGGGTTACCTCACTTCAGCGGGGTGGCGCCGTCCCAGACGCGCTCGAAACTGTCCAGGTAGGTGGTGACCATGTCGCCTCCGGCGACCCGGCGCAGGTGCAGCACCGGAGCCTGGGAGGCGGGGAAGCTGTAAATGTGGGTGTTGACCAGGACCTGGTCATCGGCGCCGAAGATGGAGTTGTAGAGCACGGTGCCGTGTAGCCGGAACTCGATCCCATCGACCTGCCGCAACGGCTGGTAGAGCACGATGGCGTTCCTGATCCGGGCGGCCATCGTGTCATCAATGCTCTCGTCGGCGCCGCGTTGGGCTACCGGGCTGCTCTCCGGGTCGCCGAGCAGAATCCGCACGCTGGCCCCGGCCTCGGCCTTCTGCCGGAAGAGGCGTTGTAGGCCGTGGTCCTCGGCGAGAAACAGGCCACTATAGACCAGGACGTTGATGCTCTCCTCGGCGTTGCCGAAGAAGTCCCGCCACAGGTCGGACGGCACGCCCCATCGATGGGGGTAGACGTTGATGATTTCGCTCTCGGCGGCGTTGCTCACCTGGTCAGAGGTGAGCGCGTCGGGCCACAGGTACGCCTCGTCCATTTGCAAGTGAGCGGCTACGGCGTAGCGGTGGCGCCGGTACGGGGTGCGGCCTTTGAGCCAGCGTTCGACGCTCTTGGGGTCGACCTGCAAGGCGGTCGCGAGGTCTACAGGGGTGATACCGCGTTCGAGCAATGCGGTACGCAGGCGGTCGTTCGGCATCGGCTCCCCGCGTCAGGACGTCCCGGCAGATGCTCACGATACGCGAGACTTCTCTGACACGTCCAGCCATGCCCTGACCACGTCCCGTCAGTAGGCCGCATGATCGGTGGGCCGCCGTGGAGCCGAGAGGGAACCAGTGAAGGCGGCTCGATCGACCTTGACGAAAGGGGGAGGCGCCTCTACACTGGATCTTGTGAACAGGTATAACATGTTTAAGTTTTACACCTCGAAAAATTCGAGGGTGGAGAAAACTACAAATAGTTATCTCTCCCCCGTGGAACTTTCTCTTTACATTCGGCGAGAAAGCTTTCCCGTTGGCAGAGGTGCGCTCTGACGAACAGGGAGGTTTCATGGTTCCGCTGACCATGAAGGTGCCAGTGCCGTCCGACTACGTGTTTCCCCACGGTGCGCTGTGCCTGGGGGTCGAGCCGGTGAAGGACTTCGACGCCAAAGGCGCCGACGACCAGGCGCGGGATAAGGAGTCCGGTAAGCGGCTCTGGCAAGTACGGGTGCTCGACCTGGACCCGGAGGCCGGCAAGTTCGGCTCTCCGATGGAGGCAAAGGTCAAGATCGCCTCCGACTACGCGCCTACGGTGCCGGAGCCGACCGCGCCCGGCTACCCGCCCATCGTGGAGTTCACCGGGGTCACGGTGACCCCGTACGTCAACTCGCAGCGTCGCTGCACCGACAAGTGCCGCTCCCGGCTGGCCTGGTCAGTCCGTGCTGAGTCGATGTCCGCTCCGCAGTCGGCCGGCGCGGCCAGCGTCAAGCGGTCGGAGAAGCCGGCCGTCTAACTCCTCTGTAAGCAGGCGCGGGGCGGGCCTTCCTTCCGCCAAGAACTCCAGCCCGTCCCGCGCCACCCCAACCACTCTCGAAAGGGGCTGGTGATGTTCAACGTACCCGAGAACGCCCGTACTCCGATGCATGCCCAGGACGGCGCTGTCGTCGCCGAGCTGGTGTGGCGGGCGCTGCACGACCCGCACGGCTTCAGCCACGTCGGGCCGGAACTAGAGGTCACCGGTGCCAGGCCGGGCGACGTCAAAGCGGTGCTGCCGCTTCTGGAAGACGTACGGATTGAGGACTGGGTTGGCGAGTCTGGCACCTGCTACCGGGACTACGTCGGCGCGTTGCCGTGTGGGTTGCTGCTGCGGCTGATCACCGACGCCGGCTTGGCGGCGGACGTGTGCGGGGGTAGCCGGTGATGCCCCGGCCGGTGGGGTGTGCGGCGGCGCATCCCGAGGACTGGTCGCCGTGTGACGGCCCGGTTGATGCGGTGCGGGTGGTCGACCGTGCCGGCGACTCGGTGGCCGGATGTGTCCATCACGCGGCGGTGGTGCTGGCGTCGGTGGTCGAGGCTCGGGTGTACCCGGGCAGCGTGGCGGGTGCCGCGATCGAGGCGTTTCGCCGGTCGCGGGCACGTCGGCCGTTCCAGTTCGACCGTGCCGGCGGCTGCCGTCTGCCGGTGGTGGCGGGGGGTGGTCGGTGATGCCGCGTCCGTTTGTGGGGGTGGTGCGCGGGGACCGGGTTCCCGACGTGCCGCCGATGATGCTGCAACGTCCGGTGATGGTCCGTACCCCGGTGGTGCGGGTGCCGCTGTGGCTGATGGCGATCTGGTGGTGCCTCAAAACCTTGACCCTGGCCGTGGTCGTCGCGGTGCGCTGGTGGTGGATCTCCGCCCCGGTGCTGGCGCTGGCGGGGTTGTGGTGGCGCCTGGGCTGGCCGGGTCCGGTCGCTGCCCTGGTCGCGGTGGCCGGTGGGCTGGTGGCCTGGTACAGCATCGACCGGGCGTCGTTCGACAAGTGGTGCTGGCTGCGGCTACTGAGCCGGTGGCGCCGGTTTACCTACCGGCGGCGGTGGTGGTCGGCGATGTCCACTGCCGGGCTGGTGGTGCGGTTCAACGGCCGGGAGCTGCTGCCGGAGGTGAAGAAGGTCGCCGCGCGGCGTGGGTTGGATGTGCTGCTGGTGCGGATGGTCACCGGGCAGATCCCGGAAGACTTCGCCAAGGTTTCGGAGCGGTTCGCGCACACCTTCGGGGTGGTGGGGGTGCGGGTGCGTCCGCACCGCAAGCCCGGGTTGGTGTATCTGACGATGGTGCGGCGTGACCCGCTGGCCGGGGTGGTGCCAGTGTTGCCGGTCGCCTCGACCCCGGATTTTCGGGCGCTGCCGCTCGGGGTCCGCGAAGACGGGCAAACCTACGAGCTGCGCCTGTTCGGGACTCAGGTGCTGGTGGCCGGCGCGACCGGGGCGGGTAAAGGCTCGGTGATCTGGTCGTTCGTCCGCTCGCTCGCCGGCGGGGTCGCCTCCGGTCAGGTACGCCTGTGGGGGTTCGACCCGAAAGGCGGCATGGAACTCGGCCCCGGGCTGCCGCTGTTCGCCAAGTTCGCCTGCGAAGACTACGCGGCCATGGCCGACCTGCTCGACCAGGCGGTGACCGTGGCTCGGGAGCGGGCGGCCAGGTTGCGGGGGCACACCCGCCAGCACACCCCCACCACCGACGAGCCGTTGATCGTGCTGGTCGTCGACGAGCTAGCCGCGCTCACGGCGTACCTGGCTGATCGCAAGCTCAAAGAACGCATCCGGGCCGCGCTCGGGCTGCTGCTCACCCAGGGTCGGGCGGTCGGGGTACATGTCCTGGCGGCGTTGCAGGACCCGCGTAAAGAGGTGCTGCCGTTCCGGGACCTGTTCCCCACCCGGATCGGACTGCGGCTGGCCGAATCCTCCCAAGTAGACCTGGTGCTGGGCGACGGTATGCGCGACCGGGGCGCGGTCTGCGACCAGATCCCGCAAGCCCTACCCGGCGTCGGCTTTGTGGTGCTCGATGGTGACCCGACCCCGGTGCGGGTGCGGTTCTCCTTCCTGGCCGATGACGACATCCGCGACATGGCAGGCACCTATCGGCCCGGTGGCGTGATCGACGGGCACACCGTCCCGCCGCGCAAGCCTCGGCCTGGCCCAGCGTCCGGGCCTGGGTCTGGTGCCGGGGGGCGCGGTTCGCGTGAGAACGGTTGGGGGTTGGCGGCATGAGCAATCAGACACGTGACTGGGCGACGTTGTGGACTCGGGTGGCGGCCCGTGCGGCTGCGGTGCTGGTCGCCGCGGTGGCCGGGGCGGCGAGCTTCTCCCATATCGCCTCGGTAGCCATCGGCGCCGGTGAGCGGACCTGGGTGGCCTACAGTCTGCCGATCGCCATTGACGGGCTGATCGTGGTCGGGGCCATGGCGCTGATCGAAGACGGCCGGCTGGGTCGGCGGCCACGCATGGCGGCACGGCTGGCGGTTATCACCGGGGTAGCGGCGACGCTGGCGGCTAACGTCGCCTCGGCCGAGCCGACCGTGACCGCGCGGCTGGTGGCGCTGGCGGCGCCGGTGGCGTTCCTGCTCTCGGTCGAGGTGGTGACCCGTAGCGGTCGTCCCGTGTCGACACCTGACGACACGAAACCCGTCGACCAGCCGCAACCCGCTGCGGCCGAGCCGACTCCGGCAAACACTGCGGTCACCTCGGCGGCCTCGGCGGAGACGATGGCGGCCAGCAAGCCGGCGACCACCGGCGGCAAGAAGCGGGCTACGACCAGGCGGCGGCCCACCGCTGCGCAACGGGTCGGCAAGGCCGTGACGGACACACCTTCGGCCAGCGATGCCGAGATCGCTGCCCGGCTCGGCCTGTCGGAACGCACTGTGCAGCGCCACCGACCCGCGACCCTGCCCGACCAGCCAGCCCCGGTCGAGCCGCAGCCGGTCGAGCCGGAGCCGGTGACCCTGTTCACCAGCCACAACGGCAGCAACGGTGGCGCCTCGGTGCCGACGCTGACTCGGGAGGTGACCCGATGACCAGTGCTGCCAACGGTTTCCGGTCGCTTGAAGCTATCGAGGCTGACCGTCGACAGGTCGTGTCTCGGCTCGACTCGGCCAACACTGCGGCGACCGAAGCGCGCGCACGCGGCGACTACGAAACGTCCGCCGTGGCCCACAAGGCGGCTGCTGCCGCAGAAACCGAACTACAAGGTCTGATCGGCGAACTCGCCGCAATCTCTCGTCATCGGCTCCATCGGAGCGGGCAAGAGTTCCATGAGCTACGCCAGCTCTGCCGGGCAGGGGTCGGCGTCGAACTGGCGGGAGGTGAGCGCCAGTGAGTACGCAACAGCAGACACTACCGGGACTCGCTCCGGCATCACCGGAGGCGGGCACCGGGGAACCGTGCTCGGCGCCTCGGCCGGGATCGCGGGCGGCCCGTCTCCGACTACCCCGCACAGTAGACGTGTTGAAAGAACTGGCGGCCGAGCACGGGGTGTGCGCACGGCCGGTGAGCCTGCGCCGTACCGACCTGGAAACCGGTACGACCGAGCTGGTTGACCTGCCCTGCGGTGCCACCCGCGAAGACAAGTGCAAACCCTGCGCAACGCGTGCCCGGCGGCTGCGGCAACAGCAGATCCGCGAAGGCTGGCACCGGGCCGAGGAGCCGCTACCCCTCCCGGATCGGCCTACCGACGAGCAGCAGGGGTTGGTGGTGCTGCGGGCGCACCTGGAGTTCGAGCGGGCGCAGATGATGCTGCGGCCCAGCGACCCGGACACGCGGGCGGCGGAGCTGGCTGACGTTGATGCGGCTATCGCCGAACTGGATGAGGAGATCTCGGCGGCCGGGTTGCGTGGTCAGGCGGCACCCTCCCACCGGCAACCCGACGACCCGGACACCGGCGGGGAACGTCGGGTGCGTTCCACCCGGCGGCGGCAGGACGCGCCCGACCTACCTCGGCGACCCGTCCAGCCGCGCACCGTAGGCCGGGAGTATCAGGCGCCCGATGGCAAGACCTACCGGCCGTCGCTGTTTCTCACCCTCACCCTGCCCTCGTACGGGCGGGTCCTCGGTGACGGCACACCGGCCGACCCGAACAGCTACGACTACCGGGCGGCGGCGTGGGATGCGGTCCACTTCCCTCGGCTGCTCGACCGGTTCTGGCAGAACCTGCGCCGCGCGGTCGGTTGGAACGTCCAATACGCCGGGAGCGTGGAACCGCAACGGCGGCTCGCTCCCCATGCACACTTCGCGATCCGGGGCACCATCTCCCGGGCGCTGCTGCGGCAGGTCGCGGCCGCCACCTACCACCAGGTGTGGTGGCCGCCCGTCGACGGGCTGCGATACCGCCCCGACCACCTACCGGTCTGGGACGAGCACACCGGCGGATACGTCGACCCGGACACCGGGCGCCCGTTGCAAACCTGGGGTGAGGCGCTGGACCAGGTCGACAACGACCCGGACGCGCAGCCGGTGCATGTGGCCCGGTTCGGGGTCCAGGTCCATGCCCAGGGCGTCACCGCCGGCTCGGCCGACTCCGACCGCTGCGTCCGCTACATCACCAAGTACCTGACCAAACAAGCCGCCGACTGCCACGCCGCGACCACTGATCGGCAGCGGGCGCATCTGGAACGGTTCCACGCACAGTTACGGGTGACCCCGTGCTCGCCGCGGTGCGCGAACTGGCTGCTCTACGGCATCCAACCGGACCGGGCACACGCGAAGCTCGCCCCGGGTCGCTGTCGGGGACGGGTCCACCAACGGGCCACCCTCGGCCTCGGCGGCCGGCGGGTGCTCGTGTCTCGGCAGTGGTCCGGCAAGACCTTGAAGGATCACCGGGCCGACAACCGGGCCTGGGTCCGGGCGCTGCTCGGCCTGTCCACCGACGACCAGGCCGACGACACCGGCGGCGGCACGCGGGCGACCCGCTATGCCTGGGAGCTCGCCCGACCTGGCGACCCTGACTTACCGCCGATCGGTCAACGGCTACTCCGCGCGGTCTCTGAACGTATCCAGCAACGCGTCCAGCTCGACCAGGCAAGACGGGAGGCCAACGCCCCGCCCGGTGACCGAGTCTCCTCCTCCTGACCGCCACCCTCGAACAGAACGGGAGCGCATGCCTACGACAACTCTGGAACCGCTGTGGACAGTCGAGGACGTCGCCACCTACCTCGGGGTGCCGGTGGCCACCCTCTACCAGTGGCGATACCGGCGCACCGGTCCGCGTGCCCGGCGGATCGGCCGACACCTCCGTTACGACCCGGCCGACATCCGGGCCTGGCTCGACCAGCAGGGAGACTGATATGCCCGTCGATGACCTCTGGTACCTCAAGAAGCCTGGCCCGGACGGCAAGCGCCGCCCCTCGAAGCGTCACGGCCAGGGCAAGCGCTGGCGAGTCCGGTTCGAGGATGCTACGGGCAAGCCCTCGACGCGATTCTTCGACCGCAAGACCGACGCTGAGGAGTGGGATAGGAGGCCCCGCGTCAGCGAAGCTGAGCAGCCAGTAGTTAGCGGGCCGAGGACAACCTTCCGGGCCTACACCGAGCGTTGGCAGACATCTCGGCAGATCGGGCAAGCGCTCGATTATCGGCGTCATATCGATGCCCGGCTACGGCATCACCTGTACCCGTACTTCGCCGACCGGCCGATCATGGCGATCACCGTTACGGATGTGCTCGAATGGATCACTCACCTAATGGCGAAGAACGTCGCGCAGTCATCGATTCGCACCTACTTCGACCTACTCAACATGATCTTGAACGCGGCGCTCGTTGACCGGGTGGTACTGGAGAACCCGTGTAAAGCCATCCGGCTTTCGGCAATCCTGCGTGGCGTCTCCCGGGCACCGAAGTGGGTGCCCACCACCGAGGACGTGCGCGCGCTGTTCGCGGTGGTTCCCGATGAGTATCGGGCAGCGGTATGGCTGGGCGCGGGAGCAGGGCTACGCCTCGGCGAGGTGCTCGGTTTCGAGGACGGAACTCGCTGCCTCGACCGCGACCTTCAGGAAGTGCGGGTGGTCCAACAGCTTCGCTTTCACCGGGCAGAGTTCGGCGGCTTCTACCTCGCCCCACCGAAGTCCGGTTCCGTGGGCTCGGTCGACCTGGACGACGATGTTGCGGCGGTGCTGGGAGAGCATGTCCGGAAGTACCCGCCGGTCACGGTGGAACTGCCAGACATCACCGCCGGCACCCCCGACCCGGGAAAGGCGCCGAAGCTCCGCGCGGTTCCGCTGCTGTTCACCGATGCGCAGGGACGTCCGGTCCATGATCAGCGCTGGTCGGACATCTGGGGACGGTGGCGGCGGCAAGCGGGCTGGCCAGCGGAGGGCACCTTTCATTCGCTGCGCCACTACTTCGCCACCATGCTCATCACCGCCGGCGCCGACCCCACCGACGTACAGCGGGCGCTGCGCCACTCCAGCCTGCGGATAACCCTTGAAACCTATGTGCACTGGTGGCCGCGAAAGCAGCGGCGGCGCAACATCATCGGTAGCCAGCTCCGCCCAACGACATCGCCGGTTGAGACTCAAGATCAAAGCTGAGTTGTACTCAGGCTGTACTTGTTGATCTTTAAATAACGTTCGCCCTGGTCAGGCTAGGTAATGGTGGAGCTGAGGGGATTCGAACCCCTGACCCCCTCGATGCGAACGAGGTGCGCTACCGGACTGCGCTACAGCCCCATGGGGCTCAAGCCCCATAGACGGACCAGGACGACCAGTCATGGACCGCCAGCAACGATAGCAGGCCGGCTGGTATCCGTGCGACGCGGTACGCCGCGGGGACGGCCGGTCGGCCCCGGCTCCGCGTACACCTGTTTGTTGGCTTTCACGATGAGATCGTGCGATCCTTCGGATATGAGGGACGAATCGGTGTTGGGCCGGATCGACGAGCTGGTGGATGAGGAACACCGGCTGCGTAGCCAGCTGGCGGCTGGCGTGATCAGTAGCGCCGAGGAGCAGGCGCGGCTGCGCACCGTGGCGGAGCAGCTCGACCAGTGTTGGGATCTGCTTCGCCGCCGGCGGGCCGCCCGCAGCGAGGGCCAGCCCGACGACGTGGTTGAGCCCCGGCCCGTCGAGGAGGTCGAGCGCTACCTGCAGTGAGGCGGGGAGCAACGGTCAGGAGCGGCCGCGACCCGCCGCGCGGGGTCGGGTTTCATCGTTAGCCGCTCGCCGCTTCCCGGGGGCCGCCGGGCTGCTCGATGCGACCGGCGCGCCGGTAGGAGACCGTGGGGTCGGCGGACCAGCCGTCGCCGGCGCGGCGCAGCTGCTCCCGCTGCTCGGCCAGGCGGCGGGCGGCTGCCCGCCGTTCGGCCAGCCGCCGCTCCTGCTCCTGCCGTACCTGGGCCTGCCGGGCGGCGACCCATGCCCGGTGCCGGGCTTCTGCCCGTCGGCGGCGCCGGTCGGCCACCGCGAGCTGTCGCAGGTAGCCGAGGTACGCCAGGAGGAGGGTGCCGGTTACCGCGAACCCGATCCAGAAGCCGGGTCCGACCGTCGCTACCCCGACCAGTTTCACCACGTTGAGCAGCACCAGGGCGGCGAGGGCTCGGCGCCGCCGGTAGATCGCCGGGGACTGCCGGGGTCGGCGCCGTGGGCGACCTATCGCGGTCCGGTCGCGTCGGGTGGTCCGCGGTTTGCCACGGCGGGGGCCCTCCCTTGCCCGACGCCGCACCGGCGATTGCGGCTGTTGATCATGGGGTTCGGGGCGCGATTTGGCCCCTTCCATGTCCTTAGGTCCATGATCAACTGACAAGGGGGGGTTGATGGGGCGGCGGCCTGGGACGGTGCGGCGGCGGCGGGTACGCGACAGCACCCGGGCCGTGGACTGCGCCCGCGCCGCCTCCAGCCGCTCCGTCGCGTCGTAGCGCCGGACCAACGCCGGCGCCAGCGCCAACAACCCGGCGGCGGCCAGGACGGCGAGCAGCACCGAGGTCGGCACCCGCACATCCTCCCGTCCCTACAGTGGTCGACGACGCCGGCCCGACTCCGGCACGGGCACGACCACCAGCGCCGGGGTCAGGGACCGCCTTCTTGGAGGCTACGGTGGTCGCGCCAGGCTCGTCCGACGGCACGCCGGAGCGGGACTTCCCCCGGGTTAGCCGGCGCCACCGCCGCGGCGGTGCCAGCGCGCCAGCAGGCCACCTTCGGCCGCTACGTCCTCGCTGGTCAGGGCATATCCGATGTGGTCTCTCCAAGCGCCGTCGATGAGCATGTACCGGGGGTGGTATGCCTCTTCCCGGAAACCCAGCTTCTCCACCACCCGGCGGCTGGCCCGGTTCTCCGGCCGGACGTTCACCTCGACCCGGTGCAGCCCGGCCGGGCCGAAGGCGTGGTCCACCAGCAGCGCGAGCGCGGTCGGCATGATGCCGCGCCCGGCCACCGCCGAATCCACCCAGTAGCCGGCGTAGCCCGACCCGAAGGCGCGGCGGGCGATGTTGCCGAGGCTGATGTGGCCGACGTAGCGCTCGCCGCCACCTTCGCGGAGCACGATCGCGAACGGCATGGCGCTGCCGTCGCGGATGGAGTGGCGCATGTCCCGGTAGAAGAGCCGGTACGCGGCCGGTGAGTTCAGCTCGACCCACGGCCCGTAGCCGGCAGGTTCCCAGGGGGCGAGCCACGCCTGGTTGGCGCACCGCACCGCCGACCACTGCGCGGCGTCGCGGCGCCGGTAGGGGCGCAGGACGACCGGCCCGTCGGCGAGGATCGCCGGCCAACCCGGTCGGGTCAGGGCCCCGAGGGCCATCACCGCCACCCTGCCACCGTCACTGTGTCACCGTCTTCTGTCGAGCAACATGACATCCACTGTAGATCCAGCTGGCGCGCTGCCGATCCGCTCCCCGAGCACCATCAACGCGTTGCTGGCGGCCAGCCCAGACAGAGTGTAAGGACCGCCCGCCAACGGCTGCACCGTGTAGCCGCCGCCACGACGTTCCGAGACCTGCGCCGGCCGGAACTCCCGCATCCCCAACGGGGACTGCACCGCCGTCAACAAGTGCCCACGTACGCTCGGCCGAAACACCGGTTGAGCGCCGGAGAGCAGCTGGACCGCCGGTCGCACCAGCATCTCGAAGCCGATCATCGCCGCGCCCGGGTCGCCCGGCAGGCAGATGATCGGCACCTCCTCCACCCCGACGGTGCCGAACCCGAGCATCGAGCACGGGTAGACCGCCAGTTCGGTGAAGGCGACCGACCCGGCCCGTACGCCGTCCCGGCGGGCCAGCACTCGTCGGACCATGTCTCCCGGACCGACGCCGGTGCCACCGGTGGTGATGATCAGATCGGCCCGGTTGCTCTGGTCTTCCAGCAGACCGCGCAGCCCTTCCGGGTCGTCGTCGCAGATCCCGAGCCGGTAGACGTAGGCGCCGGCCTCGCTGGCCGCCGCGGCGAGCGCGTGCGAGCTGACGTCGACCACCTGCCCCGGCTGGCTGACCCGGCCCAGGTCGACCAGCTCGTCGCCGGTGGCCGCGACCACCACCCGGGGGCTGGGTCGGACCACCACGTGGGCGATGCCGGTGGCGGCGAAGACCGCCAACAGCGCCGGCGTCACCACCACCCCGGCCCGCGCCAGCACCGTCCCCGCGCCGATCTCATCGCCGGCGCGGCGCACGCCGTGACCCCGCTTCGGCGGCCGGTGGATCTCCACCGCCGCCATCCCCTGGTCGGTCCAGTCGGCGGGGACGACGGTGTCGGCGCCGCCGGGCAGCGGGGCGCCGGCCGCCACCGAGAAACACGTACCCGGCGTCAACCGGACCGGTCGCCAGCTGGCGGCGGTGAGGTCGCCGATCACCGAGAGCCGGGTCATGCGCGCCACCCCGAGCAGGTCGTCAGCGCTGACTGCATACCCGTCGATAGCGGCGTAGTCGAACGAGGGCGCCTGGTGCGGCGCCGGCACATCCTGGGCCAGCACATGCCCGTACGCCTGGGTGAGGTCGAGGTCGAGCGGGGGCAGCGGTGGCAACCTGCGCAGCACGCTGCTCAGGTAGTCCGCGAGCGACGTCCGCGCGGTCGCCGCCCCCGCGTCGACCGTGGTGGTCATCCAGTACGCCCCCCGACACCGAGTTCGCCGAACTCGGCGACCAGAGTGGTCAGCCACTGCCGGAACTCCGGCCCCAGCTCCTCATTTTGGCAGGCGTGCTGCACGACCGCCTGCAGGTAACCCAGCGGCGCCCCGGTGTCGTAGCGGACCCCGCGGAACACCACCGCGTGCACCGGAGTGCCCTCGGCTAGCAGCCGGGCCATCGCGTCGGTGAGCTGGATCTCGCCGCCGGAGCCGGGGCCGGTCTGGTCGATCGCCTCGAAGATGCTGCTGGGCAGGACGTACCGGCCGGCGAGCGCGAGGTTGCTGGGGGCGTCGGCCGGCGCCGGCTTCTCCACCAGGCCGGTCACCGCCACCACCTGCTCCGGGTCGCCCAGATCCGGGTCGGCCGGCGCCACCGCACCGATGCCGTACCGGCTGACCTGCTCGTCGGGGACCTCGACCAGCGCCAGCACGATGCCGCCGGTGCGGGCCTGCAGGTCGAGCATCTCCGGCAGCACCGGCGGGGCGAAGAACTCGTCGCCGAGCAGCACCGCGAACGGCCGGTCGCCGACGTGGGCACGGGCGCACCCGACCGCGTGGCCGAGGCCGCGCATCTCCGGTTGTCGCACCGTGAAGATCTCCGCGAGCTCGGCCGGCTTGCGCACCGCCGCCAGCCGCTTCTCGTCGCCCTTCGCGGCTAAGATGTCTTCCAGTTCGGGGCGGCGGTCGAAGTAGTCGACCATGGATGTCTTGCCGCGCCCGGTGATGAGCAGCACGTCGCCGATACCGGCCTGCGCGGCCTCCTCGACGATGTACTGCAGCACTGGCCGATCCACCACCGGGAGCAACTCTTTCGGGATGGACTTGGTGACGGGCAGGAAGCGGGTGGCGAAGCCGGCCGCCGGTATCACCGCGCATTCAGCACGCGCCGTTACGCTGGGATTTCGGCGTTCGCGCCGGTCGGCGTGAGGGTCTTGGGACATGTAAGCGAGACTATCGGCCGCGGGACTGCCGGGGTGGCTGCGCCCCGCCGGCCGCCGGATCCTCCTCCTCGATCGCCCCGGGATCACCAGCGGGGACCGGCTCCGTCGTCGACGGCTCCCCCGACTCCGGGTCGCCCGCCACCCGGAAGGTGTCCCGGCCCGCCGCCTTCGCCGCGTAGAGGGCATCGTCGGCCGCCTCCAACAGCCCGTCCGGGGTACGGGCATGGTCCGGGTAGACGGCGATACCGATCGAGACGGTGACGCTGATCGGCAGCTCGTCGTCGCCCTCCGCGCCCCGCGGACTGATCACCATCGGCTGGTCGCGCACCGCCATCCCGAGCCGGCGGGCCAGCACCGCCGCCCCGGGCGCGTCGGTCTCCGGCAGCATCACCGCGAACTCCTCGCCGCCGTGCCGGAACGCCAGGTCGACCTCCCGGATCACGCCGCCGATCCGCTGCGCGAACTCGGCCAGCACCGCGTCCCCGGCCGGATGCCCGTACGCATCGTTGACCTCTTTGAACCGGTCCAGGTCGAGCACGAGCAGCGCTAGTGGATGGTTGAAGCGGTGGGCCCGCTCCACCTCCTTGCGGATCGCCTCGTTCAGGTAACGGTAGTTCCACAGCCCGGTGAGCGGGTCGGTCAACGACAACCGCTGGGCCTCTTGATGGATCCGCACATTGTCGACGGCCACGCCGGCCTGGCCGGCGAAGGTCCGCAGCGCCACCAGGTCGGAGTCGTCGAAGTCGTCGCCGCCCAACCGGTCGTAGAGCGCCAGCACCCCCCGCACCCCGGGCGGCACCGGCCACGGCGCCGTCGGCATCACCACCCCGCCGGGCGCGGTGATCGGCACCACCACATAGGTACGGCAGCGGGGCTCGTCGGGGTGCAGCGCGACGCTCTCCTCGGGCGCCTGGTCGGCGTCGATCCGGCCGCGCTGCGCCCGGCCGGTGGTGGCGACCCGCCCGAGCAGGCCCTGGTCCAACGGCACCGTCACCGGCAGGGCGGCGTGACCCTCGCCGATCGCACCCCGGATCGGCACGGTGGCGTGGCCGGTGAGCGTGTGGTTGCGTTCGTCGACCAGCAGGACCGCACCGCGGCTGCCGGCCGCGGTGGTGAGCGCGCTCTGCAGGATCACCCGCAGAATCCGCTCCAGGTCGTGGGTTCCGGAGAGCGTGTCGCCCAGTACCGCCAGATGCCGGCGGAGCTGATCCCGGCTGGCGGTCAAGGCCTGCACGTACAGCTGCATCCGGTGGGTCATCCGGTTGAAGGTCGCGGCGAGCCGGCCGGTCTCGTCGGTGGTGCGAACCGGCACCCGGACGCTCAGGTCGCCCTCGGCCACCCGGTCGGCGGCGTGCGCCAGCTCGGTCAGCGGTCGGGTGGTCGAGCGCCCCAGCCGCCAGGCCGCCAGCACGGCGACCAGGCCGGCGAGCACCACCAGCCCGCTCAGTAACGGATAGAAGGTGGGCGGGTAGCTGCCCGAGGTGCTCAACACCAGCGACAGCGGCTGCCCGGCGGTCGGGTCCAGCCGGCGCACCCAGCGGCCGTCGGCGCTCTCGGTCACCGCATCGGGCTCGGCCGATGACGCCGCCGCCACCGCGGACCCGGCGGTGTCATCGGTGGTCAGCAGCCCGGTGATGCCCGCGGTACGGATGGTGACCGCCACCCCGGCCGCTGCGGCGAGCCGTTCCACCAGCTCCTGGTCCAGGTGGGCGAGCGCCCACACCTCGCCGCCCGCCGGGTCGTCCGGACCGGTCAACGGGGCGGCGGCGGCGAGCGCCCGGAACCGCTCCTGCCCGACCGCCTCGGCCGGGGCGTCGCAGTCGGCCCAGCGCGGCAGCGGGGGCCGGCCGGCGTGGGTGATCGGCGAGCCGTCGCTGGCGAGCACCCGCACCCCGGTCACCGGGCCTTCCCGCACTAGCGCCTCCGCGACCACCTGGCGCTGCCCGGCCGAGGCCGCCGCGCCCAGCTGCGCGGCCGTCCGCAACTGCTGGCACAGCCCGGCGACCGAGCTGCGCACCGCGCCGGCGGCGACTTCAAGCTGGTGCGCTGCCCGCTCCTCGCCGACCGCGTTGACCGTGTAGCCGACGAAGCCGGCGCCGAGCAGGATCGGCGCGAGCACCACTGCGAGGAAGGCCGCTGTCAGGCGCATCCGCAGCGTCACTCGCCCGCCCCCTGCCGCTCCCTCGTCACCGAAAAAGTCATTCGGATGCGATGCTTACACAGCGGGGCAAATGATGTGGGGAGTGCGCAGGCGTTTCGGGTGTCGGATTCTGGCGAACCAATCGATCATGCGACGTCGAAGGCGGCGCTGCGGTCCCGGCTGCTCGCCGCAAGGCGCCAGCTGACCGACCGGGAGCGCGCGACCGCGGCCGCCGCCGTGCAGGCCACGCTGCACCAGGTGCTCGCCGCGCTGCCCCCGCCGGCCCGGGGCGGGCTCACGGTCACCGCGTACGCCCCGTTCGGGGCGGAGCCGGGCGGGGCCGACCTGCCCGACGTCCTGCTCGCGGCGCTGGCCGACCAGCCGGCCGGCGGCCGGTTGCTGTTGCCGGTGCTGCGGCCCGACCTGGACCTGTCCTGGGCCCGCTACGAGGGCCAGTTGGCGGCGGGGCACCGCGGGATGCGGGAGCCGGTCGGGCCGCGGCTGGGCCGCGGCGCGGTCGCCGAGGCCGACCTGGTGCTGGTCCCGGCGGTGGCGGTGGATCAGCGCGGGGTCCGGTTGGGCCGCGGCGGCGGGTCCTACGACCGGGCGCTGGCCCGGGTGCCGGCCGGCGTCCCGGTGTTGGCGCTGCTGCACGACGGGGAGTTGCTGGCGGAGGTGCCGGCCGAGCCGCACGACGCCCGGGTCACCGGGGCCGTCACCCCCGCGTCCGGGCTGGTGAGGACGGCAACGGGCGGCTCCGATCCGATCGCTTGTTAGCACTCCAATTGATTGAGTGCTAGATTCTAGGGCACCCGGCGGCCAGCCGGGGTCAGAGCGCGATGGAGGTTACCGTGCCGACCTACCAGTACGCCTGCACCGCGTGCAGCCACCAGCTCGAGGCGGTGCAGTCCTTCTCCGACGAGGCGTTGACGGAGTGCCCCGAATGCCAGGGCCGGCTCCGCAAGCTGTTCGGCTCGGTCGGAGTGGTCTTCAAGGGCTCCGGCTTCTACCGCACCGACTCCCGGGCCGCCGAGAATGGCAAGCGCGGCAGCAACGGTTCGGAGGGCAAGGACGCCGCCGGCAAGAGTGAGGGCGCCGGGAAGTCGAGCGACGCCAGCTCCACCGGCAGCTCCGACAGCAGCAGCTCGGGCAGCGGTGCCTCGGGCAGCGGCGGCAAGGACTCCGCGGCCAGCTCGGGCAGCGGCAGCAAAGACAAGGCCAAAGCCAGCACCAGCAGCTGACCCGGGGGTCCCCGGCGCCGGGTCCAGTGGCACGTTTCCCCGGCGGGTTTTCCACAACCACCTCGCTAGGGTCGCTATCCACAGGTCCGGCCCGCGGCCGGTTGCGGTCGCCGGGTGAGCGCTCCTAGCCTCCGGCAGCATGGCCTTCACCCCCGTGCGTGCCCGGCGCGCGAACTCGCTCGCACCGGTCGGCCGGCTGCGACTGCCCCGGCGGGCCACGCTGGCACGGCTGGTCGCGGTCGCGGCGCTGCTGCTCACCGCGGCCGCCGTGCTCTACACCGGCGGGCGCGACGGCTCCGGCGACCGGGAGGCGGGGTCGCCGACCGTCCCGAGCCCGACCCAGCAGCCCGGGCCGAGGCCCGCGACGGCACCCGCCCCGGCGGGTTGGCCGGAGCCTGGTTCGGTGCACTGGCCACAGCCCCCGGGTGCCGGCGCGGTCGACCCGGACGCGCCACCGGGTCGACTGCCGGTGCCGAGCGGCCGGGTTGGGGTGCCGGTCCGGCTCGCCGACCCGGCCAGCCTCGCCCTGCTCCGCCCCGGTGATCGGGTCGACCTGTTCTCGGTCGAGACCGCCTTACTCCGACCGGCCGAGCAGACGCCGGCCGAGCAGACGCCGCCCGAGCTGGTGCCGCCGGCGCCATCCCCGACCGCGCCATCGCCGTTGCCCGCACCGCCGCCATCGGCGGCTCCGGTCGAGCTCGCGGCGGGCGCGATCGTGCTCGCGACCGACCGGCCATCCGGTGCGTTGCTGCTGGCGGTCACCCCAGCGGAGAGCCGTACGGTGCTGGCCACCCCAGCGACCGCCGCGCTCGCCGTGCTGCTGCCCCCATAGCCCCAACCGCCGCCGCGGCCACCCCTCCCTCCCGCCGATCCTGAGCGTGGCAACAGACTCGCCGGGGATGTCGGCTAACCCGCTCATGATCGGCGCGGTGGGGGGCGGAGTTCGGTAACGTCAGCAGCGTGAGTTACCCGGGGCCGCCGCCGACCAGCCCGCCACCGCCGGGGTGGCGCCCACCGGTTGTGGCCGAG
The DNA here is from genome assembly GCF_016925615.1 of Natronosporangium hydrolyticum. Taxonomy (NCBI): domain Bacteria; kingdom Bacillati; phylum Actinomycetota; class Actinomycetes; order Micromonosporales; family Micromonosporaceae; genus Natronosporangium; species Natronosporangium hydrolyticum. Next base: position 4,784,320 of record NZ_CP070499.1, read on the forward strand.
CCGACGCCGCCGCGAACGCTGCCTCCGCAGGACCACACCGCGCTGACCACGGCGGAGCGGCAGGCTCAGCTGGTCACCTGGGCGGTCGGCGCCGGCGCCGGCGTCGTCGCGCTACTGCTCAGCTGCGTGCTGGTCGGCAGGTTACTGGGCTGAACCGGGTACTGAGCTGAGCCGCTTACTCGGCCGACCGCGCGGGCTTAGTCGGGCAACCGGCCGCCGTGCGACATCTCACTGCCCGTATGCCCGACCCGGATCAGGTAGTAGACCGCTACCGCGGCCAGCACCAGCACGATGGCCGACAGCAGCCACGCCACCCACCGCCACAGCCCGGAGCCGCTCTCGGTCCCGCGGCGGACCGCCGCCAGCACCAGCGTCGCCGCGCCCAGCCCCAGCGACGACCACATCGACAGGACGCCGAACCCGGCATGCGCCTGCACCGGCAGATCCGGGTCCAGCTCCGCGGTACCGAACATCACATCCCGGTACGCGTCGCCGGAGAGCTTCGCCACCACCGCCGAGAGCGGCGCGACCACCGCCAGCGCCACCACCAGCCAGCCGACCAGCGCCCGGACCCTCGGCAGCAGCGCATAGACCGCAGCCATCACCGCCAACGCCGGGATCAACACCACCGGCAGGTGAACCGCCAGCGCGTGCAGCGGCAACCCTTGAAAACCCTCGAACACGTCTAACCCCTCCACCTCAGAAGACGAAGCGAAGAGCGTTCGGGTTCAATCACTGTCCGACAGATCCCATATCAGTACGGGAGTCCGCTCATCCGGCCGGCAACGGCCCGCGTACCGTGGCTTTTTCTTGAAGCATTCCAACCAGCCGTGGTGTTATGGAAGGGTGGCGGGCACAGACTTACTGCGCGCGGCCGGTCTACGGGTGACCCGGCCGCGACTCGCCGTGCTCGAAATCCTGCACGACGGCGGCCACCTGGAGGTCGACGAGATCGCTACCCGGGTCCGGCACCGCCTCGACTCGGTCTCCACCCAGGCGGTCTATGACGTGCTCGGGGCGCTCTCCCGGGCCGGGCTCGCCCGTCGGATCGAACCCGCCGGCTCGCCCGCCCGGTATGAAGCGCGGGTCGGCGACAATCACCACCACATCGTCTGCCGAGGCTGCGGCGAGATCGCCGATGTCGATTGCGCCACCGGCCTGGCCCCGTGCCTGACCCCGAGCGACGGGCACGGGTTCGCCATCGACGAGGCCGAGGTGACCTTCTGGGGGCTCTGCCCGGACTGCCAGACCCGGCCCACTACGGAGGGTTAGGCGACGGCTCGTGACCGCAGATATGGGACTTTTCGGACCTGGGTCGGTGACCTGGCGGGTCCATGACGAGCCGATCCTCGCGCTGGGCGGGCTGCGGGCGTTGTTTCTGCAGGCGCTACACCCGCGCGCGATCGCCGGGGTGGTGCAGAACTCCGGTTACAAGGCCGATCCCTGGGGGCGGCTGTTCCGCACCATCACCTACGTCGCGACCACCATCTACGGCACCACCGACGAAGCGCAGGCCGCGGGGCGCCGGGTCCGCGCCGTTCACCAGCGGATGTACGCCACCGACCCGATCTCCGGCCAACGATTCCGGGTCGACGAGCCGGAGCTGCTGCGCTGGGTCCACGTCACCGAGGTCGACTCGTACGCCACCACCGCCCGGCGCGCCGGCCTACAACTGACCGACGACGAGTGGGACGGCTACTGGTCGGAGCAGCGACGGCGGGCTCCGCTGGTCGGACTCGACCCCACCAGCGTCCCGGGCACCGCCACCGACGCGGCGGCCTACCTCGCCGAGGTACGCCCCGAGTTGAAGATGACCCGGGACGCCGCTGACACGCTGGTCTTTCTCTCCGTCCCGCCGCCACCGTGGCGACCCGCCGCCGGTGCGACCGGTCAGAGTTGGCGGCGCCGGACGCTCACGATGCTCGGCAGTGGCCCGTTCCGGGCAGCCAGTTTCGGGATAGCCCTGACCGCGTTCAGCCTGCTGCCGCCGTGGGCACGGCGGCTCTACGGCGGGTTGGGGCTACCCACCACCGATCTGGGAGCCACCGTCTCGGCCCGGAGCCTGCGGCTGGTGCTCAACAGCATGCCGCACCGGTGGTATGAGGGGCCGCTCTACCAGGCTGCGATGGCCCGCGCGGCCGCCGCCGCACCGACACCTTCCTAGATCGACGTTGATGACGGTAGGGTAGCCATCATGCGTAGCCGGCGACCCTCCATCACATCGACGATCGGCTCGGCCGTCCTGGTGCCTGCGCTGCTCGCCGGCTGCACGAATGAGGTCGGCACCGCCGACGACGCCGGCGATCCCGAGCCGGTGGCGCAGCTGACGGTGACCGTGCTGGAGCGCTACCCGACCGACCCGGCGGCGTTCACGCAGGGCCTCGAGCTATTCGACGGCCAGCTCTATGAGAGCACCGGCCAGTACGGCGAATCCGACATCCGGATCTCCGATCTGGAGACCGGTGAGGTGGTTCAACTGGAGCCGTTGCCGGCGGAGTTCTTCGGCGAGGGCCTGACCATCGTCGACGACTCGGTCTGGCAACTGACCTGGCAGGAAGGGGTCGCGTTCCGGTGGGACCGGGACACCCTCGTCGAGCAGGAGCAAGTCTCCTACGACGGCGAGGGCTGGGGTTTGTGCCACGACCCGGAGCGCGACCGGTTGGTGATGAGCGACGGCAGCGCGGAGTTGACCTTCCGGGACCCGGAGACCTTCGAGCCGACCGGTTCGGTCGAGATCACCCGGGATGGCGAACCGCAGCCGATGATCAACGAACTGGAGTGCGTCGGCGATCAGGTCTGGGCCAACATCTGGCTCACCGACGAGATCGTCCGGATCGACCCGGCGCGCGGCGTGGTGGAGGCGGTGGTTGACGCGTCGGGTCTGCTCACCGAGGAGGAGGGCGTCGGCGCGGACGTGCTCAACGGCATCGCGGCGATCCCCGACACCGACACCTTCCTGATCACCGGCAAGCTCTGGCCCTGGCTGTTCGAAGTCAGATTCGACCCGGCCGGGTAGCAGCGCATCGATGATCGCGAAGGCTTAGGCAGGCTTTAGCGTGCCGACCCTACGCGATCATGCGTACCCGCCAGCGATCGCGACTCGGAACCCCACGTCGTCGATCTGGTAGGTGGGATGGCTACGCCGGCGCACGGCAACCCGGCAGCTCCAGTGCTCGTCGAACCAACCGCCGCCCCGGAGCACCCGGTAGGTGCCGTAGACCTCGGCGTCATAGATGTCCCAGCACCACTCCCAGACGTTGCCCAGCATGTCGGACAAGCCCCAGAGGTTGGGCTGCTTACCCCCCACCTCGTGGATTCGCTCGTGTGAGTTGCCGCGGTACCAAGCGATCTCATCGAGCGGGCCGTAACGCGGGCCGGTCGTGCCGGCACGAGCGGCATGCTCCCACTCGGCCTCGGTTGGCAACCGGTACCCAGCCGAGGAGACGTGCTCGACGGTCCCGGCGCTCGGGTCGAGGTGATATGCGAGCGGCAATCCCTCGCGTGTAGACAGGGCGTTACAGAACCGGATCCCGTCCCACCACGAAACCTGCTCCACCGGCAGCTGGTCCCCGGCAGCCGCGCTCGGCCGCTCGCCGGTGACCGCGAAGTACTGGGCTTGGGTAACCGGGAACGCCGCGAGCCGATAGGGCTCCAGCGCGACCGGCCACCGGCGTTGCGTGCGACGATCCGATAGCGTCACCTCCCCCGCCGGGACGGAGACCATGGAGATTCCTGCGTCTGCGCCCATAAGAAGCCGAGCTTATCTGGCTCTGGCTCTTCGAGGTCAGCTTCGACCTGCCAACCGGACGACCCGCGGCAGTACGAACCGAGGTAGGGCCGATCACACGGGTATGAGCTCCGCGACATCGCCGTGGAATTGCGCGAGGCCTTTGTCGAAGGTTGCGAGACGGCCGCCGTTGGCCCGAGCCAACTGAGCGAGATAGGCGTCGGTCACCTGCCGGTGACCGATGACGCCCTTGAAGGCGACTCTGTCATACGGAAGGCTGTCCGGCCAGAACTCCCGGCGGGGATGTTGCGCCACCATGCCGATGAGCTGCTCGACATCTTCGGCGGCCTTCCCAGCACGGAATGCGAATCGGGCCAGCGCTCCCTCGGTGACAGGACAGGTGGCGAAGCTCTCCTGGAGATCAACAAACCATCGCTGGGCCGCTCGGTGATGAACGTGGTCTGTGTTGAGCAGCGCGATCAGGACGTTGGCGTCCAGCAAGCTCGTCACTCGTCGTCCTCCAGGGACCGCACATCCTCCGTGGTGATGACCTTGCCGACACTGAAGACCGGCAAACCGGTCAGCTCGTCCCGGGTGATAGGCGAGTCGCTCGGCTGCCCTTGGCCGAGAGCCCGTCGCATCAGATCTGCGACGGTCTCACTCAGCGTTCGGGACGTGTCGCGAGCGATGGCAAGTGCCTGCTGATGCAGATCCGGCGGAAGGTCGATGGTCGTACGCATACCACAATACTACCTCCGCATCGTGATGCGGCATCACGATGCACGTCCTAGGCAGAACCACACCGTCCCGGACGGCCTGCCGAGATCACCCGTAAGGAATGTCTGCCCCTGGCTGTTTCACGTCGAGTTCGTGCCCGCGAATCCGTGACCGGCGCTGGCACCACATACCGTGGTCAACAGGTCAGCGGCACCTGGCCAGCAGGGTCAGTGGCGAAAATCCGGTCGCCGTAGGCCAGAAGTGATCTTAGGGTGTGCCGATGGACGGGCCCCGGCTGGAGGTGCTGCGGCACCAGCTGCACATCGCATGGTCGTTGACTGAACTGGTGGTGGACGGCCTCACCGACCGGGAGTGCCACTGGTCGCCGGCGCCCGCAGCCTGGGGCGTACGGCGTGCCGAGGACGGAGACTGGTACCCCGACTGGGTCGAGCCGGAGCCCGACCCGCCGCCGGTCACCACGATCGGATGGCTGACGTGGCACATCGACATGTGGTGGTCGATGGTCTACGACCACGCCTTCGGCGCCGGAGCGCTTCAGCCCGGGAAGATCCGATGGGCGGGTGACGCGACAGCGGCGGTGGCACGGGTCCAGCAACTGCACGAGCAGTGGGCGACGGCGCTCGCCACGCTGAGCGAGGGGGAGCTCGACGCCGCCGACCGGACCGGTTGGCCTTTCCCCGCCGGGAGCCCGTTCGCGCAGGTCGTCGGTTGGGTCAACGTGGAGCTGATGAAGAATGCCGCCGAGATTGGCCAACTCCGCCGCATCTACCGCCACCGCGACCCGGCAGCACCCCTCGAAGATCACCAGTGAGGAGTCTCTGACCGTAGCTGCTCGAAGTCCAGTTCGTCGCCTTGACCAGCTCTGCGCATGCCGCACATCGCCGCGGCCCGCCCTCCCTTAGGCTGATGATCGTCCTGCCTCGATTGCGGCAAGGAGACAACGTGGACGACCAGACCATGCGGGCGGTGCGAGCGGCGGTAGCTTGGCTGGACGAGCACCAGGGCACCGGGCGGGAGCAGCAGACCATCCGCATCCTCAAGCTGACCGAGGAGGCCGGCGAGGCGGCGCGGGCGTGGATCGGCGCGACCGGTCAGAACCCGCGCCACGCGGTCACGCACAGCGTTGACGACGTGGCCGCGGAACTCGCGGATACCGCGATCACCGCGCTGGTGGCGATCGAGAGCTTGGGCTGCGACGCCAACCAGGTGATGGCCGATTGCGCAGCCAAGATCCTGGCCAGGATCGGGAGGTCGCCGGCGGGTGTCGATTAGGGCGCTGGGCAAGGAGCGTGCCACAGCCCAACTTGGTGGGCTGAATGGCGCCCGTTTCGCCCTATAGGCACAGTTTGCCGTGCCAGTGGATCACCACTCAACCCACCAAGAGGCCGGCCCGCCCTTCGCCGGTGCCGACGGGAGCTCGATGCGCCGCCTAGGGGACGGCTGCGAGTCGGATCAGGTCGCGTCCCGGTGCCGGACCCGCACCAGCGCCCACTGGTATTGCCAACCTGGCGACTCACCCCAGGTGACGAAGCGCTCGACCGCGCCCGCCCGGGCCAGCATCCGCCGCAACCTGTCGTGCGATCGTCGACTGAAGAACCGGGGCGGAGTGATCACGTCGCGTTCGCTGGCCCCCTCGTGATCCACTCCGCCCCACAGGCCCACCGCCAGCGGCGCGCCGGGCAGCAGCTTCGACACGATCGCATCGATGGCGGCGTCGAACCGGGAATCTGGTACGTGCAGCAGGGTGCTCATGCTCCAGCCGGCCTCGAAGCACCGGGGTGGGAACGGCATGTCCCAGATGGTGGCCTGGTACGCGTCCACGCCGGCACGCCGGGCCAGGCGCACCTGCTCGGCGGCGAGGTCCACCCCGCTTACCTGGATGCCGGCGGCGGCGAAGACCGTGGCGTCCCGACCCGGGCCAGTGCCGACCTCAAGCAGCGTGCGCCGGCCCTCGGCGCGCAGTAGGTCGAGGAACTCCGCCCGACGAATGGCCCGCTCGGGGTCGACCTGACGCTCCGCCCGCAACGTCGCATCCTGGTCGTAGTAGGCCATGAGGTCGAGCGCCAGCTGGTCCATGTCGGCGACCCTACAAGGTGGAGGTCGGCGGCGATGGTGCTGCTGCTCCCACCCGGCCGCTCGAACTGGCCGGGGTCCGCTCGGTCCAGCCCCGGCGGGCTCGATCACCGCTCCTGGAGCAGCTCTCTGAGCGCCCTAACCTCGCTGCGAAGCGCGGTCAACTCGGTCAGGATCGCCGCGTCCGCTCGCTCGGCTGCCGCCGGAGACCTCGGCGGCGGCACCGCGGCGCCCCCGGCAGCGGTCCGCTCCGAGTGGTCCGCGGCGTCGGTAGCGCCCCGCGCCTCGGCAGGGCCCACGGTCTCGGCAGGGCCCACCGCCTCGGCAGGGGCCACGGTCTCGGCAGCGGCCTCCGCGGCGGCTGCGGCCTCGGCGGCGTCTGCGGCGTCCGCGGCACGCACGTTCTCCATCGCGTTCACCATGACCGCCAGGAACAGGTTGAGCACCACGAAGGTCGAGATCAGGATGTAGATCAGGAAGAAGATCCACGCCATCGGTTCCTCGGCCATCACCCGGTCCGCGACCTCCGGCCAGCTCTCCCCCGTCATCACTTGGAAGAGCGTCCAGAGAGAACGGCCCAGGTTCCCGAAGTGGTCCGGGCTAGCCTCCGCGAAGAGCTTGGTCGCCATTACCGCCGAGACGTAGACGATGAGCACCAGCAGGCCCACGATCGAGGCGACCCCGGGCACCGCGGCGAGCAGCGTCGCCACCACCCGACGCATGCTGGGGATGATCGAGACCAACCGCAGCACCCGCAGCACCCGCAGCGCGCGCAGCACCGAGAAGGCGCCGGTCGCCGGCACCAGCGCGATCCCGACCACGATGAAGTCGAAGCAGTTCCACGGGTCCCGGAAGAACCGCAGCCGGTAGGCGTAGAACTTCGCGGAGAGCTCCAGCACGAAGATGCCGAGGGCCACCCGGTCCAGGCCGGTCAGCAACCCGCCATGGGAGTCCATGATCGCCGGGGAGGTTTCGAACCCGAGGGTGGCCGCGTTGATGACGATCACGATCATGATCGCGTGCTGGAAGCTTCGCGCCTCCACCAACCCTCGCACCCTGTCACGCAGCGACACTCGCGGCTCCCTCCGGCTGACCGAACCGAGCCATTATCGCGTCGGCGCAGGTCGGAGGAGCAGGCGAGGCCGGGCTAGCCGATCTGGTCGACTTCTTCCACCGGCCCGGTAACCGGCGCCGCCACCGCCGACCACGGTTCCTTAGCGGGAAGGTCACGGCCGGCGGGGCAATGACTACGGAAGTCGCACCAGCCGCAGCGGGGTCCGGGGCTGATCGGGAAGACTGTGTCCGGGTCGCCGCCTCCCCGCAGCTCCTGCTCGGCGGCGCGGATGTCGGTGGCGGTCGCTTCGGCCCGGCGCACCTGCCGGGCGATCGACTCCTCGGAGAGTTCGGCCGCCGCCACCGTGCCGGTCGGCAGGTGGTGCAGCTCGACGCGGCGGCTGGTCCGCCGGAACACCCGCGCCGCCGCGAACGCGTAGAGCGCCAGCGCCGCCGAGGCGCGGGCGTCGTCCGCGGTGGGCTGCCAGCGGCCGGTCTTGTAGTCGACGATCGCGAGCCCGTCACCGGCGAGCGGGTCGATCCGGTCCGCGCGACCACTGAACGCCATCACCGAGGTACGCGCCGCCACCCCTCGCTCGACGCCGAGCGGCTCTTCGGGCATGGCGACCGTGTCCACGTACGATTCGAGCCAGCCCAGCGCTCGCCGCCACACTGCGCGTTCCTGCTCGACATCGCGGTAGCCGTCCCTTACCCAACCGGCTTTCAACAGAGTGGGCGCGGCCTCAGCCCGACGCTGCGAAACCGGCAACTCATACCAGTTGCGCAGGGCGTTGTGCAGGCTGGCGCCGAGCGAGTTGTGGGCCCACGGCGGACCTTTCGGGGGTGCGGGACGATCCAGGTACGCGTACCGGAAGCGACGCGGGCAGTCTTCGTACGCGCCGAGTTTGCTGGGGGTGGCGACCACCAGTTGGGCAGGCATCCCGGGGAGTTGCGGTTGCTGCTCCCCGGTGTGGTTTGTGGCCGCTCGTCGCATACCACCGATCCTGCCAGCCGGCTGCGACTCGGCTGCCGGCGGCTCAGCCGGTCGCCACCACCGGGACCGGCCCGGTGAGCGGGTAGTGCCCGACCGGGACGTCATCATCACCGGTGGCGAGCTGGCTGGGACGCACCTCCAGCAGCCCATCACCGGTGTCGAGCAGCGCCCGATCGGAGGTGAGCCACAGCGGAGCCGCCTTGGGCTGCGCCAAGCCGACTAATGGGATCGACACCGACGACTGCGGGGCGTCGAATGCCGCCGCTAGATCGACCAGCACCGGCTCACCAACGCCGGCCGTAATCAGCCAACGCCCCTGCGGTGAGGCCGCGGCCGGGGCACCGTCGAGCAGATCGCCGACCAGGGCGCGGGGCAGGCACCGAGTCTCCACCACCCGCAGCCGGTCGGCGAGTTCCAGCCTCGCCAGGCACTGTGCGTCGGCGTCGATGTCACCGTCGGCGTCACCTTCGATGTCACCGTCAGGATTCGCACCGGCCGGCAGCAGGCCGAGCGCGGAGCCGCCGTCCGAGAGCGCCCCGTAGACGTGGCGAAGCTCGCTGTTCCAGGTCGGTTGGTAATCCCCGGCGGCGGGTTGCCAGATGTCCCAGCCCGGGTCGGTGGTCCGCTGCAACAGCACCGCGTCGTGGAGCAGGCCCACCGGCCGCCCGTCGGCCGGCCCGGTGGTGCTGACCCGGCCGACCAGCTCACCCGCGACCAGCATGGCGACCGAGAGTAGCCGACCACGCTGCGCCGCCACCTGGTCGCCGTGGATCACCACAGCGTCCATCCCGGTCAGCAGCGACACCGGCGACTGGCCGGGCCGGACCCACCACAGTCGTTTCCGCCCAGGCTCCCCGCCGACCATCGCCCAACCGTCATCGACCCGGGCCACCGCGTGGACCTGCCGCACACCGGTCAGTTCGATCACGCTCCCGTCGGCGGCCGACAGCACCAGCTCGCCGGTGGTCCCCGGCCCCACCACCGCCGTCGCCAAGTCGGTGGCGAGGTCTTCGTCGACGGCGAGCCCGGCGGCAGTCTCCGGTTGCGGGGTGGGGCTGGCCGGACCACGCTCGCCGAACAGCCCGCTTACCGCACCGAGTTCGGAGCCGGTGGGCTCGGGCCAGCTGTGGATCCCGGCGCCGGTGGCGAGCACGGTCGCGACCACCACGGCGGCGATGCCGGCGAGGGTGCGGCGGCGCTGGCCGCGGCGGGCCCGGCTGATGGCGGCGCCGGCGAGGTCCCGCCGGGCGCCCGGGACCCGCGCCGCCTGGTCACCCAGGCTGCGTCTGAGCTGCTGCTCCCACTCCTGCCGGTCGGCCACATCAGGTAGACGCCGCGGGTCCGGCGGCAGGTTGCCCTGGGACACCGGTCAACCCGCCCGGGACGCCGGAACCCGCGGCTCGGGTAGCGGCTCGGGCCGACCCCCGGCACTCCGCCGGGCCGGCTCCGGCTCGGCGGAGTCGACGGCGGCCCGGTCGGTAACCGACCCGACGGCAGCAGCCCGCTCGGCGGCGGGGCGACGCGGCACGGGTACGGGAGCCGGGGCGGGACCCGCCGGGGGCCTGGGCAGCGCGGTCCTCGCCGTTTCCGGTGCGAGACCGGCCTCGACCAGCCGTTTTCGGAGCGTGTTCAGCGCCCGGGCGGTCTGGCTCTTGACCGTGCCCGGCGCGATCTCCAACAACTCGGCGGTCTGTGCCTCGGAGAGGTCCTCGTAGTAGCGCAGCACCAGCACCGCCCGCTGCCGGGCGGGCAGGGTGCGTACCTGCTGCCAGATCGCGTCCCGGGCCAGCGCCTCCTCTAGCCGGTCCGGGCCGGGGCGTTCGGGCAACGTCTCGGTGGGCTTCTCACCGTGCCACCGGCGGCGCCACCAGCTGGTGGCGGTGTTGATCAGGACCCGCCGGGTATACGGCTCGACCGCCTCGATGCCCCCGAGTCGTTTCCATGCCAGGTAGGTCTTGGTCAGCGCGGTCTGGAGTAGATCTTCGGCCGTGGCCCAGTCGCCTGCGAGCAGATAGGCGGTACGCAGCAGGGCGGTGGAGCGGGCCGCGACGAACTCGCGGAACTCCTCCTCCATGCTGGACTGATTGGCCACCGACCGCCTCCATGCCGTTGGATTCGGCCAGCCTGACACAGACCACCCGGCTGGTCTACCGTTCCGCCCAGTTCATGGTCCACCGACCTTTTCCTCTTCCTCCGATTCGCTCTCGCCACCGCCCATTCGGGCCTCGACCGCCGCCGGTTCGTACATTTCCTCCACCACCCGCAGGTAGAGCTCGTTCGGGTTCGGCAGGTGCGGCACCTCCCGCAGCGCCTGATCCTGACCGGCAGACTCGATCACGAAGGTGCCGTAGTTCAGCACTCGGCCGAGCGGGGTCTGCTCGTACTTCATGTCGGTGACCCGCAGCAGCGGCATCATCGCGACGTTCCGGGTGATGATGCCGCTGACCTTCATCACCCGTTTGTTGGTCAGGATGAACCTGTCGAAGTGCCAGTCCGCCACCCGCCAGGCGACGTAGCCCATCACGCCGAGCCAGAGCACGATCATCACCCAGGTGAGCCAGGCGCCCTCATCCCATTGGAAGAGCAGCCCCGCGAGCCAGCCGCACGCAAAGGTCGACAGCACCCCGATCGTCATCGGCCAGAGCAGGTGGATGATGTGCCGCTTCCACTCGCCGCGATAGCGCTCGGTCGGAAACAGGTAGCGGGCCACCAGGTGGCTCGCTTCGTCCTCGAGCGGCAACACCCGTCGTACCGGGCTGGGGGCCGCTCCCGCCTCCTGCAGCGGTGCTAGCTCCTCCGGGTCGATCTGGGGCGGCTCGCCGAGCGGGTCGTCGAACTCGTCGTAGACCTCCGGGTTGGGCACCGAGACCCGGCCGAGCGCCTGCGTGTCGTCGTCGGCGCGCTGGTAGCGCTCGCTCGGCTGGTCAGCGTCGTCCGGCTCGTCGCCTGGCCCGCCCCCGGGCCAGCGGTCCGGCGGCTCGCGTCTCATGCCACCGCTCCCCCGTTGTCGGCGCCCTGCCGCGAGGGCTCAGTCAGGCGACCAGCTCCGAGACGAAGTCTCCGAAGCCCTGGGCCATGCTGAGCAGCCCGTTGCCGAGGGCGCGGACCACATCCGCGGCGTCCCGTGGGTTATATGCGATGAAAAGGATTAAAAATGCTAGGCCTCCCCATAACAGAATCTTCTTGACCATGGGTCGGCCTCCTCCCCACCGCACCGCTCGCGCTGTGGTATGCCAAGAATATCAGCGTCTGCTCCGGTCACACCGGGATTCAACAGCTATGTCCGGCACAGCCACCGGACAGCGCGCCAACCTTAGCGCTTGCCCACCAGCCCTACGCGGAGGCGCGCCGGGCGCGCCCACTCGCCAGCAGCCGCACCGGGCGATCAATCCGCGCCGAATCCGCCCGGGCGGGCCTCACCTCAGCCGAGCAGTCGGGCGCACGGCGCGCCGTAGACCAACTCCGGGGGTAACCAGTCGACCAGGTCGGCGAGGGCCAGATCGTCGGCGAGCAGGTAGCCGGCGGAGGCCGGCCAGGCCACCGCGACCAGCCAGATCCCGTTGGCCTCGCCCACGTACGCGCTGCGGTCCGCCGGCGCCGGCACCGACCACAGCGGCGTCGGGTGGCGTTCGGTCCGCACCTTGGCATGCGGTGGGCTGCCGGCCATCGCCTCGGCTAGCAAGGGGCCGGGATCCCGTTCGGTCAGCCCCGCGTACCGGCTGGCGAGCCCCACCCCGGGAGCCTCCGCCACCAGCAACAGGTCCGCCGGGCCGTCGAGCAGCGGGGCCGGCCCGCTGGCGGCCAGCACGGTCGCCCGCGCTCCGGCGCGGTCGTCGCCGGCCCAGCCCACGCCGGTGACGGTCCAGCCGGGGGGCAACGGCCACGGGCACCACAACGGCGGCGGTGGCTTCTCTCGAGTGATCTCGGTCACGGCGCCGCTGAGGACCTGGTCGTTGATGTGGTCCGGGACGTGCAGCGGCGGAACGGGACCACACTCCTCGCAACGCCAGTCGCTGCTCATCAGACCTGGCGGACGCACTTCCCCACCACAGCGGGGACACGTGACGGTCATGCCCACCCCCCAACCCTGCGACGGGGCTATCGCCGCCGTCAAGGGCCCAGCGGGCACGTTCGCCGATCCGGGGCGGGCGGTACGGAGCCTGGTCAGCCGGTCGGCGGTGGACCGGCGTGGGCACGGATCCACGCGTACATGGCGATACCCGACGCGACCCCGGCGTTGATCGAGCGGGTGGAGCCGTACTGGGCGATCGAGTAGAGCAGGTCGCACTCGGCCCGCGCCGCCGCCGAGAGTCCGGGGCCTTCCTGGCCGAAGAGCAACAGGCAGGCCCGGGGTAGCGGTTCGGTCTCCAGCGGCCGGCTGCCGGGCAGGTTGTCGATCCCGACCACCAGCAGCCCGGCCCCCCGCGCCCAGGTAAGCAACTCGTCGACCGAATCATGATGGCTCACGTGCTGGTAGCGGTCGGTCACCATGGCGCCCCGCCGGTTCCAGCGCCGCCGGCCCACGATATGCACCTGCCGCGCCAGAAACGCGTTCGCGTTGCGGACCACGGTGCCGATGTTCAGATCGTGCTGCCAGTTCTCGATCGCGACGTGAAAGTCGTGCCGCCGGGAGTCGAGATCGGCGACGATCGCCTCCCGCCGCCAGTAGCGGTACCGGTCGACGACGTTGCGCTGGTCGCCCGCGGCGAGCAGCTCGGGGTCGTACCGGTCGTCGCTGGGCCACTCACCCGGCCACGGCCCGACGCCGACCGGTGGACCCGGCCGCGTTGCCGGCTCTGTTGCTGCTCCCGGCTCAGCCGGTGGACCCGGCTCCGCCGACGGCTCGGCGGGCGGGCTCAAGACAGGACCGCACCGAGCTCGTCGAGGAACGATCGTTCCGCACCGCTGAGCTGCTCGCCGCCGAAGCCGAGCACGCCACCGGAGCGGGACGCAGCGCAGACCCGGACCGCCACCTGCTGCACCCAGTGCCGGTAGGCGGCCCCGTCGGCGGGATCGGCGTGGGCGCGCAGGATCTCCACCGCCCGGCGACAATCGTCAAGCAACGCGCCGCGCTGACCAGCCTGCTCGGCAGGGGCCGACTGCTCCAGGGCTCGCTCCTCTTCGGGCTCGGCGAAGATCGCCGCGACCACCGCCCGGACCAGATCCGAGTCAGAGCTGCGCCCGGCGGCGATCGCGTCGAGACCGGCGAGCCCCTCCGGAACGGTCCGCCGGTGCCCAGTCTCCGGCACCGAGATCGCCGCGATCATGATCTCCGCGGGGAGCCTCACCAGAGCGCGCCAGTCGGCGGGAGCGAATCCGCTCGCCACCCACCGGAGGGGGGCGCTGCTGGTCGGGCTTTTGGGGGTTGAGCTGGGACGGGGCATGGGGACAACCTCCTGCGCCCAGCATAGGACGAAAGCCGCCGAGGCGCAGTCACGGATTTGGGTGCGCCGCCGTGGACCGTCCGCCCGCTGGAAACCGATGGGGACGCGCGGGCCGGCTCGTTGCACCGTGCCCGCGCAAGCACGATACGGACCAACGCTGGTAGCCCACCGCCCCACCCGGGTGACCATGAGGTTAGGGGCCGCAAATGGCCCCGATCATGTACCTAGGTCCATGATCAACGCTGGGGGCCTGGGGGTGGAAAGCAATGAGCGGCGAGGCTCTTTGGCACCCGCCGCCCACGCTGTATGCAGGAAATTATCCAGGAATTCCCGGCCAAGCAAAAGAGGTGGAAAAGGAGACCCAGGTCACATTCGTTCGCCCGTCCGGGTGCGGCACAGATACCCCCGCGGTACCGGTACGGTACAAAACCGATGAAGACCGAGAGGCTGACCCGCCGTGGCCGCTGGCTCCGGCTCACCGCGACGGTGATCGCCGGCTGCCTACTACTCGCCGGCACGGTCTGGGGCGAGGACGACCACTTCCCGTTCGGTCCGTTCAAGATGTACGCCAGTGCGGTGGATCCGGACGCCCCGGCGCGCGACACCCGGGTCGAAGCGACCGACGAAACCGGTGCCGCGCTGCTGATCACCCCCGCCAACACCGGCATCCGGCGGGCCGAGTTCGAGGGCCAACTGGGCCGCTTCGCCGACGAGCCGGACCTACTCGCCACCGTCGCCGACGCGTACGAGCGGCGCAATCCCCAGTCCCCGCCGCTGCGGGAGATCCAGATCGTGGTCCGCTGGCACGAGGTGCAGGACTTCGAGGTCACCGGCGACTGGCAGGACGAGGTGGTGGCGACATGGCGGCCGTGACCCGCTGGCTGACCGCCCCGGTCCCGCTCGGGCGGGTGGCCGCCTTCCGGACCCTGGTCTACGTCTTCGTCATCGCCGACGTGCTGTTCTTCACCCACTGGGTCCGGGCACACGCGGCGATCCCCGGGGAGCTCTATCAGCCGCTGCTCGTGGGCCGGCTGCTGCCGCTGCCGACCCCGACCGCCGCGCTGGTCTACGGCGTGTTCGCCGGGTTGCTGGTCACCGCGGCGGTCGCCGCGACCGGGCGGTGGCCGCGGCTCACCGGCGCCCTGGTGGCGGTGCTCTATTTCCAGTGGATGATCATCGCGATGAGCTACGGGAAGGTGGACCACGACCGGTTCGCCTTCCTGATCGCGCTGGCGGTGCTGCCCACCATCGGCCGGGCCCGGCACGGTGACCGCACCCGCTCCGAAGCCACCGGCTGGGCGCTCCGGGTGGTTCAGCTGGCGGTGATCGCGACCTACTTCCTCGCGGCGTGGGCGAAGCTCCGCTACGGCGGGCTGGAGTGGATCACCAGCGCGACGCTCACGTGGGCGATCATCCGCCGCGGCACCTTCTTGGCGGAGTTGCTGCTGGCGCTGCCCTGGCTGCTGATCCTGGCGCAGCTCGGCATCGTGCTCTTCGAACTCCTCAGCCCGCTGGTGTTTGTGCTGCGGGAGCGCTGGCAGCTAAGGGTGGTCGGGTTCTTCTACTCGTTCCACCTAGTGACCTTCGCCATGATCACTATCTCGTTCCTGCCGCACCTGGTCGCTATGGCCAGCTTCCTGCCGCTGGAACGGGTCCGCCCGGTGGTGCGGACCCGCGCCTGGCTACGCCGCCGGCGAGGTGCTGCCACCCCGCTCGGCGCTGGGCAGCACGCAGGCGGCGGTGCCGCCGGGCATGCGGTGCCGGTTGCGGGCGATCAGCCGGTACGCCGGCCAGGCGAGGCTGAGCACGGGCCGCCGCGCGAGGAGTCCGCCTAGCCACCGCCACCGGCGGCCGCTGCTGCGAAGTAGCTCCGCGATCGCCGCCGGGCCGGAACGGACCGGCTGCCCCGGCGCCACCCACTGCACCGCCTCGTCGACCTCGGCGACGGTCAACCCGAGGGCGGTCAGATCGGCCCGTTGCCAGGGCACGATCGTGGCGGCGGTAGGCACCCGACGCTGGGCGAACTCCGCACTCCGGGTGCAGAATCCGCAGTCACCGTCGTACACGAATGTCGCGGTCATGACCTCATTGTCCCACCCGACGGCGGCAACGGCGAGCGCCCTCAGTCCGCGCCCGGTCGGAATACCCACGGTTACCGCACGGTTGGACCCAGCAGATGACCCGACGTGAATGGAGTGATCAATGGCCACCGTGCCGCTGACCGCCGAGACCTTCGACGAGGTCGCTGGTGGCGACGGAATCGTTCTGGTGGACTTCTGGGCCAGCTGGTGCGGCCCGTGCCGGCAGTTCGCGCCGATCTACGAACGCACCTCCGAGCAGCACCCGGACATCACCTTCGGCAAGGTAGACACCGAGGCGGAGCAGGCGCTGGCAGCGCAGTTCGAGATTCGCTCCATCCCGACCATCATGGCGATCCGCGACGGCGTGATCGTCTTCTCCCAGCCCGGTGCGCTGCCGCAACAGCTGCTCGACTCGTTGATCGAGCAGGTCCGGGCGCTCGACATGACCGAGGTGCGCGCCAAGCTCGCCGCCACCTGACCCCGAACGTGTGTACGATGGCGTAGATGCGTTGGTCGAATCTGCTGCGGGAGCCGGCCGAGGCCGGCCCCCCGCAGCTGCCGCTGGGGCTCCCGGCGGACGTGGTGCGCCGGGTCGACACCCCCGGCTTCGCCGGGATGACCTTCTACGAGATCCAGGCCAAGTCGATCATCAACCGGGTCCCCGGCGCTTCCCACGTTCCGTTCGACTGGACCATCAACCCTTACCGGGGCTGTAGCCACGCCTGTGTCTACTGTTTCGCCCGCAACACCCACACCTACCTCGACCTTGACCCCGGCGCAGACTTCGACCGGCAGGTGGTGGTGAAGGTCAACGCGCCCGAGCTGCTGCGGCGGGAGCTGGCCGCCCCCAGCTGGCGCGGCGCGGCCATCGCCATGGGCACCAACGTCGACTGTTATCAGCGCGCCGAGGGGCGCTACCAGCTGATGCGCGGGGTGATCGGGGCGCTGCGCGACTTCGCCAACCCGTTCTCCATCCTGACCAAGGGCACGCTGATCCTGCGCGACCTCGATCTGCTGCGGCAGGCGGCGACGGTCACCACGGTCGGGCTGGCGGTCTCGGTCGGCTCGGTGGACGAGCAGCTGTGGCGCACGGTCGAGCCTGGCACGCCGAGCCCGCGGCGGCGGCTGGAGGTGGTCCGGCGGCTCACCGATGCCGGATTCCGGGTGGGCGTGCTGATGGCGCCGATCCTGCCCGGGTTGACTGACGACCCGGCCCAGCTGGAGGAGACCGTCGCCGCGATCGCCGCGGCCGGGGCGGCCAGCCTTACGCCGCTGCCGCTGCATCTGCGGCCCGGCGCCCGCGAGTGGTATGGCCAGTGGCTCGCGCGCGAGCATCCGCAACTGGTCCAGCACTACCGCGACCTCTACGGCAAGGGTTCCTACGCGCCGCAGGCATACCAGCGAGAGGTCACCGCCCGGGTGCGGCAGGCCGCCCGCCGCCACGGCATCGGCCGCGACGACGATCCGCCGGCGGCTACGGCCGAGCATCGCCGAGTCGACCAGCCGGCGCCACCACCCCTCGTCCAGCAACCCACCCTGTGGTGATCATGGGCGACCGTGGTTGCGGGGCGACGGTAGGCTCCGCAGCCAGGAGGTGCTCCCGATGACAGACCCCACCCCGGACCCGGCCGGCTCGACCCCGGAGCCGGCAGCGGCAGACGCGCCAGCGGCAGCGCCCACCGAGGCACCACAGCCGGCGCGGGCCACCGGCGCCGAGCTGACGCCGGCGACGGCCGCGGCCCCACCACCCGGTCATCCCCCACCCGGCTACGATCCCGCTCCCGGCCAGCCGCCACCGCCGTACCCCTATCCCTACGCCGTCTATCCGCCGCCGCGGCCGACCAGCACCATGGCGATCCTGGCGCTGGTGTTCGGCGTCGTCTTCGCGCCGGTCGGGATCGTCCTCGGTCACGTGGCCCGCCGGCAGATCCGTGAGCGCGGGGAGGACGGCGACACGCTGGCGCTGGTGGGGCTCATCATCGGCTACGTCCAGACCGGGCTTCTGGTGCTGTTCTGCGTCGGCTACGCCGTGTTCTTCGTCCTCTTCATGGGCATTATGGCCAGCTCCACCTGGTGATCCCAGCACCGGCTGCCCGCTTCGCGCCCGCTTGCTCCGTCGCGCCCGGCCGGCACGGTAACGTACCCGATCAGGAGGTATAACGATCATGAGTAACCAACCGCCCGATCCGTATGGGCAACCACCCGAGCCTGGCCAGCAGCCCCCGCACGACCCGTACGCGGGAGCCGGGGACCAGTCGGGCTACCAGCAGCAGCAGCCCGGCGGATATCCGCCGCCACCGCCGGTCGGTGGGTATCAACCCCCGGCCGGGGGCGGCACCAACACGTTGGCGATCGTGTCGCTGGTGTGCTCGCTCGCGGGCCTGCTCATCTGGATCTCCGCCCCGGTGGGCGCGATCCTGGGGCACATCTCCCGCAAGCAGATCCGGGAGCGCGGTGAAGAAGGCGACGGCCTGGCCCTCACCGGTGTGATCGTGGGCTGGATCATCACCGGACTGGGCATCCTGGCGTGCTGCGGGCTCCTCGGGCTCGCCATCGCGGCCGAGTCTGCCTGACCATCCGTTGGCGGGGTTGACCCCACCGGCAGGCTCGGCCGCGATGGCTGCTCGACCGGTTAGATATAGATCGCTTCCCGGACGCTGTTACCGCCGTCGATCACCAGCACTTGGCCGGTGATGTAAGAGGCCGCCGGTGAGCACAGGAAAGCGATCGCCGCCGCCACCTCGTCGGGCCGTCCCGGGCGACCCATCGGGGTGCTGATGCCCTGTTTGAGTTCGGCGACGGTGGAGGCGGCAGTGTAGATGGAGGCGGGCGCGACCGCGTTCGCGGTGACCCCGTCGGCCACCAACTCCATCGCCAACGCCCGGGTCAACCCTGCCACCCCCGCCTTCGCCGCCGCGTATGCGCCCTCGGCGGGCAGTGCGTTCACGGGGCCGGCGGTCGCCGACAGGTTGACGATCCGCCCCCAGCCACGCTCCGCCATCTGCGGGGCGAATGCTCGACTACATAGGAACGCGGTCGTCAGGTTCCGGTCCACCTCAGCCTGCCACTCGGCGAGGCTCAGCTGCGCGATCGGGCGCAGCACCTCCGGGCTCGCCTTGCTCGCCAATCCCGCATTGTTGACCAGCACTTCCACCTCGCCGAGCTGGTCGGAGACGGCATCGTTGAGCGCCCCCACTTCGGACTCATCGGTCAGGTCCGCGACGAACCCGGTCGCACCGAGTTCAGCTGCTCGCTCGTGAATGCGGCGGGTCGTGGAGACGATGCCCACCCGGGCTCCCAGACCGACCAGCCTCCGGGCGGTGGCGTAGCCGATCCCCTCCGGGCTGCCGGTACCGGTCACCAGCGCCACCCGACCGTCCAGACGGTCGGTCACTGGTGGCAGGTCTTCTTCGTGGTCGCTCATGTGGCTGATCCTGCCTGGTGCGTAGGGCCCGGGCAACGACCGCGGGCTGGTTGCGTCGGTCCGCTACCCTAGGCTGGCGCCACCCCTCAGCAGTTTCGGCCCCTTTGGAGAACGGGCAATGTCACAACCTTCGTCCGGCGACTGGTCGGACCCGTACCACCCGCAACCCGGTTCGGGCTCGGTCCACGAGCAGCCGACCCAGATGGGTTACCCCACCGCCGACCCCTACCAGCCAGCGGGCTCGGCCGAGCAACAGCAGAGCTTCGGGTCACCGCCGCCCGGTTACAACCCCCCGCCGGGCTACAGCCCCCCGCCGGGCTACAGCCCGCCGCCCGGCTACAGCCCGCCGCCCGGCCAGCCGTACGCTACCGCCCCCGCTCCGTACCAGCCACGGTCGACCAACGGCATGGCTATCGCGTCGCTCGTGTGCTCGCTGGCCGGGCTGATGGTGTGCCTGTCCGCACCGGTCGGGGCGATCCTCGGCCATATCGCCCGCAAGCAGATCCGGGAGCGCGGCGAGGAGGGCGACGGGATGGCCCTCGCCGGCATCGTCATCGGCTGGATCCTGACCGGGCTGTGCGGGCTCGGCGTCGCCGGCTACATCACCGTTATCGCGATCGCGATCTCTCAGGAGGGGTCACTCTGATCCTGTCCGGGCACGCCGGCCACGGGTGCGGGGCGTCATGAGCTACCCCGATCCCGCGGGCGGCTGGCGCGATCCCACGGCCGGGCCGCCTCCGCAGCCTTATCCCGGCCCGCCGCCGGGATATCCCACGGGCCCCCCGGCTGCGGCATACCCCCCTGGTTATCCGCCCGGCTACGGGCACCAGCCGGGCTACGGCTACCCGCCTGCTGGCTACGGCTACCCGCCGCCCGGCTATGGGTATGTCCCGCCGCCGAAGACCAACGCTATGGCGGTCACCTCGATGTCGCTGTCGTTGGCAGGGGCAGTCCTCCTGGTCTGCCTCTCGTTCTGCTTCATTTTCCTCAGTGTGATCGTGCTACCGATCGCGATCGTCGGCGCGATCCTCGGGCACGTCGGGTTGAAACAGTGCCGAGAGCGCGGCGAGGGCGGCCGGGGCATGGCCCTCACCGGGGTGATCGTGGGGTGGATCGGTGCCGGCCTCTCGGTGCTGCTGCTGCTCGCGGCCATCCTGTTCTTCACCACGTCCTTCTAGACCGCGTCCTTCTAGACCGCGTCCTCCTAGACTATCGCCCGCGCCTGCGGCGGAGGCGCCTGGTAGCCGGCGCGGATCACCACCGCCACCCCGATCACCAGCAGCGTCAGGCCCGGCCAGGTCGCCGGTTCCGGCAACTGCCCCAGCCACCACCAGCCGAGCAGCGTCGCGCCCGGCACCTCGAGCAAGATCAGAACGCTTACCGTCGGGGCGGAGACCCGCCGGAGGGCGTAGCTGAACATCGAGTGACCCAGCAGCTGGGCCCCGAGCACCAACCCACCGATCGCCAGCCAAGCCGTGGCCGGGTAACCGGTGAGCGGAACCCCGCCGGCCAGGCACACCGCCAGCAGCACCACGGTGCACGAGCTGTAGCACACGGTGGTGTAGCTCAGCGTGCTGACGGTCGCCCGGACCCGCTCCCCGGCCGCCGTATAGACCGCTCCCGCCACCGCGCCGAGCAGGGCCAGCCCGTCCCCCGCCACCGCCCGCAGCGACCCGGCAAGGTCGGCGCCGGTGGTGGCCACCGCACCGGCGACCGCGAGACTGATCCCCCACCACATGGCCCGCGGCAGCTGCCGGCCCTGTGCCCGGGCGATCAGCCCTTGCCAGACCGGCTGGGTGGCGACCAGCGCGGTCGCCGCCGCCACGGTGGTCATCCGTACGCTCGGCACCCACGCCCCGAAGTGCGCCGCGAGCGCCACCCCGGCGACGATGCTGACCCGACCCTCCGGTCCGGTCAACAGCGTGCGCAGCTCCCGCCGCGGCGTCGGCAACGCAGTCGCGACCGGCGCCAGTACCGCCACCGCCAACGCGTTTCGCCAGTACGCGACCGCCAGGGCGGGGGCGGCCGCGTAGGCGATCAGCGGGGCTGAGGAAGAGACTCCGACCACCGCGACGAACAGCGCGGCGATCGTCAATGGCGGCGCCGTGCGCAGGGAGGACACGGCTGTCGAGCCTAACCGCCGGGCCGGGCGGCCGACCCGGGCGGCCGTCGGTACGCCGCCGCCGGTGCGACGCCGATACCATGGCCGGATGGGGCAGCCGCTGATCGACGAGGCGATGCGGAAGGCCGCGGTGGCCTGGGTCGAGGTCGCCGACCAGCCCGCCCGGTTGGTCTGGTGTGTGCCGGTGACGGGGTCGCTGTGGCTGGTCACCGGCCCGGGCGAGCAGCAGTTGCCGGGGCTGGCCGGCGCGGACCGGGCGGTGGTCACGCTGCGCGGCAGCCACGGCGGCCGGGTCGTCAGCTGGCCGGCGGCGGTGCGGCGGCTCGACCCCGCTGGCGAACGCTGGGCTGAGCTGGCGCCGCAGCTGGCTGGCAAGCGACTCAACGCCAGCGGCGACGCCGCGAGCCTGGTGGCCCGATGGGCCGCCGAGTGCGAGGTCTATGAGTTCGCGCCGGCGGAGGGTCCGGTCGCTGCGGCCGGCAGCTTGCCCGACACCTCGTTGGCCGAACCGCCCCGGGAGTCGCCGGCCCGACGGGCGGTCCGGACTCCCTTCCGGCTCCATCGGGTACGCCGCCGTTGACCCGTGGCCGCCGGGTGAGTCACCACCGCAGCCGCGGCGCCCCTTCCCCCGGCCCGATCAGCACCCGGATGGTGGTGCGACCTGGTCGGGTGTGGATCCGGACCAGATCGCAGAGCTGGTTGACGACGTAGAGACCCCGCCCGGCCAACGCCTCCGCGCCCGGCGGGAGCCGCCCGGCGAGCGGGTCGCCGATGTGGCCGTGGTCGTCCAACTGGCAGACGAGGTGGTCCGCCTCGGTCCAGCAGGCCAGCGTCCCCGGGCCGCCATCATGATCGAGCGTATTGCTGGCCAGCTCGTTCGCCGCGATGATCGCGTCGGCGATCCGGGCCGCCGGCAGCCCCGCCTTCTCGCCTTGCTCGGCGACGAACTGCCGAAGGCCCGCCAGCTGGGCGATGGCGACCGGGAACGTGACTGCGTCGGCCGGCGGCGCCGACAACGGCAGGTTGCACTCCTCCGCCACGGTGAACGGGTCGGCGTACTGGGTGCTGGGGTGACTCCCCTCCGGGGAGAAGACCACCGGGTGGGTGCGCTCCGCGTCAGTTATCGCGGTGGGCGGCAGCGACTCGGCATCATACGGACACCGCATGATCGCTTCAGTCTCCGCTGCCGCGACGTTGGCCAGCGCCTCATGCTGGACACAGGCTGGATACTCCAGATCGGAGCGGCCGGGCCAGGTCGCCTCGCTGATCATCCAGACCCGGCGACCAGCGTGGGCGTGCACGAACGCGAGCAGCACCGCCGGTAAGATCCGGCCCGGATTCCGGCCGGCCCGCACCAGGTCCACCAGGTGCAGCTGGCTGACCGTGGTGCCCAGCGCCGCCCGCAGCCGGGACAGATTCGCCGGCTGCGTCGCCGCCAGCACTGGTTCGTCCTGCGCGAGCCCCTTCTCGATGAAGGGCACCGTGGCGGCGAGAAACTCGTCCCGGCCACGGTAGAAGAACGCCTCATGGACGAAGGATTCCATGGTCACGTAGCTCCGGTGTCGGAGAAGCTCACGGTAAGCCCCGGGGCGCCGGGCTCGACCGCCGCGATGCTCTGGGCGAGCACCGGCTGGCAACAACGAAGGTGGACCCCTGCCGGGGCGGTCGCCGCGGCCTCCACCAGCAACCCCACCCCCCGCGCATCGACAAAGCGCAACGCCCCGGCATCGATCACCAACGCCGTTGGCCGCGGGTCTGCCCGCTGCTCGGCGACCGCCGCCCGCAACACGCCGGTGAACGCATCATAGTTACTGATGTCCACCTCGCCGACCAACCGGAGGCCGGGCGGGTTCTCGGTCCTGGTCATCCGCAGCAGCGGCGACCACCGCTGGTCGGTCTCGGACCAGGTCGTGCCAAAGTGCGCAGCGCCCACCCGGCGCAGGGCCGTCGCGGGGAACTGGCGCCGGTCGTACTGGCACAGCCCGACCGCGTGCCCCTGGGCGAACAGCGCGTTCGCCCGGACCTCGAACTCGGCGAGCGCCTCGGTGGTCACCGCCGAGTCGCTCGCCCAGGCCATGTCGCCGATGATCCGGACCCCGGCGTACCCCTCGCGGTCGGACCGGGCGATCTCGGTGGCGTAGGCGTCGAGTAGCTGATCGGCAGAGAAGTCGCCGGCCGCGGTGAATGCCGTGGCGGAGCTCTGGGCCTGCAGCTGGCCGGTGCGAGCGGGCTCCGCAACCCTCACCCCCCGGGCACGCAGCCCCGCGAGCACCGCCGCCGGCGCCAACGAGGCTGTGCTGTAGACCACCTTGTGCCCGTGCTCCAATCCGGCAGAGACGAACCTGGCCATTGCGTCGAGGCGTTCACCTTCGCCCTGAAACGTCCAGCATACGTGGTCCCCGAGGGCGAGTCGGTCCACGGTCGTCGGGTGTGCCATCACGCGCCCCCTACCG
The DNA here is from genome assembly GCF_016925615.1 of Natronosporangium hydrolyticum. NCBI lineage: Bacteria > Bacillati > Actinomycetota > Actinomycetes > Micromonosporales > Micromonosporaceae > Natronosporangium > Natronosporangium hydrolyticum. The sequence goes on from NZ_CP070499.1 coordinate 4,808,369, forward strand.
ACTGGCCGAGCCGTGGGCGACCTGCCCGACGCGCGGCAGTCGTTCCCGATCGTCGCACTTGCGCCAGGGGTACGTCCACTCATCGGGCGCGCCGGTGCTCGGCGGAGCACGCACGTACCATGGGCAATATGGCTGCCGAAGCGACCACCATGACCGACGCGGTGCAGGCTGCCCTGGCCACGGTTGACGACCCGGAGATCAAGAAGCCGGTTACCGAGCTCGGGATGGTCCGGGATGTCACCATCGGGGAGGGCGGCGAGGTCCAGGTCGAGCTATTGCTCACCGTGGCCGGTTGCCCACTCAAAGACAAGCTGCGCAACGACATCACCACCGCCGTAGGCCGGGTCGCCGGGGTCACCGCGGTCTCGGTCGAGTTCGGCGTCATGTCCTCCGAACAACGCCAGGAGCTGCAACAACGCCTCCGCGGCGGCAGCGGCGGGGGAGAGCCGGTGATCCCGTTCGCGCAGCCCGGCTCTCGCACCCGGGTGTACGCGGTCGCCTCCGGCAAGGGGGGCGTCGGGAAGTCGAGCGTGACCGTCAACCTCGCGGCGGCCCTGGCCCAGCGGGGCCTCTCGGTCGGCGTGATCGACGCCGACATCTACGGTCACAGCGTCCCCCGGATGCTCGGGGCGACCGGCCGCCCGACCCAGGTCGAAGACATGATCATGCCGGTGCCCGCCCACGGCATCAAGGTCATCTCGATCGGCATGTTCACCGCCAACAACGCCGCAGTGGTGTGGCGCGGCCCGATGCTGCACCGGGCACTGCAGCAGTTCCTCGCCGATGTCTGGTGGGGCGAGCTGGACGTGCTGCTGCTGGACCTCCCCCCGGGCACCGGCGACATCGCGATCTCGGTAGCGCAGCTGCTCCCCAACGCGGAGATCCTCGTGGTCACCACGCCGCAGGTAGCGGCGGCGGAGGTCGCCGAGCGGGCCGGCGGCATCGCGCTGCAGACTCATCAGCGGTTGGTCGGAGTCGTCGAAAACATGTCGTGGCTGGAGCTACCCTCCGGCGAGCGGATGGAGGTGTTCGGCGCCGGTGGCGGGCAGGCCGTCTCGGACTCGCTGACCACACTGGTGGGCGGGCCGGTGCCACTGCTCGGCCAGGTGCCGCTGGACACCGCGGTCCGGGAGACCGGTGACGAGGGCAATCCGCTCGTCCTCACCTCGCCGGACAGCCCGGCCGCCAAAGCTCTGATCACCATCGCCGATCAGCTGGCGGTGCGCCGGGAGTCGCTCGCCGGCAAACCGTTGGGTCTGCAGCCCACGCCCCGCTGACGCTGGCCTCCGCCCGGCGGGGCTCGCTAGCTGATGCCCCGCTTGCTGATGCCCCGCTTGCTGATGCCCGGCTAAGTGATGTCGTCGAACCGGGGGCGCCCGGCCGGCGGGGCGGCGTCGGCGCCACCGCTCTCGGCCGCCCGCTCCGTGGGCTCGCCGGCCCCGGCCGCGCCCGCCGCGACCGCACCGGTCGCACCCGCCACCGCCGCGCTGCCGTCGCCGGTGGCGCTCGCGGCCTCGCCGCCACGCCGTTGCTTCGCCCCGTTGCCGCGACGCGCCCCGGTCGCGCCCTTTACCTCGCCAGCGACCTGGTCGGCCTGCCGGCCGACCTCTTTGAGTTCGTCCTGGATGCCCTTGGTCTGCTGCAACACGTCCTCGGAGATGCCCTTGATGGGCTGCAGCAGCTTCTCCTGGTCGGCCTCGCTGAGCAGATGCTTACGGACGAACGCCTTGGGGTGAAGGTCTTCGACCCGGATGTCGGTGCCGAGTTCCCGGCTCAGGTCGGAGGTCGCGTTCTGCGCCATCCGGCGAAGGTTCCGCACCATCCGCAGGCCGTCGGTGATCATCTGCGGTAGCTTGTCACCGAAGATGAACAGGGCCAACAGCAGCAGAATCGCGACGTTATACCAGTTGAGGTTAGAGAACACGCTCTCCTCCTTGCAGCCGGCCGGGCGGGCGCCCCACTAGCGTAGCTGGCGGGTCAGTCGCCGTCGGCGACGAGCGTCACGGCGGCCTGGGCAGGGGCGCCGCCGCGTAGATACTCGACGGTGACCACCGCACCCGGCGGATGCTTGCGAACCAGCGCGATCAGGTCGGCAGGCTCGGCGAGCTGCCGGTCCTGCATCCGTACCAGAACATCACCGGCCTGTAGCCCGGCCTCGGCCGCGGGCCCGTCGTCGACCACCGCGGAGAGCCGAACACCGCCCCCGGCGGAGCGGCTCACCCGGTCGAGCTCCGCGCCGATGACCGTCCGGCGCGCGGTGCCGGTGTCGATCAACTCCTGGGCCACCCGTTGGGCGTGGCTGATCGGGATGGCGAAGGCGAGACCGATGTTCGCCGCCTCCTCCGCCGACGACGCCACTGATTTGATCACGGAGTTCATGCCGACGACCTGGCCAGCCGCGTCCACCAGCGGGCCGCCGGAGTTGCCCTGGTTGACCGCGGCGTCGGTCTGGATCGCGGCGTAATACCGGGTCTCATCGCCCGGGTCACCCGCGACGATAGTGCGGTCCACCGCGCTGACGATGCCCGAGGTCACGGTGTTGGCCAACGCCAGCGGCGAGCCGAATGCGAGCACCTGATCACCGACGGCCACCGTCTCGGAGTCGCCGAACCGGACCGATGGCGCGGCGAGCTGCGGCACATGCAGGACGGCGATGTCGGCCTCGGCATCGCGGCCGACCACGTCGGCGGTCACCGTCTCGCCGTCGTGCCGGGTGACGGTCGGCGGCACTCCGCCGGCCCCGAGCACGTGGTCGTTGGTGAGCACGTGCCCATCGGAGGAGACGACGAAGCCGGAGCCGACCGTGCCGCCACCGCGGCCGGTGGAGCGGACCGTCACCACGCTCGGGGCGACCTGATCCACCACCGCGGCGAGGCTCTCGGGCGGCCGTTGGGCCACCGCCGCCGGATCGGCCTCCGGACCGGCTCCCAGCACCGTGCCCGGCGCCTGCCCGGCACCGAACCGGTACCCGAGGGTGCCGCCCATGGCGCCGGCGACCAGGCCGACCAGCAGGGCGGTGACCAGCACCACCGGCACCAGCCGGAGCCGGCCGCCGGTGGCCGCGGTCGGATCGGCTACCGGCTCCAGCTCCGGCAGGTCGGGCGCGGACGGCGCCGCCACCACGATCTCGGTCGGGGTGGCGGGGTTGCGCCATGGGTCGTGCTGGCCGTCAGACCACCAGAAGTCGGCCGACCGAGCCGGGATGGTCGCCCCCGGCTCGGTCGGGGGCGGCCCCGGCGGGACGGCCCTCGACGGTCCGGTCCAGGGTGCGCCGTCGCTCACCGATCCAGCATGACATGGGTAGCCGAGGAGAATTCGGATAATCTACTAAGATCGTGCAGATTGCCCAGCGGCTTACTCCTCGGGTATGGCCACATCAGAGCCCAGCCAGCGCAACAGCGTGCGTACTCCCCAGCCGGTGGCGCCCCGGCTCAACTCGCCGTCGTCCCGCTCCGCCCAGGACGGCGCGGACATGTCGATATGTGCCCAGCGGGACCGGGCAGCACCGGTGAACTCACGAAGGTAGAGCGCGGCCAGCACCGACCCCGCGCCACCCTCCGGAGCGTTATTGAGGTCGGCCAGGTCGCTACCGAGTGCGTCGATGTAATCCTCGACCAGCGGCATCCGCCACACTCGCTCGCCAGCGCCGGCCGCCGCCGCCGCCAACTCACCGGCGAGATCGGCGTCCTCGCTGTAGAGGGCGCCGGTGCGCTTCCCGAGCGCCACCGCGTTCGCACCGGTGAGGGTGGCGAGATCGACCAGCCGATCCGGCCGCAGCCGGGTCGCCGCATACGCCAACGCATCCGCGAGCACCAGCCGCCCCTCCGCGTCGGTGTTGCGGACCTCACTGGTCTTGCCGCCCCAGTGCCGGATCACATCGCCGGGCCGTTGCGCCGCTCCGCCGACCATGTTTTCGGCCAGCGGCACCAGCGCGGTCACCCGCACCGGGAGCCGGAGCCGGGCCGCCCCGAGCGCGGCGGCGGCAACCGCCGCCCCACCGGCCATGTCCTTGCGCATCAGTTTCATGGCGGCGGCCGGCTTGAGCGAGATCCCGCCGGTGTCGAAGGTGATGCCCTTGCCGACCAGCGCCACGTGCTGACCGGCGCCGCGCGGCCGCCAGGAGACCTCCAGCAGCCGGGGTGGATTCACCGACCCGGCGCCGACCGCCAGAATCCCGCCGAAACCGTCGCGCCGCAGCTCCGCCACCTCTCGGGCACGCACCTTCAGCTGGCTCGCCGGCCCGGCCTTGGCCGCCAGCTTCGTCACCTGCCGGACGAACCACGCCGGGGTCTTCTGCGCAGCGGGAGCGTTGGTCAGATCCCGCGCGAAAGCGGTGACCTCCGCCACCGCCTGGGCGGTCGCCAGCGCCGCCTGGTAGCGGCCCGGGTCGTCGACCTGGATCGCGACCCGACGCAGCTGCGGCGCCTGGCCCGGGGGGTCGGCGCCGAGCCGGTACCGGTAGGAGGCGAGCAGCAGCCCTTCGGCCAGTCCGCGCACCGCGGGCGCACCGACCTCCGCTGGGAGGGACACGGTCAGCGCGGTCTCCCGGCTGGCCGCCCGGGCGAGCGCGGCGCCAGCGGCCCGCCAGTCACCCTCGGCGCCGCCGCCCACCCCGACCAGCAGCACCCGATGCGGTTTTCCGAGCGGCCGGGGCAGGGAGGAGACCGACCCGGCACCGCCCCGATGCGGTGCCTGCTTCACCATCGCCGCGCACTCAACGGCCAGCTGCTCGGGGACCGGGCGGGCGGGGGCGACCAGCGTTGCCGGCGCCCCCTCCGCACCCGGCGCCACCGGCAGCGCGAGCGAAGCGGCCGGCGCCGCGCCGGCCGCAAGTCGAACTACAAGCACGAGGCGTCAGCCGACAGCGGTCTTCAGGGCCGCGCCGAGCGCGGTCGCCTCGTCCGGTGTCATCTCCACCACAAGTCGGCCGCCGCCCTCCAGCGGGACCCGCATGACGATGCCCCGGCCCTCCTTGGTGACTTCCAGCGGACCGTCACCCGTCCGCGGCTTCATCGCCGCCATCTCGTCTCCCCTCAAGGGTTGTGGAGCGTCGCAGCACACCCGCCGGCCGACCACCCTGGCTGCGGCCAGTCACCGATGGGTTACCCTTCACGCGCCCCTCCTGCCACCATGGCTGCGCCGTGCGCAGCACGGACATTTGATTTTCCCTGATTGTGGCCCGCCATCTCAAACCGGCCTGGTAACGATGTGACAATTACCTGGCCAACCCGCAAACCCCATGTCACAATGAGCGGCTATGCAGGCACGGTCGGCGCTGTTTGACCTCTACGGAGACCACCTTCGTTCCCGCGGCGGGGAGGCGCCGGTCGCCGCGCTCGTCAAATTACTTGCGCCGTTAGGGATCGCCGCGCCCGCCGTCCGGACTGCGGTGTCCCGGATGGTACGGCAAGGCTGGCTGGCGCCGCGCCGGTTGGCCGCCGGCCCCGGCTACGCGCTCACCAGTAAGGCCGCCAAGCGCCTCGACGACGCCGCCGGCCGGGTCTACCGTACCGCCCGGCCGAGTTGGAACGGCCGCTTCGACCTGATCGTGCTCGACCCACCGCGGTCCCGCGCGGCCCGCTCCCGACTCGCCGCCAACCTCGCATACCTCGGTTACGGCACCATCGGCGAGCGGGTTTGGGTGGCGCCCCGGCTCAACGACGAGGTGGACCTGCTCCTCGACGAGGCCGGCGTCCGCTACGACCGGTTTACCGCCACCCACAGCGCCGGCACCGACGGGACGGCCTCGCTGGTAGAGCGGGCCTGGGATCTGCCGGCGCTGGCCCGGGAGTACGAGAAGTTCGTGGCCGAGCTGACCCCGGTGGTCGCGGAGGCGCCAGCCCGCGGCGACGACGAAGCTGCCTACCAGGCGCGGTTCCAGTTGGTCCACGCCTGGCGGACGTTCCTCTTCCGGGACCCGCAGCTGCCAGCGGCGCTGCTCCCCGCGCCGTGGCCCGGCGTGGCCGCGGCCAACTTCTTCGACAAGCACGCCGCCCGGCTGCGACCGGCAGCAGACCGGTTCGTCAACCACTGTCTCGCTTGACCATTCGCGCCCGACCCCGAGGACGGAAGGAACCACCCCGTGACCGACCCGCTGCTAATCTCCCGCGACGGCGCCGTCGCCACCGTCACCCTCAACCGACCGGATTCGCTGAACTCGCTCGATGTCGCGTTGAAGGAGGAGCTGCTGGCACAGCTGCGCGCGATCGCGGGCGACACCACGGTACGAGCGGTGGTGCTTGCCGGCAGCGGCCGGGCCTTCTGCGTCGGCCAGGACCTCCGCGAGCACGTCGACATCCTGAGCCGGGCGGAAGCACCGCCGCTGGACACCGTCCGTGAACACTACAACCCGCTGGCGCAGCAGCTCGCCACCATGCCACAGCCGGTGGTGGCGGCGGTCCGCGGCATGGCCGCCGGGGCCGGCGCCGGCCTAGCCTTCCTCGCCGATCTACGGATCGGCGGGCCGTCGACCGGCTTCCTGATGGCCTTCGCCAACGTCGGGCTCGCCGCCGACACCGGCATCTCGTGGACGCTGCCGCGGCTAGTCGGCCACGCCAAGGCCACCGAATTGTTGCTGCTGGCCGAACCGGTCTCGGCCGCCGAGGCACACCGGCTCGGCCTGCTCACCCGGCTGGTAGAGGACGACGACGCGGTCGGGCCGACGGCCCATGAGCTGGCGGCGCGGCTGGCGGCCGGGCCGAGCGTGGCCTACGCACAGCTCAAGCGGGAGCTGGCCGAGGCGACCACACTGACCGAGGCGCTGGCGGTCGAGGCGTCGGCGCAGGCCACCTGCGGACGTACCACAGATCACCGGCGGGCGACCGAGGCGTTCGTGGCCAAGCAGCGGCCTACCTTCGAGGGTCGCTGACCGGATGGGTCAGTCGTCGTCCTCCGGGTCGAGGTCGTGTTGCTCGCCGCCGACGTACGCCTGCATCGCCAACTCGTCCTCGACCGGGGATACGAATGCCGGGAGCTCATCCGGGCCGAGCTCCCGGAGGTAATCCCAGAACTGGGCCACCGCCTCCGCCGGGGTGGGCGCCTCGATCGGCAGGTCGAGGCTCACCAACCAGGTCTGTCGCTGCGCAGTCACCGGTCCATCTCATCATGCCGGCATCCGGCCGCTGCTCAGGACTCCGGCTGCGGCGGCCTGGCAGCCGGCACGTGGCAGTCGGCCAGGTGATCGTCGACCATTCCGGTCGCCTGCATCAACGCGTACGCGGTGGTGGGGCCGACGAACCGAAAGCCCCGCCGCTTCAGCTCCTTCGCCAACGCCGTCGACTCCGCGGTGATGGCCGGCACCTCCGCGAAGCTGGCCGGCCGCGACCGCGGCGGCGGCGCGAACGACCACAGCAGCTCGGAGAGCCCATCTGGCTGGGTCATGGCGACCCTGGCGTTGGTTATCGCCGCCGCCACCTTCGCCCGGTTGCGGACGATCCTGGCATCGGCCAACAGCCGATCGACGTCGGCAGGGCCGAAACTCGCCACCGCCTCGATCCGGAAATCCGCGAAGGCGGCCCGGAACGCCGGGCGCTTTCGCAGGATGGTCAACCAGGAGAGTCCCGACTGGAACGCTTCCAACGTAAGCCGTTCGAAGAGGGCGTCGTCACCCCGGACCGGCCGCCCCCACTCCTGATCGTGATAGTCGCGATAGTCCGGCGCTTGCGCCGCCCACGGGCAGCGCGCCCGCCCGTCGGCGCCCACGACCGGACCGGTCATGGCAGCTTCCCCTGCTCAACCAGCCGGGCGAACCGGCGCAACGCCTTGGTGAGCCCGACCTTCGAACTTGGCCACAACGCCGGCGCGGCGAGCTTGCCCAGCGCCCCGCCGGGAAGATGAAACCACTCGTGCCACACCACCTGGGTGCGCTCCTTGCCCAACGGGGTGCAGCGCAACACTCCGGGCCCCCGCAGGATCCGGCCGGTGTGCAGGACCACGATCTCGTACGGCCGGTCCAGCCGGGTGACCTCCATCTCGTCCCGCAGCGTGGCCGGCCCGACCGCGGTCACCGCCACGATCCGACTACCTTCGCCGCCGTCACCGTCGACTACCCGGACGGTAGTGAAGGGGATCCAGTCGCTCTGCCGTTCCCACTGCCGCAGCGCATCGAAGACATCGACGTTCGGGGCGTTGACGATCGCGGTGGCGGTGACCTCCAGCGACCCCGGCTCGGCCGGCTCGCTCACGGAGCGCCCCGCCCAGCGCCGTCCGGCTCGCCGGCCAGCTCCGACTCCGGCGGCGACTCCGCGGCCAGCGTCGCCTCCGGCTCGGCCGTTAGCTCCGCCTCGATCGCCGCCGCCGACTCGGCCGCCGGCTCCGCCTCTAGCGCCGCCACCTGCGCCAGGGCCGCATCCCGCGCCCGCTGCAGGGCGTGCGCCTCTTCGGTCCGGCCGGCGCGCAGCGCCGCCACCTCCGCCTGCAACACCCGGATCAGCTCCTCCTTGTAACCGATGTCGTACGCGGCCCGGCGCAGCGCCACATCGACCTGCGCCATACGGTAACCGCGCAGCGCCGGGTCGAACCGGGCATTGGCCACGTCCGTCTCGAGTAACGGCCGGTCCTCGGGGAGCGGCACTGCCCGGCCGTCCGGCTCCGCCCGCCGCAGACCACGGTCATCACCCGACAGCAACATCGTGACCCCGAACACCACCCCGCCGACGGTCAACGCGACGGCGACGACTAGCAGAAACTGACTCACGCCCCGATCGTGGCAGACTGTCTGATACCGCGCGACCCAGGGCCTCAGGTCCAGTGCAGCACCCGGCGCCGCCAAGCGTAGAGGATGCCGAGCGCCAGGATCCCCACGAAGATCCCCATCTCCACCACGGTCACCACGCCAAATCCGGGCTCGGCGAAGATCACTGCCCACGGGAAGAGAAAGACCGCCTCTACCGCGAAGATGACGAACAGGAACGCGTAGACGTAGTAACGCACCTGGGCCTGCGCCCAGTCGCCGCCGACCGGGTCCACGCCACACTCGTACGACTCGGTCTTGCCCGGTGGGCCGGCCGGCCGCGCCGGGCGCAGCAGCCGGTTCGCGCCGAAGGCCGCGGCCAGGAACAGCACCCCGGCCGCCAGCAGCAGGCCGAGCGTCGCGTACGAGCCGAGGTAGCCCTCCACGCCGGTAGCGTACTCCGCCGCGGCGGCTCACAGGTGCCGCTGCCACTCCAGTTCGTTCGCGTAGAGCTCGTACCCGAGCAGCTCGTTGACCCGGATCATGTGGGCGTTGTCGGCGGCGTTGCCGGTGTCGAGCTCGCGCACCTGCGGCTCCGCCTCGGCGAGCAGCCGCAGCATCGCCAGCTTCAGCCGCAGCCCCAGCCGGTGCCCGCGGTGCGCCGCCGCCACGCTGGTGTCGTCCTGCCCGGCCCGCCACGGATGCTCGGCATCCACCGCCACCACGGTCTGGCCGGCCAGCTCACCGCTCGGCCGGTGCCGCGCCACCACCCGGTAGAGCCGCCGCCCACAGCCGGCCGCTGCCCGCTCGTACGCCCGGAGCCGCTCCGGGGTGAAGACCTCGTCCTCGATCTCCAGCTCCCCGGTGGGGGCGTCGTTGATCGCCCCGGTCACCGCCACCACCGCCGCCAGCAGGTCATCCGGGACCGGGCCCGGCAGCCGAAGCAGCTCGTACTCGTCGGCGCCCGGGCCAGCTTCGGCTTCGGCCTCGGCGGCGGCGAACCGGTCCGGGTCGAGCGCGCTGAGGTCCTGCCGCCGCAACGCCTCGGTGTAGGCGTGCGTCAACCCCATCGCGGTGAGGAACGCCGCCGGTCCGGGCTGGTCCAGGCAGGTGGCGCAGACCAGCCGGCGCCCCTGCTCCCGCACCTGCGCCACGCCCGCGTCGAAGAGCGCCCGGCCCAGCCCGCGCCGCCGGTACGCCGGATCGACGGTGACCGTGACGTCGGCGAGGTGGGTGTTGTCCCACCGGGGCAGCGTCAACCGGAGCACGCCGAGCACCCGGTCGCCACCGGCGCCGGTCCGGGCGACCGCGGCCAGCCTCGGCTCCCCGGCGAAGCCGTAACGCAACCGGGCGGCGAAGCCGGAGACGGTGGGCAGCGGAAAGCTCGGGGTGTCGGCGGCGGTGGCGGCCGCCAGCACGGCCACCGCCCCGGCGAGATCCCGCTGGTCCGGCTGCTGCGGATCGAGCCACGACAACTCCATAGCCGAAGCAAACCACGTGCCCCGGTCGCCGGCGAGCCGATATTCCGGCGCCTACGGGCCCGCGGCGCGCTCCCGCAGCAGCTGTCGCTCGCGGGCATTGTCAGTCAGCTCCGCGGCGCGCGCGAACTCCGCCCGCGCCGCCTGCTCCCGGCCGAGCTGCGACAGCAGTTCACCCCGCACCGCCGGCAGCAGATGGTATCCGCGCAGCGCCGGCTCGTCGACCAGCTCGTCGACCAGCGCGAGGCCCGCCGCCGGACCCTGGGCCTGGGCGACCGCCACCGCCCGGTTCAGCGCCACCACCGGCGAACCGGTGAGCGCACCGAGCTCCCCGTAGAGCGCGGCGATCCGCGCCCAGTCGGTCTGCTCCGGGGTCAGTGCCCGGGCATGGCAGGCGGCGATCGCCGCCTGCAACTGGTACGGCCCGGCGCGGCCCGCCGCCGCCTCCGCCCGCCGCAACGCCGCCAACCCGCGGCGGATCAGCAGCCGATCCCATCGGGCCCGGTCCTGCTCCAGCAGCCGCACCGGCGACCCGTCGGGGGCCACCCGCGCCCGGTTCCGGGAGGCCTGCAGCTCCATCAGCGCGACCAGGCCGTGCACCTCCGGCTCGGCCGGCAGCAGCGCGGCCAGTCGACGACCGAGCCGCAGCGCCTCGTCGGTCAGCTCGGGCCGCAACCATTCGTCGCCGCTGGAAGCGGAGTAACCCTCGTTGAAGATCAGGTAGACGACCTCCAGCACCGAGGCCAGCCGCTCCGGCAGCTCCGTCTGATCGGGCACCTCGAACGGCACCGCGGCGCGGGCGAGCGTCTGCTTGGCGCGCACGATCCGCTGCGCGATGGTCGGCTCCGGCACCAGGAAGCCGTGGGCGATCTCGCTGGTGCGCAACCCGCCGAGCAGCCGCAACGTCAGCGCCGCGCGGGCATCCGGGGACAACACCGGATGGCACGAGACGAAGATCAGTCGCAGCAGGTCGTCGCCGAAGTCGGGCTCACCGAGCCGAGTCAGCTCCGGATCGTCGCCGGCGGCGGTCAGCAGTTCCTGGCCCAGCTGCTCGACCCGCTCACGCTCGCGTTGCCGGCGCCGAAAGTGGTCGATCGCCCGCCGTTTGGCCACTGTGGTCAGCCACGCCCCGGGGTTCTCCGGCACGCCGGTCTCCCGCCACTGCGCCAGCGCCGCCACCAGTGCGTCCTGGGCCAGGTCCTCGGCGAGCCCGACATCCCCGCCGACCGTCCGGGCCACCGCGGCCACCACCCGGCCCGACTCGATCCGCCAGATCGCGTCGACCGCCCGCTCAACCTGCTCGTCGAGGTCAGGACTGCTCACGCCACCACGGTAGTCCGGCCGCTGTACCGGGCGCGCCTGACCGACCCGAGGTATGGCCAGGCCTACCCCGAGGACGCCCCCTCGCCCCCGTGACCTGGCAGTGGCCCGGGCCTTAGCGTCTGCGTCATGGCTGTTGCTGCTCCTGTCCATGCGCTGGCGGCGCTGCGCCGACCGCGTTTCCTGGTCACCGGCTGGCCGTGGCGGTCGCTGGGCTACCTGGCCACCAGCTCGGCGATCTCGATGGCGTTGTCACCCGTCGCGCTGATGCTGGGCATGCCCTGGTTGCTGGTGCTCGTCTGGCTGAACGAGGGGCGACCCGGACCGCTCGGGCTGGGCGTGCTCGGGGTCGCCTTCGGGCTGCTGCTGGTCGCCGCGGCCGGCCCGCTGCTGTCGATCCCGACCGCGATCGTCGAACGGTGGCGGCTGCGGCTGGTGGACGACCGGCCGGCCCGCTCCGGCCACCGCGCTCTGGCCGCGCCCGGCCTGTGGGCCTGGCTGCGCACCCGGTACACCGAACCCGCCACCCTGGTATGAGGTCCTGTACGCGGTGCTGCTGGTCACCGTGGCGCCGGTGCTGGCCGGGCTGGTCGGTCTGCTACTGCTGATGACGGTGGTGCTGCTGGCCAGCCCGGCGCTGGTGTGGCTGACCGACGGCCCGGTGAGCCTCGGCACCACCGAGGTCACCACGGTGGCCGGCACCTGGCCGTACGTCGTGGGTGGGGTGATAGCGCTGCCGCTGCTCGGCTACCTCGCGGCCGGGGTCGCCGGCGTGCATGGCCTGGTCGCCCGGGCCCTGCTCACCGGCGGCGCCGACGCCGGCCTGCGCCACGAACTGGTCGAGGTGACCCAGTCCCGGGCCCGGATCGTGGATGCCTTCGAGGCCGAACGGCGCCGCATCGAGCGGGACCTCCACGATGGCGCCCAGCAGCGGCTGGTGGGGCTCACGCTGCAGCTCGGACTGGCCAAGCTGGACCTACCCCCCGACACCCCCGCCGCCGAGTCGGTGGCGAGCGCCCATGAACAGGCGAAACACCTGATGGTCGAGCTGCGGGAGCTGATCCGCGGAATCTACCCGAAGGAGCTGGCCGACCTAGGCCTGCCGGCGGCGCTGGACGCGGTCGCCGACGGCGCGCCGATCCCGGTGACGATCGCCACCACGCTGCCCAGCCGGCCACCGCGCCCGGTGGAGGAGGCGGCCTACTTCACGGTCACCGAGGCGTTGAGCAACGTCATCAAGCACAGCGGGGCCGGTCGGGCCGAGGTCTCGGTGCGCCTGGCGGCCGGTCTGCTCTCTGTCGAGGTCACCGACCACGGCAACGGGGGCGCCGACCCGTCCCGCGGCACCGGCCTCACCGGCCTGGCCGACCGGGCCGCCACCCTCGGCGGCAGAATGTTCCTCGCCAGCCCGGTTGGCGGGCCGACCACCATTCGTGCGGAGTTCCCATGTCCACCATCACTCGGGTAGTCCTCGCCGAGGACGGCGTACTGCTGCGGGAGGGCCTGGCCGGCCTGCTCGCCCGGTTCGGCTTCGCCGTGGTCGCGGCGGTCGGCGACGGCGAGGCGCTCACCGCGGCCGTCGCCGAGCACCGGCCGGACCTGGTGGTGACCGATATCCGGATGCCGCCGGGCTTCCGGGACGAAGGGCTCCGCGCGGCGGTGGCGCTACGACGGGCGTACCCGGGCTTGGCGGTGGTGGCGCTGAGCCAGTACGTGGAGCAGAGCTACGCCGCCGAACTGCTCGACTCCGCAGATGGCCGGCGCGTCGGCTACCTGCTCAAGGACCGGGTGGTCGAGGTCGAGGAGTTCGCCGTGGCGCTGCGGCGGGTGGTCGACGGCGGATCGGTGGTCGACCCGGATGTGGTGCGGCAGCTGCTGCGGGCCCGGCGCGAGCCGCTGTCGCGGCTGTCGGCGCGGGAGCGGGAGGTGCTGGGATTGGTGGCCGAGGGCCACTCCAACGCCGCGATCGCCCGCGCCCTGGTGGTCTCCGAGGCGGCGGTGGGCAAGCACGTCGGCAACATCCTGGCCAAACTGGACCTGCCGCCGACCGACGACAGCAACCGGCGGGTGCTCGCGGTGCTCGCCTACCTGCGCGGCACCGACCGGGCCGACCAGCGCGACGGCGGCAATCCGTGATGCCGTTTGAACGCCGCGGAGAACCCGTACGGGTCGCCGTAGCCCACCTCGCGGGCGGTCGCCGTCACCGAGCGACCCGTGTCCAGCGCATCGGCGGCGAGCGTCATCCGCCACCCGGTGAGGTAGCCCAGCGGGGTGTCGCCGACCAGCCGCCGGAACCGCCGGGCGAACCCCGACCGGGACATCCCCGCCGCCGCGGCGAGTTGGTCCACTGTCCACGGTCGAGCCGGCTCCGCGTGCAGCGCCGCCAGCGCCCGACCCACCGCCGGGTCGGCCAGGGCGCCGGTCCAGCGAGGCGTCGGATCGGTGCCCAGCCAGCGTTGCAGGGCGACCACGAACAGGGCGTCGAGCAACCGGTCGAGCACCACCTGCTGACCAGGCGCGGCGACCGGCAGCGCCTGACGGAGCAGGCTCACCCACGGCTCGGTCGCCGGCGCTGACCGGACCACCGCCACCGGCGGCAGCCCGGCCAGCAGCCAGCGACCCACATCCCCGGCCAACCGGTAGGCCCCGCGGATCACCTCGATCGGGGCGGCCGGGTCGGTGCCGTAGGTGCGGTGGTCCAGCCGCCACCGGTCGCCGCGGGCCGCCGCCGGCTCGCCCGGGGCGGCGCACTCTGCCGGACCGAAGACCTCCACCTGCACCGGCGTCTCGGGCCGGTCCGCGATCACGTACGGGTGGCCGCCGCTGATCAGGGCGAGGTCCCCCGCCGCGAGCCCGAGCGTGCCCGCGTCCGGATGGCGCAGCCACGCGTCGCCGCCGGAGACCACCTCCAGCGCCACCGCGGGCCGGTCGTGGAACGCCAGCGCCCACGGCGCAGACAGCAGCGACCGGGACATCAGCGCCCCTCGGGCGCGGGCTCGGTGTAGCAGGTCCTCGAGCACGTCGATACCGGTAATAGTAGACGCTGACACAGGTACTGGGCCGCTTCACCAATGGAGACGCGCATCGCTGGCGGGGATGCTGGCCATATGACTGGACCCATCACCGTGCTCGGCGGCACCGGCAAGTCCGGCCGCCGGATCACCGACCGACTCCGACGCCTCGGGTACGACGCCCGCCCGCTCGGGCGCACCAGCACCCCCCGATTCGAGTGGACCGAGCCACCGACCTGGCGGCCTGCGTTGGCGCGAAGCCGTGCGGTCTATCTCGTGGGCGCCCCCTACCGGCTCGACGCCACCGACCTGCTGACAGAGCTGGTAAGCACGGCGCTCGACCCGGCCACCGAACGCCTGGTGCTGCTCTCCGCCCGCGGCATCGAGGCGGCCGGTCCGACGGCCCTGACTGCCGAGACCGCGGTACGCGACAGTGGCCGCAGCTGGACCGTCCTGCGGCCAGCCTGGTTCGCGCAGACCTTCACAGAGGATTTCGGGGCCCCGGGCGCGGACGACACCATCCGGCTCCCGCTCGGCGACGGGGCCCACCCGTACGTCGAACTGGCCGACGTCGCCGAGGTGGCGGTGGCGGCGCTCACCAGTGACGAGCACCACGGCCGGGTCTACGAGCTCTCCGGCCAGGCGCCGCTCACCGGGAGCGACGTCGCCGCCGCCCTGACCGCGGCCGGCGGGCAGCCGGTCAGCTACGCCCCGATCGACCGCGCGTCCTTCGTGGCCACCCGCGTCGCCGAAGGGATCTCCCCTGCGTACGCGGAGCTGCTCGGGGACCTCATGGACCTGATCGCCCGCGGGTGGGACGCCCACCTATCCACCGGCGTCAGCGACGCGCTCGGGCGACCAGCCACCGCCGTGCTGCGCTGAGCCCACGGCGCGGCGGCGGGGGTCTCCGCTGGCTTCCGATTCACCCTCAGCGCGCACCCAACCATTCTCATCCCCACCAACTCCTAGACTCCTACGGCTCGCCACGGTAGACACACCCCGATGTACAAGTCTCCCGTACTACGACGGCGGACAGCGGCAACGAGCCGATGAGGCGATCCCATATCCACCGTGCGAGATTCTCGCTCGTCGGATTCTCCAGGCCCGGCACCTCGTTGAGGTAATGGTGGTCGAGCTTTTCCTGGCACGGAGCGAACGCCTTCTTGATATCCGCAAAATCCATGACCCAGCCAGTCGCTGGATCGACCTCACCAGCGACATGGAGCTCGACCCGGAACGAGTGACCGTGCAGCCGAGCGCACCGATGGTCTTCCGGAACGTTCGGCAACCGGTGCGCAGCCTCGAACGTAAACTCGCGGAAGATCTCCATCAGGCAATCCCCAAATACTTGTGTGTCTGCAGACTCAAGGACCATTGTGGATGGAGTAAGCAGTAGTCAACCGCGGCGCGGGTGTTCGCCTCCCGATCCGGCCCATCCATCGGTTGTAGTAAGAAGTGGGCGAAGTCGAGCCCCTCGAAACGTTCGGGCTCTGCGCCGGGCTGCGGGTAGACGAGCTTCAAGTCGTCGCCGGAGGTCAGCACGAGCTCGGAGCCGGCCTTCGGGCTGACGCAGACCCAGTCGACTCCGGCCGGTGCTGGCCTGGTGCCGTTGGTCTCGACCGCCACCTCGAAGCCCTGGGCATGCATCGCGTCGACCGCCGCGGCATCGAGTTGCAGCAATGGCTCGCCGCCGGTACACACAACGTATGGCCGGCTGCCCTGATGCGGAAGCCCGGCCCACGCCGCGAAGACCGCAGCGGCGAGTTCGGCCGCGGAGCCGAACCGACCGCCCCCAGGCCCGTCAGTGCCGACGAAGTCGGTGTCGCAGAACTGGCATACCGCCCGATGCCGGTCAGCCTCCCGGCCGGTCCACAGGTTACAGCTGGTGAACCGGCAGAACACCGCCGGCCGGCCGGCATGGGTACCCTCACCTTGAAGGGTGTAGAAGATCTCCTTGACGCGATACATGGCGGTTACCGTCCCGGCGGCGACACTGGGTCGGAGAGGCCGAGCTCGGCGAACCCCCGGGCTCGCAGCCGGCAGGACTCGCACGTACCGCATGCCTGCTCACCGACCGGGTCATAGCAGCTATGCGTCATGCTGTATTCGACACCGAGTTCGAGGCCCCGGCGGATGGTCTCCGCCTTCGTCAGCGCGATGAGTGGCGTGTGGATGGTCAGCCGCTGGCGGCCCTCGACACTTGCCCTGGTCGCGAGATTTGCCATGGCCTGGTAGGCCGCGATGAACTCGGGACGGCAGTCCGGGTAGCCGCTGTAGTCGAGCGCATTAACGCCGATGAAAATGTCCGTGGCGTCGAGCGTCTCGGCCCAGGCCAACGCGAAGGAGAGGAACACGGTATTGCGGGCCGGCACATAGGTCACCGGGATCCCGGCGTCGCTGTCACCGGGCACCTCCGGATGTGGCACAGCAATAGAATCGTCGGTCAGCGCCGAGCCCCCGAAGGCCCGCAGATCGATATCGGTGACCACGTGTCGAACCGATCCGAACGCCTCAGCGATACGCGCCGCAGCCCGCAGCTCAACCGAGTGCCGCTGCCCGTACCGGAAGGTCAGCGTATACGGCTCGAATCCGTCCCGAACAGCCATCGCAAGCACGGTGGCGGAGTCAAGGCCACCACTGAGCAGAATGACAGCTTTTCGGCGATTCACGCTGTTTCCTCCGGGTCGTACTCACTTGAGGCTGCCAGCGCGATCCCGCCGCGAACGTTGAAATCGACCGTTACCTTAAGATATGCCGGATCTAAGGCGGCCACCAGGTCATCACGCATGCGAGTCGCGAGATGTTCGTGGAAGATTCCCTCGTCACGAAAGGTCTCAAGGTAGAGCTTGAGGCTCTTGGTCTCGACGCCACGGCTCCCCGGACGGTAATTGATCCGGATCGTCGCCCAGTCCGGCTGGCCGGTCACGGGGCAACGACAGGTGAACTCGCGACAATCGATCGTGATCTCCTGCGAGCGGTCATCGATCGGAAACGTCTCGAGGGAGCGGTCAGGCGACACCCCCGCCTGGCCTAGCTTCGTCAGCGCCATCAACAGATGATAACCTCTGGAACTCGACCCCTTCCGCCAGCAGGGCAGCCGGAACCTGGTCCCGATGCAGCCCCTCCCACGCGGCAGTGTCAAAGCGGAACAGCAGCTCATACCGCCGCCCACCGGTCCCTATCTGTCAGGCTCGGGTGGGACATGGGACAGGGTAATCTCCTGAACTGACCATCGAGCAGGGCGAGACAGGACCATCGAGAGCGATGACCATGAGTAATGCCGATCTGGAGCCGCGGGCTGAGCGTCCCAAGCGCAGGGTGTTCACCAACGAGTACAAGCTGGCGATCGTGGCTGAGTACGACGCGCTGACCGAGTCGGGTGCCCGCGGGGCACTGCTACGCCGCGAGGGCCTGTACCACTCCCATCTGATCGAGTGGCGCAAAGCGCGCGATGCCGGTGCGTTGTCCGGGCCGACGCCGAGGCCGGGACGCAAGCCCCAGCGCAGCCGGGAGCAGGTCGAACTGGAGCGGCTACGCCGTGACAACGAACGAATGGCCGCGGAGCTGGCGCGTACCAAAGCCGCGCTTGACGTGGTGGGAAAAGCACACGCGCTCTTGGGGATGCTCTCCGAGAGCGCGGAGCCGACGCGCGAAAACAGGTCGAGCAGGTGATCGAGGAAGCGTTTGTCGAGTTGGCGCCGGTCACCGGGATCAAGCAGGCATGTCGGCTGTTGGGTAAGCCGCGTTCCAGCCACTACCGCAGGTTACGGCCGGTGCCAGCGGGTCAGGCCCGGCCGCCGCGGCCGGCTCCGCCCAACGCGTTGAGCCGCGCTGAGCGGGATCAGGTGGCTGCGGTGCTGCATTCGGAGCGGTTCGCCGACAAGTCCCCGGCGCAGGTGTGGGCCACCCTGCTCGACGAGGGTGTCTACCTGTGTTCCGAGTCGACCATGTACCGCATCCTGCGGGAACGCGGCGAGGTGCGGGAGCGGCGCCGCCAGGCCCAGCACCCGCCCAGGGTGCGCCCGGAGCTGGTCGCCCACGGGCCCAACGAAATTTGGTCCTGGGATATCACGAAGTTGCATGGTCCGCATCGGGGTGTGTACTACGACCTGTACGTCATGATCGACATCTACTCCAGGTATGTGGTCGGGTGGCAGGTCGCCGCCCGCGAGTCCGGTGAGCTGGCTGAAGAGTTCATCGCCGAGGCGATCGCCCGCATCGGTGTCGCGCCCAGGGCGGTGCACGCTGACCGTGGCACTGCCATGACCAGCAAACCGGTCGCCGCGCTGCTGGCCGACCTGAACATTGACCGTAGCCACTCCCGACCGAAGGTGTCGAACGACAATCCGTTTTCGGAGGCGCAGTTCAAGACTCTCAAGCATTGTCCGGCGTTCCCCGGCCGGTTTGGATCCATCGCTGACGCCCGCGCGTTCTGCGCCGAGTTTTTCACCTACTACAACCATGATCATCGACACCGCGGGATCGGGCTGCATACCCCCGCGTCGGTCCACTTCGGCACTGTCGAGAAGATCCGCGAGGAACGGGCCAAGGTCCTCGACGCCGCCTACGCCGCCAACCCGGACCGGTTCCGTAGCCGACCCACGCCACCGACCATCCCCGGAGCGGCATGGATCAACGAACCACCAGCGACCACACAGACATCGTGAGTAACACGTGTCTCAACGAGCTTGACAGCTTCCGGGTCACCCCCGCAGCGTCGGGCAAGGGGAATGAAGCTACCGAATTCTAGCAGCCCCCTCGTAACCTGCTGCGCCATCTCAGCCCGCTGCTTATGGCACGACGCTCGCCCCTGACCAACGGTGTGGTCCTGAGCCAACCAGCGTGCTCTAAGGTAAGAAAACCGACCCAGCATGAGGCCCGATAGTGACACCTGACTGTGACGACCCCCGCATCGACGAGATTGTGCATGCGCTCACCAGGAGCCGGCGATACCAGACAGTGTCCCCAGCGACGGTCAGCCGTGTCGCACGTTCCGCGCTCGTCGCTGCCAACGGCGATATGCCCGACGCGGTCAAGCGCACCAAGCGAGGGCTGCACGAGATCTACGGCGCCTTCTTGCCACCCAAGGCGCCCAACTACCCTTCGCTGCTCAAGAGCGTGGCCGCAGCGGTAGCCGAAGGCGACGACGCGGCGGTGCGGGCCGAGTTGAGCCGGGCCATGTCGGTGCACGTGTCCACTCGGGAACGTCTGCCCAAGATCGCTGATTTCTACCGCGCGGTCTTCGCGGACATCCCGCCACCGACGACGGTCCGAGACCTCGCCTGTGGCCTGAACCCGCTGGCCGTACCATGGATGCCCCTACCGCCAGGTGCGACCTACCTCGCCTCGGACATCGACACCCGATTGGTCGAGTTTGTCGGCGCAGTGCTCGCAGAACTCGACGTGGCGCACGAGGTTGCTGTCGTCGACCTTGTCGATGCGCCAGTTGACGCACCGGCTGATGTGACGCTGTTGTTGAAGACCCTTCCTTGTCTGGAGATTCAGCAGAAGAGCGTCGGATGGTCCGTGATCGACAGTTTGAACTCACCCATCGTCGTGGTGACGTTCCCCACGAAGTCACTCGGCCAGCGCTCCAAAGGCATGTTCCAGAACTATTCGACCGCTTTCGAGCAGCACGCAGCCTCGCGGTCGTACGCCATTCAGCAACTCGAGGTCGGCAACGAGTTGATCTACATAGTTAAGAAGTAGCTCCCGCGCGTTCCCGGCACATCTGGGTGACTTCGTACGTGCGCTCCCCCGCTTTCGCCAATTCGGCCGTTGCCGACGCATGCAGCCGGGTCGACCGGGTCGCACTGGCGGACGCCCGCGTACCCGGCCAGAGACGACGGCACTGGTCAACCGGCGCTGGGAAGATTAGCTCCGCTTCCGAATCACGATAAGCTCCTCTGTGGGCAAGGCGGTACGCGACCAGGCCCATCGCCGGTCTCGCGCCAACGCCGTCAACGCGTCAACGTGCTGCTGGCTGAAGACCGCTGCCCGGCCGTTCATCGCCCGGGTAGGAAAAGACACGACGATGTGGTCGCACTCGAGGCGATCGACGAGTCGGAGCCCAGCCCCGGACTCCCGCCCCTCGATGCAATGGTAGGTCTTGAGTAACAGCGCCAGGTCGGCACGGACCAGCGGCGCCCCGGTGAGTATGTCCGCGTGGGACACCTCGCAGTCCGGGTAGGTCCGGGCGAGGAAGGTGCTCGCAAGCGACACGAAGGTCGCGTTGAAGTCGTAGCCGATATACCGGGCTTCGGTGACGTCCCGCAGCCAAGGCAGGGTGAACGGGTTCATCGCGCACGCGAGGTCGACTATCGTGTCCGGTGGCGGGACCAACCCGAGCACCGTCGGATAGAAAACCTCGAGATCGGGCAGCCGCTCCGCTGTGGAGAAGTGGCTGCCGAGGACCTGCCGGCACCACTCTTTACGACTCGCTGGGTCCGCCAGATCGGTGCGGCCGAGGCCGCGGCGCAACCCCGCCGGCCGGGCGGTCGACAGATGCAGCGCAGCTACCTTGTGCAGCCGCAACCGGACCCGGCGCTCCAGCTCCGCGGCGCCGATGGTGCCGTCGCCGTGGTGCTCCCGACGCACCAGGTCCGCGATGGTCTCCGGGTGGACGTCACGGTACTTCGCCGACGCGCGCAGACGCGCGATGACCTGCTCCGCCGCGCTCATCAACCGGCCGTGGCGGGCACCGGGCCGCCGCCGGCGCGGAGCATCTCCAACAGCCGGGTGTAGAAGCGAAGATTATGGAGGGTGGCGAGCCGGTCCGCGAGCCCATCCCGCACTCGGAAAAGGTGGTGCAGGTAGGCCCGGCTGTAGCGGCGACAGGTCGGGCAATCGCAGGTGGCGCAGATCGGCTCGTCGACCCGCGCGTTCTCCTCGTCGTGAATATAGACATTGCGGTAGAAGCCGCGATCCGGGGTGAGGCCCCGGGTAGCGATGTCCGGCACGAAGGCATAGAGCCGGCCATGCCGCGCGTCCCGGGTCGGGATGGTGCAGTCGAACACCCACCGGCGGGTGAGCTGGCACAGGGAGACCAGGTGCTCCGGACGCCCGACGCCCAGCGCGAAGAGCGGCGCGTTGCTCGGGGTCAACCGGGCGATCAAGGCGAACATGTCGAACTCGAGCTCGCCGGCGGCGTTCAGCGGCCAGCCACCGAATCCGAACCCCTGCGCGCCGGACTCGACGAGCGCGTCGACACACCGCTCTCGCAACGTCGGGTCGGCGCCGCCCTGAACCACCCCGACCAGCAGCGGCGGATCCGCCTCGCGCCGTTGCCGGCACTGGAGGTCGTAGGCTTTACGCGCCTGCTGAAACCATCGGATGGTCCGTTCGGTGGAGGCCAGTTGCTCCGCCGCCGAATCGTCCGGGCCGGTGCAGTCGTCGAGCGCGATAGCTACGTCCGATTTAAGGCTGAACTGCCACTCTATGACCTTCCCGGGGGTCAGGACGGTCTTCTTGCCGTTGTCTGGTTCTCGAAAGGTGACGCCGCCTGCCCGAATCGAGCTGGTCTTACCCTGCTTTCGCAGCAGCGAAAGCACCTGGAAGCCACCCGAATCCGAGACAATGGCGCCGTCCCAGGCCATCAGGCGGTGCAACCCGCCCGCCTGACGTACGTTTCGCAGCCCTGGGCGTTGCGCCAGATGCATCGCGTTCACCATCACCGCGTCGATCCCCACCGTACGCAGGTCGAGCGTGTCGACGGTGCGGACCGAGGCCCTGGTCGCGTCAGGCAAGAACGTCGGTAGCGCGATCGCCCCGTGTGCGGTTTCGAGGCAGACACCCGAGGCGACGGGATCGTCAACAGACGTCATGGGTGCGGCGGCTCCTCAGGCAGGGCGGTGACACCCAGAATACGCTGCCAGGCGAATACCCGGCGAAGAGCGTGCCGGTCGGGTTCAGCCGCGACTCCGGGGCCACGATCCGGGGAAGAGCTGAGTCCACTCCTCATCGCCGGGCTCGGCCGGCCCCACCGCCGCAGGTGATCACGAGTAGAACCGACGCCCACCGCGCCCGGACCGTGCCGGCCAATAGGGCTCCGTCATCGAAGTGAGGCGAGTCGGCTCATGTGGTGGGCCACCTCAGCGGCCCGGACAACCGTGACCGGGACGATAGATATGAGTATGGAAATCTACTCCTCCGGCTGGGGCGCCTGCTCCAGCCACTCGAGGGTGTAGAGGTCTTCGGTGAACATGTACTCCGTGTATGTGCGCTGGCCAGCGGGCACGATGACGTCGGTTCGTAGTTCTTCGGGAATGAAGGGTTCGCTGCCGGAAGCTATTGCAACATCCGCGAGGGGTACTGGCATGTCTGTGCAATCGCGGCTAACGCCGTCGTACTCTTCAGCTGCGCAGACCATGACTCTGGTCATAATTCTGACCTCTGCGACGCATCGGGTGCCCGGCTATCGCCGAAGCAGCCGGCGACCAGCCCCGCCGACAGCGTGAGGAGTGAAGCGGTCCATACCCGCTGATGCATGATCCACCTACCTCGGCCTACGGTTGTCCATGCGGGCCGGAAGCGGTTCGTCATCACCGACACCCTCGGGCTGCTGGTGGTGATGGCCTACGCGGCCAGTGTGCAGGACCGCGGCGGCGCCAAGACCACGCTGCTGAGTATGTACCTGGCTGGGATGGGCCCGATGGATCTTATCGACCACCGTCGAGATCGTACGTAAACCAGCCGGGGTGCTGTCGGAGCAGCCCATCCGGCTAGCAGAGCTGATCGGAGGATCCCCTCGGATAGAGTGTGCCTCGGACGACATCGGGGGGTGCATGATGGCAACACCGAGCAAGGCCCCTGGGGCGCGCGACCCCAGCGCGGGCACCCTCTATCTGGTGCCGACACCGATCGGCAATCCTCGCGACATTACCCTCCGCGCAATCGACGTACTCAGCCAGGTTGACGTCGTCGGTTCGGAGGACACCCGGCACACGCAACGCCTCCTGAAATCACTGGGCATTGAGGTACGCCTATTGAGCTACCACGACCACAACGAGGACACCCGCAGCCGACAGCTCGTCGCATCGCTGCTGGCAGGTATGGACGTGGCGCTGGTCTCCGACGCCGGGACCCCACTGGTCAACGACCCCGGCTACCGCATCGTGACCGCGGCCATCACCGCGGGTGTCCGGGTCTGCCCGCTCCCCGGGGCCAACGCGCCGGTGACCGCTCTGGTGGGCTCTGGGCTCCCCAGCTCCCACTTTTACTACGGAGGCTTCCTCCCCCGAAAAGGGGCTGCCCGGCGAGCAGCACTCGCCAGCCTGCGCATGAACCAGGCCACGTTGGTCTTCTTCGAAGCACCGCACCGGATTCTGGCGACCCTCGCCGACCTGCTGACGGTCCTCGGCGATCGGCAGGCAGCCCTCGGCCGCAATCTGTCAAAGGATGACGAGGAGTTCCTGCGCGGACCACTGTCCACACTACACTCCGGACTCGCGGCAGCGGAGGTCGTCCGCGGCCAGTTCACGGTGGTGGTGGCCGGTGCGGATGAGGCCTCCGCCGACGAGACTCGGACGCTGGCCGACCAACTGATCCGCGCCATGGTGAAGCATGGCGGGACGGGGCGATTTGTCCGAGACGTGGTACGGGACGTCAGCGGGCTGCCGCGGAACTGGATCTACGAACAGGTCCAACTCGCCGAGCAGCGGTCGGTTGGCGGCGGTCCTGGCTCCCGGTCGACGGAGACCGACTAGCCCGACGGTGCCGGGCTTGCAGAACGCCCACACAGGTCGTCGTGCCCTGCGGGTAATTCCGTTGCCCCGGCAACGACCGGGCCGTAATCTCGACATCTGCCATGAAATCCTCCCGATCCACTCGTCGAATCGTCCTGCGTCAACTGCGGCCAGGGCGGCGTGGCGCGCTGGCCCTGACCGCGGGCGTGCTCGCCGCTACCGTCCTGCCGCTACTGGCACCGCAGTTGACCCAGCGTTTCGTCGACGGTGCGGTCGCCGGCGACCCGACCCAGTCGTTGATCCTGCTCGCGCTCGGCTATCTCGGGCTGGCGGTCTCGGGCCAGTTCGCCCGGATGTTCACCGCCTGGCTCGCCAGCCGGCTCGCCTGGGACGGCACCAATCGGCTCCGCGAACGGCTCGCCGAGCACGCGCTGGAGCTGGACATGTCGTACCACGGCCGGCGCACCCCGGGCGAGATGATCGAACGGGTCGACGGCGACGTGGTGGCGCTCTCCGAGTTCGTGGTCGCCTTCCTGCTCGACGTGATCGCCAGCTTCCTGCTCCTGCTCGGCGTCCTGATCATCGTCCTCACAGTGGACGTCCGGATCGGGGCAGCGCTGATCGCGTACTGTGCGTTGGTCGGGTTCGGGATGATCCGGGCGCAGCGGCTGGCGGTGCCGGCCGCCACCCGGGTCCGGGAACGCTTCGCGGCGCTCTTCGGCAACCTGGAAGAGCGGCTCGCCGGCGCCGAGGACATCCGCGCCAACGGCGCCGGCGACCACGCCGTCCGCCGCTTCCACCAGGTCAGCGCCGGGGTATACCGGGCCGATCTACGCGCCAACCAGATCAGCGGTGGCTTGTTCGCCGGCACCACGGTGGCGTTCGCGATCGGCACCGCGCTAGTGCTGGCGTTGGCGGCCTGGACCCAGCAGACCAACACGCTGACCGTCGGCACGGTCGTGCTGCTGTTCCAGTACACGCAGATGGTCCGTACCCCGTTCGAGCGCATCATCGATCAGCTTCAGCAGTATCAGAAGGCGTTGGCAGCGATCGCCCGGATCGGCGACCTGCTCGGTGAGCGCCGGACGCTGCACGATCCAGCGCAGCCGCAGGCGCTGCCAGCCACCGGCGCGCTGGGGCTGGAGCTGGACCGGGTCAGCTTCGCCTACTCGGCCGACGACGACCGGGTCCTCGACGATGTCACGATCCGGCTGGCGCCGGGTGAGACGCTCGGATTGGTCGGGCGGACCGGCAGCGGTAAGACCACCATTGCCCGGATGGCGCTGCGCCTATACGACCCCACCCACGGCACGGTCCGGTTGGGCGGCGTGGACCTGCGGGACACCGCCCGGGCGGACCTGCGCCGCCGGGTCGCCATCGTCACCCAGGAGGTGCAGCTCTTCGCCGCCTCGGTACGGGACAACCTGACCCTGTTCCGCCCGGAGCTCGCCGACGACGACCGGCTGCGGCAGGTGCTCACCGACGTCGGGTTGGCGGACTGGTTCGCCGGACTGCCCGACGGACTGGAGACCGAGCTGGGGCCGCACGGCGGCGGAGTCTCCGCTGGCGAGGCACAGCTGATCGCCTTCGCCCGGGCGTTCTTGCGCGACCCGGGGCTGGTGGTGCTGGACGAAGCGGCGAGCCGGCTCGACCCGGCCACCGAGGAGCTGATCGACCACACGATGGACCGGCTACTCGCCGGGCGTACCGGGGTGCTGATCGCGCACCGGCTCTCGTCATTGTCGCGAGTGGACATGATCGCGGTGGTCGACGGCGGCCGGATCGTCGAGTACGGCCCGCGGGCGCAGCTGGCCGCCGACCCGCAGAGCCACTTCGGGCACCTACTCGATGCCGCGGGGGTGGCCCGATGAGATCTCCGGTGTGGTTGGTTGTCAGCCGGCTGATCCGGGTCAGCCCGGGCCGCTACTACGGCGGAGGCTTGCTGTGGGTCGCGCTATGGGTGACGCCGCTGCTTAGTGGCCTGGTCCTAAAGGGTCTGTTCGACCTACTCAGCGGCGAACGCGCCGCCGGCTTGGACGCCGCGCTGTGGCTGTGCGCCGCCTTCGTGGCGGTGGAGGCGCTGCGCGGGTTCTTCTTCTGGACCGGAGTCATCGTCTGGCCGTACTGGTGGATCGGCTCGGAGACCACGCTGCGCGCCAACGTGCTGCGCTCGGTGCTGAGCGCCCGCGGGCCGGCGGCGAGCCGGCTGCCACACTCCTCTGGGGAGGCCGTGTCCCGGTTCCGCGACGACGTAACCGATCTGGTCTCGCTCACCGACCGGCTGGTGGACGTGGTCGGCGCGCTGCTCTTCACGATCGGCGCCTTCATCATCATGTTGCGCATCGACCCGGTGATCACCCTGGTGCTGGTGCTCCCGATGGTGGTGGTGCTGATCCTCAACCGGGTGCTCTCGGCGATGATCCGCCGGGTGCACGCCCGCGCCAAGCACCTCGGCGCGGTGGTCACCTCCTTCGTCGGCGAAATGTTCGCCGGCGTGCTGGCGATCAAGACCGCCGGCGCCGAGCCGGCCGTTCTGGAGCGGTTGCGCGAGCACAACCGCCGACGCCGCACCGCCGCGGTCAAAGACCGGCTGCTGATCGACCTGGCGGACACCTCCACCAGCGCCGGGGTCGAGGTGAGCATCGGGCTGGTGTTGCTGCTGGCGGCACCGGCGATGCGGACCGGCGAGTTCACCGTCGGCGACTTCGCGCTCTTCGTCAGCTACGTCGGCTGGCTGACCATGCTGCCGCGCTTCCTCGGCCGGCTGCTGTACCGGATCCCGCAGGGTGCGGTCGCCACTGAACGACTGACTCGGCTGATGGCACCGCACGAAAGCTCGGACGACCTGTCGCGCCGCAGCGGGGTGTGGTTCCACCAGGACGCCCCAGCGGGTTCGGCACCGGCCCGGCCGGCGGACAAGCTCGTCCTGCTGGAGTCGCGAGGGCTGACCATCCAGCACGGCGACGGTGGCCGCGGCGTCCAGGACGTGGACCTACGGGTGCCGCACGGCTCGTTCACAGTGGTCACCGGCGCCGTCGGAGCGGGCAAGACCACCCTGGTACGCGGGCTGCTGGGGCTGTTGCCGGCCGAGGATGGCGCGATCTACTGGAACGGGCAGCCGGTCGACGACCCGGGTACCTTCCTGGTCCCGGACCGGGCAGCCTATGCGGGGCAGGTGCCACGTCTCTTCTCCGACACGTTGCGGGAGAACCTCCTGCTGGGGTGGGAGGCCGACGACCAGCAGCTCGCGGCGGCGATCCACCAGGCGGCGCTGGAACAGGACCTGGCGGCGATGCCGGACGGGTTGGCGACGATGATGGGGCCGCGCGGCGTCCGGCTCTCCGGCGGCCAGGTGCAGCGGGCCACCGCCGCCCGGGCACTGGTCCGAACTCCGGAGCTGCTGGTGGTGGATGACCTGTCATCGGCGCTGGATGTGGAGACCGAACAGCTGCTGTGGCAGCGAATCGACCAGGCGGCGAAGGCCGGCCGGGGCCCGGCCACGCTGCTGGTGGTCTCCCACCGACGGGCAGCGTTGACCCGCGCCGACCAGGTGGTGGTGCTCGACCGGGGCAGGGTGGTGGGCACCGGCCCGCTTCCGGAGTTGCTGCGCACCTGCCCTGAGATGCGCCGGCTGTGGCGCGAGGAGGGGGTAGCCGAGGCGGAGCAGGGCGACGGCGGCGCCGGGGCGGGGGAAGGCGTGGCCGGGGCGGCGGATCCGGCACCGGAGCGAGTGTCGCGACCAGCGCCCACATCCTGAGCGTTGTGGCCTACCAGGCGGTAGGGTGTGCCGCTCGGATGTGACCGCTGGGGTGATACCCAGCGTCCGCCCGGTCCGGCCCGGCGATCCCGGTCCGATCCTCGGAATCCGGTTGCCGCGTCGCCGCCAGGCGGCTAGCGTGCTAGGTACACGAGAGAGGAGGTGGTCCTAAGTTGTATAGCTATCGGACTCGTGAGGTGACTGTCCGCTAGTCGCCGTTCTCTCGGACTTCGTATGCCGAGGCCGCGTGACACTCACGTGTGACGGTGACGCGGCGAAACCCAGGCAGTTACCCGACCCCCGGGGCGCCGGCCTAGTCCAGCCGGTGCTGCGCTCCACAGTGTGCGCAGAACCCCGGGGGTCGAACCATGTCTAGAGGGTGCCGGAGTGCGCGACCGCTGCACAGGGCGGGGAGCATCACGGCCCCGCACTCCGGCCACCCCCGTACCCACCCACCCCAATCTCGCGCCGGCACTGGCGCGCAGCCGACCGGTGGAGGTCAACCGGCCGAAGGGGGCTGACGGGTGGGCGGTGCGGCGGGCCCGAGGCTGGCGAAACGTCGGGCCGCCGCGAGTGGAGAGCTTCCCGGCGGCCCGGTCAGTCGAACAGGCCGCCGTTGGTGCTACGCCCACCCTCCCCGGTTCGCCGGGCGGGCCGCTGCCGCGGCTGTGCGCCGGTTCGACGGCTCGGCTGCGCTCGCCAACCAGACTGCGACCGCGCTGGCTTGTTGCCGTTGCCGCCCTCGGCCGCCGGAGCCGCCACCGGTTTCGGCGTGGGTCTCGGCGTCGGCTTCGACGCGGGCTTCGGCACCGGCCCGGGCTTCGCTCCGGCGCCCGCCGGCCCGGCACCGGCCGGCGCACCCGCCGACCCGACGCCGTCCGGCGCCCCCGTTACCCCAGCTCCAGCCGGAGCTGACACCAGCACCGGCGCTGGCGCCAGCGGTGGCGAACTCATAGCTGGCGGTGGCCGGCGTGACGCCTGGTCCGCCCGCTGGGCGAGCTGGCGTGGTGGGCACGGCCAGTCGCCGCCGCACCACCGGCACTGTTCGTTCTCGTCCGGCTCGTCGTGTCTACCCAACATCTGCTGTGCGTCCCGCCACAGCAACCGGTCGACCACGTCGGCCGGCTCAGAAGCCTCGTCCCGGCTCATATGCACCCCCTCAACAGCGGATCGCGATAACTCGCCGCTGCCATCTCTGCACTCAGTGGAACCCGCCGAGGCCACCCCCGCGCCGGACAGGGTGTCCGATTCACCCGTTCGCGCGGGCCCGGGTGGCCCCGGCGAGCTCCCCTGTGCCGGCGCTACCGGGGGTAGTTGAGCAGATCCTGCCGGGTCAGCACCCCGGCCGGTTTCCCGTCCACCAGCACCATCGCCGCGTCGGCCTTCGCCAACAGCGCCACCGCCTCGGAGACCGGCTGGCCGCCGCCGATCAACGGCAACGGCGGCCCCATGTGCCCCTCGATCATGTCGTAGAGCTGCGCCTGCCCGGAGAAGAGCGCGTCCAGCAGGTCCCGCTCGGCGATCGAACCGGCAACCTCACCGGTGACCACCGGCGGCTCGGCCTTCAACACCGGCAGCTGCGAAACGCCGTACTCGCGCATCACGTCGATCGCTTCCCGGATGGTTTCGGTGGGGTGGGTGTGCACCAGCGGCGGGATCACCTCACCCTTACCGGCGAGCACACCCGCGACGGTCTCCCCGATGCTGTCCAGGAACCCGTAGCTGGCCATCCAGTCGTCGTTGAAGATCTTCGACAGGTAGCCGCGGCCGCCGTCCGGGAGCAGCACCACGACGACGTCGTCCGGGCCGGCCCGGCGCGCCACCTCCAGCGCGGCCACCACCGCCATCCCGCAGGAGCCGCCCACCAGCAACGCCTCCTCCCGGGCGAGCCGGCGGGTCATGTCGAACGAGGCGTGGTCGGTCACCTCCACGATCTCGTCGCAGATCTCCCGGTCATACGTAGTCGGCCAGAAGTCCTCACCGACCCCCTCGACCAGGTACGGCCGGCCGGTGCCACCGGAGTAGACCGAGCCCTCCGGGTCGGCACCGATGATCCGTACCCGCCCGCCGGAGACCTCTTTGAGGTAGCGCCCCACGCCGCTGATGGTGCCGCCGGTGCCGACCCCGGCGACGAAGTGGGTGATCTCGCCGCCGGTCTGCTCCCACAGCTCCGGCCCGGTCGTTTCGTAGTGCGAGCGAGGGTTGTTGGGATTGGCGTACTGGTCGGGCTTCCACGCCCCCGGCAGCTCCCGCGCCAGCCGATCCGAGACGCTGTAGTACGAGCGGGGGTCGTCCGGCGCCACCGCCGTCGGGCAGACCTCCACCTCCGCCCCGTACGCCCGCAGGACGTGCTGCTTGTCTTCGCTGACCTTGTCGGGACAGACGAAGACGCAGCGGTACCCCCGCATCTGCGCCACCATGGCCAGGCCGACCCCGGTGTTGCCGCTGGTCGGTTCGACGATGACACCACCGGGGCGGAGCTTGCCCTCCTGCTCGGCGGCCTCAACCATCCGCAGCGCGATCCGGTCCTTCACCGACCCGCCGGGATTCATGTACTCGATCTTCGCGAGCACCCTGGCGGGGATCCCCGCCGTAACTGTGTTCAGCCGCACCAGCGGCGTGTCGCCGATCAGTTCGACCACGTTGTCGTAGTAGCGCACCACCGAAGCGTAGCCTCAAACCGAATCACAGTCGCCCGTCCCGCCTCAGGGTTAACCACGCCCGCAGGTCAGATGCGTAAGGACGGCGCCACCGGATAATCTTCGCGCGTGGGCGGCGTGAACGGGAACTGGATGCGCGGGGTTGGCTACGGGGCGGCCGCCGTGCTCGGCACCGCATTGGCCACCGTCGGGCTCCTGCTGGGCCAGGCCCAACAGGCCCGGCGCAACATCCCGCGGGCGCAGGCGCCGCCGCCGCGCGGCAGTGGCCGGTACGGCGGCCGCAGCGGCGAGCCGCTGACCGTGGTGATGCTCGGCGACTCGGTCGCGGCCGGGTACGGCGTTGCAAAACCGCGGCAGACCCCCGGCGCGCTGCTCGCCAAGGGTATCTCCCGGCGGTTGGGGCGACCGGTCCGGCTGCACCGGCTGGCGGTGGTCGGGGCGATCTCCGCCCGGTTGGCTCCCCAGGTCGAGGAGGCGCTGGAGCTGCGCCCCGACCTCGCGGTGATCGTGATCGGCGGCAACGACGTCACCCACGGCACTCCCCCGGCGGTCGCCGTCGCCCACCTGGTGGCGGCGGTCCGCGCGCTCCGCAACGCCGGCGCCGAGGTGGTGGTGGGCACCTGCCCCGACCTCGGCACCATCGTGCCGATCCGACCACCGCTGCGGTGGGTGGCCCGCCGGTGGAGCCGTCAGCTCGCCGCCGCCCAGACCGTCGCGGTGGTGGAGGCCGGCGGCTGGACCGTCTCGCTGGCCGACCTGATCGGGCCCCGGTTCGCCGCCGAGCCGCAGCGGATGTTCGGGGTCGACCGGTTCCACCCCTCGATCGAGGGGTACGCGGCCGCCGCCGCCGCGCTGCTACCCACCGCGCTGGCCGCGCTCGGGCGGGAAGACCCGACCAGCGAGCGGGGTATCCAGTCGCTGCCGCGGGCCGCGGCCGAGGCGTCTCGACACGGCGGGACCGAGGTCTCCGCCGCCTCGGTCGGTGGGCGCGAGCGCGGGCCCGCCGGCCGGTGGGCGTCGCTGCGACGCCGGGTCCGCGCCGCGGTCGGCCCGTCCGTCGGCTCCGCTGCTGTCAGCACCATTCCCGAGCCCAACCTGTTGGAGTCGTAATGGCCACCCTTCCGCGTCGTGTCGGCCGCGCCGCCGCCACCACCCTCGCCGCCGCCGGCTTCGGCGGAGCGCTGCTGCTACTCGCTGAGGTGATCGCCGCCCGCTCCCGCCGGTACGCGACGCCGTCGCTGAGCCTGGCGATGCGGACCACTGTCGGCCCGGCGGAGGCGCCACCGTTGCGGCTGACCCTGCTCGGGGACGCGGGGGCGCTGGGGGTGGGGGTGGACACGGTCGACGCCACCCTCGGCGGCCAGCTGGCTGACCTGCTGACCACCGGCAGCGGGCCGGCGGGCGCACCACCTCGGCGGCGGGTCGAGCTGGCCAGCGTGGCCGTCGCCGGCTCCCGGTCCCGGGATCTGGCCACCCAGGTCTCCCGAGCGCTGGTGGGCAACATCCCGGACGTCGCGGTGATCCTGATCGGCGCGGGGGACGTCACCGGCCTGCACCGCTCCGGCGAGGCGGCGGCACACCTGGGCGCGGCGGTGCGCCGGCTGCGCGACACCGGCGTGGAAGTGGTCGTCGGCACCTGCCCGGACCTGGGCGCGGTCCGTGCCTTCGCGCCGCCCCTGCGGCAGCTTCTCGGTTGGCAGGGACGGCGGCTGGCGCGGGCACAGGCGGCGGCGGTCCACGCCGCCGGCGGCGACGTGGTCGACCTGGCGGCGGAGACCGGCACGGTGTTCCGGACCGACCACGCCTCGCTCTGCTTCGACCGGTTCCACCCGTCGGCCGACGGCTACCGGGTCTGGGCTCACGCGCTCTACCCGGCGGTCGCCGCCGCCGTGGTGCCGCTGCAACGCTGACGCCGCTCGGCTGATCCGCCCACTTGATCAATCCGCGTCTCCGCAGGTCAAGTGGTTACTCCACCGCGTTTGCTCTGCACACGTATACGCCTACGCTGGCCGGGGCCACTGCGGCACCGGGTGCATTTCGGACATGGTTGGGCAGGGAGGGATCTTGCGTACGGAAAAGTCCGATATTACCGTACGCAAGATCCCTCCCTGCCCAACCATGTCGGGGTTTAGTCGTATGCGTAAGCAAAGCAAACGCTCCCGCAGCACCACCTGAGCTGCGGCGATGCTTGATGATCAAAAGTGACCCGATTTAACCAGCAGGGTCCTATATGCCGGCACTAGCAGCGCTTGTGGATTGAGTGGCGCCACACCGCTCCCGTCTGCTCCGTCTGCGCTCGCAGCTCTCGTAGGCTGCGCAACCGCCCCCTACCCGCCACTGCTCGAAGTTGATCAAGCGCCAGCCCACAAGGTACGGGCGACGGGCGGCCGCGCTGCCACAACGGCTGAGGCTACTGGCGAGTAGGAAGCGGTAGCCTGTGGAGATGGAGCACTCGGAAGCTGTCATCGTCGCCACCGCCCGGTCTCCGATCGGCCGGGCGCACAAGGGCTCACTCAGCCAGGTCAGGCCGGACGACCTCACCGCCACCATCGTGCAGGCCGCGCTGGACAAGGTCCCCGAGCTGGACCCGGAGACCATCGACGACCTCTACCTCGGCTGCGGACTGCCCGGCGGTGAGCAGGGGTTCAACATGGCCCGGGTGGTCTCGGTGCTGCTGGGACTGGATTCGGTCCCCGGCGCCACGATCACCCGGTACTGTTCGTCGTCGCTGCAGACCACCCGGATGGCGATGCACGCGATCCGGGCCGGCGAGGGCGAGGTCTTCGTCTCGGCTGGGGTGGAGTGCGTCTCCCGCTACGCCCGCGGCAACTCCGACATGCTGCCGCCGGAGGCGGCCGAGTTGGTCGGCGGCGGCTGGCACAACCCGCGCTTCGAGGCGGCCCGATCCCGGACCCAGTCCCGCGCCGAGGGCGGCGGTGAGAGCTGGCGGGATCCGCGGGAAGCCGGGCAGCTGCCCGACATCTACATCGCCATGGGCCAGACTGCCGAGAACCTCGCCGAGGTCCACGGCGTGAGCCGGGACGAGATGGACGACTTCGGGGTCCGGTCGCAGAACCTCGCGGAGAAGGGAATCGCGGACGGCTTCTGGGAGCGGGAGATCACACCGGTGACCACACCGGACGGTACGGTGGTGGCGCGGGACGACGGCCCCCGGCCCGGGGTGACCAAGGAGGCGGTGGCCGGCCTGAAGCCGGTGTTCCGGCCCGATGGCCGGGTCACCGCCGGCAACTGCTGCGCGCTGAACGACGGGGCGGCGGCGGTGATCGTGATGAGCGCCGGCAAAGCCCGGGAGTTGGGGATCACCCCGCTTGCCCGGATCGTCGCCACTGGAGTGTCGGCGCTCTCGCCGGAGATCATGGGGCTCGGTCCGGTGGCGGCGTCGCAGCAGGCGCTCGCCCGGGCCGGCATGAGCATCTCCGACGTCGACCTGGTCGAGATCAACGAAGCGTTCGCGGCCCAGGTGATCCCGTCGTACCAGCAGTTGGGGGTGCCGCTGGAGAAGCTGAACGTGGCGGGCGGCTCGATCGCGGTGGGGCATCCCTTCGGCATGACCGGCGCCCGGATCACCACCACCCTGCTGAACGCGCTGGACTGGCACGACCAGCAGATCGGCCTGGAGACCATGTGCGTCGGCGGCGGCCAGGGCATGGCGATGGTCCTCGAGCGGCTGAGCTGACCAGGGTCCGATACGAAACGACCCCGGGGCCGCCAGGCCTCGGGGTCGTCGCGTCGTAACGGCGTCGGTCAGTCGCCCTGGAAGTAGCTGAGCAGGCGCAGCACCTCGATGTAGAGCCAGATCAGGCTGACCACGATGCCGAAGGCGCAGGCCCAGGCGTACTTCTGCGGGAGGCCGAGCCGGACCCCCTCTTCCACCTCGTGGAAGCTGAGGATGAAGCTCAGCGCCGCCAGCACGATGAAGACCAGGCTCACGATGATCGCGATCGGGCCGCCGTCGCGAAGGATGGTCGGCTCACCGGTGAACAGCGTGATGCCCAGGTTGACCAGGATCACCGCGGCGGCCCCGACCAGCGCGGCGGTCATGAACTTGATGAACTTCGGGGTGGCCCGGATGGTGCCGCTCTTGTAGAGGATGCCCATCAGCAGGAAGACGCCGACCGTGGCGGCGACCGCCTGCAGCACGATGCCTTCGTACATCGCGTTGAAGTACTGGCTGATGGCGCCGAGGAAGACCCCCATCACCGCCGCGTACACGCTGATCAGGATCGGGTTGGTGACCCGGGCGAAGGCGATGATCAAGCCGAGCACCAGCCCGACGATCATCGCCGGGAAGGCGAAGACCAGGCCGTCGGCCGGCTCGGTGCCCAGCCAGATCACGCCAGCGGCGACCGCGACCAGTGCGATCAGCCCGACCGTCCGGGTGACCACGTCGTCGATGGTCATCGGCCGGGTGTCGGGCGGCGCGGTGGCGGTCCCGTCCGGGCCGGTCGGGTAGGCGCCGGCCGACTGGCCGAAGACCTGCGGCTGGTGCCCGCCCGGCGCGGCGGTCCGCTCCCGCTCCGCGTCCTTGGCGAGCCGGGTCAACACCGGGTTACTCGTCCTCACGTCACACGCTCCGTCGATATCGTTCTGGCCACGCCAGGGATCTTGCCAGGTGGGGTTATGACCACAGGGTATCCGGCCCCGCCACCCCGGCAAAACGAACCTGCAGAAACCGCTCGGCTACGGCACGGTGAGTAGTTCAGGGCCGGATTCGGTCACCGCGACGGTGTGCTCGGCGTGGGCGGCGCGGGTGCCGTCGGCGGTGCGCACCGTCCAGCCGTCCGGGTCGTGCCGGTATCGGCGACCACCTCTGGTCAGCATCGGTTCCAGCGCCAACACCAGCCCGGCCGACAGCCGCATCCCGCGCCCGGGCGGCCCGTCGTTCGCCACGTACGGCGCCTCGTGCATGGTCCGCCCGATGCCGTGTCCACCGTGGTCGGCCAACCCCCGGTAACCGCTCTGCTGGGCGGAGCGGCCGATCGCGTGGGAGATGTCGCTGAGCCGGGCGCCGGCCGTCGCCGCCGCCACGCCCGCGGCGAGCGCCCGTTCGGTGGCCTCGATCAGCGCCTGGTCCGCCGGGTCCGGAGTGCCGACGATGAAGCTGATCGCGGCGTCGCCGCACCAGCCGTCGAGCCGGGCCCCGCAGTCGATGCTGACCAGGTCGCCGTCGGCGAGCCGCTGGTCGCCGGGGATGCCGTGGACCACGGCGTCGTTGACGCTGGCGCAGATCACCCCGGGGAACGGGGTGGGCGCCCACTCCGGGTGGTAGCCGCGGAACAGTGGTTCGGCGCCGGCGTCGGCGACCACCTTGGCGGCGATCTCGTCCAGCTCCCGCAGCCGTACCCCGATCGCCGCCTGTTCCCGCACCGCCGCCAACGCCTGGCCCACCACCTGGCCGGCCCTGCGCAGCCCGTCGATCTCCGCCGGGGTCTTCAACTCCACCATGCCGCCGCTCCCACACGTCGTCCTCGGATAACTATACCGGTATTACTATCACAGGAATGGTGCGCGCTCCGCTGACCCCGCACGAACGCGAACGCGGCGAACGACTCGGCCGGCTGCTTCGGCAGGCCCGCGGCGAGCAGAGCATGGCGCAGGTCGCCAGCGCCGCCGGGATCTCGGTCGAGACCCTCCGCAAGATCGAAACCGGCCGGATTCCGGCGCCCGCCTTCTTCACCGTCACCGCGGTGGCGCAGGCGCTGGGCATCTCGCTCGACCAGCTCGCCGCCACCGTCGGCGACCCGATCCGACCAGCGCCCGCGCATGGCTGACCCGGTCGACCTGCTCGTGATCGGCGGCGGCGCCGCCGGTCTCGCCGCCGCGGTCGCCGGCGAGCAGCGCGGCCTGACCTGCCAGGTGCTGGAGGCGCAGGCGAGGCTGGGCGGCCGGGTGCACACGGTCGAGACCGACACCGGCCCGGTCGACCTCGGCGCCCAGGAGATCAACGGCGACATGACCGCCGTGCTGGACCTCGCCGCCGACGCCGGCCGGCACCTCAGCCCGCTGCCGACCGGCGGGGCGGGGCTGACCGTGACCGGCGACGCCCAGCGCCGCCGGCCGGCCCACGAACGGCCCGACGCCTGGCTGGCGCTGCTTACCGACGGCGCGCCGCCGGCTCCGGGCAGCAGCGTGGCCGACCTGCTCAAGGCCGCCGACCTCCCCCAGGCCGAGGCGGACCTGGCCCAGACCGTGACCGCCGAGCTGTTCGGCCAGCCGGCGCACCGGCTCGACGCCGAGGCGGTCCGGCGCGAGCTCGCCACCTACGAATCAGACCGCGACCCGGACGAGTTTCAGCTACGGGGCGGATTCGGCGAGGTGATCACGGCGCTCGCCGGGCAGCTACGCCGACCGCCGGTCATGGGCACGCCGGTGCAGACCGTCCGGGTGGTCGACGACGAGGTGGTGGTGCAGACCGCCACCGCCGCCTGGTCGGCGCGGTATGTGGTGATCACCGCCCCGCCGCCGGTGGCGCGCTGGATCGACTACCGCCTGCCGGCGCAGCAGGAGCTCAGCTCGCTGCTGGCCGGGTTCGTCGCCGGCGACCTGATCAAGTACACCGCCGTCTACGACCGCCCGTTCTGGCGGTACGACGGGCTGAGCGGTGCGGCGACCTACACCGACCCGGTCGGCCTGGTGGTAGCCGACGGCTCGGTCGACGACGGGCGGGCACCCCGGCTCACCGCCTTCCTGGGCGGCCCCACCGCGCGTACCTGGGCCGGGTTGCCGACCGAGCAGCGCGACCAGCAGCTGCGACATCAGTTGGCCCGGGCGTTCGGTCCGGCCGCAGCGCAGCCGCTGGCGATCCACGAGGCGGTGTGGGTCGACCACCCGTGGTCGGGCGGGGCCTACAACTCCCAGGTACGCGCCGGTGCCGCGGCGGACTCCGCGGACCGGCTCGCGGCCTGGGGTGACCGGGTGGTCTTCGCCGGCGCCGAGCTGGCACCCCGCTTCCGGGGCTTCGTCGAGGGGGCGATCAGCAGCGGCCGTGCCGCGGTGGCCCGGCTCGGGTAACACCCAGGTCAGTCGCCGAGCACCCCTCGCACGATGCTGTTGCCGGAGTGGCTGGTGTCGCCGTCGTACTCCTCCAACGACACATCGACCAGCCGGTACGCCCCCAGGTCCACCGTCGGCGGCAGCGGCAACACCAGGTCGGGGCCCTCCCCCCACACCCCGATCGAGATCATCTCCATCGTGTCCGGGTTGATCAGCCACACCTCGTAGTAGCCTGCCTGCTGCTCCAGGCCGGTGACGTGCAGGTGCAGGGTGTGCCCGTCGAGCACCCGGGCCTCGCCGTGGGCGGCGACCGGCACCGTCTCCAGCGGCGTCAACGCTGCCTGCGCGGTGACCTCCTCGACCACCGCCGGCTCCTGGTCGAGCAGTTCGGTGACGCCGAGCGTGCCGCCGACCGCCAGCACCGCCGCGACCGCCGCCACCAGCAGCAGCCGGGCCGACTCCGGCCAGCGGCGGGAGCGGACCGAGGCCCGGTGGGGCGGCGGCCGGTCCGGCGCTTCGGTGCTCGGCC
Source organism: Natronosporangium hydrolyticum (assembly GCF_016925615.1). NCBI lineage: Bacteria > Bacillati > Actinomycetota > Actinomycetes > Micromonosporales > Micromonosporaceae > Natronosporangium > Natronosporangium hydrolyticum. Next base: position 4,846,492 of record NZ_CP070499.1, read on the forward strand.
CGGTGCGTGATTCGGTGGCCGCCACCGTTGGCGCTTCGGTGACTTGGGCGAGGATGCCCTGCCACACCCGTTCCGGGGGCGCCGGCAGCTCCCGCAGCTGCCGGGCGTCCGCGGCGTGACCAGCGACCTCCCGCAGGTCGCCCAGCTCCGCGCGGCATTGCGGGCAGCCGTCGAGGTGGGCCGTCTCGCCACCGTCGCTTACCCCGTCACCGATGGCGATGAGTACCAGCCGGTCTGGATCGAGGTGCGGCACCGTCCACCTCCCATCTGCGTTTCAGGCTCGCCATGCCCCGCCGGATGTGGCTCTTCACCGTGCCCAGCGGCAGCTCGGTCACGGCCGAGATCTGCTGGTGGGTCAGGTCGTCGTAGAAGGCCAGTTCCAGCACCCGCCGCTGCTCCGGCGGCAGCTGCGCCAACCCGTCGGCGACCACCAACCGGTCCACCACCCGGTCCGGGTCGGCCGGCGCCGACTGCGGCGCGGGCTGCGCCTGCACGGTCTCGGCCACCCGCCGCTCCCGGGACCGCACCCGGAGCCGGTCGATCGCCTGCCTACGCGCGATCCCGAGCAGCCAACCGAGCAGGCTGCCGCGGTCGGGGTCGAAGGTACCGCGGCCCAGCCAGGCGGCGACGAAGGTGGCCTGGGTGACATCTTCGGCGTCGGCCGCCGTCGGCAGCGCCCCGGTAGCCAGGTGGAACACGGCCGGGCCGTACCGGTCGTAGACCTGCCGGAGAGCCTGCTCGTCGCCGTCCCGGAACCGGCCGGTCAGCTCGGCGTCCCGTTCGGCCCGGGAGTCAGGCGACTGATGGTTGTCGGTCACCGGTCACCCGGTGCGAGTCGCCGCATCGTTACACCGTAGCGGCTCTGCGTACATAAAGTCTCCCCCATCGTTGCGGGCAGCGGAGTCATGCGATTGGGATTACGCCGCGAGGCCGCCGCCCGGATGCAGGCAGTGTCACATCGGCGAGAAATCCGCATCCGGCGCGGCGCGATCGGGCGTAACCCGCTGTGCAACCTGACCGACAGTGGTGAGGACCACAGCGAGGAGGAGACATGCGTACGTCGCAGATCCGCCGGCCGTTGGCGGTGACCGCGATCGCCGCGGTGACCGCCGGCGCGGGACTGGCGCTCGCCAGCCCGGCGCAGGCGCAGGAGACATCCCAGGTGTCGGTGGTGCACGGCATCCCCGGCCAGGATGTCGATGTCTACGTGGACGGGGACGCGCTGCTGGAGGGCTTCGCGCCGGGCGAGATCGCCGGCCCGTTGGACCTGCCGGCCGGTGCGTACGACATCGTGATCACCGCTCCGGGCGGCGACCCGGACAGTGAGGCGATCCTGGAGGTCGATGGGGCGGAGGTGCCGGGCGGGGCGAACCTGAGCCTGGTCGCGCACCTCTCGGAGGACGGGGAGCCGACGCTCACGCCGTTCGCCAACGACGTCAGCGAGGTGGCCGCCGGGGATGCCCGGCTGACCGTCCGGCACACCGCCGCCGCACCGGCGGTGGATGTGCGGGCCGGCGGCGAGCCGGTCTTCACCGACCTGACCAACCCGAACGAGGACGGGGCCGACCTGCCGGCCGGCACCGTCGACGCCGACGTGGTGCTCGCCGGCACCGAGGACGTGGTGCTCGGCCCGGCCGACCTGGACCTGGCCGAAGGCACGGCGACCATCGTCTACGCCATCGGCTCGGCCGAGGACGACACGCTGGATCTGGTGGTGCAGACCATCGACGGGCTGCACTCGCCGCCGTCCGGCGTGCCGAGCGGCACCGGCGGCCAGGCCGCCACCGGGGTGGCGGCCGGCTGGTTCGCCGCCGCCGCGGCCGGGCTGATGCTCGTCATCGGCGGGGCCTTCGGGCTGCGGCACTACCGCCGGACCGCGCTGCGATGAGGGGGCACCGGGGCCGGCGCCGATCTGGGGGGATCGGCGCCGGCCGCGGTCGGCCGCTGGTGGTCGCCGCGCTGGTGCTCGGGGTGACCCTGGTCGCCGCCAGCAGCGTCGCCGTCTGGCGGGGGCAGGGCGTGTCCGAGGTGGGCACCGACGCGGCGGCGGAGCTGACCGCACCGCCGCCGACCGAGGCGGGCGACCCGCCAGTGCCGATCACCGACGGCCGCGGCGGGTCGGAGCGGACGGTACGGCCGCCGGTGACGCTGTCGATCCCGGCGCTGGGGCTCGCCGCCCAGGTCAACCAGGTGGGGATCACCCCGGAGACCGGCGAGTTCGACGTCCCGCCGAGCGTGGACCAGGTGGGGTGGTACGAGTACGGTCCGGGGCTGGAGGCTGAGGCCGGCTCAATCGTGGTCGCCGGCCATGTCGACAGCGCCGACCAGGGCCACGGCGCCTTCTATGCGCTCGGCGAGCTGGCCCCCGGTGACCTGGTGGAGGCCGCCGACGAGGCTGGCGAGGTGCACCAGTTCGAGGTGGTCGCCCGCGAGGTCTACGACAAGGAGGAGATCCCGCTGGCGCGCTACTTCGCCCGGGACGGCGAGCTCCGCCTGACGTTGATCACCTGCGGCGGCGAGTTCGATCCGGCCGCCGGCCGCTACCAGGACAATGTGGTGGTCACGGCGGTGCCGGCGCCGTAGCCACGGGGGTGGCGGCGCGGGACCGGACCTACTGCGGCTGCGCGGATCATGGACTTTGGTCACTGATCGGACGCCGACCATGGACCAAAGTCCATGATCAACGCGTGGGCCTTTTCCACGCCGTGCCCGGGGCGGGACTCGAACCCGCACGCCTTTCGGCAGCCGCTTTTAAGGCAGCCGTGTCTACCGGTTCCACCACCCGGGCGGCTCTGCCACCGTAACCCGTACCCAGCGGTTAAGGTCAGACCGATGCGTACGACCCCGACCAGCCGGCCGGCTGACCCCGCCCTCCCCACCACGTCAGGCCGCGCGATGTTTCAGCTGCGTACGTGGGCGCGACGGCCAGCGGTGGTCGACCTCGGCGTGGCGTTGCTGTTTCTCGCCGCCGCGGTCTGGGTCGGGCAGGGCCTGTGGCCGGACCCGACCACCCGGGAGCTGATCCTCAACCCGGAAGATCAGATCCTGATCGAGTGGTTCTTCGCCGTCGATGTGCAGGTGCTCTTCGGCGACCAGGGGTTGGTCACCGACCGGCTGAACGCGCCGGACGGCATGAACATGCTGGCCAACGCCACCTCGTTGACGCTGGGGCTGCTGCTGGCGCCGGTCACGTTGACCGCGGGGGCGCCGGTTTCGTTCGCCATTGCCACGATCGGCAACCTCGCCGCCACCGCCATCGCGTGGTACCTGCTGTTCAGCCGTACCCTGGGGGCCCACCGGCTGGCGGCGGCGGTCGCCGCCGGCTTCTGTGGGTTCGCGCCGGCGATGATCTCCCACTCGAACAGTCACTGGCACATGTCCTCGCAGTGGCTGGTGCCCGCGATCGCCTGGAGTGTGATTCGCCTCACACGCGCGGCCGAGCAGCGTGATCACCGACGGATCCTCACCTCCGCACTGTGGCTCGCCGGCCTGGTCATCGCCCAGTACTTCCTCGGTGCCGAGGTGCTCTACCTCGCCGCGGTCGCCTTCGCCCTATTCAGCATCGGGTACGCAGTGCTGCGGCTCGGCTGGGCCCGGAAGATCCTGCCCGGGTTCCTCACCGGCATGGCGGTCGCCACCGGCCTCGCCACCGCGGCGCTCGCCTACCCGATCTGGGTCCAGCTCGCCGGCCCGGTCAGCGTCGCCGACGGGCCGTTCGACCCGTACTACTACTCCGCCGACCTAGCCAGCTGGACCAACTTCTCGCCACTGAGCATCGCCGGCAGCGACAGCGCCGCCGCGCTCGCCACCGGACCCGCCGAGTACAACGCCTTCCTCGGCTGGCCACTGCTGCTCGCCGCAGTCGCCGGGGTGATCTGGCTCCGGGACAACCCGCTGGTGCTCGCCGCCGCCGGCGCCAGCGCGATCCTGGCAGTGCTCTCGCTCGGCCCGGAGCTGATCATGTATCAGACCCGGATGCAGATCCCGCTGCCCTACGTCGCACTGGTCGACACTCCGGTCATCGACGGCGCACTGCCGCAGCGGTACGCGGTGGCGGTGGTGCCGCTGCTCGCCCTGATCCTGCTGGTCGGGCTCGAACGGGCCCGCCGCCAGACCGACTGGCAGCGCTACGCCGTACCGGTGGTGGCGGCAGCGGTGCTGCTGCCGCTGCTGCCCACCCCGCTGCCGGCCGGCGACCGCGACCCGGTGCCCCAGTTCATCAGCGAAGGCCACTGGCGGGAATGCGTCTCCCCCGGTGGGGTCCTGGTGCCGGTCCCGCTGCCCACGCCACCCGAGCCGGAGCCGATGCGCTGGGCGGCCGCGGCCAACGCCGAATTCGGCCTCCCGGAGGGCTTCTTCATCGGCCCCTACGGCGCTGGCGGCACCGCCTCCATGGGCACCGCGAAACGAACCACCTCGGCGCTGCTCGCGGAGGTGGCCGCCACCGGAGCCGCCCCCGAGATCGGCCGGGAGCAGCGGGCGCACGCCCAAGCCGACCTGGCGTACTGGAACGCCGAGTGCGTGGTACTCGGCCCGGGCCAGCAACACGAGACGGCGCTGCGGGACACGCTGGCGGCGCTGCTCAACGCCCCCGGGCAACGGATCGCCGACGCCTGGGTGTGGCCGGTCGCCCGCTGAACCGGCGGCGCCGGCATCACCGGCACGACCCCGCCGACCTACTGGCGAGGTGGCGTCGACGGAGTGACGTCGGTAAACGGCAGCCGGGGATCGTGCAGCTGCCCCAACGCCACCACCTCCCGGCGCAGAAACAGCGCCAGCGTCCAGTCGGCCAGCACCCGAACCTTGCCGGCGAAGGTGGGGATCCGGCTCATGTGGTACGTGCGGTGCATGAACCAGGCCGGGAACCCGCGGATCTTGATGCCATACACGTGGGCGACGCCCTTGTAGAGGCCGAGGCTAGCGACGCTGCCGGCATGCTTGTGCCGGTAGGCGAGCGGGGCCCGGCCCTTCACCGCCCGGACGATGTTGTCGGCGAGCCGATCCGCCTGCCGGACCGCGTGCTGCGCGCTCGGCGAGCAGAGCGTGCCCGGCTCGGCGGCGGTCAGGTCGGGCACGGCGGCACAGTCGCCCGCGCTCCACGCACCCGGCACCACCGTCTCCCCGTCGACCACCTGCAGCGTCGGCAGGCAGGTGATCCGGCCCTTGTCGTCACGGGGCAGATCGGTGGCAGCGACCAGCGGATGGGCCCGCACCCCAGCGGTCCACACAATGGTGTCCGCCTCGAAGGTGTCACCGTCGGAGAGCTCCACCTTGCCGTCGACACAGGAGTCGAGCCGGGTGTCCAGCCGGATGTCCAGCCCCCGCTCCCGCAGCTGGGTGACCGTGTAGGCGCCCAGCTCCGGCCCCACCTCCGGCAACACCCGCTGGGTCGCCTCCACCAGCACCCAGTGCATGTCGGCGTCGGTGAGCTCCGGATAGTAGCGAAGCGCCACCCGGGCCATGTCCTCCAGCTCGGCCAGCGCCTCGATCCCGGCATAGCCCGCGCCCACCACCACAAAGGTCAGCGCCCGCTGCCGCAGCAGCGGATCGTCGGTGGCGGCGGCCACATCCAGCCGCTCCAGCACCCGGTTACGGGCCCAGATCGCCTCCCCCAACGTCTTGAACCCCACCGCGTGCTCGCGCAGCCCAGGGATCGGCAGGGTGCGGGAGACGCTGCCCGGGGCGAGCACCAGATCGTCGTAGCGCAACTGACGGGTCGGGCCGTCGGCCATCTGCACGGTGGCGGTGCGCTGCGCATGATCCACGCCCGCCACCGCCCCGGTGACGATGGTGCAGCGCCGCAGCGTCTGCCGCAGCGGCACCACCGAGTGCCGCGGCTCGATGCTCCCCGCCGCCGCCTCGGGAAGGAAAGGCTGGTAGGTCAGGTGCGGCTGGGGGTCGACCACGACGACCTCGACCTCCCGCGCGGAGAGCCGGTGACTCAGCCGGTGCGCGGTGTAGTAACCGACGTGCCCGGCACCGACGATGAGGACGCGGTGAGGTGCCACGCCTCCATCATGCTCCGTTACCGGGCGGCACGGAAGTCCTCGCGACAAATGTGAGCGTCGTGACGCTTACCGGTTAATCATCCTCGCTGCGAACTCCGCAACGCCCGCAACAGGTAGGTGAGCAGCACCGCCAGCGCCACCCCGACCACCGTCGCCGCCACATGCCGCGCCGCCACCACCCCAGCGGCCTCCGCCAGATACGGCACCCCCAGCAGCACCAACCCCACCAGCCCCGCCGAGGCGGCGATCACCGCCGCCGCCCGCAGCAGCCAGGCGACCACCGCGTCCGGCGCCACCACCGCGTCGAACGGCAACGCCACCACCAGCGCACTCACGGTATGGACCAGGTAAAGCAGCCCGGCCAGGGCCGCCGCCTGGGCGGCGAACCCGACCGTGGCGCTCGGGCTGGCCGAGGCTACCCAACCGCCGGCCGCGACCAACACCAGCAGCAGCGGGGCGACGCCGCTCGGCAAGCAGGCCGGCACGATCGCCACCGCCGCGAGCAACACCCACCCCACCGGCAACGTCCACACCAGATCCGGAGCGGCCAGCGCCAACGCGCCGAACCCCGCCGTCGCGATCACCGCCCGCAACAACAGCGGGGTAACGCTGATCCGCGCCGCCGCGGTCACCACCCGGGCGATCACGGCGCCGCCCGCCCGCCAGCGCCGACCGGGCCACCGGGCAGCCGGCCAACCCGGCGCAGCACCGGATCCAGCGTCCCGGCACCGGCCCACGGCACGACCGGCACCCCATGCTCGCCGAGTGCGCCGACGGTGTTGCGCCGCTCCAGCTGCCACATCCGGTACGCCAGTGCCGACTGCGGCCCCAGGTCGGGCACCGGCAGATCCGGCGGCAAGGTGTCGACCGCCACCACGAACCGGCCGGAACGGGCCAACCGCGCCAGCATCTCCACCGCCCCGGTCGCCACCAACGGAGTCAAGACCACCACCAGCGCGTCGCCGGAGAGCAGATGCGGGCCGAAGACCCGCTCATACGGTGCGCTGTGACCGGTGCCCGGGGTCACGTCGAGCAGCCACTCCAGCACCGTCAAATACTGCCGGCGACCGCTGGCCGGCCGCAGCCGCCGGGCCGCCTTGCCGTACTCCACCAGCGACACCCGGTCCCCCTGGTGCAGGTAGTGCTCGGCGATCGCGGCGGCGGCGCGGACGGTGACATCCAGCACCGAGGCCTGCCCGTCCACCCCGCCCGACACCCCCACCTCGGTGAGCACATCGAGCACGAGCACCACCTCGGCGTCCCGGTCGGAGAGGGTGGCGGCCACATGCGGGTGCCCGGTGCGCAGCGACGCCCGCCAGTCGACCCGGCGCAGCCGGTCACCCGGCAGGAACTGCCGCACCCCGGCGAGCTCACCGCCGGCGCCCGGCTGCCGGGAACGGTGACTACCGACCAGCCCGGCCGAGCGGGGCATCGTCTCTCCGGCCTGGAACCGGGCCGCGGCCGGGTAGGCGGTCAACATCGCCGGGCCGGCGCGTCTCGACTCGGTCAGCAGCAGCCCGTCGGCGGCGTAGCCGAGCGCCTGCGCGGGCCCGAGTAGCTGCCGCCCCCACCGCCGCACCGGCCCGACCAGCGACAACTCGGCCACCTGCCCCCCGGGCACGGTCACCGCGTACGGGCGGTCCACCCCCTGGTACGCCAGCCACCGGCTGGCCCGGGTCCGCACCACCACCAGGTCGTAGCTGGCCGGGTCCGGGTTGCCTACGCTGATCGTGCCGGCGCTCTGGTCGCCCTCGACCTGCCGCTCCTCCGAAACGGCGACGGTGAGCCGCGGCGGCTGCTGCGGCCGTCGCAGCAGCGCCCAGATCGTGCCGAACGCGAACGGGGCCGCCAGCAGCACCACATCCGGCCGGCTCAGCAGCACCCCGCCGAGCGCCAGCACGCCGGTGAGCAGCACCGCCCGCCGCAACGCTGGCGTGGGCCGCCACGGCATCGTCAAAACCGCCCCGCGTCCACCGGCTCCGGCGGGGCGGCACCGTCCGGGCCGGCGTGCCGGGGCAGCGCACCGGTCGCCGGCGCCGGGGTGTTGGCCAGCGCGTCCGTGACCACCACCGCTGGGTCGGCGTTGCGGAGCCACAACTCCGGACGCAGCGTGATCCGGTGCGCCAACGCCGGCACCGCCACCGCCTTCACATCCTCCGGCACGACGAAATCCCGCCCAGCCATCACCGCCCGCGCCCGAGCCAACAACAGCAACGCCAACGACCCCCGCGGGGAGGCGCCTACCAGCGCCGAGGCGTGCGACCGGGTCGCGCCGGTCAACGCCACCAGGTAGTGGCCGATCGATTCCTCCACCGTCACCCGCTCCAGCGCGGCCTGCATCGCCAGCAGGGTCGGCGGGTCCACCACCGGCGCCAGCCGGCTCTCCTCCTGCTGACGGACCATCCGCCGGCGCAGCACGTCCCACTCCTCCTCCGCCGCCGGGTATCCGAACGAGACCCGCAGCAGGAACCGGTCCAGCTGCGCCTCCGGCAACGGGTAGGTGCCCTCGTACTCGATCGGGTTGGCGGTCGCCAGCACATGGAACGGCGCCGGCAGCGGATAGGTGACCCCCTCCACCGACACCTGCCGCTCCTGCATCGCCTCCAGCAGCGCCGCCTGCGTCTTCGGTGGGGTGCGGTTGATCTCGTCGGCGAGTAGCAGGTTGGTGAAGACCGGGCCGGAACGGAAGGTGAACTCGTGGTCGCGCTGGTTGTAGAGGAACGATCCGGTGACGTCGGCCGGCAGCAGGTCCGGTGTGAACTGCAGCCGCCGGAACTCCAACCCCAGCACCTGCGCGAACGAACGGGCGGTCAGCGTCTTACCCAACCCCGGCAGGTCCTCCAGCAGCACGTGGCCACCGGCGAGAATCCCGGCCAGCACCAGCTCCAGGGCGTCCCGCTTGCCCACCACCACGGTCCCGACCTGGTCAAGCACCGCCTGCGCCAGCCGGCCCACCTCGGCCACCGGCAACGTCGGCACGGGTTGGTTCTGCTCACTCATAGTTCCTCCACAGTGGTAACCATCGCCGCCAGCTCCCTCGGTGACGGATTGCGAGGCGACGGCTCCGAGACATAGCGCCACACCCGCTCACCCAGCAACTGCCGCGCCCGCTCCGGATCGCCCGCCACCGTAGCGCCGTACCGCTGCCGCAGCCGCTCATCAACCAGCTCAACGAAGTGGGGGTGCAGGGCGCGGCTGCCCCGCCACAACCCGGCGCGGTCCCACCGTAGCCGCGACTCCCAGCGGTACACCGCCGGCACCAACCCATCCGGATCGGCCGCGTCGCCCCGCGGAGGACGCTGCCCCAACTCCGCCACCGGAGCGGGGGCGTTGGCTGCGCCCGTCCAGTAGTCGGCGAGCATCCGCCCCCCGGCGGCCGGACCGGCCGACGCCTCCGGCCCCAACCCCTGCTGTGCCCGCCGCAGCAACAGCACCGCGAAGATCGCCACCGGCGCCACCGGATACCAGAACTCCACCCCGAGCGCGTACAACACCACCGCCAGCCCGGCACCGAGCAGCACCGCCGCCAACGCGCTCGCCCCCAACCAGCGGAGAATCTCCCCGGTACGCGACGAGCGGCGCTCGTCACCGCGGTCGAACAACTCGTCGAGGCTCACCCGGACACCCCCACCCGCGCCGCCAACTCGCCCTGCAGCCGCGCCAACGCGTCGCGCGCCTCCTGGCGCATCCGCTCATCCACCGGATGGCTGGCGAACCTTGCCCGCCGGTACACCTCCGCGAACTCCCCCAATACCGACTCGCTCACCTGCTGCCCCCGCAACAGCCGAACCACCAGATCGGTGGCGGTGTCCGAACGGTGCCGGGGCACCCCCGCCTGCTCCGCCGCCTCGGTCAACCGCACCCAGCAACCGATCACCGCCCGGCGCGGATCCTGGTCATCCTCGGAACGGAGCACGGCCTCGCTCACCGCCTCGAAGAGCTCGTGCTCATCCGCGGCGGCCTCGGCCAACGCGGCGTCATGGAGCGCGCTCGTGGCCGCCCCCCGCAAACCCCGCACCCGCAGCCAGCGCGGCTTGAACGTGATCCGGCGCAGGTACCGCCACAGCGCCCGCGCCAGCAGCGCCGCGACCGCCGCGAATAGGGCGATCAACAACCCCCGGAACGCGGTCGCCAGCCACGGGATCGTCGACTCCTCCGCCTCCACCGGTTCCGCCAGCGGCGGCGGCTCCGGGACGAACGGCGTCGGCGGCGCCGCCGGCGCCTGCCAGCCGGTATCCCGCGCCGAAATCTCCACGGTGCCGAACCCGGCCGCCACCGCGACGCCCACCAGCACCACCCCGGTCAACGCCAGCAGCCAGAACGACCGGCGCCGACCACCCCCGCCGCCGCTCACCGCAGGCCCGCCAGCTGCTTCGCCCGCCCCAACACGTCGTCCAACATGGTCGGGGTCAACCGGCCGGTGAAGGTGTTCTGCTGGCTGACGTGATAGCAACCCAGCACCCGTGGCCCGCCGCCGGCGAACCACAACACCCCATGCCCGAACTTCGGCCGCGGCACCGGCGGCGGCAAACCATACGCCGCAGTGAGCGCCGGAAACCAAGCCCCCCACGCGAACGCGCCGAACGCCACCACCACCCGCAGCGTGGGCCGCAGCAACGCAATCTCCCGATGCAGCCACGGCGCGCAGGTATCCCGCTCGACCGGGGTGGGCTTGTTCGCCGGCGGCGCGCAGCGAACCGCCGCGAAGACCCGGGTATGGAACAGCTTCAGCCCGTCGTCCAGGCCGGTACTCACCGGCTGATTCGCCAGCCCAGCGCGGTGCAGCGCAGCGAAGAGGACATCACCGGACCGGTCCCCGGTGAAGATCCGGCCAGTCCGGTTGCCGCCGTGCGCGGCCGGCGCCAACCCCAACAAACCGATCTCCGCGTCGGCGGCGCCGAAGCCAGCCACCGGCCGGCCCCAATACTCCTGGTCAGCGAAGGCGGCCCGCTTCGTCGCCGCCACCTCCTCCCGCCAGGCCACCAGCCGCGGGCAGGCGCGGCACCGGATCACCGCCCGGTCAAGGTCGGCCAACGTCCCGGAACGGGCCGCGGCGCTCGCCACCCCCCGGACGGTCTTGGCCCCCACTGAACTGGGCAACGCTCACCCGAGCCTGGTCCGGAGCGCGTCGAGGGTACGCGCCCACGCGCTGGCCGCCGCCTCCGGATCGAAGACCTCCGGCCGGTCATCGTTGAAGAACGCGTGCTTGGTGCCGGGGTAGTCGTAGAGGTCGCACTCCCCGCCGGCCTGCACGATCGCCCCCCGGGCGGTCTGGATCCCGGGCGCCTGACTGGAACCATCCGCCTCCGAGCAGTGGATCACCGCGGTCTTGCCCGCGAACTCCGGCCACTCCGGCCGCATCCGCTCCCACGGAATCGTCGGATAGAAGCCAACCGCGAGCTGTACCCGATCCGACAGGGTCGCCGACCACAACGCCAGACTGCCGCCCATGCAGAAACCGACCGCGGCCACCCCGGTGTGCGGCTGCGCCTGCGGCAACCCGGCGAGGTAGTCCGCGGCTGCGCCGATGTCCCGGGCCGCGGTGTCCATCGCCAACCCCATCAGCAAGGTACGCGCCTCATCCGGCTCGGTGGTGGTGGCGCCGTGGAACAGATCCGGCGCCAACGCTACATACCCGGCGTCGGCGAACCGGTCCGCCACCGTGGTTATATGGCTGACCAGCCCCCACCACTCCTGGATCACGATCACCCCGGGAGCTGCCGCCGCCGACCGCGGCAACGCCAGATAGCCCTCACTGGTGGCACCGTCGCTCGGGTAGCTCACCATCTCGCCCATCGGCTGCTCCTCCTACCGTCATCAACGTCGACTACTCACCCAATCACGTCGCTGCCACTGGCGCGAAGCGTGGGGTGTCGTGGCGTGGCGGCACCGTCACTTTGCGAACAAACACCGCGGTCAGGCTAGTCGCTGTCCTGCGCGTCATCAGGCGTTCCGGCGACCGGCTCCAGGCACACCACCTCGCCCTCGGACTCGGCGCCGACGGTACGCTCGCTGGTGATCCACAACGCCTGCTGGGTGGTGGGGTGCTCCGCACACACCTCACCAGCCTGGGCAGCCTCGAACTCGCCGTACTGCCAGGTACCGTCGGCGCCCACCACCGACCAGTACGCGTCGCCGCCCTCGCAGTCGACCACGCTCATATCGTCTGCGGTGGCCGCCTCGGTGAGGCAGTCACCCACCACCGGCGTCTCCTCGCTGAAGAACTGGAGCGCGGCGAAGCCGGCGGCGGCGACCACCAGCGCCCCGATCACCGCACTGCCAGCGATCAACGCGGTCAGCCGTACGCCGCGGCGTACCGGTGATTCTGCGGGCTCCGGATCGGCGTGGCCGGCGTCGGGCTCGGCGGAGTCGGGCTCGGCGGAGTCGGGCTCGGCGGAGTCGGGCTCGGCGGAGTCGGGCTCGGGGGGCGCTTCTTCGACCGCGGGAGGGGTGTCCGCGGGCAACGCCTCCGGCGGCGCCGCATCCGGCGGCGGGCCCTCCGGTTGCGGGTCGTCCGGTGTCGGTTCGTCCGGTGTCGGTTCGGGTGATGTTGGCGGCGGCGGGTCAGTGGGCTGACTCATCGCAGGATGTCCTTCCATCGAGGGGTGATGGCGGTCACCCTACGGCGTCGGCTCCCCTAGCGACCACGCGATCCCATCAAGGATGTCGTGCTCGCTCGCGACCACGCTATGTACCTCCGCCCGGGCCATCACCGTCCGCAAGATCAACGCACCGGCCCCGATCACATCCGCCCGGCCCGGGTGCATCACCGGCAACCGCAACCGCTGCTCCCGGCCCATCGTCAGGAGTTCGCCCGTCACCTTGGCGACCTCGTCGTAGCTCACCCGGGCCTGATGGATCCGCTCCGGCAGATACTCCGGCAGGCCCAGCGCCAGCCCGGTCACCGTGGTAACCGAACCGGCGAGCCCGATCAGCGACGAGTGCCCGCCGCGGCCGACAACGGCCAGCGCCTGATCGACCACCGCCGTAATGTCCGCTTCGGCCGCCTCGACCTCCGCCGGCGTCGGCGGGTCGCCGCGCAGATACCGCTCGGTCATCCGGACACAGCCGATGTCGACCGAGACCGCCCGCTGATGAACCTCCGGGCTCTCGCCCACCACAAACTCGGTCGAGCCGCCGCCGATATCCACCACCAGGTACGGCGGCGACACCTGCACCGGCAGGCCACGGACCGCACCAAGGTACGACAACTGCGCCTCTTCCGCCCCGGTGACCACCTCGGGGACCACCCCGAGCGTCTCGACCACCATGGCGACGAAGGCCTCCGAGTTGCCCGCATCTCGGGTCGCCGACGTCGCGACCATCCGCACCCGCGACGCGCCCCACCGGCGGATCTCCACCGCGAAGTTGCTCAACGCCACCTGCGTACGCTGCAACGCCTCCACCGAGAGCCGGCCCGTCCGGTCGACCCCCTCCCCCAACCGGACAACCTCGTTGCGACGAGTCAACGTCTGCAACGGCTGCTCGGCGGCGGAGGGCAGATCCGCCACTAGCAACCGCACCGAATTGGTTCCGCAGTCGATCGCTGCCACCCTGGTCACCCCGCAACTCTACTCAGGCGGGCAGCGACCGGGCGTAGCGTGATCAGTCAGAATCGAGCCCGATTCGGGAAACCGCCACCGCCGGGTCCGACCCGGCTGGGTCCGGCGCGCCGGCCCGCTGGCCGACGACCGGCGCCGGGACGTGGTGGGTCGGCATCGGCTCCGACGACCCGGGCCTGGCAACTTCGTCCTGAAGGCGGCGACGACGACGCACCGACAGGACGATCGCCAGCAACCCGGCGACCGACAACACCGGCACCCCGATCGCCACCGTCAACCGGGCATGCCACCCCGCGTCCGGCAGCAGCCACGCCGCCAGATCGATCGCGAACGCGGCCGCTACCACCACCGTCAGACCGGCCGCCACCCGGTTCAGTCGGGAATCGAGCTGCTGGCTGCGGCGCGACGACTCGGCCAGCAACGACTTGCCGACATAGTCGAGCAGCTCGCCGGCGCGCCGATGCGCCTGATCCAGGCCGATCACCTCCCGGGTCGCCAGATAGTTCGCCCGGTGCTGCTGCGCCGACTCCAGTCGATAGGTGTCCAGCCGATGGTAGGAGGCCCACACCCGGTCAAGGAACCGGCGCAGATCATCGGCGCGCAGCCGGCCCAACTGCGAACGGGCCAGCTCGTCGAGGATCCGGCGGCCACCGATACTGGCGCTGAACACTATGGAAAGCTGGGCGGTGGCGATGTCGGCCGGCTCCAACATCGTCAACAGGTCGTCCAGGTCACTGTGCGGGTCAGCCGCCCAGGCGTACGTGTAGGGCAACAGCACCTGGCAACACGGCCCCATCGACAGCACCGGCACCCGGGGGTCCGGTGTCCACGACGGCTCGACGGCGACAAAGTGGCAGTTGTACCTCACCGCCCGCCGATCGACCGACGTCAACCCAAACTCCGGATCGTGCCCCGGCCGCAGCACCAGATCCCGCAGCACGCCAACGGCTGCCGCCGCGTACAAGGCCTCCCCGATCACCTCGCTGTCGGCGTCCCGCAGCTCCCGGTTGACCCGGGCGTCGAACTCCGCCAACCGGTAGGCGTCCATGCTTCGCAGGTCGACGTCGTGTCGCAGCGCGTACGTCAGGAAGACCACCCCGGAGCTCATGATCCGGGCCCGGCAACTGACGATCTCGGTGCCGGGCAGGCTCACCGCACCGCGTACCAGGGCGGTGAGCTCTGCCTCGATCGTCGCCTCAGAGTTGTAGGCGTTGGAGCCGAGCTCCGCGGCGCGCAACGGCACCTCGCCCCGACCCGGCACCACCACCGAACCGGCGGTGAACTCGATCGCTCCATGCTGGAGCGGATAGGCCCGGGTCTGCAGGTGCAGAATGTCGCTCAAGATCGGGCCACGGCGATGTGCTCAGGGATCAGACCCCACTCCGCGACGCTGACCTCACCGAGGTAGCGCTGCTGCAGCTGCTCCGGGCTCTCGTTGTCGACCTTGGCGTCGGCGGCGGCGGCGATGTCATCGACGGTCAGGTAACTGGCAGACTCCGGGACACCGCGGCGCCGAAACCAACCTCGCTGCGCAGCCAGCACCGGATTGTCGGCGGCCGCCACCGGCCAATAACTCACCGCGCTGACCGTGCCCGGCCCGAACTGGGCGCCGAGCCCGGCCACCGCCCGCGCCTCGGCATCGGGCAGGTAGAAGATGACCCCCTCCACCACATACACCACCGGCCGGCCCGCGGCGACCGTCCGGACATGGTCGACGAGCCGCCGCCGGGCAGCCGGATCAGCCAGGTCCACGGCCCGGTGCTCCACCGGCCGGTCATCCACGACCCCTGCCGCGACCAGCTCAGCCAGCCGGCGCTGCTTCGCCTCGATGATCCGCGGCAGATCAGCCTCGATCGCCACCGGAAACCGCCGCAACCACGGGTACGAAGTGAAGCCGGCGCCGCAGACCAGCAGCACGGTCTCGGGGTTGCGCTCCAACGCTTCGCTGAGTAGGTCCACGATGCACCGACCCCGCAGCGACACCACCAGGTCATCGTGGGGGTACACCTCGTCGGCATATTCGTCCCACAGCTGCCGCACCTGATCGCGCTGCGCGTCGGGGATCCAGTGCGCGGCCAGCGGATCCTGCGCCAACTCGGGCCGACGGGCGCGGGACTCGTTCACCAGAAACGCGGTCAGCTCTACTCCACCATCCATGCCGCCAGTATCGCCGACCGAGTCACGTGGGCCGCGTCACGCCGGCTGTACGGTCACCTCAGCGGTAGTTGGTGAACTGGAGCGCCACCTCGAAATCGGCGCCCTTGAGCAGCGCGATGACAGCCTGCAGGTCGTCCTTCTTCTTGCCGGTCACCCGCAGCTGGTCACCCTGGATCTGGGCCTGGACCCCCTTCGGCCCCTCATCGCGGATCTTCTTGCTGATCTGCTTGGCCTTATCCTGGCTGATCCCCTGCAGAATCTTGCAGTCGATCTTGTAGATCTTGCCGGAGGAGCGAGGCTCCCCTGCCTCCAGCGACTTGAGCGAGATATCCCGCTTGATCAACTTGTCCTTGAAGACGTCGAGCGCGGCCTTCACCCGATCCTCGGTCTCGGCCTGGACGGTGACCGCCTCCTCCCCGGCCCACGAGATCTCGGCGCCGGTGCCCCGAAAGTCGAACCGGGTACCGATCTCCCGGGACGCCTGCTGCAGGGCGTTATCGACCTCCTGCCGGTCGACCTTGCTGACGATGTCGAAGGACGGGTTCGCTGCCATGATCCGATTCTCCCGATATGTGCCGTGGGTTACCGCCACGGTTGACCCTACCCACTTGCCAACCTGCCCAACGCGCCAGCTATCCTTGCTGACGCCACCGCGCCGCGCGCGGAGGTCCTGGCGGGTTGCCCGAGCGGCCAAAGGGAGCGGTCTGTAAAACCGTCGCGAAAGCTACACTGGTTCGAATCCAGTACCCGCCACCACCAGCAAAAACAGCCCCTGACCAGGCGAAACCTGGCCAGGGGCTGTCGTGTTGCGGTCCGGCTATCACCGGCCGGCGGCGGCCCGATCCGGACGTCTGTGGAACATCCGTGGAACGAACTTTCATCGGCAGGTGTCGCTAAGACTCCACATCCGGTCGCAGCGCTTCAGCGATCCGTCGCCGCGCAACCCGGTCCCGGCCGACCACGCACCGGGCGTACACCCTGAGGAGTACGTTCACGCTGTTGCCGGCCCACTCGGCGACCTGGGTGGGGTCTACCCCTGCGTTCAGCCAGCTCGACACTGCCGCATGTCGAAGGTCATACGGTCGACCGGCCAGGGGTGAGGCCACCTCGGCAGGTGAGAGCGCGAGCCCTCGTGCCTGCTCCCAGACCCGCGAGTAGACGCTGTCCGGCACCGGGCCACCTCGCGTCCCTCGGAACAGCCGGCCGTCCGGAGCGACGCCGAACGTCTCTAGGTGAGCCCGCAGAAGCTCCCACAACTCAGGCACGCAGGGCACCACGCGCGTGGTCTTCACACTCCGGTGCTTCAGCTGCCGTTTCCCCCGGCGGCCTGAATCAGTCCACCCCGCCGCAACCGCTGGGTTAGACCCGTTGAGGACAAGCTCGGCAAGTTCCCCTTCGCGCGGCGGTACGAGGTCAGTCTCCCGCAGCGCGATCACCTCGGCCGGACGCATCGCCGCGTAGTACATGCAACCGAAGAACGCAACCAACGGCGGGTACGTCAAAGCAACCGCTGTCAGTAGGGCGCGAGCCTGGTCGTGGTTCACCACTACTCGCCGATCGACCGCCTCGTCTTTGGCCGGTGGCTGCCAGGTAAAGCGCTGAAGTGGGTTACTGGTGAAGTAGCCCAATTCCACGCCGTACTGGAGATACCCGAAGAACACCGCCCGGCGACGCGCTACGGTGGTCGCCCCTGCTGCTCCCCCGTCGAGCTTGACCGTCAGTGAATCGAGTATTCGCCGAGCCGCACCGGTGTCGTCGAAAACGTCAACGCCCGGGGCGTGCCGCTCCAGCCATGCCAGCTCCCTCGTCCAATCGGCGGGGGGCGTCTCCGCTTCGCCTCGGCGCCGGACGTTGAACACCCACCCCCGGAGCGCCTGACGTAGCGCCTTGGGCGATGGCGAATCCGCCCGACGCGGCAGGACCGCCAGCATGACGGCGGCAAGGCCGTCAGCAACCGACTCGCGCGACTTAGGGGCCAACCGCGGCCACTTCATATCGACGAAGGCCCGAGCGTGCGCGAGACAAGTAGGAGTGGGGCTCGTCGGAAGCATGCTAGCCGGCAGCCCGGTGTCGACATCGAACGGTTGTCCCTGCCGGGACGCTGTCATCAGTTCAGCGCGGAACGATTCGGCCAGAGCGCGGGTCGTAAACGTCCGGTGCTGCCGCTCCCCGGCGACTCCCCACCTCACCCCGTAGGTTCGGCCACGCTTGCGGTCGTAAGGACGCACAGCCCATATTCGGACATCGTAAGAGGTAGACCGCTTCTCCTCAGTCATCAGTGACCCACCTCCTCAAGTGCATTCAGCCAGCGGTCTAGCTCGCCCTGACGGATTCGAAGATCACCGTTCGGAAGCCTGAAACACTTGGGGGCTTTCCGCTTCGCTCGCCAGTCGTAGAAGGTCGATCGAGAGATTTTGAGGACGCGGCAGACATCCGCGATCGTTAGGTGATCTGACGCTCGGCGGTCCGGCTGCTTCGGCAGAGCGCTGCTCCTTTCGGCTCTCCTGGATGGGGTTTGGCGGACGCTGTTCGGCATGCTCACGGCCTTTCTGGTGTGGAGGGTTTCCGGGGCAGGCTGCGAGGTTGGGTCGCTGAGGCGGGCTCCTGGCGGCCTGCTGAGTTGGCCGTAGCGGCAAGATCACGGCCTTTCGAGGGGTACCGGGTGGGTCGGATGCTCTACGGGGCTCTGAGCGGTCCGCCGTGGCGCTGCGATCGTGGGAGTGCGTGACAGCGTTGACACGTTGACAGTTAGCCGTCCGGAGTCCGTTTGCCCTGGTCACCGGGCAGCGGTTGCTGTCAACAGGGTTGCAGACAGGGCGTTGACAGCCGTTGACACCGCTCACCGATGACCCCCCGGAATGGTCCCGAATGCTTGGTTCACCGCGGTGGTGGTGGTTTCGGCGTGGTCGGCGAGGTCGGCCGCTCGGGGGTGGAGTTCGTAGCGGCCGCCGTCGCCGGCGCGCACCCATCCGAGGTAGGTGAGGGTGTCGAGGGCGGCGGTTACGTCGGCTGCTTTGGGCAGGCGTCGGATCACCTTCCGGTGAAGTTCCCGGCGGGTGAAGTTGCTCATGTCGTTGGCTATGAGGACATGGAGTGCGTGGCGGGCGGCGGTGGTGGCGGGGTCGGCGGCGATGGTGGAGGTTGCGGTTCGGTAGTGGGCGGTGAAGAACTCGGCGAGCTTCACGGCGCCGGTCATGGTGGCGGCGTCGACGGGCTTTCGCCACGCGTCGGTGGGGTGGTGGGCGGTGTGGAGCAGGCCGGCTAGCCGGATGGTGGCGCCGCCGAGCTTGTTCGACCATTCGCGCATGTCGTGCAGCGCCCCGCCGGGGCGTAGCTGCTCTTCGACAGCGGCGGCGGTGTGGCTGCGCAGTTCGGCGGCCTGGTCGGTGAGGGTGACCACGGCGGGGTCGGTCCATTCGGCGAGGGCGGCGGCCAGGTCGTGGATGTGTCCGGCGTAGGTGTCGGCGACCTCGGCGGGGACCGGGTCGGGGTCGACTTCGCGCCAGCCGGCGAGGCTGGTCGGTAGGGCGAACAGGAACCGGGCGACCAGCCCTCGGCCGACCATGTCGGCGTCGGCGCCGAACTTGCGCAGTACGCGGGGTTGGATCATCACGCCGACCGTGAGCGAGGGTTTGGGGACGTACTCGGGTTCGCGGCCTTTGCGGTCGACCCGCAGCGGGAGGGTTCCGGAGTGGCCTTTTAGGTAGGGGTCGAGGTTCGGGGTTGAGGAGTACCGGCCGGCGAGGGTGTCGAAGATGCCGCCCTCGTCGGAGATCACGGCCATGCGGCCGCCGTTGCTGGCCATGAGCGAGGTGAGCGCTTCGGGGGTGGCGTCGTCGGCGAACAGCCGAGGTAGGCCGGGAACTGTCACTGTTTCAGCTGCTAGGGCGGCGGCGATGGCCTCGGCGGTGAGTTCGTCGCGGCGGGCGGCGTCGGCGCGGGCGGCGGTGGCCTTGGCCTGCTCGGCGGTGCGGGCGGCGATGTCTTTCAGCGCGGCCTGCTCGGCGATCAGGGGTTCGGTGCGGTCGGCCAGGGTCCGTTCGGCGTCGAGCAGCGGCCGGGTAAGCAGGCCGTGCACGGGGCTCTTGCGTTCGCCGGGGTCGGCGACCACTGCCACGAACAGGTTGACCGGTTCGCGCCAGCCGGGGCGGGCTTCGACTTCCAGCCGGCCACCGGCGCAGGCCGAGAGCACGGCCAGGGCGACGGTGCCGGCCATGGCCGGATCGGTTTGGGTGAACCGGGCGGTGGCGGTGACCATGTCGGTCAGCCAGCCCGGTAGCGCGTCGACGGGGAACGGTGGCGGCGGTGTGGTGTGGGTCAGCGGTACCGGCACTTCCCAGGGCATGCCGCCGCCGCTGCTGGTGGGGGTGGTGAGGTCTGGCCGGTGTCCGTTGAGTGTGGTGGTCATGCCGCGACGCTCCTGGGGCGGTGGTGGCCGGCGCGTAGGCCAGATGCGATGGTGCGGGCGGTTTCCCGGGCGCCGAGCCCGGCGGCTTGCCCGGCGCCGGTGAGGGCGGCGGTCACGTCCGGTTGGGTGAGTTCCCCACCGGCGACCAGCTGGCCGAGTGCCACCGCGGAGCGGTAGAGGGCTTGGTTGCGTTGGCCTTCGGGTGCGGTGGTGACGTGGTCGACCTGGCGGGCGATGGCGGTGGCGAGGTAGGCACCGCGGCGGTTGGTGGGCAGGTCGACCACGACCGGGCGGACTGGTGGCGGCGGGGCGGGGGTGAGTAGTTCGGCCAGCCATGCCGGCAGTGGGGCGGGGTCGGATAGCCACGTTTCGAGGTAGGGGCGGCCGGCGACGGTGCTGCCCGCGGCCACGACGTAGCCGCCGTGTGCGCGGGTGTCGACCAGCCAACCGAGCTGGCGGGCGGTGTTGCGTAGCTGCTGCCCGGCGGGGTGTTGGTAGTAGAGGTGGGTACCGCCGCGTCCGGTGGTGACGGTGTAGGTGTCGACCGGTAGCGGCTGCTGGTGCTGTTCGGCCAGGGCGGCGAGCACGTCGGCGCCGTTGTGGATACCTTCGCGTGCCCACGCTGGTGGGGGTGTCTGGTCGGGCTTGGGGGTGTCGAGGTCGAGCACGACCAGCCGGGAAGGGCCGCAGGCGATCCCGACGCCGTAGGGGCCGGTGGTCCAGCAGCGTTGGATGCGGGAGGGGTCGAGGGTTGCCCGGGGTTCCCAGTCGCGGATGGCGGGTCGCTTGTCGTCGGGGCGTAGCGGGAACACTCGCCAGCCGCGGTCGGCGGCGGCCAGGGCCGCGGTCAGCAGCTCCATTGTGGGTCCTCCGTTCGGGTTGGGGTGGCGGTGGGTTAGGGGATCTCGCCGCATAGGCAGGCCAGCGCCATGAGCGCCAGGGCGGCGAGGACCATCAGGCGGTACTTGGCCAGGGTCTTCAAGGCCCAGCCGAAGGCGACCACGGCGGCGACGATCAGCACGCCGGTCACGAGGGCGGTTTCGAAGTCGGGGGCGGTCTCCATCGGTACCTCCGGGGTTACGGGCCAGCGGTGGCGGTAACGGCGGCGTCGCGGCTGCTGTAACCGGTCTGGCCTGCGGCAACGGGTGCGGGTAACGGGGTAACGGCCGGTGGCTCAGCCGGCCGGCGGGGTGTCTGAGGGGCCGTGTGCGGGGTCGGTGGCGGTGTTGCCGTTACCGGCGAGCTGCCGCTGGTGGGTGGCCTGCTCGACGTGCTCACGTCGCACGCCGCGGGCCGCTCGGCCGTCGACCTTGACCACCGGTGAGGGCACCTCGAAAGTGCGCAGCAGCGCGGAGATCTCTTCGGCGGTGGCGTCGGCGTACTTGTCGGGCATGTGCTCGGCCAGCAGTTCGGCCAGCTGCGACCAGTGCAGGGCGGGCCGGTCGATGAACGACCACACCCGGATGACGTCGGCCAGCGGGTCACGCACCGTGCGGGCGGTGGTCTCGCCCGCGGCCATCCCGGTCAGGGTGCCGGCGGCCTCGCGCATCCGGCGGGCGGTGGTCAGGATCCGCTCGGTGTCCTGCCCGTCGGCGAGGTAGGTCCGCACGGTGGGGGTGTCGTCCCCGGCGCCGCGCAGGATCCCCACACCCTTGTAGGTGGGCAGCAGCGCCGAGGAGTCGTGCCCTTCGGAGTAGGCACCGGCGCCCAGCACGACGTCGGAGACCTGCCACGACGACGTACGCAGGCTGAACCGGACTTGGTGGTTGTCGCGGAACGAGGTGAACGCGCGGCCTACCTCGCCGGACCCGACGCCGCCGGGCTTCTGCGTGGCGCACAGCACGATCACTCCGGCGGCCGGGGCCACCTTCACCAGGAACACCAGCAGCGAGGCGATCTCTTTCTCTTTGGCGGAGTCGCCCAGGTCGAAGTACTCCTGAACCTCGTCGACGACCACCAGCCGCACCGGCATCCGGTAGCGGGGGTTGCGGGCGATCTCGCGGGTCAGCTTGCCTTCGGGGCACACCTCGGCCGGCAGTTCCGACAGCCGCTGGTAACGGTCTTGCACATCGGCGCGTAGCTCCCGCAACGCGTCGATGAACCCTTCGACCGGGTCGCCGTCGCGGGTCATCGCCAACCCGAACCCGCACCGGTCGGCGACCAGCGCGAACTTGCGCCAGTCCGGCGAGCCCTTGCCGTCGAACACCGTCAGCTTGCAGTACGGGTCGAGGGCGGCGTAGAGGGCCAGCAACCGTGCCGACCACGACTTGCCCTGCCGGGGCACCGCACCGACCAGTACCGAGTTCCACATCAGGGTCAGCTCGACCCGCTGGCCGCGCTGGTCGAGCCCCAGCGGGGCGGGCTTCCACACGTCGGTGGGTTGCAGCTTGAGCAGCGGCGTCCGGCCGGCCGGGATCGCCAGCGGGTCGCGGTCGGCCACCCACAGCTGATGCCGCCGGTTGCTTGACGGGTCGCGGGACAGGAACACCTGCGACACCGCCACGTCAAGACCGCTGGCGATCGCTTCGCGGGCTTTGACCGCGTCGCTGAACCCCTTGCCGTAGGGAAGGTCGATAAGGACGGTCGACCCTTCACCGTCGCGGGCCATCGGCGACCCGAACGTGATCTGCTGACTCGGCTTGTCCGGGTCGCCGAGCTTCGCCGCGTAGTAGGCACGCAACACGATGTCGGCGTTCAGGCGCCGGAACCTCGGTGCGACCACCGCAGGCGACACGATCCGCTGCCCCACCGGGCGACCCACGCGGGCCAGCAGCGGCACCAACACCACCACGGTGACCAGCTGCACCCACCGCGGCGCCCAGAACCACCACGCCCCGACCAGGCAGGGCAGGGCGGCCATAGCCAGCAGGAACACCGGTAGCCGGTTGCGGCGGTGCTGGTCGGCCTCCCGCATCAGCTTCATGTAGCCCTCGACGTCGTCGCGGTCGGCGGCGCGGACCCGTTCGCCGTGCTGCTCCAAGTCGTAGGCCCAGCGCCAGAACCGCCACCCCAGCCGGAACATGCCCACCACCGACCAGAACACCGCCAGCGCAACGTATTTCGGCGACCGAACCGCGTGATACGCCGCCGCATGTGCTGCGTGACCGGCGATCCGGCGAACGTTGCTGCGCACATTTCCCCACGTGCGCCAACCGGCCGGGATCACCGGCTGTTCGGTGTGCTCCCGAACCGTCGTGTCCACATACACCGGGCCGCGCCGCGCCGCCGGCTCCTCATCGACCCGCTGCGGCTGCTGCGGGATGGCCGGTTCCGGGTCAAGCCGCACCTCGTAGTGGGTGGCGCCTTCCTCCGCTACCTCAGCGGGGGGTGGCTGCTCACGGTTGTCCATAGTTCCCTCCCTTTAGGTTGGTTGATGGATGGTCGGCGGGTAGCCGACCGGTCAAGGCCCGACCCCGACACCCCGGCCGTGGCTGGCGGGGTCGGACATTCACCGGCCGGCTACTGGCCGATCCGCCAGTAGTGGCGCCGCTCGGCCGCCAGCACCCGATCCCGCTCGACCGGGTCCATCTGGTCAAGCAGCCAGTTCCGCCAGCCCGGCTTGTCGTTAAGCCGACGCATGATCGACCAGACCGCCGCGTCGTCCCACCGTTGGATCTCCTCCGGCGTCTCCCGCGTCATGACGGCTACCGCCCCGACCCGCTCGCGGCCAGCCGGCGGGGTGTGCCCACCTCGGCCCGAACCCGAATCGGCCCACCGGCAGCCGTGACAGCGGCGCGGCGGCGGGTCACCGCCGCGGTAGCCACCAGCACCCCACCGGCCACCGCCAGAACAGCGGCGGTAACCGCCGGCTGCCACAGCAGCGCCGCCGCGACAACGGTCAGCAGCCAGTTCCCGGTGGCGCGCACTCGCCGGGTGACATACCGCCGCCGGGGCCGGTGCGACCACGTACGGCCGGTGAACCACACGAACGCCGACCACGCCACCACCACGGACACAAACCCAACCGACCGCGCCAGAACCACCAGCAGCGCCTTACCCATCACTGCTCACCCCCTGCCGGTCACGCAGGGCCGCGATCAGGCGCCGCAACGCGTGCCGGCGACGCCGTTGTGCTCGCCACAGCCGCTCCACCTCCGGCTGGTCCGAGCTGAAGATGGCGGCGGTCAGCCAATCGCTGTGTGCCCACTGGTACCGGTCGACCATCTGGTCAACCGCATCCGCGAGCCGGAAAAGATCAGGCAGCATCACGGATCACCTCGACCCCGTTCGGCGCTACCGCAGCCGCGACCAGGTCGCCGCCGGTGGCAGGCTTCGGCCAATACCGCTGAACGGTGCGCAGCGACACCGACAGCCGCCCGGCCACATCCACCGGGGCCGCGTTGGGGGTACGGGCGACAGCCGCCGCGACACGCTCCGCTGTGCTCTGTCGCTTGCCCTGGCGCCGCCGCTGACGCGGCCGTGGCGCCACCGGGGACGGGTCGCCGTCGCTGTCCTGGCGCGACCCTGTCGCCTGCCCTGTCGTCGGCTCTGGCGTGCCGCTGTCGCCAGCGATACCCAACCGGTCAGCCAGCTTGGCGCGCCACCAGTCGTAGTCGGCTGACGCTTCCAAGTCGCGGGCGATCCGGTCAAGGTCGAGCGTCAGCGCCGCCGCTTTCGCGTCGCGGCGGTGCTGGTGCTCGCTGCGCACCACCACCCGAACGGCGCGGGCGATCCGCCGACGCCGCCGAGCGGCGACCCGCTCGGCCTGCTCGGCCGCCAGCGCGTCACGGGCAGCGGCAAGCGACGCGCCCAGATCGAAACCATGCTCTGCCGCCAACTGGCGAGCCCTGGCGGTGACGACCGGCTGGCGCAGCCACCGCCACCCGTAGGCCGGGGGGATCTGCTCCAACATGCCCTGCTCCCGTAGAGCATCACGGCGCCGGGCCGCGCTGTGGAGCAGATACAACAGGTACGCCGACACGCTCAGCGTGCCGAACACCGCCACCGGATACAGCTCGCCCCAATGCCCGACCACGATCACCCCAGTGGCCAGGATCGCCACCACCAGCGAGAACACACGCCACCCGGTGGCACGCTCACCCAACCGGCGCCGCTGGTCAGCGATCGCCGCGACCACCACCGCCAGCGTCTCCAGGCACGCGGCCAGCAGCACCACCGCCGCCACCCGCGCCACCATGGGCAGACCGTCCGGGAACGGCAAGTGCGTCAGCCCGACCCAAACCTGCCCGATAGCGGCCCCGGCCACCGCCAGGCCGTAGTACGGGGCCGCCAGACGCTCGGCGCTGATGCTCACCCGGAACCGGCGAGGCGGCCGGCTATCGCGGGTCGCCGCAGCGGTCGCCCTCGCCACCGCCGCGTCATAGGCGTCCTGCGACGGCAGACCCCGGTCTATCACCTGCTGCAACACCGCAGGTTCCATACGCCCACTCATGCGATCACCACCGCGGCAACAAACAGCCAGCCGATGTGCCAGGACTGATCGAGCGCGTACGCCCCGGTACCAAGCGACGGGTTGTCATCGCGACCGGGTCGCGGAACCCCCAGCAGGTAGAACCGGGCCGACCCGGTCGCCTCAGCCAACCGCCGCAGCGGCGTACGCCGGTCGGCGATGTAGTGGGTCACTGCCGAGATCGCCAGCCCTGCCGCGACCCGCCACGGGTCCAACGTCAGCCCGGTACCCAGCACCAGCACCAGCAGCGCCACCACCCCGGTAGCGGTGTAGGACACCACGTGCCCCAGGCAGGCGACCCGACCACGCCACCCCGGCAAACCCTTGTGATCTGCCTGGTGCTGAGTCTGAACGAAGTGGTCACCCACCATGTGAGCCGCATACAAGGCAGCGAATACCGCCCCGACCACCGCGGCTGCCTCATACCCGGCGCTCATCGGGCCACCTCCGCACGCCCGGCCGCCGTCAGCGCCGCCGCCACCGCATCAACAGCCCGCGAAGGCAATGCAACGGTGATGTGCTCACCGCTGCCCAGCTCCACCGTCAGCCCGGTATGACCGGTACGGCCGATGTCCTCCGTGACGACCACCCGCACCCGCGGCGAGACCTCGATGGTGGTCCGCCAGCCGCCGGTCTCCAGCTCGACCACCTCTGGCGACGGGCCGCGGTCACCCGGGTCCGCGCCGGAGAAGCGGGCGGCCACCTCGGCCACCTGCTCCGGGGTGAGCTGGTCGGCACGGCGCCAGGAGCGCAGCAGGGTGGCGGCGCTGTCCGGGGCAAGGTCGACCCCCCACGCGGACAGGGCCTTGATCGCGTCCGCGACGATCGGGCGCTCGGTGTCGCCCTCCTCGGCCGCCACCTCGGCGGCGTATTCCGACACGTAATCCGCCCACTCGGCGGCGGCATCCTCAACGACCGCCGTCTTCTCGGCATCGCCCCGGTAGTCGTACTCAGACGGTGCCGGGCCAGCCGCTGAGGCCAGCTCGGGCCGCACAGCGGCCGAGGTGACCTCGTCGTATCGTGGATTCACGATCAGGAGCCTCCAAACTTCTTGATCCAGGCCCCGGACGGCGTTGCAGTCGCCAACCGGGGCCACCTTCACTTCAGGCCGCATCGGCAAGACCAGCCGAAACACTCGGACGGCGGCGGAACTCGACCACCACCCCTGACCGCGGCTGCCGCAGTCGACGCCGGATCTCCCACGCGCTGACTCCCCGCCCCGCCAGCACGCGCGCCGCTTCAGCCCGCTCGGCCGCCGTCAGCTCCACCGGCTCGCCCCGGCACGCCAGCCGAACCGCCACCTCATCGACGTGGTCCGGGTCCGGCACCAGCTCGCGTGGCAGCCCGTGCTCCACCACGACCCGCTCGTCATCACGAATCGCCAGCTCCCAACACGCCCCGCAGGCGACCCCGCCCACCAGCAGCGGCACCGGCACACCATGCCGGCAGTGACGCGAAGCCACCACCGCCAGCGGGTGCGACTGACCCAGATGTCCCTGTGTCACCACGTATCTCCTTTCGGTGGTCTGTTGCGATGCATGCGAACCTAACAGTTGGCTGGTTTGCCAGTCAACTGTTAGGTACAACTTTTCGCTGACGTGGGCCGTGCAGCAGTGGTGACCTCGGGAGACACAGCCAACTGTTAGGCGCTGGTATCGTCGGCACGATCCGTCGCCACGCTCAGCAGGCCGCTCGGGAGGGTGTCCATGTCGTCGCCTCGACCACCGCTCGAACCATCGGAGTCACGCACCCGCCAGGTAGCGCGCAACATCCGAACCGACATCGAGGCCGGGGTACTCCGTCACGGTGACGTGCTGCCATCCACGCGCGAGCTGGCCACCGAGTGGGGCGTCAGCCCGTTCACGATCAGCGAGGCGATGAAGCTTCTGGCCGCGGATGGGCTGGTCCTCAGCCGTTCACGAGCCAAGCGGGTAGTCAACGCACCCGCCCAGGCGCGCCGCACCGAGATCAGAGGCTCGACCCCGCACGTCATCGTGATCGGCGGTTACGCCGGTAGCGGCAAGACAGAGCTTGGCCGGATCCTGGTACGGGAGACAGGCTGGCCGCTGCTCGACAAGGACACACTCACCCGGCCGGTGGTCGAGACAGCCCTAGAGTCAGTCGGACGATCCCCGCACGATCGAGACTCCGACTACTACATGAAAGAGATCAGGCCGCGTGAGTACGAAGCACTCGCCGCCGCCACCAAAGAGAACGTCGAGTGCGGCAATAGCGCAATCGTCACGGCACCGTTCATCCGGGAGTTCAGCGACGACGCTTGGGTGAAGCGAATCCAGGCCGTTCATAGCGCGATGAACGCAACTACCACCTTTGTCTGGGTCTACTGCGACCCAGAGACAATGCATACATACCTACGGCGTCGAGGCGCCGCTAGGGACTCCGGCAAGCTGTCGGACTGGCCAGGCTATTTGTCGGTGATCGACGTCGACTTCAGGCCGTCAGTTCCGTACCACCTCATCGACAATTCGGAGGCTGCGGCACCACTCCATGACCAGGCCCGGGAGCTAGTTCGAACAGTCATGGCCGACAACATCGGCTCTACCAAATGACCGCGGAGGCGCTGCCATTCAGACAGCAACGAGTGATGGTCATCCTTCGTGGCCTGCCATCACCCACTGCGGCGGTGGCGGCAGCGAGCCGAGCGTGGGATTCAGGCGTCGAGCTGGTCGAGGTCCCGGTCGAACGGCCTGAGCTGGTCTCGTCGCTCGCGGCAGTGGTGGCAGCTGGAGCGGAGCGCGGCAAGGGTGTAGGAGCTGGCACGGTGATAACCGGCGACCAGGTCCGGGCGGCGGCCGCCGCTGGTGCCCAGTACACGGTGGCGCCTGGTCTTGACCTTGCGGTAATGGCCGCGAGTCGAGCGGCCGGTATACCGCACCTGCCGGGCGCAGCCACCGCCACCGAGGTTCAGCACGCTAAGGCCGCCGGCTGCGATTGGGTCAAGGTCTTCCCGGCCGGAACCCTCGGGACTGCCTGGTTCCGCGCGATGCAAGGCCCGTTCCACACCATGAATTTCCTAGCTACGGGCGGGGTATCGCTCGCCGCCGCGCCCGACTACCTTGCCGCTGGCGTCCGGGTGGTGGCCTTCGGCGCTGCCGCAACCGATGCAGAACACCGGCAACACCTCCGGGACCTGGTCACGGCACCAATGAGAGCAGCTGTCAACGGGTGTCAGCGCGCCCGTTGACGCTCCGTCTGGCCTCCTGAACAGCGCAAACACCAGACTGTCAACGTGTCAACGCTGTCTCCCGAGAGCCGCAAGGCTCCTACCCGGCCCGCTCCGGCTGAGACTGCGTTTCCTCCTTCTTGCCGATACTCTCGTCCAAGTCGTTGATGAACATCTTCAAAATCTGGTGATCATCTAGAGATTTGTCTTTGTGCCCCAAATCTCGGCGCATAGCAAGAATCAATTTTTCCCACTCGAACAGTAACTGCTTACCTCTGCCCTTGTCTCCAGCCGATCCTTGCACCGTCAGCTGACGAAATGCTATCCACTGATTCAAGACTTGAGCTGAAGCCCACGGCATCGCTTTAGCTGAGAAGTTTGCGAAGTACTCCACTACAGCACTGTCATCGACCTTCTCTACACGCTTCTCCTTGGGTATATTGAGCTGCATTATCTTCAACCATTCTCGAATGAATTCCTCATACAACTTAGCCCATTGGGTACGCTGCTCGGCCTCAATTGCCTTCTTCCGCTCAAAGACCCGACCTCCCACAACCGTGAGAGTTGCAACGATCACGGTGGCACTTGCCCCCATCATGGCTGCCACTACAGTCGGATCAGCCCTGACGAAGAATCTTAAAGCACTAAACAGAAAGGCGCCTATCAGCAGCAGCAGGGCTACCACGATCAGAACTGCTACAGTCAACTGCGCCTTCGACGTCTCTTTCTTCGCTTTCATCAGACAATCGTAGGTCTGATGCGAAGGCTCCACCATGTCCAAACTGTCGACTTCTCGACAGTGGATGGCTAAGGCGCAGGCCGGAAGCTAGGACCCTGACCGGCTACCCTCGTCACGGCACTACCGCTGCCGCCGACCAACATTCATGAAATGATCTAGAATGCGCCCGAGTCACGGCACAAGTTTTCCCAGCTCATCGTGGGTGCTTGACGGCGAAACTCGGCCGTCTGTAAAACCGTCGCGAAAGCTACACTGGTTCGAATCCAGTACCCGCCACCACCAGCGAAAGCGCCCGACGACCAGCACGAACACCAAGACCCTCTAGCGGCGTATGTCCGGCCGTCGGTCCGGTTCAGTCCCGCCATATCCGGCCCTCTACGGCCATCCACGGACACATAGCGGACAGAATGATCATGGTCCCCGGCTGACATCGGACCGCGGGTCCACCGATGCCAGGGGCCGCGGTGGTCATGGAGAGCGCCCACGACATAGCGATCTTGCCGCGGTTGGCCGGCAGCGAAAGGGCTTACCTCCACCTTTCCCTAGCGAGGCTGGCCCGTCGTGAACCGAGTCTCCTACCGAGTGCCCGCCTGTCGCACGTGCGAACCCGCGCCCACCTGGCGGCTGCGGCTGCCCGCCGGTTCATCCCAGCCCAGTCCACATCACACATATCGGCCGGGCAGACCCCCTAGACCCGACTCGATCTCGGCAACGGCCCTCGCCCGGGAACAGAGCCGATGATGCACCAGCCCATCCTCCACCCGGAAGTAGGCCGGCCCACCCGGACGCGGCCCGTCCGCATACGGCAGCGCCACCGCGGCAAGATCCATCCCCGCACTGGGGTTGTCACGGGCCGCCTCCTTGTCACCAACCCACGGGCGTGGGCGAGCTGGTAGGCTCAAGGCCGGTCGGGTGCGCATCGAGGCGGCCACGACCCGCGGCAAGGCCGAGTGCCCCCGCCAGGATCATGCTGCCGGCACAGCGCCGGCTCCGGCGGCAGCGTCCACGCGATGAACCGGTCGTAGAGCTGCGACACCGACAGGTGCGGTAGGTCCCGCACCGCCTGCTCCAGCAGCTCGAACGCCAACTCGCCGAGTCTGCGTCCATACCCGTACCGGATCAGCAGCCGTCGACGGGCCGCCGCGCATGGCCACGGGTCACCACACCGGCACTGCCACAGCCGATCGCCACCGCGCAGGCGGGGCTTGTGCTTGCCGACTCCCCGCAGGTCCCACCGCCGTTGCGTGATCATCACGGCCGCCCCCGCTCACTGACAGACAGCGCTAGCACCGCGCGGGCTGCCAGTTGCGCCCCGTGCTCTTCCCACAGTGAATAGGTGCGGGTCATGTGGGCCACCAGCTCCGCCGGGCCTGATCCATCAGCCAGCCGCCGGCGGCACAGCGCTACCTGCGCCTCCACCACCCCATCGCCCCGCTCAAACTGCCGTTGCGACTCGAGCAGATCCTCCTCATCCCACTCCCGGGGCTGCCCGGCCATCATCGCTACCGCGTCGCTCAGCAGCGCCGCAAGCATCTCGGCATCCCGGCCGGCCAGCGAACGCTCTACCGCGCCCTGGCCGCTGTGGCGGGCCAGCCGCACCAACGCGGCCACCTGGTGCCCACGCCGTTCCATGACGCCGCCCAATGCGGCCGGGCCGGTGGTCTTAAGGGCAGGGACGCTACCCCCCGGACTAGGCATTGCTTTCCTCCTGCTCAAACTCCCGCCACGCCGCCGCGAGGTCGGCGCGCAGGCAATCCTTGGCCCCTAAGTGGGCCTGCGCTAGGTTCAGCACCCGCTGCGCCTCGCGCCGATGGCCCTCGGCAGCCAGCCCTCGGGCCGCTGCCAGCAACACCCGGCAGCAGCGGTCGGCGTCGCCGGCCTCGACCGCGGCCTGCAACGCCACCAGCAACAACATTCGCGGCTGCCCGGACCCCGCCCCGGCCGCCACCTCCGCCACAGTCGCCTGCCGCGGCTGGTCTGGCTGCGTCCCGACTCACGCCCGCGTTCGAGGACGTCTCCGGTCCTGCCGACCCCGGGGATTGGATGAACGTCACCGTCAGGTAGCGGTCCCGGCGTCTGGCCGGGGTCTGCCGCCGGCGGCTCTTGTCGACGTCGACGCTGTAGCACTGTGTCACCTGCCTTGTCGCCTTAGGAGGTAGTCGGACAGCGCAGCGGCGAGATTCCCGACTCCGCCACGCCGCACCGAGCACAACGCTCCCTCCCCCAGAAGGTGCGTCGAACCAATCCGCTGTGCCTTGTGGGCAGCGAGCGGCTGTCACTGACAGTCAGCTTCGTCCCCATCACCGATCGACGGAAGGCCTTGCCTGTCCATCCCGTGTCCATTCTTGATGGTACGGGTGTCCAACACCGTCACCAGAGCTGCTCGCCTAGGCTCGTGGCATGACGGATCTGTGGAACGTGTCGACAGCAGTGGAAGATCGGCAGGCGGCGGAGGTTCTTGCCGAATCAGCGCTCATGGCAAAGCTCGCCGCCAGCGCTCAGCTTGTCGGGCCGGTTGGCTCGATGTTCTGGCACCACGGCGAGTTCGGAAGCGCGCAGGAGTACCAGGTGATCTTCAGGACTACCGCTTCTTGCTACCAAGCGCTCCAACAGCACCTGATCGACAACCACCCTTGGAAGAATCCGGAGGTCACCGCCGTGTCCCTGGCTGCAGCGTCACCGCAGTACGCCCGGTGGGTGGAGCAGACAGTTGCCGAAGATTGAACACTTGCTCAGCCCTCGTGCGCAGGTCGGCCACAGCAGGCTGTACCGGTTCCATGCGACCGATGAGGTTCCTAATCCGCTCGTGTGGCCGTACCGAACCCACGCCTGCGCACAGATCCATGGCCTTGGACGCAACCGCACACGCCTGCTCGATCTCGTTAGCCTCCAGGTAGGCGTCGGCGAGGAACGACAGGTACAACCCCTTGTCACGTCCATGGGTGTCGTCGTAGCAATCCAGGGCGTCCTCCAGTGCTTTGATCGCCCGTAGCGGCCGACGCAGCGCTGCCCAGCAACGCCCGGTCATGATGTCGTGTTCCAGGCCGTCGACCCAGTACACCCAGTCCGGCTCGGCCGCCTGAGCGGAGACGGTGAGGGCGTCAGCTGCGATGTCAAGGTGCCGCTGGGTCTGCGAGGCGTCGCCGATGTTGGCGTGCGCCCATGCCCGCCTGCAGTGCAACAACGTCCTCACTTTCGGAGGGCTACCGCGCTCGGCCCACTCACATGCCGCAGTAAGGTCCTCGATCGGAGGCTCGCCTACCGTGAGCCTCTGATACCCCAGGAACGCGAACGCGTTCCCGGTAAGCGAGGGGTCGCCCGCCTCCTGGGCAGCTTGAAGGCTCAGCTCGTACATGTGCCGCGCCTGTGGCTGCCAGCCAGCGTCGAAGGCAGCCCATCCCGCGAGCTGGGCTTGCTCGGATAGCAAAGCCAACAGCTGCCTGCCCGTGGCTTCGGGATAGCTTCCCTCGTGCAGCAGGAGTGCGGTGGCCTCGACTTCCTCAGCGAACAGTTCGTAGGTGTCGGCGCCGCCAAAGTAGTCGTCAAGACGCCGCAGGCGTGCGGTGTTCATCAGCAGCTGCCGAACTAGGTTTCCGCCCAGCTGGCGACCCGCCTTCAAATGATCCATCAACGGTGCCAGGGCCACCGCTGATGCTGCGACGCCCAGGAACTCCCGCCGCGGCAACAACGGTGCGGGCTGCCCTTCCTGCCCTAGCTGGGCGAGTCTAGCTAGATCGCCACAGGCGTTGAGGGCGTTGTCGATCAGCTGGGCGGTTTCCGCGTCAGGGACGACCCGCCCGGTCTCGATCTGGTAGAGCTTCGACTTGCTGGCCAGTGTGAGCCGAGCAAGATCACGAAAGGAGATGTTGCGCTGCTTCCGTAGCTCGCGCATATGGCTGCCGAAGCCAGAGTCGACAGTAGAGCGGCGTGGCATCGTAACCCCCAGGTGGAGGACTGGGAAGGCTGCCGGCCTCCACACCGGCGGCCGAAACAGATCCTACCGGCCACCCGTCCACAACCGCCAGCGGTTCAACGGCGTCCACCCAGCGATGGACAGCCGTCGCGATGGTGGACAACGGGTGGACAGCTCGTCCGTTGACCCCAGTCATCCAACGTCCATAGGCTCTACTGCACACGGAAGCCGACTCGCTCCCGTGTGGGACAGCCAAGCGGGTTAGGGGTGTTGTGTGACCGACGACAAGACAGCAAGATCGCGAGACACTCTCACGGACCGCCTTAAGGCCGATGACATGATCCGCTCGGAGGCGGTCGAAGCGGCGTTTCGACGGGTTCCACGGCACCTGTTCGTCCCCGCTGGCACATCGATCGAGGAGGCCTACAGCGCCGATGCTGCCCCACCAACCAAAAAGGATGTCGAAGGCCAGATCATCTCGTCGGTGAGTGCACCGTTCTTGCAGGCGCAGATGCTGGAGCAGGCGCAGCTGCATCCCGGCGCGAGCGTGCTGGAGATCGGCTCCGGAGGCTACAACGCCGCGCTGATCGCTGAGGTTGTCGGCCCGGCTGGTCGAGTGGTCAGCGTCGACATCGACCCGGACGTCACCGCCTGGGCGCGCGAAGCCCTCGATGCCAGCGGCTACGGCAACCGCGTCGAGACGGTGTGCGCTGATGCTGAGCACGGTCTAGCCGGATCGTCGGTTTTTGATGCGATCATTGTCACCGTGGGGGCGTGGGACATCCCCCCGGCCTGGCTGACGCAACTGGATCATGACGGGACGCTTTCGGTGCCGCTGCGAATGAACGGGGTCACCCGCTCGATAGCCTTCGCCAGGCAGGCCGATCATCTGGCGAGCACCTCGGCGGAGGTTTGCGGGTTCGTGCCTATGCAGGGTCTGGGCGAACGGCGCGAGCGGGTGCTGCAGCTTCCCGACGGACACGGGCGGTACGTGAGGCTGCGCTTCGACACCGGCGCGCCGGAGGATCCCAATTTGCTGGACGGTGTACTCGCCGACATGAAGGTCCGGGTGTGGTCCGGGGTGGAGTTTCCGAACGGCGTCTCGTTCGCTGACCTGCACCTGTGGAATGCGTGTTTCCTTCCCGGTTTCTGCAAGGTGGCTGCTGATGAGGGCACAGAACTGGCCCAGGACCGCAAGAGCTGGTTTCCGTTCGGGTGCGTTTTCATCGACTCGTTCGCTTACCTCGCGGTGCGCCCGGCCATGGACGGAGCCGGGATTGAGTTCGGGGCCGGCGCCTACGGCCCCAACGGCGAGCAGGCCGCTGCGGCGATGGTGGAGCAGATTCAGGCGTGGGACCGGCGGGCACGCCGCGGTCCAGTGCCCACGTTCGGGTTCTGGCCCGACGGCAGCGACCGGAGCCACATCCCGGATCACGTGGCACTGCTGGAGAAGCACCATGGCCTGGTCACAGTCTCGTGGCCGCGGGCTAGCCGGCCGTAGGCCGAAACGTCCAGAAGAAGAAACAACCCCTACCTTCTGTAAGGAGTCGTATTCATGCCACCAGTGTTGATGCTTGACGAGGCCGACACCTCCACGCCGATCCCGGATGAAGAGTTCGAGCTAGACCTGCGGGTGGTACAAACAACCGCCGCGGTGACCTCGATGAGGTGCGACACCAGCGACAACTGCGGCGCCACCTGCGGCACCAGTGCGTGCAACAGCGGCTCGCTCGACCCCTCCTAGATCCGGTGTCCGGCCGGGGGTCCGCGCGATCGGCGGACCCCCGGCGTCCCTCTTGCCGCCACCCCGTTGAGGAGGGTGACCGTGGCGACCACCCCCGTGCGCTACCAGCACCAAAACGTGATGATTGTGCGCGCCAGCACCGACCCGGGTGACCTGGACCGGCTGGGCATTGACCTTGACGATCCGGCCGCGGTGGCCACCGAGGGCCGGGTATGGCTGACGAAGCTGTGGTCCCGCACCGACGTTCGCGAGGCGCTTTCGCTGGCCAGCCCCACCCTCGCGGCACGCGTAGAGCAACTGCTCGACCGCGACCCCGCCGTGACCGCCTCAGCGGACCTACGCCGAGCGGTGCTGTCGGCGGCGGGCTACTTGATGCGCTGGCAGCGGCGAGCGACACCGTTCGGGTTGTTCGCCGGAGTCACTGCCGCTGCGGTCGGGCCCGCCGCAGCGAGCGTCGGCCAGGACCATCGGGCGGTGGTGCGCGTCGACGCGGACTGGCTCACCGCTTTGGTCGACCAACTAGAGCAGCACCCGCCGCTGCTGCAGCGGCTAACGGTGGTGGCCGACACCGCGGGAATGGTCCGCGACGGCCGGTTCGTCGTCGCCGGACGCGCTGATGCCAGCGCGGGGACGCCGGGCCCGCTGCGGGAAGTGTCCGTGCGCTACACCCGGCCAGTCCAGGCGGTACTGGCCGCCGCTGCCGCGCCGGTGCGTGTGGAGTCCCTGGTGCCGCGGGTCGCAGCCGCGTTCCCGACCACACCGCCGGCCAAGGTCGCGGCGTTGGTGGATGCCCTGATCGCCCAGCGCATTCTGCTCACAAGCCTGCGGGCCCCCATGACGGCCGTTGATGGGCTCGCGCACCTGGTCGAGGTGCTGCGGGCCGTCGACGCCGCCGAACTGGCCGACATCGCCCCGATGCTGTCCCAGCTAGAGAAGATCCGCGAACAGCTTGCCGACCACAACACCTGCCCGGACCAAAGGCAGGCTGCCGCCTTTCGGGCCTCGGCCGCCGCGCACATGGACAGCCTCGCCACCACCGCCGGGCATGTCCTGGCCGCCGACGTGCGCCTTGGCAGCCACATCACCCTGCCAGAAAACGTGGTGGAGGAGGCGCAACAGGCCGCCTCGGTGCTGCTTCGGTTGACCACGAAACCGTTCGGAACCCAAGCGTGGCTGGACTACCACGCCCGATTCCGCGTCCGCTACGGCCCGGGAGCCCTCGTTCCGGTACGGGATCTGGTGGCCGGCTCAGGGCTCGGCTACCCAGCCGGCTATCTGGGTGGGCCACGGACCCGGCCGACGTGGCGTGCGCTGACCGAACGCGACGCGGCGCTGCTGGCGATGATCCAGCAGGCCGCCGCCGACCAGGCCGACGAGATTGATCTCAGCGACGCCGACGTGGACACGCTGACCGTCGGGGAGCACACCGACCTGGTTGCGCCCCAGCGTGTGGAGCTCGGCGTGGTGCTGGACGCGGCATCGACCGGTGAGATCGATCGTGGCCGGTTCCGGCTGTGGGTTACGGCTGTGCCGCGCGCCTACACCAGCATGGCCGGACGGTTCACATACCTGCTCGATCCAACCGACCGGCGGCGGCTTGCCGCCACTTACGCGGCACCAGGAGGGGATGATGTGGTGGCGGTGCAGCTGTCATACCCACCGCGGCGACCCCACAACGAAAACGTCGTGCGGATTCCCCGACTGCTGCCCGATGTCGTCTGCCTGTCCGAACATCACGACGGTGACACGATCCGCCTGGACGACCTCGCCGTGACCGCCGACGCCGAGCAGATGTACTTGATTCAGAGCTCCACCGGGCGACGGGTGGTACCGCGGATCCCGCACGCACTGGACACCTCGGTGCAGAGCCCGCCGCTGGCCAGGTTCCTGGCCGAGGTCGCCGACGCACGCAGCGCCGTGTTCGGCCCATTCGACTTCGGTGCAGCCCGCACCCTGCCGCACACCCCGCGAATCCGCTACCGGCGTACCGTGCTGGCCGCCGCCCGCTGGATCCTCACCGCCGCCGACGTGGCAACCGATGCCGGTTGGCAGGCCGGGCTGGAGTCGTGGCGGCGACGGTGGCGCGTGCCGGCGCGGGTGGTGTTGCGCGACGGGGAGCTGCGGCTACCCCTTGAACTCGACCAGCGCCTAGACCGCACACTGCTACGCGGGCGGCTGGAGAAGTCCGGGCGGCTGGAGCTGCAGGAAGACGTTCCCTCGCAGGCACCTGGCTGGATTGGCCGGCCTGCCGAACTGCTGATCCCGATGACCACCGCCGCCCCGCAACCCCGGCCGGTACCGACAACCGCGCCGCCAGGGCCGGTGCATCGACCGGGCAGCTCCCGCCTGCTGCACGCCAGGCTCACCGGCGACCCGGCACACTTCGACGACCTGTTGGTCTGCCACCTGCCCGCACTCGTTGACGAGCTATCCAGACTCGGATTGCGTCGCTGGTGGGCGCACCGGCACCGCGACCACCCCGACGGCGACCAACACCTCGCCATCGTTGTCGACCTCACTACACCGGACCGGTACGCCCCGACGGCCGCTAAAGTGGCTACCTTCGCCGCCGGCCTCCACCAGCGGGGCCTGCCCGCCGACATCGCGCTCGTGCCGTATGCGCAGCAGCCGGGCCGCTACGGCGAAGGGCCCGCCCTAGCCGCCGCTGAACTGGTGTTCGCCGCGGACACGCAGGCAGCCATAGCCCAGATCGCTACGGCGCGAGCCTGCGGCGTTCCGGCCCAGGCGCTCGCCGCGGCGTCGATGGCGCAGCTCGCCGCCGCGTTCGCGCCGGACCCGGCCACCGGCTACCGGGCACTGTTGGCATGCCTGCCGCAGCAGACCGGGCCGCTGGACCGGTCCACAGCTGCTCTCGCCCGACACCTTTCCGACCCCGCTGGCGGATTCAGCAGGCTCCGCGGTCTACCAGGCGGGCAGCGGATAGTCGAAGCCTGGCACGAACGAGACGCGGCCCTCGCCGCCTACCACCACAACCTGACCGGTCAGCGCGATCCATCCACCGTGCTGCGCAGCCTGCTGCACGGACACCACCGCCGAGCCCTCGACCTCGCCCCGGAGACCGAGAAGACGACCGGCCGGCTCGCCCGCGCGGCCGCCCTGCGCCGCCTAGCCCCCTCCGCAGCACAATGACCACACCACCACAGTCCCTCACCGCCGCCGAAGCATCCGCACAGTCTTTGGCCTCCGGTGCAGCAGGACCCGCGTTGTTGCACATCGAACTGGCCATGACCGGCACCGGAGGCTGGGCCACAGCCCACGAGCACATCCGCCAGGTCACCGCAGGCCCCGTCGACGCCGCCGCCCACACCGGACTGTTCTACGGCGCCCCGACAGTCGCCTTCCTCCTGCACACCGCCGGCGCGGACGGGAAACCACGCTACCGGCAAGCAGCCGCGACACTCGACCGGCACATCCTCCACCTGACCCGGCAGCGGGTAGCCGACGCCAACGAGCGGATAGACCACGGCGAAAACACTCGGTTCAGCGAGTACGACCTGCTCTACGGCCTAACCGGAATCGGGGCGCTCCTGCTGCGACACCTACCCGGCAGCGACACCCTCGCCGACCTGCTGCACTACCTCGTCCGGCTGACCGGACCGCACCCCGCCGACGAGCGTCTCCCGGGCTGGTGGGTGGCCCACGACCCGGACCCGCTGTTGCCGACCCCCGGCGGGCACGCCAACCTCGGCATGGCCCACGGCGCGGCCGGCCTGCTCGCCCTGCTGGCCCTCGCCACCCGCAGCGGTGTCCTGGTCGACGGCCAACGCGAGGCGATCGACCGGCTCCTTGCCTGGTTCGACACCTGGCGCCAAGACGGACCCGAAGGACCCTGGTGGCCACAATGGCTCACCCGGGACGAGTTGCGCACCGGCCGCGCAGCCCAACCCGGCCCCGGCCGCCCCAGCTGGTGCTACGGCACCCCCGGCATCGCCCGCGCACTTCAACTCGCCGCGATCGCCACCGGCGACCAGCTACGCCAGCGAGCAGCCGAGGACGCCCTCGCCGGCTCTATAAGCGCACCGCGTCTCCAACTGATCACCGAGCCAGGGTTATGCCACGGCGCGGCCGGTCTCTACCAGACCATCAGCCGCGCCGCCCACGACGCCGCCAACCCGACCCTCCGCCGACAGCTGCCCGCACTGGCCGACCGGCTGGCGCAGCACAGCAGCAGCGCCCACGGCGACGGGCTTCTCACCGGTTCAGCCGGTCTCACCCTGGCTCTGGAGACCGCACGAAATAGACAACCGCCACGATCAGGATGGGACGCATGCCTACTGATCAGCTGATACCCGCCCTGCCCGACGACCTCGCCCGCGGCGTGCTCGCAGTACTCGCCGGTTCTGATCCGTCCACCACCGCCGCAGACCTTGGCATCACCTCGGACGACCTGACCGACGCCGTACAGCTGTATCAAGCCGCCGGACTGGCGGCACTGGAGCAACGAGCCGAGCACGAATGGTACGACCTGCGGCTACGGTTCCCCGACTGGCATACCGCTGAAGCAGCGGCGGCCAACCGACTCGCCCCCGCCCTGGACCAACTCCTGCAGGAGGGGGAGACAGCCGGCTGGTGGTTCCTACGTAAGCACCCCTTCTGGCGGCTGCGCCTCCACCACGCCGACACCACGGCCGTGGCGCGCCTACTCGAACAGCTGACCAGACAAGGCATCCTCACCGGCTGGCACCAGACCATCTATGAACCAGAAACGGCCGCCTTCGGTGGCCCAGCGGCTATCGACGCCGTTCACGCATTGTCTTGCGCCGACAGCCGCGGCCTGCTCAACTACGTCCGACAACCATCGCCCGCCTTAGGGCGCCGAGAAATGTCGATGCTGCTGTTCACCGCGTTCCAGCACGCGGCAGGACTCGACTGGTTCGAACAAGGCGACGTGTTCGACCGAGTCGCGCGGCTGCGCCCCACGCCCACCGGCTCGGATGACCAGCGTGTCGAAACGCTCTCCGCCGACCTCTCCAGCATCCTGACCGCGAACGCCAACGCCCACACCCCGCTGTTCGCGCCCGGCGGCCCGGCAGCTTTCGCGAGCCGCTGGCGGACCGCGTTCATCCAGACTGGCCACATGCTCGGCGAGGCGGCGGCACGAGGTCGACTCGACCGCGGACTCCGCGCGGTTATCGCACAAATAGCCATCTTCCACTGGAATCGACTCGGCCTACCCGCCCGAACGCAAGGGATCCTCGCCCACAGCGCAGCAACCGCGCTATTGGGCACCCGGCTTGGCTGATTCTCCGCCCAGCAGCGCCCCTCCCGGCCGCCTCCACACGACAATCCAAACAACAGCCACTGGTCTCACACGCCGAGGCTCGCCAGTCGCAAAGTCGAAAGGAAAAGACGATTACCACCGTAAGACAACCACCAACCAGCCCGACCGGCGACGCCGAGCTGCGCCGGGCCCTCGTCGAACGAATCAGCGCCCGTCGTCAGCTATCAGACGCCGTTGCTGCTGCGATGTACAAGGTCCCGCGGCACGTCTTTGTGCCCACCGCCTCTCTTGAGGAGGCGTACGCAAACGACACCGTGGTCACTCGGCGCGACGACACCGGCATCGCTACAAGCTCGGCCTCGGCCCCCTGGCTAGTGGGACAAATGCTTGACCAACTCCAGCTCCAGCCAGGTATGCGAGTTTTGGAGATCGGGGCCGGAACCGGCTACAACGCGGCGTTGATCGCCGAGCTGGTCGGCCCGACCGGTCACGTGACCGCCGTGGAGATCACCCCGGACGTGGCGGCCGACGCCCGCAAAGCGCTGGCGACCATCGGCGCGACCAACGTCGAGATCGTCTGTGGCGACGGCGAGTACGGCCACCCGCAGGCCGCGGCGCATGACCGAATCATCTCCACCGCCGGAGTATGGGAGATCCCAGATGCGTGGGCGGAGCAGCTGTCCCCGGAAGGGGTTCTGGTCGCTCCGCTGCGGATGCGGGGTCTGACCCGATCAGTGGCCATGACACGCGAGGCCGGCGTGTGGCGCAGCCACAGCACTGTCACCTGCGGATTTATGCCGATCCGCGGCAAAGGCGAAATGCCCGAGCGCAACATCCGCCCGGCGGAGGATCTGTTCGTCCGCTTCGATGACGGGCAGGACGCGGATGCGCTGGCTCTCGCGCAGGCGGCCGCCAGCCCTGGCCGGGTGGACTGGTCAGGAGTGCTCATCGACAGGTCGCTGGAACTGCTGGATTTCTACCTGGCCGAGTTGGATGGGTTCTGCCGCGTGCTGGCTTCGCCCTCGATCACCGAACGGGGCCTGGCCGAACCCGTCAACGACTGGGGAAGCATGGGCGCGGCCACAGACGAGGCGCTCGGCTACCTGACCAAACGCACCTGCCTTGACAACCCCTACCTGTATGAGCTTGGCGTGTGCGCCTACGGGCCGCGCGCAGCGGCGATGCTCGCCGACCTGACCGAACGGGTTCACCGCTGGGACCGCGACCGCGAGTCGATCACCGGGGTCCGCATCGAGATCCACCCACCCGGGCAGGGCGAGATGGCCGACGCGCTAATGATCGCGGATAAGCGACGCTCGCGGGTGGTCGTCCGGCCGGTCCGGCAGGAATCCAAGTAGCCAAGCCCTCCCACCTTGAAAGACCGCGACGCCGGCCGACCGGAACGTCTTAAAGAAACTGCGGCACGACGTAGGCGACAGTGCCAAACCGGCGCAGGCCCGCCTCCTCGACCTAGTACCGCGACCCCGACAAGCAACATGAAAGTTCGTCCACCCGATTCACGGTGCGGCGCTCCACCGACCACGGCGACGCGGCGGTGATGGAGTCTGGGCCGAGAGGATCCCCGGCCTGACCAAACTGCGGTCCCCGGCCGCTGGCGACCGGGCCAGGGTAGTCGGTGTACGTCGGCGGCCGACCGGTACTCCCGCCGACCGCTGGCCGGCGGCGGCCTCGGGGCCCGCGCCTGTGTTCGCTAACTCGCGATAGTCGGCTCCGACGAAACGCTCATGTCGACGGTCCGTCATCCGTGGCTGACGCTAATCGGAGAGGCGATCGAGATCCCGACGCATTTGCTCCCGGCACACCTCCGACGCCTCGAACGTGCCATCGGACAGCGTTCCGTCCTCCAAAGCACCGATAAACTCGTCGGACCAGCTTTCGCAGTCGACTCCGCTGCGGTCCCACAGCACTCCTACCGCGACCACTACGGCGACGAGCAGGATTGCCGCCGCTATGGTGCAGTGCAGGAGCCAACGGGTGCGGCGCTGGGGAGCTTGCAGGTCGTGACCGGAGCCCGGAAGACTCATGCAAGGCACCCTCCCCGGCCCCGCTCGGTTTTCACACGATCCGGATCGGCGTCTCCTCGGCCGCGAACCGAGCCACGAACCCAGCCAGCGATGATCAACGAGGGTCGAGCAGTCGCAGGGAACTCCTGAACGAGGCGATAAGGCTCTCCAAGAGTGCCCTACCTTTCGCCGGGCTGGCGGCGGACGGCCGGCCCACCACCCCGGAAGCGGTGTACGCCTGCATTCCCAGCGTCAGCAGGTGGGGCCGGTGCGGGGCGTCGTAGTCCGCGTCGGCGTAGCTGCCCCGCACCAGGGTGGGATGCAGGTGCAGCAGCAGCGACGTTTCGAGCTCACCGGCGTGCATGTCGTCGTGGCTGGTGGTTTCCAGACCTGCGTCAACGCGGGCACGGTTCCAGTCATCCCGGCCTGGGTACAGCGCCATGACCGGCCCGGCCACCGTCGCCTCCTGGACGACGTTCGAGAGCACGTAGTTGCCGCCGTGCCCATTCACGATCACTAGCCGGTCAATCCCGCTCGCATGCAGCGACTCGGCCACATCCTTGATCACCGTAGCCAGCGTCGTGGCACGGATGCTTACGGTACCCGGCCACGCCCAGTGCTCATGCGAGCAGGAGATCGTCAGCGGAGGCAACAGCAGCAGTCGGTACCGCTCGGCCAGCACCGCCGCGATTGACGAGGCGATGATCGTGTCCGTGGCAAGCGGCAGGTGGTCGCCGTGCTGTTCGTGGCTGCCGACCGGCAGCAGTGCGACACTGGCCCCGAGGGCGCCCACCTCCGGCGATGTCGCGGTCGTAATCACATCCACTCCTACACCCTGCCGTGTTCCCCGGACCCGGCCACCACCCGGGTGGCTGGATGGCCGCCGACGGGCACCGTTGCGGTACGGTCCGCGGCCACCTCAGTCACCAGCGACAGGGTGCGTTGCGACCCGGTTTGGAGTCCCAGTTCTCGGGCGGCGGCGGCGTGATCTCGGGCGGCGTCCACGTCACCGGCCAGGTGCAGCGCGACGGCGAAGTGCGCACGGAAGAACCCCTCGTCCAGGCGCTGGTGGTGCGGCCAGTCGGCCAGCACCGTCTCGAAGTCATGGATCGCCGCCGCCGGTTCGCCCAGCAGCAGCCGACAGCATGCCTCATACGCGCGTACGTAGACGCTGGTGCAGTGGCTCACCAGCGACGCTGTCTGCGGGTCCTCCGCTGCCGACTGGTCAACGAGACGGAATGCGGTGCCGATGCTGCGCCGGGTGCCGGTGGCGTCGCCGTGGTGGGCATGTGCCTGTGCCAGGCGTACGGCCGCCAGCGCTCGCACTCGCGGGGGAAGACCACCGGCCCCCAGCACTGGTTGGACCAGCGCCTCCGCTGCCCCGACCTGCCCTTTCTCGACGGCACGCTGAGCACGTCGCATGCCCACGTAGGCAGTCAGGGTGACGTCACCGGCTTCACGTGCCATCGACCCGGCGGCTTCGAGCCAACGCCCGGCCTGTTGGTCGTGGCCCTCGTTGTCGCAGATCCAACTCCCGAACTCGCGCCAGCGTGCAGCGACCACGGTGAGGTCGGTCCGGGCCGGTCTGGCGGCGGTCTCGCGTTGGCTGTCTATGAGCTGCAGTTCGGTGCTGACGAGGTTGAGTAGTCCGTGTCCTCCCAGCGCGTTATCGGCCGCGGTCAGCACCCTGAGCATGTCGCGCCAGTGCGCGGCGAGATCCACGGCCGGTGTTGGCGTCACCGTGTCCTGCGGCAGCTGGACGGCGGCTGGCCGTACCATCGCCGTCAACTCTCCGCCGGCGCCGAGCG
The DNA here is from genome assembly GCF_016925615.1 of Natronosporangium hydrolyticum. Classification (NCBI taxonomy): domain Bacteria; kingdom Bacillati; phylum Actinomycetota; class Actinomycetes; order Micromonosporales; family Micromonosporaceae; genus Natronosporangium; species Natronosporangium hydrolyticum. The sequence continues at coordinate 4,890,691 of NZ_CP070499.1, forward strand.
CGTCGTCGAGCCTCGTGGCGGTCTCCGCGTCCGCGGCGACCATCCCGGTTTCGATCTTGTGGAGCTTGGACTTACTCGCCAACGTAAGCCGGCCGAGCTCTCGGAAAGACAGGGCGTGCTGCTCCCGCAGGGTACGCATCCGCTGTCCGAAACGGGGGTCAGGCGGCGTGCGACGCGGCATGGTGGGAAGCTCCCAGGTGGAGGGCTGGGTGGCCGGTCGTATCCGCCGGTCCGATCCACAGCATATCGATATGGTCGGCTGCCGGGCGACCCAGCCAACGGGTGACCCGACTAACGTCGCAATGCCGCACAGTGTCCACGCCCAACGCCGACGGCAAGTTGGGCGCTTGTTAGGGGGCGGTGCTCGCGGCGTTCCTGAGAGTCGCCGCGGTGGGGACTGCGGCATGAGAGCGGTCCGATCTTGGAGGTTAAAGGGGCCTGGCCCGTTGAGGGAGTGTCAGGGCCTCGACCGGCGGCTGCGTGGGGCGCCCGCAGAGCGACTACGAGTACAGGACGGTCCGGATTGCCGCTGGCCAGTACGCAGGCCGAGGGCACCTCGCCCGTCTCCGTGACCGTGAGCTGGAAGCCATCGAGGCTGACGGGTGGGAGATCGTGACGATCGCCCCGCGTCGGCTCGGCACGGGCAAGGACGAGGTCATCTGTCGCCGGTCGAGAGGCTATCGCCCACCCCAGCCGACCCGCGCACCGTCATGGTGGGAGCAGGTCCTGGAGGACCTGTCGACTCCGGTGTGGCTGCGGCGCCTACGCCGCCGGCTACGCGACTAAACCCCTACCTCTGGGCACCTTCCGGACAGCGGCCGTGTGGATCCGGAACGGGGCGTCGGCGGGTGTCACGGTCCTCCCCGGCTGGCCACACGAGCAGCGTCTACCCGACTGCCCACCCTCGATCTGCGCGGGCGGTGCTTGCCGCGAGCACCAGGGATCGTCGAGGCACGTCAGCGGGTGGTCACGGAACTCGCTCGTTCGGTGGAGTGTACGTTCAGCCGATAAACGGCCGGCCGCGAGGGATATTGTGGTATACGACCTGGCTCGGGTTGCCGAGTTACTCCACCAACGCAACACGATCGATGAACAGATCACACAGATCATCAAACGCCCGGTGGCAAGCGGGCACCTCGGCGAGTGGATTGCCGCCTGGGTCTTCGACATCGAGCTGGAGACCTCGGCCAGCACCGCCGCCGTCGACGGCCGGTTCCTGACTGGCAAGCTGCAAGGCCGGACCGTCAACATCAAGTGGTATCTCAAGCGCGAGGGCCTGCTCGACATGACCACTGCTGATGTGCCGGATTACTACCTGGTCATGACCGGACCAGCCGGCCCTGCCGCATCCTCTCGGGGAGGCAGTCGGCTGTGGCGCATCGACAACGTTTACCTGTTCGACGCGCGGCAGTTGCTCTCCGACCAGCTTGCCCGCGGCGTTAAGGTGGGGGTCGCGTCAAGCGTCCCACAGAGCTGGTGGAAGGCCGCCGAGATTTACCCGACCGCCAACGACGCCGTCCTGGCCGTATCCCGGGAGCAAGCAGCAATGCTGGCGTTATTCCGTCCACGGTAGCCTTCGGCGATCCTGCCAGGGACAGCCATAGGACAGCGGCTCGGGCGGGCGCTCATCTGCCGCGACCTGCACGGCGAAACGCAATGATCTAACTGGGTTGTGCGAGCGTGGGTCTGGAATGAGCTGATCTCACTCACGCTGTGTTGCGTCGGCGGAAGTCGTCGGCGCCCTGGCGGTGGCGCATCCAGACGGCGACATCCAGGATACGGATTGGGCTGACCGGGTCCGGCAGTCCGGCATCTCCCTTCAGCTGGACGAGCTGGCGGTGAAGCGCCGAGTCGTCTTGCTGGAGCACACGGCGTAGGCAGGTCCAGTAGCAGCCCACCCGGTAACCGGCTCCGCCGGCGACGACGCTGTCGTATATCGGCAGGAGTCGCGGCCGCTTGCGGGCGAGGAGCTTGCTGGCCTTGACCCACCTAACGTTCGGTTGGTTGATCAGCAGTTGCCACGCCCGGTCTGCGGGCCCGCCGTCGGCGACTGGGTCTGGTTGGAGGTTGCCTGAGCTGGCCAGGTCAACCTGCCGCGGGACCTCAGCGAGCAGGGCGGAGAGCTGCACACCAAGGTCGCCGACGAGGAGCCACAGGGCGACCTTCGCTGGGTACTGGACGCCCAGCATCTCCACGGCCATCAGGTCCTCGGCAGTGATCCGATTCGCGGTGTCCGGCCGGTCGCCACCACCACCCAGCTGGTCGAACCAACCCCCCGTGAACAGAGGAGGGGTCGCCGAACGCGGCTCGCCGACGTGGTAGTAGGTGAGTAGATCCTTCACAGAGTCCTGCAGGAGAGCGCTGAGGCGGTCTCCATTGAGCTCACACACAAGTCCTCCTGCCTGCCGTACCAGTGCACTTGGATTCCCACCGAGGCCAGTCTGACTGATCGCCGGGGGTCCGCGGGGCCGCGCTCACCGGAGGTGATCGCGGCACCTACCTGCGCACAGAGGAACAGGCGGATTGCTTCGCGGGGCAGGTGTCTTGCGTGACCGCGGCGGGCCTGGATGGGCCGCCGCCCTCGCCTAGCATGCACTGGCGCTCCGTAGTGACCACCTGTGGCGACAATGTCGGACTAGGCCGACGCCTGCAAACGGCTTCTCGGGGCAGTGGACGGGCTGGCGCACACCGAACGGACCCGCCCGGGGGTCCTGTGCCAGCTCCAGCTTACCGTCTACACGCCACAACGGTGACCCTGACCAAGCCGCAGCCTGTGCAGCCGACGCCAAAGACGCCCGCGAACCGCTCGCTTCAGCCGCTCGCCAGGGAGCTTGGGCTCGACCTTCGCGGCGACGCGGCCGGCGAAACGCGCATGACCCTCACATCGTTCGATCAAACATGTTGTGCCCTGTCGGACGCGGACGGTAGTGTGCGGCTTCTCGTAGAGCCAGGACAACATGGAGGTGGCGCCCGTGATCGTGGGGCTGGGCGGTGTGGCCGTGGCGGTCGAATCCGATTGTACGCTGGTGCATCAGCTGATTGCCGAGTTCTATCCGGTGGAGTCGGGCCCCAGTGAGCCGATGTGGACGATTGTCGCCTATGCGCAGGCACCGCCTCGCGGCGTTGCCGTGAACCGCTTCGGGGTGGGCTACCAGCCGGACCTAGCCGGCCGCTCGCTCATCCTGTGGGCCACACGGGAGACGGATCTGGCGATCACGACCCGCAAGTGTGTGCGGGAGATCTTCCTCGATGCCTGTGAGCGGGCAGGCTACGGGATGCTGCACGCGTCGGCTGTCTACCACGACGACCAGGCCATCGTGTTCGCCGCGGACAAGCGTGGTGGGAAGACGACGCTTGCGTTGCGCGCGGTACTCGATCACGGGTGGCGGTGGCTGTCCAACGACCACCTGATCGTCTGGCGTGGCGAGGCTGGGCTGGTGGCCACCTCCTTGCCTACCCCGATCCCACTGAAGGTGGGTACGTACGTCGACCTGATCGACCGCCTGCCGCCGCCCTGGGACTCCAACGGGATCAACGCGGAGATGTGGCGAGCAGCCACGCCCGTCGCCCGGTACGCCTCCGACGCGGCGGTCTACTACACCTTCGGCCGGCTCGGACAGGCGAACCCGGTGCTGGTCGAGCTGGCCGGTCGGCGGCTGACGGTGGTGTTCCCCTCCTACGCCGGGCCGGGGCAGCGGGAAGGCGTGGTGGAGATGGTGCCGGCTCAGGCCGCTGCGTCGGAGCTGGCTGGGCATGGGCGTACCGACTGGATAGAGGATCAGCGGCTCCACCAGCGGCACCTTCCCTTCCCACACCGCGATGTCGCCGCCTTCGGCCGGGATAGCGTGGTCCTGGCCGCGCAGGTCGCCGCCGCAGGGGCCGAGGTTGTCCGGTTCACGCATCGGGGCGACCCTTCCCCGTTGCTCGTCAACGTTGCCGAGGCGGTGCCCCGATGAGGCGGCGTCCGCTGGTCAGCGTGGTGGTGTGCACCTACGCGCGTCCCGAGCCGCTACGCGCGGCGCTGGCGAGCATCTGCGTACAGGGCGTGGACGGGGTGGAGGCGGTGGTCGTCAACGATGGCGGGCCGGACGTTGCCGGTGTGGTGGCTGAGTTCGGCGACCGGCTCCCGGTGCGGCTAATCACCCTGCCTACGAACAAGGGCCTGACGGCGGCTCGCCGCAGCGGCATAGGTGCTGCTCGTGGCCGGTTCGTCGCGTTCCTTGACGACGATGACCTGTGGCTCCCCGATCATCTCTCCGTGGCCTTGGACGGTCTCGACAGCGGGTTGGACCTGGTGTACACGACCTGCCTAGTCGCCGACCGCGTGCATCACCTCGGCTCCGAAGAACCCGTTTCGGCACGGTACCGGTTCGACTACCCGTTCGACGCCGCACTGTTCGACGTGACGAACATGATCCCGGTGACCTCAGTCGTCGCGCGCAGGTTCGACCCCGCGATGCTTCATCGGCATGACGGGGTGCAGGACGACTGGGCGATGTGGCTCGACCTGGTACGCGGTGCCGGGTGGCGTCTCCTTCACCTGCCGGCGGCCACGACGGTGTATCACCGCATCCCGCAGGCGGCGTCGATGACCGGGCAAGCAGCGAGCACCCTGGCCGGGTTGCGGCGGTTCGCCGCCGGGCATCGGCGGATACATCAGCGGTGGCCGGTGCCAAACGGTAGCCGGGCCGGACAGGCACGCCGGTTGCCGTTCTGGATGTATCGGCTGGTGGAGCAGCGTCACAGCGCCGGGCATGGGGTGTCCCACTACTACTATGAGCGGTGCCTGCCGCTGGTCGCCGCAGCCGTGACCGGGCGGATGACCATTAACGCGGCGGTCGACGCGATGGACGTGGCCGTCGCACCTGATGCGGTCGAGGAGAGGGAGCAGGCGGCATGGCGAGTGCTGGCGTGATCGACCCACCGCTGCGCGCCCGGATACGGGCCGCCCTGCCTGACGCCCAGGTGGACACGGTGCTGCACGACAACGGCAAAGCACTAGTGTTGTCCGGCACGGTCGCCGGCCAGCGTGCGGTGGTGAAGGTCCTTGTGGACCCGGACCCGTTCTGGGCGGGCAAGTTCCCCGCTGAGATAACGATCTACCGGGCGTTCGAGGTAGCGCCACCGCCGGCACCGGTGCCGAAGCTGCAACACCAACCGCGCCACGTCGGCCCACTCCGCACGGCAGTACTTCGCCCCTTCGCCGGGCCCACAGCCCGAGGATCTCCCGCCCACCGTCGGCGGTAACCGCCAGCGCCACGTAGACGGGCCGGTTGGCGACCTGCCCGTCGCGGATCTTCACGTGGATACAGTCGATGAAAATCACCGGGTAGATCGGATCCAGCGGCCGGTTCTGCCACTCGCCCATGATCCCCAGCACCCGGTCGGTGATCGTCGAGATGTGATCACGCGACACCGTCGCGCCGTACACCTCGGCCAGATGCGCGCACACCTCACCAGTGGTCAACCCTTTGGCGGTCAGGCTGATCACCAGATCGTCGATGCCGCCCATCCGCCGCTGCCGCTTGGCCACGATCTGCGGGGTGAAACTGGCGTCCCGGTCGCGTGGCACGCCCACCCTGACCGGGCCGACCTCGGTCAGCAACGTCTTGGACCGGCAGCCGTTACGGCTGTTGGCGCCATCACGACCGGCCGGCTCGTGCTTGCCGTAGCCGAGATGCTCGTCCATCTCCGCTGCCAGCGTGGCCTCCAGGAACCGTTTGGTCAGCTGCTGCAGCAGCCCGTCGCGGCCCAGCAGCGACACGCCCTGCGCCCGGCCAGCCGGGCCACCAGCTGCGGGTCCAACGCCGCCGCAGCCGCCTCACCTTTAGGTCCTTCCGGCTGGTGCAGCACCGCCGGCGCCCAGGCGAGGCCGTGGCCCTCGCCCGCCGTCATCGCGGTCCTGGTCTTGGTCGTCACCGGGTGTCTCCTTGTCCTATATTTCGGACTTACACCCTCCTAATGACAGTCCCCGAACCGGCAAAGCCCGGCCCACGGTAGAGCTCGACGCCCGGCGCGAGCCGTCCGCGTACAGCAACTGGCGGTGGATCGCCGCGCACCACTCGCGTGCGGCGCTGGTGCTCGGCATCGATCCGTATGCAAAACGCCGACCATGCGGAGGTACGCCTGCGACTCGACCAATGCGAAGAGGCCGATTGGTCAGTTGGTACATCTGCCACCGACCATGCCCACGGAGCGTCCCTGATCGTGGATCAAGACGACGTCCGGTCGCATCGTACTCCCGTCCGGTCGTATCTAGATCCGCAGCCCGCTGGTACTGTGATCTGGCGATGTCGGTCGCTGCTCTGGATAGGCAGGCCCCGTGGGATTTATCGAGGATTTCGTTGATCGATACACCAAGGAATACGACTTCTATGCCCAGGCAGCGCGTCTCGGAGCTCAGGAGCTTGAATCAGCATTACATGCGGCCGGCATCCGTTGCATCGTGACCTCACGAGCGAAATCAATCCCGCGCCTGCGAGAGAAGTGTCGACAACGAGAACGGCAGAACGGGGGCTACGCGTCCGTCGCCCACATTGTTGAGGACATCGTCGATCTAGCAGGGGTGCGGGTAGCCCTCTACTTCCCTGCAGAGCGAGAGCAGGTTCACTCGGCGATTCACAAGCTGTTCCATGTCCACCTGAAGAAGGAATTCCCGGAGCTTGGAAAGCTACGACCCGATAAGCGCTTCACCGGCTACTCGGCTGCCCATTATCGTGTGCAGCTTAGGGAGCAAGAACTAGGCGACTCGGAGAAGCGATACGCGACAGCTAGGATCGAGATCCAAGTTGCGTCCGTTCTGATGCATGCTTGGGCAGAGGTCGAACACGATCTAGCCTATAAGCCACTAACAGAATACCTATCCGATGCGGAAAGCGCCATTTTGGACCAACTCAACGGCTTAGTTATTGCTGGCGAGATCGCACTTGAGCAACTCCAGAAGGCTGGCGAGGGTAGGGTCGCAACCAGTGGGAGGATCTTCGCCAATCATTTTGAACTGGCCGCCCACCTAATAGGCCGCATGGAGGCAAAGACTCAGGAGCCGATCAGCGAGGCAGGGCTAGGGCGAGTCGACTTTCTCTTCGATTTCATAACCGATCTTGGCCTCAACACTCCGGAGCACCTTGCCCCCCACTTGGACTCATTGCACGGAAACGTTGAGTTGCGCCCTCTGGCGGAGCAAATAGTTGACGTCCTGCTAGCGGAAGATGCTGCCCGATATCGAGTGTACAATTCACTTCACATCGACCGGGTTGCGGTCGAATCTGGAACGGCCGAAGAAGAATCCGCCGCTTTGGGGATCTTCATGGCTCGCTGGATTGAGCTCGAGAAGTTGATTAGAGAGCTGGCAGTTGCGAAGGGGGCCGAGCGGCCGCTCCTTCAAGCCGGCCGACAGCTAAAAGACCTTGGCGTAATTCCTCCTGAGCTCATAGTGGAGTTTGACCAACTGCGACGGCTGAGGAACCAAGTAATCCACGCAGTGGAGCGACCCGGCGCCGACTACCTGGTCCAGGTTTCGCGACGTGTCGACACCATCATTGGTGAAATCCAGCGTAGGATCTCAGAATCCGACGACAAGGAGTGATGCGCAGTCGGCCGACCACCCAGGGCCCCGGCAAAGTCGCGCGGTGTCCGGGTTGATGGGGTTGGCGTAGACGCGCCCGTGCCGGTGGTAGCAGGGCGGGCATGACCGGTTCAGAAGATCATCGAGGTTCTCGAAGCCTTGCTGATCTACCTGAAGTGAGCCATGCCCGCACTCCCATCATCACTGATCTGTTCGCTGTCTCAGCAACCGCCTGCCACCGTCTCGCAGACCGCGGTCGGGTTGCCCGCCGCGTTGGGCTATCTGCCCGACCCTCGCGCCCGTCGCGGTGTGCGGCACCGGCTGACGGTGGTGGTCAGCGCGGCGGTCTGCGCCGTGGTGGCCGGCTGCCGCTCCTATGTGGCGATCGCCGAGTGGGTCGCCGACGCGCCAGCGGCCACGGTGGCGGCGTTGGGCATGGACCCTGATCGGCGCCCGTCGGAGGCGATGATCCGCCGGCTACTGCAATCGTTGGACCCGAACCTGCTAACGGCCGCGGTCAGCGGCTGGCTGGCCAACCGGCTCGCCACGGCAGCGCCGCCGACCAGGCGGGCGGTCGCGGTCGACGGCAAAACCTTACGAGGCTCCCGCAGCCGCGATGCTCCTGCCCGGCACGTGATGGCCGCGCTCGACCAGGCCACCGGCGTCGCACTGGCCAGCACCGACGTCAACGGCAAGACCAACGAAATCACCCGGTTCCAGCCTCTGCTGGACCAGATCAGTGACCTGCGCGAGACCATCGTGACCCTCGATGCCCTGCACTGCCAACGTGACCACGTCGCCTACCTCGCCGAACGTGGCGCGCACTGGATCCTCACCGTCAAGGCCAACCAGCCCAGCCTGCACACCCAGCTGGCTGCCCTACCGTGGCGAGCCGTTCCACAGGCCACCCGCGACGAGGGCCGTGGCCACGGCCGCCGCGAGATCCGCACCCTCAAGGCCCTCACCGTACAAACCCCTGGCGGGCTGGGGTTCCCGCACGCCGCCCAGGCGTTGCAGATCCGCCGCCGCAGACGCCGCCTCGACCAGCCGAAACGGTTCACCACCGAGACCGTCTACGCGATCACCAGCCTGAACGTGCACCAGGCCAGACCGGCCCAGTTGGCCGCCTGGATACGCGGCCACTGGTCGATCGAGAACAAACTGCACTGGGTACGCGATGTCACCTACGACGAGGACCGATCCCAGATCCGCACCCGAACCGGACCACAGGTCATGGCCGCCCTACGAAACGCCGCCATCGGCATCCTGCGCATCACCGGCGTCACCAACATTGCCGCCGCCAACCGCCACCACGCCCGCGACAGCACCCGCCCACTTGCGCTACTCGGCATCACCTAACGACTTTGCCGGGGCCCTGATGTACCTCCGGGATGGTGTTTCCAAGTTGTTGGTCTGGCCGCGTGGAGTTACTCCGGTGCTTGAGAACGACGAGCGCGGCGTCAACTTCCCTAACTACGGAACGATTTTGCACGGCAGAGACATTAGAGTGAGCTATCTCTTCATTCCCGAGGAGCAGCTTCATACGCTCGAAGGCTGGGAGACTATCCAAGGATGCCCACCAGAGGATGGTGAGGTCGTCTTCATCGACAACGTACACGACTAAACCGGCTCATCAACACGAAGCGTGATGGAGGTCAGCGACATGCCGGTCAACCCTGAGGGTCGGGTAGGGCCTGGAACAGGCCCGATGATCCGAACAGGAGTCATACAAGAGCATCAGCAGGAGCTGCTGTAACTCCGAGCCACGCTCGGTGGCTCACCTGGTACGAGTACGAGGCCCGGTCGTCACCGGCCAGGGGTGAGCCAGGCTGTACCTGATGGCGCCTTCCCCCGGGGCAACGGCCACGAGGCCGAGTCATCCATCCAGTTGATTAAGAAGTCTCAGCAGTGCCCGAAGGTTCTCCGTCTCACCTCGGCGATCATTGGTCATCCAGTCCTCCTGCCCGTGAGCTCGTCAGCGGGGCGAGTCTAGCGCCCGCCGCGGTGCGCGCAGAATGTAAACCCGAGGCTGATGCCCGTACCGTTGCGGTGCCCCCACGCTGGCCGAGGCGAGCTGTTAACGTGATCGACCATGTCGGACTGGCCCAGCTTATTCGGCGCAGTTGGTGGCATCATCGGCGCTGTCGGCGGAACGATCGGTGCCGTCGGCGGCGTCCTTGGGGTACGCGCTCACCGCCGCACCAACGAGCTTGCCGCGAGGACGGACGTCCGGGAGAGGCTGGAGCACCACGAACGGCTCAAGCCCGGGGAGCCGGCATACGTCAACTTGGAACGGCGCGAGGGACACAACTTCGCCACCATCCGACTACCGCGAAGCTACCGCGCCCTCGGCTACGCGATCATCGACGACTACGGCAGCAGACGCCGGCTGAACCTTCCGGCGTTGTTGGAGGCCAACAAGCCCTACGAGGTGCAGGTTGAGCACGGCCCGCCCGGCCGCGAACGTCCGACCGCCGAGGAACTACTCCTAGACCTGTGGCCCGGCGACGACTGGACCTGCGCCTGCGGCCGGCGAACCAACCCGAGCAGCGACGAGCCTCATTGGCGGTGGCGGGCACCGGTAAAGGCCCCGCCACCGCCGCCAGGGGTCTGGTGACCCTGGCCGGCTGATCCCGCGGACGCCAGCCCATCAGAGGCACCGGCGGTGGCCGGCCACGTCGATACACTCACAACCACAGCCGCTGGTCACGGGCCGGGCGCGACACCCTGCGGAGGAATCGCGCCATGGTGACATCCGACCACGGTGACAACCCCCGTACCCGTGACGGCCGCGGCCGCTACACCCGCAGCACGGCTACCGCCGAACGGGACGCCGAGGCCTGCCGGCTCCGCACTGCTCGACCAGGACGACAAACGCGTTGACGGTCTTGACCGAGGCGGCAGGGTCGCTGCGGATGGCTCACGGAGACCTGCTGCCGACCAACGTGCTGCACCAGCCACCGGCCCCTAAAACGCGGCCGACGGTGACCGGGCTGCTGGACTTCGAGTTCACCGGCCTGTTCCTGCCCTGCTTCGACCTGGCGCTGATGTGGGTGCTGCTCGGCAACATCCCCGACGCACGGCACCGGATCACCGAAGTGGTCGGCACCGATCGCGCCGCCGTGGCCGGGTTCTGGGTCAACGTGGCGATGGTGACCACCCGTGAGCTACGCACCCACGGCGAACTCGAACCTGGCCATCCGCTGCGCGCCCGACTGGCCATGCTCACGGCCACCTGGGAGCAGGCGCGGGCGCGGCTGCACGCGACAGCCGAAGCCCCGTGATGCGAGTGGCCCTTATCCACCGGTACCTGCGCGTCAGCCGCGCGGTGTGATGGACAGCAGGCGGTGGTTTTGGGCAAGTGGGTGCTCGGCGAGCACGGGCTGTATCAGGTCACGAATGGTGGCCGCTGACTGGCCGTAGAAGTACAGGGCGGTCTCGGTGGGGCCTTGCCAGTACGAGAAAATGCGGCCTCGGTCGGCGAGCCGACTCTGAAGGGCGCTGATGAGTTCGTTGACGTCGCTCGTCGCGTACACCTCTTCGGGCAAGTCGGTGCCGTTGAGGTAAAGGCCAATCCCTTCGGCGACACCAAACGACACTGGCTCTCGGTCGCCGAGCCGTGCGGTCGACCCCTTCGGCGCCCCGATCGACTCGAGTGTGTGGACCACCAAGCGGAGACCAGCCTCTTGGTCACCGTGCAGCTCCACGTCGATGTCGCAACAACTCGGCTCGCCGTTGGCGGCCATCTGTGTGCCGCCACCGCAGACCTGACTGCCCGGTGCCTCAACGTCGAGTATCTCCTGCAGAGGGTCCTCGAAGATCTCCCCACGGTCCAGCGGCCGTAGTCTCGCGTTGAGAGTGATCGCCAGGAGGCCGGACATTCGCCTCATGTTACAGACCGACACTCGGCTGCGGCGGCCAGCCGACCCACCGGCCGATCAGCCGCGCAGATCATCGCGTCGCCGACCGCACGGTCGACCGCAGATTATCAAGATCCCGACGGTAGACGGGCAGAGGTCGCATCAGTTCGCATGGCCGGTCGCCGGATGACCGTAAAAATCGAGTCATGCCCAGACTCCGCGGCTGCGAGGCTTCGGTCGAGCGAACCGAGGGTTTCTTGTCTATAGTGAAGTTCGTAGGTCGGGGAGGTCGAAGGGGTCGATCGTGTCCCTGATGGTCTGGGCAAGTAGGCGGGCGACCGCGTCGGGTTTGAGGTCGATCGAAGCGAGTCCGGCGGTGGTGAACGGGACAAGGTGGAGGTCGTAGCTGCCCCGTCCGTGGTCGGCAAACTCTGGCCCGCTGCGGTCAGCGAGAGACCAGTCGTGGATGCTGCCGAGGTAGATGTGCTGTCGGTCTTCGTCTCCGTCCAGCACGTGAATGAGGCTGTGGAGACTGGCGGTGCCGCCCAGTTCTTCGCGTATCTCGCGGTGAAGGGCCTGTTCGAGAGTGTCGTCGGTGGATTCCACGTGTCCCCCGGGAAGAACCCAGTATGTGGGGGTGTCGGGGCGTTGGCGGCGAATGGTGACGAGTTCGTTGGTGGGGGTTATGAGAACCCCGCGGACGCGTTCGATCATCGCCGACCTCCTCGAGTCAGATGGCATTTCCGCTTCAGCTGGAATCCTTTGCCGAGCATGAACGGCGGACTCTTGTCTGGCAGACGAGGCTACCGGAGTCGCCTGGATGTACAACAAGATCTGCCAAGAGGCTGCCGAGTCCTGTTTGAAGATCTTGGAGTTGGGCGAGCTTTGCCAGGCACAGGGCGGTGTCCATCCCGTCGAGCGTCGCGAGGTGGATGACTCCAAGTATCCGCGTGACCAGAAAGGGGCGCAGACAGCCCAGCAGGTCGGCACTACCGTCGGTGCATGCCTGCCCCAGTTGTCCACGCAGCTGAGCGGTGAGGGTTTCGAGCGCTGCCGCTCGGCCGGGTCCGACGCGCCATTGAGCGCCTACATCGATTCGCCGGTGCCTTTGGGAGACTTCGAGGTGGGAGGCCACGGGTGTGGTGACAGGCGGGAGCCGGTGGCGAAGGGTGCGCTGGTAGACATCTGGTTGGTACTTGGGGACAAGCCAACCGCCCATGCCGAGTAGGTACCACAGCAGGTTAGCGACGTCTGCAGCGAGAATGTTGCGGCCGGCGTGTTCGAAGTCTAGCCATGTCTTGGGGTAGGCGATGTTCGGTTCGGTGGGGTCGCCCTGTGTGAGGGCGGTCATCCAGCACGATCGCAGGTGAAGACGCTGCCGGGACTGTTCGATGATGGCGGTGATGTCGAGGCGGCGCCGTTCACCGTTGACCACGAGCTCGAAGGCGGCAAGATCGGCGACTGTGACGCGAGTGCCTCCGATGTTCAGGATGCTGTCAGGGGCGTACCAGAGGTCGAGTCGGCCTCCTCGGCGCAGCCGAGGAGCATGAAGCGTCGTGACGCTGTCGGCTAGGGCGGCCTGTTCGCCGTGCTGCGCCACGCTCCGCACCAGATCGGCGCAGGCGCCTGCCACTAGCTGTTGGACAGGGGTTCCATCGGTCAGGCCATGGTCGGCCAGAGCGATGCAGTCGCCGAGGAGGTGCTCGCAGCGGCCGTTGGCGAACACGTCCTCGTAGACGACGGTGTGGTAGCGCTCGTGCAGATTCCACCCGAGTAGGTGCGGTACGCGAAGAACATTTCGCACGGCGTGCCAACCCTTTGTCTCGGCGGCGGCCTGTTCGGGGGACATCACCTTGACGAACTTAGCGTTCACGAGCTCGGCGCTTCCGTGGCGAGGGTGTCCAGCCAGGCGTTCAGAACGGCGCGGGCGAGGGCTCGCGAGTCCGTATCACTGGTGCGGGCTGTGTTTAGGAGGCTCGGGTCGAAGGCAGATGGGTGCGCTTCGTCGAAGGCCCGCAGGGCGCGATCGTCGTCTGAGTGGTCCTGGTGTTCCAGCCGAAGCATCACCTTGGCGAGCAGCGCGGCGAGCTTGAAGACCGCCCGTTTGTCGAGGATTGGGCTCAGCAGTTGGCGCCGCAGCTCTATCGCGCTGGCTGGGCCATCGGCGTGGCTGGTCAGAGCATCGGTGGCCGCGCTTGGACACGGTAGATCAAAACCCGGGGCACGCCATTGCACACCGAGCGCGCCCGTGCCGAGTTGGCGCAACGTATGGATAAGACGGGGAGTCAGTGCGCCAGCCAGGCACTCCTGCCTTGTGACGACGGTGAGTCCAAGTTTCACGCCGTTGACGCCTCGGCGAAGGTTGGCTAGGGCGTCGCCGATCGCGGGCATGGCCTCATCGCCAGCTACGATCAGAATGTCCAGGTCACTCCACCCGTGCTGGTACTTGCCTCGGCCTCCACTACCGGTAACCGCGATCATCTCGAGCGTCGTTGCTCGCGTAGTCAGGTCCTGGACAAGGCGCTCAAGGTGGGTGGTCACCTGTGGAGGCGCCGCGAGCTGGGTCGTGGGTCGTGCCTGTGGCGACTTGCCCGGTTGGCGCAGCGAGACGGCGAACCGGTCAAGCGCGTGGTAGAGGTGCAGGGCCGATCGGTCGTTGCGGAGCACGAGGTCGGCGATGCCGCGGATCCGATGCGCGCCGCGTGATCGCTTGACCTGGTCCCGTTCAGCGATCTCCTGCGCACCGACGGATCCGCGCTTCTGCCGAAGATCCTCGGGTGTGTCCACGTATACCGTGGTCAGGGTCGGGCCGAGCAGGGCCTGCAGTGCGGTGGTTGCGTGGTAGCGGTGAAGCGACTCGATGGTGAGGTGGTCGGAGAAGTAGTGTGCCGCTAGGAACCGATCAAGGCTGTCCACCAAGACCTCCGCCTGGGTGGTTTCGTCGAGGGAGTAGACATCCTCAACCCCGTGGCGGGCTGCCGCCTGCTCCAACAGGTAGCCGATTTTCAGCCGGGTGAATCCATGACGTTGCTGTAGCCACCACGCCGCGCTGCTCTTGCCGCTCTCCGACATTCCTCCCAGCGCGACAATGGTCGCTCTCGAAAGACCGGCCGGTGGCGATGGCTCAGTCATGTGTCGGGCGAAGACAGCGCGAATTTTGTCCTGAATGGACATGATCGGCCTGTCGTCGACGAGAACAATGTGGGCGAAGCGCCGGTCGTTGACAAGGCGAAGGACCTGCCGGGAGAGGTGATGTTGGTACCTGCGGTACACGTCGTTGGCGTTCTGCTCCCGGGCAAGGCTCCGTTCGGCATCGTCTGTCGGATCGAGCGAGTGCAGCAGTACAACGCCGGTTCGGAAGCTGTCAAGCTCGTTGAGACACGTGTTACTCACGATGTCTGTGTGGTCGCTGGTGGTTCGTTGATCCATGCCGCTCCGGGGATGGTCGGTGGCGTGGGTCGGCTACGGAACCGGTCCGGGTTGGCGGCGTAGGCGGCGTCGAGGACCTTGGCCCGTTCCTCGCGGATCTTCTCGACAGTGCCGAAGTGGACCGACGCGGGGGTGTGCAGCCCGATCCCGCGGTGTCGATGATCATGGTTGTAGTAGGTGAAGAACTCGGCGCAGAACGCGCGGGCGTCAGCGATGGATCCAAACCGGCCGGGGAACGCCGGACAATGCTTGAGAGTCTTGAACTGCGCCTCCGAAAACGGATTGTCGTTCGACACCTTCGGTCGGGAGTGGCTACGGTCAATGTTCAGGTCGGCCAGCAGCGCGGCGACCGGTTTGCTGGTCATGGCAGTGCCACGGTCAGCGTGCACCGCCCTGGGCGCGACACCGATGCGGGCGATCGCCTCGGCGATGAACTCTTCAGCCAGCTCACCGGACTCGCGGGCGGCGACCTGCCACCCGACCACATACCTGGAGTAGATGTCGATCATGACGTACAGGTCGTAGTACACACCCCGATGCGGACCATGCAACTTCGTGATATCCCAGGACCAAATTTCGTTGGGCCCGTGGGCGACCAACTCCGGGCGCACCCGCGGCGGGTGCTGGGCCTGGCGGCGCCGCTCCCGCACCTCGCCGCGTTCGCGCAGGATGCGGTACATGGTCGACTCGGAACACAGGTAGACACCTTCGTCGAGCAGGGTGGCCCACACCTGCGCCGGGGACTTGTCGGCGAACCGCTCCGAGTGCAGCACCGCAGCCACCTGATCCCGCTCAGCGCGGCTCAACGCATTGGGCGGAGCCGGCCGCGGCGGCCGGGCCTGACCCGCTGGCGCTGGCCGTAACCTGCGGTAGTGGCTGGAACGCGGCTTACCCAACAGCCGACATGCCTGCTTGATCCCGGTGACCGGCGCCAACTCGACAAACGCTTCCTCGATCACCTGCTCGACCTGTTTTCGCGCGTCGGCTCCGCGCTCTCGGAGAGCATCCCCAAGAGCGCGTGTGCTTTTCCCACCACGTCAAGCGCGGCTTTGGTACGCGCCAGCTCCGCGGCCATTCGTTCGTTGTCACGGCGTAGCCGCTCCAGTTCGACCTGCTCCCGGCTGCGCTGGGGCTTGCGTCCCGGCCTCGGCGTCGGCCCGGACAACGCACCGGCATCGCGCGCTTTGCGCCACTCGATCAGATGGGAGTGGTACAGGCCCTCGCGGCGTAGCAGTGCCCCGCGGGCACCCGACTCGGTCAGCGCGTCGTACTCAGCCACGATCGCCAGCTTGTACTCGTTGGTGAACACCCTGCGCTTGGGGCGCTCAGCCCGCGGCTCCAGATCGGCATTACTCATGGTCATCGCTCTCGATGGTCCTGTCTCGCCCTGCTCGATGGTCAGTTCAGGAGATTACCCTGTCCCATGTCCCACCCGAGCCTGACAGATAGGGGTTTCGCGCCGCTCAGCAGCCTGGAGCCTGGAATGGTATCGGTGCAGCAGGCGCAGTGCCTCGCGGTAGGCGTCGTCCTCGGTCAGACCTTCTCGCACCGAGATCGTGGCAGCAAGACACGCCTCGAGCATCGGCACTCCACGGTCGAGTAGCTGAGGCTCTGGTCGGTGTTCGATGTCGGCGTGCCGGTTCAGGTACGAAGCGGCCAGTACATCGGCAAGCTCCTCGATGCTTGATGCCGTGAACCACCAGGTTGCCATTCCGCCCGCGACGATGGCCGGCCACCTGGGATCATATTCGTGCAGGGCGCCGGCCGAGCCAGCCTTCGGCAGGCAACGCCGAGTCAGGATGCGCAGCTGAGTCGACTTGCCCACGTTGTCCGGTCCGCTCAAGGCCAGGACCATCTGGGAATCCATGGCGGGGTCCTCCCTTCGGTACCGACTCGTACAGATGTTCCTGCCGCCTTCCTCCCCCAGGGAAGTCCACGGCCGTCCAGCCTCCAGTCGGTTCCGAGGACTGGGAGCCACCGTGGTGTCAGGGACTACCGCACCCCTGTCCACAATCGGGGAAAGTCCAAGGGGAGCGGAACCCTCATCGCCTCGGAATTCTCGTCGGCATTTCCGTCTGCATATCGCTCTGACCAGCTGATCCTTGAAACCCCGAACGGCAGACGGGTTGTGACGAGTGCGTGACATTGTCATGCTGGCAACATCACCCAAACCTGTGACCGGTGGCTCGCCATCGCACAGTCACGGTCCCTACGCGAGGGGAGGGGGCGTCAACCGTGGGCCGCGTTTACCAGCCAAACGGCCTATTCCGTAGTGCGCGCGAACGTCTGCCCTCGCCTTCCGGCGCGCCGCGCCCAATGTCTCGACGGGAGCTGGCCGACGCGGTCAACACCTTGCTCTGGGAGAAGGAAGGCATCAAAGAGCACCTGAGCCAAGACGACATCGGCAAGGTCGAAAACGGCCGGGTCCGCTGGCCACGAAAAGCGCGTCGACTCGGATTCCGGGCTGTTCTTCGTGCCCGGACCGACGCCGACCTCGGGTTCTACTTCTACCGAGAAGCCGCCGGCCCGGCCATCTGCCCGTCATCTCCAGAGGGCCACGCAGGGTGGGTAACAGCCGCGCTAAATGCTGGCCCACCTCACGTGGGGCAGCCGACCCGCCCGCAAGCGCACGCCAATAATTCCGACCTACCGGCCGCCAACCTCGGGAAGCTCCTGGGACATTCGGCTGCCGAGGCGCTGGAGTTCGCCCCCCGAACCGGGGCCAGCTGCCTTGACCCGCGCACCATCGAACACCTGCATCCGCTTTGTCCGACGCTGCTGTGCAGCCAGACGACCGCATCGGTGCTGCCGCTGCTGGTCGCCGGTGGGCGCACCCACGCGGGCTCGGTGATCAACGCACGCATTCTTCCCGCAGCCGACGACGGGCGGATCGTGGCCGCTCTCCCCCAGGGTGGAGCAGACAGCGGGGCCCCGGGTTGGCCGGGTCGGGAGCTGTTGGTCGGAGTAGTCGAAAGAGGCACCCACGTTGATGCCTTCGGTATCGACAGCCGCCGAGCTGGCCTCCAGGTGGCCACTGCCGAAGCCCGGCTGCCGATACCGCGGGCGTATCAGCTCGATGACCTCACCGTTGGGCTGCTGTGGGCGGTAACCAACCTCGAAACGTCTCTGCTGGGCGATGACGCCCAGCTAGCAGCCTGCCACGGCTGGATCAGCCAGTACGAGTCGCTGCCCCATTCGTCGGCTAGCCGGGATGCTGTCGCCTCGCCAAATATCACAGATGTGGCTCGGTAGCGAGTTCTGCGCCCGGCACATCCTGCGCCACTGCGACACCCTTGCCGGACTGCCGGCGTTCTGGACCCGCGAACAGCATGGCGAGGAGGCCAGCACCTGGCTGCTGTTCACCCACAAGTACGACTACCTTAAGCACCTCGCCGACCGCTACCGCAGCCGAGCCGAGCCTATGACCCGCACCTTCTCGATCACCGAGACCGCGATCACCACATCGCCGCCACGCGAACGGGTTCTGCTACTGCTCGCCGTGGCGCTGATGGAATCCTTCGGCATCCAGGTCAACCTATGCCTCGACCCCGCATACCGGCAGCTGGAAGGCTTCGTGCTCGACCGGCAGCGCTGCGCGATCATCGCCAACTGGGTCGACATCGATGCCGTCTGGCACGTCGACGTGAACACCAACAAGCCCGACCTTCAGCGCTACGCCGACGCGCTGGACCACGCACAGGCACGCTCGGCGATCGCCGCCAAGACCCCAACCGGCAGGCTGACGGCACTGGCCGGTCTTCTCGACCTGGACTGGCAATGGCTGACCCACCGGTGCGGCGAGTTGGCCGCCTACGGCAGCGCAGGGATCGCCGATCCCCACAGCCGGCTGCTGTCCACCGCCGGTGTGGACCGCGCCTGCGGCTACGTCGCCACCGTAGCGACCCACAACGGATAGGCTGCCGGGGCAGCCGTCACCGTAGGGAGCCCTGCATGTCCCATCCCGATCCTGCCCCGCCACGGCGCGTTGCCGTGCTGGGGCTCGGCGGCACAATCGCCATGACCCCCACCGGGGACGGTGGCGCTACGCCCGCGCTGTCCGCCGCCGACCTGATCGCGGCAGTGCCCGGACTGGCCGAGACCAGCATTATCGTGGAGACCGTCGAGGTGGCCCGGCTACCCGGAGCCTCGCTCGACTTCGCCCGCCTGGCGGCCACCGCCGCCACCGCCCGCAAACAGATCGAGGCCGGAGCCAGCGGCGCCGTGGTCGTGCAGGGCACCGACACCATTGAGGAGACCGCCTACCTCCTCGACCTCCTGCACGACCGGCCGGAACCACTGGTGGTCACCGGAGCCATGCGCCACCCCGGCCTGGCCGGAGCCGACGGTCCAGCCAATTTGCTCGCCGCCATCACCACCGCAGCCCACCCCGACGCCCGGGGCCAGGGGGTCCTCGTGGTGATCAGCGACGAGATCCACGCCGCCCGCCGAGTCCGCAAGACCCACACCAGCAGCCCCGCCACCTTCTGCTCACCCGACAGCGGCCCGCTAGGCCGAGTAGTGGAGGGCACGCCGGTCCTGCTGTCGCGGCTGGCCGCCCGCAATGTATTACCCCTCGCTGATGACGTGACATGGCCGCAGGTCGGCCTGCTCACCATCACACTCGGCGACGACGGCCGACGGTGGCCGGCGCTGGCGGAAGGATACGACGGGCTGGTCGTGGCCGCGTTCGGCGCCGGCCACGTACCCGAGGCCACGGTGCCAGCACTGGCCGACCTGGCCCGACGTCTGCCCGTGGTGCTCGCCTCGCGTACCGGCGCTGGCCCGGTACTCTCCAACACCTACGGGTTCCCCGGTTCGGAGTCCGACCTGCTCGCCCGCGGCCTAATCCGAGCCGGGTTCCTCGACCCCTACAAGGCCCGTATCCTGCTTACCGTGCTGCTGGCAACCACCCGCGACCGAGACACGATCACCTCCGCGTTCGCAGCCGCTGGCGGCTACGCCGACCCCGATACCTGGCCATGGCCGCCGAGCCAGACCACCGGATTCACAGTAGAACGGGATGCTGATGCGAGGTCATGAGCTGAATATGGGCCGATCCTTCGGCCTCGTCCTCGAACACGGAGAAGACTTCTTCGACTCCCTGACCCAGTTCTGCGCCGACCACAACATCCGGCAGGGCTACATCCCAATGTTCATCGCCGGGTTCTCCGAAGCCGAGATCGTCGGCACCTGCGGCAAGCTCGACGACCCGCACGCGCCGGTCTGGTCCGCGGTCCACCTCACTGGAGTAGAGGCTCTCGGCGGCGGCACCCTCGCCCACGACCCGACCGACCATCAGCTCCGACCACACATCCACGTCACGGCCGGACTCAAGGCACACAGTGCCACCGGCCACACCAGCCACCTACTATCAGCCAAGGTTCAGTTCCTCACCGAGATGCTCATCATCGAGGTCACCCACCCGCAGATGCAGCGCCGTCGCCACCCCGACCTATACGACGTGCCGCTCCTCCACTTCGCCTGAGCACCACAAGTTGGGATTGACCCGATTCGACGGACAGGGTGATGTTGGGCTGCGATCAACGGAGTGTTGCGGCAGCTGACCCGAGGCCAGCCAGCGGCCCGGTAGCTCCGCCGCGCCTTCGATTAGGCCACATAGGAGAGATCACACCGCGAACGCTCATCACCCTCGGCACTTCTAAGCGACGAGGCCAAAGATCGCAACGGGTGTTGCCCGAAGGAACACATCGACACGGGCCACGCTAGCCACTATCCCTCAGGGTCGAGAGCGCCATACCTGCGGCATCCACGATCGCCGCCCAGCCTGGTGCCCGTAAATATTCCTCGTCGGAAAGATCTGTGCCCAGTTCGTCGAATAAAGAATCGATTGCTTGGGCCAAGTGTCGCATCGCATTGGCTTCTTCCTGAGACCTCAGGTAGATGCCGATTGCGGCGTCCGGATTTTCCAGTACCTGCGTATCGTCGTAAAGGATATGGATACGATGAGTGAACTCGTCGTACTCACCAGGAGGCAATTCGCGTCGGATCCACGCGGACCACTGATACACCGGGTCTGCCAGGGCCTTCAGGGCCCGAACGATCTCCTGCCGCATTTCGGGAAATCGAACGTCACTCATGGCCGATCCCAAGACGACCAGCTGCTCCACTCACTAAAGTGGTCTCCGCCAACCGGTCGGTGCGGAGGATTTTGCCGTCGAGGATGATGTGGGACCAGCCTTGGTCGGCGACCCGGCGTAGCGCCTGGTGGAGGTCTGGGGCGCCGTCGGCCAGCACGGTGGTGGCTTCGTCGCGGTAGCGGTAGGCGGTGGCGCGGGAGATGCCGAATCCGGCGGCCAGCAGGGTGAGGTCTTCGCGTTTGCGGTACCAGACCAGTACCAGCAGGGCCTGTCTGAAGCAGGTCAGCGCTCGGGTGCGTCGTCGGGTGCCGCAGGTGCGTCGTTCGGCGGTCAGGAGTCGGGCCAGGTGGTGGACCAGTTCACGGGGTACGTCGAGCACGGCAGGATAGGCGATCACGTGGGGTCCTTCGCGGTAGGTGAATCAGGCGTGAGCCAAGATGAGCTGCCCGACGATTCTTGCTGAGATCACCTCAATAGCCCATGGGTCAACCCCTGATAGCCATTAGCGAAAGAATTATCACTCCCACGACTATGCTCAAGATACTACTCGCGAATAAGCTAGGGCGCACGATAAACGGAAAAATCGCACCAATGGGATTCTCCGTCTCATCCAGCATGGAATCCCGATTGCGCCTCTTTCTCCGTACAGCCAACACTCCAATGACCAATCCAGCAGCGATCCAGGCTAAGCCCAAGAGTGCGCCTGGAAAAGTCCCAATAGTTTCTCTCGGTTTCGGTTCTACTGAAGCCGCTATACTGACCAACGCTTGGATGCCTAGAAATGCATTACCCATGACGACCTTTCTAGAATAGGCGGAAGGTTCTCACGTAGCCGGCCTCCAAACCTTGCTTTCAACCCAAACGTCACCCCTCTCCCCGTCCAGTCGTCACCATCAACAGTTTCACCGCCCGGATGGCCACCGGTTCAACCACATGACGGGTGCCATTTCCGATGTGAGGAGATCGGGTCTGACGGACGGGCGATGGTTTCGAACTGTACAGGGCTAATACGGCAGCCCGACTTCGTTATGTAGATGCCTGACGATGCGCCGGCGTGGTTCGGGGGCGGTCTCGGCGTGTCGGCGTGCGTGAACGCGGCCGCCGGTTGATCATGCACGGCTGTGAGACCAAGTGAAGATCAAACGGCGGCGGCCGCTGGTCACAGCGTAGACGCCCACGGGTGGATGGAACACTTCGAGGCCGCCTTCGCGCGCATCGCCGGCCGGTTCACCCGGGTGGAGCCACGACGCCGCGCCCGGGCCTACCTGCTCGGGCTGCTCGCCGATGTGGAGACCCGCTCATGCTGGCAGCTGGCCGAGCACGCCGGTGAGACCTCCCCGCACGGCATGCAACGGCTGCTCGCCGAGGCGGTCTGGGACGCTGATGCGGTACGTGGCGACCTGCGCAGCTACGTGGTTGACGAGTTGGGTGACCCGCAGGCCGTGCTGGTCATCGATGACACTGGTGATCTCAAGAAGGGGATCCACAGTGTTGGGGTGCAGCGTCAGTACACCGGCACTGCCGGGCGGATCGAGAACAGCCAGGGCGGTGTTTCTGGGCTACGCCACCACAAGCGGCGGGTACACGCTGATCGACCGGGAAATCTACCTGCCCAGGTCCTGGACCGATCAGCCGCAGCGGTGCGCCGCCGCTGGGGTGCCGGAGCAGGTGCGGTTCGCCACCAAGATCACGCTGGCACGGCGGATGCTCACCCGGGCCCTCGATGCTGGGGTTCCGGCAGGGTGGGCCACCGCGGACGAGTTCTACGGCGGTGACCGGCATCTACGGCGGGACCTGCAGGCTCGGGGTGTGGGCTATGTGCTGGCGGTGGCCAAGAGCCACCGGGTCACCACCTGCACCCCGCTGGGGCCTGCTCGGGTCGATCACGTCGCCGCCGGTCTGCCGCGGCGGGGCTGGAATCGGCGTTCGGCAGGTGATGGGTCGAAAGGCTGGCGGGAGTACGACTGGGCCTGGGTGAGGCTGGACCCGCCGCCAGACGAGGTCGGCGGGCACCACTATCTGCTGGTACGTCGCAGCCGGCGGGACGGGAAGCTTGCGTTCTACCGCTGCTGGTCGCCACGGCCGGTGAGCCTGCGTGAGCTGGTGGCCGTGGCCGGGCGCCGCTGGTCGATCGAGACCTGCTTCCAGACCGGCAAAGGGCTCGGGCTGGATGAGCATCAGGTCCGCCGGTGGGGCTCCTGGTATCGCCATACGACCCTGGTGATGCTCGCCCACGCGGTGCTGGCCGTGATCGCCGCCCAGGAACGCGCCCGGCTGGTCGACGATGATGGGTCGCTGGTTCCGTTGAGTATCAATGAGATCCGGCGCCTGCTGGCCAGGCTCGCACTCAACACCGTCCATACCATAGCTCACTGGCTGGGCTGGTCACACTGGCGACGCCGGCACCAGCAACGCGCCCGGACCAGCCACTACCAACGCCGAGGCCAGCTCCCACATCGACCAACGCCTACATAACGAACCCGGGCTGCCGTACTAAGCCAGTCCAGCGCGGAGTGGCGATGACGGCGGTCGTAGAAGCCTTCGATGTACTCGAAGATCGCGTTGGCCAACTCGACGCGGGTGCGCCAGCGGTGGCGATCGAGCAGTTCGGTCTGCAGGCGGCCCCAGAACGCCTCAGCGACAGCGTTGTCGTACGGATCGCCGACGCTGCCCAGCGACGGCGCAGGCCAGCCTTGCGGGCGCGTTCGGTGAAGGTCCACGAGGTGAACTTCTCGAGTTCAACCTGTCGTTGCAACACCGGTCTGTTGGATCGAGCGTAGCTGCTCCTCGAACACCTCGGCCGGGGTGCGCCAGCCGAGGGTTCTGCGGGGCCTGTCGTTGAGCGCCAAAGCGACGGCTTCGAGGTCGTCGGCGGTCCACCTCGACAGATCGGTGCCCTTCGGGAAGTACTGACGCAGCAGCCCGTTCGTGTTTTCGTTCGTGGGCCGCTGCCAGGGGGAGTGCGGGTCGGCGAAGAACACCTTCGTGCCGGTCTCGATCGCGAACAGCGCATGGGCCGACAGCTCCTTTCCCCGATCCCAGGTAAGGGTTTTGCGTAGCTGTTCAGGTAACTGGGTCATCGACGCCGTCAGGGCGGCGTTCATCGCGATCGCGCCGTAACCGCCAAGCGCGGGGCCGTTCTTCACCGGCGGCGTTTCGCCCCACCCGTCCAGCCGTGGCAGGTGCACCAGAAGCGTGGAGCGGCTGGCGCGTTCCACGACCGTGCCGATCGCCGAACGGCCGGTGCCGATGATCAGGTCTCCCTCCCAGTGCCCAGGAACGGCGCGGTCGTCGGCTTCGGCCGGCCGCTGGCTGATGACCACATCCGCGGTGACGTGGCCCTGCGGCTTGCTCTGGGACCTCGCGCGCGGCTCACGCAACGCACGCCCGGTGCGCAGGCAGGCGACCAGCTCCCGCTTGAGCGCGCCGCGGCCCTCGATGAACAGGGCCTGGTAGATCGCTTCGTGGCTGATGCGCATGGACTCATCATGGGCGAAGTCGATCCTCAGCCGGTGGGCGATCTGCTCCGGACTCCAGGCCGTCGCCCACCGCCGGTCCTGCCGGTGCGGCTTGTTCAGTCCCTTCCATGCAGGTGGCCTGGGCCCGGCGACGACTGTGCCATCGGGTCTGCGGACGCTGCCGCTCAGGCGCTCCTGCACGTAGTCTCGCAGCCGAGGATTCGACACCAGCTTGGCTGTCTTCGGGCGCTTGGCCGCCTGCTGCGCCTTCCACTGCGCCACCGTGGCCCGGTACTCCTGCTTGCCGCCCCGTGTCGCCGCGTTACGTCGCAACTCACGCGAGATCGTTCCCGCATCGCGTCCGATGCTGCGGCCGATCTCCCGCACGCCCTTGCCCTGCGCCCGCAGCAGTGCGATCTCCTCGCGTTCGGCGAATGACAGATAGCGGCCCGAGGGCTCGTCCAGGCTGATCGGCGGCATGCCGCCAGCATGGCGAAACCACCGCGCTCCAACCGGCCACGACACGCCAACGTGGAGCGCGGCCTCGACCGTCGTAATCCCCGTCGCGATCAGCCGCCAGAACTCCCGCTGCACAGCACGAGAGGGCTCAGGCCGACCCGGCGACCGCATCGGCGGCCGCAGCGCCCGGTCCGCCGCCCACTGCCTTCGCGCCCCTTCGGACACCCGCTCCAACTTCGTGTTCCCGCCCATCGCACACCTCCGTGATCGAGGTGTTGCGACGACCAGTTGAGTCCGCCCTGGTTGAGCTGGTCACAATGGCGACGCCAGCATCAGCAACGCCCGGGCCAGCCACTACCGACGCCGAGGCCAGCTCACCCATCGAGCAGCGCCTACGTAACGAACCCGGGCTGCCGTACTAGCTCGACGACGCAACCCGAGGGAATCCTTCAATCGACAAGGTGGCCTCGGACTGAACCGCCTAGCGAGTAAGTATTAAGCGACGTAGGTCGAAGCCCGCAAGAGCCAGCGTTATAGCCGTCAATAAGCGCTCGTCACGGCACTGATTGGACCATCCAAGATGGTACGAGATGATCTAGCGGGCACTTCGGTCGCATGTAGAGGAATGATCTACGAGGCTGACTCGCGTTTCCTGAGCTTGATCTTTACCTGTGCGGCGGGTCGGGGGTTGGTGGACCACCCGGCTCAGTCGCTAAGTGATGCCGAGTAGGGCAAGTGGGGGGGTGCGGTCGCGGAGTGGTGTCGGTTGGCGGCGGCGATGTTGGTGGCGCCGATGAGGCGCAGGACGCTGATGGCGGCGTTTCGTAGGGCGGCCATGACCTGCGGTCCGGTGCGGGTGCGGATCTGGGATCGGTCCTCGTCGTAGGTGACGTCCCGTACCCAGTTGAGTCTGTTCTCGATGGACCAGTGGCCGCGGATCCAGGCGGCCAGCTGGACCGGTCGGGTCTGGTGCACGTTCAGGCCGGTGATCGTGTAGACCGTTTCGGTGGTGAATCGCTTCGGTTGGTGGAGGCGGCGTCTGTGGCGGCGGACCTGCAACGCCCGGGCAGCATGGGGGAACTCGCGCATCGCGCTGCCCCTTCGGCTGGAGACACCCGGAGTTGGCCCGAGCCCAGATTCGGCCGACGTTGACAAATGGCGGGACGCCCACCCCGCCTTGCGTGAAAGCAGGTCGTCGTCCATCATGATCGGATGATGTTTGACCTGAAGGGCGGCCTCCGCCCAGTGGCATGACGGCAGCGTGGCGGCTTCCACCCGCCGACGATCAGCGCCCGACCTACCTCGCCCACGCGATCGCACTGACGACCCTGCACGGACCTGGCCCACTACCCAACGGTGGCTATCCACTACCCGACGAGGACCAGGCCCGGCCACGGCCCATGATGCCCGGGGCCGTCCTCGACGGGGTGCGCACCAACCATGGCGGTGTCGACCCCGACCTGCCGGCCGCGGTGACACTCGCTCATCTGATCGACGACCTCGTAACCAACTCGCCCACGACCAACACCCTCGGGCACCTGCACGACATCGCCGCCGACCAGGACCTGTTACCGATCGCCGACGCCGTTACCCGCGAGCTGACCACCCGGGACCTGCCCACCGAACGGCTGCGCCAGACCGGGCGATGGCTAGCCGAGTACAGCACCCGCCGCAACGCAGTCGCCCTGGGTATCCTGCTGCTCGGGCTGGCCGGCGACCACCGCGACCGCGATCTGCTGCTCCTACTGGGCAGCCTGGAAGACCTCAGCCTCTACGCCGCTGTCGCACTAGCACGCTCACAACCAGACCGCGACCAGGCACTGTTCGACCTGGCCCTGCGGGTGGCCGGCTGGGGCCGCATCCACACCGTCCACCGACTAGCCGCAACCCACGACCCACAGATCAAGGCGTGGCTGCTGCGCCACGGCTTCCGCAACCAGATCATGAACGAATACCTCGCCCACATCGCCGCCACCACCGGCGACCTGCACGCGGCGCTGACCACACCGCCGGTAGACGACGAACTTCTCGACAGCGCCGGGGACATCCTCACCGCACTATGCCTCGGCGGACCGGCCGAAGACATCACCGACTACCCGGACGCACCACAGACCATCGAACAGTACCTCGCCCTGGCTGCCCAACGGCCCCCGAACCTGGCCAGGGTCACCGTCGTGCTGCGACTGGGCGAGTTCATCGCCTCCGACCAGGCCGCCCACCTGAACTGGACGGAGATCACCCGCACCCGACTGCGGCAAACCTGCGACCACCTGGTCCAACGACCCGACTGGCTACTCGCCGTCGACCACGCCATGGACAGCCCGGACCTACCCCACTTCCGGCTCGCGATCGCGCCGGCCCGGCAACTGGCCATACCCACCCGCACCCGTATCCGCGCCCGCGTGCACCAACACCCCGACGACGCCTACCTCTGGCAGGCACTCACCGACGACATCGACGACGTCCTGACCCTCGCCCAGCAACTGCTGCCCCTGGACCGCCTCGCTGGCGGACCCGCTCTTGACGTCGGACTCCGCGCCGACCCGCCGCACTACATCCTCGACCTGATCGTCAGCCGCCTCAACGGCCACCCGGGCAAGGGCTGGCCGCTGATCAGAGTCGCGATGGGCAATCCCATCATCCGCAACCGCAACATGGCCGTCCGCGCCCTCACCGCCTGGCCCCCAGAAACCGTCCCGGACCACATCGTTACCACGCTACGGCGAGCAAGCCTCCTCGAACCCGACCCCGCCATCCGCGACACGATGCACCAACTGCTGTCTACATGGACCACCCACGACGAACGCCACACCCCCGAATAGTCCCCGATCTGCCGACATGGCCCCGAGCAAACATCAAGCTACCGCCACGTTCACCTGCCGGAAATGCGTGACGCGGTCAGAGACCTCGTGGCCGCCGGTGGCGCTCGGTCAGACAGTGCTTGGTGTGTCGGGTCTTCGGGGACACTGGTTGAGGCAAGGACCGCGCGCTCGCGGTCGCGGAGACATAGCCTGCCTGGCAAGCCACCCCGGATGCTCGTTAACGGGCTGCCGGCAGCGCAGGCGATGCGGCTGGCGTGCCTCGGCCCGCGCGAGGCGGGACCGGCCAGGTGATGCCTATCGCGGTGGGTGCGGCTGGCCGATGGCGAGAGTCCGACAGCAACGCCACCGAGTTCGCATCTGCGGTGGCCGACACTGGCCGGCAATCGCCCGTACACTGACCGAATCGGCGACCCCGTGGGCCGTGTGCTTCATTTGCCCTCATGGTCTTGCAGAACTGCTACGCTGGAGAATACGGGTGGATCGTGGGCGATGAATGCCTTGAACTACCACTGCCGGATGGCTGGCAACGAGCACGCTCGAGCGACCTGGAATACGCAAGGCAGGTGACGCTGCGCGCTCTAGCGGAAGAACCCGCCGCCCGCAGGCTCGCTCTGTACTACGACCCCGATGGCGGCTTCGCCGGTCCGACATTCCTCGGTATCGAGAACGACCCCAGGGCCATAACGGCAGCAGACTGCTTCGCTATGTCGCTGCTTGGCGGGCTGAGAGTCCATCCACGGGAGGCACGACGCTTGTTGGGCCAAGAAACGCACCAAGCTGCGGTCCAGGAAGCACTCCGAAACACGCCTGAAGACGTACGACTTGAGGATGCCACGGCCGCCGCGCTCGAAGCCGCCGCTACGCTGTACATGGCGGTTCGAGCTGCCCTCAAAGGCGCGGACGCACGAGCCGCCGATGGCTGGGTTCGAGCGACCAAGCTGTGCGCCCGCAAGCGTCCGTACCTGATTCCAGTGCGGGACACGACGGTGCGGAAACTGCTCAACCTGGAGCAGTATCGCAACTACGAGATCGACTGGCAGGTCTACCGTTGCTTGTTGCGCGACAGCCAGATCGCCTCACGACTCGATCAAGCGATTATGAACGTGGCACTGCCGATCAATGACCCACGGTTGAGGGTGCTAGACGTAATCCTGTGGTGTGAGGCAACGAACCTCTAATCGGCCGACATGCACGGCATCGGCGTCGTCGACAGCCTCACCACCGTGCCCGCCAAGATCGGCGCACCGATCCTCACGGCGTGGAATCCGACTTGGGCCAAGACCACTGCTCTTTGCCGCGTGCGCCTCGCTGACCTGCTACTTCAGCCCTTTGGCTGCCGGGTGGGAAACGTCGCCTGCCCGCCAGGCAGTGCCCAGCCGTTGATGGTTGCGGTCCCGTCGTCGCAGACCGCCCAACTGGTGCCGTCCTGCCCGGGCGCCCTGTTGGACCATCCAGGGACGACGAACTCGAAACGAAGGCCACCCACTGGAGACGGCCTTCCAGGCCAGCCTCGGCAACATCCCCGCGTCGGCGGCAACCGGTCGCCGTCCACACCTCCGGACTCGGCAACCGACACACCTTCGGCGGCGTTAACCACGCCACCTTCGGCACCGCCCGTTACCTTTTGATCGTCCCCAGCCGGGGACTCCTCGGTCGCCCGGCCCGGTATGACTTACCGCCCCTGTCGTAGCCATGATCCGGGGGGGTGTTGTCGCCGGGTCGGGTGGCGTCGGCCGACCGCTGATAGGGACCAGGCCACCCCGCACCGGGTAGGTCTCCTCGTAACGTGGCTGCCGGCAGTCCGACGCCCAGACCCGCGACCGAGGCCCACCGAGGCGAGGAGTCCACAGAAATGCACGGCCAGTACGAGGTCTTCCTGGGACTGGACGTCGGCAAAGACGAACACCACGCGGTCGCGTTGGGCCGCGACGGCACGAGGCTCCACGACGCACCGCTTCCCAACAACGAAGCCAGACTGCAGACCCTGTATGACAAGCTCGCCCGACACGGCACCATCCTGGTGGTGGTTGACCAGCCCGCCTCCATCGGCGCCCTGCCGGTGGCGGTAGCCCGTGCCGGCGGACACCAGGTGGCCTACCTGCCAGGGCTGGCCGTGCGCCGCATCCCCGACCTGCACCCGGGCACCTCAAAGACCGACGCCCGCAGACGCGCCGAAGCGGCACGAGGTGGTGAGCACCGGCTATCACCACCGGCTGGACCAGCGCCTCCGCTGCCCCGACCTGCCCGTTCTCAAGGCACGCTGAGGCCGATGGCTAGCTACTCTTGAGCGGCCCGGTGCGTTGGCGCTCGACCCTGGCGGCCGCGTCGCGGAGCGGCTTGTCCTCGGCCACCCGCTGCATCACCGCAGGCCACTCCCACCTGACCTCCGGCCCCGGCTGGCGCCGCATCCAACCGAACATCGATCGCGGATCGTCGTTGAGCGCAGCCGGTGGGATCGGCGGAACCTCGCCCTCTGCGGCATCGACAAGAGCCATAT
This sequence comes from Natronosporangium hydrolyticum, assembly GCF_016925615.1. Taxonomy (NCBI): domain Bacteria; kingdom Bacillati; phylum Actinomycetota; class Actinomycetes; order Micromonosporales; family Micromonosporaceae; genus Natronosporangium; species Natronosporangium hydrolyticum. Next base: position 4,920,878 of record NZ_CP070499.1, read on the forward strand.
AGAAGTTGACTGTGCCGGTAGTACCGCGGTCTCCCCAGTTCACACCGTCGGCGCGGTAACGCGACACGGCCGGCAGCGGCACCAGCCGCGCCGGCGGCGTTGTCGATCGCGGTCGACGGCAAACTGCTGCGGGGTGCCCGGCTAACTGCCGGCGGCAGGTGCACTTGTTGTCGGCCTACGAGGTCGCCAGCGGCATGGTGTTGGCCTAGGTCGCCGTCGTTACTTTGGTTTCGAAATGGCTCGGTCGCCAGCTTGTAGGCTTCCTCCAGCGAACTCCAATCGCCACCCAGGGTCACCACAAGCTAAGAAGGCAGACTGCGGTCGTTAAGTACGCTAGTCGACGACTAGCACGATCCCGCACACCAGGATCACGAGGAACAGGATTCCTGCGCCGATCAGGTGCTTTGGGCTGCGCCACTGCCGGGCGACGTTCTCTTTAACGGTGCGGTCACTGTCTGGTTCTCGACCTGGGTCGAATTGGTAGCCCTGTTGTTCCAGGTTGGTGATCGCTTTAGCGATCTGGCCGATGGTGGCGAAGTCCCGCTCGGCGGATGGGGCCCCGCCGCGGCGGAACATGTAGACGTACATCCGGTAGCCGGCTTCGTGGCGGATTACCTCGAAACGGGGGCCGGCTGCGGACACCCACACGCCGGTGGGTTCGTCATCATCGGGGGTGGTCATGTTCGCACCGTAGCGAATCTGGCACGTCGCGAGTTGCGGAAGGTCCGTCAACGCGGCGGTGGGCCGCTGCCAAGGAGTTCGACTGCCGTTCCTCCGGCGCAGATGCCTTCCAGGACAGCGCGGGCGCTTCGGCCGTCGGGTAGACGCACCCCGACGTTGCCCACCTCGAACGCTCGCATCGCCTCGGCATGCGAGTCGAACGTGGCGGTACCGGCCCACTGCTTCCCAGGGTCGGAGATCCAGAGTGCGACGTGAATTTCGCTGGCTTCGCGGCCGTGGATAAGCGTGGCCGGCCCTTCGTATATCACGCGGTCGAGGATACCGGAGCCGGCGGCCTGCTCGCCGATCACGGCGGGCCACCGACTCATTTACGATGAGCCTGCGCTCACCCGATACAGCGTGATCGCTTTGTCAAGCATCGTCTTCGCCACCCTGGCCCAGCCCAACATCAGACCTATGTCCAGCGAGTAGTAACCCAGCCCAATCCCTGGATAGAGATCAGCGACCTTCTGTCGAGCAAGCGCCGAGTTGGTCGAGCTCTCTTGCCCGTGGGCAAGACCACTGCATGCAGACCAGGTAGCAGCGGCTACATCCTTGCCCATGCCAACGATCTCTCCAGCCTCTTCAACAACCTTCTCGTAGCCGAACGATCCAAGCAGCACCGTTGCCGCGTTCCAATCGGTCTTCTTACAGTCGTCCGGCTTGCACCAGCCGGCGGCGAACAGCGCCTGGACCACCTGCTGACGCATCTCTTCCTCGGTCTTGGGGAGGGTCACCCCGAGCCTGTCGTACAGGCCATAGGTTGGATGAATCTCCTTCCATGCCAGCCTGAGACGGTTGACTATCCGGTCTGTCGAGTCCTTCGGGCCAAGCAGCCACACAGCTGTGGCCGCGTTCTCCAACGCAGCGCGGACCAGCGTCGGTTGGCCGTACCTGTGGACGGCGACGCGGGCTTTGGATTGTCCTTCCCAGGTGACATTTAGGCTGCTACGGAGGCAACCCATGGTGTCGATGCCCGCCGAGATCCCGAGGGCGGCCTGGGCGCTCAGTGCGTAGCGACTGCCGATGCGCCGGTCGTCGTCCGCGAGCTGCGAGCCTTCTTGGACCATCCAGAGGCCGGCCTTCGGATCACTAACAGCCCCTTCCCACTCAGATAAGGACGAGTCAAGCAGGGATAGCAGCTCGCAAAGATGGCGGCTACTTTCCTCAGGTACCATCGGGTCTCCACTCTGGGCAGCAGTTGAGTGTCCGGCATACGGCGCCGAGAGAAATCATCAGTTCCCGGCACCCGGATCCCCCTCCTCAGTCTAGACGTGACCAGTTGAGGTTCGGTACTTCAGCGGAATCTGGGGAACTAGGTGAGCGACCGCCGGAGCAGTACAGTCGAGGTCTCCCTCAACCTGGAGTTGTCCGTCGACATGCAGCAAGGACGAGCTGACACCACCTCTGATTGCGACGTCTCCAGCAACGACGACCAAGCCCTCCGCTAGTCCCTCGGGCAGCGACGAAGCCGCACGGTAGGGTGCCGGAAGTGTGGGCTGTACGCTCTCTGGGGACAGCTCATGGTCACCTAGCCGGGCAGGCTCCCCGTTGTCGTAGCCGACGGTAACAACGGGCTGGTCGCTTGATGCATCACAAAGCAGCGCCGCGTTTCGTGCAGTACCACCGACGCGCAGAGTACTGCCAGCTTTGATGATGAGGCCATCGTCGTGACCGGCCACATCTTCGGTGACCGTAATCTCCTCGGCGGACAGCATGCCGCAGCCTTGTACCGAACCGAGGCGGAGGTAGACAGCCAATACCCGCAACTGCCCGGTGCAGTCGTCGGTGATGGCGACAGAGTTCGCCGCATCGACTGTCAGACTCTCGTTGACTGTTCGGAACGCAATGTCACCGATCGGACCGGTGAACTGGCACGCGGTCGCGGTGCGCTTGACATCGACTGCAAGTCGTGTGGCACTGCCTCCTTGTGATCCCGGGGTTCCAGTCGCTGCGACGTGCACGTTCGTAAGGTTTGTAGCGGAAAGGGACTGGGTGAGGTGCAGTTCCGCGAGTGTAGGGCCGATTCCCCTTACCTCCCCAGTGGCGGTGAGACATCGAGCTGTCAGTGCATTGCGGATCTCCACAGCCGGACCGAAGGGCTTCCGTTGTCGCTTGGCCCGTGCGCTCTGCGGTGGAGGGTGAACCTCGACCTGTTCAGCCTGGACGGACTCGGCAATCAGATGTGTACAGGTCAGCTTGCCGGTGATCACGAGATTCTTGATCGACGCCATCTTGGCGTGCAGGCTGCCACCGAAGTCGAGCTGATCTAATTCAATGTCCTCCAGCTGTACCGCTCCTGAACCCCGTAGCGAAGTAAGCCGCGCGTTTCCGCTGATGGTTATCATGGCTGCCGGATCCACTGCTTCCGTCCATGCCTGGTAGGTGACGGGATGGTCGGCTTCGGCCACACTGGCGACAGCATAGCTACCCGGGGACAGGAACTGTAGCCTGCTGCCGTTCTGGCGGAGATTGAGGCGCACGTGACGATTGGTCGCGGGCGTTGGTTCCGAAACCCGCACCGATCGTAAGCCCTGTTCAATCGTCACCGCGTGACGGCCGCACCTCCGCAAGTGCCACCCGACGCGTGCGCCAGGTCGGGCAGCGCCTATCACCACGGGACCTTCTCGACCGGGATCGGCAATCTCGATAGCCCATCCGTCGGGCATCTCGTCGAACTCAACCCGGTCGATGTTGACCTGACGTAGGCCAACGAGTACCCGGCCGGCCTCCGTCACACGCGCGAGGGGCCTGATCTTGATAGGAACCACTCGAGAAGCTCAGTCACCAAACCTGGTCTCCAACCCAGCGGAAGCGTCCGGCACTTCAAGCGGCAAGCTCTTACGCTACTCGCGAAGTACGACACCCGGCCAGCCAGGTGATTGGACTGGTCGGTAGGTGTCGCTGCCGGACCTATACTCACATGTGCCACACCTCGGCGGCGTCCTTGGCTTTGGGCAATTGAAGCGGCGCCTTCTCCAAGGTCACCTCTCGTGAGCTGCGGGAGAGCACAATCTGGAGGTCAAGGGAGATGAATGCCCACACCCGATGGTGGTCGAGACGAGATGGCAAAGGACCTCGCAGCCCGAACGGTCGAAGGAGCACCCTAGATGCAGTGCCCCGGCGAGGTCGCGTTATGTCCCAGTTAGACGTATATGGGTCGGACTCGTCCCGTTACGGCGGTTAGAGCAGAGCAGGCACGACTCCGATGATCATTTGGGTGTCGAGACCAACTGATCATGAAGGCAGACCGCGTCTGCCCTCGTATCCTCTCCCGTGGTGCGCATCGGCGCGCGCCGGGTCGCTGCCGACGCTGATCGCGTTGAGAACTGCCCGGGGTGCTGACACACCTGGCTGCGGTGTCTGACCCTCGGAGCCGTCGCGGCCGGCGCCACCGGCTGGTCGGAGTGCTGGGTGTGGCGGTGTGCGCGGTGCTGGCCGCGGTCGGGCTTCGACCTAATCCGATCACCGGGGTGGTGCGCGCGCCGGGCGAGTCGACTGTGCGGCGCGTGCTCATCGGTATCGACGCCGACGTTTTGGACGCGGCGATCGGCGACGGGCTGCAGGAACTCTCGCCGCCCCGCCGGCACCGGTGATCGAATCGCCCACACCACGAACGCCGTGGCGGGCGGTGGCGTTGGACGGCAAGACGTTGCGCGGCACGGGAGTATCTGGTGAGCAGGTGCATCTGCTGGCGGTGATGGACCCCAACCTGTATCAGCAGCTCAAAGCTCTACCCTCGTGACAGGTGCCGATCGGCGACCACACCCGCGGCCGGGGCCACGGCCGCGACTAGATCCGACGTCTGCAGGTGGTCACCACCGCCGGGCTGCGGTCCCCGCACACGGTGCAGGCGTTAAAGATCACCCGATGCACCGAACCTACCGGCGCAGCCGCTAACGCACCATGACCGCCTATGCCATCACTAACTTGTCCGCCTACCAGGCAAGCCCAGCCCACCTGGCCGAACTACTTCCGGGGCCACGGCGCATCGAGGCCCTGCACCACATCCGGGACGTCACCTACGGCGAGGACGCCTCCCTGGTCCGCACCGGCAACGGACCGCGGGCCATGGCCAGCCTACGCAACCTGGCAATCGCCATCCTCCGAGTACGGGGCGCCACGAACATCGCGAATGCCTCAGGGCACAACACGCGCAGCCCTTTCCGACCCCTGCAGATTCGGCATCGTTAACTCTTGAACCGACAAACCGCGATCTTGCCAAGGTCCCTGCGAGGACACGCGTATGCGGTGCACCCCCCCGACTCGGGACGCACGGACGGATGGCGGACGAAGTAGACGCGGATGGATTGGAGTTCGCGGGTTTCCGGAGCTAGACCGGCTGCCGGGCCAGCCGCCGTAGCGCGCTGTAAAACCGTCGCGAAAGCTACACTGGTTCGAATCCAGTACCCGCCACCACCAGCGAGAACCAGCCCCTGACCAGGTGAAACCTGACCAGGGGCTGTCGCACTTCGGTCCGGCTATCACCGGCCAGCGGCGGCCCGATCCGGACGTCTGTGGAACATCCGTGGAACGAACTTCATCGGCAGGTGTCGCTAAGACTCCACATCCGGTCGCAGCGCTTCAGCGATCCGTCGCCGCGCAACCCGGTCCCGACCGACCACGCACCGGCCGTACACCCTGAGGAGTACGTTCACGCTGTTGCCGGCCCTTTCGGCGACCTGCGTGGGGTCTACCCCTGCGTTCGGCCAGCTCGACACCGCCGCATGCCGAAGGTCATACGGCTGCGCCCGTACGACGAGTCGGGCAGGAGCAGCTCGAAGGCCGGCCCCAGGGCGGGAGAGCTGCCAACCGGCGGCCAGGGCCTGGCGGCCCCCGAGAGTCACAGTGCCGGGTAACACCGGCTGGCTCGGTGATCCGAGCCAGTTGCCAGGATGAGCGCAAGGCAACGACGCGACCATCAGGCGCCTGGCTGCTCCTGATGCTCGGCAGCGAAGGTCAGCGGCGACCAGCCGAGGGCTTGACAGTAGGTGGGTCTGCGCCGGACCGACCAGCGGTAGGTCACGCCATCTTCCGTGATCTTCCGCGAACCCTTCATTGGCAACGTCATTCGCACCCCCGTCGGTCTCGCCATCCCGCGGCGGGCACCGTAGCGAGAATCCCGTAGCGCCGCTATCGATAACGTAGCCCGCTGCTCAACGAATCCGGATCTGCCGCTGACAACGCGCAGCAGACCCGGGGCCGCGGCTACGCGTACGCTGGCTTGGTGCAGCTCGACTTCGTTACCGTGATCGTCGACGAGTACGACCCTGCAATCACGTTCTTCACCAGCATCCTCGGCTTCGACCTCGTCGAGGACTCGCCAGCTCTCACCAACGACGGACACCCCAAGCGGTGGGTCGTCGTCCGCCCCCCGGGCGCACAGACTGGGCTTCTACTCGCCCGCGCAGACGGAGAACGACAAGGTGCCGCGGTAGGTGACCAGGCAGCCGGCCGAGTCGGATTCTTCCTCCGTGTCGAGGATTTCGGCAGCACGTTTCGGCGCATGACGGACGCTGGTGTCACCTTCGTTCGGGAACCGCGCACCGAACCCTACGGTCGGGTCGCGGTATTCCTCGACATCGTCGGCAACCGGTGGGACCTCCTCGGCGACCGCTGAAGCCGCGGCCGGATCCAAGTTCGGGCGTCCTCATCTGCCGCCGATAGCGCGGAGGCCGATGCGCCGATCTGGGCGGTGTCGCGTGGCCAAGAGCGAGCCGCCCAGTGGACGGGCTGCGGCGGCCATCTGGCGGTTCGATGTCGGCTGTCCAGGACTCGGCAGGTACAGCTGAGGGACCCGAGAGGTGAGACGCCTCCGGCCACCCGACCAATGTGCGCAATCAGGCGGTCCATGAGGTGCCCAAAGGCGCCTCATGGACCAATGCCGTTAAGGTAGGGCGTCTGGGCAGGCCAGGATGGGTGTGGGTGGTCCGGCATGTCGGATGATCTTGTCGGTGGGTCGCTTGACGCGGTAGGAGTTGTGGCGGGCGCGTTTCACCGCGCGGGGGCAGGTACGTTGACGCCGTCGTGGGTTGAGATGCCGCAGGATTTCCTGTGTGGACTCGGCGATCGCTTCGGTGAGGTGTTCAGGGGGAAATAGCCGCCTGGTCGGTGACCTGGCGGCGGACCACACGAAGGCCACGTATGAACGATGTCCGGTCGGGGTCGTAGCCAGCCTCGTCGGCGGCGTCGACCAGTAGGGCGCGGATGCCGTAGTGTGCCAGCAGCAGGCCCCACAGCTCCTGCTCGACCAACTCGGGGGTCTTCGACCGCAACACTTGGCCACGGCCCCGCAGGTCGGTCTTGACCTCGTCGATAGCCGATTCCTCTTCCCAGCGCTGGTGGTAGGCGCCGGCCAGCTCGCCAGCGTCGACCTGCCGCGGATCCAGCATGGTGGTGACCACGGCGATCAGCTCACCGCCGGGGTTACGGTCGGGCACGGTGTACTCGACCACCCGCACCAGGCGGGCCAGTTCGGCAGGCACCTCGGCGCCGGTTTTGGCCGCCGCGGCCAGCCGGGCACGCCGGTCGGCGTCCAGCCCGGGCCGGTAGATCAGGGCCAGGTAGGAGCCGTCGGCCAGCCACCGCAGGTGCCCGATCGACACCGACGCGCCGATGCGCCAGAGCAGGTCAGCACCCGTATCGGCGAAGCTGTTGAACAACTCCCAGGAGTACAAGCCGGCATCGGCGGTGACCAGCATGTCCGGCTCGATCTTGTCGACCAGTTCGGCGGCCAGGGTTCGTTCCCCGGCGCGGGCCGCGCCGGGCACCGCGGCCACGATCGCCCGGGTGCCGCACTCGGCCAGGGCCATCACCTGCAGTTTCGGGAACGCCGAAGCCTTCGGACCCGACCCGATCCGCCCGAAATGTTCCACGTTGGCGTCGCTGTCGGGCACGTCGAAGCTGGTGCCGTCGATAGCCATCAGCCGGCGCCTTGCCAGCCACGCCCCCTTCGTACCAGTGGTGGCGATCGGCACCGCTGCCCGGTCGAACAGTTCCTTGACCGGTGCCGCACCCAGCCGTTTACGGGCCTGGCAGATCGCCGAGGCGGTGGGCACCTGCCAGTCATCGACCCACGAACCGAGCTTACGAAGGTTCCCCACCAGCCGCCGCATCACTTCCTCATAGGACTCGTTTGAGTACAGGCCCAAGGCGATCGCGTAGCGGATCATCACATGAGCAGGAAGCAGCCGGCGGCGTTTCTCCCGTACACCGGTGTCGTTGATGACTTCCTCGATCAGGTCCCGGCCGAACCTCGCCGACAGCACACCCAGCCCGATGTGGTCGGTCAGCCGGTCACCCGAAACCTGCTCATCTTCCTGCCCCTGCGGCACCGCCATGACCGGGAACGGTAACCCACCCGCCGGCGCAACGCTCACCCCACCGCGCTGACCTCGAAAAACGCCCCTACCTTAACGGCATTGCCTCATGGACCGCCTTAGCTATCGATCTAGCGGGCCCATCCCACCACGGCTAGCTGCGCTGTTTCTTTATCACGTAGATCAAACCGACGACAAGAGCAACGATCGCAAGCGTTACGATCGCGAGAGAGATGATGAACGAGATAGCCGCTGCAGACATAACGATCACTTAATTGTTAGTCGTCCAGGCGTGGGTCATGCTCACATTGGCCTGCATCCATGCAGTCCATCCGACAGGAAAGCCTTCGAATGCCAACGAGACATCCGCCGAATACCTTACCTGGGTCGGACTCCACTGCTCAAGTCGGTGCGAGGAGAGTGCGCCACCGATCACACGGTGGTGGTGTCCCCAGTAACGCGTAATCTGGGCACCCTGCAAGTATACCCGCTGAAAGTCCATGTAGAAGCCCATCATGATCACACCCAGGTCGACCCGTGCTAGGCATTGGTCGTAGTAATCGATGCTCGGAGTACTCCGAAGGGTGCATCCGCTAACCGATTGCGGTGTGGCATGACCAGAGGTAGCCGAAACTTCGGGGTGCAGATCGGGAACGACGGATACTGCGATCGATCCGTCTTCGTAAGTACTAATGTCGACAACCTGGTTCTCCTGGCGCTGGATCTCCGTGCTCACCGGGGAAGCCCCGGTAAGGGAGTCCCATGCCTCGCCGGCCTCAAGACTTTCGATCAGCGTATCGGCGGTACCCGGGTCTACGCCGTACTGAGCGAAAAAGTCATGCAGCTGCTGGCGGTCACTTTGGTCTAGTCCGATCTGCGGGGTTTCGGCCGACGCAGGGCTGGGCGCAACGATGGTGATCGCGAGAGTAGCAGCAAGAACTGTTCCGAGAAACTTGCAGGCATTCCGGATTCGATCTGATCCTGACAACGAGCGAGCCATGCTAACTCCTTCTTCGCGTGCTCTAGGGGTGAAAGTAAGGCGAGATTCTTAATGGGGGTCGAACATTCCCGTAAGAGAGCTCGAAAAAATGCGCATTGCTGCCTCCAAGCCCGGTCTACACCGGTGTCGACTACTGGGTTTCGACATGAAGCTACTCCACCAGCAGTTGCGAATCGCTGTACGACGGCTGGCGTCAGCCCGCGCGGACTCCCTGCAAAGTTCCTGTTCAGAGGTGGCAATTTCTGGATCTGGCGCAGCACCGGCAGTTTTGGGGGCTTAAGGCAACGGCTCGGTATGACTTCGCCTGCAGGTGTGACGGTAGCTACGGGGTGGTGGAGGTCGCCTCCTAAGGCGGATCGCTCCGGATATCTCCGACATTTCTCGAGCAGCACCTGCTCGAACCAGGCGCCGGCGACTCCGACGATGACCGTCAGCCGCATGCGATTACGTACCCCGGAGCGCTTTTTCGGGGTGGCGGTGGGGTTCGACCTGGGTCAAGCTTCCGCCGGGACGGACCGAACCAGCTGTGGGGAACGACATAACCGAACACCCAACGCGCGAAGGCAAGCTCTACTGCCGCGTTGTGCTCGACGCCTATTCATGGCCATCCACGCGCGCAGCATTGCCGGCCATCCCGGCGGGGATCATTCACGGCGACCATGGCACGCAGTTCACCTCGTGGAACTTCACCGAACGCGCCCGCAAGGCCTGCCTGGCTCCGTCGATGGGCAGCGTCGGCGACCCGTACGACAACGCTGTCGGCGAGGCGTGCTGGGGCCGCCCGCAGAGCGACGGCTCGACCGCCGCCGCTGGCGCACCCGCGACGAGCGGGTGCGCCAGCGCATGACGGTGTGAGTATTCGGTCCGATCTGTCGGATAAGCGGGGCCCGGGTGACTGGTCGAGCGTCGCGACCGGTCACCCGGGCCTCAAGTGGAGCGGCCAGGAATTCAGATCTGCTGGATGTACTGCGCCATCACACCGGGCATGCACGGGCTGCCGACCCTCGTCTGAGTGGCGACAAAGCCGGGAGGGACTTGACTGCAAATCCATATGTCACTACGAGGAGCTTCGATGTACTGCGCGACCACATTCGCAACACACGGACTGCCGGTCCTCATCTGGGTAGCCACGTACCCAGCGGGGACCCCGTCGCAAATCCAAATGTCACCGCGAGGAGCTTCGATGTACTGCGCGACCATATTCGCAACACAGGGACTGCCGGTCCTCATCTGGGTGGCCACGTACCCAGCGGGGACACTGTCGCAGATCCACACGTCGCCACGAATGGGCTCGATGTACTGACCCACAATGCCGCCGGCACACAGATCAAGACGCTGCGCCGTAGCCATGTAGCCGTCGGGGACAGCGCTACAGATCCATCCGGTCCATCCGCTGGCCTGTGCAGGCGCTGCCGTGGGCAGGATGGCGGCGACCGTCGCGCCGATCATGACAATTAACGCCGCAGCAGCTCTTGTGAGCAAAGAAAGGAACGACATCGCTTCTCCGTATCACTCATGCAATCTGGATGAAACAAGGCCAACAAGGGTTTGCAACTGTGTGGAATGGTCCACCCATAGTTCCCGATATCACCTCCACGGCCCGGACTCCGCCGGACTGCCTGCTGGTCTGAAATCAAACTAGTCCGCAGCCGTTGCGAGTCGCTGTACGCTGGCTGGCGCCAGCGGGTAGGCATAGCCAGCGGAAGTTCCCAGCTCAGCGGGTCGGGTCCTGGCTCCCGCTGCGGGACCGGCAGTTTCGGCAATATTGGCAACGGCTCCGGCAAGTCATCGACTCACGAATCCCAGCCTTCGTAGAGACACTGCGTGAAGCTGGCACGTAGAAGCTTTCGCTGAATGCGCTCAACGCCGGCGGAGTCAGCGGCACCGCGTTCTCACCCTTGGTGAGGAGGCAGCCTCTCGGATCGATGTGGAGGCCAACGGGCTGGCGCCAGACCTCGCCGCGGCGGTCATCTTCGGGCGGGTTAGGGCGCGCGCGGTTCGTCGAGGTTGGTCATGCTGGTCGCTGGCCCTGGTGGGCCAACGCGAGATTAGCCTCCGCCAGTGCGGCCTCGGCCGCCTTGTGCAGGAACCGATAGTGCAGGCGGTCGGCCAGCCCCAGAGCCCGGCGAACCAGCGGCAGTGCCGACGCGGGCTCACCAACCTGGATGTGCACTCTGGCAAGTCCAACCAGCGCCTGTCCCTCCCCGTAACGGTGGTGGGCATCAAGCGACAGGCTCAGCGCTGCCCCGTGCCGTTCGCGGGCTTCAGTCAGCTGGTTCCCATCTCGGTGCAGGGCGCCGAGAATGTTGAGGGCGTCAACCTCGCTGGTTCGATAGCCGATGCCACGCGCAACCGTCAGGGCCTCCTCGGCGTGCTCCAGGGCTTGGGGCCGGTCGCCCAAATCCCAATACAAGGCAGCGAGGCAGCGCAAGGCCTCGGCCTCGCAAGACCGGTAGACGGTCTCCCGACAGATCGTCAAGGCTTTCGTCAGGTCCTCGAGCGCCACATGGAGATGGCCGAGGAGGTGTTGCACCTCGCCCAGATTCGCGAGCGAGACGGCCTCACCCGTGCGTGAGCGCAACGAACGTTCAAGCTGAAGGGCTTCCTGAAACAACTCGGCCGCCTCGTCTAGTCGGCCGATGTGGCAGTAGACGACCCCGAGGTTGTTCAGATTGATGGACAAGCCGCCCAACCGGCCGGTGCGCCGAACCAGTTCCAAAGCCTGCGAGTAGTGCTCGGCTGCCTCCTTTGGGCGGCCCAGCATCTGGTTCAATTCTCCAAGGCTGCCCTGCGCTGCGGCCTCGCCGTCCGCCCATTGCGCCCGGCGCGCCAGCAGGAGCATTCGTTCGGCATGGAGGCGCGCCTGGGCCGGACGGCTCTGGCGGATGAGGCCCCCAATAGTGTTGAGGTGAGCCGCCGCCTGCGCCTGAGCATCGCCCTGTGCCTCGGCTGACGCCAAGGCGGCATGGGCGACGGTAAGCCAGCCGACTGGGTCCACTCCCAGGAAGAAGTAACCGCGCAGGGCGTCGCCGAGCCGCCACGCGAACGGGTATGGTCCCTGCTCGGCCGCGGTCCGGATCAGCGCGATCAGGTTAGCCCGTTCGGCATCCAGCCAAGCAGTCGCCGCTGCCTCGTCGGCGAAGAGCGACGTGCCCCGGACGGCGTGCGGGGTGTCGCCACGGGGGAGGCGCAACATGGCTGGATAGAGGAGGTCCGCAGCGTCGTCGACCCTAAGGAGGTAATGGTCGTAGAGGGCCACCAGCGCACGCTGGCGTTCGGTGCCGTCGTCCTCCCGCGCCGCCCGGTCCACAGCGTACAACCGCAACAGGTCATGCATGGCGTACCGGCCGGAGGCGTGATGGCGCAGCAGGTGGGCGCGGGTCAGCTCGTCCAGCGATTCTCTGGCCCGCTCCGGTGAGACACCGCCGAGCGCCGCGCTCGTCTCGACGGTCACGTCATCTCCTGGCGCCAGGCCGACCAACCGGAACAGCCGCTGCGCGTGCGCCGGCAGGTGGGTGTAGGACAGGTCGAACGCCGCACGGACGGCTGCCTGGCTATCCCCGTTGATCTGTAGCACCGCCAGCCGGTTCGCCGCTGACAAATCGGCCACATAGTCGGCGATGGTGGAGCCGACGCGATCGGTGACGTTCGCGGCGGCGACCTGCAGCGCCAGGGGCAGCGATGCACATGCCTGCGCCAAGGCGGCAGCCGCCGCCGGTTCCCTGGCGACGCGATCCGCGCCGATGCTCCGGGTGAGCAGGGTGAGCGCGTCGGCGGGCGGCAGCACGTCAATCGACAGCCGTGGCGCCCCCTGCTGGACAGCGAGTCCACCCAGTGAGTCGCGGCTAGTCACCAGTGCCAGGCAGCGCGGACCGCCGGGCAGTAAGGGGCGCACCTGCTCAGCGTGTCCGGCGTTGTCCAGGACGATGAGAAGGGCCCGATCCGCCGTCAGACTGCGAAAAAGTGCGGCGGCCTCGTCCAGCTCGACCGGGACCTCGCTGGCAGGGACGTTGAGCGAACGGAGGAACCGTCCGATGACATCGACGGGTCGGGCGGCCGTCGACGACGAGAAGCCTCGTAGGTCGACGAATAGCTGCCCGTCAGGGAACTGATGGCGTACCCGGTGTGCCCAGTGCACGGCCAGTGCTGTCTTGCCCACCCCCGCCATCCCGGTGAGCACACACAGGTTGACCACCGTGGACCTGCCCGGGCCAGCGACCTCAGGAATTAGACTGTCCAGCTCGCGCAGGTGTTCTTCGCGTCCCGTAAAGGTGGCTATGTCGACCGGCAGCTGGGCTGGCTGCGGCGCTTCCGGCGCCCCGGCTGGGAACCCGCTTTCGGTCGCGATGACAACCTCGGCCGCCGGTGTCGTGCTATGCCGACCCCGCAAAACAGTCAGCCGAGCCGCCGATAACTCCTGACTTGGATCGATGCCCAGCTCTTCAACTAGGCGCCGGCTGATGGTCTCGAATACCGCGAGCGCCGCTGCCTGTTGTCCGCCAGCGGCCAATGCCAGCATCAACCGCGCGTGCACGCCCTCATGTAAGGGTTCGTCGAGCGCCAGCGGCCGCAGTAGGGTCGCGACCTCGTCGTGGCGTCCCATCGTCATCGCGATATCGGCGAAGGTTAACGCAGCATCAATCCGCCGATTAGACACCATCACCGCCGCTGGATGGTCGGACAGCCGCGGCTCGGCACGGCCGAGGACCGGCCCTCGCCAGCACCGTAGCGCGCGTGCCAGCAGATCTGCGGCTTCGGGGCACGCGGTCGGCTGCTGCCTGGCCCTCGCCTGATCGGCTGCGGCGAGCAGGTCGTCGAAGGTGACGAGGTCTAGTGCCCCACCGGTGAGCGTGAGCCGGTATCCGCCGCAGGTGCGTTCGAGCAGCGGCACCCGAGACATCGGTTGCCGACGGCGCCCGGTTGTCGCGTCAGCGGTCAATAGGCGTCGAAGTCGACTGACGTAGACGTGAACCAGGTTACTTGAGGTCGCTGGAGGTTCCTGTTGCCACAACACGTCGACGATCTCCCGCTGGGACACCACCTGTCCGTACTGCAACGCCAGCAGCGCCAGCAGACACCGTTGATGCCCTGACCCCAGATTGAGGACGGCTTGATCAAGTCGCACCTCCAACGCACCGAGCACAGCGACCCGAGGGTGCTTCTCAGGCCCATCCGCAGCGGCGGCGGCAGCCAGGATCAGCTGCTCTTCTGTCTTCGAAAGCTGTAGAGCCGCAGTGAGCCGCTCGACAGAACGCCTGTGCGGACGGCGGATACGGTCATTCTCCAGGTCACGTAGGCCGCGTACGCTCATCCCGGACTCGCGGGCCAGATCCTGCTGGGTGAAGCCCGCCCTGAGTCGGTAGTGACGCAGCACGGCACCCAGCTGCTGCTCGGGTTGAACCACGAAGATCGACCCTCCGACGCCTGCCCATGTCCTCTTACCCGGCCCTCTCATCCTGCCGGTTGGCCCTCAGCAACACCAGATATACGGGCCTACAACATTGGGACTGTTGTACCTTTAGTACGCAAAGGGGTCAGCGACCGGCTCGTATACCACTCGCGCGGACATGACCCGACCGACATATTTGAACATCTCACCCGCGAAGGGCAAACTCGACGGCTGCGTCGTGCTCGACGCGCCAACATCGGCATTGACCGTGGCCCGGGCCAAGGGATCGCAGAGCTGGAGACCGAGGTCAAATTCTTGAGAAGGCAGCTGCCACGGTGAAAAGTTGGTGCCCCCGACGAGCCGGTCGTCCTCGTGGCTGAACTGGCCGCTGAGGGCGTCCGGGCCGAGCAGGCATGCCGGTCTCTCGCTCGGCTTACGAAGCTCTTGGCCGCTGCCCCATCCGCGAGGACGTGATCGGCAATGCCGCGCCCTGGTTAGCTGGACTGTCGGGCAGACGAAAATTCAGCTCGTCATGCCCCGCGGCCAACCGCTGCCGCGCCACCGCCTTCAATAGCTCCAGGTCAGCGTCGGTGTGCGCGGACCCGATCTGCTCGATGTCCCGCGACCCCCGGTACTGCGAGTGCACGATCTGCGCCGCCCGGCAGCTGACCCGAGGCCGGCCGGCGGCCCGGCAGCCCCGCCGCACCTTCGATCAGTCTACATAGGGGAAACTACACCGCGAACGCTCATCAACCTCTACGCACTTCGGAGCGACGAGGCTAAAGATCGTAACGGGGGTTCGGATCCTCTTTCCCCGACGTCTATTCCCTGGCTGGCGGCAGCACGTCCGATATCCAGCCCGCCATCGCCGTATACCCGGTCATGCCCGCCACGGTCGCTGCCGCGACCAACGCCAGGACCAACGCCAGGACCAACGCCGCCGGATGATCCCGCCCTGCGACGAGCGAGCACCTTAACGACATTGGTCCTTATTCATGGCTCGGCGGTCAGGCGGAGGTCTGCACAGACAGCGGCGTGGTCGCTGCCGGCCTCGCACGCTTGCTCATACAGGTACCGCACCGAGTCGACCTCCAGGTGCTTGCTGCCCCAGATGCCATCGAACCGGCGAGCAGTACCGGGACCGTGCGCCGTTTGCCCGTGTAGTGGGAGGGAGCCAGCGGCCCGTTCGGACGCTGCACACTTATCCGCTCCATCTCTTCGGGATTGGCGGCAAGCCATCGCCGTAACGCATCGTCAAACCCATGGATCTTGTCAGGTCCGAACAGGATGTCATCGCCAGGAGCGCCACCGAGCCGCCGGTGCCCGGTGTACCAGTGAGTTCTTGTGCGCTGAAACTCGGGGTGGTCGATCTCAGGAGTGTTGGCGTCGGCGCCTAGGACGACCGGGTTGCTTTGCTCGGCGGGGCGTGGTAGCTGACGACGGTCAATGCCCGTCCCTCCACTGGGATGTGGCCGATGAGAAGCCGCTCAGGAAGCGGCACGTCGGTCAACAGCTGTACGGACGGCGGTGGTAGCCCTCGACCCCCGATAGCACAACCGCGGTTGCGGGCCATGCCATCATGCGGCAATGGTTCCCTTAATTCCAGGGAGCTGAACGCCCAGTCCATACCTGCGGTCCGTGACGAGCGTGTCGAGAGAGCCAGCGTTAACAGGGCTTCGGCACGAAGACAATCTCCTTCACAAGATCGTCAGACCCTACGTCTCCTCACTTCCGTGTCCGTTGACCGGGGGCAACATCAGGTGTCGGGCGAAGGACCGCAGCGTGCTGTCCCGTTCGAATGCCGGAATCGGTCACGGGTGGGTGGCGACGACGACCGTGTCGAGCGCTTCGACAGTCTCACCGTCGACCACGACCGGACGCCGGGCCGTCTCGGCCTGCCGGATCTGCATGCCCGGCAGGTCGGCGACGACCGCATCGGGCGTCTGCAGCACCGCCGGGTCCTGCGGGCCACCGGTGCCGTCGGTGAGGTTGGCCAGATCATGACCGACGACCACGAGCGAACCACCCGGACGGACCGCCGCTGCCGCCCACCGTAGGACCGCCGCCAGGTCAGCCCGGGGCAGCTGCAGATAGGCGATGACGACCAACTCGTACGCGGCCGGTTCAGGCTGGTAACTGATGACGTCGGCGACCTCCCACGAGACGTCCACACCCCGATCGTGGGCCAGCTGCCGCCCCCGCTGCACCGCTACCGGGGAGAAATCTACGGCGGTGACCAGCCAACCGCGTTCGGCCAACCAGACCGCGTTGCGGCCCTCGCCGGCGGCGACGTCGAGCGCTCGGCCGGGTGACAGGTCGGTGGTCGCCGCCACCACGAACCGGTTCGGGTTGGCGGTCCAGACCAGGTCCGGCGACGCGGCGTAGCGGGCGTCCCAGTCAGCACTGTCCACGGTTGTGCTCCCTTCGTCGGCGACCTGGTTGGCGCGTCTGGTATCTATCATGCGGGATGGGTGGTGAGCGAGCTGGACTCACCGATCAGGCCGACCTCCGCATGGCCTTGCGTGCGGGCAGTTCGGTGGCGGCCAGGACCAATCCGAAGCTGGTGGCGACGATGAGGGCGTAGCTGAGGATGTCGATGCTGGGGAGGATCCGTTCGCCGTGGCTGAGTGCGAACGTGAGTCCGCACAGTCCGGGCAGGGACGCCACCGTCGCCACTAGACACGCGGTGGCCGCGAGGAAGGTCGCCTCCCAACGCACCGTTCGCCGTTGCTGGGTCGGGGTGGCCCCGACGATTCGCAGGCAGGCGAACTCTGCCCGACGCGAGAGCGTCGTGATCACCAACGAGTTCACCACTGTGATCGCGATGTAGCCCCAAAGGATCAGCAGCAGGAGGACGGGGAAGACGCCATCTGCGGGCTCTTCCGTGAGCAGGCCGGCCCCCGTCGGGTAGCTGACCTCGAGGCCCGGTCGCCCGGCGAGATACTCCGTCAGCTGCTGCTCGACCTCCGGCAGGGCCGCGCCGTCGGCGACGGTGACCGCCAGCGCAGTCGCATTGCCGGTGGCCATCGCCGGCTGCACGTCGCCGATCGGGAGGACCGCGTCACCGAAGCCGAGGCCCCGAAGGTACACATCGGTCACGTGGCGCTTGATCGGTTGGCCGTCAGGAAGCACGATCTCAAGATCGTCGCCCGCTTCGGAGCCAAGGGCGGCTGCGAGCTGGGCGCTGATCGCCACGCCACCGTCAACGGGGCTGACGGTGCGCGAACCGACGGGTTGCAGGTCGGCGTACTGTTCGATCTGGTCTCCGCCGACCGCGAGCGCGGGGATGGATTGCCAGTTCGTGTCGTGCTGCCGGCCACGGATCAGCACGCTCGTCGTCACGATCGGCTGGACCGATGCGACCCCGGCGGTCGCGGCGAGGTCCTCCGCCACCCCGTCGGCCACCCCGGTCGACCCTGCGGTGACCAGCAGGTCGGCGCGGTGTCCGGCCTCGAACTCGTCGACCGCGATCGCGCTCAGGGTCGTTCCCGAGAAGAGTTGGGTGCAGCTCAGGCTTACCCCGAGCACGATGGGCGTCAGGGCGCCGCCGACCCGTGCAGAACGTGCGCTGAGACTGGCGATCGCGAGATATCGAGGTGCCGAGCGCGCGGCCCGCCGCCGCTGCGTCCACGCCATCAACCGGACTATCAGCGGGCTGAGCGGACCGACCGAGATGGCGATCACCAGTCCGGCCAGAGCCGGTAGCCCGACCGCCGCCTCGCCCGACACGTACGCCGGCGCGCTCGCCATGATCAGTCCCAGCGTCACGCCTGCCCATCCGGCCAGCACTCGGGCACACCCGGACTTCCGCTCATCGGCTCCATCGAGGCCGGTGAGCGGGCTGCCGCGGACGGCCCGTCCAAGCGAGAGCAGTACGGCGATCTCCGCGGAGACGACCGCGACGGCGAACGCCGCCACGGACGGCCACGGGCCATACACCGGTTCGAGGCTTCGCGGGATGACCTCCCAGGACCGGAGGACGCCGACCAGTCGAGCACCGAGCAGCGGACCGACCAGGGCGCCAGCCGCGGCAGCGGCGACCGCGACCCCTCTGATCTCGCCGCGCAGGAGCCGCTTCACCTGTCGGGGGGTGGCGCCGATGACGCGCAGCATGGCCAGCTCGCGGGAACGTTCCCTGATCTGTAGGGAGGTGAGGACGACGAGGGTGAACGCGCTGACGATGATCGCCAGGGCGCCGAAGGCGGCGGCCGCGGAGACCAGCGCGCCCTTGGCCGGGCCCTGCCGGACCACTTCGATCTCGCCCCGGTCGCCGGCCGGCCACAGCCGCCCGCCGTTGCGCTCGGCGATGGCCCGAAGGACCGCGGTGTCGTCGCCCGCCCCGGGCCACACCCCCACGACCGCGACCCGCTGCTCCGGCTTGCCCCGCAGGCGATGATGGTCGTCGCTGAGGTAGACGTCTGCGACATCGGTGCCGGAGTCGTCGACGGCGAGGACGCCGACGACCGTGGCTGGCTCCGGCTCATCACCGAAGCCGAGTTCGACGATATCGCCGAGATCCGGCCGGGTAGGGCCATCGACGCCGCCCGACAAGACGATCTCGGTTCCGGCCTCTGGGGCCCGGCCGGATGCGAGGCTTCGGTCACCCAACCCGGTCGCCGACCAGGGGTGGACTTCGACGGGTATCGGGTCGCCCTGACCGGCGACGAGGACTGCGGGCACGATCCGGTCCGCGACCACCCGGGCATCGGGCAGCGCTTCCGATACTTCGTCGACGACAGCAGCCGGCATCAGCGCGCGGCCGGGAACTGGCAGGTCGACGTCGTCGGGAATCGGCCGGGCCTGGTGGGCACCGATCAACACCGGGGCAGCGGCGTACTCACCGGTGCTGACCTGACCGCTCACGCCGGTCTCGGTCAACAGGCCGAGCATCCCCACCAGCATGGCGGAGAACGTTATGGTGATGGCGAGCGCGGCCACCTGCCCCCGTCGCCCACGCAAGCTGCGACGAACCAGCCAGCTCACCGGTGCCGTCCCAGCTCCGCCACCGCAGCCGCGATCTGCGTTGCGGAGGCTCCGCGCAGCTCGCCCTGCCACCGGCCGTCAGCCATGAACAGGACCCGGTCAGCCGCCGAGGCTGCCACCGGGTCGTGGGTGACCATCAGGACCTGCTGGCCCAGGTCGCGCACGATCGAGCGCAAGAGGCCGAGTACGGCCTCGGCCGTGGCGGAGTCGAGCGCGCCGGTCGGTTCGTCGGCGACCACCAGGTCCGGGTCGGCGATCAGTGCGCGCGCGAAGGCGACCCGCTGTTGCTGCCCGCCGGAGAGCTGAGCGGGTCGGTGGTCGAGGAACCCGCCGACTCCCACCGCGTCGGCGAGACGCTGCACGGTTGCTGGGTCGATCTTCTCGCCCGCCAGCCGCAGCGGGAGCGAGATGTTGTCGGCGGCGGTCAGGGCGGGGATCAGATTGTAGGACTGGAATACCACGCCGAGCCGGGATCTCCGCAGCTTCGCCAGGCTGGTCTCATCGAGGCCGGTGATGTCGGTGCCGCCCACGAAGATCGCACCGGAGTCGGGCTTGTCGAGTCCGAGCAGGCAGTGCAGCAGCGTGGTCTTTCCGGACCCCGACGGCCCCATGATCGCCGTGAACGTCCTCGGTTCGAGCACGAGATCGATCTCGACCAGAGCTTGCAGCCGGCTCGCGCCACTGCGGTAGCTCTTGCTGACGCCACGGATGGTGACGGGAGCAGCTGGGCGGCCCTCGTCGACAGTCGGACGGTTACGCTTTCTGACCACGCTCTCATCGTCGGGAGAGCGCGGCGGCCCGGGAATCCAGCGCGGTCCCGGATCGTCGTAGTGCTGGCTATACCGTCGTGGCCAGGTTCCACCAGTCACATCCTCGGTAGGATCGGCTCGTGAGTGACAGGAGCAGCCGGGATCCCCGGTCGACCGTCACCACCGCGGCAGCTCGCCACCTTCGCGCGGTGCGCTACCTGGTCGGGAACCTGCTCGCCGGCTTGGTTGCCCTCGTGCTCCTCGTCGTGTCGGTCGCCGTCCTGGTCCTGTCAGTGGTGGGAGTGGGGCTGCTCTTCGTCGGGCTCCTGGACCGTCAGGTGCGCCGGTGGTGCGACCGAGAGCGCACCCGCGTCGGCCAGCTGCTCGGCCGGCGGATCGATTCGCCCTACGTCGGCGAGGCCGGGGCGCGACTAGCCGACGCCCGCGACCACGCGGCTTCGGGCAGTCTCGGCCGCGACGCCGGCACGCTCGTCGCGCGTGCGTTGGTCGGCGTCCCGCTCGGCCTAGTGGCGATCTTTCTACCGCTGTTTTCGCTGCCCTACGTCCTGCTCCCGCTCTACTGGTGGGCCCTGCCCGACGGGGAGACCGCGGTGATGTTCGAGGTGACCTCGTGGCCGGTGGCGCTCGCCGCAGTGCTGATCGGTCTCGGTGGCCTCACGCTCTGGGCGGCAGCTCCAGTTGCGTCACGGGTCGACACCACGGTAGCGGCGGCGCTGTTGTCACCGGGCCCGGCGCAGGAGCAGCGCCGCCGCGCCGAGGTCGAGCGGCTCCGGCGAAGGTCTGCCGTGTCCGCCCACTCCGCGGAGCTGCGGCGGATCGAGCGGGATCTGCACGATGCGGCCCAGAACCGGCTGGTGGCGGTCGCGATGTACGTCGGCATGGCTCAGCGCCAGTTGGAGACCGGATCAGGAGACCCTGGCCCGTCGCTGGCGAAGGCCGGCCGTGCCGCGACCGACGCTATCGCCGAGGTGCGGCGGGTCATCCACGGCATCTACCCACCTGTGCTCGCCGAGGAAGGGTTGGTGCCAGCCGTGGGGCTCCTCGTCGACCAGTGCCAGATCCCCACCCGGCTGCATGTGGACCGTCCGGCGCCCACCCCTGCTTCGGTCGACGCCGCGCTCTACTTCGCCATCTCCGAACTACTGACCAACATCGCCAAGCACAGCGGCGCCCGGTCGGCGACGGTGCTGCTGCGCTGGGACGTCACCGAGCAGGTCCGATGGGTGACGGCGGTGGTGGGCGACGACGGCAAGGGTGGCGCCGACCCGAGCCTGGGCAGTGGCATCGCGGGCGTCGAGAGCCGGGTCCGGGCGCTGGGGGGCTCGCTCCAGGTAACGAGCCCGCCGGGCGGCCCGACCAGAATCGAGGTGAGCCTGCCATGCGAGTCGTGATCGCGGAGGACGACGCGCTCCTGCGCGAAGGCCTGGCGGCGCTGCTTCGCGCCGAGGCGATCGAGGTCGTCGCGGTGACCGACTCTGCGGCGAGCCTCGAAGACCTGGTTGGTGCGCACGACGCGAGCTTGGCCGTCGTCGATGTTCGGATGCCGCCTACGTGGACCGATGAAGGGCTCCGGGCGGCCATCGAGATCAGGCGTCACCGGCCCGACTTCCCCGTGGTCGTCCTCTCCGCTCACGTCGAGCCGGCAGCAGCCGGCCAGTTACTCGCCGACGGGGCCGGGTCGGTGGGGTATCTCCTGAAAGAGCGGGTCGCCGCCGTCGGCGACTTCATCCACGCCGTGCACCGGGTCGCCGGCGGCGAGACCATCCTGGACCCCGAGGTGGTCAGCACCCTCATGCAACGTCGCCGCAGTCCGCTGGCGGCGCTCACGGGCCGCGAACGCGACGTACTCGAGCTGGTGGCTCAGGGGGCCCGCAACGGTGAGATCGCCGCGAAGCTTAATGTCTCCGAGGCGGCGGTCAGCAAGCATATCCGGGGTATCTTCGACAAGTTGGGCCTCCACAGCGAGGACGCGGGCCACCGACGAGTCCTCGCGGTCTTGTCCTATCTACGCGAGCGGTGACCCGCATGCGCGCAGCCTCGGCGGTCCGGGAACTACCCAAGGGATCGCACCCTCGTGTAGGGCACCGCTGGCCAAATCGGGTCACTTGATCATCAGACATCGCCGCAGCTCAGGTGATGCTGCGGGAGCGTTTACTCTGCTTACGCATACGCCATCGGCCGGGCTGTCGGGCTGTCGGGCTGTCGGGCTGCAAGATCGGCGGGCAGATCGTCTTACCCGACTTGGTGGGTCGAGTGGCGCCTGGTTTGCCAGTATGAACCTGGCTTGTCGCCGTAGTGGATCACCACTCAACCGACCAAGCGGCCGACAATATTGACAGCCGGGCGCAAGGGGGTCTGCTGACAAGCCCACCACCTGGTACAGACTTCCGTCGGACGCGATCCCGGCGCGAGTCAGCCGGCGGCAGAGAGGACCGACGCCACAAGTGGCGGCCCGGAGGCAGCTCAGCGGCCTGCCAGCCACCTTCTTGCTGTCTACTGCCCTTCTTGAATTGACCAGCAGAGCCGTATAGGACTCTGCTGGTCAATTAAGACAAGCCTGTGCCCTGGCGAGACGTTCTGCTGCGACTAGGCGGGGTCCGGTGTGGACGATACCCGGGCCGCCACTTGACCTACCGGGCGAGTTGAGCGGCGCCCCTGCCCAACCCCGACATGGTTGGGCAGGGAGGGATCTTGTATACCGGAATATCCGACTTTTCTGTACGCAAGATCCCTCCCTGCCCAACCATGTCGGAAATGCCGTGGTCTCGCGGCCGTGCGGCGGCCGAGTTGGGGTGTCGAGCTGAAGATCCAATGAGTGGACCCCGGCCAGGACGCCAGCTCAGCGGCTCCCGTCGCCGCCTTCTGCGCTGCTCCAACCCTTCCTCAACTAACCAGCAGAGTCGTATACGTAAGCAGAGCAAACGCTCCCGCGACACCCTCCTGAGCTGCGGCGAGGCAAGATGATCAAGCATCGCTCCTGTCGCCGGTCGCCGAAGATCGGGTCCCAGCGGGACTCCAGGTCGGCCCGGTCGGCCGGATCGTCCGGCCACTGCCCCGAACTCGCCACTGGCACGGCGGCCAGGTCGCAGCGGGCGGACGGTCCCGCCTGGGACCACAACGCCAGCACGTCC
Source organism: Natronosporangium hydrolyticum (assembly GCF_016925615.1). Taxonomy (NCBI): domain Bacteria; kingdom Bacillati; phylum Actinomycetota; class Actinomycetes; order Micromonosporales; family Micromonosporaceae; genus Natronosporangium; species Natronosporangium hydrolyticum. The sequence goes on from NZ_CP070499.1 coordinate 4,944,190, forward strand.
GGGCGGGTCGCCAACCAGAGGAACCCCTTGGACCGTACGACGTCGAACGTGTCGAGTTCGGATAGTAGATCCCAGAGCCGTTGCGGATGGAACGGTGCGACGGCTCGGTAGGCAAGACTGCTGATGCCGTACTCGATGGTCTCCGGAACATGGTCGATCCTCGCGTGAGATACTCCGCCTCAGTGACCGACCCGTTTGAGCCGCCGCCCTCCGACCGTGGTCTCCGCATGATCGGCATTACGGCGTTGGGTTATGCCATATCGACGCTCGTGTTGCTTGGCCTCTGTTGCTACGGCATTTACTGGGCGAACCAGGAACTGTTGGGTTTCTTTGCTGACTTCTGACCTGCTTGCGTAGCTGTCAGGATCCTGGTCGGTCGCGGTGCGCCAGTGGCAGGAACTTGACGAAGGACGCCACCGCTATGGCAGCGACCGCTAGGTGCATCACCATCAGTCCGATCACGCCGGGCCAGGTGGTGCCCGGCGACGATTCGCTCACGCCAAGCATGACGTCGGGCACCAGCGACACCGGCACCACCACCGGCACGAGTATCCGCAGGACGGCTGCGGGGTTGGCGGCGCGGCGGCGTACCACCTCCCAGCCGATCATCCCGGCGATGACGCCAATCGTGGCGGCCGAGATGTACGCACCCGGGGTGAAGGGCATGAACTCGGAGGGAATGGTGGCGATGGTGCCGACCGCGGCTGCGATGGCGGCGCAGGCGAGGCTCCCCAGAACGATCGGGACGAGCAGTGCGGCGATCAGGCCGGCGGGTCGGGCGGGTGCCACTGTCGCTGAGGGAACGGACATGGCGGTCTCCTTTCGGTAGCCGGGCGGGGTTCGCGCGGGGTCACGCGTCTTGGCTCTGCAGCCGCCAGGCGGCGGCGGTGATGAGGGCGACCAGGTAGCCGGCGAAGACGGCGAGACCGGTCCAAGGCGACAGTTGGGTCGCGCTCTGGCTGACGGCGGTGAACGCACCGCCGGCCTCCGACGGCAGGTGGAGTGAGGTTCTCATTCCAGCTCTCCGGCAGCAGGATCATAGCGGCGCTGGGCAGCAGGAACATCACGCCAACCAATGTGGAGATGGCGGCGGCCGTGGAGCGCAGCAACGCCCCGAGGGCGAGTCCGAGCATCCCCGCTCCGCTAGGGTGCGGCCGCGCGTGACGTCATTCACAGTTGCCACTTTAACAATGTTCAGGCAGGATCAGGTCAGGCACTGAACATTGTTCAACGCCGACGTCGTACGGAGCGAGGCCAGGAGTGGATCATGCGTGCTGCTGTCGTCAACGTGAACCGATTGTCCCGATCATTAGCCGCCCGAACGACCGTGGCCACCGGCCGCGGCGTGCTGGTGGTGGCGCTGCTGCTGACCGCCGGGGTGCTGGGCTGGTGGAGCTTCACCTGAATCGGAGGCGACCGCGTACGCGATCCAGGACGCGGCTGTGGTCTTCCTGTTGGCGATGCCGCTGGCCCTGCTCGGGTCGGCCGCGGCCGGCCGGCTACCGGCCACCGCCACGGCTGCGGCCGGGCAGCGGCGGGGCCTGCTCCGCCTGCGCTCCCGCTGGCTTGCGGTCGGCGGTGCCCTCGTGGTCGTGGTGACTGGCAGCGTGGCGCTGGTCGCTTCCGCCGCCTCCGCGCAGGTCCAGCCATTCCAGCAACAGCTCTACATCCCGCCGGTGTTGCAGGGCCCAGAGGTCACCCTGGAGATGGTCGAGGCCGACGTGCAACTGCTGCCGACCGGGCCGCCGACCCGGATGTGGACCTACAACGGCAACTTCCCTGGGCCCACGATCCGTCGTCCGGCCGGCGAGCCGACCCAATTGGCGGTGCGCAATCGGTTGCCGGCGACGTTCGGGGAGGCCACGCTACACAATCATGGCGGCCACTCAGCCTCCAGTGAGGATGGCCAAGCAGACTCGTTTCTCATTCCGAGCGGCGGGATGCGCACCTACACCTACGAGCACATGGAGCGTGGGGAGCCGGAACGGGCGGCCATGCAGTGGTACCACGACCACCGGATGGACCTTACCGGCCGCAATGTGTGGAACGGGCTGGCCGGTCTGTTTATCCTGGACGATGAGGTGGAGGCTGCGCTCGACCTGCCCAGCGGCGAGTTCGACATACCGTTGGTGCTGGCCGACCGCAGCTTCGACGAGCAGAACCAGATCCCGTACGTGTTCAATCCCCTGGGCACCGTCGGCGACACCATCCTGGTCAACGGCCGACCTCAGCCACACTTCAACGTCGGCGATCGCAAGTACCGGCTGCGACTGCTCAACGCCTCCAACCGCCTACCGTATGCAGTGGAGTTGAGCAACGGCCAGCCGATGCACCAGATCGCCACCGAGAGCGGGCTGCTGCCAGCGCCGGTGGAGCGCCACCAGATCGTGCTCGGCCCGGGAGAACGGGTCGAGGTCGTGATCGACTTCGCCGGCCACCTCGGTGAGGAGATCGTCCTGCGCGCCGTCGGCGGAGGCGGCGGCATGGTCGTGGGCGGGGACGTGCTGCAGTTCCGCGTCGACCGGGACCTCATCGACGACAGCGCGCTGCCGGCCACCCTCCGCCCGATCCCCGACTTCGGCGAGGTCTCGGTGACCCGTGAGTTTTCCCTGGACTTCGCCGACGATATGTGGACCATCAACGGGCTGCCGTTCGACCCGGAGCGGTTCGACGCGGAGCCAGCACTCGACAGCACCGAACGCTGGATCTTCACCAACAACACCGAGCAATCACATACGATACACATCCACGATGTCGACTGGCTGCTCGAACACCGCGATGGGCAACCGCCGCCAGCGTGGGAGAACGCGTTGAAGGAGACCTGGTTTATCGAACCGAACGAGACTATCTCGCTGATCACCACCTTCACCGGCCACACTGGCGCCTACGTGTTCCACTGCCACATGCTCGAGCACGAGGACATGATGATGATGGCGCAGTTCAACGTCTTGCCCGGCACCGAACGATCGAGGGGAGAGTACGACCATCGCCAGCCACCAAACCTCCGCTGATCTCGCCGATGGCCTGCTGGTAGGCGACTGGGAACAGTTCCGGGTGGAGCTGACCGGCTACTGCTATCGAATGCTGGGCTCCCCCTTCGACGCCGAGGACGCTGTGCAGGAGATCTTCCTTCGCGCTTGGCGCAGCCGAGCAACCTACGACCCGTCGCGCGCGTCCCGGCGTACCTGGCTCACGGCATCGCTACGAATCTGTGCCTCGACATCCTGAAGAGCGCCAACCGGCGGCGGGAACTCGCGGTCGACATGGGTCCGCCGTCTTCACCGGGCCCGGATCTGGGGACGCAGCTGCCCGAGGCCGCGTGGGTCCTGCCGATAGCCGACTCGCGCGCCATCCCGGACACCGCCGACCCCGGTGAGCGGGCGCTGCTGAGCGAGTCGATCCGGCTGGCGTTCACCGCGGCGTTGCAGCTGCTGCCCCCGCGGCAGCGAGCCATCTTGATCCTCCGGGACGTGCTGGCATACTCCTCAGCGGAGACCGCCGGCATCCTCGACACCACGGCGGCGTCGGTCAACAGCGCCCTGCAGCGCGCCCGGGCTACGCTCGCCGAACGGGACCCGACCCGCCCGCCACTGGACCCTGCATCCGATACCCTGCTCAGTCGATACTGCGAAGCTTTCGAGAACAGCGACATCGAGACCCTGATCGCGCTGCTCCACGAGGACGGCACGACCGCCATGCCCCCGTACCGTTGGTGGCTGCGCGGCCGCACGGCGATGGCGGCGGCGCTGCGGGCCGCTGGCGACCCGTGCCGCGGGTCACGACTCGTGCCGGTACGCGCCAACGGCACCACCGCGGTCGCGCAGTACGGCCCGGCGGGAGCTGGCCGGCTGCAACCGTTCGGGCTCGTCGTCATCGAGTGGCTCGATGGCAAGATGCTGGCGACGACGACATTTTTGGAGCAGCCATCGCGGCTGTTCACGATCTTCGGGCTCAGCGATGAATTCCCGGCCCCGACCTCGTATACCTAACCATGAGCAACCATCTCGACCTCGGCAATGTCCACCTCTGGTATGACGAACAGGGCTCCGGCCCACCCGCCGTACTGATGCACGGCGGTTTCAGCGACTCCCGCGACTTCGCCGGCAACCTCGACACCCTGGCCTCACGCCACCGGCTGCTGCTGCCGGATCGCCGCGGCCACGGACGCACCGCCGACGTTGCCGGGCCGATCACGATCGAAAACATGGCCGCCGACATGGTCGAATTCATCGAGCAGGTGGTCGACGGCCCGACCGCGTTGGTCGGCTACAGCGCCGGCGCAAGCGTCGCGCTGTGGGTGGCGGCGCACCGGCCCGACCTGGTCTCCTCACTGGTGATGATCAGCGGCGCCTACGACCCGGCCGGCCTGATCATCCGCCCGGACGCAGAGGGAGAGTGGCCACCGCAGGTCATCGCCGCGTACGCGGAGGTCTCGCCGGACGGCGAGGCCCACTTTCCGGTGATCGCGAAGAAGATCGCCGCCTCGGTCGACCAGGGCTCCCCGCTGACCACCACCGACCTTGGCCGGGTGACCTGCCCGTCACTGGTAATGGCTGCCGACGATGACATCGTCACCCTGGAACACACCATCGAGCTGTACCGAGCGCTGCCAGCTGGCCATCTCGCAATCGTGCCCGGCGCCAGCCACCTGCTGCTGCACGAACACCCGGGCCACTGCACCCAGCTCATCGGCGCCTTTCTGGCCGGCGAGCGAGGACCGCGATTCATGCCAGTATCACGCGGCGGAGGCTGACGGTCTTCAGAGCGCCGCTGGTCTCGAATCTGGTTCGGTTCTCGCCGCCGGGTTGCACGGCTCGGCCACAATGACCGGGTCCCAGATCGCTTTCGGAGGCCGCCATGCAAAATGACCTCGGACTCGACGCCAGCGGGCCGGCGCTACCCCTGCCGTTGACTGTCCGCTACGACCGTGGCGTCATCAACCGGCAGACAAGCAGGCAGCGCCGCCTCGCTTACAGCTTCCTGGTCGTGGCCGCAGCCACGCTCGCCGCCTGGCCGCTGCTCGACCACAGCGGCTTCGTGGTGCTGACGGTGATGTTCGCAGCGGCCGCCGGATTGCTCGGACTGATCGCCTGGCTGAACACCAACACCCCAAGCCGGCTGGGGTGGGTGGCGTTCACAGTCAGATCCGACGGCATCGAGTTTCATGACCGTGGCCTGGTGCGCTGGGAGCAACTCGAGCGGATCTCGCTACGGGTACAACAGCATGGCGGGGCGGGCGGCGCGGCCACCGCCGGCCAGGCGGTGGGGCAGAACGTCGCCGGAGCACTGGCCGCGCACTCCGGGATCAATGCGACAACCACGCTCGAGTTCACCCTGCACGACGTCAAGGCCTTCAACGCCGCCCAACAGGCGGCCGGCGCCGACACCCTGATCGAGGTCCCGCCGCACCTGACCCGGGACACGCTCGGCATGCTGCCGCCGGCGCCGGAGCTGCTCGCACTGCTTGGCCGCATCGCTCCCCACTACGGGATCACCATGGAGGTGAAGGCTCCCGGGTAGTCGTCAAATGGTGGCGAATTAGCCGGTGCTGTCGCTGATCAGCGCGACCGGGCCGTCCTGCCAGATGGTGTGGACGATGACGTAGTGGTCCGCCGTAGTGAACTGGACGGCGAGATTGCCGACCCCGCCTTGCGTGACATCCACTGTGTAGCCCGGGTCCGGGGTGGCGCTGACCAGGTGCGCCTCCCCGGGAGTCAGCCGGATCACCGCGACGCCACCTGCCACCCGAAAGGTACGCGTGTAGGTGGGTTCGCCGGCAGCGTCGGTCGTCACCGTCCAGCCGTCGACGACAGTGGCCGGTGGGGTCGGCGTACCGCTTGCTCGGGTCGGCTCGGGACTTGGCTGCGAGGTCGCGGTCGCCGTCGGGCTCGGGACCACCGGTGTGGCCGAGCCGGCCCCGGCGGGCGGGGCGGCCCGGGAGGCGACCGGTAGGTCGGCGGGTGGCAGGGCCGCGATCGGGCCCGGGGCGGCGGCGCTGACCACTGGCTGTAGCGCCACAGTCGCTAGCCCGATGCTGGCCAGGGTGGCCGCGCACCAACCCAGCACGGGCACCAACCATCGCATCCCCATAGGCGTCATTGAATCATCGCCCCTAAGGTGTCGGCATGGCGACCATCCTGCTGGTCGAGGACGACCAGATCGTCGCGGCTGCGTTGACCCACGCCCTGGTCGACGCCGGCCACGTCGTCCTGCGGGCGTCGCGCGCGACCGAGGCGCTGCGGATCGTCGCGGACGACCGGCCCGAGCTGGTGATCCTGGACCTGGGGCTACCGGATATCGACGGGGCCGACGCGCTACGGATGATCCGCGGCATCTCGGACGTCCCGGTGATCGTCGCGACCGCCCGCCGCTCCGAGCTGGACATCATCAGCCTGCTCAACGCCGGCGCGGACGACTATGTCACCAAGCCGTTCTCGGGCGGTCACCTGCTGGCCCGGATCGCCGCCGTCCGCCGCCGTGGCCGGCCGGTACGCCCGGACGCGCCGAACCGGATCGTCGTCGGCCCACTGGTGATCGACGCGCAGAGCCGGGAGGTTCACCTCGACGGCGCGGAGATCCAGCTGACCCGGCGGGAGTTCGACCTGTTGGCGTACCTCGCCACCCGCAAAGGGCAAGTAGTCAGCCGGCGGGAGCTGCTGGCCGAGGTCTGGCAACTGGCCCGGGCCGGCGAGGAGCAGACCGTGGACGTACACATCTCGTGGCTACGCCGCAAGCTGGGTGAGACCGGGGCCGAGCCCCGGTTCCTGCGAACCGTCCGGGGTGTCGGTGTCAAGCTGGTGGAACCGCAGCGATGAGGCTTACTGTTGCCCGACTCGCCCTGGCGATCACCACGATGGTGGCGCTGGCGTTCCTGGTGCCGCTGGCGATGCTCACCCGGCAGGTCGCCCACGACCAAGCGGTCGCCGAGGCCCGAGCCCAGGCCGCGGCGGTGGTGGTGGCGCTCGCCGTCGACCCCAGTCCGGCGCTGTTGGAGCAGGCGGTGGCGAGCACCGCCGCCGGCAGCGCCGGTCGGCTCGCGGTCCACCTGCCGGACCAACCGCCGATCGGGTCGAGCCGGGCGGAGCCCGCCGACATCGCCGGTACCGTACCGGACCGGCGGCCGGCCCTGATCGAATACGCCGACGGTCTGGCCTACCTGCAGCCCAGCGTGCTGGCGGGGGACCAGACCGCGGTGATCGAGGTGTACCTGCCCCACGGTGAGATCTACCGGGGGGTGTGGCCGGCGTGGCTAGGGCTCGCCGGGTTGGCGGTCGTGCTGGTGATCGGCTCGACGCTGGTCGCCGACCGACTCGGCGCCCGGCTGGTCCGCGCCACCCGCGACCTGGCCGCGGGCGCCCGCAAGCTGGGCACGGGTGACCTCACGGTCCAGGTAGTCCCCGCCGGGCCGCCGGAGCTGCGCGACGCCGCGCAGGCGTTCAACACCATGGCCGGTGACATGCGACGACTCATCGACGATGAGCGGAACCTCGCCGCCGACCTGTCGCACCGGCTACGGACGCCGATGACCGCACTGCGACTGGACGTCGAGGCGCTCCCCCGCGGCCCGGTGGCGGACCGGATGACGCAGGCGTTCGACCTGCTCGACGACGAACTGGAGGCGATCATCACCGGAGCCCGACGCAGCGCCGCCGCCCGCCCCGGCCACCCCACCGACCTGGTGGAGGTGCTGGCCGACCGGCTGGCCTTCTGGTCGGTGCTCGCCGAGGACCAGGGGCGGGAGACATCGGTGGTCGGGGGTGACCGGCCGGTGCGCGTGCCGGTGCCGCGGGACGAGCTGATCCTCGCCATCGACGCGTTGCTCGGCAACGTCTTCGCCCACACCCCAGAACAGACCGCGTTCCGGGTCACGGTGGGCCCGAACGGGCTGGTGGTGGAGGACGCCGGGCCGGGCATCGCCGACCCGGCGGCGGCGGTACGCCGAGGGGCTAGCGGCAGCGGCTCGACCGGGCTCGGGTTGGACATCGCCCAGCGGGTCGCCGGTGCCGTCGGCGGGCGGCTCGAGATCGGCCGCAGCCAGCTCGGCGGAGCCCGGATCGCGCTGCTGCTGCCACCCCGATCCGGCGGCCCGGGCCGCCTCGAAGGCACCGGTACGACGTAAGCCGGAGCAGATTTACGGGGTCGTTAAGGTCGCTTTATGGTCGGTGTCCGTAGCGTCCCCGGGCATGCGCAAACTACTCGCCTATTCGTTGACACTGGTCGTAACGTCGGCCGCCGGCCTGGTGGTCACCGCCGCGCCCGCCTCCGCCCACGGATACGTCTCCGCGCCTCCCAGCCGCCAGGCGCTCTGTGCGCAAGGGGCGGTCGGCGACTGCGGTCCGATCCAGTTCGAACCGCAGAGTGTGGAGGGCGTGAAGGGGCTGCGCAGCTGCGACGGCGGGCTCCCCCAGTTCGCCGTGCTGAGCGACGAGAGCCGGAACTGGCCGGCCCAGGATGTCGGCAGCTCGGTGACCTTCACCTGGGTCTTCACCGCCCGCCACCGGACCGCCGACTGGGAGTACTTCATCGGCGACACCCGGCTGGAGACTGTCGACGGTGGCAACCAGCAGCCGGAGGCGGTCGTATCGCACGAGGTCGACCTCTCCGGGTTCTCCGGCCGCCAGACTGTGCTCGCCATCTGGAACATCGGCGACACCCCGCACGCCTTCTACAACTGCGTCGACGTGAACATCGGTGGTAGCGGCGGTGCCCCAGCGCCGACGACCACACCGCCGACCACCACCGCTCCCACCGCGCCGCCCGCGACTGCCCCGCCGGCCGCCACCACCGCGCCACCTGCCACCGCGCCACCTGCCACGACGGCCCCGCCGAACGGCGACGCGCCGGCACCGGCGGAGGGTGAGTGGGTGGCCAACCAGGCGTACCAGGCCGGCGACGAGGTCACCTTCGACGGAGAGCGGTACGTGTGCCGCCAGTCGCACACCTCGCTGCCCGGCTGGGAGCCGTCGATCTTCACCCTCGCGCTGTGGTTGCCGCTGTGACCGGCCTGCGACGTACTGCCATCCTGGCCGCGGCGGCGGCGCTGCTCGTCGCCACCGCGGCCTGCGGCTCGGAGTCGGAGCCGGCCGCGGCGCCGCCCGGTGAGGCAGCTTCGGTGGCCGACTCCCTCCCGGCCGCCGATCCGGAGCACAACGCGGCCGACGTCGACTTCCTACAGCTGATGATCGATCACCATCAACAAGGACTGGCGCTGACCGGCCTCGCCGACGAGCGTACGCTGCGGGAGGAGGTCCAGTTGCTGGCCGCGGCGATCGACACCACTCAGCGGGACGAGGTCACCATCATGACCTCCTGGCTGGAGAGTTGGGACCAGCCGACCACCCTGGACCACGACAGTCACCCCGATCACGGACACCATGCCCATCATGGCGGTCTCCCCGCCACCGGGCCGGAGGAGATCGAGGCACTGCGTACCGCGTCGGACGCGGACTTCGAGCAGATGTTCCTGGTCCTGCTGACAGGGCATCAGAACAGCGCGGTGGAGCTGGCCGGCATCGCCGCCGACGGAGTCAACCCGCAGACCCAGGACCTGGCGCAACGGATCGAGCAGTCCCGCGCCGACCAGGTCGCCCACCTGCTCCGGCTCGTCGGCGGCTGACCGGTGAGCCAGGGCACCCGGCTATTCGGCACGATGCGGCCGGCGGGCACCGCGCTGGGTTGGAGCTGGCCGGCTTCAGGCCCGGAAGCGGTCCTCGGCCGCCGGCGGCACCAGTGCGACCAGCAGCGCAGGTACGGCTGCGGCGAGCAGCGCTTCAGGACGGCCAACGTAGGTGGCCAGCACACCGAAGAGGCTCGGCCCGATGATGAACCCGGCCGCGATAAATATGATGACAAGGGTGAATCCGGTGGTCGGGCGGTCGTGGAAGACCTGTTGGCTCCACATCACCACGAAGGCGAACCCCGTGGTGAAACCAATACCGAACAGGGCAGCCGACCCCAAAGCGGCGGCCACGGAGCCGGGCGCGACCAGCAGCAACAGCGTCGAGGCACCCACCATGACGAGCGCCACCGCCAGCGGCCGGCGCAGGCCGTACCGGTCGGCGATCCCGCCGCCGAACACCCCCACCGCGGCTCCGGCGACTCCCAGGGCCGCCCACATCGCCGGCCCGATCCAGCTCCCCAGACCATCGGCTTGCGCCGTGTCAGGGGCGTAGGCGAAGAAGGCGCCAGAGGTGATCGATACCCCCACGGTGACGACGAACAGGCGGACCGACCGCGTGTGGAAGAACCACCCGATCCGGGGCCGTGGGCTGGCCACAGCCGGGCCCGCCCCGGCTGGTGACAGCACCCGCCAGGCCACCGCAGCCGCCACCAGCCCGATCACTGCGAACCCCCACCACGCGGCCCGCCACTGGTCTCCGGCGACCAGCACGAGGCCGCTGGCGACCACCAGCCCGACCGGCGAGCCGGCATTGACCAGCGCCAGGGCGCGCCGGCTCCCGGACAACGGGACTTGATTGCTGACCGCATCTGAGAACGGCGCCCACGCTCCACCGGCGCTCGTACCCGCCGCGATGATCCCTACGGCAAGCAGCACCGGGCCCGGCGCCGACGCGGCTACGGCCGCGCCGACCGCCAGCAGCAGACACCCGGCCACCACCGGCACGCGAGGCCCGAACCGGGCCGTGAGCACACCGGTGACTACCGTGGCCACCAGGTAGCCGGCCTGGGCTGCGCTGGCGTAGAAACCCAGGACATCCAGGGACAGGCTGAACTCCTGCCGGAAGGTCGGCACGAACAACCCGTACGCCTGCCGGCCGATGCCATACGTCGCCACCAACGCCAGCAGACCGGCACTGCCCACACGGACGGTCTGGCTGAGGCGCATAGGCAAACAAGCTACCCTCAGTCTCAGGCAGCGGGGGACGGGGTATGCGCCGGCGCGTACCGCCGCCAGTCACCAGCAGCGGAGGCTTGGTGGTCGACCAGGTGTTGGTCGAGTGGATTCAGCGGCGATGCGGCGCCTATGGTAGCGAGGTGCCGACCGAAGACGAATCCCGCCCGCGTACGGATGAGCCGGGATGCACCGTGACGGTGTGCCGGGACTGCTGCTGCGGCAACGCCGCAAAGCGGCCCGAAGTGGACCACGCTGCCCAACTCCAGCACCTGCAGGCGGCGTTACCCGCGCCGCACCGGGTCCGCACCAGCCTCTGCCTAGACGTGTGTGAGCAGGCCAACGTCATCGTCGTCCACCCCACCCCGGCCGCCCGACGGGTGGGAGCCCGGCCGGTCTGGTTCGGTCTCGTCGGTGATCCCGCCATCATTGACGACCTCACCAACTGGGTACGCGACGGCGGGCCCGGCTCGGCGGAGCTGCCCGCCATCCTCGAACTGTCGCTGATCCCCGCCCCCGCCGGAACCAATCAGCTCCCTCGCGAAGCTGGTGAATGAGGAAAGGTCGTTCTCCGGTCCGCCGCACGGCTTAGCTAGTTGCCACCGCGCCGGCTGGCAGTCAGTCTCCGGCGAACCGCCTCGGCGGCAGCCTCGGCCCGGCTGCGCAGCCCCAGCTTGGACAGCACCCGTGCCACATGATGCTCGACGGTCTTGCGACTGAGATAAAGCCGCTCGGCTATTTCGGGATTGGACATTCCCTGCCCCAGTAGGTCGAGCACCTCCTGTTCGCGCCGGGTCAGCGCCTGCCCGGGTGGGTCGATCGCTCGGGGCGCCGGAACCCCAAGCTCTCGCAAGAGGGCGGCGGCGACGTCGGCTTCACTGCGCGCCCCCAGGCCATCGAGCGCAGCCAGTGCCGCGCGCCCCTCATCTATCGCCGCTTGTGGACGCCTGCTGCGAAGACTCTCCCCCAGCAACAATCGAGTCCGCGCCGCCTCATACGGCATTCCCAGCGCGACAAAGCCGGCCAGCGACCGCTCAAGATGCGCGCCAGCATCATCGAACTGCCCAGCGGCGGCATCGGCCCGACCGCTGAGGCGTTCGCCGTAGGCGGCGGCGACGGCGCACTCCCGCCCAGCCCCCAGCTCGACCATGGCCGCCGCGTGCTGCCGGGCGGCCGCCACCTCCTCACAGGCCAGCAGCGCCTGCCCCAGCAGCTCTCGCAACGCTACCGCCCGAAGCCGGTCGGGCCCGATCGCGGTGAGCCCGCGCTGCAGCACCGTGCGGGCGCTCTCCGGCCGCCCCTGCCGCAGGTGTATCTCGCCGATCGCGGCCGCCGCCGAGGGCCGTTCCTGCAACCCTGCGACCAGCCTCGCCGCTTCCTCCCACTGCCCCTGCGCCAGCCGTAGGCCGGCCAGGCCTGCCAGGGCATCACCGTGCAAGGCCGGCAGCTCGGCACCGGCCAGAGTGACCGCAGTGGATAGCTCGGCCTCCGCCTGGGGCCAATCCCCGATCGCCACCAGCATCGCCGCATAGTGGATGCGGCAATCCGCTCGCAGGTACGGCGAACCGTACCGCTGCGCGAACCGATCGGTAGCGCGCAACCACTGTACTGCCCGGGTGAAGTCCCCACAGGACGTACAGGCGGCAAGCGTGTTGCAGCTAGTGAAGACAACCGGGTCGAGCCGGTTGCCCTCGCCACCTAACGAACCCGCCATCGCCTCGTCGAGCATGCGCACCCCGTCGACCACCCGACCCTGGTCAACCAGTGCCGCGCCACATTGACTCAACGCACACAGTTCCAGGTCGGCGTCGCCACGTTCCCGAGCCAGCTCCAGGGCCCGTCCGGCCAGCCGTTCGCACTCCACCGCATCGACGGCGTAGTGCGCGTCGAGTAGCGTGACCCAGCCGCGCAACGGCGCGAGGTCGTGTTCGTCGACCAGCCGTCGGGCGCGGGCAGCCCAGCCCTGCCCAGCGGCGGGATTGTGCAGACCGTCGCGATAGTCCAGCGACAGCTGCCACGCCACGAACGCGGCTGCCGCCACATCGCCCTGGCGCGCCAGCAACGCGTACGCCCGCTCTCGGTACCCGGTCGAGGCGGCTAGCTCGCCGCGCCACCAGTGGGCCTCGGCCAGCCCGACCAACGCCTCGGGGGACTCGCCAGCGGCGGCGAGGGCCGCCGCGAAGGCCTCCTTAGCGGCCAGCCAGTCGCCGCTGGTCAAGGCACGGCCACCGGCGGCTAGCTGGTCGTCAGGCGCGGTCGGCATGGGGCGATCGTACGTGCCGGACCCGCCACGGATTAGGTGAGTTCACCGACGCCGGCACCGGGATCGCACGAAAGGCTGTCAGTGGGTGGCGACCGGGCCGCCCCGAACCTGAGGAGCAAGGCCATGGTTGAGAACCGGATCCACCGCGCGATCTCCAACGACGGCACCGAGATCGCCGGCAGTGTGCACGGAGACGGGCCGCCGCTGGTGCTGGTCCACGGCGCCTGCGCAGACGAAGATGAGTGGAGCTCGGTAGCAAAGCTGCTGGCAGACCGATTCACCTGCTACTCGATGAGCACCAGGGGCCGAGGTGCGAGCGGTTCCAACCCGGACCTGTCGACGTCGAGGCTGATCGAGGATGTCACCGCGTTCGTCGACAGCGTCGGCGCCCCGGTGCGGCTGGCCGGCGTCTCCGGCGGGGGCATGCTGGCGCTGGGGGCGGCCGCCCGGTCCTCCCAGATCGCGGCGGTCGTGACCTGGGAGGCGGTAGTGATCGAGGTGCTGCCGGACGAGGTGGCGGGTACCTTCCAGAAGGTGCTGGCGCGGATGCATGAGTTGCACGCGGCCGGCCAGTACACCGAGGGGGTCCGGACATTCCTGGGCTTTATCGGCAATGAGCACGAGATGGTGACCTTGGCGGCGGCCGACGAGTTCGCCCGGGCGGCTGACTACTTCCCGGTCGACCTGAAGGAGATCGACCAGGCGTTGGTCTCCGACGAGCCAAGCCCGACCGATCCGGCGGCACTCGCGAAGATCACCGCCCCGGTGCTGCTGATGTACGGCACCGCGTCGAAACAGCTCGACTGGTTCGCCGCGGGCTGCCGGTTCGCCGCCGAGCACCTGCCGGCGGCTCAGGTCCGGACGGTCGCCGACGTCGGTCACCTGGCCTGCCAGGTCGCGCCGGCTACCATAGCCAGCGAACTGCGGGACTTCTTCACCACGGCGTAGCTGCGGCTCGGAAGATCACACCGCAACGTTGGTCTGGATTCCCGGCTGCCGAGCCGGTGCTCCCCACTACGGGATCACCATGGAGGTGAAGGCTCCCGGGTAGTCGTCAGCGCTTGCACACCTGCCACACTATGACAGCATCGGCCCATGATGTATGTCCGGTTCGAGTCGCCGCATGCGAGCGCAGAAGGGCGACGCCCAGGCATATTCGCCCTGGCGAACGGCCTAGCGAGATCCGACAAGCTGTCCTTACCGGATTGGGCATGGTGGCGAACCAACAACGACTGGCTCGACGCCGCCTATCTCGATCCAGCGACTGTGGATCGTTCGCTCTTCGACAAGGTTCTCCACCCTAACGCAACATGCTGGTTCAAAGACACGGCTCACCACCTACTCGACCGAGTTCCCGGATACTTGAGTCTGCTTGACCGCTATGACGTACCGTGGGTCGAACGTCGCGAACACGACCCTGGGATAATCTTGTACGAGGATGCGCACCAGGTAGTCGTGACGCCCTACCGAACTACTCCGTTACAGACATCTCCAGGCCGCCACCGAGCCAGGCCCGCACCAGCGCGGCTTCCTCATCATTGAGCCCGATGTCCTGCGACTCGGCACGGTTGAGCACATTGTCCAGAAAAGCCGCGGCTATCTCCTCCGCCGTCGGGGGCGGCCGCCGGTGAAGTGGGCACCCGCCGAAAGAGGCACCGCGGGTGACGAAACTGACAGCCGAACGGCTGACGTCGATTCCTTGCTCAACCAGCTGATCGCGACACCACCTGGTGCACTCCGTGAGATTGAACCGGTGGGAACCGGCGTAATCGGCGAGCGCCTGGTATAGGCGCAGCCAGGAACGTTGCGGCAGCTTTGGCAAACCCAGTAGAGCAACGAGCCTGGCAACCGGATCGGGAAGCTCCAAATGGCCGCCGCCGTTCAGGCCCGAACCGGGTGCCTCGTGGCGTACCGTATCCCACAGGTAGTGCTGCGAGAACTGCGCGCCGGGCAGGTCGAGCCACCGCAACGCCCGCACGAAACTACCGACCCCGAACCAGTCACCGCCGTCCAGTGATGCCCCGAGCTCCCGGCGGATCTCATGGGCCAACGTAGCGAGGTTCAGCGGTCCAGATGCCGCCCGGTACCGCCCTTCGATGAGGCTGCGGAACTGGTCGAAACCGGCCGGAGGTTCGGCCGGTGCTGAAACCTTGGCGGTGTCCCCGGCGGCGCTAGCCGCCTGCCGGTCCCCGATATCGGTCTCCTCGTCGCCTAGTCCGAGCTGCTCACCCTGCACGAGAGCGAGGAAGTTCCCGCTGTCGACCAACCTGTCGGCGACGGCGGTAAGCGCCTCACCTGCCTCGGATGCCGCCAAGATCGTGGTACGCCGGTCGGCCCGCCGCAGCCGGGTCAGTAGGGGCGTCATGTCGGAGTCGCCGGAAGCAATGACGAACTCCTCGTAGGTCACCTCGCTGGCCAGTGCGTCGATGGCGTCCACGACCATCCGAATGTCGGCTGCGTTCTTGGAGTACGTCAGAGGTGGACAGTCGACCACCTCGAAGCCGGCTCGCGTAAACAGCGGCCGGAACCTTGAGAAGTAAAGCCTGGGTGGCGCTCCCTCGTGCGGATGAGGATGAGGCACCCAGCCGGCCGGGTTCATGTAGCAGCGCAACACCAACCACCGACGAGGACCTTCGATGGTGAATGACTCCGACAGTCGCCCGAGCCAGGATCCTGGCTCGGTGGCAAACTGGATCGCAACGTCGGGGTCGAGCTTGAGCATACCGCCGAAGACGTTATCGAAATCGAGATACAGAGCGGCACGGACACGGCGCATAGGAGGACTGTAGCCGAGGTCGGCGGGTTAGCCGGCATCGCGTCCGACGCAGCTGCTCCGCATGGTCGGCGACTAATCGGGATTGACTGCGGATGATCTCGTTACGGTGGTGCGCTCGACCGCCCGGGCGTGCGCGATCGCGAGCAGCCGGTCGATTTCGGGCAGCAGCTGCGGCCCGGGCATGACGATGCTGGCGAAGCCGTAGCGTGCGTAGGCTGGGTTCGGCACGACGGTGTCCAGCCGCGCAAAGTCGAATTCGTGCCGGTGCTGCTCGAACTCCTTGGGCGGGAAGCCGAACAGCCGCTGGAACTCGGCCCGGCCCACGTCCAGGTTGAGCCGGAAGACGCCGGGGCGGTCGAGGTATGAGTCCTCGTCAAAGCCGGGCACGTCATGGTCGACGATGGTGGCGAACGGTCGGCGACGATCGGGGCCGACAGCGAAGAACCGGTCGCCCCACGCGCCCTCCGGTGACCCGTTCTCTTCGCTCGCCACCAGTTGCTCGGCGCCGGGCAGGGCGAGGATCCGGTCGGCGAGCATGGCGGGGTCGACGCCGCTCGGGATGTGCAGCACCGCGTCCGCCTGCTCGATTGTGGCCTGTTCCAACGGGAAGTAGCGGTAGTCGTGCGCCCTCACCGCACCGATTTCCACTTCGACCGCAGCGAGGTGTCTGGGAAGCGAGGTCTGCTGGTTGAGTTTACCTTCATACGTCGACGGGTCAGGGGCACCGATGCCCAGGGACGGGCTCGCCCCGAGACTGCCGGCGATCACGGCGTACCGGTCGCCCAGCAGCGATCCGACGATCGCGCCAGCGCTGAACCACGTCAGCTCCACGCCGGCCATCGTCATCGTGCCTGGCTGGCGTTGCAGGTGGGCATTGTGCGCGAAGACCAGAGTGGGCCCCCGGTGCTCCTCCAGTGACCGGATCGCGAGCAGGTTCTCGGCCATCAGCGCGTCCCGGACCCCGACCAGCTGGGCGAAGCGTTCCTCCCGCGGAATCGGGGCGGCGGCCGTGGCATGGTAGCGCAGCACCGCGACGGCGCTCGTCGCCTGCACGAACGCTGCCCGCCAGCCATCGGGTCGGCGGGGCGCCTGCCGGTACAGCTCGACCAGGAGGTCGTCGGCGAGCACCCGCAGGCGGTGGGCGTCGGCCGAGCGCCCGACCGACCGACCCGGCTCCCAGATCGCGGCCGGATCGCTCCAGCGTGCCTCATCGCCGACCAGCTCGCCGATCTCCGCTGACCGGTCGTCGCCGAGGAAGTCGCAGACCCGGGCGAGATAGCGTCGCGGACTCGGGGCGCCCTCGATCTCCAGCGGGGCGTCGAAGCCGTGGAACGTCAGGCGCTCGGAGGCCGGCCGCCCGGCGTTCCACTCGCGCATCCACAGCAGCAGGTCCCGGTTGGCCGGGGCGGCACCGAACCCGTGACTGAACCCGTCGGCGAGCGCCCGGTCGAGGGTCACGCCCGTCGAGCCTTGTACGAACTCGTCGGCGATCAGCCCGGCGGCCCGGTCGCTCTCCAGCGCGATCGACCGGTAGCCACGTTCGGCCAGCAACTGGAACGCCTGATTACGGATCTGTGGGAAGGCGGACTCTCCGTGGGTCGGCTCGCCGATCGCGAGCAGGGTCGGTTGCACCGAGAGCAGGTCAAGGAAGGAGGTCATTCCATCGACCGTATCGTTGAACCAGCGGTTGAGACTTTTGAGAAACTGGACCCGATGGTAGCGATAAAACCCTCAAACCCCGGGGTACGTCGACCGGTCGACCTCGCCCGCGTACACGGCCTGTCCCCGCAGGCTGTCCGCAACTATGAGCAGGCCGGGCTACTGCCGCCCGCGGAGCGCGGTTCGAACGGCTACCGCCGATTCACCGAAGCGCATGCCCTGGCGCTGGACGCCTACCTCGCGCTGATCGCGGGCCACGGCTACGCGTCCGCTGGCGAGATCATGCGCGCCATCAACCGGGGCGAGATCGACACGGCGCTTCGCGCTATCGACCACAGTCATGCGCTGTTGCAGCGGGACCGACAGACGTTGGACGCGGTCGAGGCGGCGGTCGCGGTCCTCACCGGCGCCGCGCGGGAACCCGGACCGGAGCGATCCCTGCCGATCAGTGCGGTGGCCCACCGACTCGGCGTACGGCCGGCGACCCTGCGCAAATGGGAGCGGGCGAGGATTCTGCAGCCGGCCCGGGACCCGGCAACCCGCTACCGGGTCTACTCGCCAGACGATGTCCGCGACGCCGAACTCGCGCACCTGCTGCGCCGTGGTGGACACCGGCTCGACCACATCGCCGAGGTGCTGCGCCAGGTGCGCGGTGCCGGCGGCGCCGAAGCGCTCGCCGCCTCACTACATCAGTGGCGGGAACGGCTGACCAGCCGGGGCCGGGCCATGCTCACCGGCGCCGCCCGGCTCGCCGCATATCTCAACAGTGGTACGACGACCGTGGTCCCCAGCGATCCGACGGCACCGACCGTTTCGTAACGGAGCCACGGTCACAGGTCTTTGGCCATATTGCGGCCGGTCTCGGTGAAGCCCAGCTGTTCGTAGAGGGCCAGGGCGCCGGTGTTGTGGGTGAAGACATGCAGACCGATCCTGGTCAGCGCATTGTCGCGGCACCAGCGCTCGGCGGCCAGCATGATCGCACGGCCGTAACCCTGGCGGCGTAGGTCGGGTTCGACGGCGACGTTGTAGACGAAGGCGGTGTCGTCGTTGACCTTGACCCAGAGGAAACCGACCCGGCGATGGCCGTCGTAGGCGTACCAGAAACGGTGGTCAGGGGTGGCGAACTCGTCCGGAAGCAGCTGTGCGTAGGTGTCGGCGGCGGCGCGTGCCGCGGCCTGCGCCGACCGGCCCGATGCGGCGACGCTCCGCGCGTAGTGCGCCTCGGCCTCGGCCCGCCACGGCTGGTACTCATCGGCGGTCATCGGCTCCAGCCGTACGTCGATCATGACCGACAAGCTACCGGCTCGGGAGCCCCCCACTTGGTAGGGGCATACTTATGCTCATGATCGATGAGTTCGCGAAGGAGTACCTGCACAGCGATCTACATGAGATCCGCGAGGTCATGCTGTGGAAACTCGACGGTCTCGGCGAGTATGACATCCGCCGACCTCTGACATCGACGGGGACTAACCTCCTCGGCCTGGTCAAGCATCTGTCGGTGTGGGAGTCCAGGTACTTCGGCGAGGTCTTCGACCGGCCGTATCCCGAGCCTATTCCTCGGTGGGACGATGCCGAGAGTCGCGCTGCCGAGACGTGGGTGACCGAGCACGAGACGCGCGAGGAGATTATCGACCGCTATCGCCGAGTGTGGGACCACTCGGACGCGACGATCACCGCGCTGGCCATCGACTCCCCTGGCTACGTGCCCTGGTGGCCACGCCCCCATGTCAAGCTGTTCAACGTAATGGTCCACATGCTCACCGAGACCAGTCGGCACGCCGGACACGCCGATATCCTGCGCGAACAGCTCGACGGCGCGACCGGGCGGGCAGCCGCGTACGCCGGCCGAGCGCGCGATGCGGCGTACTGGGAGAGCAAGTGTGCGACGATCGAACGCGCCGCCCTGGCTGCTGACCCCGACACGGCCTGATACTTACTGCTCCGGGGTCGCGGAGTCGATGAGCCCTGGCAGGGCGGATCGGGTGCTGAGGAGATTGGCGATGCGGTCGTCGTGCGCCTGGAGGTGCTCGACGAGGGTGGGCACCGCGCAGGGTTCGAACCCGCCACTGGTCACGCGAAGCTGACCGCGCAGAACGACCCACACCTCCTCGTACGAGGCTGGAAGTTCGGCGCGCTCGCCCGCGGGCCAGACTGCCCAACACGCGAGCCTGGCCGCAGGCCGGGGCTACCAGCCCGACTGAGACAATGAGCCCGCCACGATCCGCTGGCTGGTCCTGGGACTACCAGCCATCACACGACCCACCGCAGAGGAATCCATGAGCACGGTGACACCGCTGACGAGCGCTCTCGACCAGCGGCTACGGCACGCCATCGCCACCGCCCTGCCCGAAGCTGGCGACACCGACCCGCAGGTGCGCCCCTCCGAGCACGCCGACTTCCAGGCAGACGGCATCCTGCCGCTGGCCAGGCCGCTGCGAGCCAACCCGCGCCAGCTCGCCACCACCGTCGCCGCCGCCCTGGGTGCCGAAGATCCGGCCACCGACGAGCTGATCGCCCGGTGCGAGGTGTCCGGTCCCGGGTTCCTCAACCTCACCCTGGCCGACACCGCGATCTGGCGACAGGTCGCCGCCCGCCTCGCCGCGCCAAGACTCGGCATCCCCGCCAGCGACAGCGGCAACGTCACTGTGATCGACTACTCCCAACCCAACATCGCCAAGCAGATGCATGTGGGGCACCTGCGCAGCACCATAATCGGCGACGCGCTGGTCCGCATCCTGGAGTTCACCGGCACGAAGGTGATCCGGCAGAACCACCTCGGCGACTGGGGCACCCAGTTCGGCATGCTCATCCAGTACCTGTTCGAGCAGCCCGACCTACGCGCCGCTGCCCCCGAACACGAGACCGGCGCGGCGGCGATCTCCCGACTCACCACCCTCTACCAACAGGCCCGCCAGCGGTTCGAGACCGACCCCGCGTTCGTGGAACGCGCCCGGCGCCGGGTGGTCGACCTCCAAGCCGGCGACCCGGAAACCCTAGCCGCCTGGCAGGAGCTGGTGGACGAGTCCAAAATCTACTTCAACGACGTCTACCAGCGGCTCGGTGTGCTACTCACCGACGACGACGCCGTAGGCGAAAGCTTCTACAACCCGATGCTGCGGGAAACCGCCGACGACCTCGAACAACGCGGCGTCGCCGTACGCAGCGACGGTGCGCTGTGCGTGTTCTTCGACGACATCCGCGGCCCCGACGGCAACCCGTCGCCGCTGATCGTCCAGAAACGCGACGGTGGCTTCGGCTACGCCGCCACCGACCTGGCCGCCATCCGCCACCGGGTCGCCACCCTGGGCGCTACCCGCATCCTCTACGTCGTCGACGCCCGGCAGGCCCTGCACTTCCGGATGGTGTTTGAGGCCGCCCGCCGCGCCGGCTACCTGCCCGACACCGTACAAGCGGTCCATGTGACGTTTGGGTCGGTGCTCGGCCCGGACGGGCGGCCGTTCAAGACCCGCGCCGGGCAGAGTGTCCAACTCATATCGCTGCTGACCGAGGCGGTCGACCGCGCCCGTCACACCGTCGCCGGCAAGAACCCGGACCTCGCCCCGGCCGAACTGGACGAGCGCGCCCACCAGGTGGGCATCGGCGCGGTCAAGTACGCCGACCTGTCCACTGGCCGCACCCGCGACTACGTGTTCGACTTGGACCGGATGGTCTCGCTCCAGGGCAACACCGGCGTCTACCTCCAGTACGCCCACGCCCGCATCCGCTCCATCCTCCGCAAGCTCCCCGATGGCACCGACGCGGGCGGCATCGACCCGGCCGTCGCAATGGAACCCGCCGAACGGGCACTCGCGCTGCACCTCGACGCCCTACCGGCGATCATCGACACCACCACCGCGACGCTCGAACCGCATCGGCTCGCCGGGCACCTCTACGCCATCGCGCAGGCGTTCACCACCTTCTACGACACCTGCCCCGTACTCAAAGCACCGACCACCGCCATCCGGGACAACCGGCTCGCCCTGTGCCAGCTCACCAGCGACACCCTCAAGCTGGGTCTCGACCTGCTTGGTATCGCCTCACCGCACCAATTGTGATCATTGAGAAGCACAGCGGCGGACCGTATCGGGACGTACGGGTGGCTACATACTCACTGTTGTGGGCCACAACGATGAGTATGTAGCCCTTCGACGACAGGTCCGGTCTCCCGCCGCTGGAACGCCGACTGCCCGGCGAGTCGCGAAGCCGCTGGAAGGACCGCGGGGGCCGGCCCAAACTCGAGCCGACCCCCGCTCTCAGCCGATCAGCCGATCCGGACCGGCGCGAGCTCGAACCGGTCCAGGTTCGGGGCCCACACGCTGTCCAGCAGCGGCATGCAGGGGTCGGGGCACCCCTCGGCGGTGTCACTGTTGGCCGGGTCGTTGTACATGGTGATGGTGTTGGTCCCGGCTTCGAGGGTCACCGGCACGCCGACCGCCCACCAGTTACCCCACGACCAGGTGTTCTTGAACCAGAACCGTTCGGAGTCACCACCATTCACGGTGATGTCGATCGGTCGGGAGATGATGTCGGCGTTGTACGGGTGGCCGGTGTCCCGCTCGTCGTTCGAGTAGTGCACGACGAGCTGGTAGTCGCCCGCCTCCGCCACCTCGACATCGAAGGACAGGTTGTTCTCCGGTCCCTGGCCGATCCAGCCGACATATTCGCCGCCAGAAGCGGCGGCGTGGCCCTCGACCACCGCGGATCCGGCCAACTCGGCGTCCTGCGCCTCCACCGTCTGGACCGGTTGCGGTCCAGTGGTGGCCCGGGTGACGTTGATCTTGTCGAGCCGGACCGGCGTCGACGCCGACGGCTCGACCGTCACCCGGTTGACGCCCGCCGACAGGAAGAGCCGGTGCTCGTCACCCTTGAAGAAGCTGCCACCGCCCGGGTTGGCGCGCAGCACTGCCCCCGCCACCGGTCGCCGGTCCAGCTCGATGTCTGCGGCGACCGAACCCGGCCGGCCCGGGCTGTTGTGGATGAACTCCAGGTCGTAGTAGCCGTCCTCCTCGGCGTAGACGGAGAACAGCGCCTCACCGCCGGACTGCAGGGTGATGAACCCGGCCCCCGACTGCTGGGGCTGGTCATAGTGGTAGCTGACGTTCCCGGAGGTCTGGGACCGCTCGGCCTCGTACTCCCGGGTCACCGGACCGGTGGGCACCTGGGCCAGGTCGATCCGGTCGATCGACGCCTCGCTGGTGGCCGTCCCCAGCTCTGGGTGGGACTTGGCGAGCTGGATCTGGTTCTCACCCGCGTCGAGCTCCACCACCACATCCACCCGGGTCCGCCACTGCCAGTGCATCGTCGCCTGGTAGTCGACGAACTGGGCCTGCTCCCCGTTGACCGTGAGCACCTGCTGCGCCGGCTGCCCGGTCTGGTTGGCGTACATGATGCCCAGGGTGTAGTCGCCAGCTTCCGGCACCTCCACATCGAAGGTGACCGCACTGTCGGGCTGGTTCAGATCCCGCACGTCCTGGGTGCCGGACGCGGCGGCGGCGTTCCAGTTCTGCTGGGTGCCGTGGGTGGCGACCCGGCCGTTGGTGATGGTGGCGTTCTCGGCCTCGTAGGAGGCCTGCCAGGGCTGCTCGACCGCGGTCCGCTCGCCGACGCCGCCGGGCGACAGGATGATCTCGTACGCCGCCATCTCGTCGACGTTCGGCGCGCCGTCGCCGTCGAAACCAAGGCCGCCGACCGGGATCGTCAGTGCCCCGCCTTCCGGGGTCAGGTCGTCCTCGAACAGCACCGCTGGTGGCGGAGCATCCGAGTTCTGGCCGCTCCAGGTGCTCGCCGCCAGGGTCACGTGGACGCTGTCGCCGAAGATCGCCGGGTCGATGTTCTCGATCACCACGTCGAACGGATCTGGGGTGCCACCGGCGACGATCCGGGCCTGCCGGCGGGTGTCGTCGATCGCCGCGATCGCGTCGAGCGCATCCAGGCTGGTGGTGTCCGGCCGGGTGACGGCGACCGTGTCGCCACCGTGCATGTCGGCGTACATCTTGTAGAACCACCAGCCGGCACCTGGCTTGTTGGTCTCGACCACATCACCGGCGAGCAGACCCGCGGCGGTCCAGTAGGCCTTCCCGCCAGCGTCCACCTTGGCCTCTTCGAACATCGAGACCCACTGCACCAGCTGGCCCGGTACGGTCAGGTCACGGTTGCCGGCGTACTCGTTGATGTTGATCGGGATCGGTTCGATGCCGAGTTCCCGCTCCAGGTTCCGATACACCTCGTACGTGTTCCGGAAGTAGTTCGGGTTGTTCGGGTCCATGCTGGAGGAGTCCAGCTGGTGCCACGAGGTGAAGTCCGGCAGCACGTCGTTGTCCCGGGCGAAGGCCAGGAAGTCGCCGTAGTTCCGCTCCCGGAAGATCGCGTCGTTGGTCCCCATCACCCGGGCACCCTCGTGGTGTTCCCGGATATACTCGACCGCGGTCTGCCAGTGGTCGAGCAGCTGACCCATCCGGGCCTCGTACTGCGCCGGGTTGCCCGCCGAGGTCTCGTACCAGATGTAGTCGGGCTCGTTGAAGGGCACGTAGACGATCTGGTCCGCGTACGGACTGTTCGCCACCTCGTCGACTACCCAGGCGAGCTTCTCCATGTAGTCGTCGAAGCAGACGTCGTTACAGGGGATCTCCCCACCAACGTTCTCGTACGTCCACTCGGCGTACATGTCCTGGACGTTGATCTGGATGTATTCGCCACCGGTGCGGAAGAACGCGTCCGCGACCACCAACGCGTCGCCGTTGGGGTGCTGCGCACCCGCCGGCGGCTTCTGGTTGACCGTGGTCATCCGCAACGGTTCGAGGGTGTTGTCACTGGGCACACCGTCCTCGCTGAGTCCGTACAGGACTCCGCTGGCGGCCCCGTGGAAGGCGCCGGTGCGCTCGCCGAGGTCGACGACGAGCTGCTGCGGTGCCGGTTCCTGCCCCTGCGCGACGGGGGCGGCTGCCACCACCGCGCCGGCGGTGAGCGCCGCCACCGTGGCGATCGCGGGCGCGGTGAGGCGCGCACGCGGTACGCTGAGCTTGGCCATGTCTTCTCCTGTCATGAGTGCTGGCCATTCAGGTGCCCGGTTCGAGTCGCTGGTGGCCAGACCGTTGCGGGCTCGGACCGGGCGTTTCGGGGTTGGTCCCGGTCGTCATGACCGGGGTCAGCTGCCACCTCCCCTCGGCTGGTCGACGTCGGCGGCGAGCCGGTAGAGGCGCGCCGCCGGGGTGGTGCCGTCGCTGGCGACCGTCAGCAGGCCGGGGCCGGCCTCCCATGTGGTCTGCCACGCCGGCAAGTCCTGGGGGTAGCGGACGGCGGCCTGCACATCTACGCCCCGTAGGTGCGGCAGCCGCAGGGTCACCTTGCTGCTGGCGCCGGGGCGGCGCCAGAGCGCCAGATAGGTCGGCGCCGCGGTGCCGGCGGGTGGCCGCAGCGCCAACCCGACCCACGGGTCCCGCCAACCGGGTAGTCCGAGCGGCCAGCTGGGCACCGCCCGCGCCAGCTCCCCCCGGATGTCCCGGTACGCGGCTACTCCGTCGGCGACCAGCCGCAGCTGCTCGGCCGTCATCTGGTCCAGGTGCCCGGAGAGATAGAGCCGGCCGGCGGCACCGGTCACCAGGCAGAAGGCGATCTCCTCCAGCGACATCCCCGGCTGCGGATAGGCCCAGTTCGCCGCCTGTTCCGGCAGCACCGCCATCGGCGCGGCGACGGCGATCGGCGGGTACCGAAGCGGGTTCTGTTGGTCGCTGGTGGACTGCAGCTGGGTCCGGGAGAGCATCCCGTAGTCCATCCGCATCGCGCCGGAGGCACAGCTCTCGATGACCACCTGCGGATGGCGGTCGAGCACGCCCTCCAGCCAGCGCAGCAGCGCCCGGCCGTGCCCGAGCAGGCCGTCGCCGGGGCTGGCGGCGGCCACGTCGGTCCCGGCGCCTGAATCGATGTTGTAGTCGAGCTTGAAGTAGCCGACGCCGAAGTCGGCAACTAGCCGGTCGACGGTCTGGTCGAGGTGGGCCATCGCCGCTGGGTGCCGCAGATCCAGGTGGTACCGGCCGTCCTCGACCACCCGCTCCCCGTCGCGCTGGAAGAAGGCGTCGACCGGCAGCTCCCGGGCCGCCTGGCTCTGCACCCCGACGACCTCGGGCTCGAGCCACAGGCCGGGAACCATCCCGGCGGTCCGGATCCGGTCGATCACCGCCCCGAGCCCTTCGGCGAACCGGCTGCTGGACGGCTGCCAATCTCCCATGTGCTCATGCCACTGCGCGGACCTGGTGTCGTCGAACCAGCCAGCGTCGATGCAGAAATACTCGGCGCCGGCCCGGCCGGCGGCGGCGATCAGCGGCTCCAAGGCTTCACTGGTGGGCTCGCCCATCAGCGTGTTCATGTAGTCGTTGAAGACCACCGGCAGGGTCTCCCGCTGCGGATGCGGCCGGACGATCTGGCGGCGGTAGTGGGTCATCGCCGCGACCGCGCCCTCCCAACCGGCGTCGGAGACGGCGATCGCCACCGGGACCGTGGTGAAGCTGTGGTCCGGGTCGAGCACCTGCCGCCACTGGTGGTCCGGGTCGTTGGGGCCGGTGGCGGTGAGGTACGCACCACCGCGAACCTCGCCGACCTCCCATCGCCAGCCGCCGTTGTGCTCGACCTGCCAGCACCAGGAGCGGCCGGTGGGCCGATGCTCCAGCACTCCGGTCGGCAGCACCTGTTTGGTCGACCAGGAACCGGTGCTGGTGACCGCGATGCAGCCGCGGGAGCGGTAGCCGTGCCGGGGGTGGTCCAGGTCCGGCAGGTTTAGCTCGCGCACCGGGTCGTTGCGCCACCGGTTCTCCGCCAACCAACCGCTCTGCGCCCAATGGAGGTGGAGGTCGTCGATCCCGCCCGGCGGTAGCGGCAGACCGGCGGTGACCGAGCTGACCGACCGCAGCGAGATCGGGCCGGCGCCGCGGTTGTGCACCACGGTCCAGGTTTGGAAGGCCGCCAGGCCGTCCCGGGTCCGGAGCCAGATCTCCACCCGCAACCCGGTCTCCGGGTCAGCGGCGTCCACCCGGAGCCGTTGCCAGCCCGCTTCGACGCTCTCCTCGTGACCCTGGTAGCGCAGCCGCTGGCCGATCGCGGTGCCGGTGGAGCGGGCACCCGACCACGACCGGCCGTGTCCCGCCGCGATGACCCCGGCGATCGGCTGACCATCCTGGTCGGTGGGGTCGCCGGCGACGACCGTCACGTCCACCATGCTCGGTGGCGCGTCAGGGGCGACGGCGATGGTAACCGTCAACGCGGAGTGTCCCCACCACAGGTGGTGGTCCCGATGGCTGGTCGTGCTCACACATGCTCCTCGCAGATCGACGGGCGCTTCCGACACGAAGCGCTGATAAGGTTTTCAGGTTGCCCCGGAGGCCGGCGCTGAGCGCGGCCGGCCCCCGGGCCTAGCTATCTACCCATGATCGAATCGACCTGTTCCTGGGCCTCCTGGAGCGCCTCGGCCGCCGGCCGGGACCCGAGCAGGATCTCGTCGACCGCCGACCCGACCGCCTGGGTCACCTGGTCGAAGTTGGTGGTCACCGGGTGGAGGAAGGTCGCCTCCTCCTCCAGATAGGTCGTGTACGCGCTCACGTCGAGCCCGGCGTCCGCCCGCACCTCCTCCGCGATCTCCAACGACTCCGGGATCGCCGGGAAGACCACCGCGTGCTCTCCGACGATGTTCTGGCACTCCACCGATCCCAGGTGCTTGACCCACTGCCACGCCTCGTCTGGATGATCGGTGTTCACCGCGATCGAGTCGGCGATTCCGTTGTAGATACTCCAGCGACCCTGCGGACCTTCCGGCAGCGGGGCGAACCCGACCTCGATCCCATCGATCCCAGTCAGACTGCCGATCGCCCAGGAACCGTTGATCGCCAACGCCACGTCCCCCGCCTCGAAGAGCGAGACATAACCGACGCCCTGCAGGTCGCTGAGCGGGGTCACATACCCCGCCTCGATCATCCGGCCGAACCAGTCCAGGGTCTCCGCCAGCCTGGGGTCGTCGAACTGGTAGTCGGTCCCCCACGGGTTCCCGTCGGCGAGGAGTTCGAAGCCGAGGCTGTGCGCGAAGTTGCCCCAGCTGGTCTGGCCGGACGCCGAATTCGAGGGATTGTCGAAGCTCAGGCCGAAGACGGCCACGTTGTCGGCGTCGAAGCCGGGCTCGTTGCCCCGCACCCCGTTCACGTCCACCGACAAGCTGGCGATGATCTCTTCGAAGGTCCCGCCGTCGCTCGGATCCCAGGTGGCGTTCCACAGGTCGTCCTCGGTCAACCCGGCGTCTTCCAGGTACTCCGCGTTGTACCCGTAGGCGATCGTGTCCCAGTCTTTCGGTAGCCCGTACCGCTGGTCGTCCTGCCCGACCCACAGGTCGGCCAGACCGGGGAAGTACTGCCCGAGGTCCACTTCGTCCTGCTCGATGTACTCGTCGATCGGCAGGATCACCTCGTTCGCCACGAACTGGGGGTAGAACGCCAGATGATTGGTGAACACGTCCGGTGCCCGCCGGGCGGCGAACTGGGTGTTCAAGTTGCTCCAGTAGTCTTCCCAACCATACTGACTGATATCTACCTCGACCCCGGTCTCCGCCGTGAAATCGTCGGCACACTGCTGATACTGCGCGATCTGCCGATCGTCCCACAGCCAATAGGCCAGGGTGACGTCGTCGTCGCTGCCGCTGCCGCCGCCGCAGGCGGCCGTCAGCACCAGCGCGGCTGTGCATAACGGCGCGACCGCTGGCCGTGCCCTCCGTAACTGCATCGTTAGCTCCTCTGGGTTGGGGGTGTCGTTACCTGTCTATCCTTAGTGGTTGGTTACTTGATGCCGGTGAACTGGATCGAGTCGACAATCCGTCGCCCCATCAGCAGGAAGAGCAGGATCACCGGGAGCGCGCCGAGGACGGTAGCGGCCAT
Organism: Natronosporangium hydrolyticum; assembly: GCF_016925615.1. NCBI lineage: Bacteria > Bacillati > Actinomycetota > Actinomycetes > Micromonosporales > Micromonosporaceae > Natronosporangium > Natronosporangium hydrolyticum. Next base: position 4,972,647 of record NZ_CP070499.1, read on the forward strand.
CAGCCCGCTCCAGTCCGGTGCCGCCTGTGGCTGCCCCGACCGGAACACCGACAGGCCGACGGTGAGCACCCGCACGCTCGGATCGTTGCCGGCCACCAACGGCCACATGAACTCATTCCAGGCGATCACGTACGCGAGGATGGCGGCTGTGGTGAGCGGAGCCGCCATCACCGGTACGCAAATCCGAGCGAAGATCCGCACGTGGCCGGCGCCGTCGAGCCTCGCCGCCTCCTCCAGCTCACTGCTGATCCCCAGGAAGAACTGGCGCAGGAAGAAGACCATGAACGGGGTCATGAAGATGAACGGCGCCACCAGGCCCGCGAAGGTGTCGAGCAGATCGAGGTCGCTCAACAGTATGAAGTTGGGGATCAGGATGAAGACCGGCGGCACCATCAACGAGGAGAGGAACACGTAGAAGACCGCGTCCCGACCCCGCCACTTCAACCGCGCGAAGGCGTAGGCGGCCATCGCGCAGCTGGTCACCTGGCCGACGGTCACGAGTGTCGAGAAGACCACCGAATTCCGTAGGTACAGCCAGAACCGCAGCTCGGCCCCGGAGCCACCGGCGGCGCGTACCTCTTCGTCAGTAGCCAGACCCAACACCCGCCGGAAGTTCACCAGGGTGGGCTCCGGCGGCAGCATCGACTGGTCGCCGGTGAACAGCGACGAGTTGGTGGTCAGCGCGGTCCGCAGGATCCAGAAGAACGGGAACAGCGTGACCAGGATGATCACGAAGAGGACCAGCCAGGCGAATCCCCGCGACAGCCGCAGCCGCGCCAGCAGTCGGCCGGCCTCACCACCAGCCTTCGAAGCGCCCGGCCGCACGGGCGAGGTCTTGGTCGTCGACGACATCGTCACCTACCTCCCACTACGCCAGATCCGACCGGGAGCCGCGCAGGCCCCGCATGATGAGGACTGTGACCAGCGCCAGCAGGACGGCGAGCACCGCGGACATGGCGGCGGCGTAGCCGGCGTTGTTGAAGTTGAACGCCTGCCGGAAGATGTATACATAGATCACCAGGCTCGAGTCCGCCGGCCCGCCCGGCTGCCCGCCGATCCCGCCGGTGGCGACCTGGACCAGGTCGAAGACCTGGAACGAGCCGACCACCGACAGCACCAGCACCAACGCCAGCACCGGCCGCAGCAGCGGCAGCGTCACCCGGAAGAACATCCGGATCTCGCCGGCTCCGTCCAGCGCCGCCGACTCGTACAGGTGCTTGGGAATCATCTGCAGCCCGGCGAAGAGCAGCAGCGCGGTGTAGCCGACGAAGCGCCAGGTATTGATCCCGGCCAACGACGGCACCACCTGATCTGGGGAACCCAGGAAACCCTGGCTTCCGATACCGACGACGTTGAGCAGGTGGTTGACCACCCCGAGCCGCGGGTCCAGCATCCATAGCCACAGGAGCCCGACCACGACCTGCGGGATCAGCCATGGCAGCACCAGGATCCCGCGGATGATGACCGAGCGGGTGAGCCGGTCCATCATGACCGCGATCAGCAGCGCCAGGATCGTCTGCACCACGATGTTGATCAGGACATAAAGGCCGGTCACCCGCATCGACTGCCAGAACAACGGATCGGCGATCATATCTTCGTAGTTCTGCAGCCCGACCAGCTCGCCCTCGCCCCGCAACAGGCTGTAGTCGGTGAAGCTCATGTACAGCGCCCGCAGCGACGGCCACAGGTAGAAGATGGCGAAGCCGAACCCGGCGGGAAGCAGGAACAGCGATGCCACCGCGCCCTGGTGCTGGCGCAACCGCTGCCAGCGCTCTCTCATCTGACCGCCCTCCCGGGGACCGAGTGGCCTGTGTGACAACTCACGGTGTAGCCGATGATAAGGTTTTCAGAGATCCTGTCAACCATTCGTGATCCAGCCGCAATGAACGGGAAACCGAGCGGAGCGTCGGCCGGCGGTCCGCTCGGAGTCGTCACTTACCTCCGGCCGGCTAGGATGTCACTGAAATGCGCAAACCCGTCGGCCGTTCGCCCGCCATTACTGACGTGGCCAAACTGGCTGGCGTCTCGGTCCCGACCGTGTCCCGGGTGTTGACCGGTTCGGTGCCGGTCAGCACCGAACGACGGGAACGCGTGCTCCAGGCGATCCAGACCCTCGGCTACCGGCCCAACGGCGCCGCCCGCGCGTTGATCAAGGGCCACCAGTCGGTGATCGCGGTGCTCGCGGGAGCGACCACTCGCTACGGGTACGCCCGCACCATCCAGGGGATCGAAGAGGCGGCGCGGCTCGCCGGCTACATCGTGATGATCACCGTGGTGGAGTCGGAACACCCCGACACCGTCCGGAAGACGATCGACCTGGCGCTCGCCAACCCGATCGCCGGCGTCATCGTGCTCAAGTTCGACCCGGCTGGCATCGCCACCGTCCGCGCCCTGCCGCCGGGAGTACCGGTGGTGGCGGTCGCCGGCAGCCGCGGCTCCGGCATCCCGCACGCCGTGCTCGACGACAGCGCTGCGGCCATGACCGCCACCAACTACCTGCTCGAGCTCGGCCACCGCACGGTCCATCACATCGCGGTGCCGCAGGCCGGTCGACGGGGTGGCCGTGCTGCGGGCTGGCGCAAAGCGTTGGAGGCGGCCGGTGCCGAGGTGCCGCCGCTGTTGGAGGCGGGCTGGGATCCGCGCCGGGCTTATGAGATCGGGCTGGAGCTCGGGCGCCGACCCGATGTCACCGCGGTGCTCTGCGGCAACGACGAACTCGCGATCGGGCTGCTGCGCGCACTCCACGAGTGCGGCCGGCGGGTGCCGGAGGACATCAGCGTCGTCGGGTTCGACGGCCACCCGCTGGGCGAGCTGTGGCGCCCCGCCCTCACCACCATCCAGCAAGACTTCATCGACCTCGGGCGCCGCGCGTTCGGGCTCGTGGCCAGCATCATCGGCGAAGACCACCCGACCCAGAACTCATCCAGTACGCCACAGCTGGTGATCCGGGAGAGCAGCGGCCCGCCACCCGTGCGGTGACGACCTGGCCGAGGTTGGGTCCGCAGCTGGGGCCACGGCTGCAGGTACCAGGAGGTGGGATCGGCGTATCGGCGGGGCTCCCGGTGGGCATCGACGGTTCGGCGCTGCTGCCGGAGGCGTTGCGGCGGGATGCTGCCTTCGTCCCAGCGGTGAGGAGGCTCCCACCAACCATGCGCCCCAGCTACCGTGTTGAACATGTTCGTTCGAACGCAGACCATTCTGGCGCGGCCGTTGGAGAGCGTCTGGCCGTTGCTTTGTGATTCGCGCGTCACGGTGAAGTCACGATGCCCAGTCTTCCGCCTCGGTGCACCAAGGCCGGTGGAGTGCCGGCTCCCGGAGGACGTAGGGCAGGCAGGGGCGTCCCGAGAGTGTGTGTCTGAGCAGGGATCCATCCAGCAGCGGATAACGGAGTGGACACCGCCGACCCGGCTGGCGTTCCATATGGAACACACCGATCTGGCGTTCGCCCGCTGTGTTGACCGGGTGAGCGACGAGTTTCAGCTGGCATCCCTGGACGGTGGGACTGCGACGTTGTTGAGCAGAACCACCCAAATCGGTATCCGTGGCAGGTTCCGTTGCTTGAAGAAAGCAGCGGTGTTCGTCGGCCTCAAGGCGGTCCATCGTCACGTGTTCCGTGCGTGGCAAAATCCATGAGCGCCGAGCTGGAACGGTTCCGGACGGAGCTCACCGGCTACTGCTACCGGATGCTCGGCTCCGGCTTCGAGGCCGAGGACGCGGTGCAGGAGACCCTGATGCGGGCGTGGCGGTCGTACGACCGTTACGACGAGACGAGGGCGTCGCTGCGGACCTGGCTGTACCGGATCGCGACGAACGTCTGCCTCGACCTGCTCCGCAGCGCGCAACGCCGGGCCCTGGCCATGGACCTGGGCCCGGCGGTTCACGCCGGCGCTGCCATCGGCCCGCCGGTGGCGGACCAGCGGTGGATTCATCCGATCCCCGACGACCGGGCCCTGCCGGCGACCGACAACCCGGAGGAGTTGACCGTCCAACGCGAGACGATCCGGTTGGCGTTCGTCGCCGCGCTCCAACACCTGCCGCCCCGGCAACGCGCCGTACTGATCCTGCGCGACGTGTTCTGCTGGACCGCAGCGGAGGTCGCGCGGCTGCTTGAGACCACTGTCGCGGCGGTGAACAGCGCGCTGCAGCGGGCACGGGCGACGCTGCAGACGAACGGGCCCACGCCCAGCGGGACGTGGCGACCGGCCGACCCGGCCCACCAAGATCTGCTCGACCGCTACTGCGCCGCGTTCGAACGCCATGACGTCGCCACGCTCGTGTCGCTGTTGCACGAGGACGCCACTATGTCGATGCCGCCGTTCGCGTGGTGGCTCCGTGGCAGAGACGAGATCCGGGTGGCCTTGCTGGACCCGGAGGGCTCCTGCGCGGGGGCGCAGCTGTGGCCGGTGGCGGCGAACGGATCGCCGGCGTTCTGGCAGGCGCGCCCGGATCCGGCCGGCGATTACCGGCCGTTCGCACTCGTGCTTCTCGAGGTGGTTGACGGTCGGATCGCCAGTATCGTCACTTACCTCGACGCCGACCGGCTGGTGCCGCTGTTCGGATCGCCGCCGGAGCGATGAGTTCCGGCGCGCTGAGACGTATCCCCTGGGACCGAATCCGAACGACCCACGGGGAGTTTTCGTGCCAACCGTCCAGCCCATCATCAGCACCCCCAACCTCGACCGCCTGTACGCCTTTTACCAGCAGCTGCTCGACGCCGTTCAGACAACCCGCTTCCCGGCCGACGGACCCGTCTTCTTCATCGGTCTGAAACTCGGCGACTCCGAGTTCGGACTGGTCAACGAGGCCGACACCGACCTGTCGACGCCGTCGCGGATCCTGCTGAGCATCGAGGTCGACGACGTAGACCCGCTGCTGGACCAGGTGGCGGCAGCTGGCGGGCGGGTGCTCGGCCCGCCGACCGACATGCCATGGGGCCAGCGAGTGGCCCACATCCACGACCCCGACGGCAACATGGTCAACCTGACCCAGACCCTTCTTGGATGATCGGGTCACCACGCGACATCCCTTTCTAGTCAAATCGACCGAAACCTCGCCGCGTGGCCTACGGGACCTCGCCGCGTGGCCTACGGGACCTCGCCGCGTCGCCTACGAGACCTGCTAGCACAAACGGAGCGGTCGAGAGGGTCCCGGGCCGGCGGCTCGGCCGCCCCGGGGCCTGACCTACGAGGCGTTCAAGCAGGCCACGAGGCTCACTGGCTACCCGGCGCGGTGCCGGCACCCGGTGCGCCGCCGCTCCGCTTGTGCTAGCAGCTCTCGTAGGCACCGGAGCGGGATCTGCCCCGCCTGCGCCTACTCCAAGATCAGCGACGGACGGTCCGCAACGGCGAGGACAGGTCGAGACTGGACTCCGTAGTGCTCCCCCAAGGTGATCCAGGTCGTGACGGGTCGGCTGGACCTGATGCTGGGCGACGAGAAGACCCAGGCCGGTCCGGGGCTGACTGGGCGACCAGATCACTGACGAGGATGAATCCTCTCCATGCGCAAGATCGCGGACCGGCTCTACGCCAGGCTGGACCGTTCCCCCACCCTGCTGCAACCGTGGCAGGCCGGCGGGTACGACGAACCGGTCGACTCGTTCGAGTTCGGGCTGCAACGGGTACTGGACGGGACCGGGTCGTTGATCCAGCGCCGTTACGAAACCCGTGACGTAATGTGTCCATCGTGCGGGGCCCCGACCCAGCGCTCCGACGCGGGTCGACCCCGCACCTACTGTTCGCCAGCATGCCGCCAGCGGGCGTACCGCCGCCGCACCTCCCACTGAAAATGCTCGGCAGGTGCGCTAAGCGCTCTCGCGCTTATCCTCGAGGCGCTGGGTGGCAACAGCGTTCCTAGGAAGGATCTGCCTAGGAAATCGCCTCTCTGGAACACTTTCCAGCGGCGTTCCAGGATGGAATGGGAGCCGGGTACGGAGCGCCGGACAAGGAGGTCCATGGCGCGACTCTGGTCCTGGCACAGGCAGTGACCGATGAGTCGGGCGCACCCTTGGCGCCAGCCCGTGGACGCATGTCCCCTCTGGTCGGATGCCGATCGCCACTGCGACACGTAGCCCTTTCAATCCAAGGAGTAATCTCATGACCACCTGGTTCATCACCGGTGCCGCGCGGGGACTCGGCCTGGAGATCGCCCGTCAGGCTCTGGAGCGAGGCGATAACGTCGTAGCCACCGCTCGCAATCCTGAAACACTGAAGAAGACCCTGGCGGACTACGGCGACCGCCTGTTTTCGGTCGCACTCGACGTCACCGACGAGGACCAGGCCCGTACAGCCGTGTCTGCTGCGGTTGAGGCTTTCGGTTCGATCGATGTGCTGGTCAACAACGCTGGGCGTGGCCTGCTGGGCGCGGTGGAGGAGTCTTCCGACGCCGAGGTCCGCATGATCTACGACACCAACGTCTTCGGCCTGCTCAACGTCTCCCGCGCGGTGCTGCCGGTCATGCGCTCCCAACGCTCGGGCAGGATCCTCAACGTCAGCTCCCTGGGTGGTTTCAGCAGCTCGGCAGGCTTCGGGGTCTACTGCTCCACCAAGTTCGCTGTCGAAGGGATCTCCGAGGCCATGCACGCCGAACTGGCGGGGCTGGGCATCGCCGTGACAGTGGTTGAACCGGGCTATTTCCGCACCGATTTCCTCGACGACCGCAGCCTGCACACCGAGCGCACCGTGATCGACGACTACGCGAGCACCGCTGGTGCGGTGCGCGCAGCCGTTCCCAACCTGAACCACGCTCAACCTGGCGATCCGGTCAAGGGCGCCGCAGCTTTCCTGACCCTGGCCGATGCAGAGAACCCGCCAGTGCGCGCCCAGCTAGGCAGCGACTGCCTCCAGGAGCTGGACACCAAGATCACTGCGCTGCGGGCTGAATCTGCGACCTGGCGAGAACTGGCGCTCTCTACCGACCACGACGACTCCCCCATCACCTCCGTAACGGGAATCGCACAAAGGGTACGAGCGTTGTGGAATACCACGGAGGAGAGAGGGTGCCATGACCGAGCTAGGTGACTATCTGCGATCATGCCGTGCCAAAGTGAGCGCTGAGGCCGCCGGCATACCAAGTAGCGGTCACCGCCGCGTCCCAGGGCTACGCCGCGAAGAGCTCGCCATGCTGGCAGGAGTCAGCGCGGATTACATCGTGCGCCTGGAACAAGGCAGAGCGAAGTCCGCCTCACCGGAGATCCTCCGGGCGCTGGCGCAGGCACTCGACCTACGTCCTGATGAGGAGGAGTACCTGCTTCGGTGTGCGACCGACGCCACCGGCGCATCGTCACGCGCGGCATCGAAACCGCCTGCCGAACAGCGAGTGTCCCCCGCCATCAGAGTGCTACTGGACAGCCTGACCGGAGTACCCGCCCTGGTGCTGGGCCGGCGGATGGACATCATCGGGTGGAACGCCTTAGGGGCGGCACTCTTCACAGACTTCGGCGCTCTCGCACCGCAGCATCGCAATCAAATCCGACTGGTGTTCCTTGATGAGCGGGTTCGCAGTCTGTACCGCGACTGGGAAAAGGTCGCGCGGGAGTGCGTGGCCTATCTCAGGATGGATGCCGGCCGTTACCCGGAGGATCCCGCACTGGCCCAGCTGATCGGCGAGCTGTCTATGAAGGACGAGGACTTCCGCCGTTGGTGGTCGGCCCATAGCGTTCGTGCTCTACGCACCGGACGCAAGGAATTTCTGCACCCCACCGCAGGAGAACTGTCCCTGGACTTTCAGGTCCTCGATGTTCGCGGCAGTGCAGATCAAACCTTGCTCATCTATACCGCTGAGCCGAACTCACGCTCCGCGCAGGCCCTCGCCTTCCTTGGTGGATGGACTCAGACCAGCCGTCACCCCGCAGCAGACCCTGCCAGACCACACGCCAGTAGCTGACGGGGGGTGAGAGCCAGTACCACCGCGGGGTCCTCCACCATGCTGGATACATACTATCTTCTGGCGGCCGGCTACGGCCCGGTTAGCCTTTGACCGGCTCAGATCCGGCGGCGCAACAGGAGAGCGGTGAACTGCTGGCTGGTGCCCCACGACGTCACGTGATCTTCGCCGCTGGTAGCGACATTGCTGCCGTGGCGCTCGCCGTCCCTCGGCTCGGCCAGCCCGGGGGCACTCAGCCCACCACTGCGGACGGCTCGGCAACGGCTCGCGGTCTCGCTCCTGGGCGAGTCCCGGCTCCCGGACGAGTCGCCCAAGACAGAGGTCGACATCAATGGCGAGACCGGCCAGCTCGGCTTTCCCTGGGAAGCCGAGGGGGAGTCGTCGGACACCCGGTGGCTGATCTTCCCGGACGCCTCGGACCAGATGGTCCTGGTGCAGATCCCCGCTGGGCTGGGGCTCACCCGTGCCCCATTGCAGTTGCCGACCGCCGGCCCCGTTTCGCCCGCCCTGTGGCGGCTGTTGCCGGCTAGGGTTCGCTTGTGAAGTACTTCAACACGGCCGGGCCGTGCGTACCCGAGCTGCACTACATGCTGCCGCCGGAGCCGCGCCTGCCGGAGGCCCGGCAGCTGGTGGAAGAGGGGATGTACCTCGTCGTCCACGCGCCCCGGCAGACCGGCAAGACCACCACCCTGCGGGCGCTCGCCCAGCAACTCACCGCCGAGGGCAGGTGGGCCGCTGTGCACTTCTCCTGTGAGACCGGCGAGCCCGCCGGTGACAACTACCTCGGTGCGCAGGACGCCGTACTCCTCGCGATCCGGGAGAGCGCCGCGGCGCTACCAGCGGAACTGCGCCCGCCCGACCCGTGGCCCGACGCTCCCGCGGAGGGGAAGCTCAGCGTGGCGCTGTCCGCCTGGGCGCGGACCTGTCCCCGACCACTAGTGCTGTTCTTCGATGAGATCGACTCCTTGCGGGGCGAGAGCCTGCGCAGCGTGCTGCGGCAACTGCGGGACGGGTATGCGCGGCGACCGGACGCCTTTCCGACTACCGCCGTCCTGTGCGGGCTACGGGATGTGCGTGACTACAAAGCGGCGGCCGGTGGCGACCCGGCCCGGCTGGGCACCGCGAGTCCGTTCAATGTCAAGGTGGCGTCGCTGCGGTTGGCCGACTTCACCGAAGCGGACCTCGGGACGCTCTACGCCCAGCACACCGCCGAGACGGGACAGGTGTTTCACAAGGAGGCGCTGGTCCGCGCGTGGGCGTATACCGCCGGCCAGCCCTGGCTGGTCAACGCCCTGGCCCGTGAGGTAATTCGCGAGATGAGGGTCCCGGTCGCCGAGCCGATCACCGCCGCGCACATCGACACCGCCAAGGAGCGGCTGATCCTCGCCCGAGCCACCCATCTGGACTCGCTCGTCGCCCGCCTGTACGAGCCGCGGGTACGGCGGATCATCGCCCCGTTGATCGCCGGCGACCCGCTGATCCCCGACCCGGCCTTCGACGACGACCTGACCTACGTTCGTGATCTGGGGCTGGTCGCGCCGGGCATGCCGGTACGGGTGGCGAACCCGATCTATCGGGAGGTGATCGTCCGGGTACTCGGCACCGCAACCGAGGCGAATATCACCGCCGAGCCTCGTACCTTTGTGCGGGCCGACGGCCGGCTCGACTTCGACAAGCTGCTGCGGGAGTTCTCCGATTTCTGGCGGGCCCACGCCGATGTCCTGACCAGCGGGGAGGCCTACCACGAGGTGTCGCCCCAGCTCGTACTCATGGCCTTCCTGCACCGGCTCGTCAACGGCGGCGGCTTCATCGACCGGGAGTACGGTGTCGGCCGGGGTCGGATCGACCTGCTCGTCCGGTGGCCGTACCAGGACGAGCAGGGCAGGCGGGTGACGCAGCGGCAGGCGGTCGAGCTGAAGGTGTGGCGTAAGGGGCGCCCCGACCCGCTCGCCGAGGGCCTCACCCAGCTCGACGAATACCTGCGCCGGCTCGACCTCGACGAAGGCACGCTGGTCGTCTTCGACCGCCGGCCAGACGCTCCGTCCATCGACGATCGGATCCGCTTCGAGAGCACCGTAACCTCGACCGGGCGCAAGGTTATGGTGCTGCGCGCCTGACCGGTGGCGCAGGATGAGCTCCGTCCGAACTCGGGCAGAACCATCCGGCCGGCGGCATCACGGGTGACTGTGATGACGTCGACCACCGCGCTGATGGGCACCGGCCCGTAGATGTTGGGGTAGCTCTCCGCGAAGATCCACAACTTGTGCGTTAAGGCTGTACGCTGGGTGCCCCCGGCAGGATTCGAACCTGCGACACACGGTTTAGGAAACCGTTGCTCTATCCCCTGAGCTACGGGGGCGCGCGTGCCCAGTCTAGCGACCTGTGGCACCTGTGATGATAGGGAGTGGCCCACATTCGTCCACGCCGCCGGGTGCGCTCCCGGACCGGGAAGCGCACCGGGAGCACACGAACGCGGGTTGCGACTGGCCGCAGATCGAAAGCGGTACCCCTCGCAGATCGAAACAGCCGCGGCTCAGCTGAGCCTCGTCCAGTCATCCCACCCGCCGCCTCGGATAGGGTTGGGCCCTGATGAGCGAAGACACCCCGGCCGCCACGCGCGCGCTATCGTTCGGCCCCGCCGCCGCCGAGTATGACCGGCTGCGCCCCCGCTACCCCGAGCCCGCCCTGCGCTGGGCGCTCGGCGACCAGCGGCTGCGGGTGGTCGATCTCGGCGCCGGCACCGGCATCCTCTCCCGGGCGTTGGTGGCGCTCGGCCACGAGGTGCTCCCGGTCGAGCCGGACCAGGGGATGCGGGAGCAGCTCGCCGCGGTCAGCCCGGAGCTGACCCCGTTGGCCGGGTTCGCCGAGCAGATCCCGTTGCCCGACGGCAGTGTGGACGCGGTGATGGCCGGCCAGGCGTACCACTGGTTCGATCCGGAGCCCACCCATGTCGAGGTGGCGCGGGTGCTGCGACCCGGCGGCGTCTTCGCTCCGATCTGGAACCAGCGGGACGAGACGGTGCCGTGGATCGGCGAGCTGAGCACCATGGCGCACGGTGAGGCCGCCGGCGACGGGATGCGGGAGTTGTTGGGTGACCGGCCGTCGTTCGGGCCGAGCTTCGACCCGGTGGCCCGGGAGACTTTCGTCCACGCGATCGAGCACACCGTCGACACCCTGGTGGGGTTGATCGCCACCCGGTCCTACTTTCTGACCGCGCCTCCGGAGCGGCAGGCCGAGATGGCGGCCGAGGTGCGGCGGCTCTGCGCGGAGCATCCGGAGCTGGCTGGCCGGGAGCGGTTCGAGTTGCCGTACCGGACGTTGGTCTACCGCGGGGTGAGATCGGCCGATTGAGGCCGCGGCGCGGGTCTCCGCCCGCTCCCGATCGGCGCATCCCCCCGGAGCCGGAGCTGGCCGGCGAGCCGCCAGCCCCACCGCAGCGTCGCGTACGCCTCGTAGGCGCCCCAGCTAACCAGCCGGTGTTTGAGCCCGGCGATGCCGCCGGGGATGGGGTAGCCAGCTTTCGGCCGCCGCAGCCGGTATTCGGCCGCCAGCCGCCGGAAGAAGGCACGCCGCAGCGACGGCGGCACCCGGTGGCCGCTGCCGGCGATCACCAGCAGGTGGTCGACCATCAGCCGGAACAGCTCCGGCTGGAACCGTTGGTACGCCTCGCCGGCGCCCGCTACCGCCGTCCACATTCGATCGTATTGGGCGAAGGCGGCGAAGTGCCGGGGGCTGATCGACTTGGTGATGGTGCCGCCGGGTGGTTGCCGGTAGCAGTAGCAGACCCGGTCGAGGGTGTCGATCCGGTTCGCCGCCAGCAGCAGCGGATGGTTGAAGGCGCTGTCTTCGTACCAGCCGGGGTGGAAGCGGAGCCCGATCTCGTCCAGGAACGCCCGCCGGATGATCTTGGTGCAGGCGGAGTGAGCGAGCTGGAGCAGCTCCGGCCGTTGCTGCAGCGGCCCGGGAGTGGTGTCACCGCGGAGGGCGCCGGCCGGGTCGGTGCCGACCCAGCGGCCGTCCGGGAACACTTCGGCGTGGTCGACCATCAACACGTCTGGCGTGGTGGCGGTCAGCCGCGCCAGTACTGCCGGCACGCTGCCGGCCGGCAGCCAGTCGTCGGCGTCGACGAACCAGACGAACGCACCGCGGGCGTGCCGCAGCCCGTGGTTGCGGGCCCGGCCGGGGCCGACGTTGACCGGCAGCCGCAGCAGCGTCACCCGGGGGTCGCGGTCGGCGTACTGCTGGGCGATGTCGGCGGTGCGGTCCGGCGAATGGTCGTCGACCACCACCACGGTCAGCTCGGGCGGCGCGTCGGTGAGCAGCGAGTCGAGGCAGCTGCGCAGGTGGGGTTCGGCCCGGAAGGCCGGCACCACCACGGTGAGCGTCACTGCTGCGCTGGTCACACGGCGAAGGATATCTGAGTTATGTTCAGTTGGGGTGGTTTTGCGCATCTACCGGCGGCGCTGCCGAGACCCGCCGGCCGACCAGCCGCCGCCCGCCGGGTAACCGGGGCCGCAGCGCCATCCCCCGCCAGCCCAGCCGCAGCGTCGCGTACGCCCAGTAGGCGTTGTGCCGGACCAGCCGGTGCTTCCAGCCGGTAACCCCGCCCGGCAACCGGTAGCCGCCCGCCGGCAACCGGTACCGGTACTGCGCCACCACCTGCCGGAAGAAGTCCCGCCGCAGCCCCGGCGGCAGCCGCCGCTCGTTGCCGGCGATCACCAGCAGATGGTCGACCATCAGCCGGAACAACTCCGGGCGCAGGCTGCCGTCGGCCGGCAGCGCCGGGTCGATCCGACCCCACATCCGTTCGTACTGCTCGAAGATGTCGAAGTGCTTGGCGCTGCACGACTTCGTGATCGCCCCCGCTGGGCGCTGCCGGTAGCAGTAGCCGACCAGGTCGAGGGTGTCGATCCGCGCCGCCGCCAGCAACAGCGGGTACGCGAAGGCGCAGTCCTCGTACCACCCCGGCGGAAACCGCAGCCCTGCCTCGTCAAGCAGCCCCCGCCGGATCACCTTGGTACACACCGACGTGGCGAGGTTGAGCCCCAGCAGCTCCGGCCGCTCGCCCACCGGGCCGGGTTCGACGACCGAGCGCAGCACCGGGCCGGAGCCGGTGCCGAGCATCGAGCCGTCCGGTCGCACCTCCACGTGGTCCAGCAGCAGCACGTCCGGTCGCCGATGCCCGAGCCGGGCCAGCACCGGCGGCACCACCCCGGCCGGCAGCCAGTCGTCGCCGTCGACGAACCAAACGTACTCACCGCGGGCGTGCTCCAGGCCGGCGTTGCGGGCCCGGCCCAGGCCGACGTTGGTGGCCAGGTGCACCACTCGCAGCCGCGGGTCCCGCTCGGCGTACGCGTCGAGCAGGTCACCGGTCTCGTCCGGCGAGCAGTCGTCGACCGCGACCACCTCGACCTCGTCGCCGACATCCGGGTCGGCGAGCAGCGAATCGAGGCACTCGGTCAGGTACGGCGCCACCTGGAAGGCCGGCACCACGAAGGAGAGCATCGGGGTGAGGGACACTCCCTCACCGTCGGGGTCGAAGGTTGCCGGCCGGCGAATGCGGCATGAGGGCGGCGTGGCCGGCAAGCCATACCTCGCCGTCCAGCTGGTTACCGATCCGGCTCACCACCAGCGACGATAGTCCGCCGGGCGGGCCCCACCGAGGAGTTCCGGCCGGCGGCACCGGCTGTTCACATCGCCGCGTCCGCCGGTTCACGCCAGTGGCCCAGGGTGCCGGAATGGCAGTGACGCAGCGGACCCGTCGGCCGGCGGCGACGGCCGAGTCGCCCGCCGAGCCCGCCCCGGCACGGCTCGACGTGACCGTGGTGCTGCCCTGCTACAACGAGCAGGACCACGTGCTGGCCGAGGTGGAGCGGATCAGCGCGGCGATGGCGGAGACCGGGTACCGCTGGGAGCTGCTCGCCCTCGACGATGCCTCCACTGACGACACGCTCGCCGTCCTCCGGGCGGCGCAGCTGCGCTTCCCGCAGCTGCGGCTGCTGCCGCTGCCGCGCAACGGCGGCGCCGGCACCGCCCGCCGGCTCGGCACCCAGCAGGCCCGCGGCGAGATCGTGGTCTGGACCGACGCCGACCTGACCTACCCGAACCAGCGGATCCCGGAGCTGGTGGCGCAGCTGCGCGCCGACCCCACCATCGACCAGGTGGTGGGCGCCCGCACCAGCGAACAGGGCAGCCACAAGCTGTTGCGGGTGCCGGCGAAGTGGGCGATCCGCAAGCTCGCCGAACGACTCGCCGGCGAACGCATCCCGGACCTCAACTCCGGGTTGCGGGCGTTCCGGCGGGAGGTGTCGCTGCCGTACCTGCGGCTGCTGCCGCCCGGCTTCTCCTGCGTCACCACCATCACCATGGCGTTCCTGCACAACCAGCATCAGGTGCGCTACCTGCCGATCGAGTACGCCAAGCGGGCCGGCCGGTCCAAGTTCCGGTTCGTCACCGACGCGTACCGGTACATCCTGCAGGTCCTCCGGATGGTGATGTACTTCAATCCGCTGCGGGTGTTGATGCCGCCGGCGCTGGCGTTGCTCGGCATCGGCGGCGGCAAGCTGATCTACGACGTGGTCGCGAACCCGGTGCGGATCGCCACCAACACCATCCTGCTGATTCTCACCGGCCTGATCATCGCCTCGATGGCGCTGCTCGCCGACCTGATCGTCCGGTCCCGGACCGACTGACCGGAGCCGTCGATGCCACCGCTCACCCACCCCACCACCCCGGAACACCCGGCGGAGAGCCCCGGCGTGGTGATCGGCAACCACACCCAGAAGTACACCGCCCGGAACCCGGCCATCCGCTGGCTGACCGGCCGCTGGGTGGCCCGTCTCCGGGCCGCCCTGGACGCGGTCGCGGCACAGGCGCCGGCCGGGGCCACCGCGCTGGAGGTCGGCTGCGGCGAGGGAGTGATCTCGCACTACCTCGCCGACCGGTTCGGGCAGGTGACCGCACTGGACCTACCCGACGCCGGGCTGCGGGAACAGTGGCGAACCCGCCCGGGACCGCACTACCTGCACGCCGACGCGCACCGGCTGCCGTTCCGGGACCGGCAGTTCGACGTGGTTGTCGCCGCCGAAGTGTTGGAGCACCTGCCCGACCCCGAGCGCGGATTCGCCGAACTGCTCCGGGTCAGCCGCGGCCACCTGGTGCTCTCGGTCCCCCGGGAGCCGATCTTCCGGCTGGGCAACCTCGCCGCCGGCCGCTACGTCCGCGACTGGGGGAACACCCCGGGCCACCTGAACCATTGGTCCACCCGCGGCTTCCGGCGCTTCGTCGCCGAGGCCGCCCAGGTACGGGCAGTCGCCACCCCGCTACCGTGGACCATCGTCTGGGCCAGCCGGCGGCCGTGACCGCTGCTGGCGCCCGACCACGCCGCCGCTGGCTGCGCCCGGCGCTCGAGTACAGCATCGTCGCGGCGTTCGCCGGCTTCCTCGGCTGGGCGCTGGTCAGCCAGTGGTCGCAGGTCCGAACCGTGCTCACCGACCTCTCGCCGATGGCGGTCGCCGCGGCAGCCGGGGCCGGGCTGGCCGGGATCTGGGCCAGCTTCCTGGTCTGGCGCTCGGTGCTGGCGGCGCTGGGTCACCGGCCGCCGGTCACCGGCGGGATGCGGATCTTCTTCGTCGGCCAGGCCGGCAAGTACGTCCCGGGGGCGGTGTGGCCGGTGCTGGCGCAGATCCGGCTGGGCCGGCGATACCAGCTGCCGGACCGGGTCTCCGCCACCGCCGCGATCATCTTCATGCTGGTAGTTCTGGGCACCGGCCTGCTGGTGGCGGTGGCGACGGTGCCGCTGTTCGCCCCCGGCGCGTACGCCGACTACTGGTGGCTGCTGCCGGCGCTGCCCGCCGTGGCGGTGCTGCTGTGGCCGCCGCTGCTGAACCGGCTGCTGCCGTGGCTGCTGCACCGGCTCCGGCAGCAGCCCTTACCGGCGCCGCTGTCACCGGCCGGGATGATCCGCGCCGCCGGCTGGGCGCTGGTGATGTGGACCGGGTACGGCCTGCACCTGTGGCTGTTGCTGGCGAGCCTGGCCGGGCCGACCGGGGCGACCCTGCCGCTGCGGGCGCTGGGAGCCTTCGCCGCCGCCTGGTGCGTCGGCTTCCTGCTGGTCGTGGCGCCGGCCGGGGCGGGGCCGCGGGAGGTGGCGCTGGTGGTGCTGCTCGCCGGGGCGGTCGAGGCGCCGGCCGCGCTGGTGGCGGCGCTGGTCTCCCGGCTGTTGCTGACCGCCGGTGATCTCGCCTGGCCGGCGGTGGCGCTGGCGGTGACCAGCCGCACCGGCGCCGGCACCACCGCCGAGGATTCACCCCGCATTCACCAGGGGGACGTGTGACCATTCGAGACTGGCGGCCATGTCGCTGCTGACCAGCACGCTCCGCCTCCTCCACAGTGGTTCACCGCAGACCCGTACCGGGGCGGGGGAACTGCCGCCGCCCGGCGCACCACCACCGTGGCGGCGGCTGCTGCCGGTGGCGCTGCTCGGCCTGCTGGTGGCGACGCTGCTGGTGGGGGCCCGGATGGGAGCACCCGACGAGTTCGATCCGATCGGCCCGTTCGTGGTCGGCCACCACACCGGCATCGACGCCGAGCTGCGGGAGCGGGGTCTGCCGGTGGCGCCGGCCGACCAGCTGAGCCAGTACGGCTACGACGGCCAGTGGTTCCTCGGCCAGGCGCTGGATCCGTTGCTGCGCACCGACATCGCCACCACCTTCGACGCGCCCCGGTACCGGGCGCTGCGGGTCATGCTGCCGGCCGCCGGGTGGCTGCTCGGCGCCGGCCAGCCGGGTGCCATCCCGTACGCGCTGCTGCTGGTGGGGGCCCTTTCGGTGGCGCTGGGCTGCGCCGCGACCGGCCGGATCGCCGCCGCCTACGGCCGTGCCCGCTGGTGGGGGCTGAGTTTCGCGGCGATCCCGGGGGTGGTGGTGGGGGTCGCCTACGGCACCGCCGAGCCGCTCGGGCTGGCGCTGGCCGCGCTCGGGATCAGCCTGGCGCTGGAGCGGCGAGCGCTGCTCGCCGGGCTGGCGTTCGCCGGTGCGGCACTGACCAAAGAGAACTATCTCGCTTTCGCACTGATCGCCGCCGGGTTCGTGGTGGTGCACGGCTACCTGTCGGGCACCCGGGGCTGGTGGCGGGCGGCGATCGCGCTCGCCGCCCCCGGCGCCGCGCTGCTCGCCGCCTGGTGGCTGTATGTCGCCGCCGCGCTGCCCCCGGACAATAATCCACACGGGACGTTCAGCCGGTTCAGCCCGCCGCTGGTCGGCTGGTTCGAACTGCTCGCCTCGATCGGGCAGGGAGTCTTCACCGCGGACGGGCCGATGGCGGACTGGCCCGGCGCGTCGACGCTGATCGCCACCCTGCTGCTACTGCTGGCCGCGGTCGGGGTGGCCGGCTGGCAGCGAGCCTCGCTCCCGGCGTACCTGGCGCTGGGCTGGGGGCTGTACGGGCTGGTGATCGCCGGTTTCCTGCTGGAGCGGTTCCTGTCGGCGCAGCGGGCCCTCGGCCCGGCCGTACTGGCGGCGATCGTGCTGCTCTGCACCGCCCGCTACCCGCGCACCCCCGACCTGGCCGGACGGGTGCTGCGGCGGGCCCGCCGCGAGCTGGCGGGGCTGCGGCGGACCACGCTCCGGACCCGCGGTGGCCCGAGCGTGACCGCGACCCAGTGGCCCCATCGGCCGCTGCCGCGCCGGCTCCGGCTCACCGACCCGGCGGCGGCGCTGCCGGCCGCCGGCGGCGGGGTGGCGCTGCGGGTCGCCGACCCGACGGCGCTGGTGCAGCTCGCCGCCGCCGGCCTGATCACCGGCGAGCTGCGCCGGCTCAACCTGCGGATGACCACCGCCGGCGACATCGCGCTCGCCGGCCTGCGGCCACCCCGACCGGGCCGGCACAGTCGACGGTTCAGCTGGCGCCGCCACGGCCGGTACGGGCTGCGGGTCGACCTGGCCTGGTCCCGCCCGTACCCGGCGGCGCAAGCGATGTCCGACCTGCTCGCCGCCGTCACCCGGGCCCGGGCCTGGGACCAGACCAGCGGCCCGGTCTACGCGCTGGACCGCTCTGGGTGGCACCGCGGCGCCGACTCCTGGCCGCAGGGCCGGCTGGTCGCCGCCGCGAACCCGCCCGACTACGACGACCGGGGCCGGCCACTCGGGCCGTTCCTGCCCGCCGAGCCTCCCCCGGCCGATCCACCGCTGCCGCTGGTCGCGGCGGTGGCCAACCCGTACGGTCGGCGGCTGGTCGGCGCCGCCACCCGCTACCGGCTGACCGGGTTTAGCCTGTCTGACCGGCGCGACCGGCGACTGGTCGACCTTCGCCGGCCCGACCAACTGCCGGCGGCGCTGCTGCGCGGGACCCTCGACAAGTACGCGGTGGTTTCGGTGACCGGGCCGGTCCCGGCCGATCCGTTCCTCGCCCACGGGCTCCGGACGCTGGCCGCCTGCGGCATGGTCTTCGCCAGCACCGACCCGGCGGTGCGAGCACGGCTCGCGGGGCTGGCGCTGACCGTGGTCGAGTCGCCGGATCAGGTCGCTGACCTGCCCGGCTACCAGCTCAGCGTCGCCGCTGCCCGCCGGATGGCGATCACCGGCGACGCCGCTCTGCGCCGGACGGCGCTCGGTGGGGATGGCGCGGTGCCGCTGCCGACGGTCACCGCGGTGGTGGCCAGTAAACGCCCCGACGACCTGCCCAGCTGCCTGCGCTACCTCGCCGCCCAGCGCTACCCGGCGCTGGAGGTGGTGGTCGGGCTCCACGGCTACGACATTTCGCAGCAAACCCGGCGTGCCTGGGGTGAGCTGCTACCCGGCCGGCTGCGACTGCTCAGCTTCGCCGACGACCTCCCGTTCGGGGCGGTGCTGGGGCAACTGAGCCGTGCCGCCGACGGGGAGCTACTGACTAAACTCGACGACGATGACCACTACGGACCAGACCACCTCACCGATCTCGTGATCGCCTGGCATAGCAGCGGCGCCGACCTGACCGCCAAAGGCGCCCGCTTCGTCTACCTCCCTGAACGCGGCGAGACCATCGACCGCGCGTGGGCGGCGCCCGAGGTCTGCGACGTCACCCCGGCCGGCGGGGCGATGCTGCTCAGCCGCTCCACCCTGCAGCAGGTCGGCGGCTGGAGCCACGCCCCCAAGCATGTGGATGCCGACCTGCTCGCCCGGGTCCGGGCCGCCGGCGGGGTTACCTACCGCACCCATGGCCTGGAGTACGTCTATGTCCGGCGCAGCGCCGGGCACACCTTCGTCACCCCGCTCGCGGAGCTGCTCGCGCACGGCGAGCGCGCCTATCCGGGGCTGCCCACCGAGCTGATGCCCGGCCACGGCGACGGGTCCCGCCCAGGCAGCCGGTGATGACCCGCACCGACACCCCATCTGCCGCCGTTTCCCACCGCAGCGGCCACGTTCCCCGGCACGCCCACCGCCCGACCGAGGTCGCCGGCGAGCAGCGGCGCCGGCTGCCGGAGATCGACGGGCTCCGCGGCGTGGCGATCGCGCTGATCGTGGTCTACCACGTCTGGCTGCACCGGGTCTCCGGCGGCGTGGATGTGTTCCTCTTCCTCTCCGGGCTGCTGATCACTGGGACGCTGCTGCGCTCCGCGGCCCGCCCAGGCCGCCCCTGGCTGCTGACCTACTACGCCCGGATCGCCCGCCGGATCGTGCCACCGGCGCTGTTTGTGCTGCTCGGAGTGGTGGTCGCGGCGATCCTGTTCCTGCCGGCGACCCGCTGGCGGGACACCCTCACCGAGGTGGTCGCCTCGGCGCTCTACCTGGTCAACTGGCACCTCGCCGGCAACGCGGTGGACTACCTCGCCTCCCAGCAGGCGGCCAGCCCGGTCCAGCACTACTGGTCGCTGGCGATCCAGGGCCAGTTCTACCTGCTGTGGCCGGCGCTGATCGGGGTGGCGGTCGCGCTGGCGGCGCGCCGTCCCGAGCGGCTGCAACCGATCATGGCGGCGCTGCTCGGCGCGGTCTTCGTCGGGTCACTGGCGTACTCGATCCACCGCACCGCCACCGACCAGGTCTTCACCTACTTCGACACCGGCGCCCGGCTGTGGGAGTTCGCGCTCGGTGGGCTGGTGTGGCTGCTGCTGCCACGGCTCCGGCTGCCCACCGCACTCGCCTCCCCGCTGAGCTGGGTCGGGCTGGTCGGGCTGCTCAGCTGCGGCCTGGTCTTCCGGGAAGGCAACGAGTTCCCCGGCTGGGCAGCGCTGTGGCCCACCCTCTCGGCGGCGCTGCTGGTTGCCAGCGCCGGCGCCGGTGGCCGGTTCGGCGCCGACCGG
Organism: Natronosporangium hydrolyticum; assembly: GCF_016925615.1. NCBI lineage: Bacteria > Bacillati > Actinomycetota > Actinomycetes > Micromonosporales > Micromonosporaceae > Natronosporangium > Natronosporangium hydrolyticum. Next base: position 4,992,805 of record NZ_CP070499.1, read on the forward strand.
CTGCTGCGCACCCGTACTCTGCGCTGGCTCGGCAAGCACTCGTTCGCGTGGTACCTGTGGCACTGGCCGGTGCTCATCTGTTACCTAGCAGTCACCGGCTACTCCAGCGCCACCATCCGCGGTGGGGTGCTCGTCATCGGCGCTTCGCTGCTGCTCGCCATCGCCACCACCTGGCTGTTGGAGGTGCGGCTGCCCAAGAGCGGCATCGGGCAGACCTCCAACCGGGACGGATTCGCACTGGCCGTCACCTCGGTGGCGCTGGTGCTGGCGACCGCCGCCGGCTGGCACGGGTACCTGACCTGGCAACAGAATCAGGCGGCGGCTGGGCCGGCCCAGGATTACCCGGGCGCCCGTTACCTCGCCGAGGGCGGCAACCTGGCCGACGTGCCCTACCGGCCGGACCCGATCTCGGCCCCCGACGACCGGGCCGATGTCTACGACCTCGGATGCCACCAGGGCCTAGAAGAGTCCGAAGTGCTCAGTTGCGAATTCGGTCCCGACGATGCCGATTACACCATCGCGGTGGTGGGCGGCTCCCACTCGGCTCACTGGCTGCCGGCGCTGCAGGAACTCGCCGGACCGCAGAGCTGGCAAATCGTGTCCATGACCAAGTCGGCGTGCCGGTTCGAACCGGTGGCGCCGGCACCGGACGATCGGCAACAACACTCGTGCCACGAGTGGAACCTCGCTCTCCTCGACACCCTGGCCGAGCTGCGACCAGACGCGGTCTTCACCACCGCCACCACCGGCCAGGGCGGTCGGGAGCACACTCCCCCCGGCTACCTGCCGCAGTGGCAGGCGGTGACCGACCTGGACATTCCGGTGCTGGCGATCCGGGATGTGGCCTGGCCGCAGATCAACGTGCCCGACTGCGTGGCGCAGCACGGTCCGGAGAACCCCACCTGTGGCGCCGACCGGGCCGAGCACGATCTGGCCGGCCCCCCAGAGATCGCCCGGCACGGTGACCTCCCCGACCAGGTGCACATCCTCGACCTGACCGACTATCTCTGCGAGGCGGACTTCTGCCCACCCGTGGTGGGCAACGTCCTCGTCTACCACGACGACCACCACCTCTCCGCAACCTACGCACGCACCCTGGCGCCCTATCTCGGGGAGCAGATCGTCGAGGCCACTGGCTGGCCGCCGGCCTGACCCACCGCTGGAGCTACCTCGCGCCGCGCCGCTCCCGGCGGACAACCCGAGATCAAGTGCCCCGGAGCTGTACGACACACCGCGTGTCGTACAGCTCTAGGGCATTTGATCGTCGCTGCGGGCAGAGTCAACGGCGGCGGAGCACCGCAATATGGCCGAGCGTGGCGGGCGCCTGGACCAGCCCAGGCGGCAGATCGCACCAGCGGCGAATGATCTCCTGCTCATCGTCGCGGTCGGCGTCGTCGAGCAGCACCACTGCGTCCGGGGAGAGCCGCTCCGCAAGCATCGGCACGGCCGGGTAGCGGGCCTGCGGACCGGTCGCACCCGGCGGGCCGTCCACCGACACCAGATCTATATCGGACAGATCCGCGAAAGCCTCCGGGGCGTACCAGGTATAGGTCTCACCACTCAGCTGCACTTCGCGCAGCGGCGCCACCCGCACCTCGGCGGTGCCGGTCAGGCCGTGCCGCGCCAGCTGCGCCCGGCTCTGCTCGGCGTACGCGGCATCGTGCTCGACTGAGACCAGCCGGCCCCCCACCCGCTCCACCGCGTACCCCAGCCATACCGAGGAGGTGCCGCTGCCCAGCTCCAGCACCAGCTTCGGCCGGGCCTCCGACACCACCGACCAGAGCTGCAGCAGCTCGGTCGGGTTCAGCGCCCAGTGGCCAGAGGAGGGCATCGGCGCCCGCGGCGTCAATTCCTGGAACAGTTGCAGCAGCGCCTCCACCTCGCGGGTCTGGTCCCGCTGGTGACGGACCAGGTGGTGGCTGAGCCGCTTCACCGCGGCCGCCTCCGCCTTTCGCGCATCGGCCAACTCCCGCAGCAGCTCGCGGTGCCGGTCCAGCGCCGCTGCCCGGTCGTCGGCCAACTCCGCGAGCACCCGCTCGGCACGCCGGTCGCCGCGCACCACCAGGTCCGTCAGGGCCGTCGTGTCGGCGCTGAGGGCCCGCTGCCGCTGCTGCAACTCGGCTATCCGCCGCCGCAGCTGCAGCGACGCGGCGAACCCGATCGCCGCTAGCAGCGCCACCGCCGCCAACGCCACCGACGGCGCGTCGAGCACCGCGGCCACCACCGCGGCGGCCGCCAGCACGGCCACCACCGCGGCCCCGGCCCGCTGCCGGGTCGTCCATCCACTCATCGTCTGACCAGCCCCCCGATGCGTTCCGCGTGCCGGCTGTAGCCGAAGCCTGTCTCGGCGAAGCGCAGCCCCGCAGTCACCCGAGCCGCATAGTAGTCGTCGTCGGCCATCAACTGGTCGACCAACGTTGTCACCTCGGCCGGCGCGGCGTAGAGGCCCGCCCCGCCGAAGAGCGGCCGGAACTGCTCCGGTAGCACCACCGGCACCCCGGCCGCCATCGCCTCCAGGATCACCCGACCGAACGACTCCACCCAGTCCGGGTTGGGGAAGTAGACGAAGACGTCGATGCCGGCCAGGAACTCCGCTGGCGACAGGTGCCCGAACCGGTGCACCCGCCAGTTCTCCGGCAGGCCGCCGAGCACCGCGGCGGGTGCGTCTGCGCCACCGAGCACGTGGACCTCGTACCCGGTGGTGTCGGGGTAGATCTGGCGGAGCTGCACCGGATCGTGAGGCCACTTCATCGGGTGGTCCCGGGAATGCCGGCCGATCCGGATCCGCTCGCCGCGTTCGGGGCGGGCTGGCCGGCGCCAGGCCGCGACGTCGATGATGTTCACCCAGTCCTCATCGGAGAGCTTGATCCCCGGCAGCTCGGCGGCGTGGTGCTGGTGCAACGCCGCCCGCACCAGCGGCCCGATCGGGTGCCAGGTGCCGGCCTGCCCAAAGTAACGCTCGAGGTTCTGCTGGCAGTCCGGGATCCGGTACCGCCGGACCCCCGCCGGGCCGTAGTCGCTCATCGGCGGCTGGTTGACGATGACCCGCACGTCGCCGGCCTCGATCTCGGGCAGGAACCGGTGCCGGTCCTGCAGCACCGGCGGATACCGGACGATCAGCAGATCGCAGCTGATCCGCTCGCCGTGCACCAGCATCTGGGTCTGGTCGCCGTCGAGCACCTCCCGGACCTTCGGGGTGACGCTGCGGCGCGGGTCGGCGTCGTAGAAGTACATCGGGACCAGGCCGGTCCGCAGCCCCAGCCGCTGCTGCGCCTTCACCTCCTCCAGGCTGGACATTGTGGAGCCACCAACCAGCCGGAAATCCGAGGCGATCACCACGTCGAAATGGCGCCGCTGCTTCGGCGGCGACCGGTGCGGCAACATCGGCGCCGGCACCGGGAACGGCCGCTTCGACGACGGGAATTCGTAGCGCAGCGTCTGCGCCGCCCGAAGATGATGGTGGGTGTACGCCTCAAAATACTCCCGGCGGGCGCCCATGAAGTAGCCGTGGTAACCGAACGCCTCGCTGCCGGTCAACGACCCGGACGACTGCCGCTGCAGGCACAACGGGCCGGTAGCGAGCTCGACCACCGCCCGCTCCCCGAACTCCCGTTTCAGCCGGCGGTGCAGCTCCGCATCGGCACCGAACCGGACGGTGTCCCAGGCGCCGAGCGCATCGACCACCTCGGCCCGCCGGAACATCAGCGACGACAGGTTCGGGAAGATGTAGAAACCGGGCTTGCCCCGCCGGTGGCAGCGCAGGTCCTCGGTCGCCCGTACCTGCTGGGAAGTGTTCGCCACCACCTCCGGGCTGGCGAGCAGGTGCCGCACCTGCCGGGCCAGCTTCTCCGGATGTGACCAGTCGTCGGCGTCGTGGCAGGTGACGAACTCCCCGACCGCTTCGGCGAGACCAAGGTTGCGGGCCACATAGGTGCCGCCGTTCACCTCCGTTCGGATCAGTCGCACCCGCACGTCCCGCGCCGCGTACTCGGCGGCCAGCTCCACGGTGTGGTCGGTGCTGGCGTCGTCGACTACCAACAATTCCCAGCGGGTCCAGGTCTGCGCCCGGATCGAGGCGAGCGCGGTACCGACCGTCGACGCCGAGTTGTGCACCGGCATGATGATGCTGACCAGCGGGCCGTCCTCGCTGGCCGGGTCCGGCTCGACGGCTTCGGCGACGAGCCGGTCGAACGGCTCCCCTTCGGCCTCGGCGGTCCGGACCGGGGCGAGGCCGAAGCAGGCCAACGCCGCGTTGATCCGGGCGACCCGGCCGGAGTGCTCCGGCTCCAGGTTGGCGGCGGCGAGCAACAGGTCGGGTGTTTCGCCAGCGGCGAGCGTCGCTTCAAGAACCCGGCGTGCCGCTGCCGGATCACCGGCGAGCGCGTGGCACTCCGCTTCGATGACCGCCCGGCGCCGACGACGGTCCCGGTCCCGGTCGCCGCGGGCAGCCACCTGCAGGTATCCCAAAGCCTCGGCGGCGTGTGCCGGGTCGTACTGGTCGGCGTGCCACAGCGCCAGCTCCCAGGCGGCCAGCCGTCGCCGATTCGGCAGCGAATCGTCGGCGGCGAGCGCCCGCAGGTCGGCGAGGGCCCGGTCGGTCAGGCCGAGGTTGAGCAGCCGGCGACGCAGCACCTCCATGGCGGCGGCGACCCGCGGCGGGTCGTCCGCGCCGGCTGGGCGGCCCAGCAGTCGATCCAGGTTGACGAGCCGGCGGGCCAACACCACCCCGGGCCGCACCACCGGCCACGCTCGGGTGTTGCGCACCCGGGCCGCCCACCGCACGCTGCGCCGTACCCCGCGCTTCACCGGCGCCGACACCCGGCCGGCCACCCCGCTAGCCAATGTCCACCATCCTCCGTTCGGTCTCGGCCGGGCCACCGGCCAAGGTGGCTTCGGCGTCCACATCGATCCGCGACAGGTCCGCCCCTACCCGGTCCTCGAAGTGCTGCCGGGCGCCGGCCAGGTCGCCGTGGAGCAGATCCGCCCAAGCGGCCGTCACCGCAGCCGGGTCGTGACTGTGCCGGATCTCGGACTGCGCCCGCCGCGCCTGCTCGGTCCACACCGGTTCATCGTCACTCGTGAGTACGGCGGCCGCCGCCGCTTCGGTGCCGTCGTGGACCCAGCACCGGTCGTAGACCTCGGCCGCGCCCGGCCACGGCCGGATCACCGGCACCGTGCCCGCCGCCATCGCCTCCGCGACCGAGGCGTGGGAGCCCTCCTCGTCGCTGGTGGAGGCGAGGAAACCCACCTCCCGGTACCAGCGCGGCATGTCCCGCCCAGGGGGGTCGAACCGGACCGCCTCCCGCAGCAGCGGGTCACGCTCGATCCGTTGAAAACACTGGCTCACGTAAGCCCGCTCGGCCGGTGCGGACCAGACGTACGGGTTGTGCCAGGGCATTGTGGAGCGCACCAGCAGGCGGAATCGAGGCTGGACCCGCCGCACCGCCGCCAGCAGATCCAGCGCCAGGTCGAACCGTTTCCGGGACCACTCCATACCGACGAAGCCGATGGTGAACCGCGCGTCGGGTAGCTTCGGCCGGTCGAACCGGGCCACGTCGAGGTAGTTCGGGATGTACAGCAGCTTCTCCGCCGGCCAACCGAGCTGTCGCCGGATCCGCCGGCCGAACAGTGGGGCGATGTAGACCATCGCGTCGACCGCGTCGACCGGCAGCTGCCCAGGGTAATGCGAGTCGAGTTCGAACCGGTGGAGCCGGACGACGAGCAGCTGGCCGGGGCGTTTGTGCCGGGCCAGCCAGATCGCGCTGGTGCGCGCCCACTCGGCGAAGATCGCGTCGGCGGCGCGCAGCCGGGCGCGGGTGTGCCGGGTGGGCCGCCCCAGCTCCGGCCAGTCGTCGACGGTGACCGCCAGGTCCGGCCGACGGTCGAGCTGTTGCGCCAGGTCAGCGGCGAACTTCAGGTCGAAGCCGGCGACCAGCGCCCGCCGGGCCGGTCGGCGGCTCGCCCCAGCCTGGCTACCCTGAATGATCAGCTGGCCGAGCGCCGCCGACTCCGTGTCTGCCGGCGCCACCAGCACCTGGGCCGAGACCGCGCAGGTCGCCCGCTCCACCGAGTCCCGGTCCGCCTCGCTCGCCACCACGAACCCGCCGACCCGCCCGGCGACCGCGGCCACCTCGGCGCCCGGCCCGCAGACTTCACCGGCGAAGAGCCGGGGGCTCGGCGCCACCCGCAGCCACAGCCGATCCCGCGGCACCACCTCGGCGGCGACCGCCGCGGTGGCGGCAGAGTTCGCCAGCACCAGGTCGGCGCCGGCACACTGCGACGCCAGCGCGCGGCGCCGCCGCCGGGCCCGCACCGCGTCGAGCAACGCCAATGTTCGCCGGTAGCCGGCTGCCAGCGGTCGCTTCGCCGCCGCCGGCAGCCACGACAAACTGCCGGAGCCGGCGCCCGACCGTGGCTCTGGCCGTGCCAGGTCGGGCAGCACGATGACACGGGGTGGCGAGGGCACGCCTCACCCTCCACGAACCAGGTTGCGCGCGGCCGAACTCCGTACGATCCACCGGTGACGGCTCGGGGTGCGTTACGTGTCGGGTGGTCGGGGGGCGGACGTGCGCGGGGAGTGGGAGTGGGCGTTGGCGTCGGTGGCTGCCCGGACGAACTCCTGCAGCCTGGCGTTGGTGTTGCTCGCCAGCCAGACCAGCCCCCGTGCGATCGGCGGCGCATCCCGGATCGGCACATACCGCAGGTCTGGGTTGGGGTGGTAGGCCCGGCTCTGCTCTCCGACCGGCAGCACCCCACGTCCCATCGCGACCAGTGACAGCATCTCGGAGAACGTGTTGCCGGCCGGCCCCTTCGGCACTGGCCGGCCAGCCGGCGTGCGGTCGGGGGTACGGTCGCGTTTAAACTCGGTCGAGGTCACGGCGGGATACTGCACCACCGGATGGTCCGCGAGCACCTCCAGCGACACCGACTCCTCGCGGGCGAGCGGGTGATCGGCGGCGACCGCCAGGACCCGCCGCTCGTGCAGCAGCGGTGGGCCGCAGGCCATGCCGTCGAACGGGAAGGACGCGATCAGCAGGTCGATGGAGCCGTCCAGCAGGCTGGCGCGGGTGTTCGCCAGTTGCAGCTCGTGCACCTCGACCCGACAGTCGGGGTGACGCTCGGTGAACAGGGTGACCGCCCGGCGCAGCACCGGCGCTGTCAACTCGCCCAGGTACGCCACCCGCAGCTGGCCGGTGAGGCCGCGGCCAGCATCGATCGCTCGGTGCACCGCCGCGGTCATCTCGCTGACCAGCGGCGCGAGGTCGGCGGCGAGGCGCTGACCGACCGGGGTGGGCCGTACCACCCGGCTGGTGCGGTGGAACAGCGGCGCTCCGATCCGGCGCTCCAGCTTCTTGATCACGTGGCTCACCCGGCCGGTCGTGACTCGCAGCCGGGCAGCGGTACGGCCGAAGTGCAGCTCCTCGGAGAGCGTCAGGAAGGTCTCCAGCTCGTGCCGCTCTAGCATCGCATTCCGTTCGTTGAATCTGGCTCAACGATTGTAGCCCGATCATGGCTTGGCGCCCCGTCACCAGCTGGCTGATGCTGGGACCATGAAACCCACCAGCGTCACCGAGTACCTCGACGCGCTCGACGACCCCCTGCGGCAGGTCGGCCACCGCGCCCGCGAGATCATCGAAGCCGCGCTGCCGGACGCGACCGGCGTGCTCTACCACGGACACCCGGTCTGGGGGCTGGGCGACAATCCCGGCCAACGGCCGGTCTGCCTGCTCAAGGCATACCGCTCCGATGTCACCTTCGGGTTGTGGCGCGGCCAGGACGTCAACGACCCCGACGGCCGGCTCAAACCCGGAGCCCGGCGGATGGCCTCGGTGAAGCTCACCGGTCTCACCGACATCGACGCGCCGCGCATCACTACCTGGCTGCACCAGGCCCTCGCCCTGGAGCAGCCGCAGTGATCCGGGTCATCGACTTCGATCATCTGGTCATCAACGTCCGAGATCCGGAACGTTCGTTGGAGTTTTACTGCGGCCAGTTGGGCTTGACGCCGGTACGGGTCGACCGATGGCGCGCCGGTGCGGCACCATTCCCGTCCGTACGGGTCGATGCTGGCACCATCATCGACCTGGTCGAACAGCCGTGCGGCGGCACCAACGTCGACCACTTCTGCCTCGTGGTCGAGCCGCTGGACTGGCAAGAGGTGGTCGACGGAGGGAGGTTCACTGTGCTCGACGGGCCGGCGGTCCGATTCGGCGCCCGCGGCTCGGGCCACTCCCTCTATGTGCAGGATCCGGACGGCAATACCGTCGAACTGCGCTGGTATGCAGCCGACGCGGCGGAGCCAGCGGCCTGATCGGTGGCGGCAGCAAGTTCTGTCGGTGGCTGGGGGTAGGTTGCCGGTCATGTCGGGTGATTCGAGTCCACATGATGCGGTGTTTCGGCGGATGCTGGGGGAGCCAGCCAACGCGGCCTCGCAACTGCGGGCGGTGCTTCCGCCGGAGTTGGCCGACCAGCTGGACCTGGCCCGGTTGACCCGGCTGCCGGGCAGCTTTGTGGATGCCAAGCTGCGGTGGCGGCACTCGGACCTGCTGTTCACCGCCCCGTTGGCCGGTGGTGACGGGCACAGCGGAGACGAGCGCAGCCGGGAGGCGTTCATCTATGTGCTGGTGGAACACCAGAGCGGCACCGACAAACTCATGCCGTTGCGCATCCTTCGATACATGGTGCGCATCTGGGATGCGTTTCTGAACGAGCATCCACGAGCACACCGGTTGCCGGCGGTGTTCCCGCTGGTGGTGCACCACAACCGGCAGGCGTGGGACGCTCCGACCGAGCTGGCCGACCTGTTGGATCTCGACCCGGGCACGGTCAAGGCTGCCGGTGAGTTCCTGCCCCGGCTGCGGTTTCTGCTTGATGATCTGACCGTGGTGGACGAGGCGGCGTTGCGGGCGCGGCCGGTGACTGCGCCGGTGCGGTTGACGCTGCTGCTGTTGAAGATCGCCGCGGGTAACGCCGGCCTGGCTGATGATCTTCGGCGGTGGTCCGATCAGTTGCAGGTGGTGCTGCAACGGCCCAGTGGCATTGAGGATTTCGTCACCATGCTCACGTATATTCAACAGGTAGGTGAGGTTCCTGCGCAGGAGTTGTATGACCTGTTCGCAGGGCTGGGGCCGACAGTGAAGGAGGCGTTCGTGACCACCGCTGAGCAGCTTCGCGCCGAAGGTGAAGCCCGTGGTGAGGCCCGTGGTGAGGTCCGTGGGCGTGCCGAGGCGCTGACCCAGTTCTTGACCCACAAGTTCGGCCCGCTTCCGCCGGACGTGCACGATCGGGTTCATACCGCCACCGTCGAGGAGCTTGAACGCTGGACCGGTCGGGTCGTCACCGCCCGCACCCTGGCAGAGGCCCTCGACTAAACCGACCAGCACCACCACCGCCGATGGCGGCCCCGGTTTAGCGAGGTCGGACGGCGACGAGGTAGCCATTGACCTCGGTGGTTTCGAAGCCGGCGGCGGCGAACACCCCCCGCGGGAAGCGGACCTCGATCGTCCGCACCCCCGCCGGAAACGCGTCGGCGGCGTAGCGCAGCACCGCGTCGTCACCTTCGATCGGCAGCACCACCCCGTCGATTGGGTCGAAGGCGTTCTCCGCCGCCAGCTGGGAGAGCTCCGCTGGCCCCGCAACAGCGAGCCGGTCCACAAACTCTGCCCGGGCGCTGAACTCCCCAGCCGGGTGGGCGTAGTGGGCGTTCCACTGCAGGAACCCCCAGTACGGGTAGAGGGCAAGCAGGTCCGCCCGGTCGGTGAGCACCACCGGGTGCCCCGGGCCGGCGTACCTTTCGTCGATCGCGGCCGCCAGCTGTACCGCGGACGCGGCGGCCGGCTCCGCGTCGGGTGGGTGATGGGTCGGCAGCGATCCGTCGGGCAGTGCGTCGGCGTGCGCCAGCTCGGTGAGCGGACTGTCCCGCAGCTCGGTGACGAGCTGTTGCCCGGCCGCGACCAGCACCACCAACAGCACCGCCAGCGCCGCCGCCACCGCCCGGGCGGCGTCACCGGACTGGACCCGGGCGGCGACCAGCCGGGTCAGCCGCACCGCCGCCAGCGCTGCGGCGCTCAACAGGATCAGCGGCACCAGTGGTTTGCCCCGAAAACTGAGCAACGGATCGTCCACCGCCGCGGCCGCCGCCCCCAACAGATACCAGCCGTACGCGGCGAGCAGCAGCACCAGCAGTCCGCGCGGTAGCGCCTCCCGCGGAGCGGCCCACACCAGGAACACCAGGCCGACCAGTGCCAGCAGCCCGGTCAGCGTCCCGTCCGCCATCGGCAACGGCAGCTGTGGGTGGCTGCTGGTGAACCACCGGTTCGCCAGCGACTCGGGATGGTCGGCACGGATCATGCTGATCAACAGCGGCAGCCAGTAGAGGGCAGACCCGGCAGCGGCGATGGCGAGTACCAGCGCGGCCCGGCCCAGTTGCCGCCACGGCCAGCGGCCCCGAAGCCGCTCCGCCAGCAGAAACAGCGGCAGTGACAGGGCTGCCACCAGGAAGAGGTAGTAGTAGGTGAGGAACAGCACCGCCCCGATCAGCCCGAGTAACAGCGGGTTTCCCACCCGCCGACCCGGCCGGCGAACCCCGTGCACCGCCTCCAGCCACCAGGGCACGATGGCGAAGAGCACCAGCCAGGCGTACGGCTGGTAGACGTCCTGGACCAGCAGCGGCACCCCGGCGATCAGCGCCGCCGCGTACGCCGGCACCAGCCGTCGCCACAGCAGGTAGGTGACGACCGGCACCGCCAGGGCGGCGGCGATGGCACCGATCTTGGCCATTCGCCACGGTTCGACACCGGCCAGGTCGGCGGCCCGGCCCAACACCCAGAAGTACGCCGGGGCGTAGAAAGCCGGTAGCCCGGCGAAGGTGAAGTCGGCGGTGCCGGGGGAGTCGGCGAACCGGGTGATCGCGGCGGTGCGGAAGGTCTGGTCCGCGGTGAGCCCGCCGAGCGCGTACGGGGTGCCGTTGAGTAGCACCGTCAGGGTCAGTCCGGCGACTCCGCCGAGCACGGCCGGCAGCAGGTCGGTGCCCCAGCTTCCGCGCAGGTTCGCCTGCGGCTCAGTCCGACTGCGCCGCAGTGACCAGGCGTAGCCGCCGACGCCGACCGCGACCAGGACCACTACCGCGGCCCGCAGCGCGTACTCCACCCGCAGGCTGAACGGGTGGTAGTCGGCGGTGCCCGCGAGTAGGACCAGGCCCGCGGCCCCGGCCAGAAACAGCCACGGGCGGGCCGCCCGCAGCCCGCGGCCGACGATCGTCACAGCCGGCCGTCGGCGATCGCCTGCGCGACCCAGGGGATGACCTCGTCCAGCATCTCCGGCAATGGGGTGACCGCCTCGAAGCCGAGCAACCGTCGGGCCTTGCCGATGTCGGGGACCCGACGGGCCACATCGTAGGGGTACGGGTCGTCGCTCAGGTACCGGAATGCAACATCCGGGCCCTTGATCTTCGCCCAGATCAGCTCGGCCAGCTGGCGTACTGTGGTGGATTCGTTGGTCGAGAGGTTGAAGTCTTCGTTCTCGGCGGCCGGGTGGGTCATCGCGGTGACGATCCCGCGGGCCAGGTCCCCGCCGTAGGTGTAGTGCCGGATCTGGCTGCCGTCTCCGAGGATGTGCACCGGGTCCTGTCCCTTGAGGATCTTCTGCACCAGATCGGGTACTACATGGGACAGGGCGAGTTTGACGTTGCCGGAGAGCGCGGTGGCCTCGCCCAACGCCCGGGCCTCGCCCACGCCGACACAGTTGAACGGGCGCACGATGGTGTAGGGCAGGCCGTACTGGTCGTACGCGGCGCGGGCCCAGTACTCGACCGCGAGCTTCTGGAAGCCGTACGACGACAGGGGTGGCGGGATCCGCCGCTCGTCGCCCTCCGCCGACGGCCACCGGTCCGCCGACTCGTACACCATGGACGATGACAGGTAGGTGACCTTCCGGAGCCGGCCGTACCGGTGGGCCGTGATCGCCGCGTCGCCGGTGGCGGCGGCGATCCGTTCGTTGCAGGCGAGCAGATCGTACGGGTACTGGTGGAAGTAGGAGATGCCGCCGATCATCGCCGCACCGGCGATCAGCTGGTCGCAGCCGGCCGCTAGCTCGGTGAGCAACTCCGGGTCGCGGGCATCGCCGGGGATGAACCGGAACCGGGGATGATCATCGTACGAGTGTGCCACCGGCCCGTACTTGCTGTGGTCGTCCAGCCCGATCACCTGGTGCCCCTGGCTGAGCAACTCCTGCACCAGGTAGCCACCGATGAACCCGGCCGAGCCGGTGACCAGCACCTCAGCCACGGTTACCCACCCGGGGTGAGCGACGGTGCGGGCGCCGTGCCCCGCCGCTGGCGACCCGGGTCAGCGGCAGCCGCGGCCCGAAGGCGTAGCGGTACCAACGCAGGTACGCCGGCAGGAACCGGCCGAGGTCGAAGTGGGAGTCGCCGAGCCGCCGGTCCAGCCAGATGGTGGGGATCTCGGCGACCGGCAACCGCAGCCGGGTGGCTTTGGCGGTCAACTCCAGGCCGATCTCGAACCCGGCCCGGGAGTCGATCCCGACGGTACGCACGAAGGCGGTGTCGTACGCCTTGAAACTGTTGGTGGCGTCGCGGGTGCCGACCCGGGCCAGCAGGTGCAGGCTACGCCCGGCGGCCCGGGAGAGCAGGCCTTTGAGTCGGGGCCCGCCGACCTGTTGGCCGCCGGGCATGTACCGGGAAGCGGCGGCCACCACCACGCCCCGCTCGACGAGCCGCGCCAACTCGTCGATCTGCCGTGGGTCGTCCGAGCCGTCGGCCATGGTCACCACCGCTACCGGGGCGCGCGCCTCGTCGATGCCGAAGCGGACCGCGTGGGCCGGGCCCGGGCCGTAGGTGTTGAGCACCGCCCGGACGCGGGGGTCGCGACGGGCGACCTGCTCGGCGTACGGGACGGACGGGTCGTCCGGGGTGTCGTGCACCACCAGAATCTCCGCCGGCAGGAGCACCTCCCGACCGATTCGTTCCAGGCTGGGCACTACCGCCTCGCCTTCGTGGTAGACCGGAACGATGACGCTCACTTGTGGTGTCACACCCGCACCCCCCGTCGGGTCAGTCCCCAGATGTCCACAATCGGCAGCTCGGTGGCGAGCTGGGCATACTCTGGATGGGGTGAGCCGAGCACCAGCAGGTCGGCCTCGGCGAGCACCTGCGGCAGCGGCACCAGCCGATCGTCGACCACGTACGGGTCGGTGCAGATCACCGCCCGAGCTCGTACGGTCAGCAGTTTTCGCAGCTTGTACGCGAGGCTCTCGCGCGGGTCGTCGCTGCCGCCCTTGAAGGCGGTGCCGAGTAGCCCCACCGTGAGCCGGGGCAGGTCGTAGCGGGCGGCGAGCCGGTTCACCAGGTAGAGCGGAAGCCCTTCGTTGATGAGCATCGCGGCGTGCCCGAGGACGAAGTTGTTCTGGTGGAAGGCGGCCAGCTGCAGGGTGTCCTTGAGCAGGCACGGCCCGGCGGCGAACCCGGGCAGCGGGACATCGGCGGCGCGGGGGTATTCGAAGGTGATGGCGTGCTGGATGCGCTGGTAGTCGAGCCCGGCGTCGTTGGCCATCATCCAGAACTGGTTGGCGGTGGCGAATTTGATGTACCGCCAGGTGTTGGTGAACAGCTTCGCCAACTCGGCCTCTTCCGGGGTAAGGCGGACGATCTGCTCGGTGAGGTGCCGGAACAGCTTTTCGGCCCGGTCCGCCGCGGTAGCGGTACGGGCGGCGACGAGCTGCGGCAGCGAGAAGAGTTCGGTCAGCGCCCGCCCCTCCGCGATCCGTTCCGGGCAGAACGCTACATCGAGCCGGAGACCGTGCCGGGTGAGCAGTTGTTCAGTCAGGGCGGTAACTCCCGGATGCACTGTGGATCGCAGGACCAGCAGTTGGCCGTCGCGCAGGTGGGCCAGGCAGCGGGACAGTGCCTGCGGAACTGCGTCGAGGTCGGGGTTGAGGTGTTCGTCGACCGGGGTGCCGATCACCACGATGACCTGTTCGGCGTCGCCGACGCTCGCGTCGTCGGTGGTAGCCCAGAGCCGGCCGTGCTCGACCGCCTCAGTGAGCAGCGGACCGGCATGGGCTTCGGCGAACGGCAACTGGGCAGCGTTGACCTTGGCGACCGCCTCGGCGTTGATGTCGTAGAGCGTGACCGTCATCCCGCGTGCGGCGAACGCCAGCCCCAGCGGCAACCCGGCTCGACCGCAGCCGCCGATGATCACCACATCGGTGGGGCGCGCGTCTCCGCTAGCCTGCACCTACCCAGCGTAAGCAGAATCGGCACGCTCTATCAGGCTATTGGCCGGAACCACCCCGGCAGAGCGCCAGCGCTCCGGCGCCAGTGGCGCTGATAGATGAGCCGCCCAACAGCGACGTTCACCGAAACGTCAGCTGCTAGCCGCGCGGGTTCACTAGCGTGCAGGGTGAGGAGGGATGACCATGCCACCACGCGCTGCCCAGGGGCGCGGCCGGTCAGCCGGGCTGCTGCACACGCTCCGGGTACGGGTCCGGTTGCGGACCCGGCTGCGCCATGCCGCTCAGGCGTGGCGGCACCGGTTCCCCCGCCGGCTGCCGCGATGGTCCGCCGAGCTGCCGCTGCCCGCCACGCCGACGACCGAGGTGGTGACCGCCTCGGACGGGGTGGTGTTGGTGACGCCCGCCGCGGCCAGCCCGCGCGGGCGGCGCCGCCACGGGCCACCGTTGCCGCTGGCGGAGCTGGTGCTGCCCGAAGGCGACGAGCAGTGGCAGGTCCGCCGCAGCGGCGACGGCGTCACCGTGGTGGCCGGCCGGGTCGGCGCGGCGCTCGACGCCCGGCAGTCGGAGGTGCTTGCCCAACTGGCGGCGGTGACCTGGGCAGGCGCCGCGTCGGCGCCGCCGGAACGGCTCGCGCGAGTGCTGGTCCCACTGGCGATGACCGGGGTGGTCCTGCACGCCTCGCAGCCGCCGCCCGGCGTGGCGGCCGAACTCGCCGAGGTGATCGCCGCCCCGCTGCCGGCGCGGGACGCCGACGCGATGGAGTGGGAGCTGCGCAGCGTCCGGCAGCGCCGGTTGGCGATCCGGGAACACGCAGCAGGGTTGGCCCGCACCCGCCCGCCGACCGTCTCGGCGCTACTGGTGACCAAACGCCCGCAGTTGGTGGCGCACGCCGTAGCGGTGCTCGCCGGTCAGACCTACCCGGAGCTGGAGATCGTGGTCGGGGTGCACGGCTCGCCGGCCCCGTCCGGCCTGTCGGCTGGGGACCGGCCGCTGCGGATCATCGAAGTGCCGGCCTCCCAGGTGCTGGGCGAGGCGTTGGCCGCCGCGACCGGAGCCGCCACCGGCGAGCTGGTGACCAAGGTGGATGACGATGACCGCTACGGCCCGGAGCACATCTGGGATCTGGTCCTCGCCCGCCATTACAGCAACGCCACCGTCGTCGGCAAGGGCGCCGAGTTCGTCTACCTGGAGCCGGACGAGATGACCGTCCGCCGGCGGATGGCCGCGGAGGCGGAGACCGACACCGTGGCCGGCGGCACCATCGCCCTGACCCGCGCGGAGCTGGCCGCCTCCGGGGGTTGGCCGGCGGTGCCACACTCAGTCGACCGGGCGCTGCTCGACCAGATCATCGCCGGCGGCGGATCGGTCTACCGCACCCATCCACTTGGCTTTATCTATACCCGGCACGGCGCCGGCCACACCTGGGACCCGGGCCTGGAGTACTTCAAGCGGGATCCGCTGCGGACCTGGCCGGGCCTTCCCGCGTACGCCGAGTTCGGCACCGGGCCGGCTCGATGACCGGGACGAGCCCCCGACCGGTGCGTAACGACTGGTCGCCGGTGGCGGTGCCGCCGCTGGGGCAGTGGCGCCCCACCCGGACAGTGAGCGTGGTGATCCCGGCGTACCAGTGCCAGCCGAGCCTCGATCTCACCCTGGCCTCGCTCGCCTACCAGACTTACCCGGCAGAACTGCTGGAGGTCGTGGTGGTCGACGACGGTTCGCAACCGCCGCTGACCCTGCCGAAGCTCCGGCCGGCCCGTTGCCGGGTGATCCGTCCGGAGCAGGGCTGGGGGCGGGCGAACGCGCTGCGGGCCGGCGCGGAGGAGAGCACGGGCGAGATCATCCATTGGCTGGACGCGGACATGGTGGTCTACCCGACCCATGTAGAAGCGCAGGCCCGGTGGCACCACCAACTGCCGTACGCGGTAACCCTGGGCTGGAAACGCTTCGTCGATGTTGCGCCGGACGCGCCTTATTGGCCCACAGCCGATCAGGTCGCCGCCGCCTGCGACGAAGACGCGGCCGGCGAACTCTTCAACGAGCTGCCCAGCACCGGTCACGACTATGTGGAAGCGCAGATCGCCCGGACCCGGCAGCTGCGCGACGCCGACCACACTGGATTCTTGGCCCATGTCGGGGCGACCGCAGCGCTACGGCGCGAGCTGTACCAGGCCACCGGCGGGCTCGACTCCGACCTGCGGCTGGGGGAGGATACCGAGTTCGGCTACCGGCTGGCGCAGGCCGGGGCGCTGTTCGTCCCGGAGCCGGCCGCTCACAGTTGGCACCTCGGCGCCACCCACATGATGCGGCATGAGCTGGTCCTCCAGCGCTACAACCGGCCGTTCCTGGCCGACCGGATGCCGCAGCCGCGGTGGCTGCGCCGGGTAGGCGGCACCGGCTGGTCGGTACCGCTGGTCACGGTGGTGGCACCGGTGGGCGGGCAGTCGCTGGAGCGGGTCCGGGCCGCGGTCGACTCGGTGCTCGCCAGCGACGAGGCGGACCTGCGGGTGGCGCTGGTGGGCCCGTGGCGGGAGCTGTCCGCGGAGCGGGGTTCGCCGCTGCACGACCCGCAGCTGGACCTGCGGCTGCTCGCCGCCACCTACCAGGGCGACCCTCGGGTACGCCTGTTAGATGAGGCGCCAACGACCGGCTTCCCCTCCCCGTACCTGCTGCGGCTACCGCCCGCGGTGGGGCTCACCCGGCCGGCGTTGCGCCGACTGCTGGAGTACGCCGATTCCGGGCGGCTCGGCCTGGTCCGGGTGGAGCTACCCGGGGCCGGCACGGCGGAGCTGTGGCGAACCGCGGCACTGCACCGAGCCGGCTGGGTACGCGAGGAGGGTGAAACTCTCGCCGCAGTGGTGGCCGAGGTGTACGGTGCCGGAACCCTGCCGGCCGAGCAGGTCGGGGTAGTAGACCTGGCCGGATTCCCCGAAGCAATGCTCACCTCCGGGCCGGTGCTCACGGAGGCACCGGTGGGTAGGTGGCTACCGAGTTCAGTGGAGGTGGCGGGAGCCCGGTCACTGGGGCGCGCCGCCTGGATGGTGGCGCGACTCGCCGTCACCCGGGCGACCCGGAGACTCCGCCGCAGGTAGGGACGGCTGCCGGGTCGCTGGACGGTGCTGGTCGGTTAGTCCAAGGCCTCTGCCAGGGTGCGGGCGGTAACGACCCGACCGGTCCAGCGTTCAAGCTGCTCGACGGTGGCGGTATGAACCCGATCGTGCACGTCCGGCGGAAGCGGGCCGAACTTGTGGGTCAAGAACTGGGTCAGCGCCTCGGCACGCCCACGGACCTCACCACGGGCCTCACCGCGGGCCTCACCACGGGCTTCACCTTCGGCGCGAAGCTGCTCAGCGGTGGTCACGAACGCCTCCTTCACTGTCGGCCCCAGCCCTGCGAACAGGTCATACAACTCCTGCGCAGGAACCTCACCTACCTGTTGAATATACGTGAGCATGGTGACGAAATCCTCAATGCCACTGGGCCGTTGCAGCACCACCTGCAACTGATCGGACCACCGCCGAAGATCATCAGCCAGGCCGGCGTTACCCGCGGCGATCTTCAACAGCAGCAGCGTCAACCGCACCGGCGCAGTCACCGGCCGCGCCCGCAACGCCGCCTCGTCCACCACGGTCAGATCATCAAGCAGAAACCGCAGCCGGGGCAGGAACTCACCGGCAGCCTTGACCGTGCCCGGGTCGAGATCCAACAGGTCGGCCAGCTCGGTCGGAGCGTCCCACGCCTGCCGGTTGTGGTGCACCACCAGCGGGAACACCGCCGGCAACCGGTGTGCTCGTGGATGCTCGTTCAGAAACGCATCCCAGATGCGCACCATGTATCGAAGGATGCGCAACGGCATGAGTTTGTCGGTGCCGCTCTGGTGTTCCACCAGCACATAGATGAACGCCTCCCGGCTGCGCTCGTCTCCGCTGTGCCCGTCACCACCGGCCAACGGGGCGGTGAACAGCAGGTCCGAGTGCCGCCACCGCAGCTTGGCATCCACAAAGCTGCCCGGCAGCCGGGTCAACCGGGCCAGGTCCAGCTGGTCGGCCAACTCCGGCGGAAGCACCGCCCGCAGTTGCGAGGCCGCGTTGGCTGGCTCCCCCAGCATCCGCCGAAACACCGCATCATGTGGACTCGAATCACCCGACATGACCGGCAACCTACCCCCAGCCACCGACAGAACGCGGATGATCGAGGGAACGACTTGACGCCTTACGTCAAGTGCTTGACAATGAACGTCAAGGAGGTGAGCCGATGCCGCCCAGCCACCCGGACCTCGTTGCGCACTTGACCCAGGTGATCGGGGCTCGACTACTCGATCCACTAGAGATCCTGCTCGACGGCGATAGCGCCGTAGCCACCCTGCGGCGCCGCGTCGAGCGGCACGCCGGCGAGCTAGCCGACCGCCTAATCGACGGGAGCAGGCCACAGGTGGTCGCCACCGCCGCCCGATTGGTCGCCGCGCTCTACCCGGGCGACCAGGCATTCGACCCGCCACCCGACTGGTGGCGCACCCCCCTTGGGCAGGTGGTCGCACACCGGGTCGGTCACCCTGCCGCCGCCTCGGTCAGCTACCCGGTCGCTGGGGCCATGCTGGGCATCACCCGACAAGGGGTGCACGACCTGCTCAATCGGGGTCGGTTGGCCCGGCATCCGGACGGCGGCGTCGCCACCACCTCGATCCGGACCCGGCTCCAGCGACGAGCCGCTGCGGAAAGGAAGACCCAGCATGACTGAATCGACCATCACCGACAGCGGAGTACCCATCGTCGTGGCCGACTTCGACGGTGCCGGCGCTCCGCTGCTGCTGCTCCACGGCGCCGGCAGCAACCTCGCCGCGCTCCGACCACTAGCGACCGCGCTCACCAGCCGGCATCGCGTCGTCGCTGTGGACCTGCGCGGTCACGGCCGATCCGGCGACGGCCCGTGGACCTGGGATGCCGTGCTCGGCGACCTCGCCGCGGTGGTAAAGGCGCTCGCGCTCGACCCTCCGGCGGTGGTCGGCCACTCGCTGGGCGGCATGGTCGCCGCGCATTGGGCCAGCCACCACCATGACTGCCCCGGGGTGATCAACCTGGACGGCAACCCGTCCCCTACCCACCCGGAGCAGCTTGCCGGGATGGATCCCGCCGATGCCGAAGAGGCCCTCCGCCGCCTGCACGACACGTTCGCGGCGATGGCCGCAGCGATGTCCGCACCGCTCACCGATGAACAGCTGGCGGCGGCCGAGGCGGCCCAGCAACAGGTCGCCCAGCGGTACGGCGAGGCGGGCCAGGCGCTGGTCGACGGGTTCCGACGCAGCCTGCGGCGGCAGGCGGATGGCACCACCCGGTTGCGCCCGGGCGCCGACACGGTGGCTGCGCTGCAGACCGCGATCGCGAGCTTCGACCTGCTCGGGGCGTACCGACGAGCCACGGCTCCGGCGCTTCATCTGCTCGCCACCGAGGACCTACCCGAACAGCAGGCGTTCGGGGAGCTCTACGCGGCGTACCGCACCGGGCTGCGGCGCGACCTGGCGGCCATAGCGGCGCAGCGCCCAGAGCTGCGGGTGCAGCCGCTGCCCGGTGCGAGCCACGCGCTCGCCGCCGAGCACCCGGCCCGGCTCGCCGCGCTGATCAGCGCCTTCCTGGCCGGCGAACCGCTGCCGGCGTGGGATGGGTGATCAGCCCAGCCGCTCGGCCCGCACCTCGGCCCAGCGCAGCGAGTCTCGGATGCCGTCGGCGAGGGAGTGCTCGGGCGTCCAGCCGAGCAACCGACGGGCCCGGTCGCTGCGGGTGTAGGCGCCGGCGACGTCGCCCAGCCGGGGCCCGGTCTCCCGGGTGCGCAGCGACTCGCCGGTGACCTGCTCGTACCCGACCAGCATCTCCCGCACCGTGGTGCCGGTGCCGGTGCCCAGGTTGATCACCTGGTAGCCGGAGCCGTCCTTTGGAACCACCTCGTCGAAGCTGCGCAGCCCCGCCAGGTGGGCCGCGGCCAGGTCCCAAACGTGGATGAAGTCGCGGATGCCGGTGCCGTCCCGGGTAGGCCAGTCGGTGCCGGTGATGGCGAACTCGGCGCCGGTCTCAGAGGCTTCGATCAACTTGCCGAGCAGGTGGGTCGGGCGGGGGGTCTGCAGGCCGGTGCGCAGTTGCGGGTCGGCGCCGATCGGGTTGAAGTAACGCAGCGACAATGCCCGCAGCTCGGTGGCGGCCGCCACATCCTGCAGCATCACCTCGACCGCGGCCTTGGTCCGGGCGTACGGGCTGCCCGGTTCGATCGCCGACTCCTCGTCGACCGCGAAATCGTCTCCCGGGCCGTACATCGCGGCGGTCGAGCTGAACAGTAGCCGGGGCCGACCGTTGCGCAGCAGGTGCTGAACGAACGCGATGGTCTTGGCGACGTTCGCGTGCCAGTAGCGGAGCGGGTCGCTGACCGACTCCGGCACCACGATCAGCGCCGCGCAATGAACCGTCGCCTCGATCTCCGGATGGTCGGCGAAGATTTGATCCAGCAGGGCCCCGTCGGCGATGTCGCCACGATAGAAGCGGTGACCGTCGGTAAACTCAGCCCGACCGGTGACCAAATTGTCCAAAATGACTGACTCAACGCCGTTGTCTGCGCACGCAGAGGCGATCGTGCTTCCGATGAAGCCCGCTCCGCCGGTGATCAGGACCTTCACGCCTTCCCCTCCCTGGTTCGCCGGACGGATGCTACGCCGCTAGGCTGTTGACTCGCATATGACCAGCTGTTGAACGTGGGGTGACGCAGGTGAGCCGCTTCTCCATGCAGCAGGTCCGCGCCACCTACAAGGTACGCGATTCGTGGTGGACGGTGCTGTTGGTGGACCCGGTCGCGGGCCGCCTGGTGCGGGTCGCCGCCGGCCGTGCCTGGATCACCCCGAACCGGCTCACCATCACCGCGTTTCTGCTGGGCATGGGCTCGGCAGCCGCCTTCTTGACCGGGCAGCCCGGCTGGCTGATAGTCGGCGCGCTGCTCTACCACGTGGGCTTCACCATCGATTGCATCGATGGCAAGCTCGCCCGGCTCACCGGCAGTGGCTCCGTCTTCGGCGGTTGGCTGGACTTCTTCCTGGACCGGATTCGGGTGATGATCTGTGTGATCGCCCTCTTCGCCGGCCAGTTCCTGCAGACCGACAACGCCGGCTTCCTCTTCGCCGCCATCGCGGTGGTCTTCCTGGCGCTCTTCGGGTATGTCAATGGCGCCGAGACCGACAAGGCGCGAGCGTCGCTGGCCCGCCGGGCCGGCGACCCGGTCGACGACGAGGCCCTACTCGACACCGCCGCCGGCCCGGCGGGCGGGCTCGCTGGTCAGGTTCGGCGTTGGCTACACCAGCGCCGAATCCGATTCAACCTGGTCAGTGGCATCGAGTTCGAGATGGCCGTGCTGGTAGTCGCGCCGCTGGTGGTGGCGGCGACCGCCCCCGCCGGGCTGTTCTGGGTCACCGGCGTCGCCGGGCTGGCGTTGGTAGCGTTCGAGGCCGCGCTGATCGCCCGGTTCTGGCTCGCCGCCCGGCGCGCCGACGCCGAGCCGACTGACCAGCCGCCGGCGCCGGCGCCGGTCGGCCGCCAGCCCACCGCGCCGGACGAGGACGCCGCAGCCGGCCACGCCTCCACCCGCCCCTCTGGGCCGATCATGAGCTAGACAGCCGACACGCCGGGGTGGTTTCAAGCGGTCGGTGCAAGGAGTAGTTGATTCAAGGCCTCCGCGGGAGTATCCCATCCCAGGGTCTCCCGCGGACGGCCGTTCAGCGACACCGCGACCGTGTCCATCTCGGCCTGGCTGACGACAGAGAAGTTGGTTTTGCCTCTCGGGTAGTACTGACGCAGCAGCCTGTTGGTGTTTTCGTTGGTGCCCCGCTGCCAGGGCGAGTGCGGATCACACAGGAACACCGGGCAGCCTGTGGCCAGGGTGAAGGAGGCATGACCAGCCAGTTCGCTTCCCTGGTCCCAGGTCAGCGAACGCACTAGATGCTGCGGCAGGCGGGCCATCAATCCGCGCACTACCGTCAATACCTCCGGGCTGGAGCGGTCAACAGGCAATGCGCCGAGCATCACAAACCGGGTGGTGCGCTCCACTAGAGTCACCATCGCCGAGGCGTTGTTACGGCCCAGGACCAGGTCACCTTCCCAATGCCCGGGCACTGCCCGGTCGTTGGCCTCGGCCGGACGCGCCGAGATATGCACCTGCTCGGTCACCCACGGCTTACCACAGATCGCCCCCCGGGCGGCCTGCGCGGCGCGGGACTGCGAACGCCGCTGCTTACGGCCGGTACGTAGCGCGTCGTTGACCAGCTCCCGCAGACTTCCCCGCGCCTGCAGATAGATGGACTTGTAGATCGTCTCGTGGCTGACCTGCATCTGGGGCATACCTGTGAAGGTACGCCGCAAGGAGTGGGTGATCTGCTGAGGCGACCAACGTTGCCGCAGCCAGGTAGCGACTTGCTCACGCAACGGTTTGTGGTCCAGTCGGCGGGGTTTAGGCCGCGCACGCCGCTTCTCGGCGTGTCGCTGCGCCCACTGGGCGGTGTAGCCCCACCGGTACAGCCCGCCCCGCACCGGCCCGAGCGGGTTTTTCGTTCCATGCCGCGAGGAATGCGACCGTGCGATTTCCCGCCATACCGACGAGAATCCCACCCCGAGCGCTGCCGCGATCTGCTCGAAGGTCGATCCCTGCCGCCATAGGTTCTCGATCACCTGCCGGTGCCCCAACGTCAACACATGCGCCCGAGCCATGCACCCACTCCGTTCAACCGGTCCATGCCGTGGTCAACGAACCACTTGCACGGACCGGTTGAACCGAAGCGGGCGTGTCGGGCCACCACGCTCATGATCGGCGGGGCACTGGACGCTCATGATCGGCGGGACACTGGAGTCCGGTAGCGTGAGCGGCCATGCGCGTCGGCATCGTGATCCTCCCGGACCAACCCTGGGCGCAGGCGTCCCGCCGCTGGCGGCTCGCGGAAGAGTACGGCTTCGACCATGCCTGGACCTACGACCACCTCGGCTGGCGGGACCTCGTCGACGGCCCCTGGTTCGACGCGGTTCCGACCCTCACCGCCGCCGCCACGGTGACCTCCCGGATCCGGCTGGGCACGCTGGTCGCCTCCCCGAACTTCCGCCACCCGGTCCACTTCGCACGAGAGGTGACCGCGCTCGACGACCTCACCGGCGGCCGGCTCACGATCGGGATCGGCGCCGGTGGGACCGGACACGACGACCGGGTCCTCGGCCTACCAGCGCTCACGAAGCGGCAGCGGGTCGACCGGTTCGCCGAGTTCGTCACCCTGCTCGACAGGTTGCTACGCGACGGCCGCGCCGACTTCGAGGGGGACCACTACCGAGCCGTCGATGCCCGCAGCCACCCCGGATGTGTCCAGCAACCCCGGTGCCCGTTCCTGGTTGCGGCGAACGGCCCGCGCTCGATGCGGCTCGCCGCCCAGCTCGGCCAGGGCTGGGTGACGATCGGCTCTCCCGCCGACGACCTCGACGCGTGGTGGCGCTCGGTCGCCGCGCTGGTCACCCACTTCGAGGAGCTGGCGATCGCCGCCGGCCGCGACCCCGCCGACCTCGACCGGGTGTTGTCGCTCGACGCCGCCCCGGTCTTCTCGCTCACCAGCGTGGACTACTTCGCGGAGGCTACCGGGCGCGCCGCCGAACTCGGCTTCACCGATGTGATCACCCACTGGCCGCGAGCCGACAGCTGGTACGCCGGCAGTGAGACCACGTTGGAGCGGGTGGTCAGCGAGCTGCTGCCCACGATCCGGAACCCCGACGGTGCCTGACCCTCGTCACCGACCGTAGAGCCGATCAAGGTCGCGAATGTCCACGCCGCGAATCGTCGCCTTGGCCGAATAGCCTGAAAAAATTTAGGCTAGTTGGATTAAGGCTAGTCGGGGTGGGCTGGCAGGTGGAGCAACATCCGGGTATTGCCCAGGATGTTCGGCTTGACCCGGTCCAACTCCAGAAACTCGGCCACCCCTTCGTCGTACGAGCGGAGTAGCTGCTCGTAGACCTCCGGCGGCACCGGCGCCCCGTCGACCTCGGCGAACCCGAACCGGGCGAAGAAGCCCCGCTCAAAGGTGAGCACGAAGACCCGCTCCAGCCCCAACCGGCGTGCCTGCGCCAGCAGCTCGGCCACGATCCGGCCACCGATGTTGCGACCCCGGTACGCCGGATCGACCGCCACCGTGCGCACCTCGCCGAGGTCCTCCCACATCACGTGAAGCGCGCCGCAGCCGACCACCGGGCCGGTAGGACCGGCAGTCGCCACCCAGAACTCCTGCACATCCTCGTACAACGTGACGGTGGCCTTGCTCAACAGTCGCCGGTCCATGCTGTACGTGTCGACGAGGCAGCGGATGCCCCGGACATCGGCCGCCCGGGCCCGACGAACCTCGATCTCCGCTGGGTCAGCGGCGCCGCTCACTCCCGATCCTCCCGGGGGACGCACGGACCGCCGGTCCACCAGGGCTCCACCGCGGCCCGCACCTCATCGCCGATCGGATTGACGCCAGGGCCGGCGGCAAGTGCGTGACCCAGCAGCGCGTGTAGGCACTTCACCCGGCCCGGCATCCCGCCGGCGGAGACCCCGGTGAGCTCCGGCACCGGCTCGATCGCCTCCCGGGCGACGAGGTAGCTGCGGTGCGCGGCCTGGTAGGCCGCCGCCAGGCCAGGATCCTCGGCCAGCCGGGCGGTCATCTCTTTCATCACCCCGCTCGCCTCCAACCGGCCACAGGCCGCCGAGGCCCGGGGGCAGGTGAGGTAGTAGAGGGTCGGGAACGGGGTGCCGTCGGCCAGCCGAGGCGTGGTCTCGACCACGTCCGGCAGCCCGCAGGGACACCGGTGCGCCACCGCCCGGGTGCCCCGCGGTGGCCGACCCAGCTGCGCCTCGACCGCGGCCAGGTCGGCCGGGTCGACCGACTCGTTCACGGGCTCTCCTCCGGCTCCGGCAACGACGGGTCGGCCGGATCGGCATCATCGCCGGGGGCGGGTGGCTCTGGCTCGGCAGGGCCCTCACTGGCGCTCTGGATGCTCAGCCACAGCGTGTCCCACCAGATCTCGGGTGGCGCCGGCACATCGTCCGGGTCGAACCCGGTCTCCGGCGGCGGCTGATCCTCTTCGGGCACGATCAGCAGCTGTTCTCCCGGTTCGCCGAAGTAGAGCCGGCGCCGGGCCTGGATCCGGATGTAGTCGTCGTCGGACCACAGGGCCGCCTCCGCCTCAAGGTCGGCGACGTGGCTGCGCTGCTGCTCCTGCGCCGCCCGCAGCTCGGCGATCTCTGCCTGCTGGGCGAGGTAGACGCGCAGCGGGAAGACATAGCTCAGACCCAGCGCCGCCAACACGAAACCGAGCACGACCGCCCGGGCGGTGAACCGGCCCCGGGGCCGCGGGGCGGAGGTGCGGGTGGTGCCGCCCGGCCCGCGGGCGTTGGGGCGCCGGGACGAGGTCGGCCGGGCGCCCGGCCGACCGGCGGCGGGGGTCGGCGCAGCGGCGCCTGGCCGACGCCGGGCGTTACCCGGTCGGGTCGACCGATCCCGCATCGCCACCTCCTCCCCAAGCCGCCGGCCAGCAGGTGCCCGGCTCGACGCCGATCGTACGACGGCAGTTGGTCGCTAAGACGACGCTCAGTCGTTACGGTACCGGGGGAACGCGTCGGCGCCCGCGTACCGCGCGGCGTCGTCCAGCTCCTCCTCGATCCGCAGCAGCTGGTTGAACTTCGCCACCCGCTCTGACCGGGCCGGGGCACCGGTCTTGATCTGCCCGCAGCCGGTGGCGACCGCCAAGTCGGCGATGGTGGTGTCCTCGGTCTCGCCGGAGCGGTGGCTCATCATGCACTTCATGCCGGCGCGGTGGGTGAGATCGACCGCTTCGAAGGTCTCGGTCAACGAGCCGATCTGGTTAACCTTGACCAGCAGGGCGTTGGCGGCGCGTTCGGCGATTCCGCGCCGGATCCGCTCCGGGTTGGTGACGAAGAGGTCATCGCCGACGATCTGCACCCGGTCACCGAGCTGGCCGGTCACCGTGGACCAACCCGCCCAGTCGTCCTCGGCCAGCGGGTCCTCGATCGAGACGATCGGGTAGTCCTGGCAGAGCTTGGCGTAGTAATTGGTCATCTCCTCCGCGGTGCGGGGCTTGCCCTCCAGCACGTAGGAGCCGTCCTGGTAGAGCTCGGTGGCGGCGACGTCGAGGGCGAGCACAATGTCGCTGCCCAGGGCATAGCCGGTCTGCCCCACCGCTTCGGCGATCAGCTCCAGCGCAACCTCGTTGCTCGGCAGGTCGGGGGCGAAGCCGCCCTCGTCACCGAGGCCGGTGCCGAGTCCGCGCTTACGCAGCACCGATTTGAGCGAGTGGTAGACCTCGGCGCCGGCCCGGAGCGCCTCCCGGAAGGTGGGCGCCCCGATCGGGGCGATCATGAACTCCTGGATGTCGACGTTGGAGTCGGCGTGGGCGCCACCGTTGAGAATGTTCATCATCGGCACCGGCAGCAGGTGCGCGTTGGGCCCGCCGAGGTACCGGAACAGGCTCAGCCCGGCCGAGCTGGCGGCCGCCTTCGCCACCGCCAACGACACCCCGAGCACCGCGTTAGCGCCGAGCTCGGACTTGTCCGGTGTGCCGTCAAGATCGAGCATCCGCTGGTCGATCAGCCGCTGCTCGCTCGCCTCGTAGCCGACCAGCTCCTCGGCGATCCGCTCATCCACATTGGCGACGGCCTGCTCGACGCCCTTGCCGGCGTACCGGTCGGGGTCGTTGTCGCGCAGCTCGACCGCCTCGAAGGCGCCGGTCGAGGCGCCGGAGGGGACGGCGGCGTGGGCGACCGTCCCGTCATCGAGCCCGACCGTGACCTCGATGGTCGGGTTACCGCGAGAGTCGAGGATCTCCCTGGCGACGATTCCTTCGATAGTGGCCACAGTCGGCTCGCTCCTGTCTGCCCGCTCAGTTGGGTGGCAGGCCGCCCCGTCGCGGCCACCCTGGTCCGCAGCAGAGCCTACCGGTGTCGCCGAGGGCCGGTGGCGTGACCCGGCCCTCGGCGACGAGTGATCCGGCTCATCCCCCGGCAGTTGCGGTGGGGGCAGCGCTCGGCGTGGGCGTCGGCGAAACGGTGGCTGCGGGGGCCGACTCCAGGTCCGGGCTGGCCGAAGAATCAGGGCTGGGCGTGGAGGTAGGGCTGGCCGAAGGCTCAACGCTAGGGTTCGACGAAGGGGCCGGACCCGAGGTCGGGGTCGGGGTCGGGGTCGGGACCGCGGCGGGGGCACCCTGCGGGTCCAGCCACCACGGCAGTTGCGCCGGGCACAGCGGGTAGGTGAAAATCGCGGACCCGTCCGGCCGGTAGGTCACCCTCGGCTCCGAGTCGGTGCGCGCGCCGGTGGTCGGATCGGTCACCGACCGGCAATGGTCCCAACCCAGATTGATCGGGTTGCCGTGCTGGTCAAGGAGCGTGACCTCGGTCAGCAGCCGCCCCTCGGAGTCGAGCGCGTAGACATCGACGACCTCCCGGAGCGGGTCGTGATTGCCGCCCCCGGCGTGGTGCACCGGCGGCGCCTGATGCCGCCGGTCGGAGTCGAGCCCCGCGACGTGCACAAGCCCGATCAATGCCACGAATGCCGAGCCGACGAAGACTGTCCGGCGGGGCCACTCTCGCAGCTGCGGGGTACGGCGGCCCAGCCACACCGAACCGGCCACGAAGACCGCGAGGATCACCCACCCGGCGAGGGTGCTGCCGCCCAGCCGGGGGAGCAGGCCGAGCTCCCCCCGCTGATCGAGCAGGTTGACCACGATCATGGCAGCGAGGTAGCCGCGGAGCAGCCACCACGCCGGCACCAGCAGCCGGCCGAACTCGCTGACCCGCGGGTAGCCGAGCAGCGGCCCGACCCGGGCGTCCAACCGGCTCGACCGCTCCCGCAGCCGGCGAAGACCTTCCCGCAGCCGTTGCCGGGGGTCGCCGCCATCGTCGACCGCACCCTCCGCGGCGGCGGTGCGCAGCTCCGCCGCGTACGCCTCGGGCGGACCGAGCCGGGTCCGCAACGGAGTCGGATCCTCGGCGGCCACCTCCACCAGGTGCCCGGGCAGGTCTTCCAGCAGCGCCTCCTGCTCGGCAGGGGCGAGGTCGGCCAGGGCCGCCCGAACTTCCGCGACGTACTCGTTGACTTCGTCGGCTCGGGCGCCGCGGCCGGCCGCTCCGCTGTTAGCCGTCATGCCCCACCTCGCCTTCGGCGATCAGATCGTCCATGGTCGTGGTGAACGTGCGCCAGGTCTTGGCTGAGCGGTTCAGTTGCGCCCGACCGGCCTCAGTGAGTGCGTAGTACTTCCGATGCGGGCCGGACTCCGAGGGCACCACATAGGTGCTCAGGTAGCCGGCCTGAAAAAGTCGACGGAGCGTGCCATAGACGGAGGCGTCGCCGAGCTCGGTCAGGCCGGCGTCGCGGAGCCGGTGCAGCACGTCGTAGCCGTAACCGTCTCGTTTGTCCAACACCGCGAGCACCGCAAGGTCCAGCACTCCCTTGAGTAGCTGGGTCACATCCACACACCACACACTACTGCGCTATACGTAGTACCGCAACCGCAACCCCTCCCGCCGATCATGGACCTAGGGTCCATGATCGGCGGCTTTCGGGCCCCCAAACCCCATGATCAACGCAGAAAAGTGACCGAGTTACCGGGTGTGCTCGTCGGCGGATATCGATAGGGTCCACCAGATGGGGGACCCGAGACTTTCTCGGTTCGTCGACTACGACAATGTCGCCGACCGTTACCGACACGGCCGCCAACTCAGCCCGGCGGCGCTGCACCGCTGGCGGGACGCGGTGCTGGCGCATCTTCCCGATGGCCCGCTACGGGTGCTGGACGTCGGCGCCGGCACCGGGTTCTTCGCCACCGCCTGGCCCCGCTGGCGGCCCGGGAGCTCGGTGGTCGCGGTGGAGCCGAATCAGGCCATGATCCGCGCGGGCCCGGAGTCGGTCCGCTACCTCCGCGCGGTGGCTGAGCGGCTACCGGTCAGGTCCGGCGCCTTCGACGTGGTGTGGATCTCCACCGCCCTGCACCATTTCGTCGATCTACCTCGGGCGATCGCGGAGTGCGTCCGCGCGCTGCGGCCAGACGGCCGGCTGTTGATCCGCACCTTCCTCCCCGGGCACACCCGGGTCACCTGGGCCGGCGCCTTCCCCGGCCATTCCAAGGCGCTCGCCCGCTTCCCCGATCTCGACCGACTAATTGAGGTCTGCGAGCCGCACGGATGGGAGCTCAGCCACCTCGGCGCGGTCACCGAAGGTGAGTACAACTTTGCCCAGTGGGCGGACTGGGTGGAGCAGATGCGCCACGCCGACACGATCCTGACCGCGCTCACCGATGCCGAGATCGCCACCGGGGTGGCGGCGCTGCGGGCAGCGCCCGCCCGCCGGGCTCCGGTAGAGCTGAGCCTGCTGGTGCTGCGCTATCCCGCTTCGGCCGCCCGCACCCGGTCGGCGTAGGCGAGCGCGGCGCGGCGCAACGCCGCCTCGGCATCCACGCCGGCGGCCCGGGCAGCTGCCACCACCCCGAGCAGCGACTCACCTAGCCGCTCCGGGTCGGTGACCTGCCAGCCCACCGGGGCCGACGGTGGCGCGACCGGCAATCCGGCGCGGTCGGCCCGGGTCAGCAGCTTCGCTGCCAGCGCCAGCGCCGGCTGCGACATCGCCACCCCGGCCAGCGCCGAGCCGCCCTGCTTCTCGGCCTTCTTGATCCGCTCCCAGTTGTCGATGATCTCCGCTACGTCGGCCACCTCCTGCCCGGCGAAGACGTGCGGGTTGCGGCGGATCATCTTGGCGACCAGGTCGGCGGCGACGTCATCGACCGACCAGCGCTGCTCCTCGGGCAGCTGCTCGGCCATCCGGGCGTGCAGCACCACCTGCAGCAGCAGGTCGCCGAGCTCTTCCCGCAGCGCGGTCAGGTCACCGGCCTCGATCGCGTCGTACGCCTCGTAACACTCCTCCAGCAGATATTGTGCGAGCGACTCGTGGGTCTGCTGCTGCTTCCACGGATCACCGCCGGGCGAGGCAAGCCGGTCGATCACCGATACGGCGTCGAGTAGCCGGGCACCCGCCGGATCCCACGAGCCGTAGACCAGCTCCAGCTCCGCCACCCCGGGCTCGCGGGCGAGCCGGATCCCGAGCTGCCGGGCGAGGTCCGGGTCGCCGGTCGGCCCGGCGAACCACACCACCACCTGCTGGTCGGCGGCGGCGGTGAGCAGGGCGGCGACCGCCGCGTCGGTGCCGGCCGCCGGCTCCGGACTGGGCAACAGCCGAACCCCGGCCTCACGCAACGCCGACACCCACGCCGGGTCGGCTCCGGTGAGCACCGGATGCGTGCGCAGCAGGTCCCAGGCGGTCGCGGTCAACAGCCCGACCGGCAGTCGCGGCGAGGTCACGAGCAGGACGATCCGGGCAGCCATATCGACGCTCAGTCTGCGGTATCCAACGGCAGCGCCAGGTACGCCTCGCCGCTGCCCACGGTCACCGGAAGTTGGTAGACCAGGTCGTGGTCGGGCCGAACCCTGGTCTCCGCCCGCTCCAACGCCTCCCGCAGCAGGTCACGCATGGCCACCTGCTGCCCCATCAGCTCGGCGGTGAGCACCTCCTGGGCCTCCTCGAACGGCGCCGAGGTCAGCCCCCGCTCGACCAGCCCGTCGTAGACCTCGCGTTGATCGTCCTCGCTGGGCTCCGCCGGGGTCACCGTCGCCTGCATCATCCCCAGCACGGCGTAGAACTCGCCCACGACCTGCACGTACGCGTTCTCTTCCGAGAGCCCCAGCTCGTAGGCGTGTTGTTCGAGCTGCGGCGCCGGTCGGGTCAGCCCTTCGGCCTCGGCGTACGCGCCGGCCGCCTCGGTGAGGATCCGCATCTCCAGCACCCGGGTGCGGGCCTGGGCCACCTGCGCGTCGAGCTCGCCGCGGCGGCGCTCGGCGTGCGCGGCGAGCTCCTCCTCCGACATGTCGCCGTCCTCGGTGAGCAGGTCGATCTCCCGCTCCACCTCGTCGCCCAGCTCTGCCCGCAGCGCCTCGGCGACCTCGTCGACCGCGGCCTCGGTGATCGCCTCGTCGGCGACGTAGGCGACGACGTCGTCGTCCTCCCAGTCGTCGTCACTGGTGCAGCCGGTGGCGGCGGCACCGAGTAGTGCGGCGGCGGCCACCGCCGCCATCGGGCGGCGCAGCCGGCCTAACCATCCAGGGGTACGCATCGTCAGCTCACCTCCGCGACCGCCGGGTCGCCCAGCGACACGGTCAGCCAGGACTCCACCCCGAACAGCTGCACCTCAATCCGGAACTGCAGGTCGTAGCGCGGGTTCAGGGTGATCTCGACGCCGTTGACGATCTCCTCGAAGAGATTACGCATGGCGACCGGCTCGGCGAGCACCTCGGCGGTGAGCACCTGTTGGACCGACTCGTACGGCTCCTGGGTGTGCCCCTCGGCGACCAGGTTGTCGTAGACCTCGCGCTTGTCGGCCTCGGTCGGCTCCGCCGGCTCGAGCGTCCCCTGCAGCTGCGACCTCACCGCGTCGTAGTCGGCGACCACCGCGACAAATGCGAAGTCGGCGGGCAGTCCGAGTTCCTGAGCCATCCCGGCCGGATCGCCGGCCGGGATGGTGATCTCCAGCTCGTCGGCGTACTGGTTGGCCGCCTCGGTCAGCACCCGCATCTCCACCACCCAGGTGCGCAGCGCCTGCATCTGCTCGGCGAGCTGGCCCTGTTGTTCCGAGGCGTACTCCTGGTACTGCGACTCGGCGTCGGCGGTGTCGAACTCGTCATCCTGCGCCACCTGCTGGTCCAACATCTCCTGGAACTGCGCCAGGCCCTGGTCCAGGTCCGCCGAGAGCAGGTCGGCGATCTCACCCACCGCCTCGTCCACCTCCGCCTCGGTGATCTGGGCGCCGTCGACGTAGGCGGCCACCGACGGGTCGGCGCGGCAGGCGGTGAGGGCACCGGCGAGCAGTGCGCCGACGACCGCGAGGGTGGCGAGCCGGCGGGGCTTCATGACTCGGGCCTCCAGGGTTGAGGGGATCAGCGGCGAGGGGTCAGTACGAGGTGACTCTCTCATGTTCGGGCGGGTGCGCTCGGTGCGGGTGGCGCGGCGGCGCCGCCAGCGGCGGCGCCCGCCGGCGGCTCCCCGAGCACGGTGGTGAGCAGCTCCGCGCACCAGTCGAGCAGGGCGGTGTCGCGCAGCGGCTGCCCACCGACCCGTTTGGTGGCCGGTCGGGGCAGCGACACCGTCGCCACCGCCGGCTTGTAGACCGCGTCCGGGTGGTACCGCTTGAGCCGCAGCTGCTTGGAGTCGGGCAGGGTCAGCGGCGCGAACCGGATGTGCCGCCCTTGCAGGGACACCTCGGTCAGCCCGTAGGCGCGGGCGAGCAACCGGAACCGCGCTACCGCCACCAGGTTCGCCACCGGCTCCGGCGGGGTGCCGTACCGGTCGTCCAGCTCGGCGACGACCTCGGTCAGCTCGTCGGCGGTGGCAGCGGTGGCGAGCTTGCGGTATGCCTCCAGCCGCAGCCGCTCCACCCCGATGTACTCGTGCGGCAGGTGCGCGTCGACCGGCAGGTCGATCTTGACCTCGGCGGCGGGCTCCTCTTCGCCGGTCTCTTCGCCCTTGAACCGCTGCACCGCTTCGCCGACCATCCGGACGTAGAGGTCGAAACCCACACCTTCGATGTGGCCGGATTGCTCACCGCCGAGTAGGTTCCCGGCGCCGCGAATCTCCAGGTCCTTCATCGCCACATACATCCCGGCGCCGAGTTCGGTGTGCTGGGCGATGGTCGCGAGCCGTTCGTGTGCCTGCTCGGTGAGCGGCTTCTCCGGCGGGAACAGGAAGTACGAGTAGGCCCGCTCGCGGCCCCGGCCGACCCGCCCCCGGATCTGGTGCAGCTGCGAGAGCCCGAGCAGGTCCGCCCGCTCCACGATCAGCGTGTTGGCGTTCGGGATGTCCAGACCGGACTCGACGATGGTGGTGCAGACCAGCACGTCGTACTCGCGCTGCCAGAAGCCGACCATCACCTTCTCCAGGGTGGCCTCGCCCATCTGCCCGTGCGCCACCGCGATCCGCGCCTCGGGCACCAGCTCCCGCAGCTTGCGCGCGGCCTTCTCGATCGACTCCACCCGGTTGTGCACGTAGAAGACCTGGCCGTCGCGGAGCAGCTCACGATGGATCGCGGCGGCGACCTGCTTCTCTTTGTATGCTCCGACATAGGTGAGGACCGGATGCCGCTCCTCCGGTGGGGTGGCGATCGTCGACATTTCGCGGATCCCGGTGACCGCCATCTCCAAGGTACGCGGAATCGGCGTGGCCGAGAGCGTCAGCACGTCCACAGTGGCACGAAGCGATTTCAGATATTCTTTGTGCTCCACCCCGAACCGCTGCTCTTCGTCGACGATGACCAGGCCGAGCTGCTTGAACCGGGTGCTCGGCTGCAGCAGCCGGTGGGTGCCGACCACGATGTCGACGCCGCCCTCGGCGAGCTTGGTCAAAGTCTGGTTGGTCTCGGCGGTGGTCGCGAACCGCGACAGCTGCCGCAGCTCCACCGGGAACTGGCTCATCCGTTCGGTGAAGGTGTTGAAGTGCTGCTGCGCCAGCAGCGTGGTGGGCACCAGCACCGCCACCTGTTTGCCGTCCTGCACCGCCTTGAACGCCGCCCGGACGGCGATCTCGGTCTTGCCGAAGCCGACGTCGCCGCAGATCAGCCGGTCCATCGGCGTCGACTGCCGCATGTCGGCCTTCACCTCGTCGATCGCCGAGAGCTGGTCCGGCGTCTCCACCCACGGGAACGCGTCCTCCAGCTCCCGCTGCCACGGCGTGTCCGGCCCGAACGCGTGCCCCTTGCTCGCCTTCCGGGCCGCGTACAGCTGGATCAGTTGGGCAGCGATCTCCCGGACCGCCTTGCGGGCCCGGGCCTTCGCCTTCTGCCACTCCGACCCGCCCAGCTTGTGCAGCGCCGGGTTCTCGCCCCCGACGTAACGGGACAGCTGATCAAGTGCGTCGGTGGGGACGAACAACCGGTCCTCCGGCTGCCCCCGCTTGCCCGCCGCGTACGCGATCACGACATATTCGCGCTGGGCCCCGTTGACCGCCCGCTGCACCAACTCCACATAGCGGCCGATGCCGTGCTGTTCATGCACCACCAGGTCACCGGCGCGCAGCTCCAGCGGGTCGATGGTCTTGCGGCGCCGGGTCGGCATCCGGCGCAGCTGACCGCCGCCCGCCCCACCCCGGCCGCTGGTGATGTCGTCGCCGGTGAGCACCACCAGCGGCGGCGGGCCGGTCAGCGCGAAGCCGACGCTGAGCGCAGCAGTGGTGATCGTGACCGCACCGGGCGTCGGCGGCTGTTCGAGCGAATCGACCAGCTGCACCCCGAAGCCGGCGTCGCGGAGCACCTCCCCCGCCCGCTGCGCCGGCCCGTGCCCGGCGAAGACCAACGCCACCGCGGCCCCGTCGGCCAGCCACCCCTTGACGTCCTGGATCAGTCGGGCGGTGTCACCGTGGTAGAGCGGCACCGACTCGGCCGGCAGCCGCAGGCTCTCCCCCAACTCGCTGACGTCGCCAAGGGTCGGCGATGTCTCCTCCCCCTCCTCGACGATGCCGAACGGCGCCATCGTCCACCAGCTGAAACCCAGCTCCCCAGCGACGGCCCGGACCTGCGCCAGCGACCGGAACGCCACCTCCCCCAGATCGATCGGGGCGGTGCCGCCGGTCGCCGCCGCCGCCCAGCTCGCCTCCCGGAACTCCTCGCTGGTCCGGACCAGGTCATGGGCCCGGGTGCGGATCCGCTCCGGGTCGCACAACAGCACCAGCGTCTGCCGGGGCAGCGTGTGCAGCAACAGCTCCAGCCCGCCCCCGTCGCCGTCGCCGGCCGGCGCGAGCAGCGCCGGGGCCAACGACTCCATCCCCTCCACCGGGATCCCCTCGGCGAGCCGTTCGCAGATCTCGGCCAGCGCCGGCTGCTGCTGCGCCAGCGCTGCGGCACGAGCCCGCACCTCCGGGGTGAGCAGCAGCTCCCGGCACGGCGGCGCGGTCAGTTCGGATTCGGTCTCCAGGGTCCGCTGGTCGGCGACGGCGAAGCTGCGGATCTCGTCCACCTCGTCGCCCCACAGCTCCACCCGCAGTGGATGCTCCGCGGTCGGCGGGAAGATGTCGAGGATGCCGCCCCGTACGGCGTACTCGCCGCGCTTGGTGACCAGGTCGACCCGGGCGTACGCCAGGTCGGTGAGTCGCTGCGCCAATTCCGACAGCTCGACGGTGTCGCCCGGCCGCAGCGTCACCGGCACTAGCTCGCCGAGCCCCTTCACCTGCGGCTGCAGCACCGACCGGACCGGCGCCACCACCACCCGTACCGGCTGGTCGCCCGGGTGGGCGAGCCGGCGCAGCACCGCCAGCCGGCGCCCCACGGTGTCGCTGCGGGGTGAGAGCCGCTCATGCGGCAGCGTCTCCCACGCCGGATAGACCTCCACCTGGTCGCCCGGGATCAGCTCCGCCACCGCCGCGCCGAGCTCCTCAGCTTCCCGGGAGGTGGCGGTCACCACCAGCACCGGCCGGCCGGCCCCACCCCGGTCGACGCTGGCGGCCGCCGCGGCGGTGACCAGTGGGCGCAGCGCGGATGGGCCGGTGAGGTCCAGCGGGTCGGCGGCGGGGTCGGCGGCGACTTCCCGCAGCCGGGAGAGCGTAGGCAGCGCGGCAGCTTGGAGACCTACGAGCGTCATCTGGGTCAGCCCTCCGGGTACGCGGTGGCGAGCGTGGGCACAGGGAACGCCCCCACACCAGATGCGGGGCGGGGCCGGCACTGTCCAGCCTAGCGCTGCCCCGGCCCGGGCTTTGCGATCGCGTACAGCGTCGAACGGGTGCCGTCGCGGGTGATCTCCCGGACGAAGCTCATCCCGATCCGTTCCATGACCGCCCGGGAGCGCAGGTTGTGCGGGTCGGTTACCGCGATCACCGCGGTGTCGCCCAGCTCCTCGAAGGCGAACTCGACCCCGGCCCGCCCCATCTCGGTGGCGTAGCCGTTGCCCCACCGGTCCGAACGGACCGTCCAGCTGATCTCCAGCCGGGACTGCCCGTCGAGCTCGGTGCGGTTCAGCCCGCTGCGCCCGATCAGCTCACCGGTCTGCCGGTCGTACGCCATCCATTTGTCGACGCCTTCCTGGTCCCAGCCACGCTGGCCGCGTACCGCCCACCGGCGGGCGGATTCAGCGGTGAGCCGGCGGCCGTGCCACGCTGCTACCCGATCGTCCTGGTGCAGCAGGAAGAGATCCCGCACATGCTCGGGGCCGACCGGCTCCAGCCGCAGCCGTTCGGTCAACCGGGTCCGCGCGGCCTTCGCCACCAGATCCCGCAGTCGCCGGTCGCCGTCGGTGCGCCCCGCCATCATCAGGTCAAGATTGTCCAGCCCGATCCAGGCGTACGCGTCGTGTTTGCCCGCCTCCAACCGGGGGGCGGCGAGGTCTCCATCTACCTCGACCAGATAGTCCCGTTCGTAACGGACCACCCCGTCGTGCTCCCACTCCCACTCGGCGAGGACGGTCTCGATCCGGCGCAGCTTCCAGCCGGTCTCCTCCTCGATCTCACGCGCCAACGCCTCCTCGGGCGCCTCGCCGGCCTCCACGTGCCCGCCGACGATGTCCCAAAGGCCAGGTAGCAGCCGCCGGTCGGCGCTGCGCCGCTGCGCGAAGACGCGGTTGTGGTCGTCTCGCACGAAGGCCCCGACACAGGTTGGCTCCCGCATCCCGCGAGGCTACCGGTCCGACCCCGGCCACAGCAGCCGGTCCAACTGGTTACTTCCAGGTAGCGGTCGGCGCAGGGCTACGGTGGCCAGATGGCAGTCCCGCTGTGGTGGCAACGCCCCGGCCCCACCCCCACCCAGCAGCACCGCGACCTCTGGCTGGCCGCGGCGGCGGCCGCGTTGGCGGCGGCGAGCTCGGTACTGACGACCAGCATGGGGGTGACCGCCTTCCCGGACCCCGCGAGCTTGCCTGAGCAGTTGCTCTGGAGTGTGCTGCTCGCGGTGCCGCTGGCGGTACGCCGCCGCTTCCCCACCACGGTGCTGCTGGCGGTCGCGGTGCTCTTCATCGCTGCCCAGGCCCGGCAGGCCGACGACGGGCTGGTGCACTCGGCGATCCTGTTCGTGGCGCTCTACACGCTCGGCGCCTGGGGTAACGACCGGCGGCAGGGCAGGCTGGTCCGGATCGGGGTCATCGTCGCCATGTTCGGCTGGCTCGGCTACGGCTTGCTGATCGCGGCGCTGACCGTCGGCGCCGAGGCGGGTGGGGCCGGCCCGCTGGATCCGCTGCTCGCCGCCGCGCTCTACAGCGTCGCCCTCAACGCGCTGTACTTCGGCGCCGCCTACTACTTCGGCAACATCGCCTGGGAGTCCGCCCGGCGACGGCACGAGCTGCTGGCCGGGCAGGAGGAGCTGCGGCGTTCGCAGGCCGAGAACGCGCGGCAGGCGGTCGTCGCGGAGCGGCTGCGGATCGCCCGCGACCTGCACGACGTGGTCGCCCACCACGTCTCGGTGATGGGGATTCAGGCCGCCGCCGCCCGCCGCGTCTTCGACCGCGACCAGCAGGCCGCGAGCACCGCGCTGCGCTCCGTCGAGCAGACCGCCCGGACCGCCGTACGGGAGCTGCAGGAGCTGCTCGGAGTCCTCCGTTCCGAGCCTGGGCCGCCCGACCGCGACGGGTCCGACGCGGCCGCCGCCGCTTCCGGCGCCGACCGGGAGAGCGCGATGCCGCTCGCCGTCGTGCCCCGGCTGGACCAGCTGTCCGAGCTCGCCGACCAGGCCCGCGCCACCGGGCTACAGGTCTCCTACCGCACGGTCGGCCCGCCGGTGCCGATCCCCGAGGCGATCGGACTCTCGGCGTACCGGGTGGCGCAGGAGGCGCTCACCAACACCATCAAGCATGCCGGGGCGACCCACGTCGACCTCCGGGTACGGTATCTCGCGCAGAGCTTGGAGGTGGAGGTCAGCGATGACGGCCGGGGCACCTCGCCGGCCGGCGGGCCGGGTTCGAACGGCAGCGGGCTGGGACTGGTGGGAATGCGGGAGCGAATGTCTGTCCATAACGGGGAATTGGCGGCCGGGCCCCGCCGGCAGGGTGGTTTCCAGGTGCGTGCCCGGTTCCCGCTGCCCGCGGACGCCGGCCAGGCGGAGTCGGCATGACCAACCCGGCAGAGCCGTCCCCACCGCTGCGGGTCCTCATCGTCGATGACCAACAGCTGGTCCGCAGCGGATTCCGGATGATCCTCGAGTCCGAACCCGACATCGAGGTCACCGGCGAAGCGGCGACCGGCGCGGAAGCGATCACCATGACCGCTGCCGGCCGCCCGGATGTGGTGCTGATGGATGTCCAGATGCCGGATCTGGACGGGTTGAGCGCAACCCGCCAGATCCTGGCTTCCGAACCAACCGACCTGGATCCCCCCAAGGTGGTGATGGTGACCACGTTCGACCGCGAGGATTATCTGTTCGAGGCGCTGCGGGCCGGAGCCAGCGGATTCCTGCTGAAGAACGCCGGCCCGGAAGACTTGATTGCCTCGGTTCGCGCGGTCGCCCGCGGCGACGCCCTGCTCTCACCCGAGGTGACCCGCCGGGTGCTGGCCCGGTTCACCGCGCCGACGCCCGCGCTCGGGACCTTCCGGCCGCCCGCCTTGACCGACCGGGAACATGAGGTGCTGGTGTTGCTGGCCCGCGGCGCCACCAACACCGAGATCGCCGCACAGCTCTATCTCGGCGAGACCACGGTCAAGACGCACGTCTCGCGAATCCTGCACAAGCTCGAGCTACGGGACCGGGCACAGGCGGTGGTCTTCGCCTACGAGCACGGTGTGGTCGCCCCCGGCGCCTGACCTTGGGCTCCCCGCACCCACCAGAAGACCCCACCGGGGTCCCCGGGCAGACCCCAGCGGCGGTTAGAGGGCGGGTCCGTCGCGCGGAGGAGTTCGGTGTTCATTCCCGCGCCGGACGCGGCCGCCGAGCTGCCCGCCTACGCTCGGGTGGGCAATCGGACGACGACCGGGAGGGACCCAGCCGGATGTTGGCGCTACGGTCGGTGAGTCGCAGCTTCGGCGACCACCAGGTGCTCCACGATGTATCCTTTGAGGTGGGTGCGGGCACGATGACGGGCTTCGTCGGCGCCAACGGCGCCGGCAAGACCACGGCGATGCGGATCATCCTGGGGGTGCTCGGCGCGGACAGCGGCACCGTCAGTTGGCGGGGCAGCCCGATCGACCAGACGACCCGGCAGCGATTCGGTTACATGCCCGAAGAACGCGGCCTCTACCCGAAGATGAAGGTCGCCGAGCAGATCGTCTATCTGGCCCGGTTGCACGGGCTGGACCAGCCCACCGCCCGACGCAACTGCGCCGACCTGCTGGAGCAGCTGGAGCTGACCGAACGCGCCGACGACCCGGTCGAGCAACTCTCCCTCGGCAATCAGCAACGAGCACAGATCGCCGCCGCCCTGGCCTTCGAACCCGAACTGCTGATTCTCGACGAGCCCTTCTCCGGCCTGGACCCGCTCGCCGTGGAGACGGTCCTCTCGGTGCTTCGGGAGCGGGCCCGAACGGGTGTCCCGGTGCTCTTCTCCAGCCACCAGCTCGAGGTGGTCGAGCGGCTCTGCGACAACCTGGTGGTTATCGCGGAGGGCCGCATCGCCGCCGCCGGGGCGCGGGCCGAGCTGCAACAACGGCAGGGCCCGCCCCGGTACGAACTCACCGTCGACGACGACGCCGGTTGGATTCGGGACATGCCCCACACCACGGTCGTGGAGTTGGCCGGTGCCACCGTGCAGTTCGACGTGACGGTCGCCGGTGCCGAGCAGGTGGTCCTGCAGGAGGCGACGCGGCGGGGGCCGGTGCACAGCTTCCGACCCATCGTGCCCACATTGAGCGAAATCTTCCGGGAGGTCATCCGATGAGTTCCGCAGGCAGCCCGACGATCACCCGGGAGCCGCAGCCTCACCGGCCGGACGCTCCCCGCACCAACGCCACCTGGGCGGCCACCCGGCTGGTCGCCGAACGAGAAATCAGCACTCAGCTCCGCACCAAAGGGTTCTGGATAACCCTCGCCGTCTTCGTGGTGGGCCTGCTGGCGGCGACGATCCTGCCTGGCCTCTTCGGTGGGGACGACCGGGTCACCGTCGCTGTCGCTGGTCCGGCAGCGGCCGAGGCGGTGGCGGCGACTGACTTCGAGGTCGAGCCGGTCACCGACCGGGCCGCCGCCGAGGAGCTGGTGCGCGATGGGGAGGTGGACGGGGCGGTCATCGACGGCCCGGCTGGGCCGCTGGTGATCGGACTCGCGGATCCGCCCACCGCAGTAGTGTCCGGGTTGAGCCAGTCGCCGCCGGTCGAGCTGCTCGAACCCGACGAGGTGGGCGGCGGGTTGCGGTTCCTGGTCGCCTTCGCCTTCGCCCTGGCGTTCATGATGTTCTCCTTCTCGGGCATGGCGATCGCCCAGAGCGTCGTTACCGAGAAGCAGACCAGAATCGTCGAGATCCTGGTCGCGACGATCCCGATCCGGGCGATCCTGGCCGGCAAGATAATCGGTCACTCGTTGCTGGTCTTCGCGCAACTGGCCCTGCTCGCCATGGTCGCCCCGATCGGTCTCCGCGCCGGCGACCAGTCGCAGCTGCTGTCGCTGCTCGCGCCGGCGCTCGGCTGGTTCCTGCCGTTCTTCGCGCTCGGCTTCGTACTCCTGGCGACGATGTGGTCGGTGGCTGGCTCGATCGTGAGCCGGCAGGAGGACCTCGGCAGCACCGCCGCCCCGATCATCGCGGTGGTCATGCTGCCCTACTTCGGAGTGGTCTTCTTCTTCGAGAACACCCTGGTGATGACCATCCTGTCCTATGTGCCATTCTCGGCCGCGGTGGCGATGCCGGTCCGGCTGTTCGCCGGGGAGGCCCAGCCGTGGGAGCCTTTCGTCTCGATGCTCGGTCTGGTGGCCACCATGATCGCCGGGGTGTTGATCGGGAGCCGGCTCTACGCTGGTTCGTTGCTGCGGACCGGGTCCCGGGTCAAGCTACGGCAGGCCTGGTCCCAGCGTAGCTAGCACCGGCAGCGGTGCGACGGCGAACTCACCGATGGGGAGGTGGTGGGGTGGGAACCGCTCGGCGCCGACGTAGCGCCCGGGCGGTGCCCACCCCGCCAACCAGCAGCAGACCCGTGAGCAGCGTCGGCACCCCCCACGGGTAGTGCTCGGTCTCCACCGCAAAGGTTGCGCCGGCCAGGTCACCGGAGATCAGATACTGGCCGAGGGCCGGGGCGGGAAGCTCGACCGGCACCTCATAGCTGCGCTCCTCCCCGACCGCGACGCCGGCCAAATCCGGGGCGGGCGCGATGGTGTCGGCGTGCCCACCGCGTCCGACCAACAGGGTGAGCGGCGGATCGGCGACCGGGCCACCGCCAGCGTGCCGAACCGTCACGAGGATGGTCCGGTCGACGGGCCCGCCAAACCAGGCCGACCAGCCGCGCTCCGGTCTCACCGAAAGGTCGACGATCGCCAGCTCACCCGGCGGCTCTACCTCCTCCGGCGGCTCCGCCGCGAACCCGGTGACCTCGACCTCCGTCGTAGCGAGACGGGTGCCTGCAACGTCGCGGACCCGGACCGAGCAGGGGCACGGGACCGGCGGCGCGGTCACCGGTAGACGTACCGTGGCGGCGCCGTCCGGTTGCGGAAAGGTCTGCACCCCGGCGCCGACCGCGCAGTCGGCGGCGCCGCGGGCCGCGTCGTTGCCGCACAGCTCGACGATCGCGAGTTCGGCGGGCCACCCGGTCAGCCGTACCGTCAGCTCGCCCCCCACCTCGACCACCGAGTCGTCCACAGTAATCTCGACGGTGGTGGCTCCGCTGGCGGGCGTACCCGGCCACAGGGTGGCGATCGTCAACAGCCCGGCCCACCCGCACCGTAGCCAGGGCCGGGTCATGAGGAGGGCCGCCCGGCAGCGCCCGGTCGCTGGGCCGCCGCCCGACGGCGACGGATCCGCCGGACCGCCACCACCGCGCCGCCCACCAGCAGCACCGCGACCAACAGCCAGGGGATCGCCCACACCCCGGTGGTACGCCGAACCTGCGGCATCGGGCCGTCCGAGCTGACCGCGTCCACTTCGATCGCGGCGGTCAACCGGAGCACGGGCGCGAGCCCGGTCACCGTCTCGGTGACCGTCAGCGTGCTGCCCGGCAGCAGTTCGGGCAGCTCGGTCTGACCGCTGGTGGCCAACCGCCAGCGGAACGGGCCGGTTACCCGCACCTGGCTATCGCCGCCGACCCGCAGGTTGCCGGTGTTCCGCAGCACGTAGGTGACGGTCATCCGGTGCTC
This sequence comes from Natronosporangium hydrolyticum, assembly GCF_016925615.1. Lineage (NCBI taxonomy): Bacteria > Bacillati > Actinomycetota > Actinomycetes > Micromonosporales > Micromonosporaceae > Natronosporangium > Natronosporangium hydrolyticum. Next base: position 5,035,374 of record NZ_CP070499.1, read on the forward strand.
TCCCCAGGGCGCGATCGGATTGTCGTACGACACCTGCACCGATTCGACCTGCACCGCGGGCTCGGCCGGCCCGGCCACCCGGACGTACACCCGGGCGGCCACCCGACGATCCAGGTCGACTAGCTGCCCGTCGGCGTCGTTGGTGCGGGAAGTGAGGGAGGCGACGATGCCGCCGGCATGGTCGCCGGGGGTGGCGTTCGCCGGGACTCGGAGCCGGAACTCCACCTCCAGCGTTTCGCCGGCGGGAACCCGGTACCGCCCCTGCGCCATGCCGACCCAGGTGGCGAGCCCGCTGGCGGGTTCGTCCGCCGGCAGCAGCGCGAAACCGCCGTCCGGGGTGGTGTACGCGTCGGTAGGGTAGACCTCGAAGTCTAATGTGGTGCTGCTGAAGTTGGTGATCGTCGCGGAGTCGACGAGTTCACCTCCGGGCACCAGGTCGTAGGTGAACCAGCTCCGGCCGGTCGGCCCGGCCTCGCGGGTGGGCTGCACCGCCCACCGGATCTCGGGATCGTCGGGCAAGCTCTGTTGGCTGGCCGGCACGGCGCCGGCCGGCGCTACCGCAGTCGGCGCTGCGGCAGCCGGCGATGCGGCGGCCGGGGTGAGGTCGGGCGGCGCGGCCAGCAACGCGATCAGCGCGGCGAGCGCGATCCGGGGTGCTCGGCGGACGAGGGGTGATGACGGCATGAGGTCGCTCTCGGACGGAAGAGAGCTCGCCCCGGGGAGAGGTCTGCCAACCGGTGATCCCCGGGGCGAGCGGTCGGTCACGCCAACGTGAGGGTCAACGTGGCGGTGTAGCGGCCGGGAGCGGCCGAACCGGGGATGCCCAGGTTCAGCTCGGCGCCGCATTCGAAGGTGCCGGCGCTGGCGCCGGCGCCAGCCGAGCACAAGGTACGCGCGTCGCCGAGCCCGGAGCCGACCGGTGAGCCCGGTGCGACCAGACCAGGTCCGCTCACCACGTCGGCCTGCGGCGCCCAGCCGAGCTGGTTGCCGGGGAAGGTGCCGGCGTCGCCGGTGAACTCACCGACCTGCCCGACCAGGCTCCAGCCTGCGTTGGTGCCGCGCAGATCCTCTACCTCGGCCTGGTTCAGCTCGCCAGTGGCGGTACCGCCGATCGCCGCGTCCGAGAGCTGCACCGAGTCACCGGCGACCGAGAGGGTGAGCGGCCCGCCGAGCACGTCCACCGTGATCTGTTGCTCGTCGCTGCCACCGGTGCCGGGTGGGCCACCGGCGAACTCGATCGGGGTCCGGGTGTCCTGGCTGCGGTCGGGCTGGCCGTGCGCCCGCATCGTGACCACATAGCACTGCTGACTGACGCAGTCGACCTGGTTGCCACCGCCATCGGTGTACTCTCCGGCGACCTCGAGCGTGGTGCTGAAGGTGCCGTCCGAGTTGAGCCGATCCTGGTTGCCTCCAGGGTTGCCACCGGGGTGTACCCACTTGGCGCTCAGGTACTGCGACGAATCGCTCCACCAGTCGCCGGTCGCCGGCCCGAACGCCAGGTTGATCCCGGGCGAGGTCGGGTCGAAGCCGGAGCCACTGACCTGGATCGTGGCGCCGGCCGGGTCGAGGCCGCTGGCCGGGGTGACGGTGACCGTCGCGGTCTCTGGATCGGTGGGCACCGAGCCGTCGGTGCTGAAGGCGAAGGAGACCGGGTCGAGCGCCTCCCCCGCCCCGTAGAAGCCGGCGAACGCCTCGGCGCCGTTGGCGGTCATGGTGGCCGCCAGGGCTTCCCACCGGACCACGCCGCCGTCGACGATCGGCGAGCTGCCGGCGGTGGCCAGCTCCGCGATCTCGGCCTGGACCTCGTCGACCGGCTCGAAGCCACCGCCCGAGGTGACCAGCTCCACATCGGCGAGCAGGACTCCGTTTCCGCCGCTGATGACGACGGTCGGGTTGGCGATCGTGATCTCGAAGAAGTGGGCCGGGTAAGAGAAGACGATGGTGCCACCATGGTGGACGGTGGTGGCGCCGCTACTGTCATCGTAGGTGCCGCCGGTGACCGGAAAGCGGAACGTGCCGTCGCTGTTGACGGCGGCACCGTCGCTAGCCGCGATTGGCGGGTTACCGTTGCCGTTCGATACGTACTGCCGGAACGACTGTTTGAATCCCCAGTCGAGATGGCCGTCGGCGATGTCGGATTCCGCCGCGGCCGCGACGCCGACACCGCCGGTGGCGGCGGCCACCAGGCCCACCGCGACTGCCGCCACCCATCGCGCCGCCCGGGCCAGCCCGGCCCGTCGTGGTCGCGCACTGCCTGTCGTCATGCACCGGTCCTTCCGGATATTGAAGCCGCTAGTGAGGCTAGCCTTACCTAACGAGCTTAGGTTAGGCTTACCTCGTGAGGCCGTCAACCCCGGCGACCGACCAAGGAGGACCCCGATGCGTGAACTGGCCCGCCGCCGGTTGCTCCCCACCTGTGCGCTGTTGGCGCTGGCCGCACCGGTCGCCAGCAGCGCCGCCGCGGGCCCGGCCGCCGCCGCGCAGAGCTCCGGCACCGGACCGGAGGGGCAGCAGGTAACCGTCTCCACCACCACCGGAATCGACCGCAGTGGTGCGACCGTCACGGTGCAGGGCAGCGGCTTCGACACCAACAAGGGCATCTACGTCGCGTACTGCGTGGACAATGGCCCGGGCGTGCTCCCGAGCCCCTGCGGCGGGGGCGCGGACACCAGCGGCTCGCTCGGAGCATCGCACTGGATCTCGGACAATCCGCCCTCGTACGCCGGGGATCTCGCCGTCCCGTACGACTCGGGTGGGTCGTTCTCAGTGACGCTCCGGCTGACCCCGACCATCGGCGACATCGACTGCCTGGCCGGTGGCTGCGCCGTGGTCACCCGAGCCGACCACACCCGCGGCGCCGACCGTACCCAGGACGTCCGGGTGCCGGTCAGCTTCGCCGGCAGCGGCGGCGGCGAGCCCGACGGGAGCCGCAGCGGCGACACCGGCGCCGGCACCAGCGATGGCGGCAGCAACGACGGTGGCAGCCCGGCCGGCTCCGGTAGCGACCCCAACGGTGCCGACGGATCCGGTGACGGCGACCCGGCCGAGCCGGAGCCGGCCGGTGGCGTGGCGCCGGCGCCGAGCGCGGCCGCCACCCCGGCTCCGGAGGAGCTCTCGATCGCCCGGGTCAGCAGCAGCGGCACCGCCGGTACCTGGTGGTGGACGGCGACCGCGAGCCTTGCCACCCTACTCCTCGGACTCATCGTCACCAATCGGGTGATCCGGCGCCGGCGGGCCGCTCCGTGAGCCCCCGGCGCAGCCTCACCGCGGCCACCCTCGCGGCGCTGATGCTCGGAGCCGCCGGCTGCGCCGCCGCCGACCCGGCCGACGCCGCCGACGACTGTGGGCCGACCACCGCCACCGTCGGCTCCGACGACATCACCCCGGTCTCGCCACCGCCGACCCCAGCCCTGCCGGTCACCGTGACCTCCGCCGACGGCGCCGAGGTCACGGTGACCGACGCCAGCCGGATCCTGCCGGTCAATCTGTATGGTTCGATCGCTGAGATCGTCTTCAGTCTCGGGTTGGGCGACCGGGTGGTGGGTCGCGACACCGCCACCACCTTCCCGGCCGCGGCCGAGCTGCCGCTGGTCACCCCCGGCGGCCACGATCTGGCCGCCGAAGGGGTGCTGGCGCTGGACCCGACCGTCGTCCTCGCCGACGCCAGCATCGGCCCGCCCGAGGTGCTCGATCAGCTGCGCCGCAGCGGCATCCCGGTGGTGTTGATCGACGACGAGCAGACCCTGCCCGCCGTCACTCTCCACATTCGTGAGATCGCCGCCGCCCTCGGGGTGGTCGAGGCCGGCGAGGAGCTGGTGACCCGGGTGGAGCAGGAGATCGACGAGGCTCGCGCCACCGCCCCCACCGGCGCAGACCCGCTGCGGGTCGCCTTCCTCTACCTGCGCGGCACCGCCGGGGTGTATCTGCTCGCCGGCGAGGACTCCGGTGCGGACGCGATGATCGAAGCGATCGGGGCCGAGGACGCCGGCAGCGCGATCGGCATCTCTGGTTTCCGGCCACTGACCAGCGAAGGTCTGATCAACGCCGGCCCCGAGGTGATCCTGGTGATGTCCGAGGGTCTGGACTCGGTCGGCGGCATCGAGGGCCTGCTCGAGCTGCCCGGCGTGGCCCAGACCCCCGCCGGCGAACAGCAACGGATCGTGGACATGGCCGACGGGGTCCTGCTCAGCTTCGGCGCCCGCACCGGGGAAGCGGTGGCGGCGCTCGCCGAGGCGGTGCACGGCACGTGCTGATGACCGCCCGGCCCGCGCCGGCCGCCGCCGCGGTGCGACCCGCCAGCGGCCGGCGCGGCCGCTACCTGCTGCTGGGCCTGACGATCACCCTGCTGGTGGCGGCGGTCTTCGCCGCCGGCACCGGTCAGGTCGCGGTCAGCCCCGCCGAAGTGGTCGGCTCGTTGCTGCACCGGCTCGGCCTCGGCCTCGGGCCGGTGCCGAGCGCCCCGCACGGCGAGAACGCGCTGTGGCAGGTCCGGTTTCCCCGGGTGTGCCTCGCCATCCTGGTCGGGGCCTGTCTCGGCTGCGGCGGCGCGGTGATGCAGGGCATCTTCGGCAACCCGCTCGCCGAACCCGGCGTCGTCGGAGTTTCGGCGGGGGCGGCGGTCGGTGCGGCGATCATTCTGGTCGCCGGCACCACCGTGGTCGGCGGCGTGGCCGCGGCCGCGTTCGTGGGCGGCCTGGTCACCACCGTCGCGGTCTACCTGTTGGCCCGCAGCGGCGGCCGGACCGAGGTGGTGACCCTGGTGCTGACCGGCATCGCGGTCAACGCGGTCGCCGGTGCCGCCCTCGGGCTGCTGATGTTCCTGACCGACGCCGACGGCGTACGGGCGATCGCGTTCTGGAATCTGGGCAGTCTCGCCGCCGCGAGCTGGCCCAATGTGCTGACCGTCGGGATCTGTGCGGTGGTGGGCCTCGCCGTGGCGCAGGCTTACACCCGACGGCTCGACCTGCTGGCGTTGGGTGAACGCCCGGCCCGCCACCTCGGCGTCGACGTGGAACGGATGCGGCTGGTGCTGATCGCGGTCACCGCGCTGCTGACCGCGGCGGCGGTCGCCTTCTGCGGCATCATCGGGTTTGTCGGGCTGGTGGTGCCGCACCTGATCCGGATGGTCGCCGGCCCCGGCCACCGGGTGCTGGTGCCGGCCAGCGCGCTCGGCGGCGCCCTGGTGGTCGTCGTCGGCGACCTCATCGCCCGCACCGCCATCCCGTATCAGGAGCTGCCGCTCGGAGTGCTCACCGCGCTCGTGGGCGGGCCGTTCTTCTTCTGGCTGCTGCGCCGTACCCGGGCGCGGGCAGGAGGCTGGGCATGATCGGCGCCGGCCGGCGGTCGACGCCCCGGTGGCCGGAGCCGGGGACGGTGGTGCTCAACGTCGAGCAGGTCAGCGTGGCGCTCGGCGGCCGGCCGGTGCTCCACGACATCGACCTCGCCGTCCGCGCCGGCGAGGTGGTGGCGCTCCTCGGCCCGAACGGCGCCGGCAAGTCCACACTGGTCTCGGTGATCGCTGGCGAGACCACCGCCGCCAGCGGCGAGGTGACCCTGCTGGACCGGCCGCTGCGCAGCTGGCGCCCGATCGAGCAGGCGATGCGGCGGGCTGTGCTGCCGCAGCACCACCACCTGTCGTTCCCGTTCCCGGTGGCGGCGGTGGTCCGGATGGGGCGGGCGCCATGGGCCGGCACCCCCGCTGAGGCCGAGGATGACGACGCGGTCGCGGCGGCGATGGCTGCGGTCGACGTGACCGAATTGGCCGCCCGCCCGTTCCCGTCCCTCTCCGGCGGGGAACGCGCCCGGGTCGCGCTCGCCCGGGTGCTGGCGCAACGGACGCCGGTGGTGCTGCTGGACGAGCCGACCGCCGCCCTGGACCTCCGGCACCAGCAGGCCGTACTCCAGACCGCCCGCCGGCTCGCCGCCGGCGGCGTCGCCGTCGTGGTGGTCCTGCACGACCTGGCGCTCGCCGGCGGCTACGCCGACCGCGTAGTGGTGCTCGACGCCGGCCGGGTGGCCGCCGCCGGACCACCCCCCGAGGTCTTGACCGCGCCGCTGCTCAGCGCGGTCTGGCGACACCCGGTGGAGGTGCTGCGGCACCCGCGTACCGGGACACCACTGGTGCTGCCATTGCCCGATGAGCTTTCCGCCACCGATGCCACCTAGCCACGAGCCGACTGGAGAGATTCGATGGAGACACTCCCCTTCTCCGCACAGCTGCGGGCCGCTACCGAAACCCACCACGAACACGCTGAGTCAAGCGGGTTCATCCAGGAGCTGCTAGCCGGTGAGGTGCCGCGCACCGGATACGTCGCGATGGTGGTGGCGCACTGGCACATCTACCAAGTGCTGGAACAGGCGGCTGAGGCGATGCGGCCGGATCCGACAGCCGGCCCATTCGTGGTGGACGAACTCACCAGGCTGCCGGGGTTACGCGCCGACCTCGCCCATCTGATCGGACCGGACTGGCTGGACCGGGTCTCCCCGAGCCCAGCGACGGCCGCCTACTGCGACCGGTTACGGCAGGCTTGTTTTTCGTGGCCGGCCGGGTTCATCGCCCACCACTACACGCGATACCTGGGCGACCTCTCCGGTGGGCAGGTAATCCGGCGGGCGGTCAGCACCGCGTACGGCCTCGGTGACGGGCGGGGGGTGGCGTTCTACGACTTCAGTGACCTGGGTTCGCCCACCGGATTCAAGCGACGGTACCGAGAACAGCTCGACGCATTGCCCTTCCAACCGGAGGAGCAGGCCCGGATGACCGCGGAGGTGGCGCTCGCGTATCGACTCAACGCGCAGGTCTTCACCGAACTCGCCCGCGAGGTACGCGCGGACCCGTTCTCGCCAGCGGTGGTGGCCCAGGTGACCCAGCACATGAACGAGGACCACGCCGAGGATTCGCTGCTGATCGTGCGGGCGCTGGGTGGACAGCCCGATGCCCGGTCGGTCCAGATGACCGGCGTGGATCCGACGGCCATGACCTTTATAGCCACTGTAGATAGGACGGAGGTGGCGGTACGGGTGCCGTTCTCGCGGCGGTTGGAGGCCCGGACGGAGCTGCGCAAGGAGGTCGTCCGGATGTACCGGCGCGCCTGCGCCGCGCTCGGAGTCACGCCCCGGGGCTGAATCCATCCCAGCCATCCAGTGTGGTTGATTTCACAGCCCGGCTGCCTGAGCATCGATTCACTTAATAGTGTCCATGCTACGGGGTCCGAACCGTTCGGACCGCGGGGGTGCACCCACGAAAGGACACCATGAGCAGGCATGGATCTACGCGGGTCTACCGGCTGGCGAGTGGCGCGATAGCGGCCACTGCGATCGGCGCACTCGCGATCACCGCCGCGCCACCAGCCGTCGCGGCCGGAGCATTCGACAGCGCCCCCGCCGACGTGCGGATCAGCACGGCCGCCGACCGGGCCGAGACCCCCCACTCACCCGCCGACGCGACCGTGCGGGCGGCCCTCGTCAGAGACCTCGACGTCAGCCCGGCAGAGCTGGACACGCTGCTTGCGGCGCTCGGCGACCTGGACACCCGAGTCGACCAGCTGCGCGCACAGCTGGGCGACTCGTTCGGTGGCGTCTGGTTCGATCACGAGAGCGCGACCCTGGTGGCTGGCACGACCGACCCGGCCACCGCCGGCACGGTGCAAGCGACCGGCACCACAGTCGAGCCGGTCGCCCACACCGAGGCCGACCTGGTGTCGATCCAGGGCGAGTTGAACGACTTGGCCGAGTCGGACCCGGCGACCATGTCGGACGCCTACTCGTGGGGCATCGACGTGCCGGCCAACCAGGTGCTGCTGACCGTCGACGCGGCCGAGGTCACCACCTTCGAGGAGCTGACCGCCGACTACGGCGACGCGGTGCGGGTCTCCCCCGGCACGGTTCGGCCGGAGCCGGCCGACCACGACGGTTCCTGGCTCGACGGCGGCACCCGCTACGAGATCCCGGCCATGGGCTACTGGTGCTCGATCGGGTTCAACGCCCACAACCCGACCACCGGCGACCGCTACTTCCTCACCGCCGGCCACTGCGGTGGAGTCAACGACGACACCTCCCACCACGGCACCGCGGTCGGCCCGTTCGTCGCCTCCACCTTCCCCACTCATGACGAGGCGCTGGTGCAGATCACCAACTCGTACTGGAGCACCGGCCCGTTCGTCTGGGAGTACCCCGGCGCGGTGACCATCCTCGACGCCCGCAGCTCACCGGTCGGCACCCCGGTCTGCGCCTCCGGCATCACCACCGAGGTCACCTGCGGGGTCATCACCCAGAAGGGCGCCACCGCCAACTACTCGGACGGCCCCGTCTTCGACATGGGTGTCCACAACGCCTGCACCCGCTCCGGTGACTCGGGCGGCGCCACCTACAGCCCCGGCTACTACGCCGAGGGCATCCACAGCGGCAGCGTCTCCTACAACGGCGCCTGCCCGTCCGATGCCGGCCTGGAGAACCAGGCCTTCTACCAAGAGGTCACGGACACCCTGGACCGGTACGCCACCCAGTTCGGGGCCGCCCTGACCGTCGGGTCCTAACTCCTCCCCAGCCCGCAGGTCGGTCGTCTTCGCCGACGGCCGGCCTGCGGGCCATACCTCACCACTGAGTCGCACGCCACATGATCTCGTACGGCGGGGCGGCGCCCCGGACGATCGACCCGACCTGCCGCCATCCCCCACCGCGGAGACGGACCGGGATGCCTGCGGTCACCTGCGCCAGCGACGCCCCGCCACCTGCATCACCGCCTCGGTGACCTCGGATTCGGACGCCCGCAACAACGCCAGGTCTATCACCCGCACCAGCCCGAGCTGGGGGAACCACCGCGGGTGAGGCTGGTATCGGATCGGTAGCCAGCCTCGGCGGCCCGACTCCGCCGGCGGCTCGGCTTTAGCCTTCGGCCACACCACCAGGGTCGGGCTCTGTTTGCGCGGTGGCACACCATGGGTCACCCCCACCCACTTCACCGACTTCCAGGCGAGGTGGGTCCGCTCGCCATCGGCCACCATCGTCAACCCGTCCTGGTCGACTACCAACCGCGCCGGCCCGTCCTGCCGCAGCTGCGGCCACACCACCCGCAGCAATCGGACCGCTGCCAGGATCGTGAAGAGCGCCGCCCACAACAGGTGGTTTATCACCGGCGCGACCGCGGACGGCAGCACCACCAACAGCAGCAGCAGCACCAGGGTTACGCCGGCCAGGACAAACACACCGGCGGCGATCGGCGCCCGGACGACCGCGACCCGAACCACCCCGGCCGCCAGCGGAAACTCCCGCGGAGGCTGCTCGATCGCCCGGTCCTCACGATCTCTCGCCGACTTCGCCACCCGGCACCTCCCGAGCCCGGCCTACACCGCCACAGCGACCTTATCCCCGCGCCTTGCGGCGGTCGTATCCCGGCGGCGCAGCTCGCCGCGTAGGTTGATGACCATAGATCGCCGGATGCTGGTGGAACCTGCTACGTGGCCTATGAGAGCTGAGAGCACAAACGGAGCATTGTTGGCGGCGGCCCGGCGCCGATAGCCGGCTGGGCTGACTTCGGTTCGACGTGCAGTTCCCGACCTGGCTCTCGAAGCGTTCATGTCCCCAGCGCCGTTCGAGCTAGCCCGTTCCACTTGGTGGGTTGAGTGGTGACCGAGTCATCGCATTTGAGCTAGTTTGCCACCCTTATGGATCAGCGTTCAAACCACCAAGCCGAGTGAGGCAAACTGTCCGTGGCCGGGCACGCCGTGGAGCTGCCTGCCCGCCGGCCTACTCGACGGCGGCAGTTCGCTCCGGGGGCGCAGTCCCGCGTTGATCAACTACCCTTCAGCTGTACGGCACGCCGCGTGTCGTACAGCTGTAGGGCTTTGGATCTTCAGCTCCACACCCCAACCCGGCAGCAGGGCCGCGAGACGCCGCCACTTCCAGCATGGTTGGGTAGCCAGGGATCTTTCGTAACTAAAAGTCGGATATTTCGCACAGATCCTCGCTACCCAACCATGTCGGGGTTGCTTGGTGAGGGCTGGACGCCGCCCGACCCGCCCAGGAGGTCGAGTGGCGGAGGTCGGGCAGGCGTATGCGACTCCGCTGGCCAAAGCGGATCACCTGAACACCGGCGATGTAGTTGATCAGGTGTCGCGATCCACTCAGCAGAGTGACCAACCCGTGCACAGCTACGAGCGAGGCGCGTCTTCGGCCGCCTCAACCGCTCGGAATGAACTCACCACCCAGCGAGAACTCATCCTTGACCGACTCCTCAGCGAACCTCATGCATACGCAAGCCCCGGGGTCGGTCAAATGGGTCAGTGGGCTCCACGTCGCTTCCCGCGACGGGGAGCGATCATGAGGTCAGCACCTGGATCTCGTCCACCTGCAGCTCACCGGTCGTACCCACCTGGATCTCCAGCTCACTGTCGAAGCTGCCATTGATGTCCCACCACACGCGCCAGGTAGTAATAGCCACGATCTCGTACACCCCGCCGGGCTCGTCACGGCTGGTGCGCCGATAGGTGTGGTGGCACTCGTGCGCTGGGTTGAGCAGATCCATTCCGCTCTGCCAGGCTTCGCCTGGCCCGTCACAACGGCGCACGTTCCCGTCACCCATGTCCCACTCCATGAACAACGGCTCGGCGTACACGTCGACCCGCTCGCCCAGCTCCGGCGCTTCGGCAGCGGCGTGCAACTCCTCCGGCCAACGGTGCTCATGCTCCTCGGTCCAAAACCACACGGGCAGGTTTACGAGGCCGCGAGTGCCCTGCGGAGGCGCGGTGGTGATCGCGGGTCCGTGCATCTCCAACGCGTTGACGGCCTCGACCCACAGCTCAAGAATTCGTGATTCCTCCCCACCTAGATCATCCGGCGGCGCAGCTACCACAACCAGGTCGGCCGGCTGCCACTGCGCAGACTCTGGGTCCGACACCGCCCCCCACGGACCGGCAGCCCAGTGCGGCCCCAGCCCATGCGGATTCTCCTCACCATGCGGATAGCACGAGACCTCGTAGACTTCGCCTTCTTCTCCGTGTTCCGCGAACCCGGGTGTGTCATTAGACGGCGGCTCCTCGGGGCGCGCCGACAGGTGACAATCCCAACTCCGGCTGAACCAGCCTTTAGGATGGTTACAACTCACCTCGCGAGGGCCATCTCGCTCGATGACATCTCGGTCATCATTAGACCCTCGCACCCTGATGCAGGCCAGCTGGACAGGACCTGCACCCCCTTCTGGCACCGCAATCTCGAGGGGACCGTCAGTAATCGAACCACTGACATGCGCTGTGCAGTAGGCCGTGTCGTCGATAGTCGGCTCGACTCCGTCGCAGCCCGCCCCCGAAGCATTCGCCGCCATGGGCACAGGAGGGACCGCTTCCATTCCAACAAATCCAAGCACCGCAATCACCATCCATGCGGCTAGCCTGGCTAACGCTTTGAAGGACCGCGACGCTAGCATGGCTCCCCCGTGCCATCCATCTCTGTGACCTCCCAGTTCGGGTCAAGATTCTCCTCCGCCACAGCGACGGGCGTTGAGTCGAAATATATGGCAGTCACAGTAGTTAATTGACGATCTCCCGGTCCATCGACAACATCGCCCGTATCTTTGTCGACACTTTTCCATTCCGTGGCATCCATGCAATAATGCAACAGCACAGTAGGCACTGGACGATCTTCTCCACCAACTACGGTCGTTTGATCGAGGTCTAGGGATACGATCTCGATGAACTGGTGTTCGATTACACCCTCAGCCCGTACGCCAGCCTGAAAATTGTCGAATATTTCTCCGTTGACTTCGCGTGCCAACGGCCCGCCAGCAAGGGGCAGGATTCCGTCGAGCACCTCGTCGGTGGCGGGGTCGCCAGCGGTGAGGACGTCGTTGTAGGCGGTCATGAACTGGTCGAAGACCGCGCGGGCCTCGTCGACCGCCTGCTCCTCATCCGCCGTGAGGTCCACCTCCGCCACCGAATGATCAGGGTTTGACGGCGGAGATTCCGGCGGGTCCGGGAGGCCACTGTCCGAACTGCAACCTCCGGCCGCCAGCATCGCGGCCACCGCGATCAAACCCACCGCTCCACGCGGACACATATCTCCCCAGCCCACCGGCGCCCCTCCTCATTGTCACCAGCAGTCGAGCCAGTCGTCTCAAACCGGCTCCGACACTGGGTCGACCAAGCAATGCGCAGCAGTCTAGTAGCAGTGAGCAACAGTGACTACCATTGATCCATAAGACGTGGGGTAGCGTCGGGATCATGACACTTACTGGGTTGCGAGTGGTGGTCACCGGCGCAGGCCGAGACACCGGACGCGCGATCGCACTGTCCTTTGCCGAGCGTGGCGCTACGTCTACGTTTCCGCCCGGGATGCCGCCGCCGCCGAGCAGACCGCTTCGCTCATCCGGCAAGGAGGAGTCGGAGGCGCTGAGGCCCTGCAGTGCGATCTAGCGGATCCGGATTCGGTCGCCAGCTTCGCCGCCGAGCTGGCCGAGCGGACCGACCGGATCGACATCGTGGTCAACAACGGCGCCCGCTACATCGAGGGTGCGGAGTTGGCCGACGCGACCGACGCGGAGATCATCGACACCATCGCTGGCGCGGCCACCGGCACCGTGTTGTTGACCAAGCATCTGCTGCCGCTGCTGCGCGGCTCCGACCGGCCCGACCTGGTGAACCTGATCTCCACCTGCGGCGAGGTCGGCCATCACCGGTCCGAGGCGCACGCCGCGTTCTACGCGGCGAAGCATGCCCAGGCCGGTTTCGCCGAGATCGCCTCTTACCGGCTCCGTCCCGCCGGGGTACGGGTGATCTCGCTCTATCCGCCCGACTTCGTCCAGGCCGGCCCGCGTACCGCCGACGCCGACCTGACCGCGCAGTCGGTGATCGACTGCGTCATGTTCGCGGTGGGGCAGCCCCGGGACTGCTTCATCCGGGAGTTCCGGTTCGAGCAGGTACGGGGCGGTCGGTAGGATCCGGGTACCCGGACAACGCCGTCCCTCCGTACCGTTGTTACTTGGAGGGCGAGACCCGTGGCACACCCTGAGCGCCAGACCGACGACCAGCCCGGCCCGGACGCCGCGCTGCGCGCCGACATCCGCCGGCTCGGCGGTCTGCTCGGCCAGACGCTGGCCCGGCAAGAGGGCGAGCCGCTGCTCGACCTGGTCGAAGAGGTACGCGCACTGGTGCGCACCAACCCGCAGCAGGCGGCCGAGCGGCTCGGCGGGCTGGATGTGACGACCGGGACGAAGCTGGCGCGGGCCTTCTCCACCTATTTCCACCTTGCCAACATCATCGAGCAGGTGCACCGGGCGCGGGAGCTGCGCCGGCAGCGCTCGGCCGAGGGCGGTTGGTTGGATCAAGCGGCCGCCCGGATCGCCGAGCGGGGGGTGCCCACCGACGAGCTGACCGAGGCGGTGCGGCGGCTGGCGGTGCGTCCGGTCTTCACGGCCCATCCGACCGAGGCCGCGCGCCGCTCGATCCTCACCAAGCAACGCGCGATCGCCGACGAGCTGGACGCCGAGGCCGCCGAGGCGGCGCTCTACGGCACCCCGGGCACCCCACGCGACGGCAGATTGGCGGAGCTGCTCGACCTGCTGTGGCAGACCGACGAGCTGCGGCTGGACCGGCCGGACCCGACCGATGAGGCCCGCAACGCCGTCTACTATCTGCGCGACCTTTACGACGGCGCCGCTGGGGCGGTGCTCGACCGGCTCGCCACCACCCTGCGTGACCTGGGCGTGGCGGTGCCGCTGACGGCCCGGCCGTTGACCTTCGGCAGCTGGATCGGCGGCGACCGGGACGGCAACCCGTTCGTGACCCCGGCGGTGACCCGGGAGGTGTTGCTGCTGCAGCATGAGCACGGCATCCAGGCGATGGAGTCGGCGATGGAGCTGCTGATCGCCGAGCTGAGCGTCTCCCGGCGGCTGCGCGGGGTCTCCCCTGACCTCGCCGCGAGTCTGGACCGGGACCTGGCGGCGCTGCCGGAGGTGGATGACCGGTTCCGGCGGGTGAACGCCGAGGAGCCGTACCGGCTCAAGGCGCGGGCGATCAAGGCGAAGCTGGCGAACACCCGGGCCCGGCTCGCCGCCGGCACCACCCACATTCCCGGCCGGGACTACCTCGGTTCCGAGGCGGCCGTCGCCGACTTGTCCCTGCTGCGGGATTCGCTCGCCGGCAACGCGGGCGAGCTGGTCGCCAACGGTCGACTCGCCACCTTGCTGCGGACCGTCACCGCGTTCGGGATCCAGCTCGCCACCCTGGACGTGCGCGAGCATGCCGACCCGCACCATGTGGTGCTCGCCGAGCTCTACCGGCAGGTGGGGGAGGTGCCGAGCTATGACCAGCTGTCCCGGCAGGAGCGCACGAAGCTGCTCGCGGACGAGCTCGGCAGCCGGCGCCCACTGTCGACGCCGGACACGCCGCTGTCGGATCCGTCCCGGAAGACCGCCGATGTCTTCCGGACCATCCGCAGCGCGCAGGAGCAGTTCGGCGATCAGGTGGTGGAGTCGTACATCATCTCCGCCACCCGGGGCGTGGACGACGTGCTCGCGGCGGCGGTGCTGGCTCGGGAGGCCGGCCTGGTCGACCCGCACGCCGGCCGTGCCCGGATCGGATTCGTGCCGCTGCTGGAGTCGATCGCTGAGCTGGACAACGGCGGCCCGATCCTGGACGAGCTGCTCAGCGTTCCCGCCTACCGGGAGATCGTGCGGGCCCGCGGCGACGAACAGGAGGTGATGCTGGGCTACTCCGACTCCAACAAGGAGGCCGGCATCACCACCTCCCAGTGGGCGATCCACCGGGCCCAGCGGGCGCTGCGCGATGTCGCCGCCCAGCACGGCGTACAGCTGCGGTTGTTCCACGGGCGGGGCGGCACGGTCGGCCGGGGCGGCGGGCCAACCCACGAGGCGATTCTCGCCCAGCCGTACGGCACTTTGGATGGTGCGATCAAGGTTACCGAGCAGGGCGAGGTCATCTCCGACAAGTACACAGTGCCGGCGCTGGCGGAGGAGAATCTCGAGTTGACCGTGGCGGCGGTGCTGCGCGCCACGGTGCTGCACACCACCCCGCGGCAGTCGCTGACCGTGCTCGCCGACTGGGACGCGGCGATGACCACGGTCTCCGACGCCGCGTACGCCGAGTACCGGTCGCTGGTGGAGGATCCGCTGCTGCCGGAGTACTTCTGGGCCGCCACCCCCACTGAGCTGCTCGGTGCCCTCAACATCGGCTCCCGGCCGGCGAAGCGGCCGGACTCCGGGGCGGGGCTGACCGGACTGCGGGCGATCCCGTGGGTCTTCGGGTGGACCCAGAGCCGGCAGATCGTCCCCGGCTGGTACGGCGTCGGCACCGGGCTGGCCGCCGCCCGCGCCGCCGGCCTGTCGGACGTGCTGTCCCAGATGTACGGCCAGTGGCACTTCTTCGGCACTTTCATCTCCAACGTGGAGATGATGCTGGCGAAGACAGATCTGGAGATCGCCCGCCGGTACGTCGAGTCGCTGGTGCCGACCCGGCTGCGACCGGTCTTCGATCGGATCGAGGCCGAGTTTGAGCGCACCACCAGCGAACTGCTCGCGGTGACCGGCGGCACCGAGCTGATGGACGACCAGCCGGGGCTGCGGCGCACGCTGGCGGTGCGCGACACCTACCTGGAGCCGTTGCATCATCTGCAGGTGGCGCTGCTGCGCCAGTACCGAAACTCCGACCCGGTCGATCCGGCGCTGCAGCGGGCACTGCTCACCACGGTCAACGGCATCGCCGCGGGGCTGCGCAACACCGGCTGATCCGTCCCGCAGCGGTCGCGTGCCGCGCTAGGCTGGAGTGAGAAGCCGTGGGGAGGGGTCCCGGGGAGGCGCAGCCATGGCGGCCGAGCACGACTCAGTGTTTCTCTACCAGTCCGCGTGCGATGTCTTCGACTCCGCGGTCCGGCAGATCGAGGCAGACCAGTGGCATGCCGACACCCCCTGCACCGAGTGGGACGTCCGGCATTTGGTCAACCACGTAACCGTGGAGGACCTGTGGGCGCCGCAGCTGCTCGCCGGCCGCGGCATGGCCGAGGTGGGCAACGCGTTCGACGGCGATCAGCTCGGTGCCGATCCGGTTGCAGCGTGGCGGAGCGCGATGTCGGCGGCGAAGGTGGCGGCGGCCGAGCCGGGGGTGCCGGGCCGAGTGGTCCACCTGTCCTACGGCGACGACAGCGCTACCGCGTACCTGATGCAGCTCTTCACCGATCACCTTATCCACGGCTGGGATCTCGCGACGGCGATCGGCGCCGACCAGCGGCTGCCGTCGGAGCTGGTGGCGGCGTGCGCAGCGTGGTTCGCTGAGACCGCGCCGCTCTACCGGGCGGCCGGCCTGATCGCCGACCCACCGCCGGTGCCGGCCGACGCCGACCCCCAGACCCGGCTGCTCGCCGAGTTCGGCCGCCGGGCCTGACCGCAGGCGGTTCCGCAAGATCCCCACGGCGGTGATGTCGGCACCGTCGGGTAGGTTGACCCGGGCGCTCAGGGCGTCGGGAGTGGAGGATGCCTACCCATGGTGATGGGGCCGACACATGCTACCTCGGGAGCGGTGGCGTGGCTCGCCGGTGCGGGCCTAGTGACCACAGTGGCGGGATACGCCCAGGCTCCCGCGGAGCTGGCCGTCTACACCTCGGTCTGCGCGGGCGCCGCGCTGCTGCCCGACCTGGATGTCAAAGGCAAAGTGTTCCGCCGTCGGGGCGGCGCCACCGCCGCCCGGGTCTTCGGGGTGCCGTCGCTGGCCCTAGCTAACGGGATCGAGTGGCTCTCCCGCGGCATCTACAACCTGACCCGGTCCAAGTCCGACCCGCGGCGCCGCAACGGCCACCGGACATTTACGCATACCATCGCGTTCGCGGCGATGGTCGGAGCGCTGGTGAGCGTGCTGGTGCACCACTTCGGCCGGCCGGTGGTGTTAGCCGTCCTCTTCTTCACCCTGGCGTTGGCGATCCGCGGAGTCATGGCCGAGTGGGCCCGCACCAAAGGCTGGCTGGTCACCACCGGGATCTCGGGGGCGGTCACCTTGATCGCGTTCGCCGGCCTGCCCGCCGCCGGCTACCCCCTGCTCGGGGTGGCGGTCGGGCTGGGCTGTCTGGTGCACCTGATCGGGGACCTGATCACCCATCAAGGGGTGCCGGTGCTCTGGCCGTTCAAGATCAGAGGCCGCCGGTGGTACATGCTCACCACCCCGACCGCGATCTCGGTCAAAGCAGGCGGCGGCTTCGAGCGGGCGGTGCTGCTGCCCGGCCTGACCCTGGCCGCCTGCGCCGCCGCGACCTGGCAGGTGCCGGAGATCCAGGAGATGGCGGGTTCGGTCGCCGAGAGCCTCACCGGCGACCCCGCCGAGGCCGACAGCTGACCCACCGCCGGCCACCCGCCGTGCCCCGGCTCAGCCGGTGGCCACCGGCAAGGAAGTCAACCGGTAC
Source organism: Natronosporangium hydrolyticum (assembly GCF_016925615.1). Taxonomy (NCBI): domain Bacteria; kingdom Bacillati; phylum Actinomycetota; class Actinomycetes; order Micromonosporales; family Micromonosporaceae; genus Natronosporangium; species Natronosporangium hydrolyticum. The sequence goes on from NZ_CP070499.1 coordinate 5,052,768, forward strand.
GGGTCGGGGGAGATCCGAGCCGGCAACCTCCCGAGCACGGTAGCCGGCGGCTCCGCCAACAACTCCAGCGCCGCGAACTGGTCGCGCTCCGCCGCCACCCGGACCAGGTGGGCGAAGACCGGGGCGCCACTGGCCGGGTCGAGCCGGTCCGCCAGCCCTTCGAGGCGCACCCCGGCGAGGCCCGGCTCCGCCTCGAAGACATCCCGCAGCACCAGCAACGTCACCTGGGCCAGCACCGACTGGTAGAGCTGGTGGATCTCCGGCTCCGGGCGAGGCACCGCCCGTAGCTCCTCGACGCCGCCCCGGAACTCGTACCGGCTCACCGTCGGCACCACGTCCGGCCCCGGCAGCACGAACCGCAGCCGGACCTGCTCGGTCTCCCGGTCGTGCTGCACCTCGTACCGGCGCGGAAACCCTGCCGGCAACGGCACCCGGCTCAGCACCGTCCGCAGGAAACTCTCGACCGCCGCCGGCTCCCGGGTCCGCAGGCCGGCCGCGACCCGGGCGATCCGCCCGTTGTACTGCTCGGTCTGCTCCCGCTGCCGCGCCAGCTTCCCTTCATGCGCCCGCTGCGCGGTCGCCAACTGCTCCGCGCGCAGCCGCTCGGCCTCCTCCCACTGCTGGCGAGCCTGCTCGTACGCCTCCCGGGCGGCCGCCTCCCGCCGCTGCTGGCCAGCCTTACCGCCCAGACTCCCCAGCAGCCCACCGGCCGGTGCGAAGTCGTCCCACGCCGGCTCTGGATACGGCGTGGCCAACGGACCGGGGTCGAAATCGAGCCCCGCCTCCGGGGTCTGATACAACGAGTCAAGGTCGATCGTCGGCGACCGCCCGACCCCGGTAGCCAGGATGGACTCCAGCTGCTCGACCTGCTCCGCCACCTCCGCGGTGCGCTGCTCGGCGGCGTTACGGCGACGCTGGCCGTGCGCCTCCCGCATGAAGACCGCCTGCCGCTGCCGGTGCTGCTGCTGCTGATTTGCCTTGGCGGCGGCCTTCCGCTGCTGCTCCAGCACATGCCGGGTCTGGGCGGCCTTCTGCGCCTGGGTCATGCCCTGCTTCTGCGCCGGTTTCTGCCCCTGCTTCTGCGGCCGCTGGCCCGGCTTCGCCGGCTGGCCGCCCCGGCGCGGCGGCTGCCCCCGGCCACCGGCTGGCGGGCGGGGTGGCATCGCTCCACGGGCCATGGCTCTCCCAACTGGCCGATCATCCGCTCGGCTGTAGACCCAGATTATCGAGATCGGCCAGGCCCGTCGAGGCCGCTCGCCACCGGACGAGCGCTTTGATCACCAGCGGTGAGGGTCTAGGGTTGGTCGCCAACCACCCCGCAGCGCGTTTTAGCGACGAGGCTAGGACACCGGAGGTACCCAGATGACCCAGTTGGCGCTCCGCGAAGAGGCGAACGACATGGCGGACGAGCTGGCGGCGTTGCGGCGACGCCTACACCAGATTCCCGAGATCGGGCTCCACCTGCCGCGTACCCAGGAGGCCGTGCTCGCCGCGCTGGACGGTCTACCGCTGGAGATCACCTTGGGCGAGCAGCTCTCTTCGGTGACCGCGGTACTGCGCGGCGGCACCCCGGGCGGGCCGGCGGTGTTGCTGCGCGGAGACATGGACGCGCTGCCGGTCACCGAGCGCACCGGCGAGCCGTTCAGCTCCGAGCACGAGGGGGCGATGCACGCCTGCGGCCACGACCTGCACACCGCCGGCCTGGTCGGTGCCGCCCGGCTGCTGGCCGCCCGGCGGGAACAGCTCGCCGGCGACGTGGTCTTCATGTTCCAGCCCGGAGAGGAGGGGCACGACGGGGCCCGGTACATGGTCGAGGAGGGGGTGCTGACCGCCGCCGGCCCGGAGGTGAGCGCCGCGTACGGCATCCACGTCAGCTCGTCGATGTACCACAAGGGAGTCTTCGTCGGCCGACCCGGCACGTTGATGGCCGCCTCAGCCGGGCTTTCGGTGCGGGTCATCGGCGCGGGTGGCCACGGCTCCACTCCGCATCGCACCCTCGACCCGGTGCCCGCCGCCTGCGAGATGGTGCTCGGGCTGCAGAGCATGGTCACCCGCCGGTTCGACGTGTTCGAGCCGGTGGTGGTGACCGTCGGCAGCTTCCACGCCGGCACCAAACGCAACATTATCCCGGACGACGCGACCTTCGAGGCGACGGTCCGCGCCTTCTCCCCGGAGCCACTGGCCAGAGTCCGGGAATACGCCGTCCAGCTCTGCGAACAGATCGCCGCCGCCCACGGGCTACGCGCCGAGGCGACCTTCCACGAGGAGTATCCAGCCACCGTCAACGACGCCACCGAGCACGCCTTCGTAGCCCAAACCATCCAGGAACTCTTCGGCGAGCAACGGTACGAAGAACTCGCCAACCCGATGACCGGCAGCGAAGACTTCTCCCGGGTGCTCGACCGGGTGCCCGGCGCGTACGTCTTCCTCGGCGCCACCTGCGCCGACGACGACCCGGCCGCGGCACCGACCAACCACTCGCCGCTGGCGCGCTTCGACGACAGCGTGCTATCGGACGGGGCGGCGCTGCTCGCGGAGCTGGCCACCCGCCGGCTCACCGCGACCTGACGGCTGCGACCGGCGCCGCGTTCGGCGGCGCCGGTCGGTCAACCGATTCACACCGGGCAGATCAGCGGTTACCGCGCCGACCAGCCCGACGAGGCGAAAGGATCGGCTGCGGTCGACCCTGCTGCTGGCTCGGCCCATGCTCCTGCGACGAGCCGAGCTTCTTGCCGCGCTGCTGCGCCCGCCGCTCGGCACGGTTAAGTGGTTCGGCCGACTCCGGCTGCTCCGGCTGCTCCGGGTCGGCGGCGGAATCGTGCGTTGGCTGCGACATCAAGACCTCCTGAGGATGACTAACAAGGGTGAACGACCGAGGCGCGTTAGCGCGCGGGGGATCTCAGGAGCTGTACATGCCTTGACGCTAGCATGACCGCAATCGCGCCACGACCGCAATTTGCCCCGGCACCGTTACTCCGGTGCGACCCGCTGCCGGACCACCACCGAGGCCGCCGTCACCTGCGCCCGCTCGGATGCCGACAGCGTCGGATTCCCCTCCCGCAACGCCACGGCCCGGGGCAGACCACCGAGCACATCGTCACCAGCACGAGTCAAGAACGCGTTCAACGTCTCAGCGGCCGGGCCACACATGATCGCCGGCACGTGCAGGCCGATCGCGGCCTCGGCGAGAATCAACGCGCTGACCGCCAGATCGAACTCGGCCGGCCCATGCCGGGCGTTGCTCCAGTCCAGCAGGACCGGGCCGGCGTCGGCCATGATCACATTGTCGGGGTGCAGATCCAGGTGCACGATCCGGTCCGTTGGAGCGCCCTCGCCCGCCAGCGGCGACACCCGGCCCAGCTCGCGGTGCAGCTCGGCGAGCACCCTCCCGGCATCGACCGGGGAGATCCGCTCCGCGACGATCGCGGTCAGTAGTGTCTCCCCTGCCACCCGCTGCATCACCATCTCCCGCCCGTGTGCCGAGTAGACCTCAGGAACCGGGAAACCCTGCCGCTGGAGGTGCGCCATCAACTCCGCCTCGGCGGCCACATCCCGATCAGCCCGGTAGCGGCGCAGCACCCGATCCGCGTCCAGCGCGTACACGTCGGCCTCGCGACCCGAGGCGAGCAGCTCACTCATCGCAGATCGCCGGTTGGCAACTGGGGCACCAGTAGGAATTCCGGCCGGCCAGCCCCGACCGGCGTACCTCGGTGCCGCACCGCAGGCACGGCTGGCCGGCGCGCCGGTAGACATACACCTCGCCACCGTGCCGATCCTGCCGCGGCGGGCGGCCCATCGCTTCGGGCAGATGCTCGTCGTCGACGGTGTCGATAGTGCCGGTCGCGCGACCGACCTTCATCAACTCGCACAGATCACGCCACAGCTCCCGCCACTGGATCTCGGCCAGCTCCCGGCCTGGCAGCGTAGGCGGGATGCCGGCCCGGAACAACACCTCGCTCACATAGACCAACCCCGCCCCGGCCACGATCGACTGGTCCAGCAGCAGCGCCGCCAGCGCCGTACGGCTGCGGCGGATTCGCTGATAGGCGACCATCGGGTCAGCGTCGTCACGCAGCGGGTCGGCGCCGAGCCGCCGGCGCAGCGACTCCGCCTCCGGTGGGGCCAACAGCTCGCAGGCGGCCGGACCGCGGAGCTCCAGCCAATGATCCGGCGAGGTCAACCGCAGCCGCACCTGGCCCACCACCGACGGCGGCGGCGGTCCGGCGCCTTCCGTGAAGACGCCGTAGAGGCCCAGGTGGACGTGGAGAATCCGGTCACCCTCGTAGTGGTGGAACAGATGCTTGCCGTACGCCTCGGTGTCGCGGAGCACCCGGCCGGTGAGCTGGGCGGCGCCCGCCTCGAACCGCCCCTGCGGGCTGGCCGCGGTCACCGGCCCGCCAGCGAAGAGCTCCCGGTGCCGGCTCGCCAGCCGATGGATCGTATGTCCCTCTGGCACCAGCCCACTTTACGCGCCACCCAGACCCCCCGCCGGCCGATCATGAGCGTGTGGTCCGACACGCGGGCGGGTCGGACCACACGCTCATGATCGGCCGGGATGGTTACCGGGTCAGGAGGCGGTGCAGCTCAGCTGCGGCGTCCCCGCATCGCCGGAGGCCAGGAACCCGAAACTGGTCGAGGCACCGGCACCGAGGGCACCGTTCCAGCTCACGTTGCTGAAGCTGGAGGAACTCCCGCTAGCCCGGTTCGCGTTCCAGTGCTCGGTGATCGTCTGTCCGCCGGGGAACGACACGTCGACCGTCCAACCACTGATCGACGAGGAGCCCGCGGTAACGGTGACCTCACCCTGGAACCCGCCACCCCAGGACGACCCCTCGCTGTAGGCGGCGCTGCAGCCCTCGCCACCGCCCGGCGGCGGGGTCGTCGGCGGCGTCGTGGGTGGGGTGGTCGGCGGAGTGGTCGGCGGGGTCGTCGGCGGCGTGGTCGGTGTTGGCTCGGAGCCGCCCGGGAAGGTCACGTCGCTGCACAGGAAGTAGGTCTGATCCATATGACCAGCCAGCCAGAGCGTGAAGACGATGTGCCGACCGGAGCGGCCCGGCGCCGACGCCGGGACGTTGATCGCGACCCCGTCGGCCTCCTGCTCCCACTGAGAGGCCGGGGTGTAGCCGATCTCTCCAGCCAACTCCAGGTCACCCCAGCCCAACGGCTGGGTCAACGGGTCGAAGCCCTGGCGGGTCACGTACACCCGGATGAAGTCGGCGCCGTGACTGGCCTGGTCGAAGAGGCGGATCGAGAAGTTGTTGTCGATCGAGGTCGGCTGCCAAGCGCCGATCGTGTCGAGCGAGTCGTACCGGCCGCCCTCAGAGTTCCCGGCGCTGCACAGCGTCCCGGTCGGAATCGACTGGTAGTTGCCGCCAAGGTTGTCCTGATAGACACCGTTCCAGTTCCACATGGCGTTGGGGTTGTCCTGGAACGCCTGCCAACACATCGGATCCTCGGTCTGCATCGCGGGGTCCATGTGGTTGCCGCCCCACCGCTCCAGACAGCTGTAGTTCCGGGTCGGCGGATCGACCACCGCCCCGTGCGCTGAGGCGGGGCTGACAAGCACCATCGTCGACGCCAGCGTCGCGGCCGCCGCCGCGGCCACCGCGAGCACGGCCCGCAATGCTAAGGGTACGCGCGCCCGGGGATTCTTTCTGTGCACAATGCCTCCATGGGTGAGAGCCGATCCACAGACCGGCGATGAGTGAAGCCGCCGCCCCGGCTCCGAAAACTGCTTCGGCTCCCAATCGCGCGACTGTAGATTGCCATCGATAGATGCGCATGTCAATGCTCTGCGGGGACCGCTCCTACGATCGGAGTTACGGGCGCAGCGATCCGTCACCGGACCGACGTGGCTGGCGCGACCCGTGAGGCCCAGGTGACGAAGCGACTGCGGTGGGGTCGACGGCTCAACCAGCGTGGTTACCTGCGGTGGGGTCCGGGTAGTGACTCGCTGACGGCCAGGCAAGAGATCAGATCGGGGGAACGGCAGATGACCGTCACGCTGAATGAAACTGGCTACCGGCACGCCCGCCGATTGGTCGCGGACGGGCGGTACGTCCTCGACGACCGAGACCACTGGAGCGACGACCAGCCCTCGACCAGCCAGGAGAACGACTTCATCGAAGCGAACGGGATCGACGAATTCGGCAAGTGGTTTCTGGGGGTCGACGACGACCTGCCGCCCGACCGGAAGGGGCACTACAAATTTCCGTACGGCGACTTCGAACAGGTACACCGGTGTGGCGTGATCTCGGCGGAGTCCCGGGCCGGCCAGTACGACCACGCCGAGATCGAGCAGGCTGCGGCCCACCTCCACGGGATGCTCGACTCGCCGAAGTAGCACGGCGCCCGGCCGCCGCGATCCGGCGGCGGGGGCAGAATGGGAGTGATGGCCGAGACAATGCTGGCGTGGGAGATCGGCCGCCCCGGCCCGATCACCTCCCATCCGCTGCACGCGGTACGCCGGCCGGTGCCCACGCCGGTCGCCGGTGAGCTGTTGGTTCGGGTGGCGGCGAGCGCGGTGTGCCGCACCGACCTGCACCTGGCCGAGGGAGACCTGCCGCCGCGCCGACCTCGGGTGGTGCCGGGCCACGAAGTGGTCGGCGAGGTGGTCGCCGTCGGCCCGGAGATCGCCAACTGGCGGGTCGGCGACCGCGCCGGCATCGCGTGGCTGCGGGACACCTGCGGGCGGTGCCGCTACTGCCGGCGCGGCAGTGAGAACCTATGCCCGCGGTCCCGCTACACCGGCTGGGACGCCGACGGTGGATACGCCGAGTACACGGTCGCGCCAGCGGCCTACGCCTACCACCTGCCGGATGGCTACCCGGACGAGGAGCTGGCGCCGCTGCTCTGCGCCGGCATCATCGGCTTCCGGGCGCTGCGCCTGGCCGACCTGCCAGCCGGTGGCCGGCTGGGGATCTACGGCTTCGGCGCCTCGGCGCACCTGACCGCGCAGGTGGCGATCGCGCAAGGGGCGACGGTGCACGTGCTGACCCGGGCCGAGCCCGCCCGGCGACTAGCGCTTCAGCTGGGCGCCGCCTCGGCCGGCGCCGCTTTCGACCCGCCACCGGAGCCGCTGGACGCAGCCATCCTCTTCGCACCGGTCGGCGAACTGGTGCCGACCGCGCTGGCGGCGCTGGACCGGGGCGGCACCCTCGCGGTCGCCGGCATCCACCTCTCCGACATACCGGCGCTCACCTATCAGGAGCATCTCTTTCAAGAGCGCACGCTGCGCAGCGTGACCGCGAACACCCGCGCCGATGGTCAGGAGCTGCTAGCGCACGCCGCCGCCCACCGGCTCCGGGTCGCGGTCACCAGGTATCCCCTCGACGCCGCCGACCGGGCGCTGGCCGACCTAGCCGCAGATCGGTTGAACGGCGCGGCGGTGCTGACGCCGTGATCCCCGACCTAATCCGCGACCCGACCGCGCGGTGGACCGAATCCTCAGTACCCAAATCGACGGGTTCTCAGAGTGAACCTGAAGGTCGGTTGGCCGGTGCAGACGTGGCCGGGTCCGGGAGTTCGTGGTGAGCAGTATCGCCGGTGGGTGCTGGTTGAGCCAGAAAGCTGGTGACGGCCTGCGGCCGAACGCGGATCTCCAGGTGGTTTTGGGATCGAGGCCGGTGCCGCTGACGTAGATCAGGTGGCTGACCCGGTCGGGGTGTTGCAGGGCGTACCGCAGTGCCAGAGTCGCTCCCCAGGAGTGGCCCAGCAGCGCTGTGCGGGCTCCGGCGAGCTGGCCACGTACCGCGTCGAGGTCGGCGAGGTAGCGAGCCACGGTGTAACCCCCGCGGCGTTCAGATCGGCCGCAGCCACGCTGGTCCCACCGCACCACGGAGGCCACGTCGCCGAGGGTGGCGGCGAGATCGGTGAACATGTCCCACAGCCCTGGCCCGCCGTGGCAGAACAGCAGTGGATGTCCGTGGCCGCTGCAGGTAGCCCACAGTCGGCATCCGTCGTCGGCGTGCACCGCGTCGTTCATGGGAGACAGTCTCGCGGAGGTGGACGGTTCTGTCTCGGCGATCACGGGGGAACAGTTGCAGGTCGAGATCTCAGGCTTCGAGCAGGGTAGAACCTTACGCGTCGCTGTTCGGGAGGTTCCGTTCGCTCCAGTCCGCCAGCGGTTGGAGGGCGGCGATCAGCTCTCTGGCGTCGGCGGTGAGGGCGTACGTGATCTGGACCGGGGTGCTGGGAATGACGGTGCGCGCGATGAGCCCGCGTTCCTGGAGCTGTTTGAGCCGCAGCGTCAGTTGCGGATCGGAGATACCCGGGACGAGCGCCCGGTACTCCTTGAACCGGCGCGCCCCGCGAGCCCCGGCGAGCAGGATCGGCCCGTTCCAACGGACGCCGATGATGGCGATGGCGCGCAGGATGCGGTGGCAGCTGTCCTCGTCGACGGCCGTGCTGGATGGAGAAGTCACTTCTCAAGAATAAGCAACTTGGGTGCTCTTTGCTAACACCTGTCGACAAGCGGGACGCTTCCTCCGACCGACGAGAGGCAAGGCATCATGACCGCACTTTCCGCACCGGTGGCCCGACGGGTGAATCGGGTCGTTGACCAGGTGGACCTGGGCCCGACACCCATGTCCGCACGCAGCACCCTGGCCATCGCCCCCGGCAACGACGCCTGGACCGACCCATTCCTGCTGATGGGAGAGGAGCTGGTCAACCAGCCGGGGTTCGACTGGCATCCGCACCGCGGACTGGAGACCGTGACCCTGATCCTGGACGGCGCCCTCGAACACGGCGACTCCCTGGGCAACGCCGGAGTGCTCGGACCGGGCGATGTGCAGTGGATGACCGCGGGCCGGGGCGTCATCCACCGCGAGGTCGCCACCCGCGCCGAACATGCTCGCGTGATCCAACTGTGGCTCAACCTGCCGTCGCACCTGAAGTTCGTCCCCACCGGCTACCAGGACCTACGAGCCGGCAGTCAGGCCGTGCATACCGAGCCGGGCGTGCTCGTCCAGGTGATCTCGGGCGAGACCGGGGCCGCACGCGGCCCGGCGGTCAACCAGTGGCCCATCCTCGGCGCGGTGATCACCCTCGATCCGCGAACCGAGTACCGTCAGGTCATCGACGGCGCCGAGCGCGCCTTCGCGTACGTGATCGCGGGGCGGCTGACCGTCGGCGGTCGCACCGTGGGCACCGGACAGACCGCCTGGTCCGATCCCGTATCCGGTCAGGGCGACGCGACCACCTTGACGCTGGCCACCGGCGACGGGGACGAGCGAACCACCGTGTTGCTGTTCGCGGGCCGGCCGATCGGTGAGTCCGTCGTCGCCAGCGGCCCGTTCGTCATGAACACCCGGGCCGAGATCGAACAGGCCTACCGCGACTTCCACTCCGGCAAATTCGGCAGCATCCCTCGCCACACGCGCCTGCCTGCGGGCACCTGAAAACCTGAGGAGCAACGACGATGACCACAGTCTTGGTAGCAGGTGCGACCGGAAGCCTCGGGAGCCTGATCGTCAAGAACCTGCTGGAACGAGGCGCCGACGTCCGGGCCCTGTCCGCGGTTTCGGGGGGCCGGGGGGCGATTCACAATCGCATAGACAGACATGAGACCCTGACTAATGTTGATGCTGGTCAGGGCCTCGTTCTGAGCCGCCTGTCGGAATCGAACCGACGACCTGTGCTTGTCGACTGCCGGGACACCAGACTTGTCATTGATCGCCAGTTCTTGCCGCTGAACTGCCCAAACGCCCCATCGCTATGATCGGCACTCACCGCAGATCGCCAACGTTCGTGAGGGGTTTTCGGGGGGTAAACGGGGGCGTTCCCGATAGCCCGTGCCGATGCCGGCGGGCTGGTACGCGGTCCTGACGCAGGTTGGTGCCCTGCCGGGGGCACACCAAACATCCCACCCGTCTGACCGTTCGGCCACGTCCTCACGGTTGACGATCGAGCAGCGGGTCGCGTTACCTACGTGACGGGGACGATCCGGCCCGGCGGCTGCCCTGCTCCGGGCTTCAAGGACATCCAGTCAGCCGTGGAGCTCGCGATCGAGTCAAGTTGTTCGAGTAGAGCACCCGTGGTGGGCCAAACTACCCAGAATCCGAACCGGATGCCGGTCGTCCGTGGACCTGCCCTGTCGCGCCGCAGCCACTAAGGAGGGTCAACCGTGTGAGCTCGCGCCGGGGGCGGCAACCGGCACGCCGATGGACTTGGCGACTTCGTACATCCGCTTGTCGTAGGTGACCAACACATCGAGCGCGTCCTCAAGGATCTGCGCGCTGGCTATATGGACGGCGTCCACCGTGCGGGCTCCGGAGGGCAGGCGCGCGGCGGCGTCACGGACCTCCTCGGTCACGAGGATCTCGGGCTATTGTACCCACAATCGCGCGCCAGGCGATACTGACCTTGAACAAGTCGTATCTTTCCAGGCCAGAAGGGCATTCTCACGTTCCCGCGCCGACACACGACGCACGCTCATCGGTGGATCCAGGCTTAAAGCTACCGGTATTGAGGTTAACGGAAGTGTCTCTTCAAGTCTCCCGCTAATTTGTCGAACATTCACTCCTGGTCCATCCTGTCAGGACTCCATTCGGATACTCTCGCAATCATTCAAATCAGTTCGACTAGTCGGGAAGGGACAATCGAATATCTAGATTCGGCGCGACAGCCAAGCGACTGACGGTGGTCTTTGCAGTAGCAGCGCTGGCGGCTGGTGCATTCGGCGTTCCAGCTCAAGCTGGGACTGGAGGAGCGCTGAGTTGTTCCGGAACTAATCGAGCGACCACGGGTAGCTTCGCTGCCGGCACTGTGAGACACACACACTGGTCCGGTGGAGTGGACTGGGTGCACACGTTTCCTGGCTACCATTCCCCCCGCACTTTCCGGTACAACGCAGGGTTGCAGAACATTAGCTCCTGGCACACCACAGCAACTATTGAGGATAACGCCTACAGCCAGTGTTCCACCCTCGGTACCTCACCGCGTTGACCTAGATGTTGGAAGGTCTAAATGATCATTGGCAAACGAGTGGGCGCGATACTCGGGCTCTTGCTGGTGGCTGGCTGCACCACGGGTGATCCGGTTGAGAGCAGCACCGATTTGGCGAGTCAGCCCTTTACCCATGAGTTTCGTGACTGCATGACGGCTAAGGGGTGGCAGCCTTCGGAAGACACGGGGCAAAGCCTGTCCTACAGCTATCCAAGCGAACAGCGGGAGCAGTTCAACGCCGATCATGAAGAGTGCGAGGGCGAGGCCGGGCTCAGTGCAGAGTTGCCCCCGATGAGCCGCACTGAGGCGGAAGAGTACGCGGCGGCTCTCTTCGACCACTACGACTGCGTGATTAAACAGGGCTACTCGTTGCCCGACCCGCCGAGTATGCAGGCGGCGATCGACGAACTCATGCAGTCACCGATGCCAAGTTGGGCGGCCCAGCCCAGCTTGGCGGCGCAGCTGAGTGATGCAGAGAACGCCGAGCTGGAGCACAGGTGTCCGATGCCGACAGGGTGGCCTGATGGCTACCTCGACCGCCTCGGTGGCTGAGTGTCGAGGCGCGCAGCCGTGTGGTCTCCCGCGACCACACGGCTGCGCCGAAGCGGTGCGCGTACTGGGTGGAGAGAGCTGATTGGATTGACTCGGTTGTGTGGGGTGTGTTCGTGAAGATGCACCGCTCCGAGCGCAGCGTTGATCAACCCCGGCGCACTGCCGCTCCCCGGCCAAGAGGTACGACGGTCGAACTGTTCGGGGCCTCGGATAGAGGGCACAACGTCGGTAGTGTCGCCGCTGCTGTCCTAGTCGTTCTGTTACTCGGAGCGGTGGGAGGTTGGGCAGCGCGGACGTTGTTGGCTTCTGCCCCAGATGTACTAGAGTCACCCGGATTTACTCTGGCTGCGGCGCGGCAGGACACAGTCCAGCAGTCCATTCAGCTTTCGACGAGCGCACGGTGGCAGTCGGAGGTCACGCTGAGCAGCCGGGCCTCAGGTACTGTCACCGCCATCCAGGCGACGGGCGAGGCGGTGGCTTCTGGTGAAGCCCTGCTACACGTCAATCTACGACCGGTGGTGGCGGCTGAGGGCGATGTCCCCGCCTTTCGCGATCTGAGCCAAGGCGACTCGGGTGCAGATGTGGCTCAGCTGCAGCGATTGCTGGCCAGTCAGGGATTCTGGTCGGAGTCGGCCGATGGGAGCTTCGACTATCGTCTCTACTGGGCAGTTCGCGCTTGGCAGCGGAATCTTGGGGTCGTGGATGATGGCAGGGTCCGCGCTGGGGACGTCGTTTTTGTGCCGCGGCTGCCCGCCAAGCTAGCTCTGGACGAGGAGGTGCAGGTTGGCACGGTGCTGACTGGGGTGGAGCCATTGATTCATGTGCTGCCGGAGAAGCCCACATTCACCATTCAGCTGCCGGAAGGACAGGCGCGGCTGGTTCAGCTGGGAATGGCCGTGACCATCCACCACGAGTCAGGGTCGGAGTGGCAAGCAGAGATCATCGACATCAGGGTGACCGACGAGGGCCAGAGATCGGCGTCGCTGGCAGGTCTCGCAGGCCGTCCGGTCTGCGGAGATGAGTGCGATGTGCTTCCGCTGTCGGAGGAGACGCTGCTGCCGAGCACGATCGAGGTGATAGCACCGGTTCAGGGAGTGGCGGTGCCGGCCTCCGCCGTGGTGACCACCGCGACCGGTGAAACCGTCGTCGTCATGGAGAGCGGAGACCTCCAGCAGGTCACGGTAGTCGCTGCTGCAGCTGGTATGGCGGTTGTCGAAGGGATCGAACTCGGGGACCTCGTCCGTGCCCCGGGGACCGATCCGGCACAGCTTGAGGTTGCGCCGTGAGCTCCCCGCCTTCCGATCCACTTTCGGCTGTCGATGTCACCTTTGGGTACCGAGCCAATGAGCCGATTCTGAACCGGTGGCACGCGCGGTTCCCTGCCGGTACGGTTACTGCCTTGACCGGCCCTTCCGGCTGCGGTAAGTCTACTATGCTCTATGTTCTTGGGTTGATGCTGCGTCCGCAAGGCGGCCAGGTCTGCTTCGACGGCGCACAAGTAGACCATCTGCCAGACGCCGCGCGGGCCAGGTTGAGAGCTCACAGGTTCGGTTTCGTCTTCCAGGACGCGGCGCTGGATGCCACCCGTACCGTGCTCGACAATGTCGTGGAGACGGCGCTGTACCGCTCACAGCCACGCCGGGAGGCGGTTGATAAGGCGTACGCCCTAATGAGCCGATTCGGCGTCGAAATCCGCGCGAAGCACCGGCCGGGCCAGATCTCGGGGGGTCAGGCACAGCGGATCGCTCTGTGTCGGGCGCTGCTGAGCGCTCCCTCGGTGATCCTGGCGGATGAACCAACGGGCAACCTCGACCCGGTTTCCAGCACCGCGGTGATCGAGGCTTTGCGTGAGAGTGCGGCTCATGGTGCGGCTGTCGTCATCTCAACCCACGACGCCGCGGTGGTTGGCGAGTGCGACCGGCGCCTCGACCTCGGGCGCACAGGTTGAAGCGGGGCATCCTTCGTGAAGCGGTCGCCACCGCAGGTAGCCAACTGGTGGCGAGCATGTTGACGGTCTTTGTTGTTGGGGCGATGTGTACGGCGGTGCTGCTGACAACGGGGCGGACGGTCGCGGCGGAGCAGGCGGTGCTCGCGGAGGTTGACGCTGCTGGCACCCGAAGCATCGTCGTCCGCGCGGTCGTTGATGCCGGCGTCACGGTTACTACGCTGGAACGATTGCGGGCAGTGGCGGGGGTGGCGTACCTAGCTGGCTTCGGGCCTGTCGTCGATGCCCGTAACCCGACGGTGCCGGGCACGGCTGCGGTGGCGTTGCGTCCGGCGTATGGGCTGGTCGAGCAGGGACCAGCCACGGCAGACTCGTGGGCCTCCCAGACGGCGCTGGCCTCGCCGGCGGCCGCGGCCGAGCTGGGGCTACATGACGGGACCGGAGCACTGCTGGCAGGCGACGGGCAGGAGGTGGTGGTGACTGGAGCTGTGGTGACGCCCTCACATCTGACCTTCCTGGAACCTCTGCTCATTGCTCCGGTTGTGGCTCCCGGCCCAGACGAGCCTGTGACGCTGCTGGTGGTCGTCGCTGAAAGTCCGGGCGAGGTGGCTGCGGTGGAGGCGGTTGTGCGGGACCTGTTACCTGCCGCTGAGCCGGGAGACGTGACCGTCGAAACCAGCGCCGAGCTGGCCGCAGTCCGTTCCGCGATCGCAGGCGAATTAGGCACTCACGGCCGTAGCACCGTGCTCGGGATCTTGGTTGTCTCGGCTCTGCTGGTTACGGTGAACCTGCTTGCCGTGGTGGCGATGCGTCGCCGAGACTTCGGTCGGCGGCGTGCGCTGGGTGCTACGAGGTCGTTTATCGTCGCAATCATAATGCTCCAGGTAGCGCTGTTGGCGATCGCCGGTGCATCACTCGGCACCGTGGCTACGCTGGTTGGGCTCGTGCTGAGCCAGAGCCCTTTGCCTGGAGTTCTGTTCTCGCTCGCGCTCGGGACAGCGGCGGTGTTGGCGGCGACTGCCGCCGCGGTCGTCCCCGCAATCATCGCCTCACGCCGGGACCCGTTGCACGAGCTTCGGTTGCCGTGAATTCGAGTGTCTGCGCTGCCGGAGCTGAGACGGTCGGGCCTTCAAACCGCAGCATCCGTCGCATTGACCCCCTACACCGGTGCCCTCGAACACCTCGCGGTCGTCGAGGCCACCGGCACGACCGGCCCAGCCGCCGTCCGGACGCTGAAAGAGCAGCTACGCGACCGCACGACCCCGAACGACGATGAGATCACCCGGGAGACTCACATCAGCACGCTCGCCAGAATGTGGCTAGACGAGATAACTGCCGAGGAACCTGTCACACCACAAACCATCAGCAGGTACGAGATCAGCATCCGGGTTTCGATCGTGCCCGCCCTGGGGAACCTGCGTATCCGGGAAGCCACCGCAGGCCGCCTCGACCGGTTCCTACGCACGGTAGCTGAGGACCGTCCATCAGCGGCAAAGGGCGCGAAGGTCGCCCTCGGCCAGATGTTCGCCTCATCGTCAAGCCTGCTCTCGCCCCGGACAGCTCCGACATCCTCGAACGCCTCGGGTCTGCTCCGGAGCACGCCGGCACCAGACACCAAGGCCGGAGAAAGCCCCGGGCTGGGTGACCCGGCACCCCGTAACCGTCACCGCCCCGAACCTGATCGCCGGTGGGCATTTTCGGGGGGGTCGGGGGCGATTCACAATCGCATAGACAAACATGAGGCCCTGACCAATGTTGATGCTGGTCAGGGCCTCGTTCTGAGCCGCCTGTCGGAATCGAACCGACGACCTATGCTTTACGAGAGCATCGCTCTGACCGACTGAGCTAAGGCGGCAGGGTTGCCGGTCTAGTGTACGCGAGCCGCGGCCGGTCGGGTCGCCGGGCCGCTGGGCGGTGTCCGCTGGCCGGAGTGAACGAGCCACCGCAACGGGTGAGACAGTCCGGGCGGAAGTGAACTACCGTGCAGGAATGGACCCGCTGCGCCGCCCCGACCGCCTCGACCCCCGCCAACTCGGGTTTACGCCACAGCCCCAGGTGCCCTGGCTGTCCCCGGCGTTGCTACTGCGCACCGGCCTGCGTACCGGGTTGGCGATGGTCTTCGGTGCCTACCTGGACAAGCGGGAGCTGCAGGGCGCCCTGCCGTCCCGCAGCTATCGACAGCCGGGCGATAACGGCGAGTTGTGGCTCGACTACGTTGCGGATACCGGGGATGGCTTCGACGCCACCTACTCGGTCGCCTACCTGCTGGCCCAGCCCGAGCTCGCCGTCGACGGCGAGCAGCTGCCCCGCGGCCAGACGCTGGTGATGGGCGGCGACCTGGTCTACCCGTCAGCGAGCATGGAGAAGTACGAGGACCGACTCAAGGGCCCGTTCACCGCGGCGCTGCCGCTGCCCCCCGAGGACGGCCCGCAGCCCACCCTGTACGCGCTGCCCGCCAACCACGACTGGTACGACGGGCTCACCGCCTTCCTCCGCGTCTTCGTCGGCGAGCGGACCCACCACGTCGGCGGCTGGCGCACCGAACAGACTCGCTCCTACTTCGCGGTCCAGCTACCCCACAACTGGTGGTTGTTCGCGCTCGACGAAGCCTTCGGCGCCTACCTGGACGACCCGCAGCTGGTCTACTTCGAACAGGTCGCCGAGCAGCTGGGCCCAGACGACCGGATCATCCTGGTGGTCCCCGCCCCGAACTGGTCCAAGCAGGACCCGAAGGGCTACGACACGATCGACTACTTCCTGCGTAAGGTGATCGGCCCGACCGGCGCCCGGGTGCCGATGATGGTCGCCGGGGACCAGCACTACTACGCCCGGTATTCACACCCGGAGCGAGAGCTCTTCACCTGCGGTGGTGGTGGCGCATATCAGACCGCCACCCACACGCTGCCGGAGCAGCTGACCGTGCCGCCGCCACGGACCATCGTCCGTAAAGCCAGTCCACCACGGGAGTACGAGCTGGCGGCGCGCTTCCCGGAGCAGGCGCGGTCACGGCGGCTCACCTGGGGTGTCTTCAGCAAACTGATCCCCCGCAACCCCGGCTTCGCCGCGTTGATCGGGGTGATCCAGACCCTGCTGATGCTGGCTGTCGCTGGCGCGGCGACGCAGACCTCGATCGCCGAGGAGCGCCTCTTCACGATCCCACTGCTGGTGATGGTCGTGCTGGTGATGGGCTTGTCGATCGGCTTGGCCTGTTTCCCGACCGGTGGCCCGAAGACCGCCCGGCACCTGCTGGCCGGGGCGTTACATGGGCTTGCCCAGATCGCGCTCGCGGTCGCGGGCGCGTTGCTGTGGCTGGCGCTGCCGTTCGCGACCTGGCACTGGCCGTTGCCGCTGCTCGCCGCGTTTCTCCTCTATGCGCCGCTCGCCGCGCTGGTGGGGGCTCAACTGGTCGCCGGCTATCTGTGGTTGGGCTCCTGGTTCGGCATCAACCTGAATGAGCTCTTCGCCGCGCAGGGGATCGAGGACAACAAGAGCTTCCTGCGGCTGCACATCGCCGGTGACGGGACGTTGACCGTCTATCCGATCGGCGTCGAGAAGGTCTGCCGCCGGTGGCGGACCGACCCGGACGCCGAGCAGGCCGACGCCTCCTGGATCGTCCCCACCACCGCAGACACCCCCAGGTACCGCCTCATCGAGTCACCCGTCCAGATCCCGGGTTAGTCCGCTCCCGTCTCACCTTCCGCTCCGGAGAGCCGCGACACGCCCTCGTCCGGTTGACCGTTACGTCGGCCGGGGCACGCTGGCGCCCGCCGACCGTGACATCGGGCTGTGGAGCCTCGTTGGTCAACGACGTGGGCACATGGTGGCGAATCGCCGTCGAGCGTCCCTGAGTCGTGCCCCACCCCCATCGCCAATCACGTAACGGTTTCTCCGCAGAGGATGTCCATGACGGACCCGTATCCACATTCGCCCACGCGTCGCCGATTCCGGCGCGGCGCCGCCGCCACCGCCGCGGCAGCGCTCGCCGGCACGGTCCTGGCGCCAGGGATCGCGACCGGGCCCGCAGCGGCGGCGCCCGACTGTGACGACGCGCTTCCTTACCGCGCCGCCGCCACCGCTGACCTGCTCCGGCTCAGCCCGCTCGACCTGCCGATCCCGGGCCTGGGGCCGCTGGTGGACGCCCGGATCGCGTCGTCCGGTGCGGGCATGGCGGCCGATGGCGCCCCGGCTGCTGTCGCAGCCGCCCGGGACCTCGAACTGAACCTGCTCGGCGCCGACCTAACGACCCCGCTGTCGGTGCAGCAGACTGCGCCTCCCGCCAACGGCGCTGGCGCCAAGGACTCCCGGGCGGCGCTGGTGCTCCCCGGATTCCTGAAGCTCGGGGTAGGCACCGTCGACGCCCACGCCACCTGGGACGACGAGCTGACCTGTGGAACGCCCAACGGCGCAGTCGCCACCGGCAGCAGCTCGCTGGTCGACGTCGAACTGCTGCCGGGGGAGGACCACGGCGCGCTGGTGGCGCTGCCCGACAACCTCAGCAGCTGGTCGGAGACCGGCCTGGTGGAGCACGACGGCGCCGCGGCCGCCCAGGCCACCGCCGCCGCCTCGCTGGCGGACCTGCGGGTCTTTGCCGGCTCCTCCCGCGAGATCACGGTCAAGGTGATCAGCGAGCCGACGTTGCAGGTGACCGCCACCGGCGTGGCCGACACCTCCGTGGTGAACTACGACTCCCCGGTGCTCGAAGTGGACGTGCCCGGTGTCGGATCGGTCACGGTCGACGCCGACCAACCCACCGTCGACATCGCACTCCTCCCGTTGGCTCCGCCGGCCGACCTGCTCGGACTGCGCTCGCTGGTCGGATACACCCTGGATGACGTGTTCGACGGGTTGAATCAGCAGCACCTCAGCGGTTTGACCACCGATGGCCAGCAGACCACCACCGCGCTGCCCGACCTCGACGCGCCAGAGCCGAGCAACGCCGGTTCGCTGCCACAGCTGGCAGACGTGGTTTCGGAGCCCACCGGGCTCAACCTCGACAACCTTGCTGTGCTTCGGCTCTCGGTCGGCGAGCTGGAAGCGGCGATCGGCGACGATGAGGTGAGCGCCGCCGCCGCCTCAGTGCGGCTGCAGCTGCTGCGCTGGGGTGGCAAGTCCGGCCCGGCGGACCAGGCCGACGCGGTGCTCGACCTCGGCATCGGGCTGCTCTCGGCGAACGCCGAGGCGCCGGAGCCGGTGCAGGACGATCCAGTCGACCCCACGCCGCCCGGCGGAGGTGGTGAGTGCGAAGAGTGCCCGGATGACGAGCTTCCGGTTACCGGCTCGACCTTCGGCATGATCGCCGGCGCCGGAGTACTGCTGGCCCTGGCTGGGCGGCTGATGATGCTGGTGGGCCGCGGTAACCGCGGGAAGCGCCTGCGGATCGGCTGACGTACCTTCCGGTAGCTCGCTGTGAGCAGATCCGGCGCGGCTCAGGTCAGCCCCGCCACAGCTCCAGCATCATCGACTCGACCGCGATCCGCGGCTTGACGTTCGCCTCGATCGCGTCGCGGCAGGCGAGCACCGCCTCCAGCCGGCGCAGGGTGCTCTCAGCGGGCCAGCGCGCGGCCGCCGCCGTGGTCTGCTCGCCGACGTCGCTGTGCACCTGCGCAACCGGTGCCCGCAGGCTGGTCACTAGCACGTCGCGGTAGAACCCGGCGAGGTCGACCAGCGCTCGGTCCAACGCGTCCCGCTGGGTACGGGTGGCGCGGGACTTCTGCCGCCGTTCCAGCTCCTTGAGCTGACCGGCGCCGCCGCGCACCACCCCGGACGTGCCGCGGCCGGTGGCGCCGGCGCCGAGCGCGGTCTCCAACTCGGCGCGTTCGGCCGCGTCGAGCTCCGCCACCGTGGCCGCCGCCTCCGACTCCGCCGCGTTGATCAATGATTCGGCGGCGTCGAAACAGGCGCCGATGCTGGTCAGGGCGCGCGGCACCCCGAGCACCGCGTCCCGCCGATGCCGAGCGTCCGGGTCAGCGGCGAGCCGCCTCGCCCGTCCCACGTGCCCCTGCGCCGCGGCGGCCGCCCAGGCCGCCACCTCGGCGGAGACTCCGTCCCGGGCCTGCAGCAGCTGCGACACCGCCGCCGGCGCCGGCTGCCGCAACGCCACCACCCGGCACCGGGATCGGATCGTCACCGAGATGTCGTCCGGGTGCAGCGACGGGGTGCAGAGTAGGAAGACGGTCCGCGTCGGCGGCTCCTCCACCGCCTTCAACAGCGCGTTCGAGGCGGCCTCGGTGAGCCGGTCGGCGTCTTCCACCAGCAGCACCTGCCATCGGCCGCTGGCTGGGGTGCTGGCCGCCCGCATCACCAGCTCCCGCATCTGGCTCACCGGGATGGACAACCCCTCCGGAATGACCAGTTGAACGTCGGCGTGGGTGCCGGTCAGGCTCGTGTGGCAGCCGGTGCAGCCGCCGCAGCCGTCGCCGCGGTGGCACTGCAGCGCCGCCGCGAAGGCCCGCGCCGCCACCGACCGGCCAGAGCCGGGTGGGCCGGTGAAGAGCCAGGCGTGGGTCATCGCGCCCGGGTCGACGGTCTCCTCGTCGCGGAGGGTCGCGCTCGCGGCAGCGGCGGCCCGGGTCAACGTCGCCACCACCTCGTCCTGACCCACCAGCGAGTCGAAGACCGACATCAGCCGCGCCGTTCCAGCTCCTGGTCGACGATCGACCGTAACTCCACGTCAAAGGCGCGGGGCGGCTGCGGCGGCGCCGACGGCGGCAACATCGGACCCACCCGGTCCAGCACCGCCGCGGCGATCTCTTCCGGCGGCAGGGTGGCGTCGAGCACCAGGTAGCGGGAAGGCTCGTCGGCGGCGAGATCGAGGAAGGCGTCCCGGACCCGTTCGTGGAACGCCAGCGACTCACGCTCCAGCCGGTCGGGCGCCTTGCCCCGGTCGGCGACCCGGTCCAGGCCGACCTCCGGCGCCACGTCTAGTAGCACCACCAGGTCGGGCTTGAGTCGGCCGGTCGCCCACGACGACAACCACGCGACCTCCTCCACCGGCAGGCTCCGCCCCGCGCCCTGGTACGCGAGTGACGAGTCCACATACCGGTCGCTGACCACCACGGAGCCGTGGGTCAGGGCTGGCCGGATCACCGTCGCCACATGGTGTGCCCGGTCTGCGGCGTACAGCAGCGCCTCGGCCCGCGGAGTCGGGGCCGCCGGGCCGTGCGCGCCGCCGAGCAGCATCCCCCGGATCCGGGCACCGAACTCGGTCGCCCCCGGCTCCCGGGTGACCACCACCTGCTGCCCCTGCCCACGCAGCGCCTTCGCCAGCCGGGTCACCTGGGTGGATTTGCCGGCTCCCTCGCCGCCCTCGAAGACCACGAACAGACCGGCCCAGGCCACCGGCTGCGGCGCCGAGAGCGGCCGCCCCCGCAGCGAGCCCCACAGGTCGGCCAGCACCGGCACGCCGGGCTTGTCGTCCATCTGCCGGAACGCCAGCCGCCCGGCGAGGATCCCGAACACCCCGGCGACCAGGAGCAGGACCCGGGTCCAGGAGACCGACAGCTGCGCCAACCCCAGGTTGAGCATCCGGGAACCACCGGCGCCGGCGACCGGGCCGGTCACGGCGATCGCCAACATCAGCACCGCCCGGACACTGGTGTGCACGAACGCGAACACCCGGCCCCGGACGTCGTCGCCGACCTCGCCGCCGAGCAGCGTGATCCCCGAGAGGAACGCCATGCCGGCGCCGGCGCCGACCAGCAGCGCCCCCACCACCGCGATGCTCAGATGCACCGCGACCGCCAGCACGATCACCCCGATCGCGGCGAGCATGATGCTCATGCCGAACCAGCGTCGCCGGGACAGCTCGCCGATCAGCCACGGCCCGAGCCCGACCCCCACCCCGAGGCCCAGGAAGATCAGGCCGAACAGCAGGTAGAAGGTGGCGTTGCCGCCGCCCAACGACTGGGCGTAGAACTGCGCCGTGCCGACCACGATGCCACCGGCGGCGAACGCCCCCAGGATGCCGAGCACCAGGCCCCGCACCAGCCGGGTCTGGCCGATGTATTTCCAGCCCTCCACGAACTGCCGCAGCAGCGCCGGCTGCTCCACGTGGGCCACGCCGTCCCGGCCGCTGATCTCCTTGATGCCGAAGAAGACCACCAGCCCGGTGGCGAGCCGGGAAGCGGCGTTGAGGAACAGCGCCACTATGGTGGCGGCGGCGCCGGCCTGCCAGGCCCGGTCGGCGTCGACCGACTCCAGCAGCGGCTCCATGCCCGCCAGCATCAGCGCCGCCGCCACCGGCGCCAGCCCGTAGGTGACGATCAGCGACAGCTGGTTGGCGGCCTCAAGCTTGGCCCGCGGCACCAGGTTTGGCAGCGCGGCATCTTTCGCTGGGTTCCAGACCAGCGTGATCGCCTCGATGATGAAAATGGCGATCGCCATCCAGCCGAGCACCATCCACTGCGGCAGATCACCGACCAGGAACGCCAGCGGGATCGAGGCGAAGAGTAGGAACCGCAGCAGGTCACAGACGAAGAGGGTGTACCGCCGGTCGAACCGGTCGGCGATCACCCCGGCCACGGTGCCGAGCACGAGCGCCGGCAGCAGCCGGATGCCGATCGCCCCGCCGAACGCGACCCCCTTGGCCCAGGCGGGCTCCACCAGCGTCGTGGCGAGGATGGCGGTGGCGAGGATGCCGACCCAGTCGGCCAGCGCCGCCACCGACAACACGCCCCACAGCCGGCGGAACGGCCGGATCCGCAGGACCGCCCGCGCCGCCTGGAAGCCGGAGAGATCCACCGGTGCGTCTCCCCCAGTCACCGGTGGCGGCAGCGGTTGCCCACCGCCCCCCGAACCCGTGACGCTCATCTGCTGGCCGTTCCTTCGCCTGTGCCGTCCGCCCCTGGGACGTCCCCTGCGCCTCACTGTATCGGGCGCAGCCCAGCCGGCCACCCCAAGTTTACCCGTGATCCGGACCTCAGGGTCGTCTCAGGGTTGCGGCCAGCGGCTACGGCTGCCGTACCAACCGGCCGGTGAACTGCCGGTGCAGATACTCGCGCACCAGCGCCTTCGCCTCGGTAAGCACTTGTTCGTCGCCCTTGTTGTCCCGCCGGAACGCGAACCGGATCAGCGCGTCGCCGGCCTCCAGCGCGATCGCCAACGCGAAGCGCAGCTCGTCGGCGTCGGGGACCGGAAACTTCGCTACCAGCACCTCGGCGAGCTGTTCGGCGATGACCGCGTTGTTGTCCCGCTGCTCGTCGAGCAGGTGCATGTCCACAACATCGCCGAAGTGGAGAGTGCGGAAGCCGGGGACGGTCCGGTGCATGTGGATGTATTCGTCGATGGCGGCACCGACCCCGTCCCACCAGTCGGTGAGCTCTGAGCTGGTCACCCGTTCGGTGAGCCGCTGAAGATACGCCTCCAGGTTGCGCTGGGTCAACGCCTGCACCACGGCGCGCTTGTCCGGGAAAAATTGGTAGACCGATCCGATCGCGACTCCGGCTCGCTCCGCGAGCAACGTGGTCGTGAGTCCCTCGTACCCAACCTCGTCCACAAGCGCGGCGCAGGCGTCGAGCATCCGCTGCACCCGCGCCACGCTGCGTCCCTGGACCGGGAAGCGGCGCAGCGGGCTGCCGGTAGACCGAGCCGGGGGGTCGACAGGCACGGTAGCTGTCACATCGTCACCCTTCGTGCGGCGTGCACAGTTCTGCACGGAAATGAAACCCTACTCGGGTCAACGACACTGCTGCCCTGACGAATCGGTTATTTCGGGCTCAAGTTCCGCCGTACAGAATAGAGCTGACCGACCGGCCACCCACAGCGGGTGGCCGGTCGGTCGAGACGGCAGATCGAGTCGGCAGCCGGCCAGCAACGGCCGTGGCCGGATCAGGTGTCGGAAGCCCCCGCGGCCTGCTCGGCGGATGCCTGCGCGGTGGTCGACTTCTTCGCGGTGGTCTTCTTCGCGGTGGTCTTCTTGGCCGCCGCCTGCTTCGCCGTGGCTTTCTTCGGCGCGGCCTTCTTCGCCGTGGCCTGCTTCGCAGTGCTCTCCGCCGCCTTCTTGGCGGTGGTCTTCTTCGCCGTGGTCTTCTTCGGCGCGGCCTTCTTGCCCGCCTTCTTCGGAGCCGGACCCGCCGCCCGCCGCTCCATCAACATCTGGGACGCCTGCTCCAGGGTCATGCCCTCTACCGTCATCCCGCGGCGCAGCGAGGCGTTCGTCTCACCATCGGTCACGTACGGGCCGAACCGACCGTCCTTGATCACCACAGCCTTCTCGGTGAGCGGGTCGGCTCCCAGCTCCTTCAACGGCGGCGCCGGCGCCCGGCGACCGCGGGTCTTCGGCGCCGCGAGCAGCGCCAGCGCCTCCGCCACCGTCAACGTGAACAGCTGCTCTTCGTTCTCCAACGACCTGGTGTCGCTGCCCCGTTTCAGATAGGGCCCATACCGCCCGGAGGCGACCAGGATCTCCTCACCAGCCTCATCGGTGCCGACCACCCGCGGCAAGCTCAACACCTTGAGCGCGTCCGCCAGCGTGAGCTGCTCCGGGCTGTGCGAACGTAGCAGCGAGGCGTTTTTTTCGCCGTGCGACACGTACGGCCCGTACCGCCCCGACTTGAGCACGATCGGCTCCCCGGTGTCGGGATGTTCGCCCAGCTTGCGCTCGCCGCCGCCGCCGAGGAACAGCTCCGCGACCTTCTCCGGGGTCAGCTCGTCGGGCGCCACCCCGTCCGGGATCGGCGCCCGGTCCCGATCCCCGTCGCTCTCGCCGCCGCCGTCGCCCTCGCCACCGCCGGCCGCCGGCGCCGTCTCCTCCTCCGCCCGGAACCGCTGCAGGTACGGGCCGTACCGGCCGACCCGAACCACGACGGTACGGCCGTCTTCGTCGGTGAAGAGCGGGATCGAGTTCACCGACCGGGCGTCGATCTCACCGAGCTGCTCGGTCACCAGCCGCTTCAGCCCGCCCGCCCGGGCGATCGAGCCCTCGCCGCCGAGATCGTCACCGGCGCCGAAGTAGAACGCCCGCAGGAAGTCGATCCGTGCGGCCTCCCCGGCGGCGATCCCGTCGAGCTCGTCCTCCATCGCCGCGGTGAAGTCGTAGTCGACCAGCCGCGGATAGTGGCGCTCCATCAGCCCGACCACCGCGAACGCGGTGAACGAGGGGATCAGCGCCTGACCGCGCTTAAAGACGTAGCCGCGGTCCTGAATCGTTTGCATGATCGACGCGTACGTGGACGGTCGGCCGATCCCCCGCTCCTCCAGCGCTTTCACCAAGCTCGCCTCGGTATACCGGGCGGGCGGCGCGGTGGTGTGCCCGACCGCTTGCAGCTCCTCCGCGGTCAGCGGTTGGTCTTTGGCCAGGTTGGGCAGTCGGCGTTCGGCGTCCTCAGCCTCGGCATCGGCGTCGTCGCTGGACTCCACATACGCCTTGAGGAAGCCCGGGTCGATGATGGTCTTGCCGGTGGCGGCGAAGTCGCACTCCTCGCCAGCGTTCGACACCGCCCGGATCCGCACCGAGACCGACTGGCCGACCGCATCGGTCATCTGGGACGCGATGGTCCGGCGCCAGATCAGCTCGTAGAGCCGGAGCTCCTCGGCGGAGACCTCCTCGGCGATGTCGCCGGGGGTGCGGAACGCGTCACCGGCCGGCCGGATCGCCTCGTGCGCCTCCTGCGCGTTCTTCACCTTGCCGGTGTAGCGGCGCGGCTGCGGCGGCACGAACCGGTCGCCGAACAGCTCCGCCACCTGGGTACGGGCGGCCGCGATGGCGGTGTCGGAGAGGTTGACCGAGTCGGTCCGCATGTAGGTGATGTAGCCGTTCTCGTACAGCCGCTGCGCCACCCGCATCGTCACCGCCGAGGACATCCGCAGCTTACGGGCGGCCTCCTGCTGCAGCGTCGAGGTGATGAACGGCGGGTACGGCCGGCGCCGGTACGGCTTCGTCTCGACCCGGGTGACGGCGAACGGCCGGTCGGCCAACCGCGCCGCGAGCCCTCGCGCCCCGTCCCCATCCAGGTGGACCACCCCGGAGCCGGGTTTGACCGCACCGGTGGTCGGCTCGAAGTCCTTGCCGGTGGCGATCCGGTCGCCATCCAGCGCGATCAGGGTCGCCCCGAAGGTGCGCGGTCCTTCCCCAACCGAGTCGGGCACCACCGCCAAAGTGGCGGCGATGTCCCAGTACTCCGCCGACCGGAACGCCATCCGGGCGCGTTCCCGATCCACCACGACCCGGGTCGCCACCGACTGCACCCGGCCGGCCGACAGCCCCCGCTGCACCTTCTTCCAGAGCACCGCCGAGACGTCGTAACCGTAGAGCCGGTCCAGGATCCGCCGGGTCTCCTGGGCGTCGACCAGGTCCCGGTTGATGTCGCGCGGGTTGGCGATCGCGGCCTGGATCGCCGGCTTAGTGATCTCGTGGAAGACCATCCGCCGGATCGGCACCTTGGGCTTGAGCGCCTCCACCAGATGCCAGGCGATCGCCTCACCTTCGCGGTCCTCATCGGTGGCGAGGTAGAGTTCGTCGGCCTCTTTCAGCAGTGCACGCAGTTTGGTGACGTGTTTCGAGCGGTCCGGGTTGATGATGTAAACGGGCTCGAAGTCATGGTCGACGTTCACCCCGAGGTAGGCCCAGGGTTCTTTCTTGAACTTCTCCGGCATCTGCTTGGCGCCGGCCGGCAGGTCGCGGATATGACCGAGGCTGGCCTCTACCACCCACCCTGGCCCCAGGTAGCCAGAGATCGTCCTAGCCTTCGCCGGCGATTCGACGACGACCAGTCTGGTGCGCTTATCGGTGGCGGTGCTCGGCACAGCTCTCCTGCGGTCTCGGGTGGAATCGGACATCCACGGTAGCTAGCTGCTGCGGTGACCTACAACGGCGACACCGTACACCAGGTCTCCCCGATCATGAGCATATGTGCAGACTCGCCGCAGCGTTTCCGTCAATATCTCCATGATCGACATCTTCCTGTTCGACTCACATGATTCACGACGGGGGCACTGGCCACTGGTCAGCGGGGGCGATCGGCGGCGGGTCACCCACCAGCTCCGCCAGCAACGCCAGCCGCCGGCGGCCGTCGACGCGGTACGCCGGCCCCGGCACCAGCGTCGTCGGTAGCCCGAGCGCCCGCAGGGCCGCCTCGGTCGCGGGCCCGCCGGCTGGCCGGCCACCGGGCAGCCCGAGTAGATACCCGTCCGCAGCTGGCGAACCTGCGGCCGCCACCCACAGCCGCAGCGCCTGCCCGTCGAGGTGCAGACCGGCCGGCGGCCCACCGCGCCAACGCTGGGCCAACGCCCACAGCCTGGTCGTGTACGCGGTGCGAACCTCGAACGCCGAGGACGGTCCAGCCGGACCCTCGGCCGGCTCGTGGACCAACTCTTGCTCGGCCCGCTCGTACTCGGCCCGTTCGTCCTCGGCCCGCTCGTGGGCCGGCCCGCCAGCCAGCTCATCGACCGGCGCCCAGCTCGCTGCCAGCCCCCGCCGGGCGAGCTCGCCGATCAGGACATGCACCCGCCAGCCCGCGTCGACCCGGACCCACACCCTGGCCGTACCGCCCATCTGCTGCAGCTGGCCCGGCCCGGCGAGCAAGCCAGCGAGGTCACCCGGGGTCGGCTCGGTGGCCTCGACCCCGAACAACGACGGCTGCATCTGTGGGCTCCCGCCGGTCCCGAGCGGGCCGGACCCCGGGGCGGCCGCGCCGCCCAGCCCACTCATGAAGCTGCGCTGGTGACCTTTCACCGTCACTATGCCCCAACCCGAGGACATCCGCAGTTCCCGGGGCGCTCCGACCCGGCCCCGGGCCAGGCCCTCGCCTACGCGGACATTTCCGGCTTGGTGGGCTGGGTGGGGACCTTGCATGGGGAAATGTCGGATATTCCTCCATGCAAGATCCCCACCCAGCCCACCAAGTAATGGATGCTCGCTGGCGCGGGTACCCGTAACTGGACGAAAAGGGCATATGAACCAGGCGGGGCCGGTGGGATAGTCCCACCGGCCCCGTGACCTGCATCGGCTTGATCAGGAGGTGTAGGCGGACGCCTTCTCCCCTGCCGCCGGCGGCTCCTTGGAGCCGCTGGCGGCGCTCGGCGGCGGCGTCGCGCCGCCCCCGGCCCCGTCGCCCTCATCGTCGCCAGCGGCTGAGACCACGATCGGCTTGCGCTTGCTGAAGATCACCGCGCCTACGATGATCAGCACCGCCACCACCGCGATCCCGGTACGCAGCAGTGGCTGCTCGGTGTCGCCGAGGCTGAACAGCACAACTCCGGGGGCGATCAGCAGCGCCACCAGGTTCATCACCTTCAGCAGCGGGTTGATCGCCGGCCCGGCGGTGTCCTTGAACGGGTCGCCGACGGTGTCGCCGATCACGGTGGCGTCGTGGGCCTCCGAGCCCTTCCCGCCGTGCGCCCCGTCCTCGACCGCCTTCTTCGCGTTGTCCCAGGCGCCACCCGAGTTCGCCAGGAAGACCGCCATCAGCACACCGGTAATGATCGCGCCGGCCAGGAAGGCGGCGAGCGCACCCGGCCCGAGCCCGAACCCGACCGCCACCGGGGCCAGCACCGCGAGCAGCGCCGGTGTCATCAGCTCCCGCTGGGCATCCTTGGTGCAGATGTCCACGACCTTGCCGTACTCGGGCCGCTGGCTGAAGTTCATGATCCCCGGCAGTTCCTTGAACTGACGGCGGACCTCCATCACCACGGCGCCGGCCGACCGGGAGACCGCGTTGATCGTGAGACCCGAGAAGAGGAACACCACCGCGGCACCGACCAGCATGCCGACCAGGTTCACCGGGTTCGCCACGTTCAGCAGCTCGTCGAAGGAGATGATGTCGGTGACGCCGGCCTCGGTGATCGCGTCGAGCACGATCTCCCGGTACGAGCCGAAGAGCGCGGTCGCCGCGAGCACCGCCGTGGAGATCGCGATGCCCTTGGTGATCGCCTTGGTGGTGTTGCCCACCGCGTCCAGGTCGGTGAGAATCCGGGCGCCCGCCTCGTCGATGTCGCCGGACATCTCCGCAACGCCCTGGGCGTTGTCCGAGATCGGGCCGAAGGTGTCCATCGCCACGATCACGCCGACGGTGGTCAGCAGACCGCAGCCGGCCAGCGCCACCGCGAATAGTGACACCGTCAACGCGCCCCCGCCGAGCAGCGAGGCACCGAAGACCGCCGCGCCGAGCACCAGCGCCGAGTAGACCGCGGATTCGAACCCGACGCTCACCCCGGCGAGGATCACGGTGGCCGGCCCGGTCAGCGAGGTCTTGCCGATGTCCCGGACCGGGCGCCGGTTGGTGGCGGTGAAGTAGCCGGTGAGCGCCTGGATGGCGGCGGCGAGCGCGATCCCGATGACCACCGCGCCGATCGCCAACAGCTGCGGGTTGACCGGGTCCCGGTCGCCCTCGCCCAGCCCGAGCGTGTCGCGCCACTGCTCGCCGTGCAGGTCGGCCCAGGAGTTCGGCAGGTACGCGAAGGCCGCCACCGCCACCAGCACCGCGCCGACTCCGGCGGCGATGAAGAACGCCCGGTTGATCGCGGTCAACCCGGTCCGGTCCCCCCGACGCATCCGGGTCATGAACACCCCGGCGATCGCGATCACTGCCCCGATCGCGGCCACGATCAGCGGGAAGACCAGCCCGTCGGCGCCGAACGCGAAACCACCCAGGATCAGCGCGGCGACCAGCACCACCGCGTACGACTCGAACAGGTCGGCGGCCATCCCCGCGCAGTCGCCGACGTTGTCGCCCACGTTGTCGGCGATCACCGCCGCGTTGCGGGGGTCGTCCTCCGGGATGTGCTGCTCGACCTTGCCCACCAGGTCGGCGCCGACGTCGGCGGCCTTGGTGAAGATGCCGCCACCGACCCGCATGAACATCGCGAGCAGGGCGGCGCCGAAGCCGAAGCCCTCCAGGACCGTGGCCGCATCCCCCTGGTAGATCATGACTACCAGGGCGGCGCCGAACAGCCCGAGGCCGACGGTCAGGAAGCCGACCACGCCGCCGGTGCGGAAGGCGATGTGCATCGCCCGTTCCCGGCTGCCGTCGCCCATCCGGGCGGCCGCAGCGACCCGCAGGTTCGCCCGGGTCGCCAGCGCCATACCGGCCGCGCCGATGAACGCGCTGAACGCGGCGCCGATCACGAAGAAGACCGAGCGGCCGATCCGTACCGCCAGCTCACTGCCGCCGACCTCGTGCACCGGCAGCACCATCAGCACCACGAAGGCCAGCACCACAAAGACGGCAACGGTCTTGAGCTGCCGGAAGACGTACGCGGCGGCACCCTCTTGGACCGCACCGGAGATCTCCTGCATCTTCGCGGTGCCGCGGTCTGCCTTCAGCACCGACTGCACCATGGCGGCGGCGAAGCCGAGGGCGACTAGCCCGATAACAGCGGCTATAACCACATATGAGAGGTTTATCCCACTAAGTGATAGGCCGCTCTCCACGGCGAGTGGGCTCTCGGACATCGTTGTCCTCCTGTACCGAATACAACTGGGCCCGGCGTGGGCTGGACCTGGCGGCTCATGACCGGCGGTTCACCGGCCCGAAAATCCCTGTTGATCCGTGTACCTTACTGGCCGGTCAAGTGGCGCCGCTCACGTGGGCCAGATCACGATGTGTCAGCTGGGTAACGTCTGGCTTGCCGGCCTGTTTCCGGTCACCCGACCGGTCCACCGCGCACGCCTGAGAGCCGACGCCGCACCGGCCAGACCATCCGGACCTCCGAACCCGCTGGACTGTTGTGCACCGACAGGTCGTCCACGAGCGCCGCCAGCAGCGCCTCCCCCATCCGGTCGGCGTCGGCAGCCTCCTCCTCACCCGCGTCGGCCGCCGGCGGGGCCGCCTCCGCCCCACAGGCATCCAACACCCGCACCGAGTACGGCCCGTCGTCTGACATCTCGACCCGCACCAGGTCAGCCACCCCGTGCCGCTGATGGCGGGCCACCGCCCGGCCACACGCCTCACCGATCGCGAGCCGCACCTCGTAGAGCCGCTCATCCGGCACCCCGGCGCGGCGCGCCATCGCCACCCCGATCAGCCGGGCCGTCCGCACATACTGCGGCGCGGAAGAGAACGCCAGTTGAATCGTGGGCACCCGCCTCACCCGTTCGGCTGCGCGGGCGGGGCGGTCGCCGCCTCCACCGTCTCGTGCAGCGCGAACACCCGGTCCAGCGCGGTGATCCGGAAAACCTTCAGCAACTTCTCGTTGTCGCACACCAGGCCGAGCTCACCACCGGCCATCCGGAGTCGTTTCAGGGCCCCGACCAGCACCCCCAGCCCGGTCGAATCGAGGAAGTCCACCCGACGCAGATCGACCACCACCCGATGCGAACCGCCCTCGATCACCTCGATCAGCCGCTGCCGCAGCACCGACGCGGTATAGACATCGACCTCCCCGCGCGCCTCCACCACCGTGTAGCCCGCGAACTCACGACTGCTCAGCGACAACTCCATCGGCGTACCTCCCGGTGTCATTGAACCATCGCCGCACGGTGACGTGTGCGATCACGCCGGTCCGTTGCCCGATCCTGCTGGTCGGCGGCGCGCAGTACGGTAAGACGATGGGTCCGGACAATGCTCCTGCCGACGGTGTCGCGATGGGTGACGAGGCGGCGTGACGATCACGGACCCCGACCCCGAGACGCTACTCACCGCGCTCACGTCCCGGGCCGGTGACGACGGCCGGATCACCCATGTGGCGCGGCTGCCGGAGCGGGCCGGCGAGCCCGCGGACTGGCCCAGCTGGGTTCCCCCCGCACTGCGGGAAGCGCTGGCCACCCGCGGCGTAGCCCGGCCGTGGCGCCATCAGGCAACGGCCGCCCAACACGCCGCCGACGGCGAGCATGTGGTGGTCGCGACCGGCACCGCCTCCGGCAAGTCGCTCGCCTACCAGCTGCCGGCGCTCGCCACGCTGCTCGACGACCCGCGGGCCACCGTGCTCTACCTCGCCCCCACCAAGGCCCTCGCCAACGACCAGCTGCGGTCGCTGCGGGGGTTGGACCTACCAGGGGTACGACCGGCCTGCTACGACGGTGACACGCCCCGGGAAGAACGCGAATGGGTACGGGCGCACTCACGTTTCGTGCTGACCAACCCGGACATGCTGCACTGGGGCATCCTGCCCGGCCACCGCGGTTGGCGGCAGTTCCTGCGGCGGCTCGTCTTCGTGGTGGTCGACGAGTGCCACGCCTACCGCGGCCTGTTCGGCTCCCACGTCGCCCACGTGCTGCGTCGGCTCCGCCGGCTCGCCCCGGCCGACCCGACCTTCATCCTCGCCTCGGCGACCGCCGGCGACCCGGCCGACGCGGCGAGCCGGCTGATCGGCGCACCGGTCACCGCCGTCACCGAGGACACCTCCCCCCGCGGCGCCGTCACCTTCCTGCTCTGGGAGCCGCCGCTGCTGGCCGGCGGGCCAGCCGTCGCCGCGACCGGCAACGAACCGGCGCACGACGACGAACCAGCGCACGACGCCGCCCCGGTCCGGCGGTCGGCGCTGGCCGAGTCGGCGGACCTACTCGCCGACGCGGTCAGCCACGACGTTCGTACCTTGGCCTTCGTGAAGTCCCGCCGGGGCGCGGAGGTGTTGGCGACGCAGGCCCGGCAGGCGCTCGACGAGGTGGTGCCGGGGTTAGGGAAACGGGTCGCCGCCTACCGCGGCGGCTACCTGCCCGAGGAGCGCCGGCAACTGGAGCGGGCGCTGCGCGACGGGGAGCTGCTGGGGCTCGCCACCACCAACGCGTTGGAGCTCGGCGTCGACCTGGTCGGCCTGGACGCGGTGGTGCTGTGCGGCTACCCCGGCCGGCTCGCCTCGCTGTGGCAACAGGCCGGCCGCGCCGGTCGAGCCGGCCGTCCCGCGCTGTGCGCACTGGTGGCCCGGGACGACCCGCTCGACACCTACCTGGTGCACCACCCCGAGGCGCTCTTCGAGCGGCCGGTCGAAGCGACCGTCCTCGACCCCGGCAACCCGTACGTGCTGGGGCCGCAGCTCGCCGCGGCGGCGGCCGAGGCGCCGCTCACCGACGCCGATGTGGAACGCTTCGGCGGCGAACCCGCCGCGGCGACGATCGAGGCGCTGGTCGCGGCGAAGGCGCTGCGGCGGCGCCCCACCGGGTGGTACTGGACCCGGACCGACCGGCCCGAGGTCGACCTGCGCGGCACCGGCGGCACCCCGGTCGCAGTGGTGGAGGCCGCCAGCGGCCGGCTACTCGGCACCGTCGACGCCGGGTCAGCCCACTTCCTGGTCCACCCCGGCGCGGTCTACCTCCACCAGGGAGTGTCGTATGTAGTCGAAAACCTGGACCTGCCCGACGCGGTAGCGCTGGTGCGCCCGGAGTCGCCCGCCTGGTCGACCCACCCACGCGACACCACCGACCTGTCGGTAGCCGAGGTCCGCGAATACCACGACGCCGGACCAGTGGGGCTGTTCCTCGGTGAGGTGGCGGTCCGGCAACAGGTCGTCTCCTATCAACGTCGGGCGCTCGGCTCCGGCGAAGTCCTCGGCACCTTCCCGCTGGACCTTCCGGAACGGCAACTCGCCACCGTCGCGGTCTGGTACACAGTGGCGCCCGGGGCGCTGGCCGACGCCGGGGTCGACGGGCCGAACGTGCCGGGCGCGCTGCACGCCGCCGAACACGCGGCGATCGGGCTGTTGCCCCTGGTCGCCACCTGCGACCGGTGGGACATCGGCGGCATCTCCACCGCGCTGCACCCGGACACCGGGACGCCGAGCGTGTTCGTCTACGACGGACAACCCGGCGGCGCCGGCTTCGCCGAACGTGCGTACCGGGCGGCGCGGGAGTGGCTGCGCGCGACCCGGGACGCGATCGACGAATGCCCCTGCGAACGCGGCTGCCCCTCCTGCGTCCAATCCCCGAAGTGCGGCAACGGCAACCAGCCGCTAGCCAAGTGGGGCGCGGTGGCCGCGCTGGACGTGGTGCTCACCGCGCTGCGGTAACGGTGCGGGCACCGCGCCTCAGCCCGGCCAGGAATCGCCGGTAAGCCGCTGGTACGCCTCCAGGTAACGCTGCCGGGTCGCCTCGACGATCTCGGCCGGGACCTCCGGCGCCGGTGGCTTGCGATCCCAGCCGGTGCGGTTCGCCCACTCGCGCAGGAACTGCTTGTCGAAGGCGTGTTGGGCACGGCCGGGTTGCCACTCGTCGGCCGGCCAGAACCGCGACGAGTCCGGCGTCAGCACCTCGTCGGCGAGCACCAGACTGCCGTCGGGCGCCCAGCCGAACTCAAGCTTGGTGTCGGCGACGATGATGCCGCGATCAGCAGCGGTCTCGGCGCCCCGCTGGTAGATGTCGAGGGTGAGCTGCCGGAGCTGCTCGGTGGTCTCGCCGCCGAGGGTCTGCGCCACCTCGTCGGCGGTGAGGAACTCATCGTGCTCGCCGACCGCGGCCTTGGTGGTGGGGGTGAAGACCGGCTCGGGCAGCTGGGACCCCTCCACCAGCCCCGGCGGCAGCGCCACCCCGCAGATGGCGCCCCCAGACTGGTATGCGCGTAGCCCCAACCCGGCGAGGTAGCCGCGGGCGATGCACTCCACCGGAACCATCGCCAACCGCCGGCACCGGATCGCCCGGCCGCGCCACTGGTCGGGGACGTCGGTGGCGGAGATGACGTGGTGCGGGACCAGGTCCGCTAGGCGCTCGAACCACCAAAGCGACAGCTTGGTGAGGATGGCGCCCTTATCCGGGATCGGGGTCGGCAGCACCACGTCGTAGACGGAGACCCGGTCGGAGGCGACCAGGATCAACTCGTCGCCGTCCAGATAGATGTCTCGGACCTTGCCCGAGTGCAGCAGCTCCACCCGGCCACCTTAACCCGCTGGCGCGGCCACTCAACCGCTGGCGCGTGGGCCGGACCGGTCAACCAGCGCCGGCAGCGTCGGGGTACGGCCCAGGCGCCGACTGGAGCGGACCCGCGCGGGCGACGGCGGTCGCCGGACGTCCGGCGACCGTCGCTACGACCTCGACGGTGACCGTTAGCTCAAGCCCGACCAGCCGACACTCCCGCAAGACGCCGCCGTTGGCGAAGATCAGCTCCTCGGCCCGGGCGCAGGCCAGCTCAGCGCCGTAGTGGGCGCGGGCCGCCCCGGCGAGCACGCCCAAGTCGGCGGCGGACTGCGCCCGGTGCCGGGCCAGCTGGGCGTCACCGATCGCGGCGCCGGCGAGCCCGGCGGCGAGCAGCATCAGGCCGACCGCGAGCAGCCAGAGTGACGCGGAGCCACGGTCGCCGCTCACGGCGCGGGACCCGGGTAGCCTGGCTCGACCGCGGCGACGGATCGGGCCTCCACCCAACGGCCGGGCAGCCGGGCACCGAGCAACGGCACCGGTGCGCGTACCGTCGCCACCACGGTGTCGGCGGTCGCGGTCACCTCGATCTCGGCTCCAGGCGGGGCGAGCTGCTCGGCCGCGACCGAGCCCGGTTCGCCGCGGGCTGCGGCGAGCACGGCCTCCCGGGCGGCGTCCCCGCAGCGCAGTGCGGTTGTGACCGCACCGACCGCGGTAAGGCCGGCGAGCAGCAGCAGCACCAGCACCGGCAGCCCGACGGCGAGTTCGGCGGTGACCGACCCCCGCTCCCCTCGGCGGCGCCGGGGCGGACCGGCGGCCGGGGCAACCCGACCGCCGGTGCCGTGTGCAGGGTCGGTCACCCCAGCGCCCGTTCCACGATCGCCTGCAGCGCGGACTGGATGTTGTCGGAGGTGATCACGGCGTAGAGGATCCCGGCGAAAGCGACGGCGGCGAGGGTCCCCACCGCGTACTCGGCGGTGTTCATCCCGGCATCCGATCGAAGTCGACGTCGAAGAGCGTGCATGGCAGATCCTTTCGTGGTTGCTACAGGTAATCGCCGAGCGCGGCGATGATCACCGGCACTAGGCCGGCGAGCATGAAGGCGGGCAGGAAGCACAGCCCGAGCGGCAGCACGATCAGGACCCCGGCGCGGCGGGCGGCCGCCTCCACCGTGGTCGCCCGGTCGGCGCGCAGGTCGGCGGCGAGCCGGGCAAACGAGTCGGAGAGCGCCGCCCCATGCTCGGCGCTGCGGACCGCTGCCCGCACTAGCCGTGGGGCGCCGGGCACCGAGGAGAGCTGCTGCCACGCCTCTTCGGCGGTGGCGCCGAGCCGCAGCAGTCGGGCCACGCGGTCGAGCCGGTCGCCGAGCGGGCCGCCGAGCGCGGCGGCGGTCGCG
This sequence comes from Natronosporangium hydrolyticum, assembly GCF_016925615.1. Classification (NCBI taxonomy): domain Bacteria; kingdom Bacillati; phylum Actinomycetota; class Actinomycetes; order Micromonosporales; family Micromonosporaceae; genus Natronosporangium; species Natronosporangium hydrolyticum. The sequence continues at coordinate 5,088,321 of NZ_CP070499.1, forward strand.
GCGACCGCCGCGTCGACGGGCGCCCCACCCCGGAGCGCGACCGCGAGCAGGTCGGCGGCGAGCGGCAGCGACGCCGCCTCGGTCGCCCGCCGGACCCGCTGCGCGGGCGACTCCAGGCGCCGCAGGCCACGGTCGACGCCGACGGCGAGCGGCGCCGCGAGCACCGGGCCGAGCCAGCCCTCGACCAGCACCGCCACCGCCACACCGACCAGCACTGCCACGATCCGCCGCGGGTCTACCGAAGGCCGGCCGGACCCGCCCGGCTGCGCCGCCCGCGTCGAGAGCGCCCGCAACCGCCGCCCCGGCCGGCGCCGACCGGTGACGGCCGGGGCGCCCAGCAGCAGCAGCGCCAGCATTACCAATAGGACGGCGACCGGCCCGGTGGCCGCCGCCCAGCCGCCGCTCACCTGGCACCCGCCACGGTCGGCGGGCGCACGATTCGGCCGGTCCAGGCCAGCCCGCCGAGCTGCAACAGCAACGCTCCGGCCGCGCAGGCGGCGCCGACCGGGGTGTGCAGCAGCACCGGCAACGGATCCGCGCCGATGGTGTACCCGAGCCCCAAGCCGGCCAGCGGCAGCACGGCCAGCAGCCAGGAGGTGGCCCGCGCCCCGGCCACCTGGGCCGCAGCGCCCGCGGCGGCCCGGTCGTCCCCCCGGGCGTCGACCTCGATCCGTTCCAGCACCTCCGCCGCGGGCGCGCCGGTCGCCTCGGCCAGCGCAACCGCCGCCCAGATCCGGGCCACGAGCGACTGAACCGAGGCCGGCACCGCCGCAGCGGACGGGGCGGGCGACCCCGGTCGGGCCAGCGGGGCCAGCTCGGCCAGGGCGGTCTGCGCCGGGAGGCCCGCCCGCAGGTCCGCCGCAGCGGAGCTGAGCAGATCCAGCACCGTGGCGCGGCGGTCGGCCTGCTGCCGCTGACGCGTCCGCCGTCGCACCGCCCACACCGCCACCGCGGTGTAAGCGGCGACCACCGCGGCGGCGACCGGCCCGCCCAGCGGTGCGGCTAGCACTCCGGCGAGCGCCGGTGCGGCCACCAGCAACAACAGCTCTCCGGAACGCCGCCATCCGACCTGGCGGCGCCCCGGCCCGGCCCGTCCGCCGGCCGGCGGTGGCCAGCCAGACCGGGTCGAGCGCCGCCCCCGGGCATCCCCCCGCCGCCCGCCGACAACCGTGGCGACCAGCCGCCGCGCGGCCCGGAACAACGCTGGCTCCGGCGCGGACCCGCCCGGCTGGAGCAGCCGGCGACGCCGGGCCCGGGCAGACCGGTTCGGCCAGCCCAGAACCGCCGCGGCGAGCAGCAGGCAGCCGGCGACAGACCAGCCAGCCGGCCCGGTCGACACCGTCACCGGGTCCGCTCCGCCGCCGCGAGCAGCTCCGGCACTGCGACCCCCCGCTGCCGGAGCAGGTCGGCCAGCACCACCGCTGCCGGGGCACCGCCGTGCTCCCGCTGCCACACCGGGTCCGCTTCCACCAGCCGGTCGGCGCCCAGCCGCAGCAGGCAGACCTCGTCGAGCACCCGCGCCGCCCCCACTCGGCGCACATGGAGCACCACTCGCAGCGCCGCCGCCACCTGCGCGTGCAGCACCGGGCGGGGCAACCCGCCGAGTAGGCCCAGCGCCTCCAGCCGGGCCGGGACATCGTGGGGAGTGTTCGCATGCAGGGTCGCCGCCCCACCCTCGTGCCCGGTGTTGAGCGCACCGAGCAGGTCGGCCACCTCGGCGCCGCGGCACTCTCCGACGACAATCCGGTCCGGACGCATCCGAAGCGCCTGCCGGACCAGCTCACGCAGCTCGACCGCACCGGCGCCTTCGACGTTGGCGGTGCGACACTGCAACCCGACCACATGGGGGTGGCCCGGACGCAGCTCGGCCGCGTCCTCCACGACCACGATCCGTTCATCGGCCGGCACCAGCGAAAGCAGCGTGGCCAACAGGGTGGTCTTGCCGCTGCCGGTGCCGCCCGAGATGAGGTACGGCAGCCGGGCGGCGACGATCGCGGTGAGGAGCTCCGCCAACGGCTCGCTCATGGCGCCGGCGGCGATCAGATCGGCGAGCGTGAACGGCCGGGCCCGGAATGTCCGCAGCGAGAGGTAGGGGCCGGAGACCGCCACCGGCGGCAAGACCGCATGCACCCGCGTGCCGTCCGCGAGCCGGGCGTCGACGCACGGGCTGCTGTCGTCGAGCCGCCGGCCAGTCGCCGCAGCGAGGCGCTGCGCCAACCGGCGGACCTGGGCGACCCCGCCCAGCTCCACCTGGCAGCGCTGCAACCCGCCGCCCCGATCGACCCACACCTCCTCGCCGTTGACCAGCACGTCGGTCACCCGCGGATCCCCGAGCAGCGGGGCGAGCGGACCGGCGCCGACGAGGTCCGCGTGAACCTGGTCGGCGACCCGCAGCAGGGCCGGATCTCCGAGCGCGGCAGCCTCGGGCCGCCGCCGGACCGCCTCGACAACGGCCGCGCCGGTCGCGGTCGCCCGCTCCTGCGCCAACAGCTCACGGATCTCACCGAGCCAGCTGGCGGGCGCCGCGGCAGGCTCCGATGGTGGTGGCGCGCTCACGCCGCCCTGCTCTCGACACCCGCCGCGGTGGCCGGGAGGCAGAGCTCGTCGACCAACCGCCGGCACAGCACCGCCAACGGCCCGCGTCCGGTGCTGGTGGGTGGCATCCCACCCTCAAGCATCGCCGCCAAACCCTGCTCTGGGCGCAAAGTGCCGGCCAGCGGCAGCGCCAACGACTCGCTGATCTCCGCTGCCGAGAGGCCACCGGGCGCCGGCCCACGAACCACCAACCGGACCTGAGCACAGTGCTCGGTTGCGCTGACCGCCACCCGCGCAGCCGCGGTCGCGGCCCGCACCTCTGCCGGCACCACGAGCAACGCCTGGTCGGAGCCCTGCAGTGCGACGACCGCCGCCGGGTCCGACCAGCGAGGCAGATCGACGACGACCAACTCCCGCGCCGCCCGCCCCGCGGCCAGCACCGCGGACATCGCTTCGGCGTCGATCTGCGGCGAATCTCGCCGGTCGAACGAGAGCAGCGCCAGCTCCCCCCGGCCCGGCAGGGCATCGACCAGCGCCGACGGATCGACCCGGCCACTGGCGCCGGCCAACTCGGGCCACCGTAGGCCGCCGTCCTCCTCCCAGCCCAACACCAGATCCAGCCCGCCGCCGAGGGGGTCGGCGTCGATCAGCAGCGCGCGCCGGCCATGTTGCGCGGCGGTCATCGCGAGCCCGGCGGCGAGCACACTGGCGCCAGCGCCGCCCCGGCCGCCCAACACCGCCACCACCGGGGCGGGCGGACCGTGCGCTCGGCAACCGGCGAACCGCTCGACCAGCCAGGTCTCCGCCTCGGGGAGCAACGCCACCTGGGCCGCACCTAGCCACTCCGCCGCCGCCCACGGATCGGTGGTGCGCTGTGCGTTCGCCACCACGACCACATCGCTGCGGCGGGGGAGCCGGGCCCGTTGACACGCGGCAGCCTGGTCCGCGCCGATCAGCACCAGCGGCGCCCCGGGGTAGCGGCCCCGTGCCGACGCCGGATCGGTGGCGACTTCGGGTTCGACTCCGGCAGCGGCGGCGAGCCGAAGCAGCTCGTCAAGCAGCTGTTCGTCCCCGGTGACCAACAACGGCCGGCGGGCGGGGCCGGGCGCCGCGATGGTCGCGGCGGCGGTGTGCCTGGACATTCTGCTCCCCCTCAGATCGTGAGCTCATCGGCGTGCGCTCCACGGTGGGGGGAAGAGCCGGCGGGAGCCAACTGGCGGTGGCGTCGCGCTGTGGACAACCCGCGCCTGTGGACAGAGCGGCGGTGAGTGGGGATGATCTGCTATGCGGCGAAACCCGCCGCTGCCCACGGATGCGGTGCGAGCTGACCGCGCCACTGCGGGACGGCAGACTCCGGGGCGGCAGAGATGGGACGACCCCCGCCCGGGGGGTAGGCGGGGGTCGTCATGGGGTCGGCTCCGGGGGGCAGAGCCGAACCCTCTCAGCGGTCAAGAGAACCGCCGAGGGTCATTCGGACGCTTCTAGGGTGCCTGACCCGACGCTCCGCCGTCGAGCGGGGTCCGTCGGCCGCGGGACACCCCACGCATCGGGCGACCCTAGCACCTGACCGGGGAGCGCTGCGCCCCGCGTGCTCCCTTTCTCGCGTCCACATCGAGCGGCCCTCCCCACCGGCCGGCAGCACCGGCTAGACTCCGCGCGTGGGCCGCAGCGCCGCTTTCTTCGACCTCGACCGGACGGTGGTCGCGAAGTCGAGCGCGCTCGCGTTCGGCCGCCCCTTCTACCGGGACGGATTGATCACCCGTAGCGACGTCGTCAAGGGCGCGTACGCGCAGCTGATGTTCCGCTTCGGAGGTGCCGACGAGGCCGCTATGGCCCGGACCCGGGACTATCTCGCCACGCTGTGTTCCGGGTGGCCGGTCGAGCAGGTTCGTCAGATCGTCGCCGAGACCCTGCAGGAGCTGATCAACCCGTACGTCTACGCGGAGGCGAGCGAGCTGATCGAAGAGCACCGTCGCCTCGGCCACGACGTGGTGCTGGTCTCAGCGTCCGGGGACGAGATCGTCCGGCCGATCGGCGAACTGCTCGGAATCACCGACGTGATCGCGACCCGGATGACGGTCGCCGACGGCCGGTACACCGGGGAGATCGAGTTCTACGCCGCCGGCGAGGGGAAGGGCGAGGCGGTCCGGGAGCTGGCCACGGCTCGTGGGTACGACCTCGCCGGCTGCTACGCCTACTCGGACTCGATAAGTGATCTGCCGCTGCTGGCGGCGGTCGGGCACCCTACCGCGGTCAACCCGGACCGGGCACTGCGCCGCGCGGCGACCGAGCGGGGCTGGGAGGTCCGCGAGTTCCGGCATCCGATTCCGCTCCGCCACCGGTTGCGGAGCTCCCGGGCGATGCCGGTCGCCGCGGCGGTCGGGGTGGGAGTCGGGCTGGCGGTCGGGATCGCCTGGTACGGGCGTCGCCGCAGAAGCCGGGCGGTTTCCCGATCCGGCGCGCTCGCGTCGCCCAGCTGACGCTACCCATTTCGCGCCCCGCTGCCCGTACGTTGTGGCTGGTCAGAACCGCATTGGCGGGAGACTGGCGCGGGCCGCGGATGAGGGGTAGAAAGGAGTTACGGACCCCGAGACAAGGGGATCCGGGCACGGCCACCGGGCACCCACGCGGGCGATCAGCCACGCAATCGGCGGTCGCGTCGGCCCGCTGAGGCCGGCGACGACACTTTATGGTGCACGCTTGGTAACCCGGCTGGACGTGCAGGTGGCGGCGCCTCACTTGATGGGGCGCCGTCCTCGCGTGCAGTGGCAGCCCCGACCGGGACATCCGGCGTCTCGGCTCCGACATCCCGGTAAATGCCCCATCGGCCCCTGGTCTCGCCACATCACCGGTAAGCTGCTGAATCATGGCGAAAGACAGCCACGGGGGCATGGAACCGGACACGCCTGGCCGGCGTCGCCTCCGCGTACACCTCGGTGACCTGTTGGTGCTGATCGGCGCAGTGTTCGTCGTCGCCTTCTCGTTCGCGCCCTTCGTGTCCTACAGCCCTCGTGCGCAGGAGAGCCTGTTCGCGTTCGCGCCCGAGATCTCGCCGCACTTCAGCGCCTGGTCTCCCCAGACCTTCATGGTGCCGCTCACCACCTTCGTGGTGGTGGCAGCGTTGCTCGCGATCGCCGCGGCGATCGTGCGGGTGGTGCTGGGACGCGACCCGCACCTGTTCGGGTTCCGGCTACGACAGATCGAGGTAGGGCTGGCGCTGTTCCTGGTCGCGGTCCTGCTCGGGTTCGTCACCTCGGAGAAGTACGCGGTCTTCGGTGCCCGCCGGATCTCCCAGCTCGATCCCACCTTTGAGCCGGCGGATTCGGCGCTCGACACCGGCTGGGGCGCGGTGCTGATGTTGATCGGTTCGTTGCTGCTGCTGGTTGGTGCGGTGCTCAACCACTTCACGGTCGGGCCGGAGCTGCCGATCGGCGGACGGCGCCGGTCTCCGCCGCCAGCGCCCCCCTCGGCGGCGCCAGCACCCGGACCACCACCGCCCGGACCACCACCGCCGGGATCGTCGTTCGGCGGGCCGCCACCCCCCGGGCCGCCACCGCCCGGACCGCCACCGCCCGGCGACCCCGGCGGTCAGCCGAGATAGTCCGCGACCTCCGCGACCCCGCCCGCGCCCTGCTCGACCGCCGTCGCGCAGTGCCGCAGCCAGGCGCGCACACCGTCCGGGGTGCCGGTGGCGAACGACCCCGCGCTACCCACGTACTCAGGCTCCCGAGCCAGGTGCACCTCATCGACCAGCAGTAGGCCGCGCGGATCAAGCCCGCTGCTCAGCAACTCCAGTCGGCCGGCCGCCCGCGCCACCACGCCGTTCGGGCCGGGGAAAAGCCCCAGTGCCAACAATTCCCCGTGTACAACCGCGGCCCGTACCATGCCTTGCCCGCCGCTGGCGACTATGACCTCGACCAACGCGTCCAGCCGGGCCGCGACCGGCGGCTGCTCGGTGCCCACCGGTCGGCCCAGCAGCTCGTCCGCGACCACACCGCGGGCCGCGAGCAGGTGCAGCCGGGCAAGCACCTGGCGGGGCGCCCGCCGCCACTGCTCCGCCAACCCGGGCAGTGCCTGCGCACAGCGCAGCGCCCCGTGCAGCAACGGATCGGTGACGACGCCGCTGCGCGCATCGGCCAGGTCGTACCGGCCACCGGCCAACGCCGCGCTGGCGACTGCGGACCGCAGGCTCACCTCGGCAGCCACTTCGCCCCCTCGCCGGCGCAGCATCCGATGCCGGTACGCGTCATCGACAGCGGCCCGGGCGCTCGCCAACGCCGGCGCCACATCCGCCAGCTGGGACAGGGCGGACAGCGGATCTTCAGCCATCGTCGTACGGTAACGGAGTCACCCTTGCCTGCCGAGCCAACCCGAAGGAGCAGGAGATGAGCGCGCCGGAGAGAACGACGTTGGAGAATCTGCTACGGGAGAACCGGCGGTTCGAGCCGCCGCCGGAACTCGCCGCGGCAGCGAACGTGACGATCGACGCGTATCAGACGGCGTCCGAGGATCGGCTGAGCTTCTGGGACGCCGCCGCCGACCGGCTCACCTGGCGGGCCCGCTGGCAGCAGACGCTGGACTGGTCGAACCCGCCGTTCGCGAAGTGGTTCGTAGGCGGTCAACTCAACGTCGCCGAGAACTGCGTCGACCGCCACGTCGCCGCCGGGCACGGCGACCGGGTCGCGTTTCATTGGGAAGGGGAACCCGGCGACACCGCGACGATCACCTACGCCGAGTTGCTGCGGCAGGTGTCGCAGGCCGCCAACGCGTTGACGGAACTCGGGGTACGGGCCGGCGACCGGGTCGCGATCTATCTGCCGATGATTCCGCAGCTGCCGGTCGCGATGCTCGCCTGCGCCCGGATCGGCGCCACCCACTCGGTCGTCTTCGGTGGTTTCTCGGCCGACTCGTTGGCGGGCCGCATCGAGGACGCCGGCGCCCGACTGGTGATTACGGCCGATGGCGGCTTCCGCCGCGGCAAACCACACGCGCTGAAGCCGGTCGTCGACGAAGCGGTGGCGCGGACATCCAGCGTGGAACGGGTAGTGGTGGTCCGGCGTACCGGAGAAGACGTGGAATGGCACGATCAGGACGTGTGGTGGCACGACACAGTGGATGTCGCCGATGTCGAGCACACCGCCGAACCGTTCGACGCCGAGCACCCGCTGTTCATCCTCTACACCAGCGGCACCACCGCAAAGCCGAAGGGGATCCTGCACACCACCGGTGGCTACCTCACCCAGGCGGCGTGGACCCACCACGCGGTCTTCGACCTGAAGCCGGAGCAGGACGTCTTCTGGTGTACTGCCGACATCGGCTGGGTCACCGGACACTCCTACATCGTGTATGGACCTTTGGCCAACGGCGCTACCTCGGTGATGTACGAAGGAACCCCGGACACCCCACACCGGGGCCGGTTCTGGGAGTTGGTCCAGAAGTACCAGATCTCCATCCTCTACACCGCACCCACCGCGATCCGGACCTTCGCCAAGTGGGGTGATGAGATCCCGGCGAAGTACGACCTCTCGTCGCTGCGGCTGCTAGGGACGGTGGGTGAGCCGATCAACCCCGAAGCCTGGATGTGGTACCGGGAACAGATCGGCGGCGGCCGGTGCCCCATCGTGGACACTTGGTGGCAGACTGAGACTGGCGCGATCATGATCTCGCCGCTGCCTGGGGTGACCGGCACCAAACCGGGCTCAGCGATGCGACCACTCCCGGGCATCGCCGCCGACGTGGTCGACGACGCTGGCGCGTCGGTGCCGCCGGGCGGCGGGGGCTACCTGGTGCTGCGGGAGCCCTGGCCATCGATGCTGCGCACCATCTGGGGCGACGACCAGCGCTTCATCGACACCTACTGGTCACGGTTCGACGGGATGTACTTCGCCGGCGACGGCGCCAAGCTCGACGACGACGGAGACCTGTGGCTGCTGGGCCGGGTCGACGACGTCATGCTGGTCTCCGGGCACAACATCTCCACCACCGAAGTAGAGTCGGCGCTGGTCTCCCACCCCTCGGTGGCTGAGGCGGCCGTGGTCGGCGCGGCCGACCCGGTCACCGGTCAGGGGATCGTCGCGTTCGTGATCCTCCGCGGCGACATCGAAGGCTCCGAGTCGCTCGCCAGCGACCTTCGTACCCATGTGGCTAGCGCGTTGGGTGCCATCGCCAAGCCGCGGCAGATCCTGCTGGTGCCGGAGCTGCCGAAGACCCGCAGCGGCAAGATCATGCGCCGGTTGTTGCGGGACGTGGCAGAGAACCGCCAACTGGGCGACGTGACCACCCTGCAAGACTCGTCGGTGATGGAGCTGATCAGCACCGGAATACAGAGCAGCAACGCCGACGACGACTGACAACTCGGCGGCGGGCGGTCTGGTTCGCGGATTCCAAGATCGCCCGTCGCCCCGGTGATTCCTGAGCGGTGCGGGCTGGATTGCGCGAATACGCGCCGAGGAAGGCGCAGGCTCGTCAGACTGAGTAGATGGCGCCGAACAATCCGATTCGCGTCGACCGGCCAGCGTACCCGGTGCAGCTGCACGGTGACCTAGCTCCCGACCTGCGCCGATGGCTGTGGCTGGTGAAGTGGCTGCTGCTGATCCCGCACTACGTGATCCTGTTTTTCCTGTGGCTGGCGTTCCTGATCCTGACGATCGTCGCATTCTTCGCCATTCTGATCACCGCCCGCTATCCCCGATCGATCTTCGAGTTCAACACCGGCGTACTGCGCTGGGCGTGGCGGGTCGCGTTCTACGGCTACGGGGCCCTGGGCACCGATAGATACCCGCCCTTCCGGCTCGCCGACGTGATCGACTACCCGGCCCGGTACACCGTCGCGTATCCGCAGCGGCTCTCGCGCGGACTGGTGCTGGTCAAGTGGTGGCTGCTGGCGATCCCGCACTACCTGGTGGTCGGGTTCTTCGTCGGCGGCGGCTGGGCGGCCGGCCGCAGCGCCGACCAGAACGGCCCCATGTTCGGCCTGATCGGCCTGCTGGTGCTCTTCGCCGCCGTGGTGCTCCTCTTCACCGGGCGCTACCCCGGCGGGATCTTCGACTTCGTGCTGGGGATGAACCGGTGGGTCTTCCGGGTGGGCAGCTACGCAGCGCTGCTCACCGACCAGTATCCACCGTTCCGGCTCGATCTCGGGGGCACCGACCCGGCTGCGGCCACGCCGCCGGTGGATCAGCCGACCGGGGCCCCGGGCAGCTCATACCACTCGTAGGGGGTGGCGCAGGGCGGGCCGTTACTGATCCCGAACCGGCCCGCGGAGAGGTCCAGCAGCACCGAACAGACCGTCTCCGACCGTTCCAGCGGCGGCAGCCGGTCGTCGGCGTGCCGGCAGATCGCGTGCGGGTAACTGGCGTGGTCGGCCAGCACCGTCGCCAGGTCGGTTGGGTCGGCCTTCCCGGCGGTCACCGCGGGAGCGAGCAGCCGGCGGGCGCGGGAGGCCCGGAACAGCGACGAGCCACCCCACTCCTTCTGCCTGTCGAAGACCGGCACGGCGGCCTCCAGATGGTTGGCGTGGGTGAGCAGACCGTCGACCGGATGCAGCCACCCGACGTCGCCGGGGACCAGCTCCAGATCGATCAGCTCACCATCGTCGGCGGCGGCGCCGGCCTGGCCGAGCAGCAGGTTGATCGAGGCGTTGCGCGGGCTGCGGCAGGCGGCACGCATCGCCCAGCCCAACGAGTCCGCCTCCAGCGTTGCCCGGGCCAGCACGTGGTACGGCACCCCGGGCGGGTCGGTGAGGCCATCCCGGTCGCAGGCGAGCATGGTCAGGCACTGGCCCACCCCGGCAGAGTTGAGGCCGGTCTTGGCGAGCATGCCGGCCTCGGCCAGGGTCAGCACCCGCAGCCCACGCTCGTCGGTGGTCTCCAGCAGCAGCATCGCGCCGCGCTGGTCCGGATGCCAGTCCCAGTTCTGGCCGAGCAGCAGGTGCCCCGTCGCGGTGTGGGTGCCCAGCACCCCGATCGCCGTGCAGCCCTCGGCCGCGGGCGACACCGGCTGCCCGTACAGCAGTTCGGTACGGGCGTTGAGGGCGTAGATCTCGGCCGGTGGCACCCCGGCCCCCGCAGCCACGCCGTCCAGCATCGCCGCCACGCGGGGGTGATGGGCCTGGGTGGCGGCCCGGAACGCCTCCCCGGCGGCGGTCCGGCCGGCCTGGTCGAGGCCTGCTTGATCGGCGAATCGCCGCTGGTAGGCGTCGAGATTTTCGGCGATCTGGACGCTCGCGGCCGAGCCGTAGGCGGCGCCGCACTCGCCGGGGGTGCCCGCGACCGACACGTAGGGCAGCGTCATCCGGACACCTTACGCCTATGCTGAGGCGTATGGCTGCGGGCGTGGACGACAGCTGCGTGCTGATAGAAGGGCCGTGGACGCACCGGTTCGTCAGCGCCAACGGCACCCGGTTCCATGTGGTGGAGGCGGGCACCGGCCCGCTGGTGATGTTTCTGCATGGCTTTCCCGAGTTCTGGTGGGCGTGGCACAAGGTGCTGCCGATGGTCGCGGACGCCGGCTACCGGGCGGTCGCGGTGGACCTGCGCGGATACGGCGCCTCCGACAAGCCGCCGCGGGGCTACGACGGCTACACCATGGCCGCCGACGCCACCGGCCTGATCCGGGCGCTGGGCGAACGGTCGGCGACGCTGGTCGGCGCCGGGTACGGCGGGATGATGGCCTGGACCGCAGCGGCGTTCCATCCGAAGCTGGTCCGGCGGCTGATCGTGGTGGGTGCGGCGCATCCGCTGCGGATGCGGGCGGCGGTGGTGGTCGACCCGCGGGGCCAGTTCAGCGCCGCCTCCCCGGTGCTGGGATTTCAGCTGCCCCGCTACGAGCATCGGCTCACCCGCGACGACGCCGCGATGGTCGGCGAATTTCTGCACCGGTGGAGCGGCCCGGACTGGCAGGCCACCGCCGAGTTCACCGAGTATTCGGCCCGCTGCCGGGAGGCGATGCAGATCCCGCAGGCCGCATTCTGCGCGCTGGAGGCGTACCGGTGGGCGTTCCGGTCGGTGCTGCGGCTACACGGGTACCGGTTCGTGAAGCTGTTGCAGCAGCCGCTGGTCACGCCGACGCTGCAGCTGCACGGCGAGTTGGATACCGCGGTGCTGCCCCGCACCGCACTGGGCTCCGGCCGGTATGTGATCGCCGGATACGAGTGGCGACTGTTACCGCGCGCCGGGCACTTCCCGCATCTGGAGTTCCCGGACCTGGTCGCCGCCGAGGTGCTCCGGTGGGTGAAACCGTAACCGTCGGGTCGCCCGGGACGCGCTCCGGCAGCTGCTACACCCGGTATTCGCGCAGGTCGGCAACCTCGGCGGCGGGGATCCACCCCTGGTAGACGCCGTACTCGAACTCTTCCATGCCGAGCTGCTGGGCGACCGGCGCCCGGCCGCCGGTGTACTCCACCCGCAGCCACTGTTCGTACTCGGCGAGCACGATGAACGGCTCGCCACGCCAGGAACAGGTGGTCCGGACGTACGCGAGATCTTCGATCTCGGCGACCGGCACCACCTGGACGTAGCGGCCATCGCGGACCTTGTCGAACCCTTCCGCCGGGGAGGGTTGGTAGAGCCGCACCGAACCATTGTCGGGGCTGGCTTCATATTCGATGCCCTGCCAGCGGGCGACGTACCCGTCCCGCATCAGCTCTCCTCGTTGCGGTGCCAGGTGGGGCCGTCCGCGTCAAGTCGGGCCACCAGCTGCGAGGTGCCGTCGGCCCGTAGCCGCCACAGCTGCGCGCCGTGCGGCAACCGGATGCTGTCCACCTTGAACTCGGCGATGACATCTTCGCTCTCGGAGGGCGCGAACCCGTTGCCCCGGAACGGGGGGCGTTCGATGACCCAGCCTTCCATCGCCGCCATCGCGGCCTCGCTGCGCCCGCCGTACGGGATCCGGTAGAGCGACGGCCGATACGCCGGCCAGCGCAGCACATAGACCTCTTCGTCGTCCGGACTGAACGGGGAACCTTGGTAGCGCAGCCCCAGCCCGTCGACCAGCTTGGCTGGGCTGCGCAGGTGCGCCACCTCGCCTTCTCGCTGCACGAACCCGGAGACCCGGTCATAGCTGCGCTCCAGATACCAGGAGACCTGGCTGGGCGCGACGACCTTCTGCATCGGCACCGGCTGCGCCACCGCCCGGGCACCGGCCGCGTTGGCAGCGTCCGCGCCGGTCTCGCGCGCTTCGCCGGCGTCGTCGTCGAGGCCCACCTCGGCGGCGGAGCTGGCCAGCCCGGCGATCTGCCGGCCGGGCAGCAGGATGCCGATCGGGGTGCCGGGGTTGACCGACAGCGACCATGATTCGTCCGGCCAGGTCCGGATCAGCTGCATGAACCTGATCGCATGGCTCGGCGCCTCGGTCTCCAGGTGTTCCACCAGCCGTTCCGCCGAGGTGAAGACCACCACGCCCGGCTCGCCGTCGAGCTTCTCGACCCGCCACTGGTAACCCGGCTCATTCGGGCGCAGCTCCGGGTCGGCGTCGTCGGCCGACGGCAGCAGCACCTTCGCCAGCAGCACAGTGGAGAGGTAGTGGTCGATGCGGCCGGCCGCGGAGGCGGTCAACAGCTGCGACTCGAGCTCGTTGGCGGGGGTGAACCCGGCGCCGAACTCGACCTCCGGTGCCGCTGGCGGCGTCGCTGGCTCCCCGGCGGGGCCGACGCCCGGCGAAGCCGAATCGACCGCCGGGTCGGCGTCCGACTCCGGCCCGGCCGGGCCGGGCTGCGCCGGCACCGCGGGCCGATGCGACGCCCCGGTCGGCGCCGGTGGCACCGACGCCCGACCCCATGGCTCGGAGCGGCCGCTCTGCTCCGCCGCGGCCGCCGCCTCCTGCCGGTTGCCGCCCCGGCCAGGCAGCCGGGTGTCGCCGCGGGCGAGCTGGGTGACGAACCAGGCGGGCAGGTAGCCCTCGATCGGCAGGCCCGGGTTGACCGCCAGCCACCAGTCCAGATTGGGCCAGGCGGCGGCGAGCTCCTGGTACGGCATGGTGCGAGCGGAGCTGGCGTGCTCTGCCAGGCAGAACCGCATGGCCTCGGAGGAGGTGAAGGCCAGCACGTGGGTCCGCCCATTCGCGGTCCAGGTGCCCCACCCCATCGGCTCCCGGCCCGCCAACGCTTCCGCCGAGACCGGGAGGAGCAGCTCGGCGCTGGCGAGGATTCGGAAGTATTGCTCCTGGTCCTCGGCTCGTAGCGCATCTCGCATGGTCGCTTCGGCCTCGGTGGCCGGCGCCCACTCGGTCACGGCCACCCCCTTCACCACACTCGCTAACGGCGGCGGTCCGCCGCCCTACAACCTACCCACTGCCCGGCGTGATCGTGTAGTCCAACGCTCCGGACGTTCCCTTGATACGCTCGCACGCCAACCCGGCTCGCGCAATCAGCCGCGACGAGCAATCGTGGCCGTGCCGTCGGCACAGTTGGCCGGGCGGTGGATCTACTCCGGCCCGCCCCCACGCGGCGGCGACGCCATGGCAGCATCCTCGGACATGAAACTGTTGCTGAGACTTCTCATCAGCGCGGTCGCCCTCTGGGTAGCGGCGCTGCTCTTCTCCGCCAACACGATCTCGTCGGTCTTCGGGGTCGACACCCGGATCACGCTCACCGACGAGCAGTTCAGCGCCGGGTGGTTCGGCACACTGGTGCTGGTCTCGGTGATCTTCGGGGTGGTCAACGCGGTCCTGCAACCGATCATCCGAACAATCGGCTGCGCCGCGTACACGTTGACGCTCGGGCTGATCGCGATCGTGGTCAACGGCGCACTGCTGTTGCTGACGGCCTGGATCAGCGGCGTCTTCGGGATCGGCTTCGAGGTGGAGAACTTCCTCTCGGCGGTGCTCGGGGCGCTGGTGATCGGGGTGGTGAGCTGGCTGCTGAACATCTTCGTCCGGGCAAAGTGAGGTAGGCCGAACCGCTGGGCCGCTCCGACCACGGTCGGGGCGGCTCCGCCGGTCGCACCGACTCAGGACTCGCTGGCGTCGCCCGACGATGGCGGTTCCGGTTCGGGCGGCGACTGGTCGACGTCGCCGCAGAGCAACGGGGCCAACCGCCGGGCTGTCGCCTGTAGACGGGTCCGTAGCTCCTTCGCCGAGTGCATGAAGTCCCGCAGGGGCAGGGAACACCCCAGCACCGCCAACTGATCCAGCGGTCCGTCGCTGATCACCGGCACCGCGCCGCAGGCCACCCCCGGCCGGAACTGCCCGGTGTCGATCTGCATGCCGCGTTTCCGGCCGGCGGCCAGGTCCGCGTCCAGCGCCAGCGGGTCGGTCACGGTGGCCTCGGTGAACGGCCGCATACCGGACTCTTTGAGGTAACGCTCCCGGCGATGCGGCTCCAGCAGTGACAGCATCGCTTTGCCCATCGCGGTGGCGTGCGCGGCGTCATCGAAGCCGGGGACCAGGTCCTCCAGCCACGGCGAGTACGGGCCCTCGACCACTGCGGTAACGGTGACCCGGCCGCCGACCAGTCGGGCGAGATAGTGGCTGTAGCCAGATTCGACGACGGCCCGGCGCATCGCCAGCGTCACGTGGTCCGGCCCGCGTAGCGAGCGGGCGAGGTCGCGAAACCGGTCGGAGACCGCCGGCCCCATGGTGTAGTTGCCGACTTCGCCCCGGATCAGGTAACCCTCGTAGACCAACGTACGGATCAGGTGGTACGCGGTGGTGGGGTTCATCTCCAGCCGCCGCGCCATTTGTTTCACGCTCAGGCCGGGCTCGGATCCGATTATCTCCAGCAGTTGGACCGCCCGGCGGACACTCTGGACCAGATCACGAGGCGCTGGGGCGCTGCCCCGGCCGCGTGGTCCGGTCAGCCACTGTTCGATCACCGCAGCACCTCCCAGGTGACCTCCACCATAAAGAAACGACACCGTTGGGCGACACCCTTCGATCGGCCGTACCGTCTGGCGAGTGAGTGCGCTGCAACGGGGGTACCTTTTTGGACTGGCAGCGTACGGATTGTGGGGTTTCGTCCCACTCTATTTCAAGCTTCTCGAACCGTCCTCCCCCCTGGAGATCCTCGCCCACCGGGTCGTGTGGTCGGTGCTCTTCCTCGCCCTGGTCCTGCTGGTAATCCGCGGCTGGAGCACCCTACGAGGCTTCGCCGGTCAACCACTGGCAGTGGCGGGTCTCACACTCGCGGCGATCCTCATCGGGCTGAACTGGGGCACCTTCATCTACGGCGTCGCCACCGACCGAGTCGTCGAAGCCTCGCTCGGGTACTTCATCAACCCGCTCGTCACCATGCTGCTCGGCGTGCTGGTACTACGGGAACGACTCACCCCGGCGCAGTGGACCGCCCTCGGCGTCGGCGCCGCCGCAGTCACCGTGCTCACCATCGACCACGGTCGACTGCCGTACATCGCGCTGATCCTCGCGGGCAGCTTCGGCTGCTACGGCCTGCTCAAGAAGCAGCTCGGCCTACCGGCGGTCTCTGGCCTACTGGTGGAGTCGAGCATCCTGGCCCTGCCGGCGCTGGGTTTCCTGTGGTGGCTCTCGGCCCAGGGGGAGGCGACCGCCGGCACCGCCGGGGTCGGGCACCTGATCCTGTTGCTGCTGGCCGGGGCGATCACTGCGGTCCCGCTGCTCTTCTTCGCCGGAGCGGCCAACCGGATCCCGCTCACCGCCCTGGGGATCCTCCAGTACCTCGCCCCGACCCTGCAGTTCCTCCTCGGCGTGCTGCTCTTTGCCGAGCCGATGCCGCCGACCCGGCTCGCCGGCTTCGCGCTGGTCTGGCTGGCGCTCGCCATCTTCACCGCCGATGGTCTGCGCCGAGCCCGGCAGCGCGCCGCCGCGACCGCGGCGCAGGCCAAGGCCGACGCCGAGACCGTCTGCACCCCCGAAGCCCCCTCCGCCGACGTGCAACGCTGAACAGATGACCCCGACCCGTACCGCCATCGCCGCGGTCACCACCACCATCGCCTGCGTGGTGCCGGTGTTCCTGGTCGGCGGCCTGGCGGTGCAGATCGGGGCGGAGCTGGACTTCAGCCCGGCCGGCCTCGGCCTGGCGGTCTCGGTGTACTTCGGGGTCAGCGCCGTCACCTCGATACCGGCGGGTGCGCTGGTGGAGCGGTACGGCGCCACGGTCACCGCCCGCAGTGGGGTAGTGCTCGCGGTCGCCTCACTGCTGGCAATCGCCGTCGCCGCCCGCAGCTACCCGGCGCTGGTGGCGCTGCTCGCCGCCGGCGGCGCGGCGAACTCGCTCGGCCAGCTGGCGGCGAACACGATGTTGGCCCGCGTCCCCGCCCGCCGACAAGGACTATCATTCGGGATAAAACAGGCAGCGATTCCGGCGGCGACCCTGCTCGCTGGCGCCTCCGTACCGGTGATCGCGCTGACCATCGGGTGGCGATGGGCGTTCGTCATCATCGCCGGCGCGGCAGCCGGTGCGCTGCTGCTCGTACCACCTGCCCGGGCCCTGCCCGCCGCCGGAGCGCGCCAATCAGGCGGCGGGGCCGAGGCCGCGCCCCGGGCGACAGCCGCACTGGTGGTCATCGGGGTGGCTGTCGCGCTCGGCGCCGCCAGCGCTGGCGCGCTAGGGGTCTTCCTGGTCGACTCGTCCGTCAGCCAGGGCCTCACCAGCCCGGCCACCGCCGGCCTCGCCCTCACCCTCGGCAGCCTCGCCTGCCTCACCGGCCGGGTGGCCGGCGGCTGGCTCGCCGACCGGCGCGGCGCCCACGGCGACGTCACCACCGTCGCCGTCCTCCTCGCGATCGGCGCGGTCGGCCTCGGCCTGCTCGCCGTCCCCGGCCAGCTGGCGTTGGTGATCGGCGTGCTGCTCGGCTTCGGCTTCGGCTGGGCCTTCCCCGGCCTGGTCAACTTCGCGGTGGTTCAGCTCCATCCGCACGCGCCGGCCGCCGCCACCTCCATCACCCAGACCGGGGTGTACGCGGGCGGCTGCTTCGGGCCGCTTATCTTCGGCGCCGCCGCGGCCGCCGCCGGCTACCCGGCCACCTGGCTGGGGGCGGGCGTGGCGATGCTCGTCGCGTCAGCGCTGATCCTGCTCGGCAAACGACTGCTCCGCAGCCATCGGGACCGCATCCTGGTCGCCGCCGGCAGCGGCTGAACCACCGGCCCAGCTGGCCTCGGTCGGCACCGCCAGCCGGCTGGCCTCCGTCGGCGCCGGCCGATCGGCCGACCGCCCGCCTAGCCGGTCCGGTCGACGATCAGATCACAGAGCGACGCCAACGTCCGGCGCGCCGACACATCCGGCAACGGCGCAAGTGTGGCCCGCGCCTGCTCGGCATACCACCGCACGGTCTCCCGGGCCCGCTTCAACGCCGCCGACTCCCGCAGCAGCCCCAACGCCTCGACAACCTGTGCCTCATCCTCGACTGGGCCGCTGGCCAGAATCTCCCGCAACCGGACCGAGGCGGCGTCGGCGTCGGTCCCCGCCTGCGCGTACAGCACCGGCAGGGTGGGCACCCCCTTGCGCAGGTCGGTGCCGGGGGTCTTGCCGGAAGCGGCCGAATCCGAGGAGATGTCGAGCAGATCATCGGAGAGCTGGAAGGCCACCCCGATCGTCTCGCCGAACTCGGCCAGCGCACTCACCTGCGCCGGCTCGGCGCCCCCGAACATCCCACCGAACCGGGCCGACGTCGCGATCAACGAAGCGGTCTTATCCGCCACAACCTGCAGATAATGGGCGATCGGGTCGTCCCCGCGCGGACCGACCGTTTCAGCGATCTGACCGTGCACCAGCCGGGCGAACGTCCGCGACTGGATCCGCACCGCCTCCGGCCCCAGATCGGCGGCGAGATCCGCCGCCCGCGCAAACAGGTAGTCACCGACCAGGATCGCGATCGAATTGGACCACCGCTGGTTGGCGCTGGGCGCACCCCGCCGGACGGCGGCCTCATCCATGACATCGTCGTGATACAACGTCGCCAGATGAGTCAGCTCCACGACGGCGGCGGCGAGCACCAGCTCCCGCTGGGCCGCCGCGTCATGGCCGGAGCCAGCGGTCAGCTGCCCACCGACCGCGACCAGCATCGGGCGGAACCGTTTACCACCGGCGACGACGAGATGCTGAGCCGCCTCGGTGACCAACGGGTCCGCGCTGGCCACCCCGTCCCGCAGCAATGTCTCGATCTCCTCGAGCATCGCCAGGATGGAGGACTCCAGGGCCTCGTCCGCGATGTCGAACACGCCCTCAACGATGCCACACGCAGCAGAACCACCGGTGCCGGAGGTACCTCACACGGTGGTCGCAATGACGCCCACCCGCCCCACCAGCCACTCTCCGTCCTTCCCCACCACCCGGCGAAAGCTCCGGGACGCTTCACAGGCCGAGTTCGATAAGCCTGGTGTAGTTTTCGCGTTGAGCGGTGACGAAAACTCCAACTTCCAGGTCGATCTCTTCCGCCACCGTTCGCTGGGTCCGGGTGAGCGCCCGAAGGTATGTCCGTGCGTCACTGCCGGCGGTCAGTGCATCGAAGGGCTGGAGCTCTCCACCCTCGGATTGCCGCTCACGGCTTCACCTGGTCACCTGACTGTTGTAGACGAGGTTCTGCGCTTCATCGAAGTGCGACAGATCGATTTGGTGCTGACGCGCTACGAGTCCGCGGACGTCTTCAAGCGCCATCAGATAGGTCAGCACGTCGTCGCTGGAAAGGAGGTCATGGTAAGAGATGAGCTGGTTTTCAGGATGCAATGTCTGAACGGCCGGGTCCTCCATGTCAAGCATGCCTGCCCCGCTGGCCGACCAGGTCAGCAAGTAGTGGCGGTCCGCCTGCTGCCCGCTAAGTGGGGTCCTGGCACTCTCCGCTTCGGAGATGGGATCGTCAGTGTACGAGCGACACGCCAGGAACTCGCCCCTTCCAAGCGTCTCCTCGATGGCCGCCTGGATCATCCCGTCCTCGTTACTGGAGACGAATCTTCCGCCGGGAATTCCCGCCTCGATTCCGCCAGCTCCGGATATCCTCGCGTCGACCTCGAACGCGACCTCGATACCGCACCCTCGGCGCCGTTCAGCCACCACAATCGCCCTTGATCGGTTCTCGCCGACTCCCACCATGGATTCCAATGCCCAATGATAGTCAGCGATGCTAAGGTGCCCATCCAATAGGCCAAGGTGTCGCAGCATCTGCCTGTGTCGGGGTAGATCCTCGTTCCGCAATGTCCCTGCAAGCAACTCGCGCTGGTAGTCTACAGCGGCGGCTCGGAAACGCGCCGCCGTTACATCACCAGAGCCGGCGAGGAACTCAAGGAAGCCTTGGCGGTCTGAGCCAGACAGGTGGATACCCACCATCCCAGTGGTGATAGCAGGATACTGGTCCTCGACAACCATGGACACAGACTCTGGGATCGTCGCCTGCCCAAAAGCGTCCATCCATACAATCGCGAGATCTACAAGAAGGTCAACCGTGCTTTGCGGAAGCGGTTCTCGGTAGCGGTTACCCTCCTCTGCCACCTGTTGCATGACCCGAATGGTCGCTGCCGCTGCTTGCTCTCCGTCTTTCTGGCGGTCCAGGCCAATGACAGCCTGGTCGATAGCGAGTTCGCGCGGATCGTCCTCCTCGGTCGTCCAGAAACAGCCGCCAGAGACGAGAAGGATGGTCAGCAGCGCCACCGCGACGGTTGGGCCGGATCTTATGCCGCTAGCCATAGACGCGGTCTCCGTCCCGGTCCGATGTCCAGCTTCCATTATGAATCCGGTCACGCTCTTGGTCGTACATGTTTGCGTCCAGGCCCGCCTGGTTTGCTCCGCTGTCTTGGGCGTCCTCTAGCTCCATTAGATGCTGCAGGATATTCTCGTTGTTAAGAAGTTCTTGGTAGGTCTTCAAATTCCCATCAGGGCCGTACAAGGACTGGATCGACGGATCGTCGCGGTCCAAAAGGCCCGCACGGTCATAGGCCACAACCATCAAGTAGTTTCGCTGCGATAGTGCACTTAGACGGTCGTCATTGTATGCGTGATCCTTCGCTTGCTCCAGATTGCTCCGTCCCTGCTCATCCTCTGAGGGGAAAAGCTCATCGATCGCGGAACTCACCAACGGATCCGCCACGCTGGCGAGCAGCATACTGATTCCACCGCTCTTCACGCTGCCAGCGGCCCCGACCGCACTTAACGCCACCTCGGCGGCCAGGGCAACGCCACCCGCGCGGCGGGCATCCACGGCTGCCATCGTCTCCGTGACGTCCCGGTGGGCACTCTGCTCCATAACGACGTTGAAGTCCGCAGCGCTGATTGCGCCGTCAAGCCGGCCGATATGTCTCAGCACCGATTCCACTGATTGCGTCCCCGGGTCTGTCAGAGCTGTGACCAACAGCTCCTCAGAGTAGACGACGGAGGCAGCCCGGAACCTTGCCGCCTGCCCCTCGCCACTTGCGGCGATGAACTCCAGAAAGCCGTCGCGGTCGTCAGCTGACAGGTAGATGCCCGCCTGCGAATCCCGAGAGAGAACATCGGGTGACATACCAGCAGCCGAATCGGTACGAGGATGGCTGTCGTGACCGAAGGTGTCCATCCAGACGATGCCGACATCGATGACCGCGTCCTCCAAGCCCTCGGTCATCGTAAACAGGTAGTGGCTCCGACGCCCGCCGACTTCCTGCATCACCTTCATCGCCGCCTCGGCCTGTGCCACCCCATCCGGGGTACGGGCAGTGCCGCTGCCAAGGATGTCGATGGCACCCTGATCGTCGTACCAGCGTGCACCAAGGAGGCGCGGGAGGAGGTCATCGTCATCGTCATCGCCGATCAGCATGGTGGTGGCGACATCCTGGTTGCGGGCTACCAGCGACAACATGGTGCTGGCGCCGGAGTCGTCGCTGACCGCGTTGAGCAGGACCTGGTAGGGCTCATCCATGCCCAGCACCAACCGGGGGCGCATGACGATCAATCCTTGCTGCTCAATCGCCGCCAGCTCCTCCTTGACCCGCAATGCGGACTCACCCAAGGCTAGGGTGAACTCGTCGCCACCGAGCACCGTGGTACGCGAAAGCAAGCTGGCGAACCCGTTGTACTGATCCAGGCCGGCCACAGTGAAGGACCCGAGGTCCGGGCTAAAGCCGACCGGCAGGCCGAATTCGTCCACCGGCGCCCCGGTCACCGGGTCCATCCCGCCGATGTGGATCGTAACGAGATCCTGAATTGCGCGCGGCATCTTGGCCAGGTCGTCGGTCCCCCCGAGCTGCGGGTTCGAAAGATTCATGATGCCGTCAGCGACCGGAGCGAGGAATCGGTCGCGGTTCTCGGCCAGCCTGGTCTCGGCCACAGATCCGTACGGGTCAGCGGGGAGCCCGGCCATCTCCGCATAGGTGGCTTGAGTTACGTAGTCGTCGAGCGCGGCCAGGTTGTCCGCGCCCACGCCGTCGTACCAGGCGTGAAGGTAGGTCCGTTGCGCCGGGGATAGGCTGTCTCCCGCAGCGAGTTGGGTATTGATCCCAGCCAGCCGTTGGCTGCCGCTGCCGATCAGCGCCAGCCCGGCCGACCCAGCGACCAGGCCGAGGCCCCTCTCCACGTGCCAAGCGTCGTACCTCGCCAGCGCTTTCACGACCCGCTTGTCCGCAGCGCTCAGCTCTCCGGGAAGCAGTAACGCGGCGCTGAGGAGTTCGGCTTCGGCGGGGTGGTCCTTCAGCCAGGCGAAGAGTTCGTCCTCGGTCATAGCGTCGACATCAGGCAGCCGACCGCTCCTGAGAAGGTTCCGGTATAGCAGTTCGGGATCGGTCTTGCTGAAATCGACGCTGCCGAACACTACCGGCGCAGCGATCGGCAAGGCGCCAGCCTGGAAAAGCATCAGCACCGAATCCTCGTCGTCGGGACCGGCCGCAAGCATTCGGGCGACCCTGTCGGCGATGTCATCGAGCGTCGATTCGAGTCGGCTGACGCGATCGGTCTCCAGCTCAAGCCACAGCTGGCGCCGCGCGTGCGACAGCTCGGCCGCGTGTGCTTCCTCGTACGCCCGCGTGAACCCGTCTGGCGGCGTTGGCGGGTCATAGCTGACGCCGAAGTCACTCGCCTGGGCGTCCCGCCAGCGTTGATTCAACCCTTCGATGCCCTGGTCATAGTCGTGGATGGCGTCGCCGAACCAGCGTATTGCGCCACCCGCGAAGACCGCAGATGCCAACCAGCGCCGGACTCGGTCGTGGATGGGCCGCTCGGCAGCCACCATCGGGACTGCTAGGAGGCCCGCCACGCCCTGCTGGGCTGGCTGGTGGGCGCCGCTCACATCGTCTCCGAGCCGCTCCACATCCCCCCCGGTTTGGGAAACCGCTTCCGCGACCAACCACACCTGGAAGGCAGAGACTGGGTAGGGATCGAACTCGCCAGCGACGCCGCCGCTACGGCCACCTTCCCGGATCGCCGTCACACCCTTACCCCCAGGTCACTACAGACACATCGTACCCGACTGACGCTACACTTTGTAGTGCCATGATCGCCGCTAGCTGAGGAGTCTGATGACTGACGAAGTAGGTGTCGAACCCGACCACGTCTACACCGCGGGGCAGCATGTGGCGAGATTCGCCACGGACGCGAGCGGACTGGCGGGCCTGTACGCGTCACGGCTGGACACGGCCGCCGCCACGGTCCACCATCAGACCGTGGCGATCGCGGTGGGCCGGTATCGAGAACAGTGGCGCCCGTTCGCCCGGGACATCGCCGACGATGTGGACGCGCTAGGCCAAAACACCAGCAGCGTCGCAGTGGTGATCACCGAGGCGGATCACGACGCTTCCGCGTTGCTCGCCCAGTCAACGGCGACCGCAGACAGCCAGCAGTCGGTATTGACTCGGCCGATCAGCTCACATTCCGCCGCGATCTAGCAGCCCGGAGAGTCCGCCAGCGGGAACGTCGCCACGGGGTCGCGGCGTACGCGACCAGGCCGACGCTGAGGAGAGCGACGCTGACCACCAGGCTTGGTAGGTCGGCGATCGGCCGGGCACTGAACTCCCACCATCGGTACTGCTCCCCGTGCAACCCCCAGTACCAGAGCACCACCGCCACGGTCACCGGCAACGTCCAGGCCAGCCGCCAGCCGAGGACCGCGCCAGCGAGCAGGGCCAGTCCTAACCAGCCCAGCCACGAACGCGCCATCATCCCGACCACCGACACGGGCACCGCCAGCGCCGAGAGCCCAAGGTAGATAGCGGCCCCGGCGAGACTGAGCACGGCCAGGTAGGTCCGCTGGGCGGCCCGCAGCCGGCTGGTCGCGACCTCCTCCAGATCGGCCAGTGGGCTGGCCAACGCGAGGACCGGCAGCACCGCTGCGGCCAGCGCGAGCAGCCGCCAGATCGGGATCGTCGCCCTGCCCTGCTCGATCGCGGCGGGCAGCGGCGCCTCGATCAGTCCGAGCCAGGCGGTGAGCCCGCCGAGAACGATCACCCCGACAAGCGTCGCCCGGGCCGGTCTCGGAACCGCGAACAGTCGTGCCGGGTGACGCTTCACGGACTCGTCAGCGCTCCGAGCAGTAACGGCCACGAAGCTCGTGCACCTCCGCTTCGGCCCACTCGAACTGGTCAGCAAGCGAATCCCAGCCGGCGACTTCGCGCCCAGCTGTCCAAGCCGCCTGTATCTCGGCGGGGGCGTTGGTCTGGTAGTCCGGGGTGTCCTGATCCGCAAGATAGGTCTCCAGCCAGGCCTCGACCGCCCCGAGCCGGTGCCGGTCTCTCGGCGTGAGCTGCCGCCAGTTGCACTCCTCGACATCCTGGTACGCAAAGGTCGACGCCGCGATCGCAATACTGATCGTGCTGGCGTAGGACCAGGGACTACCTTCCGCGATGAAGAAGGTAGGGGCAGAGTCACCCTCGGAGATCGGCGGTTCACCGCCGCCCGAGTAGGGGGTCTGCTCGAGCCCGATCTCATTGATGCGTGGCGGTGGCACGATGGCGTCGGGAAGCAGGTCGATCCTCGCGCTGACCTCCCCCAGCTGCGGCAGGTACTTCTCGTGCTCGGGCCAGACGCAGATCGTTGTCGCTCCTTCGATGCAGGTGGCTCGGTCGCCCGGCGGCTGCCTCGCGGCTACGGCGTCGGTGAGGACCAGTCCGGCGAGCAGCGGCATGACCACGGGAACCAGCACCAGGCTTCGCCGCCGATACTGCCGCGGCGCGCCGGAACCGGGCAGCCACAGCATGACCAGCAGCAGCACCAGGATTGCGGCCAGTCGCCACGCCAACGACAGCGGATCGACGACGACATCGGGGCGGCCGCTGGCCACGACGAACTCCGCCGAGGCGTCCAGCAACCCGATCAGCAGGAGGAAACCCAGCGCGGCCGTGAGCGCGGCAAAGACCGGCGCGAACAGCTTGCCACAGAGCCAGCCCATCGCCACCGACATCAGCAGCACGAATAGGCCGAGGACGAGGTACCCCAACCAGAGGTGTACGCCCGGCGGAAATGTCCGGGCGGTCATCGCGAACGCGACCGCCTGACCGAGCAGGTACGGGATCAGAATGATGGTCAGGGTGGCGCCCAACTGGTGGGCCTCGGCGCGGGTCGGTCGGACCCGCGCCGACGACAACTGTTCCCGCAACCCCTGTCGCGCCGGCGCGCTGGCCGCCCACGCCGCCGCACCGGCCCCGACCACACCCAGCAGGTACGCGGGCACCTGCGCTGCGGCGCCGGTTTCGGGCCAGACTCCGATCCAGTGCCGGTTACGCAGGAACAACACCGCCAGATCCAAGACGATCAGGACGGGGAGCGCGAGCCGGATCGGCGAATTACGGAGATGCAGCCACCACGCGCTCACAGCAGCTGCTCCTCGGCCGGAAGCAGATGCATATACGCCCGCTCCAGTCTGGAGTGGCCGGGCAGCCCCTCCTCGCCCAGCGCCTCCAGGTCGGCCACGGTGCCGTCGAACTTGGGTGATCCTTGATGCAACACGATCACTCGGTCGCAGATCGCCCCGACGTCATCGATCAGATGGGTGCTGAGGACCACGACGGTGTCGCGCAGCTCAGAAACAATCTTGCGAAACTGGAGCCGTTGCCGTGGGTCCAGACCCACGGTCGGTTCATCCAGTAGCACCAACGAGGGTCGTCCCACAATCGCCCAGGCGATCCCGGCGCGTTGCCGCATGCCGCCGGAGAGGCTCCGCATCTTCGACCGGCGACGATCGGTCAGGTCGACCAACTGCAGCGCCTCCGCGACGCGGTCAGGCCACGCAGTAGCAGGGACCCCGCGCAGCCAAGCGGCGTAGGTCACGAAGTCGGCCACCGTCATCCGCGGGTCGAAGCCGAAGTCCTGCGGCAGATAGCCGATCCGATCACGAACATCACGAGCGGACTTCTCCCCGGTGACCTGGATGTCGTCGACGTAGATCCGGCCATTCCGGGGAGGCTTGATCGTCGCCAGCGTACGAAGCAGGGTTGTCTTGCCCGCGCCGTTAGGACCCAGCAAAGCCGTGACGCCCGGCCGCAGCGTCAGGCTTACCGCTTCGAGGACGGTTGACCTGCCGTATCCCTGCGCTACCGAGTCAAGCACCACACCCAATTGATCATCCACTCCGAGACTTACCCAGTCACTGCTTACGGAGAAACTACAACCCGTACCGCTTCGATCGCGGTCGTCCCCTTACGCGGGGAGCCTGCGGAAAGGTTGCGGCGGCTTGCATCAAACCGCGGCGGCGGAGCCGTCGATCGGGCGGCTCAAGACCGACGCCTGCCCCGCCGCGGCTCCAGACTGTTGGTGCAGCAGCTCGGCCGACACACCATCGCTGTCGGCGACCACCACCCCAGCCGATGTGGTCACCACCCCGAGATCAGCGACCCGTTGACCGACGCGTGCGGCCACCGGCACCACCCGCTCCGCCAAGACGTCCAACGCCGCCGAGATGTGGGTGCTGCGGACCGCATTGTCGGTGTGGCCAACATGCATCCGGATCCGGGTGCTCCAGGTCTGCCAAGCGCCAGCGGTGTCGGTGGTCTGCTGACCGGCGCGCATCACCGCGTCCGGGTAGACCTCCAGATAGCTCGGACTCTCCATCGATCCTCCACTCGGCTCACGAGTCGGGCACATCGGTCAGGTCGTGGTTAGCCCACTCTTTGCACTCCCGGTCCGGCCCGGTATTCGGCTCCGGATAATCGTCACCGGCGTACGGTCGCTCATGCGACACCTTCCAACGCTCCCCCAGTTCCGGCACTAGCTCCGGGACGAGGCTATACACGACCAGCAGCGCTCGATGTTCCCGAAACATCTCGACGCCACCACCTTGACTCTCCCGGCCATAGTAACCGCGATCAAAACAAAGAGTGACCGTTGCAGGCTGCTCCATTGCATCGACATCCAGCACTCGAATCCACTGCGGCCCCACCCATGGATCGGGATTCGGGTCGTCCGACACCCCAGCGTGATGTCCCGCCATCTCCGACGCCCAGTCATCGGTCGCCAACACCCACAACAACGCCAAGTCTTCAGTTGACCGCGGGACCGGCGCATAGGTGAGCTTGTGTACTAGCGACTCCCACTGCTGCACAACGGTGACCAACGCAATCTCCTGATCCGCCTCCGCCAACTCCACGTTTTCCCAGACGAGCGGCCGATCCGACACCCCGGCCAGCGGTAGATCCGCCAAGGCCGACTCGTAGTCAATCTCCACCTCAGGCGTCGATGTGGCGGTAGGCGGCGGTTCAGCAACGGTCGGTTCCTCTCCAACACAAGCCAAGACCGCGGCTGCGGAGATCAGGAGAACGATTGCGAACCTAGTTTGTTGGACAGGTGAAGTCATCTCAGCACCCGCCTAATGGCCACAGCATATCCTGCTTCCTATTACTTACTCGCGATGTAGTTGCCCAGATCCGTCTTTGTCCGATTGAAGGCGCTCTCGTAATCCTTCTCGGCTGCGTTTCTCATACTATTGACATAGTGGGACCCTTCATTGGTTCGATAGCGCGACCAGGCCCGATACTCTTCGCTGTCACGGTCATTGATCCAATCTTCGAACGGTTTGAGCTGACCCTGCTCGTCCACGAGTTCCACTTGTGCGTATTCGGGGAGTTCGGCCGGGTCTAGGTTGCGATAGGCGGAGGCTTCTGCCTGGTCCTTCAGCCGCTCCCGGCTCAACTCACGGAGGGTCGCCTGGTCGTGGGTAGCGTTGCCCGTGTAATCTGCCTGTCGCGACTCCTCACTCTGATCAAGCATCTCCTGCGCCACGTAGCCTACCGTGCCCGGCATTCCGAGATCCTCAGCGAGCGCGACACCCGCACCCGCCAACACGTACCTGTTACGCAGAGATTGGTTAAACTCCTCAGAGTCCGCGTTGTACTGATCCTCGATCTCAGTCCCCGCCCCGTAGTCCAGGGCACCGTAAACTTTGGCGGAGGGGTAGATGGCGTTGGCCTCGGCGGCCGCCTGAGCAGCCAGGCCTTCGTGGCCTGCGCCGCCCGACAGGTAGTAATCGTAGAGCGAGACAACGTAGATTTCCTCGGCCAGCATGATGGTGTCCCGCGCTTCGGCATTCTTTCCCATCTCTGCCAGCGTAACCATCAGGTCGCCAGCCGGTAGTCGAAGCTGCTGGTCGCCCGGTAGGTCCGGATGGCGTTCATCATGGTCACCCAGCGCCCAGTGCACGTCGTCGATATAGCCTGCAATGACTCTGCCGACGTAAGGGCGGAGCGCGTCCGGCACAATCTCCGCCTGCGCGAACCCCAGTGCCTGGTTGCCGATCTCGTCGCCCTGTCCGCTCGGATCGTTCGGGTACCCCTTGACCTCTTCATCGTTCGCGACCGCGTACACGATCGACTCGACGATCCGGTACGAACGCTCGTCCGGCGGATAGAGCTGCTCGAACTCCCCGGTGGGATGCCGCACGACGCTGACGCCGGCGGCATGTTCCAGCACTCGACCGAACTGCTGCAGCCCTGCCTCCTGCGACCCCCATTCTCGGTCAGTCACGAGGTAGTCGACCCTGGGCAGAAACTCGACCCCGTCTTCTGACGTCTCCGTCCGCCCTGCGAGCGCTGCCCGGGCGCCGTAGGGGTTGTCTTCGAAGGCGTCCATGAGGTTGAGAATCGGGTCGTGGCCATACCACCGATGGGTCAGGTCCGAGTCACCGGTGAGCGACAGATCCATCGGGACCAGCTCCGGCGGGTTCCCGACGTAGAGTCGGGGCCAGTTGTCTCGTCCTCCGATCTCCATCTCGAAGTCGAGCATGTCGCCACCGATAATCTCCAGGAACCGCTCGTCGTAGCTGCCTTGGCTCAGCAGTGGGCCGAGACCCTGGTATCCGTAGATCTCGGGCTCGCCGTGGATGGGGACCGGGTAGAGCTGGCGGCCGGCCTCGGTCAACTGCGTGATCCACTCCGGAGGTAGCTCGAACTCGGCCGGTTGATACACCCGACCGCCCTGGTACGGATCGCTGACATACTCCCCGCGCTCGGTGGTGGCGGTGGCCAGCGCCGTGCCCAGGCCAGCTTGAATCCTCGCCAGCGCCTCGTGGTCGTACTGGTCCGCCAACCCGATCACCGCGACGTTGGTTTCGATCACGCCTTCGGGGCCTAGCCCAAGCGCCAGCAGGTAAGCGAACTCCTCGTTGTCAGCGTACTCGTCCAACAGGTCGGCGAGCTGCTCCAGCTCCGCATCCGTGGGGTTGTTGTCCGGGTCCCGCAGCAGGCCGGCGATCCGTTCTGCCTCGCTGGCCGCCGCGGTCACCTCCCACCGGGCGGCGAAGAACTCCGCCATCGGCCCCGCCGGCAGCACGCCCAGCTCCTTCGCGAGCGCCAGCCCGTCGAGCGTCGGGCCGTGCCGGAGCATCGCGGCGACCTCACGTTCCCCTTCATCAATGTGAAGATCGTGAGCCTCGTGCCATTGCTGGCGTAGCCCAGATAGGAGGTGCGAGTGTTTCCAGGCACGCTCGCTCTCCAGGTCGACCGTGGGGTAGTCGTCGTCAACACCGGGATATCGCTGACGGATGAACTGCTCCACCTGGCTTGGGATCCGCCCCTGCTCCTCGAGCAGCTCATCGGCGCGACGATTGAAGGACCTTACGTGGTCCGCCCAGATCCCCAGCGGGACTGCCGCCCACGCGACCTGCGTCGCCACTTCAGCAGCGTCCTTACGGACCCCGACGGGCGCCGCCTGGAGTTCCGGCGCTGCGACGCCGTCCCAGGAGGCCACCGCCGGTTCGAACGCCCGGTCGGTCACGGTCTGGTGGTCGCCGGACTCCTCGGCTAACCCTACGAACGTGTCAGCACGATTGTCGATGCTCTCCGGAACCGCCGGGTGCCGCTCGAATGGGCCAATCCTCACTGAACACGCCTCCCTGCCTCCCCATCTGTACCTACTTTGGATGCCAGTTGAGCGCAAGCGCCGCTACTCGGTGTAGCGCCCCGGGCCGCGCCGATCATGAGCGTGGTGACCGACACGCCGGCGTGTCGGTCACCACGCTCATGATCGGCGCGGCATAGGGATTCGGGTCAGCGGAGGAAGACGGCGGCGTTGTGGGCGAGGTCGAGCACCGGGCCGGGCGCGACGCCGAGCACCACGATCGCGGCCACCCCGATCGCCAGCGCCGAGCCGGTCAAGATCCCCGGCTTGGCCACTGTGGAGGTCGACTCGGTCGGCTCCGAGAGCCACATCATCACCACCACCCGCAGGTACGGGAAGGCGATGATCAGGCTGCTCAGCACGCCGGCGATCACCAGCCACGCTTCACCGGCCGCCAGCGCCGCGCTGAAGACCGCGAACTTCGCGGTGAAGCCGGCAGTGAGCGGGATCCCGGCGAGCGCCAGCATCACCAGCGTGAAGGCTCCCGCGATCAGCGGCGAGTTGCGGCCCAGACCGGCCCAGCGGGCCAGATACGGAGTCTCCCCATCCTTGTCGCGTACCAGGGTGATCACGGCGAATGCCGCGAGCACCGCGAAGCCGTACGCCACCAGGTAGAACATGGTGGCGGAGGCGCCGGCGCGGCCTACCGCCAGGACTCCGACCAGCACATAGCCGGCGTTGGCGATCCAGGAGTAGGCGAGCAGCCGCTTGATGTCGGTCTGGGTGACCGCGAGGATGGCGCCGAGCATCATGGTGAGCACCGCGATTACGCCGATGATCGGCAGCCACTCCCAGGCCAGCTGTTCGAAGGCCACATAGGTCACCCGCAGCAGCGCGCCGAAGGCGGCGACCTTGGTGCCGGCGGCCATGAACGCCACGATCGGGGTGGGGGCGCCCTGGTAGACGTCCGGGGTCCAGACGTGGAACGGGGCGGCGGCGGCCTTGAAGAGCAGCCCCATCACGATCAGCGCCAGGGCGGCGAAGACCAGGCCCGGGTGGTACGGCGACTCGCCGATCGCGGCGTGGATGTCGGCGAAGTCGACCGAGCCGGCGAAGCCGTAGGCCAGCGCCACCCCGAACAGGAAGAACGCCGACGCGTACGCGCCGAGCAGGAAGTACTTGACCGCGGCTTCCTGCGAGATCAACCGCTGCCGGCGGGCGAGCGCGCACATCAGGTAGAGCGGGAGGGAGAGCACCTCCAGCGCGATGAACATGGTGAGCAGGTCATTGGCGGAGATGAACAGCGCCATGCCGCCGAGCGAGAAGAGGGTCAGCGGGTAGACCTCGGTGGCGCTCAGGGCGGTGAGCTGTTTGGTGTCGGCCCGGGAGCCGACGGGGATCGCGGCCTGGGCCACGAAGGCACCTTGCCGTTCGACTCGACGTTCCCCGATCAGCAGCAGTGCCACGAACGCGAAGACGAAGAGCGCACCCTGCATGAACAGGGCCGGCCCGTCGACGGTGACCGAGCCGCCGGCGGTGATCACGGCGGTGCCGGCGAGCCGGATCACCATGACCAACGCGACCAGCACGGCGACCAGCGAGAGCCCCAGCTGGATCGGGTGGCGGTACTGCCGGGGGACCAGCGCCTCGACCAGTACGCCGACGCAGGCTGCGCCGAAGAGGATCAACAGTGGCGAGATCGCCAGGTAGTCGATCGACGGCAACGTGAAGTCAGGCACGGTGATCCGATTCCTCTCGCACGATCATGAGGTTGGGGGCGAGATCGGGCGGCGACCATGTACCTAAGTCCATGATCGGCCGTTCGGTGGGGGTCATGGTTGGGCCTCCGGGGCGTCGGCCGGTTCGGAGACCTCGACATGGGTCAGCGTCGCCTCCACCGCGGGGGTGATCACGTCGGTCAGCGGCTTCGGATAGAAACCGAAGAAGATGATCAGCACGATCATCGGCGCGACCACGACCTTCTCGCGGAGGCTCAGGTCGCGCTTCATCTCCGGCATCGACGTCAACTTCGGGTTGACCGGCCCATGCGTGGTGCGCTGGATCATCCACAGCACGTACGCGGCGGCGAGGATGATCCCGAGCGTCGAGATCACCGCCACCGGCGCGTTGACCGCGAACGCCCCGATCAGCACCAGGAACTCGGAGATGAACGGCGCCAACCCGGGCAGCGATAGCGAGGCCATGCCGGCGAAGAGCAGCACCCCGGCGAGCACCGGCACCAGCTTCCCGGCGCCCCCGAAGTCGCTGATCAGCGACGAGCCGCGGCGGGAGACCAGCATCCCCACCACCAGGAAGAGCAGCCCGGTGGCGAGCCCGTGGTTGACCATGTAGAGCACCGCGCCGGTGCCGGCCTGGCTGGTGAAGACGAAGATGCCGACCCCGATAAATCCGAAGTGGGCGATCGAGGTGTACGCCACCAGCCGCTTCAGGTCGTTCTGGCCGATCGCCAACAACGCGGCATAGAGAATGCCGATCACCGCCAACGCCAGCACGTACGGGGCGAACCACAGGGTCGCCTCCGGGAAGAGCGGCAGGCTGTAGCGCAGGATGCCGAAGGTGGCGACCTTGTCCAGCACGCCGACCAGCAGCACCGCCACGCCGGCCGGCGCCGCCCCACCGGCGTCGGGCAGCCAGGTGTGGAACGGGAAGAACGGCGCCTTGATCGCGAAGGCGAGGAAGAAGCCGAGGAACAGCCAGCGCTCCGTCCCGGTGGACATGTCGATCTGGGTCAGCGACTGCCAGTCCAGCGTGCCGCCGCCGACCACCCAGAGGCCGACCACCGCCGCCAGCATGAACAACCCGCCGACCAGCGCGTAGATGAAGAACTTCACCGCCGCGTACTGCCGACGGGCGCCTCCGTAGGCGCCGATCAGGAAGTACATCGGCACCAGCATGACCTCGAAGAAGACGTAGAAGAGGAACACGTCGGCGGCGGCGAAGACACCGATCATGGTGCCCTGCAGGGCCAGAATCAACGCGAAGAAGGCCGGCACCGACCGGCGCATGTTGGGCCGCTCGGCATCGTGCCAGGAGGCGAGGATCACCAGCGGCACCAGCACCGCGATCAGCGCCAGCATCACCAGCGCGATGCCGTCGGCGGCGAAGGTGAAGTTCACCCCCCAGTGCGGGATCCACGGATACGACTCGCGCAGCTGGAAGGTGTCCCCGGTGGGCTGGAACGCAACCCAGGTCGCGCCGGCCAGCACCAGCACCCCGAGCGACCAGATCAGCGCGACCCGCTTGGCCAGCTCCGGCCGGCTGCGCGGCAGCAGCGCCACCACCGCCGCGCCGACCAGCGGCGCCGCGGTCAGCACGGACAGGTACGGGAAGTCGCTCACTGGAACCAGCCTCCTTGGACCGCCACGAAGGCGCCGACGATCAGGACCGCACCGAGCAGCAGCGCGGTCGCGTAGGACCGCACGAAGCCGGTCTGCATCCGGCGCAGCCGCGCCGACGCCCCGCCGACCGCCGCGGCGACTCCGTTGACCAGTCCGTCCACCCCGCGGTTGTCCACGAAGACCAGTGCGCGGGTCAGCCACCGGCCGGGTATCTCGAAGAGCGCCACGTTGACCGCGTCGGTGTAGAGGTTGGCGCGGGCCGCGGTGACGAGCGGCCCGGCCGGCTGCTCAGCCAGCTCGGTGCCGTTGCGGAACAGTGCCCAGGCTCCGAGCGCTCCGATCGCGATCACCGCGATCGCCAGCGCGGTGACCTGGAAGTGGCTCAGCGGCCCGTGCCCGACCGGCTCGTCGCCGAAGACCGGGGTCAGCCAGGTGACCACCGGGGTGGCCATCAGGCCACCGGCGGCGACGGTGCCGACCGCCAGCGCGATCAGCGGGATGGTCATCACCTTCGGCGACTCGTGTGGATGCTGCCCCTCGGTCCACCGCTTCGGGCCGTGGAAGGTGAGCACGAAGAGCCGGGTCATGTAGAAGGCGGTGACCCCGGCGCCGAGCAGCGCGGCGCCGCCGAAGAGCCAACCGGTCCAGCCGGGCCGGTCGAAGGCGGCGAGGATGATCGGGTCCTTGGTGAAGAAGCCGGAGAGCGGCGGGATGCCGATGATCGCCAGCCAGGCCAGGCCGAAGGTGGCCCAGGTGATCGGCATGAACCGCCACAGCCCGCCGAACCGGCGGATGTTCGTCTGGTCCTGCATGCCGTGCATCACCGAGCCGGCCCCGAGGAAGAGCCCGGCCTTGAAGAAGCCGTGCGCCAGCAGGTGGATGATCCCCAGCGCGTAGGCGGCGCCGCCGAGCCCAACCGCAAGGAACATGTAGCCGATCTGGCTCACCGTCGACCAGGCCAGCACCCGCTTGATGTCGTCCTTGGCGCAGCCAATGATCGCCCCGATCACCAGCGTCAACGCCCCGATGCTGACGACCACGGTCTGCAGGGTCAGGTTCGCCGAGAAGATGACGTGCGAGCGGGCGATCAGGTAGACCCCGGCGGTGACCATGGTCGCCGCGTGGATCAGCGCCGAGACCGGGGTGGGGCCCTCCATCGCGTCCGGCAACCACGCCTGTAGCGGGAACTGGCCGGACTTGCCGCAGGCGCCGAAGAGCAGCAGCAGCCCGAGGATCAGCACGGTGGTGCCGGTCAGCCCGGCGACCCCTTCAAAGACGCCGTCGAACTGCACCGTCCCCAGCTGCGCGAACATCATGAAGATCGCGATCAGGAAGGCGGCGTCGCCGACCCGGTTCATCAGGAACGCCTTCTTGCCGGCGGTGGTCGCCGCCGACCGGCTGTACCAGAAGGAGATCAGCAGGTACGAGGCGAGGCCGACGCCCTCCCAGCCGAGGAAGAGCATCACGTAGTTGTTGCCCAGCACCAGCAGCAGCATCGCCGCGACGAAGAGGTTGAAGTAGCCGAAGAAGCGCCGCCGGGCACTGGCCGGCGGCTCGTCGCGTTGGTCGGGGGGTTGTTCGCTGAGGTAGCCGACCGCGTAGACGTGGATGAGGAAACCCACGCCGGTGATCAGCAGCACGAACACCGCCGAGAGCGGGTCGAAGAGCAGGCCGAAGTCGACCTGCAGGTCACCGACGGCGATGAACTGCCACAGGTGGTTCTCCACCGCCCGGGCCTCCAACCCGGCGAGCTGGATGAACATCCCCAGCCCGAGCAGGAAGGCGACCGCCACGCTGGCGCAGCCGAGCAGGTGTCCCCAACGATCGGCCCGCCGGCCGGCGAGCAGCAGCACGGCGGCGCTGGCGGCGGGGATGGCCACCAGCAACCAGAGAACGCTCAGCAGCCCGGTGGGCTCCGATAGCTCGATCATCTATCCAGCCTCAGTACTTCAGGAGATTGGCGTCATCGACGCTGGCGGAGCGTCGCGTACGGAAGATCAACATGATGATGGCGAGTCCAACCACAACCTCCGCCGCCGCGACCACCATCACGAAGAACGCCATCACCTGGCCGTTCAGGTCACCGTGCATCCGCGCGAAGGTGACCAGCGCGAGATTGCCGGCGTTGAGCATCAGCTCGATGCACATGAACAGCACGATCGCGTTGCGTCGCACCAGGACGCCGACCGCACCGATGGTGAACAGCAGCGCGGAGAGCGCGAGATAGTGCTCTGGCCCGGGCGCCATTATCTCTCCGTTTCCTTGTTGGCGGCCTCGCCAGCGGTCAACTCACGTGCCGGGAGGATCGGCGAGACGCTGCCCTCGGCGGCGGTGCCGTCCGGCAGCTTCGCGGGCGTGGTGTTCGAGGAGGACGTCGCGAAGACCCCCGGCCCTGGGCCCGGGCCGGGGTAGTTACCGGGTGCGAACCGGGCCCGCATCCGCTCCGGCTGCCGCTGCTTCTCGGCCGGGTCCCGGCTGATGTGGGTCAGCATCAACGCCCCGACCGCGGCCACGATCAGCAACGCGCCGGTGGCCTCGAAGGCGAGCACCCAGCGGGAGAAGAGCAGGTTCGCCAGCCCTTCCACGTTGCCGCCGTGCAGCTCGTTGGCCTCGGCCAGCCCCACTGAGGGGGTGCCCTCCAGCCACCGGTAGGTGCCGGCGGCCAACAGCGCCGCCAGGCCGAGCCCGAGCACTCCGGCCGCCACCCGCTGGCCCCGGATCAGCTCGATCAGCGAATCCCCCGAGTCCCGGCCGACCAGCATCAGCACGAACAGGAACAACATCATGATCGCGCCGGTGTAGACGATCACCTGCACCAACCCCAGGAACGGGGCCTGCTGCACCACGAAGAAGACCCCCAGCGACAGCATGGTCAGAACCAGCCACATCGCCGAGTGGACCGCGTTACGGGCCAGCACCATGCCGATCGCGCCGATCACCGCGATCGGCGCGAGCAGCCAGAAGGTCCAGGCCTCGCCGGCGCTGACAGTCTCCTGCGCCAGCATCATCGCGCCGGTCATGCGCGCCCCTCCCGGGTCGGGTCGACGCCGAAGGTCTCGACGTGCTCGGCGCCGGCGCTGGTGCCCGGGTTGGTCAGCGACCCGAGGTAGTAGTCCTGCTCGGTCTCACCGAGCTGCATCGGGTGCGGCGGCTGCTCCATCCCCGGCAGCAGCGGCGCCAGCAGCTGCTCTTTGGTGAAGATCAGCGAGCGCCGGTCGTCGCTGGCCAGCTCGAACTCGTTACTCATGGTCAGCGACCGGGTCGGGCAGGCCTCTAGACACAGCCCGCAGAAGATGCAGCGGGCATAGTTGATCTGGTAGGTCTTGGCGTACCGCTCACCGGGGGAGTAACGCGCCTCGTCGGTGTTGTCCGCGCCCTCCACGTAGATCGCGTCCGCCGGGCAGGCCCATGCGCACAGTTCGCAGCCGATGCACTTCTCCAACCCGTCCGGGTGCCGGTTCAGGATGTGCCGGCCGTGGTACCGCGGCGCGACCGGATCCGGCCGCTTCGGGTACTCGGTGGTCACCGTCTTCCGGAACAGGTGCGAGAAGGTGACCCCGAAACCCTTGACGGAGTCGAGGATCTCACCCACGTCCCTCATCTCCTTCCGTGCGGACCTCGTCCGCCTCGGCGTCGATGGTGTCCACTGCGGCCTCCCGTTTGCCGGCGACCTCGCGGCGCGCCCGGGGACTCGGTGGCACCTGCAGGTCCATCGGCGGCACCGGGAAGCTGCCCGGTGGCTTCGCCGCCACCTGCTCCTCCGGCGTCGGCCGGGCCGGTGGCTTGCGCTGTGGCCAGAACAGCACCGCCGCGCCGAGCAGCACGATCAGCCCGATGATCAGGCCCCACCGCTGACCGGAGGTCAGGTCGCCGGTCTGGATGACCCGGACTGCGCCGAGCACCACCACCCAGCCCAGCGCCGCCGGGATCAGCAGCTTCCAGCCCAGCTTCATGAACTGGTCGTAGCGCATCCGGGGCAGGGTGCCGCGGAGCCACACGAAGACGAAGAGCATGATCACGACCTTGGCTGTGAACCACAGCAGCGGCCACCAGCCTTCGTTGGCGCCTTCCCAGAACTCGGTGATCGGCCACGGAGCCCGCCAACCGCCGAAGAACAAGGTCACGATCACCGACGAGGCGACCACCATGTGGACGTACTCGGCGAGCATGAACAAGCCAAAGCGCAGTGTGGAGTATTCGGTCATGAACCCGGCGACCAGCTCCGACTCCGCCTCCGGCAGGTCGAACGGCGCCCGGTTGGTCTCCCCGACCATCGAGATGAAGAAGATCACCAGGGTGGGCAGCAACAGGATCGCGTACCAGCCCGGCAGGGTGATGTTCCAGTCGCCGACCGGCAGCTCCGGATTGTTGGCCTGGGCGTTGACGATCTCCGAGGTGCTCATGGTGCCGGCCAGGATGAAGACGGTCACGAACGACAGCCCCAGCGACACCTCGTACGAGATCAGCTGTGCCGAGGCCCGGATCCCGCCGAGCAGCGGGTACGGCGAGCCGGAGGCCCAGCCGCCCAGCACCACCCCGTAGACCGAGACCGCGGAGACCGCCAGCAGCACCAGCACCGCCACCGACACGTCGGTGACCTGCAACGGCGTCTGCTCACCGAAGATCGACACCATCGGCCCGAACGGGATCACCGCCAGCGCGGTCAGCGCCATCACCATCGAGATCGCGGGGGCGACCAGATAGAGCAGCTTGTCGGCGCCGCGGGGGGTGATGTCCTCCTTGAACGCCATCTTCAGACCGTCGGCCAGGGTCTGCAGCAGCCCGAACGGACCGGCCTGGTTGGGGCCGGGCCGCGACTGCATCCGGGCCACCACCCGCCGTTCGAACCACACCCCCAGCAGGGTCATGACCAGCCCGAAGACGAACGCACCGAGCACCTTGATGGCGACGATCCACCACACGTCCTGGCCGAAGTCGGCCAGCGTCGGCCCCTGCGCGAGGGTCGGTGCGTGGGCGAGGGACGAGATCACTGGACGCCTCCTGCCACAGTGACATCCACCAGCGCCCCGGCGGTCACGCCGAGAGTACGGCGGACCGTGGCGCCCGGTGAGTTGGTGGGCAGCCACACCACCTGCCCGACCAGGTCGTCGACGACCTCGGCCGGCAGGGTGACGGCTCCGAGCGAGGTGCCGACCGTGACCGGATCACCGTCGCCCACCCCCAGCTTCGCGGCGAACTCCTTGCCGATCCGGGCCACCGCTGGCCGGGCGGTGCCGGCGAGCGGCTCCTCGTCGACCAGCATCGAGCCCTCGTCGATCAGCTGATGCCAGCTGGCGAGCACCGCCTGCCCGGCCTCCGGGACCGGCGGCGAGCCGGCCGCCACCCGCGGCGGCGCCGGCTGCGGCGCCTCGGTCACCGGCAGCGAGGTCAGCTCCCGCCGGATCGCCTCGACCTCACCGCAGCCGAGCGTGACCCCCAGCTGGCTGGCGATCGCGTCCAGGATCCGGGCGTCGGTCATGGTGCCCGGGTCGAGCACCTTCCCGAATGGGCGCAGCCGGCCCTCCCAGTTCAGGTAGGCCCCGGCCTTCTCCACTGCGGCCGCCACCGGCAGCACCACATCGGCGTGCCGGGTCACCGCCGAGTGCCGCAGCTCCAGCGAGACCAGGAACGGCACCTCGGCCAGCGCCCGCTCGGCGCCGCGGACATCGGCCAGGTCGGCCGGGTCCACCCCGCCGACCACCAGCGCGCCCAGCTGGCCCACCACCACCGCTTCGAGGATCGCGCCGGTGTCCCGGCCCGGGTCGCTGGCCAGGTCGCGGGCGAAGTCGGTGCCCCAGACATCGGCGAGCTCGGCGCGTGCCCGGGCGTCGTCGACCGGCCGGCCACCGGGCAGCAGGCCGGGCAGGCACCCGACCTCGACCGCACCGCGCTCACCGGCCCGGCGCGGCACCCAGGCCAACCGGGCACCGGTGCGCTCGGCGACCGCCGCCGCGGCGGACAAGCCACCGGGGCTGGTGGCGAGCCGCTCCCCGACCAAGAGCACCGCCCCCGGCTGCGACAGCGCCTCGGCCAGCCGGTCGTCTTCGGCCAGCAGCTGCGCCTCCTCGCCCGGAACACACCGGATCAGCCGGGCCGCGAGCTTGTCGAAACCGCGGCTGCGGAACGGCGCGAGCGCGTAGATCGGCAACTGCCGGGTCCGTAGACCCTTACGCAGCCGCAAGAACAGGATCGGGCACTCTTCCTCCGGCTCCAACCCGGCGAGCACCACCGCCGGGGCGGCCTCCACCTCCGCGTACGTCGGGCTGTGCTGGCCGGCGACGTTCGCCGCCAGGAACTGTGCCTCCTCGGCCGAGAGCGGCCGGGCCCGGAAGTCGATGTCGTTGCTGCGCAGCGCGGTCCGGGCAAACTTGCTGTACGCGTAGGCGTCCTCGACGGTGAGCCGGCCGCCGGGCAGCACCCCGACGCCGCGGCCGGCGTCCCGGGCGGCCCGCAGCCCGTCGGCGGCGACCGCCAGCGCCTCGCTCCAGGCGGCGACCCGCAGCTCGCCGGTCTCGGCGTCGCGCACCAGCGGCTCGGTGATCCGGTCGGTGGCGGTGACGTACCGGAAGCCGAACCGGCCCTTGTCGCAGTCCCACTCTTCGTTGACCGCCGGGTCGTCGCCGGCGAGCCGGCGCATCACCTTGCCCCGCCGATGGTCGGTGCGCTGGGCGCAGCCGGCCGAGCAGTGCTCGCACACGCTCGGGGTGGAGACCAGGTCGAACGGCCGCGACCGGAACCGGTACTTGCTGCTGGTGAGCGCGCCGACCGGACAGATCTGGATGGTGTTGCCGGAGAAGTAGGACTGGAACGGCTCGTCGCCGAGGTCGCTGTGGGTGCCCTGCTCGTCGGCGGGCTCACCACCGAACATGGTGTCCCGGTAGACGTTGACCTGCTCGTCGGCGCTGCGGTCCATCAGCTCGATGAACGGGTCGCCGGCGATGATCTCCGAGAACCGGGTGCAGCGGGCGCACTGGACGCAGCGCTCACGGTCGAGCAGCACCTCGGTGGAGAGGTTGATCGGCTTCGGGTAGGTCCGCTTGATGTCGTGGAACCGGGTCTCGGCCCGGCCGGTGGACATCGCCTGATTCTGCAGCGGGCACTCGCCGCCCTTGTCGCAGACCGGGCAGTCGAGCGGGTGGTTGATCAGGAGGAACTCCATGATCCCCTCCTGCGCCTTGCGGGCCACCTCGGAGGTGAGGTGCGTCCGCACCACCATCCCCTCGCCGACCGGCGTGGTGCAGGAGGTCACCGGCTTACGCTGACCTTCCACATCGACCAGACACTGCCGACAGGCCCCGGCCGGCGGCAGCAACGGATGGTCGCAGAACCGGGGGATCGCGATCCCCAGCTGCTCCGCGACCCGGATCAACAGCGCGCCCTTCGGGGCGGTGACCTCGACACCGTCGATGGTCAGGGTCACCTCGTCGGTCTGCTTCGCCACATCTGCCATTAGTGAGCTCCAACCAGCTCGGACGGCGGCTTCAGGATCGGCGGCTTACGCCCCTCGATGTAGTCCAGGTAGTCCTGCTTGAAGAACTTGATCGACGAAGTCACCGGGCTGGTGGCACCGTCACCGAGCGCGCAGAACGACCGGCCCAACAGGTTGTCGCAGGCGTCGAGCAGCGTATCCAGGTCTTCGTGGGTGCCCTCACCCGCGAGGATGCGCCGCAGCACCTGCTTCATCCAGTAGTTGCCCTCCCGGCACGGGGTGCACTTGCCACACGACTCGTGGTGGTAGAACTCGATCCACCGGTAGGTCGCATAGACCGGGCAATCCTGGTCGGAGAAGACCTGCACCGCGGTGGTGCCCAACATGGTGCCGGCCGACATCATCCCCTCGAAGTCCATCGGCACATCGAGGTGCTCGTCGGTGAGCAGCGGCGTGGACGAACCGCCGGGAGTCCAGTAACGCAACTGGTGACCCGGGAGCATCCCGCCGGCCAGCTCCAACAACTCCCGCAGGGTGATGCCGAGCCCACACTCGTACTGGCCGGGCTGGTTCACCCGACCCGAGATCGAGTAGATCTTCGGACCGGGGGACTTCTCTGTCCCCATGGTCCGGAACCACTCCGCGCCCCCGAGCACCAGGTACGGGACGCTGGCGATGGTCTCGACGTTGTTGACCACGGTGGGGCTGGCGTACAGCCCGTGGGTGGCCGGGAACGGCGGCCGCAACCGCGGCTGCCCCCGGAACCCCTCCAACGAGTCCAGCAGCGCCGTCTCCTCGCCGCAGATGTAGGCGCCGGCACCGCTGTGCACGACCAGGTCCAGGGCGAAGCCGGAGCCGAGGATGTCCTCCCCGAGCAGACCGGCCTCATACGCCTCGGCCACCGCGTGCCGCAGCCGCCGGGCGGCGTGCACCGCCTCGCCGCGGACGTAGATGAAGGCGCGGCTGGCCCGGATCGCGTAGCTGGCGATGATCACGCCCTCGATCAGCGAGTGCGGATCCGCCATCATCAGCGGCAGGTCCTTGCAGGTACCCGGCTCGCCCTCGTCGGCGTTCACCACCAGATAGTGCGGCTTGTCGTCGCCCTGCGGGATGAACCCCCACTTCAGCCCGGTGGGGAACCCGGCGCCGCCGCGCCCCCGCAGGCCGGAGTCCTTGACCAGCTGGATCAGATCGTCCGGCGCCACCGACAGCGCCTTCCGCAGCGCGGCGTAGCCGTCCAGCTGCTGGTAGACATCGAGCCGCCAAGCATCCGGTGACAGCCACCGCTTGGTCAGCACCGGCGTCAGCTTAGCCAACGCCGCTGGCGACGGTGCGGTCATCGCGATCTCCTCTGGTTGTCCTTGCCCTTGGGCGCGGTCTCCGGGTGCTTACCCGGGTC
Organism: Natronosporangium hydrolyticum; assembly: GCF_016925615.1. Classification (NCBI taxonomy): domain Bacteria; kingdom Bacillati; phylum Actinomycetota; class Actinomycetes; order Micromonosporales; family Micromonosporaceae; genus Natronosporangium; species Natronosporangium hydrolyticum. Next base: position 5,130,167 of record NZ_CP070499.1, read on the forward strand.
CTGCAGGTCCGCCGGTGGGGCCTCGCCGGCCGGCTTCCGGTCGGCCGCCGGCTCCTTGGCGGTCGGCGGCGGCTCGTGGCCGGGTTGGGCCGGGGTGTCGGCCGGCGGCGCGATCGGGGTGTCCGGGTCGAACCCGGCGACCGCGATGCCGTGCCGCTCGGCGAGCCGCGCCCCCGCCAGGGTCGGCTCCCCGGCCGACCCCTCGGCCAACGCCCCCTCCCGCTCGTCGGCGAACCCGGCGAGCTGCAGCGACATCTCCTTCAGCGTGCACAGCGGCGCGCCGCGGGAAGGCTCCGGCCGCTCCCCACGCCGCAACGCCCCCACGATCTGGAGGGCGTCGCTGGCCTGGGTCTGGTCGAAAAACTCGTAGTTGACCGTCATCACCGGCGCGTAGTCGCAGGCGGCCAGGCACTCGGCGTGCTCCAGCGTGATCGTGCCGTCCGGAGTGGTCTCGTCGTGCCCCACCCCCAGCTGCTCCTTGAGCGTCTCAAAGGTCCGGTCGCCGCCGAGCACCCCACACATGGTGTTGGTGCAGACACTGACCAGCCAATCCCCGGTGGGGCGGCGCTTATACATCGTGTAGAAGCTCGCCACCGCGGCGACCTGCGCCTTGGTCAACCCCAGCTGCTCGGCGCAGAAGGCGATGCCGTCCGGCGTAACCTGCCCCTGCTCGGCCTGGACCAGGTGCAGCAGCGGCAGCAACGCCGAACGCTCCCGGCCGGCCGGATAGCGGGCGATCACCTCGGTCGCCCGCCGCCGGGTCTCCTCACTGAACTGGGTCATCGGTCGCAACCCCCCATCACCGGGTCCAACGAGGCCCCGCCGGCGATCACATCGGAGATCAGGCCGCCCTCCGCCATCGCCGGAATGCACTGCAGATTGACGAAGCTCGGCTCCCGGAAGTGCACCCGGTACGGGCGGGTGCCGCCATCGGAGACCGCGTGCACCCCGAGCTCCCCGCGCGGGCTCTCCAACTGCACGTACACCTGGCCCGGTGGCACCCGGAAGCCCTCGGTGACCAGCTTGAAGTGGTGGATCAGCGCCTCCATCGACTGGCCCATGATGTTGGCGACGTGGCCGAGCGAGTTACCGAGCCCGTCGTTGCCCACCGCCAGCTGCGCCGGCCAGGCGATCTTCTTGTCGGCGACCATCACCGGCCCGGGCTCCAACCGGTCCAGGCACTGCTGGACGATCTTCATCGACTCGCGCATCTCGGCCATCCGCACCTCGTACCGGGCGTAGACATCGCCCTCGTCCCGGGTCGGCACCTCGAAGTCGTAGGTCTCGTAGCCGCAGTAGGGCATGGTCTTGCGCAGGTCCCAGCCGAGCCCGGCGCTGCGCAGCACCGGCCCGGTCACGCCCAGCGCCAGGCAGGCGGTGACGTCGAGTTCGGCCACCCCGACGGTGCGGGAACGCCAGATCGGGTTGCCGGAGAGCATCGCCTCATACTCGTCCAGCCGCTTGGTCAGGTACGGGATCAGCTCCCGGGTGGCCCGGACCGCCTCGTCGGGGAAGTCCTGTGCCAACCCGCCCGGGCGGATGTAGGCCATGTTCATCCGCAGCCCGGAGGCCATCTCGAAGATGTCGAGGACCTTTTCCCGATCCCGGAACCCGTAGGTCATGATCGACAGAGCGCCGAGCTCCATCCCGGTGGTGGCGATCCACACCAGGTGCGACGAGATCCGGTTCAGCTCCATCATCAGCACCCGGATCACGTTCGCCCGATCCGGGATCTGGTCGGTGATCCCCAGCAGCTTCTCCACCGCCAGGCAGTAACCGGCCTCGTTGATGATCGGCGAAAGGTAGTCCATCCGGGTCACGAACGTGGTGCCCTGGGTCCAGGTGCGGTACTCGAGGTTCTTCTCGATGCCGGTGTGCAGGTAACCGACGACCAGCCGGATGTCGGTGACCGTCTCCCCCTCCAGCTCCAACACCAGCCGCAGCACCCCGTGCGTCGACGGGTGCTGCGGACCCATGTTGATGATGATCCGCTCGTCGTAGACCGGATCCCGGTCCGCGAGCGCCTCCTCCCAGTCGCCACCGGTAACGGTGAAGACCTTCCTGCCCTCGTCGGTCTCATGGACCGGGGCGTAGCCGGCGCCGCTCACTGGTAAGACCTCCGCTTGTCCGGCGGCGGAATCTCCGCCCCCTTGTACTCGACCGGGATGCCGCCCAGCGGGTAATCCTTCCGCTGCGGGTGACCATCCCAGTCGTCGGGCATCAGGACCCGGGTCAACGCCGGGTGGCCCTCGAAGACGATCCCGAACATGTCGTACGCCTCCCGCTCCTGCCAGTCGGCGGTCGGGTAGACCGAGGTGACGCTCGGCAGCCGGGGCGCCTCCGCGGAGACCGCGCACTCCAACCGGATCCGCCGCCGGTAGGTCATCGACGTCAGGTGGTAGACCGCGTGCAACCGCCGCCCCTCCGGGTCGTCCAGATAGTCCACACCGGAGACGCTGCTGCACAGCTCGAACCGCAGCGCCGCATCGTCACGCAGCACCTGGCACACCTCGGCGATCCGCTCCGGCTTGATGTAGAGCGTCAACTCGCCGCGGTCCACCACCACCCGCTCGATCGCCTCATGAAACAGCGGGTAGGCCTCTTCCAGCGCATCCGCGGCCTCATCGAACCACTCGCCGTACGGGCGGGAGGCGCTCTCCGGCGCCACCTTACGCCGCGCCAGCCCCCCGAACCCGGAGGTGTCCCCGGAGCCGGCGACCCCGAACATCCCCCGGCCGGAACGGCCCCGCGGCGGCATCTCCGCCGGCGCCCCGATACTCGCGCCCACCGGCGGCGCCGCCACCGGCACCCCGCCGCCCGGCTCGTCGCTCGGAGTCTTCCGGGTCGGTGTGTCGTCCTCGTGGGTCTCGTCGCTCATCGTGCGCCACCCCCCGTCACCCGCTCGGCCGCAACCTCTTCCCGACGGACCCGGTGCCGCTCCATCCAGTCCGAGATCCGCAGCTGCTCCTCCCGGCCCTCCAGCACCGCCCGCTGCCACTGCGCCCGGCGCTGCTTGTCCGCGTACCAGCTGGAGGGGGTGGTGCCCGGTTTGATCGCCGGCCCGCGGCCGGCCGCGGCCTCCTCCGCCAACTGCTCCCGCCGCCGCTCGTTGAGCGGCTCGTGCATGATCTTCTCCCGCAGCCGAAGAATCGCATCGATCAGCATCTCCGGCCGCGGCGGGCACCCGGGCAGGTACATGTCGACCGGCACCACATGGTCCACACCCTGCACGATCGCGTAGTTGTTGAACATCCCGCCGGAGGTGGCGCAGACCCCCATCGACAGCACCCACTTCGGGTCAGCCATCTGGTCGTAGATCTGCCGCAGCACCGGCGCCATCTTCTGGGAAACCCGGCCCGCCACGATCATCAGATCCGCCTGCCGAGGGCTGGCCCGGAACACCTCCATGCCCCACCGCCCCAGGTCGTACCGGGGTGCGCCGGTGGTCATCATCTCGATCGCGCAGCACGCCAAGCCGAAGGTCGCCGGCCACATGCTGGTCTTCCGGGTCCAGTTGACCAGCTTCTCGACGCTGGTCAACAAGATGCCGTTGGGGAGCTTCTCTTCGATACCCATCTCAGTCCCACTCCAGCCCGCCGCGGCGCCACTCATACACGTAGGCGATCGTCACCGCCAGGATGAACAGCGCCACCGCCAAGAATCCACCGAGGGCCAGTTGGTCGAAGGCGACCGCCCACGGGATCAGGAAGACCACTTCGATGTCGAAGATGATGAACATCATCGCGGTCAGGTAATACTTCACCGGCACCCGGCCGCCGCCCACCGGCTGCGGGGTAGGTTCGATGCCGCACTCGTACGGCTCCAGCTTCGCCCGGTTGTACCGGCGGGGGCCGGCGATCCGCGCCGCCATCAGCGACACCGCGCCGAACGCGCCGGCGATGCCGAACAGCACGATGATCGGTACGTACGCCGAGAGCGTCATGCCGTGCTTCCTCCGTCGTCACCGGTACCGGGCGCGCTCACGCCAACGCCGGGTCGCTCCTCACACCGCCGGGGCAACTCGCACCATCCCATTAATCAGCCGGTCCATTGCATCGCCGCCGCGTGGGTCGGTGAGGTTCGCCATCAGCTTCAGGACGAACCGCATCAACATCGGGTGCGGCAGCCCGTGCCGGGTGGCCGCCCGCATCACCGGCGGGTAGCCGATCAACTTCACGAAGATGCCACCAAGCCGGAAGTAACCGCCGAACCGCGCCTTCAGCAGTTGGGGGTACTGCTGCAGCGCCCGCTCCACCTCAGCGGGGTTCCGGCGGGCCAACGCCTGGTTGACCACCTCCGCGGCGATCTCACCTGACTCCATCGCGTACGCGATGCCTTCACCGTTGAAGGGGTTGACCATACCCCCCGTGTCCCCCACGAGCATGACCCCCCTGGTGTAGTGGGGCACCCGATTGAAGCCCATCGGCAAGGCCGCACCCTTGATCGAGCCCTCGGCGTTCTCCTCCTCGCCGAGCCCCCAATCGGCCGGGGTGGCGCCGAGCCAGTCGACCAGCAGCCGCCGGTAGTCGGTCTTCCCGAACGCGCCCGAGGAGTTGAGGATGCCGAGCCCGACGTTGACCCGGCCGTCGCCCATCCCGAAAATCCAGCCGTACCCAGGCAGCAGCACCTCGGGGCGGCTGCTGCTGCGCAGCTCCAGCCACGACTCCAGGTAGTTGTCCTGATGTTTGACGGGCGAACGGTAGTAGCGGCGCACCGCCACCCCCAGCGGCCGGTCGTCCCGCTTGGTCAACCCGAGCGCCAACGGCAGCCGGCCGGACACCCCGTCGGCGGCGATCACCACCGGCGCCCGGAACTCGCGCAGCTCCCCGTCGGCCTTGACCGTCACCCCCATGACCCGGCCGCTCTGGTCATCCAGGATCGGGCCGGTCACGGTGTGGCCGGTACGCAGATCGGCGCCGGCACTTACCGCCCGCTGCGCCAGAATGTCATCGAAGTCGTGCCGGGTACGGGTAAGGCCGAACTCGGGGAAGCTGGCCAACTCCGGCCACTTCAACTCCATCCGCACCCCGCCGCCGATCACCCGCAGACCCTCGTTGCGGACCCAGCCAGGGTCGTCCAGGTCGACGCCCATCCGGATCAGCTGCGCAACCGAGCGCGGGGTCAACCCGTCGCCGCACACCTTCTCGCGCGGAAACTGGGACTTTTCCAACAACAACACCTGCGCGCCGTGCCGGGCCAGATGATACGCGGCGGCGCTGCCACCGGGTCCGGCGCCGACGACGATGGCGTCAGCGTCGTGCTCGGGCACCACCGGCACCTCCTGCCTCGGGCCAGCTCATCTTGCTCGTGAAACTCTTCACAAGCTCGTCTGTGGCCGAGTCTAGAACGACCCCGACCGAAGCTGATTCGCGGGTCCGCCCTCCACCCCGCTCACCTCGAAGAAGCGTCAAGCCCCGCGCGGTCCGACCGACTCAGTGGGTGGCCCGGTGCAGCGCCACGATCCCGCCGCTGAGGTTCTGCCACCCCACCTTCCGCCAGCCAGCGGCCTGCAACCACTCGCTCAACCCGCGCTGGTCCGGCCACGCCCGGATCGACTCGGCCAGATAGAGGTAGGCCGCCGGGTTGCTCGAAACCGCCTTGGCCACCTTCGGCAGCGCCCCCATCAGGTACGTCAGGTAGGTGCTGCGGAACCAACGGTTCGTCGGATGGCTGAACTCGCAGACCACCAGCCGCCCACCCGGCCGGGTCACCCGCCGAAACTCCCGCAGCCCGGCGACCGGGTCGGCCAGATTGCGCAGCGCGAACGAGATCGTGACCGCATCGAACGCGCCATCCGCGAACGGCAACGCCAGGGCGTCCCCGGCCAGCAGCGGCACCTGCGGCCGAGCTTCCCGGCCCGCGGCCAGCATTCCGAGTGAGACATCCACCCCGACTGCGTACGCACCGTCGCGACCGAACTCTTCGGTGGAGACGCCGGTGCCGGCTCCGACGTCGAGCACACGTTCACCAGCCAGCGGGGCCAGCGCCGCCCGGGTGGCCCGCCGCCACACCCGGTCCCGCCGGAACGAGATGATGCTGTTGGTCCGGTCGTACTTGGCGGCGACGTGGTCGAACATCGCCGCAACCTCGGCCCGCTCCTTGTCGAGTCCTGCCCGCCGCGGTTCAGATCCAGTCTGCATGCCCTCCAGAGTGCCACCCGCCCTCGTCGCCGAAACCAACCGCCCGACTCTGCTGCACCGGCCCCGCCGCCCGCCTGCTTACGGGGGCCCGCACCACTGGCATGCCCTTCTTGGTGGGGTGAGTGGTGATCAACTGTGGCCGCAAAAACGGCAAGCCGGGCGAGTTGGGCACCACTCAGCCCACCAAGCGCGCGACGGGCGACAGGCGACAGGCGACAGGCGACGGGCGACGGGCGACGGGCCTAGCGTGACCAGCCGCGGCGACGAAGGACCTGCTCGCCCCGGTACGCCACCGCGTCCGGCCGCCGGAACACCTCCCGCCAGGTCCAGCGGAAGACGGCGAAGCCGTCCTGCTCCAAACGCTCCTGCCGCAGCTTCTCCCGCCGCAAGACTTCACTGTCCACATACTTTCCGAGGCCGTCGGCTTCCCCTACCACCCCGAACTGCTCCCAGAGGAAGTCCACGACGTCGAAGCTCGGCATCTCGACCTGCAACTGCGGTGTGGGCAGGCCGTACTCCTGGAACGCGACCCGTGAGATCGACTCCAACGGGTTGGCCGCCCGCCGGTCTGCGAACCCGACCACCTCCCGGGCTCGCCGTACCCCGGGCCAACCCGCGCAGTCCGCGACCACCGACCATAGATCTTCGCGAGTGCAGAGGTTGCGCCGAAGGGCACTGTCCGCGGCGCAGACCCCCGCCCGGAACTCCGCACCGCGCGCTAGGTCGATGACCGTCCGGGCAGGCGTCGTCACCGGCATACCGCAGTACGAGGTGACGTGGGCCCCCGGCAACGCCGCGCTGTGCACCTCCAATCCGGGATAGTGCGCCCGGCCGCTGCCTCGCCGGGGCCGAGTCACCCGGACCTCTTCACCCGGTTGCGAAAGCTGCGAAATCCCCCACCACTGGGCGGCGGTCTCGTGGCTGACGACGGCTCCGGACACCTTGAGCACGGCGGCCGCCGCCCGGTCGACCTGATTACTCGTGGCCGCGTACACCCCACGGCGAAGCCGGAAGGCCCGCCCCTGCTCAAGCTGCGCACGTAGACCGGCCCGGCGCCGATTGGCTGCGAGCGCATCCCCGTAGCGGAAGACCGTACTGTGGCGTGATTCATCGACCATGGCCGACATCATGACGCAACCACGCAAGTACGGTCACCGCCCGCAATCACGCCGGCCCTCGCCGCCCGCCACGCGCCACCCTCTTGCCCGCTTGGTGTGTTGAGTGGTGATCAACTGTGGCCGCAAAAACGGCAAGCCGGGCGAGTTGGGCACCACTCAGCCCACCAAGCGCGCGGCGGGTGGGCAGCGCGGCGGACGCGCGGCGGGCGGCGCGGCGGGCGGGTCGGGGCCTAGCGGGCTTCGATGAGGGGGAGGGAGCGATCGGCGGCGCCGTCGTGGGGCAGCGCGATCGAGGAGAAGTGTGACACCACGCGCTCGTCGGTCGGGTCGTCCTCGGGCCGCCGGTGCACCGCAAGGTGCTGGTAGAGGGTGTCCCGTTGGGCCGGGGTCCGATCCGCCGAACGGATCATGGAGATCAGCTCGAGCAGGTTGGAACGGTGCCGGGCGCCCGCCGAAGAGATGACATTCTCCTCAAGCATGATCGAGCCCAGGTCGTCCACGCCCATGTGTAGGGAGAGCTGGCCCGCGTCCTTGCCGGTGGTGAGCCACGACGACTGCAGGTGGGCCACGTTGTCGAAGAAGAGCCGGGCCACCGCCACCAGCCGGAGATACTCCAGGGTGGTCGCCTGCGTACGCCCCTTAAGGTGATTGTTTTCGGGCTGGTAGGTCCACGGGATAAAGGCCCGGAAGCCGCCGGCGCCGCCGCGCTCGGCGACCCGATTATCGGCGTAGCCCGCCTCGACTGCCTTGTCCTGGACGTCGCGGATCATCCGCATGTGCTCGATCCGTTCGGCGTTGGTCTCGCCGGTGCCCATCATCATGGTGGCGGTGGAGTCCACCCCGAACCGGTGGGCCACCTCCATCACCTCCAGCCAGCGCTGGCCGGACTCCTTCAGCGGCGCGATCGCCTGCCGGGGCCGGTCCGGCAGCATCTCCGCCCCGGCACCGGCGATCGAATCCAGCCCCGCCGCCTGGATCCGGGTGATCGCCTCCTCGATGCTGACGCTGGAGACCTTCGCCATGTGCAGGATCTCGCTCGGCCCGATCGAATGGATCGCCAACTGCGGGTACGCCGACTTGACCGCGCCGAAGAGCTGCTCGTAATACTCCACGCCATAGTCGGGGTGGTGGCCCCCCTGCAACATCACCTGGGTGGCGCCGAGCTCGACCGCCTCGCCGCAGCGGCGCAGGATCTCCTCGGTGTCGTGGCTCCACCCCTCCGCGTGCTTCGGCGCCCGGTAGAAGGCGCAGAACTTGCAGGCGGTGACGCAGACATTTGTGTAGTTGATGTTGCGGTCGATCAGGTAGGTGACGATCCCGTCCGGGTACCGGCGGCGGCGGACCGCGTCGGCGGCCTCGCCCAGCGGGTGTAGCGGTGCGTCGGTGTAGAGCAGCAGCGCCTCCTCGGGCGTGATCCGCCCGCCGTCCGCGGCCCGCTGCAGCGCGTCATCGATCTCCCGTATCACATCCCCGAGCGTACGTGGTCGCGACGCACCCGCCCGACCCGGTGAGTCACCGGCGGATCGGCCGGAAGTAGATGGTGGCCTCCCGACCGCTGAGCAGACCGATCACCACCCCGTTCAGGATCAGGCCGATACAGCCGCCGAGGATGCCGTCCGACGGCGCCATCGCGAAGCCGATCAGGCCGGTGGCGATGCTGATACTGCAGATCACGATGGTGGTGATCCGGGCCCAGTTACGCCCCTGCAGGATGTAATACCCCAACCACACGTTGAACGCGGCGGTGGCGAGTACGAACAGCAGCAGCAGGGTCAACAGCCCACCCAGGTCGACGTCTGCCTCGCCGGCGATGACCCCGAGAGCGCAGCAGACCAGGAACCCGAGGCCGGCGCTGACGAACAGGATCACCGCCGCGGCGGTGACCGTACCCGGCCGCTGCGGTGGCAGGTGGTACTCGCTGGGGCCGGCGGATGGGATGCTCATGATTACCTCCGAGGGGACCGGCACTCACCATAGTGGTGCCTCGCCACCCCGACCCGGCCCTGACGTCAGTCCGGTTCGACCGGGTTCACCCCCAGGCCCGCTCCAGGTCGACCCGCGCCTCGTGCTCTAACAGCCAGCGTTTTCGGGCCAGCCCACCCCCGAACCCGACCAGCTTGCCGCCCGCCCCCACCACCCGGTGGCACGGTACGAAGATCGGCAGTGGGTTGCGGTTGCAGGCGGTGCCGACCGCCCGGGCCGCTCCCGGCTCGCCGAGCGCGGCCGCCACCTGACCGTAGCTGTGCTGCTCCCCGTACGGGATACGCGCCAACTCCGCCCAAACGGCCCGTTCGAAGGTGCTGCCCACCCCGTCCGGCGCCGAAAGCGGCAGGTCGAACCCGGTCCGTTGGCCGGTGAAGTACTCCGTCAGCTGGGTCGCGGCTGCCTCGAGCAACGGCTCCGGCGGCGTTTCCCGAGCTAGGTCGAGCGGCTCGCTCCGGGCCTCCGGCTGCAGGAGCGCGCGACAGATCGCGCCACTGACCACGGCCACCGCGATCGGGCCAATCGGCGTCGATACCGACCTCCACCGCACCGGTACAACGTACCCCCGCCCGGTTACGATCATCAGATGGCGGAGATGCGTTACCGGCGGCTGGGCGACTCTGGGCTGATGGTGTCCGTGGTCGGCGTGGGCTGCAACAACTTTGGCTTCCGGATCGACGCCGACCAGACCCGCGAGGTCGTCACCGCCGCCCTCGACGCCGGCATCAACCTCTTCGACACCGCCGACGTCTACGGTGGACAGGGCAAGTCGGAGGAGCTGCTGGGTGCGGCGTTGCGGGGCCGCCGGGACGAGGCGGTCATCGCTACCAAGTTCGGCATGGACATGGCCGGCGCCAACGGTCCAGACTGGGGTGCCCGCGGCGCGCGCCGGTATGTGGTCCGGGCGGTGGAGGCGTCACTGCGCCGCCTCGGCACCGACTGGATCGATCTCTACCAGCTGCACACACCCGACCCGGGTACGCCGATCGAGGAGACGCTGGCGGCGCTGGACGAGCTGGTCCGGGCCGGTAAGGTCCGTTACCTCGGGCACTCGAACTTCGCGGGCTGGCAGGTCGCCGACGCGGCGTGGCTCGCCCGCACCGGCCGGCTGACCCCGTTCGTCTCCGCGCAGAACCACTACAACCTGCTGCACCGGGAACCGGTCGAGAGTGAGCTGATCCCGGCCTGCCAGCGGTTCGGGGTGGGGCTGCTGCCGTACTTCCCGCTCGCCAGTGGGCTGCTCACCGGCAAGTACCGGCGGGGCGCCGACGCACCGGCGGGGACCAGGTTGGCGGCCGACCGGTTCGCGAGCCGGCTCGCGGCCGCACCATGGGACATTGTGGAAGGGCTGACCAGCTTCGCCGAGCAGCGGTCGCTGAGCCTGTTGCAGGTGGCGATCGGCGGGTTGGCCGCCCAGCCGGCGGTGGCGAGCGTGATCGCCGGGGCTACCAGCGCCGAGCAGGTCCACGCCAACGTCGCCGCTGGCGCCTGGGAGCCGACCGAGGCCGAACTGGCGGAGCTGCGGACGATCACCCAGCCGTAACGGCACCCGAGTCAGCCAGGTCTGCCCGGTAGCGCTCCAGCCACGCAACCAGCTCATCCGGGCAGCTCAGCGCTGCCAGGTGGCCGGCGTCCAGCTCGTCCGGGACGATCCCGAGCCGCTCGGCCACCACCCGCCGTTGGAACTCGGCGGGGAAGAGCCGATCGCGCCGGGCGAGCAGGAACCGGGTCGGCGTGTCGGGCCATCGCTCCAGCGGCCATGGCTGCGTGAACGGGGTGGCCGACTGCGGCCGGCCCCGCGCCATCGCCGCCTCGGCCAACTCGGCCGGCAGGTCGTGGAAGAACATCTCCATCGGATCGAACTCGCCGGTGCTCGACCGCCCCTGCTGCTCGGCCAGTGCTCGTTCGGCCTGCGGCTGGCCGGTCTGCTCCCACCAGTCACCACCGGTCTCCCCGGGCCGTGGGACCATCGCCGCCACCAGCACCAGCAGGTCGATCGGGCGCCGCTGGCACACCAGCGGGGCGCTGAAGCCGGCCATCGACTGGGCGACCAGGATCACCTCCCGCCGGTCACCGATGGCCGCCTCGATCACGTCGGCGTACTCCGTCCAACCAGCGGCGTCGTCACCGGTCGGCAGATCCGGGGTGACCACCTCGTGGCCGCGTTCCCGCAGCAGCGGGGCCACCCGGTGCCAGTACCAGGAGTCGCCGCCGGCGCCGTGGACCAACGTGTAGGTCGCCATCTCAGTCTCCCTCCCGCCCGACCTGGGCAAACTCGTCGGCGGTGGTGCCGCCGGGGAACCGGGTCTGGAAGTCGATCATCCCGACCCACCGGGGGCGGAGGCCGATCCGCGCCATCCTCAGACCGGGCTGATCGATTTCGGCGATGGTGGCTGCCGCCGCCTGCTCGCCGTAGTAACGGTGTTGGGCCGCGGCGTACTCCGGCAGCACCCCGTCGACCTCGTGGACCTCCGCCTCTCCCCGGATCAGCAGCACCTCGGGCGGTGGCCCCACGGTGTCGATGGTGACCGCGACGGCCGGTCTGGCCCGCAGCGCCCGGATCTTGCGGGCACCGCCGAAGGTGGCGAAGACGACCTCGTCGCCGGTCCAGTGGAAGAGCATCGGGAACACCCGGGGCGAGCCATCCGCGGCAACGTACGCGAGCCGGGCGAGCGCGGTGGAGTGGAGCAGCCGCTGCGCCACCTCGCTTGCGAGCAGGCCCACGTCTCCTTGCGGCAGCCGGGCGTAGCCCTGGTTGGTGGTGATCGCCATGGTTGCGCCTCTCATTGATTAGTCCTAATCTAGAACCTATTGGTCCTCCTATCGAACCACGGGCGGGTGCGTATGGTCAACCGAGTGCCCGTTCGACGCAGTTACCACGACCCCTGCGGCGTCGCCCGCGCCCTCGACGCCATCGGCGAGCGCTGGGCGCTGCTCCTGGTACGAGAACTCCGCCTAGGCCCGAAACGCTTCACCGACCTGCGCCGCGGACTGCCGGGCGCCAGCCAGAACGTGCTCTCGCAACGGCTGCGCGAGCTGACCGACGCTGGCGTGGTGCGCCGACGCCGACTAGGCCCACCCGCCAGCGCCTGGGGGTATGAGCTCACCGAACGCGGCCACCAGCTCGCCCCGGTGCTGCGGGAGCTCGCGCACTGGGGCAGCCGGGCGCCGCTGCCCACCGGTGGTGAGCTGAGCACGGACGCCATCCTGCTGGCGCTGGAGACGACTTTCGACCCGGCCGCGGCGGGCGAACTGTCGGCCCAGATCGAGCTCCAGCTCAACGACGATCACTGCTGGGCCACGATCGAATCGGGATCGCTGCGCGTCGGGCGGGGAGACCCACCAGCCGGGGCCGCCGACGCGACCATCGCGACGGATCCGGCGACGCTGCGGGCGCTGGTCTTCGGCGGCTACCCGCTAGTCGACGCAGCCGCCCAGGGGCGGGCCGAGATCACCGGCGACCGCGCCCTCGGCGCCCGGTTCCTAACCCTCTTCCCCCGCCCTACCCCCGACTAGCTCGGCGCCGCGCTCCACCGGCTCACCGCCACCCCGCCCGGCTCGCTCCACCCCGCTCGCTCCACCCACGCTCGCTCCACCCACGCCGCTCTTGGTTGGCTGGGGAGGGATCTTGCGTACGGATAAATCCGACATTCCCCTATACAAGATCCCTCCCTGGCCAACCAAGTCGGGGTCCGTCCAGTCGGGGGCCGGCCAGGCGGGGCCGTCCAGGCGGGGCCGTCCAGGCGGGGTCTATCCCGCGGGCTAGGCGTCGTAGTCGACGACGAGTTCCTCGGTGACCGGGCTAGCCTGACAGGTCAGGACATACCCGGCGGCCACCTCTTCGGGCTCCAGGGCCCAGTTGGCCGCCATCGTCACCTCGCCCGTGACGACCTTGGCGCGGCAGGTGGAGCAGACCCCGCCCCGGCAGGCGTACGGCAGCTCACCCCGGACTCGTAGCGCCGCGTCGAGCACCCGCTCCTGCCGGCCCATGCTTACCTGCGAGGCGCGGCCGTCCAATTGGATCGTCAGGTCGACCTCACCCACCTCACCCGCTGGCGACGGGGCTGGGGCCGCCGGTGCTGCCGGATCATCGCCCGACGGCACATGGAACAGCTCGGTACGCACCGCGGGCTCGGGCACGTCCAGCGACGCGAGCACCGCCTGGGCATCGGTGACCAGCCCGTACGGGCCACACAGGAACCACTCGTCGACCACGGCCGGCTCAGGCAGGAAGGCGGTCAGCAACCGAGGCAGTCGGTGCGCGTCGATCCGCCCGGAGAGCAGTTCGGCGTCGGCCGGTTCCCGTGAGAGCACATGCACCACCTGCAACCGCTGCGGCCACCGGTCCTTCAGGTCCGCCAGCTCCTCGGCGAACATCACCGACCGGACGTCGCGGTTGCCGTAGAAGATGGTGAATCGGCTGGCCGGCTCGGTGGCCAGGGCGGTGGCCGCGAGCGACAACACCGGGGTGATACCGGAGCCGGCGACCACCGCCGCGTACCACCGGGACCGGGTCGGCGTCACCTCGGTGGTGAAGTGGCCCAACGGCGGCATGACCGGCACTTCGTCGCCGACCCGCAGCTGCTCGGCGGCGTACCGGGAGAAGGCCCCGCCGGGGATCTGCTTGACTCCGATCCGGAGCCGACCGGTCGCGGCCAACTCGGCGGGGGTGGAGCAGATCGAGTACGAGCGGCGCACCTCCTCACCGGTGTCGGGGTCGACTCGTCGCACCGTCAGGTGCTGGCCGGCCCGGAACGCGTACGCGTCGCGGAGCTGCTCCGGCACCGCGAAGGTGACCGCCAGCGCATCGTCGGTGAGCGGGTCGAGCGCAACCACCGGCAGCGCGTGAAAGGTGGGCCGACGCCGCGGCGGCCGGGATATCGTCACCTGAGTCATCGGTTCAGAAGGCCTTCATCTGTTCGAACGGTTCGGCGCAGTGGTCGCAGCGCCAGAGCGCCTTGCAGGCGGTGGCACCGAACCGGCTCAGCTGGGTGGTGTCGGTAGACCCACACTGTGGACACGCCACCGCCTCCCGCCGGGTGGGCAACCCCAGCGAGAGCGGTTGGTCGGCCGGGACTGGACCGGGTGGGGCGATGCCGGCCGCGGCGAGCTTCGCCCGGCCGGAATCGCTGAGCCAGTCGGTCGTCCAGGCCGGCGACAGCTGGGTCACGACCGTTACTTCCGGCCATCCGGCGTCGCGCAGCGAGGTTTCAATGTCGGCGCGGATCACCTCCATCGCCGGACACCCCGAGTAGGTGGGGGTGATGGTGACCACCACCTGCCCGCCGTCGCGCTCGACGCTACGCAGGATGCCGAGTTCGTCGATGGTTACCACCCGCAGCTCGGGGTCGACCACCCGGGCGGCGACCTGATAGGCGGGCTCGCCGCTCACCAGCTCGCTCCGGGGTGGGCCCGGTGCAGCACCTGCAACTCGGCGAGCAGGTAGGACAAGTGCTCGGTGTGGCGACCGACCCGACCACCGCGGGGGGCCCAGCCGCCGTCGGCCGGCACCGTCAGCGTCGCCTCCCGCAACACCGGGGTCACCACCGCGGACCACTCCTGCCAAGCCAGCTCGCCACCGGCGCCGCCAGCCGGGTCGTCGCAGAGTTCGTAGCTGTAGGGCCAGAGTTCGTCGATCGCGAGCTGCATCCGGCGGTGCGACTCGTCGGTGCCGTCCCCGAGCCGCACTGTCCACAGGGCAGCATGTTCGAGGTGGTAGGTCGACTCCTTCACCGCCTTCGCCGCGATCCCCGCCAACCGCTGGTCGCTGCCGGCCGCGAGTCGCCGGTAGCGCAGCCGCTGGGCGGTGGCGAGAAAGAGCAGCTTCGCCATGGTGGTGGCGAAGTCGCCGTTGGGTAGCTCCACCAGCAGTACGTTGCGGAACTGCCGGTCGTCGCGCAGGTACGCCAGCTCGTCCTCGCCGCGGCCGGCCTGTTCCAGCTCACCGGCGTAGCTCAGCAGCAGCCGGGCGGCGCCGAGCTGGTCGAGGGCGATGTTCGCCAGCGCCACGTCCTCTTCGAGGTCGGGCGCCCGGGCGCACCACTCGGCGAGCCGCTGCGCGGCGATCAGGGCGTCGTCGCCCAGCCCGAGCACCTCCTCGAATCGGGCGACCTCCCCGTTACGCAAGGCCGGCGTACTCACAAGTGTTTCGCCCCCTCCGGCACCGGATAGAAGGTGGGGTGGCGGTAGACCTTGTCGGCCGCGGGGTCGAAGAAGGCGTCTTTCTCGTCCGGGCTAGAGGCGGTGATCTGCTTGGCGGGGACGACCCAGATCGAGACCCCCTCCTGCCGGCGGGTGTACACGTCACGGGCATGGTGGAGGGCGGTCTGCTCGTCGGCGGCGTGGACGCTGCCGACATGGACGTGGGACAGCCCTCGGCGCGGTCGGACGAACACCTCCCACAGCGGCGCGGCGACACCATTCGGCTCGCCCGCCGGTGGCGCCTCAGTCACCTGCCGCTCCCCGGTCACCTTGTGCTCCTCGCTGTTCACACCGTCACCGGCGCCCGGGTTTCGCGCTGGTCGGCATCGGCGGCGGCGCGACGCTCGGCCGACTTCGCCGCGTACGCGGCGGCGGCGCGCCGGACCCATTCGCCCTCGTCGTGGGCGGCCCGGCGGTGCGCCAGCCGCTGCCGGTTGCAGGGACCATCGCCGGAGATGACCTGAAATAGCTCGTCGAAGTCGGGCTGGGTGAAATCGTAACCGCCCCGGTCAGGGTTCCACCGCAGCTGCGGGTCCGGCAGCGCCAGGCCGAGCACCTCGGCCTGGCCGACGCACATGTCCACGAAACGTTGCCGGAGCTCGTCGTTGCTGAACCGTTTGATCTTCCACGCCATGGACTGCTCGGAGTGGGTGGAGTCGGAGTCGGGCGGACCGAACATCGCCAGTGATGGATACCACCACCGGTCGATGGCGTCCTGGGCCAACTCCCGCTGCGCCGCGGTGCCGCGCGCCAGTGTGTACAGAATCTCGAAGCCCTGCCGCTGATGGAAGGACTCCTCTTTGCAGATCCGAATCATGGCCCGCGCGTACGGCCCGTACGAGCAGCGGCACAGCGGCACCTGGTTGACGATCGCGGCGCCATCCACCAGCCAACCGATGGCCCCAACGTCGGCCCAGGTCAACGTCGGATAGTTGAAGATGGAGCTGTATTTTTGCCGGCCGGTGAGCAGCTTGTCCACCAACTCCTCGCGGCTGACCCCGAGGGTCTCCGCGGCGGCGTAGAGGTAGAGGCCGTGGCCGGCCTCGTCCTGCACCTTGGCGAGCAGGATCGCTTTACGCTTCAGCGAGGGGGCGCGGCTGATCCAGTTGCTCTCCGGCTGCATCCCAATGATCTCTGAATGTGCGTGCTGGGCGATCTGACGGACCAGCGTCCGGCGGTACGCCTCGGGCATAGCGTCGCGCGGCTCGATCTTCTGATCGGCTGCGATCACCTGGTGGAAGTAGTCGTCCGCGGGCGGGTCGGCCGGCGAGGGCCGGGTGGAGTCCGGAGCCAGCCGGCGGTCGGCCGCCTCGCGCAGCTCCGTCTCGGCGGCCTCGACCTCAGCCAGCAGCTCGCCGTCGGGGGCGGTGAAGTCGTTGCCGTACACCACCTTAGTGTTACAAACCTAGGAGCCATGTGCAAACGACTTGTAACATACCGAGTTTTCGGTAGTGAGCTACGCCATCCAGCCGCGAGAATGATGCGGCAATTAACACGAAAGCCATCTATGTCGGGCATGTCCGGGTAGACGGGCCTTCCCGGGCCTCGTATCCTCCGAAGGACCCCACGTAACTGCACGTCCCCCCACTAGTCGGAGCCCGGAGCACCGCCCGTGCGCGCACGTATCGCCATCGCCGCTGCCGTAGCAGCGGCTGCGCTACTCGCATCGACGGCGGTCTCGACCGCCGTCGCCGGCGGCCGGGACAGCGACGGCGACCTTGACCAACCACTCGCGCAGCCGGGCATGTGGCTTCCCGAGTTCACCGAGCCCGAGCCGGCGCCGGCCCCGTCGCCCGAGCCCACCCCCGCGGCCTGGCTCGACCCGCCCCCGCCGGTCAGCGTCGACAGCGACGGATTCTTCTCGTGGGCCGCGCTCGACCGCACCACCGGCGACGCCGCGGGCTCCGACAACGCCGATGAGACCAGCTCCACCGAGTCCGTCATCAAGGCCTGGATCGTCGCCGACCATCTGCGGCGGGTGCACGCAGCCGGTGACGAACCGACCGATCGGGAGCTACGCGACGGACGGCTGGCGATCCGCGACAGCCATAACGGGACCACCCAACGCCTCTACAACAAGAACGGCCGCGACGACGTCGTCGACCGGATGGTCGAGATCTGCGAGCTCACCGACACCCACACCCCGGAGGGCGACGAGGGTTGGTGGAGCCGCACCGAGATGTCCGCCCGAGATATGACGCTGCTCGGCGAATGCCTCGCCGACGGCCGCGCCGCAGGTCCAGAGTGGACCGACTGGGTGCTGGCGGAGATGCGCAACGTCCGGGGTACCACCGACCCGGAGGACCAGCGGGCCGAAGAGGGCTTCGAGGGCGGCCGGTGGGGAATCATCGACGCGCTCCCCGATGAGCAGGCCGACGAGGTGGCGATCAAAAACGGCTGGACCCGGATCGGGCGGACCGACAGCTGGCACCTCAACTGCCTCGCGGTCACCGACGAGTGGGTGATCGCGGTCGTGATGCGCTACCCCGCCAAGAACAGCCTCGACTACGGCGCCGAGCGGTGCGCCAGCGTCGCCGAGCAGCTCTTCGCCCCGCCCCGCGCCCCGGAGCCGGTCTCGGAGTTCTCGTGACCCCGCCACCCTCCCCCCGCCCCGACCCCGGTCGGCGCTGGCTGCCCCGGGTCGGCAGCGCGGAGCGGTCGGAGGCGCTGGACCGGCTCGCGACCGCGGCGGCGCAGCGGACCACCCCGCGCCGAGCCTTCACCGCGCTGGTCGCGGTGACCGCGCTCACCGCCATCGCACTGCTACTCGCCGCCGCTCCCCCGTCGCCGGATCCGCAGCAGAAGGTGACCCGGGCGCTGCCCGGGCCGGAAGACTCGACCGTCGCCCCGCCACCCGAGCGCCCCGCGCCGGTGCCGATGGCGGCCGCGCCGGCCCGCTCGCCCGAGGATTCCGGCGCGCCGGAGCAGTCCACCGAATTCGTCAGCTGGGCGCTGCTCGACCGGCGCTCCGGCCAGATCACCGGCTCCGAGCCGCTCACCGCGACCAGCACCACCGCCTCGATGATCAAGGTATGGCTCGTCGCCGACCATCTCCGGCTAGCGGAGGAGGCCGGTGAACCGCCCGACCAGGTCCGCCTCGATCAGTTCTCGCTGATCATCCGGGACAGCGACAACGGGTACGCGCAACGGCTGTTCCAAGAGCTGGGGGCGCACGAATCGATCGAGCGCATGATCCGGATCTGTGGCCTCACCGACTCGTCTGCGGTGCGGAACCTGTGGAGCAACACCCGACTCTCCGCCCGCGACACCGCCCGGATGGCCGAGTGTCTGGCGGACGGACGCGCCGCCGGCTCCGCCTGGACCAGCTGGCTTATGGACGAGATGCGGGCGGTCCGCGGCATCGGCGACTTCGGCATCCGGGATGCGCTGCCACCGGCGCAGCGGGCGCAGGTCGGCATCAAAAACGGCTGGGTGATCCGGGACGACGAGAACGCCTGGCACGTCAGCTGCCTGGCGGTCACCGACGAGTGGGCGATGGGCGTGCTCACCCGGTACCCGGCCGAACTGGGCCACGAGCACGGCGCCGAGCTCTGCCGGGCCCTCGCCGAGCAACACCTGCCAGGCTCGCCGCCGATCGGCTGACCGGAGCCGACCAGCAGCCGTCCGGCGATGCTTACGGTCCGCTTACGGCAGCGAATATCGGCGCCCTCCGCCCGTACGCTGTCCGGATGGAGACCAGCCCGCCGAGGGTGCTCGTGGTCGACGACGACCCGACCGTCAGCGACGTGGTCTGCCGTTATCTGGCCCGGGCCGGTTACCAGGTCGCTACCGCGGCCGACGGCCCGACCGCGGTGGCGGAGGTCGGCCGCGGCCGCCCGGACCTCGTGGTGCTCGATCTGATGCTGCCGGGCATCGACGGGCTCGAGGTGTGCCGCCGAATCCGCCGCGACCACCCGGCCATTCCCGTGATCATGTTGACGGCGCTGGGTGAGGAGGCGGACCGGATCGTCGGGCTGCAGCTCGGCGCGGACGACTACGTAACGAAGCCGTTCTCGCCGCGGGAGCTGGTGCTGCGGGTGAGGTCGGTGCTCCGGCGGGCCACCGGCAGCGCGACGACGACCAGCCGCGGGTTGGTGACCGATGGCGACCTGACGCTCGATCACGACCGCCGGGTCGCCTACCGGGCCGGCGGCGACCTGCCGCTGACGGTACGGGAGTTCGACCTGCTCGGGTACCTGATGCGCCATCCCGGGCAGGTGTTCCGCCGAGCGGAGCTGCTGGAAGCGGTATGGGGTTGGCGGTTCGGCGACGAGTCCACAGTCACCGTCCATGTCCGGCGGTTGCGGGAGAAGGTGGAGTCTGACCCGGCCAAGCCGCGCCGGATCGTCACCGTCTGGGGGATCGGTTACCGATACGAGGTGACCGGTGCTTGACCTGGCGATCATCGCCGCGCTGTCGCTGGCCGGGGCGGTGCTCGCCGGCGTACCCGGGGCGCTGCTGCTGCGGCGAATGCGGCGCCGGGCGGTCGTTCTCCACCTGTTCGTGCTGGTTGCGGTCACCGTGCTGGCGGTCGTGGCGGGGGTCGCGCTGGTCGCCTGGGAGATGTTCCTATCGCTGCACGACCTGCACGTACTTCTGATCGTGATCGGCGTGTCCGGTGTGGTTAGTCTGGGGCTGGGCTGGTGGTTGGGGCGGCGGATCGCCCAGGAGGCGACCTGGGCCGACCTGGTCCGGGAGCGGGAGCGGCAGGTCGAGGCGAGCCGGCGGGAGCTGGTGGCCTGGGTGTCACACGACCTCCGGACGCCGTTGGCCGGATTACGCGCGATGGCGGAGGCGCTGGAGGACGGCGTGGTCGCCGAGCCGACGGCGGTCAGTGACTACCACCGCCGGATCCGGCTGGAGACCGACCGGATGTCGCGGCTGGTGGAGGACCTGTTCGAGCTTTCCCGGATCAACGCCGCCGAGTTGCACCTGACGATCACCGCGGTGCCGTTGGCAGAGCTGGTGTCGGACGCGATCGCGTCAGTGGCGCCGCTGGCGGCCAGCCGGCGGGTTCGGTTGCGGGCACCCGAGGACGGCTGGCCGACGGTCGCCGCGAGCGAACCGGAGCTGGGTCGAGTGCTCGCCAATCTGCTCACCAACGCGATCCACTACACCCCGCCCGACGGCACCGTGGCGCTCTCCGCCGGGGCCGAACGTGACACCGCCTGGCTGGCGGTCGTCGACACCTGCGGCGGGATCCCGGAGGCCGAGCTGCCCCGGGTGTTCGACGTCGCCTTCCGGGGAGAGCGCGCCCGTAGCCCGCAGGAGACCGGCGGCGGCGGTGGCCTCGGGCTGGCGATCGTGCAGGGGCTGGTGACGGCGCAGGGTGGCCGGGTCGAGGTGGCGAACACCGGCTCCGGCTGCCGATTCGTGGTCCGGCTGCCGACCGTCACCGTCCCGTAAGGATTTTTCGGCACGTTGGCGGCTCGGCGACGGCTAGCGTGACGGTGACGAACGGTTTTATGTGGAGGAGACGACATGCACGGTAGGCATCGAACGCTGGCTTTTCTGACCGTTGCGGTGGTCGGGTTGGCCACCGCCGGCTGCGGCGACACCGACGGTGCCGATCCGGCGGAGCCGCCGACGACCGCGCCGGCCGCTGTCGCCGAGACCAACCCCCCGGCGGCGGACGACGCGGACGAGCTACCGGTACCGGAGACGCTGGCGTTCACCGCTGCCACGATCGATGGTGGCGAGTTCGACGGTGCGCAGGTCGCCGGGTCACCGGTGGCGTTCTGGTTCTGGGCCGCCTGGTGCAGCCGGTGCGCCGCCGCCGCCGGCGATATCCGGGAGATCCAGGCAGCGTACGCCGGGCAGGTCGAGGTGGTCGGCGTCGCCGGGCTGGGCAGCGGGGCGGACGGCATGCGCACCTTCGTGGCACAGCATCAGCTCGACGACTTCCCGCACCTGGCCGACGACACCGGGGAGGTCTGGCAACGGTTCGAGGTCACCACCCAGGAGTACTTCGTGATCCTCGACGCCGCCGGTGAACTGGTGTTCGAGGGCACGCTGACCGCGGATGCGTTGCGGGACCGGCTCGACGGGCTGGTCGGCTGAGCATGACCGCGACCCTGGGCGCCGCGCTCGCCGCCGGCATGCTCGCCGCCGTCAACCCGTGCGGGTTCGCTCTGCTTCCCGCGTACGTGACGCTACTGGTCAATGGTGAGAAGGATGGCGACGGCCGGGCAACGGTGATCGGCCGGGCGTTGCTACTGACCGGGGCGATGACCCTCGGCTTCGTCGCCATCTTCGGCGGCTTCGGGCTGCTCGCCGCCTCGGCGGCGGACGCGTTGGCCCGGCAACTGCCGTGGCTCACGGTAGTGATCGGGTTGGTGCTGGTGTTGCTCGGTTTCTGGTTGCTCGCTGGCCGAGGTCTGCCGGCGCTGCCCCAGGGGCTGGTCCGCGGCCCGGCAGTCACCCGCCGGTTCGGCTCGATGACCCTGTTCGGGATGGGCTACGCGGTCGCCTCGCTCGGCTGCACGATCGCGCCGTTCCTGCTGGTCGTGGTGATCGCCGGCTTCGGCCAGGGGTCGCTGCTGGCCGGTACCGCACACCTGCTGGTGTACGCGGCGGGGATGGGGCTCGTGGTCGGCACGGTAGCGGTGGCGGTTGCGCTGGCCCGGGTCTCGTTCGTCCGCGGGCTGCGGCGGGCGACGCCGTGGCTGTCGAAGGCCGGTGGGCTGCTGCTGGTGGTCGCCGGCGGGTATGTGGCCTGGTACGGCTGGTACGAGCTGCGACTCTTCGCGGGTGGTTCGGCGGACGACCCGGTGGTGGACGCGGCCGGCCGGGTGCAGCGGGCGGTGGAGTCCTGGTTGACCGCGGTGGGCCCGACCCGGTGGGCCGTCGCCGCCGCGGTCCTGCTCGTGCTGGCGGCCCTGGTCACGACCCATCGGTTACGGAGCCGGAACCGCTACGGCCCGAACCACTCCGGGCCGGCCGCCGGCAGCGTCGGCGCCGCGCCGACCGCCCCGGCCCGGCGGGCGAACTCCCGCAACCCGGCCACCTGCCGCTCACCCAGCGAGAAGTCGAGCCGGCGGAAGTAGTCGGCCAGGGTCACGGCGTCGAACGGTTCCCAGCGGGCGGCCACCTCCGCCACCTGATCCAACTCGGCCAGGCAAAGCTCCCGCGAGCGCAGGAACGCCTCGTGCACGTCCTTCACCACGCCGGGGTGGGCGGCGGCGAAGTCACGCCGCACCGCCCACACCGCGAAGACCATCGGCAGGCCCGACCACTCCCGCCACGCCTGGCCGAGGTCGGTCACGACCAGCCCGCGCGGCGGGGCTTCGTACTGCGCCCGCAGCGCCACGTCGCCGATCAGCACCGCGGCGTCGGCCTCCAGCAGCATCTCGGTGAGATCGGGCGGGCAGCGCAGATAGTCGGTCTCGACCTGGTAGTAATCGGCGAGCAGCAGCTGCGCCAGCAGCACCCCGGTGCGGGAGGTGGAGCCGAGCGCTACCCGGGCACCGCCCAGCTCGGCCGGGGGCCGGGTGGAGATCAGGTTCACCGAGCGCACCGGCCCGTCGCTGCCCACCGCCAGATCCGGCAGCAGCAACAGCTCCTCGGTGTGGTGCAGATACTCGACGAGCGAGATCGGCCCGATGTCTAGTTCGCCGGCGACCAGGCCGGCCCCGAGCCGGTCCGGCGCATCTTTGTGCAGGTCGACGTTGAGCAGCTCCCCGGAGCGCATCAGCCCCCAGTAAAGCGGCAGACAGTTCAAAAACTGGATGTGCCCGACCCGTGGTCGCCGCGCCCCGTTCACCCCGGCACGCTAACACCCTGCCCAGCCACCGCCGCTGGCGAGCGCCGTTCGCGTCGGACCGTCCTGATCACCGGCCCGGTCAGCAGCCCCACCATGATCAGCCCGGTGAGTCCGAGCCCGGCGACGAGCGGGCGGATCGGCAGCGCTTCCACGAGCAGGCCACCGCCGGCGTACCCCGCCATGGCGGCCCCGTGCAGCGTGGCGCCCAGAGTGGCGTAGACCTGCCCGCGCCGCTGCTCCGGTGCCCGCCGAGCGACCACCACGCTGGCGTAGACGTTCAGACCGCCGTTACCCAACCCACCGATGATCCACAGCGGCGCCAGCCACGCCGGACCACCCACCATCGCGGCGAGTGAAAACATCGCGCAGACGAGCCCGAGCGTCATCAACAGGCCGTAGACGAGCGCACCATCGTCACGGGCGCGGCGGGCCGCCCGCGCGAGCAGCCAGGTGCCGAGCAGCATCCCGGCGGTCCAGGCCGCCTGCAGCAGACCGAAGCTCACCTCGGCGGCGCCCAGGGTCTCGCGGATCAGGAAGACCTCGACGACGTTCATCGCCCCGATCACGCCCAACACTCCGGCGATCACGATCATCACCGTACGCAGCAGCGGGTCGTGCCACAGCCGCCACTGTGGCGTAGTGCTTCGCGGCTCGGCGCCGGGTTCCCCGGCCGGCGTGGACCGACTGCCGCCCCGGCGGGTCTGCACCAGCAGCGCCGCCCCCACGATCGCGAGCAGCGCCGCCGCGTTGAGCAGTAGCGGGACCTGCAGGCCGTAGAGGCCCACCAGCAGACCGCCGATCGCCGGCCCGGTCAGCATCCCGAGCATCGCCGCGGTCTGGTTGGTCGCGCTGGCGCGCGGCAGGTCGTCCCGCCGGACCATGCTAGGAGTCAGCGCGGCCAGCGTGGGGTTGATGATCGCCTGCCCGCAGCCCAGTAGCGCCATCAGCACGATGATCGCGGGCAGCGCACCGGTCGCCGCGAGCGCCAGTGCGATCACCACTTGGCTGGCACCGACCGCGACCAGCAACCGCCGGCTGTCCACCCGGTCGGCGAGCCGGCCGGCCACCGGGGCCAGCACCACCACCGGGACTGTCGAGGCGAGGATCAACGCCGACACCGCGTACCCGCTGACCGGTTGCAGGGTGAGGACGAGCGCGGTGACTGCGGTGAAGTTGCCACAGCCGGCGATGGCCCGGGCGGCTGCCGCGATGTACACGTCCCGCCAGCGCGAGGCAGCCTCCGACCGAGATGTGAAGTCCATACTTCGAAGTATGGGCTTCACATCTCTCCGGCGCAACCGGCCGGCCGCGATCAGTTCGTGGTGGGCACCAACCGTAGCTGCGCCGAGACCACCCGGGCCTGCGGCGGCGGATCACCACGATGCCGCCGCAGGTACGGCCGGAGCAGCTCCTGATAACCCGCGACGAGCTCTGCCAACTCGTCCGGGGTAACCAGCAACGAGGAGTCGGAGATCCCCAACGACTGGCGCCACTGCGCGGGTTCCGCCTCCAGCTGCCCCAGCCAGTCGGTCACCCGGGCATTGGACCGGGCGACCACCGCCGCCACCAGCGCCTGCTCGGCCTCCCGGCGCTCCTGCGTCCCGGCCGGGTCCGTCTCGAAGTGGTAACCCCCGCCGACCACCCGCCACCGCCGCTCCCGGCCATCGCCTCGCCCCTCGGCCGCCTCGATCAGCCCGTACTTAGCCATCGCCCGCAGGTGATAGCTGGTGGCGCTGGGCGAGAGCCCCACCAACTGGGCGAGCTCGGTGGCGGTCGCCGGCTCCCCGGTCGACCCCAGATGATCCACAATCGAGAGCCGGGCCGGGTGGCTCAACGCCTTGATGGCGCCCGGGTCGGTGAGCCCCATCCGCTCCTCGTTCGGGCCGGAACCCTCGTCGGTCGCCACCACACTCACCTCACCGCATCACGTACGCCAGGCCTGCAGCTCGGATGCTATCCCCCGCCATAGGCGGATCTCGAAAATTCGGCCTAGCCTTCCTCCCCGGCGGCTGCGGGCAAACCGATTAGTGAGGCTCGTGGCCGGGTCCGGTCAGCACAAAGGGAATGGAGTCGGTTCACATGACCGTATTGGTAACCGGAGCTACCGGGAACATCGGCAAACACGTGGTCCGCGGCCTGGTCGGCGCCGGGCAACCAGTCCGGGCCATGACCCGCACCCCCGAATCGGCCGCCACGCGGCTGCCGGCGGGCGTAGCGATCGTGGCCGGCGACTTCGAGCAACCAGCAACCTGGGAGCCGGCGCTGGCCGGGGTCGACCGGGTGCACCTGTTCCCGTTCGCCGACCCGGCGCCGGCCGCCGGGCCCTCGTTCATCGAGGTCGCGGTCGCCGCCGGGGTCCGCCGCTTCGTCGTCCACTCGGCGGCGGCCGCCGGCTTCGACTACCTCGGCGAGCCCGACGACCTGTCGCTGTCGGCGCTGGACCGGCACCTCGCCGACGAGCGGCAGTGGCACCTGAGCCTGGAGCAGGCGGTCGCCGCCAGCGGGGCCGAGTGGACCCACGTCCGCCCCGGGCTGCTCGCGACCTGGGCGCTGGCGTGGGCGGATGAGATCCGCACGACCGGCACGGTGCGGGCACCGTTCCCGCAGGCCGGCAATCCCCTGGTACACGAGGCAGATGTCGCCGAGGTCGCCGTCGCAGCGCTGATCACCGACGCGCACCTAGGGCAGGTCTACACCATCACCGGCCCTACCAAGATCACCCAGGAGGAGCAGGTACGCGAAATCGGTGTGGCGTTGGGGCGGGAGCTACGGCTGGTCGAGTTGACTCCCGAAGCGGCCCGGCAGGAGTGGCTCGACCCGGCACAAGGGATGGACGACGAGCTGCTCGACTGGCTGCTGCCGACGATCGAACTGGGCCTCGCCCCCGGCGGGGCCGTCCCGGCCACCGGCGACTTCGAACGGATCACCGGCCGACCACCGCGGACCTTCGCCCAGTGGGCGCGCGACCACGTCGAAGACTTCCGGTGACGGCCCCGAAACCAACCCAACTAACCGCGACTATCGAAGGGAACCCTATGAGCAGCACAAAGATTCTGGTGACCGGCGCGACCGGCAACGTCGGCCGCGGCGTGGTCGACGAACTCCAGCAGGCCGGGGCCGACGTGCGGGCGCTGACCCGCCGCCCCGAGCAGGCGAATCTGCCGGCCGGCGTCGAGGTGGTGCGCGGCGACCTGGCCGACCCGAAGACCCTGATCCCGGCTCTGGCCGG
The DNA here is from genome assembly GCF_016925615.1 of Natronosporangium hydrolyticum. Taxonomy (NCBI): domain Bacteria; kingdom Bacillati; phylum Actinomycetota; class Actinomycetes; order Micromonosporales; family Micromonosporaceae; genus Natronosporangium; species Natronosporangium hydrolyticum. The sequence goes on from NZ_CP070499.1 coordinate 5,156,600, forward strand.
GGTGGCGCGACTCTACCTGTTCCCGCACCCGGAGACGGCGCAAGAGGTGGTCGACCTGGCGAAGGCCGCGGGCGTCGCACAGATCGTCGTCCTGTCGAGCGCGCTAGCCGACCAGGAGGACCCCGAGGACGAAACCGGGAACCGCCCGGTCGAACTCGCCGCCCAACGCTCCGGCCTCGCCTGGACCCTGGTCCGGCCGGGTGAGTTCGCCGCCAACTGGCTCGACTACGCCCCCGACATCCGCGCCACCCGCGAGGTCAGGCGGCCGTTCGGCAGCGCGGTCTCCCGCCCCACCCATGAGGCCGACATCGCGGCGGTCGCCGCGACCGTGCTGCTCGCGGACCCCGCCAGCCACGCCGGCCAGATCTACACCTTCGGCGGGCCGGAAGCGCTGACCGTCGCCGAGCAGGTGCACATCCTCGGCACCGCGATCGGGGAACCGGTCCGCTTCGTCGAACTCACCCCCGAGCAGGCCCGGCAGGCGTGGCTCGACCCGGCCGAGGGGATCACCCACGAGGTGGTCGACTGGCTCCTGGACCTGTACGGCTCGGCCGCCAACGGCCCCGAGCAGGTCGGCGCCAGCGACGCCGTCGAACGGGTGACCGGCCGCAAGCCCCGCACCTTCCTGGAGTGGGCGACCGACCACGCCGCCGCCTTCCGGTAGCCCTCGAACGCTGAGCTGTGCCCGCCTACCGGACCGCCCGGTCAGGCGGGCACAGTCTTGGCCCGGAGGCGCACCCCTCCGAAATCCGGTTGCCCCCACCCGACCACACGGTAAGCTGGCCCACCCGCGCGTACCCCGGGTTCTTTCCTGATCGGGCACAGCCGGTGCCGCAGCTGCGCGGGGTGCGGCGAGCCGGGCGGCCCCCGCCCGCTGGAGACCCGCATGCCGCCCGACGCGCTCGCCCCGACCGCCACCGACCCCGACCTCGCGCAGGAGCAGGCCCACCTGGCCACCGCCCGCGCCGCGCTGCGCCGGATGCGGGAACGCGCCGCCGAACTCTTCGCCACCGGAGAGACGGTCGCCGGGGACGGCTACGGCGCCGAGAGCCTGGGCGCGGCGCTCGCCGGCCGGGTCGCCGCGCTCGCCGACCACCCGGACACGCCGCTCTTCTTCGGCCGGCTCGACTTCGGCGGCGACGCCGGCGACCACGCCGACGAATCCCACCACATCGGCCGCCGGCACGTCACCGACGAACACGGCGAACCGCTGGTGCTGGACTGGCGCGCCCCGGTCGCCCGCGCCTTCTACCGGGCCAGCGCCAGCGACCCGCTCGGAGTACGGGTACGGCGCCGGTTCGGCTTCGCCGCCGGCGCCCTCACCTCCTTCGAGGACGAACACCTCGACCGCGGCGAAGAGCTGGGCACCGGCAGCGCCCTGCTCACCGCCGAGATCGAACGGCCCCGGGTCGGGCCGATGCGCGACATCGTCGCCACCATCCAGCCCGAGCAGGACGAGCTGGTCCGGGCCGGGCTCGACCAGTCGATCTGTGTGCAGGGCGCACCGGGCACCGGCAAGACCGCCGTCGGTTTGCACCGGGCCGCGTACCTGCTCTACGCGTACCGGGAGCAGCTGCGCAAGACCGGCGTACTGGTGGTCGGCCCGAATCAGGCCTTCCTGCGGTACATCGCCGCGGTGCTGCCGGCGCTCGGCGAGGTGGAGGTGCGGCAGGCCACCATCGACGACCTGATCGCCCGGGGCCCACTACGCGGCACCGAGGTACGCGGCACCGACCCGCCCGAGACCGCCGCGCTCAAACACGACCCCCGGCTGGCGGAGGTGCTCTCGCGCGCGCTCTGGTCACGGGTCCGCCCGCCGGCCGAGCCGCTGGTGGTCCCGGACGGCGGGAACCGGTGGCGGCTGAGCATCGACGACCTCACCGACCTGGTCGACCAGGTACGCCGGGAAGCGCCGCCGTACCTGCTAGGCCGGGAGCGGGTGCAGGCCCGGGTGGTGGCGGCGCTGCACCGGCAGGCCGAGGTACGCCGGGCGGAGTCACCCGGCGACAGTTGGACCCGGCGGCTCGCCCGCTCCCGGCCGGTCACCCAGTGCCTGGATGCGGTGTGGCCCAAGCTCACCCCGGAACAGTTGATCTTCCTGGTGCTGAGCGACCCGGGGTTGCTCGCCGAGGCAGCCACAGACCTGCTCGACCCGGCAGAACAGGCGACGCTGCGCTGGGCTCGCCCACCCCGGTCGGTTAAGGCGACCCGCTGGAGCGACGCCGACACAATGCTGCTGGACGAGGCGGCCGGGCTGCTGGAGCGGCTACCCAGCTTCGGGCACATCGTGGTGGACGAGGCGCAGGACCTGTCGCCGATGCAGGCGCGGGCGCTCGCCCGCCGCTGCCGCCACGGCTCGGTCACCATCCTGGGAGACCTGGCCCAGGGCACCGCCCCGTGGGCCGCCGCCGACTGGCGGGAGACACTGGCCCACCTGACGAAGCCGGCCGCCACCATCTCCCCGCTCACCACCGGCTTCCGGGTGCCGGCGACAGTGCTGGCGCTGGCGAACCGGCTACTGCCGTCGCTGGCGGTCGACGTACCCCCGGCGGAGTCGCTGCGCCGCGACGGTGAGCTGGTGATCTGCCCGGTGCCGGAGCTGGCTCCAGCGGTGGTGGCCGAAGTGACCGCCGCGCTGGCGGTCGAGGGCTCGATCGCGGTCATCGCCGCCGACGCCGCCGTCGATGAGCTGCGGTCCGCGCTCGCCGCCGCCAATGTATCGACGGTGGACCCTTCGGACCCAGCCCCCGACCCGGCCGGCCGGGTCACCGTGGTGCCCGCCACGCTCGCCAAAGGGCTGGAGTACGACCACGTGATCGCGGTCGAGCCGGCGACGATCGCCTCAGCTGAAGCGCGCGGCCTGCACCGGCTCTACGTGGTGCTCACCCGGGCGGTCTCCCGGCTGACCGTGCTGCACGCCCAGCCGCTGCCAGCACCGCTACGAGATTGAGCACGATCATCCGATCTTGTCGTAGCTGGACAGTAGTTTGTGGTGCATGCCGTCGCACCGTCACGAAGCCCTGATCGAACTGTTCCGGCAACGACCTTCCCTCGCGGATCCGCTAGGACTCGACCCGCCCACCTACCAACACGCCCTGCTCGACTCGGGCGACCTCACCAGCCTTGTCCCCACCGAGTACCGCGCGGACGCTGTGGTCACCCTCACCACCGACGAGGTCCCGACGCTCGCCGTCGTGGTCGAGGTCCAGCTCCGTCGCGACCGGGCAAAGCGGCGCAGCTGGCCGGTCTACCTCACCACCCTGCACGCCCGCCTACGCTGCCCGACCATCCTGCTGGTGATCTGTCCCGACCGGCCCACGGCCCGATGGTGCGCCACCCCGATCCTGATCGGACACCCTGGCTTCACACTGACTCCGCTCGCGCTCGGGCCTGACCAGGTGCCGGTCCTCACCGACGCCAGCGCCGACGGCGCCAGCCCCGAGTTGGCGGTTCTCTCCGCCATGGCCCACAGCACTCACCCAGATCGCGACAAGATCCTCTACGCCCTGCTGAAGACTCTCGACACCATGGAAGCAGACCACGCTGCGTTGTACGCTGATGTCGTGCTCGCGGCACTGCCGGAGGCGGCCCGACACCACCTGGAGGCACTCATGAGCACCACGTACCAGTATCAGAGCGACTTCGCTCGCCGCTACTTCCAGCAGGGCCGCTCGGAAGGCAAGGCCGAAGGCAAGGCCGAAGGCGAGGCCCGGGCCCTGCTGCGGTTCCTCGCCGCCCGCGGGATAGCGGTCCCCGAGCATGCCCGGACCCGGATCGCCGACTGCACCGACCTGGAGCTGCTCGACACCTGGGTCCGCCGCGCCGCCACCGCCGAGACTGTCGACGACCTGTTCCGGTGAGCCGGCGCCGCCGGCGCCCGTGACCGGCTGACATGATCGGCTCATGACCACCGAAGTACGCATCAACGGCCGGGTGGTGACCCCGGACGGCATCATCGACGGACACGTGGCGATCGCCGGGGACCGGATCGTCGAGGTGGCGGCCGGCGACCCTGGTGATGGGCACTGGCTGCTACCCGGGTTCGTCGACATCCACAACCACGGCGGCGGTGGCCACAGCTTCGCCACCGGCGACCCGGATTCGGCCCGCCGCGCCGCCGAGTTCCACCTCCGCCACGGCACCACCACGGTGCTGGCGAGCCTGGTCTCCTCCCCGTACGAGCTGATGCGGGAGGCGGTGACCGCGTATGCCCCGCTAGTCGCCGACGGGGTGCTCGCCGGCATCCACTTCGAGGGCCCGTACCTGTCGGCGGCGCGCTGCGGTGCGCAGAACCCGCAATACCTGCGGGACCCGTCGATCGAGGAGCTGACCGAGCTGGTCGCGCTGGGCGGCGGCGCGGTCCGGATGGTGACCATCGCCCCGGAGCGTGCCGGCGCGCTGGCCGCGATCGAATGGCTGGTCGAGCAGGGGGTGGTGGCAGCGGTCGGGCACACCGACGCCACCTACGAGCAGACCCGGACCGCGATCGCCGCCGGCGCCCGGGTAGCCACCCACCTGTTCAACGGGATGCCGCCGGTGCACCACCGGGAGCCGGGCCCGGTGCTGGCGCTGCTGGGTATGCCCCGGGTGGTGGTGGAGCTGATCGCCGACGGCGTGCACCTGCACGACGGCACCCTGCGCTTCGCCGCCGCGGCGGCCGGGCCAGGCGGGGCCGCCCTGATCACCGACGCGATCGACGCCACCGGGATGGCCGACGGCGCGTACGAGCTGGGTGGGCAGGCGGTGACGGTCACCGGCGGGGTGGCCCGGTTGACCACCGACGACGGCTCGCCGGGGGCGATCGCCGGCAGCACCCTGACCATGGCGGCGGCGCTGCGCCGGGCGGTGCGGGTGGGGGTGCCGATGGTGGACGCGGTCCGGATGGCCGCCACCACCCCGGCGGCCGCGATCGGGCTCGGCGCGCAGGTGGGGGCGCTCGCTCCGGGCCGGCGGGCCGACCTGGTCGAGCTGGACGCGGACCTGGCGGTCCGCCGTGTCCTCCGAGCCGGCACCTGGCTGGCGACGAGTTAACTAGCGCTGACGATAGTCCCAAATCTGGTACTATCGTCAGCGCTAGTTTCGCTCGGACTACTTGGGGGAGCAGCCGATGGTCCGGTTCGTAGGGCGCGATCGTGAGCTAGCGGTGCTGCACAGCCTCCTTCGGGAGGTCGCCGACGCCGCCGGCTCCGGCCGGCCAGGCCGCTGCCTCCTCCTCCGAGGTCGCCGACGGGTAGGCAAATCGAGCCTGGTAGAGACCTTCGTCCACGACGCTGACGCCCCCGACGTCTTCTACACTGCGGCCGGCGCCTCCGAGGCGGTCGAGCTCGCGGAACTTGCCAACGCCGTCGACCAGTCTGATCTGCCGGACCGGACGGTCTTCGCCGAGGCGATCCCGGGCAACTGGAGCGCGGCCCTGCGCCAACTCGCCAGCATCCTGCCCGAGGACCGGACCAGCCTGGTCGTCATCGACGAAGTTCCGTACCTCATGGACCGGGTCGACGCGTTCGAGGGTGTCCTGCAACGAGCCTGGGATCGAGAACTGAGCCGCAAGCCGGTGCTGCTCATCCTGATCGGGTCCGATTTATCGATGATGGAGGCGCTCGGCGCCTACGGGCGACCGTTCCACCAGCGAGGCCAGGAGATGGTGTTGGGCCCGCTAACCCCGGCTGAAGTGGCGACGATGCTGGACCTCGACCCTGCGAGCGCGTTCGACGCCTCACTCGTCACCGGTGGCCTGCCGCTGGTCTGTGCTCGGTGGCGGCCGGCGCTGACCCTCTGGGATTTCCTGTCCCGGGAGCTCGCCGACCCGGTTTCGCCGTTGCTCGTCTCCGCCGAGCGGTCGTTGGCGGCCGAGTTCCCTGATTACACCTATGCCCGCCGGGTGCTGTCGGTGATCGGCAGCGGCGAGCGGACCTTCGCCAACATTGCCCGAGCCGCTGGCGACCTGGCCGCCACCACCCTCACCCGCGCCCTTGATGCTCTCGTCAGCAAGGGCATCGTCGCCGCCGAGCTACCTGTCTCCACTCGCCCCACACGGGCTCGCCGCTATCGGGTGACCGACCCGTACCTGCGATTCTGGCTCCGGTTCATCCAACCGCACCTGCCTGAGATCGAGCGAATGCGGGGAGATATTGCCCTGGAGCGGGTAAGGGAGGGCTGGACTGCCTGGCGCGGACGGGCGATCGAACCACTGCTGCGGGAGTCGCTGGCCCGGTTGTTGCCCGATCAAGCGCTCCCGTCAGCGCCGGTGGTCGGCGGGTACTGGTCGCGCTCGAACCAGGTGGAGATCGATATCGTCGGGGCCGATCACGGGCCGGTCGCGAAACAGCTACTCTTCCTCGGCTCGGTGAAGTGGCTGGAACAGGCACCCTTCGACCGGCACGACCTGCTAGCCCTCCAACGGCACCGCGCGGCGGTGACCGACGCGCCGGTGCCGCTGGTGGCGCTGAGCCGCAGCGGATGCAACGTCTCCGGACTCGACGCCAGCTACGGTCCCGAGGAGCTCCTCGCCGCCTGGCGTCCCCACCCCTTGAGTTGATCATGGGGTTAGGGGCGAAAAATCGCCCGGATCATGTACCTAGGTCCATGATCGGCTGTTGGGTGTCGGGAGGAGGCGCACCAGCAGGCCGAGGGCGAGGACGGCGAGGCCGGCCAGGACGCTGGACAACGGCAGGGTCAGCGCGAGCACCAGACAGCCGACCAGGCCCAGCCCGGCGAGCAGCTGCCCCGGCCAGGGAGCACCTTCCGGTTCCCGGCGGAGTGTCCACGCCGAGGCGTTGGTGACCGCGTAGTAGACCAGCACTGTGAAGCTGGAGAAGCCGATCGCATCCCGGATGTCACCGAAGGACACCAGCGCCACCACCGCCACCGCGACCGCCAACTCGGCCCGATGGGGCACCTGGTACCGCCGGTGGACCGCCGCCAGCGGCGCCGGCAGATCCCGCTGCCGGGCCATCGCCATCACGGTGCGGCCCACCCCGGCCAGCAACGCCAGCAGCACCCCGGTGACCGCCACCCCGGCGCCGATCCGCACCACCCAGTCCAGCGCCGGCACCCCGGTCACCGCCACCACCTCGGCCAGCGGCGCGGTCGCCGCCGCCAGCCGCTTCGGCCCCAGCACCAGCAGGCACACCACCGCCAGCGTCAGGTAGATCGCCAGCACCAGGCCGAGCGCGAGCGGGATCGCCCGCGGAATCGTCCGCCCCGGGTCGCGTACCTCTTCGCCGAGGGTGGCGATCCGGGCGTACCCGGCGAAGGCGAAGAAGAGCAGACCCGCCGCGGTGAGCACGCCGTAACCGCTGGCCGGTTCGCCGCCGGTGAGCCGGCCGACCGCCGGGTCGGCGAAGCCGAACCCGACGACCGCCACCAGCGCCAACACCAGCAGCGTGACCGCGACCAGCACCCGGGTGGCCCGGGCGGTCTTCTGCACCCCGAGCAGGTTCACCCCGGTGAGGCCGAGCACCGCGGCGATCGCCACCAGCCGGGCCTGCTCCGGCCACAGGTACGCGCCGATGGTCAGCGCCATCGCTCCGCAGGAGGCGGTCTTGCCGACCACGAAGCTCCAGCCGGCGAGGAAGCCGGGCACCTCCCCCAGCCGGCGCCGGCCATACACATAGGTGCCCCCGGACTCCGGATAGCGCACCGCCAACCGGGCCGAGCTGTTGGCGTTGCAGTAGGCGACCAGGCCGGCGATGCCCAACGCCACCAGCAACGCCACTGAGGTGCCGGCCTCGGCCGCGGCCGGCGCGAAGACCACAAAGACGCCGGCGCCCAGCATCGAACCTAGCCCGATCACTACCGCGTCGCGGAGCCCGAGCCGGCGGGCGAGTGTGGTCATGGCACCGTCGGCCACAGGTACGGGCGCAGCACCGCCAGCAGCCGGTCGATCGCCAACCCCAGCGCCAGCCCGGCCAACCCGTCGGTGAGCCAGTGGAACGACAGGTACGTGGTGGTGAAGAGCACGATCGCGAACGGCACCAACCGGATCGCGAGCCGCACCGACAACGGCGGATCCCCGCGGCCGTACTCTCGCAGCACCGCGGTGATCAGTGCCACTATGACGCCGTACCAGACCACAGTATTGAGGACGTGGCCGCCGGGATAGCCGGCGGCGTACTCGCCGGCCGGCAGCGAACCGAACAGCTCCACGGTCTGTTCCGGAGGCAGGTCCGAGCTGGGCGCGGCGCGGTGGGTGATCGCCTTGATCAGCAGCACCGTCGGCACGATCATGACCGCGGTACACACCCCGTAGAGCAGCGGCTGCCCCACCACCCGCCACGGGGCGCCGGCGGTGCGGCGTCGCCACCCCAGCCAGGCGGCGAGCAGGCCGGAGATGATCATGAGCCAGGCGCCCTGCCCGATCCGGTTGAAGACCCGAGCGAGCGTGTCCGCCCAGTCTGGGCGGTGCGCCTCGGACCACTCCCGCACCAGCAGGTCCAGCTCGAGCAGCGGCCCGCCGACGGCGAGCGCCGCCGTGATCGCCACGAAGCCGGCTGCGGCCGCGGTCGCCAATATCGCATCCCGTGGCACCTGTCGCGTCGCGAGCGACGTGTCCCGTTGCACGCCCGCCACCCTATCGACCCGCGGGGGCCGTACCGCATGCTTGTCAGGTGCGGATCACTTCAGCCTTGATCGACCCGGCGCTGCTCGACCTACCCTGGTCGGTGCCGCTCGCCGAATGGCCACCGGACAAGCTGGTCGCGTTGCCGCAGGGCATCTCGCGGCACATCGTGCGTTTCGTGCGGCTCGACGGCACCGTCTACGCGGTGAAGGAGATCGGCGAGCGGGTCGCCGACCGGGAGTACGACCTACTGCGTACGTTGGAACGGCTCGACTTCCCGTCGGTACGCGCGGTGGCGGTGGTCGCCGACCGGGAAAGCCCGGACGGGGAGCCGCTCGACCCGGCGCTGATCACCCGGCACCTGCAGTTCTCGTTGCCGTACCGGGCCCTGTTCTCGCACACGTTGCGCCCGGACACCCTGAACCGGCTGCTGGACGCGCTGGCGGTGCTGCTGGTGCGGGCGCACCTGGCCGGCTTCTTCTGGGGCGACTGTTCGCTGTCGAACGCGCTGTTCCGGCGCGACGCCGGCGCCTTCGCCGCCTACCTGGTCGACGCCGAGACCTCTGCGTTGCGCCCCACCCTCTCCGACGGACAGCGCAACGAGGACCTGGAGATCGCCCGGGTCAACATCTTCGGCGAAGCGCTCGACCTCGCCGCCGGGGAGATGCTGCACCCGTCGGTCGACCCGGAGCAGGTCGCCGACGACGTGATCGACCGTTACCGCGGGCTCTGGCACGAGATCACCTACGAGCAGGTGGTGGGCCGCGACGACCGACACCACCTGGAGAAGCGGATGCGCCGGCTGAACGAGCTGGGGTTCGACGTCGCCGAGGTGTCGATGGCGCTCGCCGACGGCGGCGAGGCGTACGCGGTGCGCCCGAAGGTGGTGGACGCGGGTTACCACAGCCGGCGGCTGCTGCGGCTGACCGGCCTCGACTCCGAGGAGAACCAGGCCCGGCAGCTGCTCAACGACCTCGACGCCTACCGGGCGGAGACCGACCTGACCGACGAGGCGCAGGCTGCGCACCGGTGGCTCACCGAGGTGTTCGAACCGGTGGTCCGGGCGGTGCCGCCGGACATGCGCGGCAAGCTGGAGCCGCCGGAGCTCTTCGTGCAGGTGGCGAAGCACCGCTGGTGGCTGTCGGAGGAGGCGGGACGCGACGTCGGTTTGGCCCGGGCGGTGGAGTCGTTCCTCGGGGAGGTGCTCGTCCACCGGCCGGATGAGCAGGCCGTGCTCCCCTCCGAGGAGCTCACCGACGACTAGCGGGGCGGGCCCCGACCTGCGAGGGCGGGCTGGACCGGTAGCATCGCTACCGGTGTGGCAGACGTGCCGCACCGCGCCGACGTAGCTCAATTGGCAGAGCAGCTGCCTTGTAAGCCGCAGGTTAGGGGTTCGAGTCCCCTCGTCGGCTCCACCACCAGGCCCGAGCCCTAGCCGCCGTGTTGCGGGTGGCGGATCAGCTCAGCCGCCAGCGGACGTTGCTCGCCGCAGGCGTCCTGCGGCTCAACTAGCAGGCGCGTAGTCCGGTTCGTAAGGTGCCGGCAACTGCCCCGGAACGTTCGGCCACCCGGGGGTGCCACAGCCTGCGACGTGGAGCGCGGTTCGGACGTTTGCTGCGAACAACCGCCGAGCATCGTCGCGAGAGTCGGCCACCACACCCATCAGGACCGACAAGGTCCGCTTCGTCAGACTGGCCGTTACGTCCGGGTCAACGATGCCCGAGTCAGCCTCTTCGAGTTCCCCCAGCGCGTCCAGCACCCGGTCAGCGAAGGCATCAAAGTCGTCGGGCGAGTCTGGTCCGTCGGTGGCGAACTCCAGGTCCATCACGAAGTAGTAGGTGGTCATCGCCCCTCCATCTTCTCCCAGCAGGTCGCGCGACGTAGCTGGCCCAACAGGTTCCTAAGGTAGCCGGAACGAGGGGTAATCTTCACAGTCTTGGTGTGTTGATCAGCGCAAGGGCAGTACATCTTGTAGTACTTGTTACCTCGACCAACCCGCCATCCCTTATCCTCGGCCTCCTTGAGGATCAGTTCCAGCTCTTTGTCAGGATGCCGTGGACGTGACACCTGGCAGAGCCTCCCGTCGTACTGGGTTGCCACAGTCTTCCCGAGCGAATGTCGATGATCTTTACGTGATGCCCTGATCACCCGACGCCACCATTCTAAGCCCGCCGCTTATGCCCCAGACATCGGCCGGATGGGCGATTCGAACCTTCGATCACGGCAGGCGCCTCAGACGGGCCGGGTCGGCCGCAACTTTCTGGAAACCGTACGGGTGGGGGTTGGCAACGGGCGGGGAACCGAATATGTTTACCGTCACTTGCACCGGCGTGCTCGCCCGTGAGCGCGCCGGTTCTTTCTACTCGGATCGTCCGGCACGTTCCTGCCGGTGGAAAGGATGGCCCCCGATGGCTACGGTCACGTTCAGCGACGCCTCCCGGATCTACCCGGGCACTGAGAAACCGGCGGTCGACAAGCTCAACCTCGAGATCGGCGACGGCGAGTTTCTGGTGCTGGTCGGCCCCTCCGGTTGTGGTAAGTCGACCAGCCTGCGGATGCTCGCCGGCCTTGAGGATGTCGACCAGGGCTCGATCTACATCGATGACCGCGAGGTGACGCACCTGCCCCCCAAGGCGCGCGACATCGCGATGGTCTTCCAGAACTACGCCCTCTACCCCCACATGTCGGTCTACGACAACATGGCGTTCGCGCTGAAGCTGCGCCGCACCCCGAAGTCGGAGATCGACCGTCGGGTGCGCGAGGCGGCTCAGCTGCTCCAGCTGGAAGAGTTCCTCGGCCGGAAGCCGAAGGCGCTCTCCGGTGGTCAGCGGCAGCGGGTCGCGATGGGGCGGGCGATCGTCCGGGAGCCGCAGGTGTTCCTCATGGACGAGCCGCTCTCCAACCTCGACGCCAAGCTGCGGGTGCAGACCCGGTCGCAGATCGCCACCCTGCAGGCGAAGCTGGGGACCACCACGGTCTACGTCACCCACGACCAGATCGAGGCCATGACCATGGGGCACCGGGTGGCGTTGCTGCTCGGCGGGGTGCTGCAGCAGTGCGACACCCCCCGGGTGCTCTACGACACCCCCGGCAACGTCTTCGTCGCCGGGTTCATCGGCTCGCCGGCGATGAACATCAAGACCGTCCCGCTCACCGACGGTGGCGCGGTGCTGGATAAGGTCACCGTACCGATGACCCGCGAGCAGGTGGCGGCGGCCCAGGAGGGCGGCGACGGCAGGGTGACGATCGGTTTCCGGCCGGAGGACACCAAGCTGGTCGGCCCGTCCGAGGGCGGTCTCGGGATTGTGGTGGAGCTGGTCGAGGACATCGGCGCCACCGCGAACGTCTACGGTCACGCCGACCTGGATGGCGAGTCGGAGCGGTTCGTCGCGACGATCGACCGCAAGGACATGCCGACGATGGGCGACACGGTCTACCTGAAGCCCTCCAGCGAGCACCACTTGTTCCACTCGGTCACCGGCGAGCGGCTGTAACACCCGCGCCGATCATGAGCTCTAAGGGCCGACACGCCGAGCGTGTCGGCCCTTAAGCTCATGATCGGCGCAGCTTTACTCGGCGAACCGCCAGATGCTGGCGCTGTCCTGACTCGTGCAGATGACGAACCGGTCGCTCCAGTTGCAGGTGGCCGGGTCGACCGCCGGTAGGCGGCCCAGATCCTCCGGGGCGGCGGTGCCGACGGCCAGCCCGGCCGCCTGCACCTCGGCGTCGCTCTGCCGCGGGTCGGCCGCGAACATCAGCAGGTTGCCGTCGTTCGCCCGGACCCCGCTGCCGGGCTCCGGGCCGACACGGACGTCGCCAGCGTCGCTCAGCACCGTCACCTCCGGTCCGCCGTCGAGCTGACCGTTGACCAACAGCCACTCGCCCACTGGGATCGCGTACTGCCCGCCGGGGACGTCGGTGCGCCACACCTCGCCGCCGTCGACCGCGTCGAGCGCCGCCGCCGCGGTGGTCTCGTCATCGAAGCGGACCTGGTCGAGCACGCACACCCGCTCCTCGCCGCAGGGCTCCAACGCCTCGACCTGCCGCTCCGGGTCGCTCGCGGTATAGATGACCTGCGCCGAGCCGGAGAAATTGTCCAGATCGTACGACTCGACCCGGTACCCGTTCTGCAGCCCCTGGGCGACGAAGAGCCGGTTCTCGTAGGCGAGCAGGAGGTCGTTGTCGGCGTCGGCGACGTTGGCCCGATCTGCGATCGTGCCGCCGTCGCGGGTCTCCACCACCCGCACCGACCGGTCGCCGGTGACCAGCACGATCCGGTTGTCGTCGCTGTCCGGGCTGAGGCTGACCCCGGTCGGGCTGGTCGGCTGCGCCAAGCTGGCGGGTGTGTTCACTCCGGTGGCGTACGCCGGGCCGGGCGCTTCCACCTGCCATCGGTCGTCGCCGCTATGCCAGTCGATGCCGCGTAGCCGCTCGCCCTCGCGGTCCAGCAGCCCGAGGCTGCCCTCGGTGAAGATGAACCGGTCGTTGCCGTGGACCTGGGTCTCCCACAGTTGGGCACCCCCGTCCGGGTCGAGCGCGTACAGCGGTCGGGGCGCGCTCGCGCTGGGCTCGTCGGCGAGCACCAGCAGCGCGTGTGGACTGGCGATCAGCCGGTGCCACCGCGGCGCGCCGGTGACCGTCGCGCTCCACCGCTCCGCGCCGGTGGCGATGTCGAGCGCCCGGACCTGCAGATCGCCGCCCTGCTCCCAGGCCACGTACGCCTGATCGTGGTGGACCGCGGTCATCGTGGTGCGGGAACGCTCGTCGAAGGTCAGCCCGCCGACCGACGCGAACCCGTGGAACGCCAGCGGCCCGGCGACCGTGTGCCGGGAGCTGCCCGGCCACACCAGCACGGTCACGAAGGCGAGCACCGAGGCGACCGCGGTGGCGACCGCCACCGCCAGGATCCAGCCCGGAATCCGCCGGCGCGGCGGCCCCACCAATTGCGTGGTGTGAGTCGGCTGCCACGCGTCGTAAGCCGCGGTCTGCATGCCGGCGGGCGGGGTGGAACTCTGGTGGTACTCGGTCATGGCGAGGGCTCCGGTTGTCGGGGGTGGGCCCGCGGTCGAGGTGGGCCGACGGGTGCGATCCTACGACCCGCGTGCATCCACCCGTCGACGGCGCGCGACCTCCGCAAGCGTCACCGCCGCCGCCACACTGGCGTTCAGCGACTCGACATCGGCCGACATCGGCACATTGACCCGCAGGTCGCAGGTGTTGCCGACCAGCCGGGACAGCCCTCGCCCTTCGGAGCCGACCACCACCACCAGCGGGTCTACCGCCGCCTCCAGGTCGTAGAGGTTGGTCGGTGCGTCCGCGTCGAGCCCGACCACCACCAAGCCGGCCTCCTGACACGCTTTCAGCGACCGGGTGAGGTTCGTGACCCGGGCCACCGGCAGCCGGGCCGCCGCGCCAGCGCTGGTCCGCCAGGCGGTCGCGGTCATCCCGGCGGCTCGACGCTGCGGCAGGAACAGCCCGTGGGCGCCGAACGCCGCGGCGGAGCGGATCACCGCCCCGAGGTTGCGGGGGTCGGTCACCCCGTCCAGCGCCACCAGCAGCGGCGCCTGCTGGTGCTCCACCGCCGCCGCCAGCACGTCCTCGAACGGCAGGTACGCGTAGGGCGGCACCTGCAGGCCGATGCCCTGGTGCAGCACCCCACCGGTAAGCCGGTCCAACTCGCCGCGGCCGACCTCCATGACCGCCAGGCCACGGTCGGCGGCGGTGCGGATGCTCTCGTGCACCCGGTCGTCTACGTCGATGCCGACCGCCAGGTAGAGCGCGGTGGCGGGGACGTGGGCGCGCAGCGCCTCCACCACCGGGTTCCGCCCGACCAGCAGCTCGCTGCCGTCCTTGCCGCTGCCGGCCTGGCCGCGGGGCTTGGCCTTGACCGGGCTCCGGCCACCGCTGCCGCTACCGCTACCGCCGCCGCTGCCGGGTGCGCTGCGGCCGAGCTTGGCGGCCCGCTCTGCCGCCTTCTTCCGGTCCTTCTCCTGGCTCCGGGCGGTCCGGGCGGGTAGCGGCTCCGGTCCGGAGTACGCCTTGTGCCATGGTCGCTCTTCGGCCGGCAGGGTGCGACCTTTCCCCTTGAGGCTGGCGCGTCGCTTGATGCCGCTGCCGGCTGACTGCGGCGGCTTCGGCTGTGTGCGCTTGCTTCGTGGTTGCGGATCGCGGGGCATGCTGGTTCCACTCCTTTTGTCGGCCAGGTGACGGCCGTCGTCACTGGCCGTTGATCGTCCACCGGGGGCCGTGCGGAGTGTCCTCCACCACGACTCCGGCCTGCTTCAGCTGGTCCCGCACCGCGTCGGCGGCGGCGTAGTCCTTCCGGCCCCGGGCCGCCTCGCGCTGCTGTAGGGCTAACGCGACCAGTTCGTCGACCACGCCGCGGAGCTGGTCGTCGCGGCCCGCGGCCCGCCAGGCCGGGTCGTGCGGGTCCACGCCCAGCACGGCGAGCATGGCGCGGATGCCGGCCAGCGCCGCCCGCAGCCGGTCGTCGTCGCCGTCCGCGTACGCGGTGTTGCCTTCCTTGAGGAGCTCATGCACGCTGGCGAGCGCCTGCGGGGTGTTGAGGTCCTCGTCCATGGCGGCGGCGAACTCGGCCCCGACCGGCCCCGGCGCCACCTGCCCGACCCGTTCGGTCGCCCGCTGGACGAACCCTTCCAGCCGCCGGTAGGCGACCGCGGCCTCGGTGAGCGCCTCGTCGGAGTAGTCCATCCGGGACCGGTAGTGCGGCGAGGCAAGGTAGTAGCGCAGCTCCACCGGGCGTACGCCGAGCGCCGCCACCGCGGCCAGGTCGAGCACGTTGCCCTCGGACTTGCTCATCTTGGCTTCCCCGAGATTGAGCAATCCATGGTGGACCCAATTGCGGGCGAACGGCAGACCGGCCGCGCGGGACTGGGCGATCTCGTTTTCGTGGTGCGGGAAGATCAGGTCGATACCGCCGCCATGGATGTCGAACTCGGCGCCGAGGTAACGGCGGGCCATCGCCGAGCACTCGATGTGCCAGCCCGGCCGGCCCAGCCCCCAGGGACTCGCCCAGCAGGCCTCCACCGGCTCGTCGGGCTTGCCGCCTTTCCAGAGTGCGAAGTCGCGGGGATCCCGCTTGCCGCGGGGGTCGCCGTCGGCGGCTGGCTGCATATCGGCCGGCCGCTGCCCGGAGAGCTGCCCATACTCCGGGTAGGTGGCGACATCGAAGTAGACATCGCCGGACCCGTCGGCGGCCTGGTACGCGTGGCCCGCCGCCAGCAGCTCCTCGATCAACTGGTGGATCTCGGGGATGTGCCCGGTGGCGCGCGGCTCGTAGGTCGGCGGCAGCACGTTGAGGCTGCGGTACGCGGCGGCGAGGACCTGCTCGTTGGCGTACGCCAGCGACCAGAACGGGACGCCGGCAGCGGCGGCGTTGATCAGCACTTTGTCGTCGATGTCGGTGATGTTGCGGACGAAGGTGACCCCGAACTCCCGGTGCTGGAGCCAACGGCGCAGCACGTCGTAGGTGACACCGGAGCGTAGGTGACCGATGTGCGGCGCCGACTGCACCGTAAGACCACACAGGTAGATGCCGACCTGACCGGGGGTTTTGGGGACCAGGTCGGCCACCTGCCGGGTGGCGGTGTCGTACAGGCGCACGGTCATCCCTAAAGGGTATCGGCCGGTGGTGAGGCGGCTAACGCCACTCGCGCCCATCCGCTGGGCCGGCGAACGGCTCGGATGGGCCGACCGTCAGGTCGCTCGGTCCATCCGCCGGAGCGCCGTGATAACCCGCCGCCGGAGAGCGCTGCCCGTCGACTGCGAAGTCGGGGTCGGCGAACCCATTGGCGGGGAACTCGTTGCCGGGGAACGCGTCGCCAGTGGCGGGCGGCTCGGTGGCCATCGCTGGCTCCGGCCGCAGCTCGCCGGGTGCGGCGTGCGGGAACGGGGTGGCTGCGGTGACCCCCGGCCGGACCAACGCCAGCGCCAACACCAGCAGCAGCACCGCGGCGAAGCCAGCGTAGACGCCCAGGCCCACGGTTACCTCAAGCTCCTCCGCCGGCAGCCCGGTGAAGAGCGGGAAGCCCATCTGTTGCGGCGCCGACTCGCGCAGCTCGACCACCGCCCCGAGCAGCACCACCAGGGTGCCGGCCCCGACCGCTAGGCCGGCCGCCCGGCTCACCGCGCGGGTCACCGGCGGCCCGTACAGGGCCGCTCCGACCGCCCCGAGCAGCAACAGCACCCCGACGATGAACCCGGTCCCCCAGGCACCGAGTCCGGCCAGCCGGGTCTCCGCGGCCGACACCTCGACGTCGAACCGGTTGACGGTGGCGAGCTCGACGACCTGCCATTCGACGATCAGCGCCCCGGCCAGCGCGGCGAGGCCCAGGCAGCTGACGAGCTGCGCTATCCGGGGATCGAGGCGGTGCCACCAGCCCGGCCGGGTGGTCGACGCAGCCGCCCATTCGAGCACTTCCGGCGATGCCGAGCCTGATCCGTTCATGCTGGGATTTTCCCACCACTGTCGGCGCCACGCTAGTGACCGCTCCGTGGCCGGTAACCGGTCGGGCGAAGTCGACGTGATTCGCTGGGCGGCGGGGCACCGAAGGCGTATGACTGGATAGGTGGCCACGACCTATCCGGACCGAGCGGCCGCGGGCGCGGTGCTGGCGGCGCATCTGCCCGAGTACGCCGACCGGGACGATGTGATCGTGCTCGGACTGGTGCGCGGTGGCGTACCGGTGGCGGCGGCGGTCGCCGACCAGTTGGCGGCGCCGTTGGATGTGCTGGTGGTGCGGAAGTTGGGGGTGCCGGGCGCGCCGGAGCTGGCCTTCGGCGCGATCGGACCGGGCGGCGTGCTGGTGCGCAACGAGGAGATCGCCGCCCAGCTGACCGCCGAGGAGATCACCACCGTGCAGCACCAGGAGGAGGCGGAGCGATCCCGCCGGGAGGAGCGCTACCGCAGCGGTCGGGGGCCGTTGGCGTTGTCTGGCCGGGTGGCGATCGTGGTGGATGACGGCCTGGCGACGGGCGCGACCGCCCTGGCCGCGGTGACGGTGGCGCGGGCGCTCGGAGCCGAGCGGGTGGTGTTGGCGGCGCCGGTAGCCGCGCCGGAGGCGCTGGATCGGCTGCGGCAGGCCGCGGACGAGATCGTCTGCCCGCTGGCGCCGCCGAACTTCGGTGCCGTGAGCCGGTTCTACGACACCTTCGATCAGACCAGCGATGCCGAGGTCACTGCACTGCTGATCTGAGCACGGCGCTGCCGATCTGAGGGTTCGCTCACCCAAGCGGGGTTGCCGACTGGCCGCACTGGCGCTATGGTTCGTTACATGACTAATGAACCGACGGACTAAGGGACCGGTAGGAGCGTGTTCGACGACCGGAGTCCGATCTACCAACAGATTGCCGAGCGGATCAAAGAAGACATCCTCAGCGGCGCGCTGCAGGAGGGCGACCAGGTGATGTCCACCAACCAGTACGCGGCCTTCTACCGGATCAACCCGGCCACGGCCGCGAAGGGCTTTCACATCCTCGTGGAGGAGGGAATCGTCCACAAACGCCGCGGCCTCGGCATGTTCGTCAGCCCGGACGCCCGGCAACGACTCCGTACCCAACGCCGGGAACGGTTCTTCAGCGACGTCGTCGCCCCCATGGTCACCCAGGCCAACCTGCTCGGCATCCCGCTGAGCGACGTCATCTCCCACCTCCAGCAGCAACAGGAGACCCCATGACCACCGGCCTCGGCATCGAGACCGACGAGCTGACCCTCCGGTACGGGGACACGGTCGCGCTCGATGCCCTCACCGTCCGGCTCGACCCCGGCAAGATCTACGGCCTGGTCGGACGCAACGGATCCGGCAAGACCAGCCTGCTCTCGGTGCTCGCGGCGTTCCGCCGACCCACCGGCGGCACGGCCCGCGTCGATGGCGAGGACCCGTTCGAGAACGAGCGCCTCACCCGGCAGATCTGCCTGATTCGGGAGGGCGGCGACGTGTTCGAGACCGAAAAAATCCAGACCGTCCTCAACATGGCCCGAGCGCTGCGGCCCTACTGGGACGACGGGTACGCCCACCGGCTGATCGACCGCTTCGAACTACCCCTGAAGCGCTCCCCTGGGCAGCTCTCGCGCGGCCAACGATCCGCCCTGGCCTGCGTGCTCGGCCTGGCCAGCCGGGCCCCGCTGACCATCTTCGACGAGTCGTACCTGGGCATGGACCCGACCTCCCGGTACGCCTTCTACGAAGAGTTGCTCAGCGACTACGTCGCACACCCGCGCACCATCATCCTCTCCACCCACCTGGTGGAGGAGTTCGGCGCCCTCTTCGAGGAGGTCGTGCTGATCGACCGCGGTCGACTACTGCTGCACGACGATGTGGACGCGGTGCGTGCCCGCGGGGTGTCGGTCACCGGCCCGACCGCGCAGGTCGAGGCGGTCACCGCCGGGCTGACCGTGCTCAACCAGCGCCGGCTGGGCGGCACCAGCTCGGCGACCGTCTACGGGCAGTTCGACGACGAGCGACGGCAGCGCGCCGAACGCGACGGGCTCACGCTGGAACCCGTACCGCTGCAGGACCTCATCGTCCACCTCACCACCAGGTCCACGGCGACACAAGACACCGGAGAAGCCCCGTGAACCCGCGTACCCGGGCGGTCCTAACGATGCTGCTGCGGTCGTACCGCTGGGTGCTTTGGATGGCATCGTTGGTGCTGGTCGTAGCGGTCACGCTCGGCGCGTTCGTGACCGCGGCCGGCGGCGACGAGTCCGGGACCAGCGTCTGGGAGCAGGCCGCCGGCCCGCTGCACTGGTTCTTCTTCGTCTTCGGCGTCCTGACCACTGCCACGGTCTTCCCGACCTATATCGGCTTCGGCGTCACCCGACGCCGGGTGCTCCAGGCCCTCGGAATCGGCGGTGGCGCCATCTCGGTGCTCCTCGCACTGGTGATCGCCGCCGGCTATCTGGTCGAGCACGCGATCCTCACCGGACGCGGCCAGGAACACCGGCTCCGCGGCGACCACCTATTCGACAGCGTCACCGAGCTGCACCTGGTGATGACCCAGTACGCCCTGCTCACAGCCGCGTTCCTGGTCGCGGGTTACCTGGTGGGGGTCGGCTACTACCGGTTCGGCGGCGGGCGGGGCACGCTCGCGCTGCCGCTGACGGTAGCGCCGATCCTCGTGGTGGGGGTGCTCTTCAGCGCCAACGACCTGGCTCTACTCCTACGGGGACCGGCCGGTGGCGAGCTGCCCTCCCCCCAGCTGGCTACCGCGGTCGGGCTGAGCCTGGCCACGCTCGCCGCCGCCGGACTCGGGCTCTGGCTACTGGCCCGCCGGGTCCCGATCCGTCCCAGGAGGCCAGCGTGAGCCGCGTACCGTTTCCCAACCCGACCGGGGCCGCCACCCGGCATCTGCTCCGGTTGACCGTGCCCTGGGTGGCCGCCGTCTTCGCGGTACTCAGCCTCGGCTACGCCGTCATCACAGTAGGAATCGCGATCTGGGGCAAACCCGAGCACAGTGTCTGGGCCTCGGTCCACTGGGTTGCCCAGTGGACCGGCTTCCCCGCCGGGATCTTCATCGGAGCCGCGATCCCCGTGCTCGTCGCCCATGGCGTCTCCCGGCACCACAGTGCGCTCGCGGCGGGCCGCGCGGCGCTGCTGATCGCCGCCGGCATGTCCGCAGCGGTGTGGGTCGGGCTGGTCGTCGAGTGGACGGCGCACCGAGTCGCTGGCCTGCCGCACCGGATCGACGGCTCCCACCTCTACGCCAACGTCGGCGAACTCCATCTGGTCTTCACCGAGTACTTCCTGATCTTCGCGGCGTTCATCGTCGCGGGGTGGCTGGTGGCGGCGGGCTACCTCCGGCTGGGCCCGCGCTGGGGCACCGTCGCGCTGCCGCTGACCTTCGCGCCGGGCCCGTTAGGACTGGCGGCGATCGCCGCCGGCTGGCGGGGCCCGGTCGATGAGGACTCGCCGGGCTGGGTGAGCACGGCCCACCCCCTCGCCGCCGTGAGCATCGCCGCCGCGGTGATGCTCGCCGGGCTGGCCGCCGCCTACCTGACCAACCGCCGCGCACCGATCAAGTAAGGAGCTGTCATGCCCGTCATCGAGGTCACCGAGTTGCGCAAACGTTACGGGGACACCGTTGCGGTCGCCGACGTATCGTTCAGCGTCGACGAAGGAGAGATCTTCGGAATCCTGGGCCGCAACGGCGCCGGCAAGACCACCACTGTGGAATGTCTCGCTGGCCTACGCCGGCCGGACGGCGGGAAGCTGGAGATCCTCGGCATCGACCCGCAGCGTGATCCGGCGGCGCTGCGCCCCGAGCTCGGCGTACAGCTGCAGCGCAGCCAACTACCGGAGAAGCTGAAGGTGTGGGAGGCGCTGGACCTCTACGCGTCCTACTACGACCAGCCGGCGGACTGGCGCGAGCTGCTCGACCTGCTAGGGCTGGCCGACAAGCAACACACCCGCTTCGCCCACCTCTCCGGCGGCCAGCAGCAGCGGTTGTCGATCGCGCTAGCGCTGGTCGGCAACCCCCGGATCGCCATCCTGGACGAGCTGACCACCGGCCTGGACCCGGTCGCCCGCCGGGACACCTGGGCGGTGATCGAGCAGATCCGCGACCGCGGCGTCACCGTGGTGCTGGTCACCCACTTCATGGCGGAGGCGGAGCGGCTCTGCGACCGGCTGGCGATCATCGACGCTGGCCGGGTGGTGGCGCTGGACTCGCCGGCGGGCCTGGTCGCCCAGGTCGACGCGGCGCAGCGGCTCCACTTCCGACTGCCCGCCGACGCCGACCCGCAGGTGCTGGCGGAGATCGAGCAGCTCTCGGCCGTCACCGAGGTGACCCGGACCGGCCGGCAGGTGATCGTCGCCGGCACCGGTGACCTGCTCTTCGCGGTCTCCCAAGCGCTGTCCTCGGCGCAGGTGACGCCGTCGGAGCTGCGAGTGGAGCAACGCTCACTCGACGACGCCTTCGTGGCGTTGACCGGACGCCCGCTCGACGCGGAGGAAAGCTCATGACGCTCGATATGCCATACCGCCCACAGCTGCGCGGCCGCAGCGCGCTCGCTGCCCTGGCCAAGACCTCGTCGGTGGAGACGAAGCTCTTCCTCCGTGACCCCGGCTCCTACTTTGTGTTCTTTTTCCCGGCCGGCCTGCTGCTGACGCTCGGCTGGGTCATGCCGGGTTTCCTGGAACCGGCGCAGGAGGCCGGCGGGCTCCGCCCGATCGATGTCTACGCGCCGGTGGCGGTGGTCGCCGGGATCGCGACCGCCGCCCTGCTCTCGGTGCCGACGGTGTTGACCGCCTACCGGGAGCGCGGAGTGCTGCGCCGGCTGGCCACCACCCCCGCCCGGCCATCGATGGTGCTCGCCGCCCAGTTGCTGGTCAACCTCGGCGCGGCGGCGGTAGCGGTGGCGCTGGCGATCGTGGCCGCGGCGGTGGTGTTCCGGGTCGATCCACCCGCGCAGCCGGCCGGATTCGCGGTGGCGGTGCTGCTGGGCACGGTGGCAGCGTTCGGGATCGGTCTGTTGATCGCATCGTTCCTACCTACCGCCCGGCTCGCCAACGCGGTCGCGCCGCTGGTCTTCTTCCCGCTGATGTTCTTCGCCGGCCTGTGGCTACCCGGGCCGATGATGCCGGAGCCGCTGCGCCGGATCGCCGAGTTCACACCGCTCGGGGCGATGGCGGAGACGTTCCACGACAGCTGGGGCGGCGCCTGGCCGAGCCTGATACACCTGGTGTCGCTGCTGGGCTACAGTGTGGTGACCGGGCTGCTGGCGATTCGGCTGTTCCGCTGGGAGTAGTCGCCGCCGGGCTCCGAGACCCGCCTCACACCTGCCGCTCGGGGCGCGGAAAACTCGGCGATCCGCTCCGTTAACCGCGGATTCGACGTTAGGCTGTTCAGAAGCACGTTACTGACCCTGGAACCTGGAGCCCTGGTGAAGCTATCCATCCTGATGCCGGTCTACAACGAGCAGGCGCACGTGGCCGAGGCCTTGAAGCAGACCCTCGCGGTGGATTATCCGTGCGACGTCGAGTTGATCGTGGTGGACGACGGTAGCCGGGACGGCACCGGGGATGTGCTGAACAACCTCGACGATCCGCGGGTGCGGGTCTTCACCCATCCGCGTAACCGCGGTAAGGGCGCGGCGATCCGCACCGCCGCCAACCAGGCCGAGGGTGACTATCTGGTCATTCTGGACGCCGACCTGGAGTATGACCCGCAGGATCTGCCGAAGCTGGTGGCCCCGGTGATGGACGGCCGGGCCCGGGTGGTCTACGGCAACCGGGTGTTCGGCTCCCACACCGCGTATTCGTTCTGGTATGTGATGGGCAACAAAGCGATCACTACCGCGGCGAATGTCTTCTACAACTCGTATCTGGGCGATCTGGAGACCTGCTTCAAGCTGATGCCGGTGCCGCTGTTCAAGTCGCTGAATCTGCGCTCCAAGGGCTTCGGCATGGAGGCAGAGATCACCGCCAAGCTGCTCCGGCGCAAGATCAAGCCGTACGAGGTGCCGATCAGCTACCGGGCCCGCAGCCGGGACGAGGGCAAGAAGATCACCTGGAAGGACGGTGTGGAGGCGCTCTGGATCCTGGGCCGCGAGCGCGTCCGCCGCCCCGCCCCCCGTCGTTGATCATGGACCTAGGTACATGATTCGGGCACTTTCCCGCCCCTAACCCCATGGTCAACTCGCTAGGGTGAGCAGTGAACGGCGCAGGCCGGCCGGGTCCAGGCCGTGCCACCGGGCGTGGTCGGCCGGCTCCCCGTAACGCCGCAGGTCACGGTCGCCCACCCCGAGCGCCAGCAGCCGGTGCGGCACCTCGGCCAGCGCCTCCGACACCAGCCGGGTCGAGGTGCCGGCGAGGTACGGCTCGACCAGCACCACGGTCGCCGGATCGCCGACCAGCGCCCGTAGCCCCGCGGCGTCGAACGGACGGGGCGTGTGGGTGTAGGCGACCGTGACATCGAGCCCGGTGATGGCGTGCAGCACCGGGTGCAGCATCGGCCCCACCGCGACGATCACCGGCGCGGCGGCTGAGCCGCGGTGGATCTGCTGCAGCCCCGCACCGAGGTACGGCAGGTCGTTGCGCTGGGAACTGAGCCGCAGATAGGTCCGGTCGGCCCGGCCGGCGGCGGCGCGCAGCAGCTGCTCCACCTCGGCCGGGTGACCCGGGGTGTGGACGGTCCAGTCGGTCAGCGTGTCCAGCAGCGCCACGTCGCCGGGCGACTGGTGGGTGCGACCCTCCTCGGCGGCGTCGTAGGAGGCGCCGATGCTCGCTACCACCGCACCCGCTGATTGATGGTCGAGATCCAGCTTGAGCTGCTCGTACACTCGGTCCACAATAAACGGCGCGTAGGAGTGGACGATCGGCCGTAAGCCGGTGAGCGCCAACCCACCGGCCGTGCCGATCATGAGTTGTTCGCGGATGCCGAGGTTGAACACCCGGCCCGGGGCGGCCTGCGCCGCGGCGGCGAAGCTGGCGACGCTGATCTCGCCGAGCACCAGCGCCACCCGCGGGTCGTCGGTGAGCAGCTCGGTGGTGGTGCGGATGAACTGGGTACGCATCAGTGGCTTCCCTTCGCTCGGGCACGGGCGACGACCAGGTGCGGCTGGCCGGGCCGGTGGCCGGTGAACGCGGCGGCGAGGGCGGCGTGGTCGTCCCCGGGGACCGTCGTCGTGCTCCAGCCGGCGGCGGCGAACAGCGGCGCCACCCCACCGGGCAGCGGGTGCGCGACGCTGCGGTTGTCGATCACCAGCACGGTGAGCGCGTCCAGCCCGACCGCGCCGGCGTAGTGGATCGCCTCATGGTTCGAGCCTTCGTCGAGCTCGGCGTCGCCGACCAGCACATAGACCCGTGGTTGGGCGCGACCCTGCGCCCGCAACCCCAGCGCCATCCCCACGCCGAGCCCGAGCCCGTGGCCGAGCGAGCCGGAGCCGATCTCCACGCCGGGAACCAGCATCCGATCTGGATGGTGACCGAGCCGGCTGTCCGCCTCGCCGAGGCCATCGAGCCAGTCTTCGGGGATGAAACCCTTCGCGGCGAGGACCGCGTAGTACGCCTGCGGGCCATGCCCTTTGGACACCAGGAACCGGTCCCGGTCCGGATGGTCCGGCTGCCCCGGGTCGACCCGCAGGATCCGGTCGTAGAGCACCCAGATCGGATCCAACGTGTCGTAGGCGCTCGGTTCGTGTTTCTCGTCGCCGGTCAACCTGGCCAACAGCGGCCGAAGCTGTTCGTACCCGGCGGGATTGCTGGTTGCCGTGGTCATACCAGCTAGTCTGTAACCTGAAGCGCACTTTAGGTCAAGGAGTTTCAGTGTTGTCGATCGGCGAGCTGTCGGCGCGCAGTGGCGTGGCGCCCTCCGCGCTGCGCTACTACGAGCGGCTGGGCTTGATCCACTCGAACCGCACCAGCGGCAACCAACGCCGCTACGAGCAGTCCCAGCTGCGTCGGGTGGCGTTCATCCGGATCGCGGCGCAGGTCGGGGTCTCGCTGGAAGAGATTCACGAATCGCTGCATTCCCTGCCGGAGCACCGCACTCCCAACAAAGCTGACTGGGAAAAGCTGTCGAAACACTGGCGCAGCCGGCTCGACGACCGGATTCTGCTGCTGCAGCGACTGCGCGACCAGCTGACCGGCTGTATCGGCTGCGGCTGCCTGTCGTTGAAGACCTGTGCGCTCTACAACCCCAAGGACCGGCTCGCCGACGACGGCCCCGGCCCGCGAATCCTGCTCGCCCCGGAGGAGTAACCACTCGGCCAGCGGGTAACTGGTTTCTCGCTCTAGTACGGTCAGTGGCGGGAGTGAGGGGGGATCGTGGCGCGAGGGTTGGGTTGGCTGCGCAGGCCACTGGTGTGGGCGGCGGTAGTGACCGCGCTGTGGATCATCGTGGGTGGCCCGCTCGGCAGCTACCAGGGGCGGCTGGCCGAGGTGCAGGAGAACGACACCGCAGCCTTCCTACCCGCCGACGCCGAGGCCACCCAGGTGGCGGAGCTAGACGAGGACCGCTTCGCCGGGGACGTACTGCCGGCGGTGGTGGTCTTCGAACGCGACGATGGCCTCACCGAGTCCGACCTGGCGGCGCTCACCGACCTCAGCGAACGGCTCGGCCAGCTTCCGCAGACCGACGGCGAGGTGTCCCCGCCGATCCCGTCCGACGACGGGGTGGCGGCCCAGGTGGTGGTGCCGCTGGCCGACAACGACCAGGTCAGCGACGCGGTTCAGGAGATCCGGGAGCTGGTCGGCGCTTCGGCGCCGGCCGAGGTCACCGCCTACCTGACCGGGCCGGCCGGGTTCGCCACCGACCTCGGCAGCGCCTTCGGCGACATCGACACGTTGCTGCTGGCAGTCACCGCGGCGGTGGTGGCGGTGATCCTGGTGATCGTCTACCGCAGCCCGATCCTGCCGCTGGTGGTGCTGCTCGGCGCCGGATTGGCGCTCGGCACCGCCTCGGCCGCGGTCTATGCCCTCGCCCGTGCCGACCTGATCCTGCTCAACGGCCAGAGCCAGGGGATCATGCTGATCCTGGTCTTCGGCGCCGCCACCGACTACGCCCTGCTGATGGTGGCCCGCTACCGGGAGGAGCTGCGCAACCACCAGGACCGGGTCACCGCGATCCGGGTGGCGTGGCGGCGGGCGGTCGGCCCGATCCTCGCCTCCGGGTCGACGGTGATCCTCGCGCTGCTGGCGCTGCTGCTCAGCGAGCTGAATTCGAACCGTGGCCTGGGGCCGGTGGCGGCGATCGGGGTGACCGCGGCGCTGCTGGTGATGCTCACCTATCTGCCGGCGATCCTGCTGGTGCTGGGCCGGGTCGGGTTCTGGCCGTTCCAACCCCGGTACGGCACGGCGGCGGCGGAACGCCGGGGCGCCTGGGAGTGGCTGGCGAATCTGATCGGCCGCCGGGCCCGGCTGGTGTGGGTGTTGACGCTGCTGGTGCTCGCCGGGTTCGCCGCGATGGCGCCGCAGTTCAAGGCCGACGGGGTGCCGCAGACCGAGTTCTTCCTGGGCGAGGTGGAGGCGGTCACCGGGCAGGAGGTGCTGGGCCAACACTTCCCGGCCGGGGCCGCGGCCCCCACCATCGTGATCGCCAACGTCGACTATGTCGACCAGGTGGTCGCAGCGGTGCAACAGGTGCCGGGGGTCGCCGAGGTCCGTCCCGACGCCGAGGACGGCGACCTGGCCCGGATCAGCGTGACGCTGGCGGAGCCGGCCGACAGCGAGGCGGCGATCGCCACCATCGACCCGCTGCGCGACGCCGTCCGCGGCGTCGACGGGGCGGAGGCGCTGGTCGGCGGGCAGACCGCGGTCGACGCCGACACCCGGGTGGCGGCCGAACGGGACCGCGCCGTAATCATCCCGATCGCGCTGGCGATCGTCTTCGTGATCATCGCCTGGCTGCTGCGGGCGGTGGTGGTCACGGCGCTGCTGCTCGCCTCGGTGGTGCTCTCCTTCCTGGCCACGCTGGGGGCCTCGGCGCTGGTCTTCAACCACGTCTTCAACTTCCCGGGCGCCGACCCGTCGGTGCCGCTGTTCGCCTTCATCTTCCTGGTGGCGCTCGGGGTGGACTACAGCATCTTCCTGCTCACCCGGGTCCGGGAGGAGGCCGGCAAGGTCGGCACCCGCGAGGGGGTCCGGATCGGACTGTCGGTGACCGGCCGGGTGATCACCTCGGCCGGGGTGGTGCTCGCCGCGACCTTCTCCGCGCTCAGCGTGATCCCGATCCTGTTTCTGGCCCAGATCGCCTTCATCGTGGCGCTCGGGGTGCTGGTCGACACCATGGTGGTCCGGTCGCTGCTGATCCCCGGGCTGTGCCACGACATCGGACGCAAGATCTGGTGGCCATCCCGGCCAGATTCGGGCCACGATCCCCACCGGAAGCTGGCGACCGGTCCGGGGCCCGATGATGGGTCACCCAGGCAGCAGTAGCACCTTGCCCAGGTGGGCATGGGACTCCACCAGCCGGTGCGCCTCGGCCGCGCGGGACATCGGCAGCCGCCGGTCGATCACCGGCCGGATCGAGCCGGTCTCGATCAACGGCCACACCTGCTCGCGTACCCCGTGGACGATCCGGGCCTTGTCGGCCAGCGGCCTGGCACGCAGCGTGGTAGCGGTGATCTGCGCCCGGGTGGTGAGCAGCTTCGCCAGATCCAGCTCCACCCGGCGGCCCCCTTGCAGGCCGATGATCGCCAGCCGGCCGTCCGGGGCCAGCGCCGCCAGGTTCCGCGGCAGGTAGGACCCGCCCATAATGTCGAGGATGACGTCGGCGCCCCGCCCGCCGGTCGCGTCCTTCGTCACCTCGACGAAGTCCTGCTCGGTATAGTCGATGGTCACCTCGGCCCCCAGCTCCCGCAGCGCGGCGTGCTTGCCGGCCCGGGCGGTGGTGACCACCCGGGCGCCCAGGGCGACCGCCAGCTGGATGGCGAAGGTGCCGATGCCGCTGCCACCGCCGTGCACCAGCAGCGTCTCGCCGCCCGAGAGCCGGGCCAGGTCGACCACGTTGGACCAGACCGTGCAGGCGACCTCCGGCAGCGCCGCCGCGTCGGCCACCGGCACCCCGGCCGGCGCCGGCAGCACCAGCTCCGCCGGGACCGCCACCCGCTGGGCGTAGCCGCCGCCAGCGAGCAGGGCGCACACCTCATCCCCCGGCTGTACGCCGGTGCCCCCGGCTCCCACCTCGGCAACTACTCCGGCGCACTCCAACCCCAGGTACGGCGGGGCGCCGGCCGGCGGCGGGTAGTGGCCCGCCCGTTGCAGCAGGTCGGCGCGGTTGACCGCGCTCGCCGCCACCTCGATCAGCACCTCACCCGGCCCCGGGACGGGGTCGGGCACCTCGGTCCACCGCAGCGCCTCGGGGCCGCCGGGCTCGTCGATCGTCACCGCGTACATGCGGGCCAGTCTCCCTCACTCCCAGCTGGCGGCGGCGGGGAGCCGAACCCCCACGGTCAGGCCACCACCCTCACGCGGGGTTGCCGTCACCTCGCCGCCGTGCGCCTGGGCGACCGCCCGGGCGATCGACAGGCCCAGACCCATGCCTCGATCCTGGCCGCCGCTGGTCACCCGGTCTGCCGCCGAGGCCCGCCGGAACGGTTCGAACAGCACCGGGACCTCGTACGCGGGTACGACCCGACCGGTGTTCGCCACCGTGACGGTGGTGTACCCGTCCTCGACTCCGGTCGCAGCCGATAGCCAGCCGCCGTCCTGCAGGTTGTGCCGGACCGCGTTCTCCACCAGGTTGTGCACCAGCCGCTCCAACAACACCGGATCTCCGGTGGTCTCGGCCGGTCGGAGCTCCTGGATCACCTCGACTCCAGACCCGCCGACCGGGTCCAGCGCGTGTGCCACCACCTCGGCGAGATCCACCGGGGACCGCTCCACCACCCGGTGTTCGGATTCGGCGAGGATGAGCAATCCGTCGATCAGCCGCTCGTGGCGGGCGTTCACCACGAGCAGCGACTCGCCCAGTTCCCGCACCTCCTGCGAGGCGTCTGGTCGGGTGATCGCCAGCTCCAGCAGCGCCCGGTTCACCGCCAGCGGGGTGCGAATCTCGTGCGAGGCGTTCGCGACGAACCGACGCTGCCCGTCGAACGACCGGTCCAGCCGTTCCAGCATCAGGTCGAAGGTGTCGGCCAACTCGCGCAGCTCATCGCGTGGGCCGGTAGACCCGATCCGTTCTCGCAGGCTGTGGCCGGGGCTGCCGGTGGCGATCCGGCGGGCGGTAGCGGTGATGCGGTGCACCGGGGTCAGCACCCTACCGGCCACCACCCAACCCAACCCGATCGCCACCAGTCCCACGGCCGCCAGCGCAGCGGTGCCGTAGATGAGCAGGGACCGCTGGGCTTCGGCCTGGGCCTGCGCGTTCTGTAGATCTTGGGCGAAGCGTACGGCCTCGGCCAGTTTCACTCCCTGGTCGACGGTCTCCGCCGACCCCACGCGGTAGGCATCCTGCGACGTCGCCACCGTCAGCCGGTCCGCCAAGCTGTGCGCCACCAGCAGGTAGGCCACCCCTAACAGGAGGGCCCCAGCAAGCAGAAACAGCCCGCCGTACACCAGGGTCAGCCGCGTCCGAATCGTCAACCGTTTCATCGCAGCCGATACCCCACTCCGGTAATCGTCTCCACCAACGGTGGCTCGCCTAGTTTGCGTCGCAACTTCATCACGGTCACCCGAACCACATTGGTGAACGGGTCGATGTGCTCGTCCCACACTCGCTCCAGCAGCTGTTCGCCCGAGACCACCGCCCCGTCGGCGCGGAGCAGCTCGGCCAGGACCGCGAACTCCTTGCGGGACAGCTGCAGCCTGGTAGTGCCCCGGTGCGCTTCCTGGCGGCCCGGGTCGAGCCGGATTCCGCTCCGATCCAGTACCGGCGGCGCCGCAGGTAGGGTCCGCCGGGCTAGGGCGTGTACCCGGGCCGCCAGCTCCACGAAGGCGAACGGTTTGGTGAGGTAGTCGTCGGCGCCGATCGCCAACCCAGCCACCCGGTCCCGCACGGCCGTGGCCGCGGTCACCATCAGCACCCGGGGCGGTGCGGCGACCTCGGTGACCGCCCGGCACACCTCGTCGCCGTGCACCACCGGCAAATCCCGGTCGAGCACGACCACGTCGTACTCGTTGATCCGCAGCCGCGACAGGGCATCGTCACCGTCGTAGGCGACGTCGACTGCGAACGCCTCCCGGCGTAGCCACTCCGCGATCGCGTCCGCCAGCAGCCGTTCATCCTCTGCCACCAGCACCCGCATCTCCACCTCCGGTATCGCACTCCGCCCGCCCTATCCTGGACCGGCGGGCATAACGTCGGCGTAACCGTCGGCCAGCGGCCACCGGGAGCCCACGTTCCTGAAGTCGCCCGTTCGAGTGACGAGGAGTGAGGTTTGGCGGTGGTGTCGCCAGGACCACCAGACGCATCCCCAGAGATCCGTACCAGCATCGCCGCGTCGTTACCGAATCAGCTTGAATCTCGCCCGCCGACGAGCGGGTTACGGACGGGCAGGTCGGGAAACCGGCCGAAGTCCCGGTCCGCGCTCCAGAACTCCCGGACGCCGTGCAGGCGGCACAGCGCGGCGACCCGGGCATCATGCACCATCGGGCCGCGTACCTTGCCGGATTGCAGCATCGAGCGAAGCTCGGACCAGTAGCTGCCCGCCTCGTGCAGCAACACCAGCGACGGGGAGCCCAGCCACGCGTCCAGCTGGGTGATCGCCTCGTCGGAGGTGCTCGGCGGGTCGTAGATCCGAGGGTGGGTGGCGGTCGAGTAGAACTCGTGGATGCACGGCCACGGGATCGCCCACGCCGCCGGTGACTCGGCGAGCCCGCGGACCAGTTGCGCGGCCGGCTCATGGAACGCCGAATCGCGCCTGTGCGCGTAGACGAGCAGGTTCGTGTCGAGGGCGATCACGCGCGGTCGCCGTAGATGGCGGCGCGGATCTCGTCCCAGCTGGCGTCCTGAAACTCCGGCCGCAGCCCGGCACCGTCGACGGAGGCGTCGGGCAGACGGAATCGAGCACCGGCGCGACGCCCCGCCAACGCCGCCCGCAGCCCGTCTTCGACCAGCGCCCGCAGGGTCGTGCCCTCGGCGCGCGCCACCTCCTGAGCTTCCTGCACCAGCGGGTCGGGCAGCTCCACGGTCGTCTTCATATGGCTGAGAATACCACTCCTCCCGTACTCCCGTACTCGGTGCGATTGCTCGCCGTCATGCCGTTCGTTCCTCGCTCAGTTGGGGGTCGGCCGGAGCCGGCTCGGTGGGCAGCGCGCGGGTCGTGCGCAGTGGGGAGAGCAGGACCGGCAGGAACGCCAGGCACTTGCCGATGCCGAGGACCAGCAGCGCGGCCCGCACTCCCAGCAGCTCACCGAGCACGCCGGCGAGCAGCGCGCCGACCGGCATGGCGCCGAAGACCAGGAACCGGATGGTGCGTTCATCCGGCCCAACAGCTGGTCGGGCGTGACCGCCTGCCGGAAGCTGACCTGGGTGACGTTGTAGACGACAATGCCGATCGAGGTGACGAAGCCGCCGGCGGCTGCCAGCCACAGCCGCCAACCGGGCTGTGCGACCAGCGGCATCAGCAACACAAACGGGCTGGTGAGCAGGACCGAGAGGCAGATCGCCGGGCCCTGGCCGAGCCAGCGCGCGACCGGGCGGGCCAGCAGCCGAAGCGGATCGCGACCAGGTAGAGCTGGCCTATGGTCAGGGCGCTGGCCCGGCGGGACCGCCGCCGCGAGCGGTGGCCGCCAGCGAGCCCGACCCGTAAGGTAATCGACAACCCGAGAGCCGGAGGTGGACAATGTGGCCCTGGCGCAAGCGCGACCGCGGCGCCGACAGCAGCTACCGGGCACCCGACCGGCAGGTCGCCAACGGCTTGAAGCTCTGCCAAAAGGGCAAGCTCGCCGACGCCCTGCCCCTGTTCGAGCAGGCCGCCGCGGCATACCGGACGATCGGCGAGGAGCAGACCGCGCCCGAGGATCGCGCGGTCGCCGCCCGCCGGGTCGCGAACGCCCTTCGACTCGTCGGCAGAGTCCGCAATGACCTCGGCCGCTATGACGAGGCCACGGCCCCCGGCCGGGACGCGGTCAACCTGCTGGGCCAGCTCGCACCGGGTCAGGACGCGGCGACCATCGCGCGCGACCACCCCGAGCTCGCCGCCGAGTTCGCCGCCGCCGCCGAAGACCTCGCCCGCTCCGAGAGCAACCTGTTGGTGGTCGTGGCGAAGCAGGGGCTGGCGACCGACGAGCGGGCCACCCAGGCGCTACAGGCGGCGCACATCGCGCTCCGGTTCCGGGAGTCACTGGTGGACCACGACGACCCCACGACGTGGCCCCCGCTCGCCAGTGCGCTGCTCCAGGCCGGGCACGTCGAGCTGCTGCTCACACAGGAGTCGGCCGTCCCAAAGATCACCCGGGCAACCGGCATTCTGCTGGCCGCCGACGACGCCCCGTTGAAAGAGCGGGCGATGCAGGCGCTACAGCTCGCCGAGCGCGTCTTCTCTCCGCAGCTGATCGCCGCCCACCCCGTCGCCGTCGACCCGCGCCGCGCACTCCAACAACCCACGCCCTGAGGTTGACGGACCAGCCCGCAGGAGCCGGTCCGATTATCACCCGAACGGGCACGGGGTCTTTGGTCCCGGGGATGACCGGGACCAAAGACCCCACCCGGACCACCCGTCACGGTGCGACCATGCCGCCATGGCGGAAGTAGGAAACGCCGGGCAGGCACTGCTCGGGCTCGCCGCCCGCGCAGTACTCGCCGGAGTGTGGCTCTACGCCGGCCTGAACAAGGTGACCGATCTGGACGGTTCAATCCGCGCCGTCAAGGCGTACGAGCTGCTGCCCTCCGCCGCCGCCGAGCTGGTCGGCGCGGCGCTGCCGCTGGTCGAGCTGGCGCTCGCGGCGCTGCTGCTGCTCGGGCTGGCCACCCGGCTCGCCGCGGCGACGTCGGCGCTGCTGCTGACCGGGTTCGTCATCGGGGTGGCGGCCGCCTGGGCGCGGGGCCTGCAGATCGACTGCGGCTGCTTCGGCGGCGGCGGTGAGCTCGCCGCCGACCAGGCCACCAACTACGGCACGGTGCTCGCCCGGGACGTGCTGTTTCTGCTGGCCGCGGCGTGGCTACTGTGGCGGCCGGTCACCCGCTGGTCGGTCGACGCCGCCCTCGCCCGGCGTACCGGACAGCGCTGACCCGTGGCCCGCAGCCGCGGCTCCGGTTAGGGTGGAGCGCCACAGCCCGCGAACAACGGAGGTGGCCGATGTGGCCGTGGCGCCGACGCGCGGACCCGCCACCACCAGAGCCCGCCGAGGAGCTCTACGAGGCTGCCGACCTGCAGGTCGCCCAGGGCGTCGAGCAGTGCAGCCAGGGTCAACTGGCGGACGCGGTGCCGCTGTTCGCCGCCGCGGCGCACGCCTACCGGCAGATCGGCGACGCGCAGGCGGACCCGCGCGAGCGGGTGCACACGGTGACCCGGCTCGCCTCGGTGCAACAGCTGACCTGCAAAGCACTCAACGACCTCGGCGAATACGACCAGGCCGTCGATGCCGGCTGGGAGTCGGTCCAGCTGCTCGACCAGCTCCTGCCCGACAACCAACCCGCCGAGATCGCCCGCACCGCCCCCGACCTGATGGCGGAGTACGCGACCTCGCTCGACGACCTCGCCCGCGCCGCCGGCAACGCCATGGTCACCGCGGCGCAAGCCGAAGCCCTCACCGAAGAGGTGGTCACCCAGGCCCTCCGCTTCGGCAAGGCCGCCCTCGGGCTCCGAGAAGCGCTGCTCGACCGGGAAGCGTCGGCGACCTGGCATGCGCTGGCGAACGCGCTGCTCCAACTGGGCCACGTCGAACTCCTACTCGAACAGGAATCGGCGGTGCCGCGGATCACCCGCGCCAACGGCATCCTGCTCGGCGCAGAGCCGGACGACCCGCTGCGGGCACGAGGGCTGCAGACCCTGAAGCTCGCCGATCAGCTGTTCCCGGAGGCGGTCGCCCGCAACCCGATCGCCATCGACCCGCGCGACGCGCTCTGACCGCTGCTCTAGACCGCCGCCGGATCGCTGCCCTGACCGCCGCCGTCAGTTGCCCAGCTGCCGCAGCGCCGCCGCGTCGACCGCCTCGACCAGTGCCGGCACACTGAGCGACTCGAGCCGGGCCCCGTCGACCAGGACGGTGGGGGTCCCGTGCACTCCCTGATCGGCAGCGGCCTCGGTCGCGAAGCCCACCCAATCGCGGTAGTCACCGTCGCGTACACATTGGTCGAACGTGGCATCCATCGCCCCGGCCTGGGCACCCACCCCGCTGATGTCGGCGTCGGTAAGCCCGACGCTACCCGGCTGCGGCGCGACGGCGAGCAGCTCATCGACGAACTCGTCGAGGATTCCGCTGTCGGCGGCGCAACCGGCGGCGGCCGCGGCACGGGTCGAATATCGGGTCGAGGTCCGGTCGTCCAGAATCGCGATCGGACGGTAGACCAGCGTGACCACGTCATCGGCGAGATACTCGTCGAGCACCGGCCGCGACGCCTGGTCGAACTGCTGGCACGCGGGGCAGAGGAAGTCGAGGTAGACCTCCACGACCACCGGGCCGTCGCCGACCGGCAACCCGGCCTCATCCTCGGTTGCTGCCGCGGGCACCGCCACGTCACCGGGGCGACCCGCCTGCCAGATCCCGATCCCTACCAGGCCGGCGGCGAGCAGGCCAGCGACCGCCACAATGGAAACCCATCGGGCAGACTGCGGTGTCTGCGCCGCCCGTTGCGCCCGCCGCTGCCGTGCCGTCCGTTTCGTCACCGGGTCAGCCTGCCGGCGGTGTCGAACTCCCGGCCATGGCCGTTGGTCCCCGACGGTCGGGCCTAAGGACCTCCGACACCACCCCGCGCCGCGGGGCCCGCGGCGGGCGATCAGTCGATCGGCGTAACGCTGGCCGGGTCGGTGCTGTCGAGAGACGACACCGCCACGACGCCGACAAAGGAGCCGTCGTACTCCAGGACCACCCGCGTGACCGGTCCAGCAGCATCCTCCGCCCGGACAAGGTCAAGAATCGCGCTGTGCTCAGCTGGCGGCAGCACCACCCCCTGGTCCCCACCCTCGGCGGTAACATCCCCCAGCGGGCCGCTGAGCACCAGGCAGTGCTCGCCCCCGGCATACTCGATGTAGTGGGTGTCGCCGTCGCAGAGCCCCACCGTCCGGCCGTAGAGCCCGGGCCGCAGCTCCCCCGTCGCCTCGTAACTGATCGAGTCATCGACGGTGTAAACCTGCACGGTGTGCGCACCGGCCGGCACGGCGTCGCCCCCGAGCAGGCCGAATCCGGCGACCGCCGCCACCGCGGCCACCGCCGCACCAGCCGCGACCGTCTTCACCTTGTGCTGCGCCACCTTGGCTACCAGCTGACCACTCACGGACCGCTCCTCTACGAGAGTTTGCTCCAACTGCCTTAGAGCCTAGGAATCCGAAGTGGCCAGAGCATGAGTACGCGTGCTCAACGGCTCGCACGTAAGAGTCTCCCCCTTCCCGCTGAGACGAAAGAGGGCCACGATGGCCGTTACTTGGTCGCTAGAGCAGCACGAATCGGGCATAGCTGAACATAAGTTTGGGCTGCGAAATTCAAGATCGCTAGAGCTCTGCAGCTTTCACATGCCCTCTTTCATCCACCTACGGGCGGTCCCGCCAGGGGCCACGTATTTCTTGGTGGGCTGAGTGGCGCCTGATATGCCGCGACCAACCCTTTTTGCCGCCATAGTGGATCACCACTCAACCCACCAAGCGGGCCATCGGCCTGACTGACGCTGCAGATCACCGGCTCTTGGAGCGAAGGCCCCTCACCTCCGACCTCACAGGTCGACAGCTCCCGGACCCATCCCGATGCGCGAGGAGGACTCTTCCACAACACCGCGCACCAGCCCTATCGGAAGATCAAGTGCCCTGCAGCTGTACGACACGCGGTGTGTCGTACAGCTGCAGGGCACTTGATCTCTCGGTAAGGGCTGGCGACCGCGAAGCGGCCGAACTCGGGCCCCGGCAACCCCGCGTGCAAGGGAAAGACGACAAGCGGCTCGGGGCGGAGCTGGTCGAGATCGGATCTCACCCCCCTCATGCGGGGAGGACGTGGCCCGGGAGTGCCGGGGTCATCCAGCACCGGGATCACCCCCGCGTGCGCGGGGAAGACATCAGCCACAGCTGCCCGCCGTTGGCGTGGACGGGATCACCCCCGCGTGCGCGGGGAAGACACCGCGGCGTCGATCGGGCGTCGGCTCTTGCCCGGATCACCCCCGCGTGCGCGGGGAAGACCTCGCCACCGCCGTCCACCTCACCAACCGTTCGGGATCACCCCCGCGTGCGTGGGGAAGACCCGGGGAGTTCTCCGGATTCTCGATCATGGGAGGGATCACCCCCGCGTGCGCGGGGAAGACGCTTCGCGGCCCGCTTCCTCAAGCATCAGACGGGGATCACCCCCGCGTGCGCGGGGAAGACTTCAACCAGCCGTCCGGCGGTGGCGGGCCGTCCGGATCACCCCCGCGTGCGCGGGGAAGACCAGGTCGCAGCGTTTGCCGTCCAGCTCGGCGGCGGATCACCCCCGCGTGCGCGGGGAAGACGTCGCAGATGCCGAACGCGGGGCGGCCGGCTGCAGGATCACCCCCGCGTGCGCGGGGAAGACGGCGACCGTGCGCCACATTAAGGTCGCCGACCCGGATCACCCCCGCGTGCGCGGGGAAGACCAGCGGGAGGTCGCCGGTCAGGCGTTGGCGTGGGGATCACCCCCGCGTGCGCGGGGAAGACCGAATGACGCGGTGGTTTCGCCGTTGGCGCGAAGGATCACCCCCGCGTGCGCGGGGAAGACGCCGGCCCGGCCAGCGACCCCGTGGCGGAGGCGGGATCACCCCCGCGTGCGCGGGGAAGACGTAGTGTCGGTGCCCGATCGGGTAGCCGGTGGTGGATCACCCCCGCGTGCGCGGGGAAGACATCGGCACAACCGCCCTAAAGATGGGCGGCGACGGATCACCCCCGCGTGTCGGGGAAGACGGCGTGTGCTGCGGCGTCCAAATCTCTTCGTTCGGATCACCCCCGCGTGCGCGGGGAAGACCCGCCGTCGCTGGCTACACCCGCCACCAGGTGGTTGGATCACCCCCGCGTGCGCGGGGAAGACGGTGGCCGCCGCCGGGCATCGGGTGGTGTTCTGGGATCACCCCCGCGTGCGCGGGGAAGACGGCTCGTCGTCATCCATCGGGGAGCGGTACACCGGATCACCCCCGCGTGCGCGGGGAAGACGCCACCAGCCGGTCGGCCCAGGATGAGACAGCGCAGTGGTTTGGATCACCCCCGCGTGCGCGGGGAAGACGCGACGACAAGGCGTTGCTGGGCGGGCTGCTGGGGATCACCCCCGCGTGCGCGGGGAAGACGGAGCGCGCGGGCCGTAGACCCCCGGGCGGCGCGGATCACCCCCGCGTGCGCGGGGAAGACCTGACATGTCTTCCCCTTCCCCACGCAAAGCCGGGATCACCCCCGCGTGCGCGGGGAAGACGGAGTCGCCACGCCTCCGCGGAGTCGCCCTGACCGGATCACCCCCGCGTGCGCGGGGAAGACGGTCTGATTGGCCGCGGCGGCGTCCGCGATCTCGGATCACCCCCGCGTGCGCGGGGAAGACCAAGCATCCGCCCGCGACCAGGAGGTTGGCGAGGGATCACCCCCGCGTGCGCGGGGAAGACTTCGCTGCACCCTCCGCAGCTGTGGGGTAGCGAGGATCACCCCCGCGTGCGCGGGGAAGACTAGCTGTTCGGCTTCGGCGAGCGCCCGGTCGCGGGATCACCCCCGCGTGCGCGGGGAAGACGACCTCGCCGACCGCCGCGACCACACCGGCCAGGGATCACCCCCGCGTGCGCGGGGAAGACGCTCGCGCCATTCCATCGGGTGCTGCCAGTCCAGGATCACCCCCGCGTGCGCGGGGAAGACGGCCTGATGGTGCAGCATCCGCTCGGCAGCCAGGGATCACCCCCGCGTGCGCGGGGAAGACTCCTCGTCTGCCGGTGGGTTGTGGAACGCGTCGGGATCACCCCCGCGTGCGCGGGGAAGACGTCGATCCGACCCTCAAGCCACCGGGCGACCAGGGATCACCCCCGCGTGCGCGGGGAAGACCCCGCGACCGGCAGTTCAACATGCCGGTGCATCGGATCACCCCCGCGTGCGCGGGGAAGACTCGAGCACCACGCCCGGCGGTCGCCCCGCAACCGGATCACCCCCGCGTGCGCGGGGAAGACGGTGGTGTCGTTGTTGACTCGTAGCGTCATCCAGGATCACCCCCGCGTGCGCGGGGAAGACATCCAGCACTGGCAGTTCGACCAGCCGGTGACGGGATCACCCCCGCGTGCGCGGGGAAGACGGCCTGATGGTGCAGCATCCGCTCGGCAGCCAGGGATCACCCCCGCGTGCGCGGGGAAGACGGACCCGGACCCTGAGGCTGATCCGCTGCGCGGGGATCACCCCCGCGTGCGCGGGGAAGACCCTCGTACACGCTGTGCGGATCACACCGTTCCAGGATCACCCCCGCGTGCGCGGGGAAGACCGTCCCCGCCGCTGACTTGGCCGCCGGAAACATGGATCACCCCCGCGTGCGCGGGGAAGACTGGCCACGGCTGGTCGGTGGTCAGCACCGTGGAGGATCACCCCCGCGTGCGCGGGGAAGACGCGCCGCCGGACCGGCGGCGCGGTTTCGGTCGCGGATCACCCCCGCGTGCGCGGGGAAGACGAGGTGGCGGTGCTCTTGGGCGTGTCCGAGCCGGGATCACCCCCGCGTGCGCGGGGAAGACGGCGTTCACTGTTTTCATGGCGGCGGCGTGGGCAGGATCACCCCCGCGTGCGCGGGGAAGACGTTAAACGCTGCTTGCTGAATGCCGGACAGGGCGGATCACCCCCGCGTGCGCGGGGAAGACACACTCTCAGCGAGCGCGTACGCGCTGTACCTGGGATCACCCCCGCGTGCGCGGGGAAGACGAACCTTGCACCCCGGGCGAGTTGTGCCCCGGGGGATCACCCCCGCGTGCGCGGGGAAGACAACCCCTCGTTCCCCACTGAAATCCAGTTAGGAGGATCACCCCCGCGTGCGCGGGGAAGACTGTGTCCGCGGGGGGTTGGGGGGGGTGGGTACGGATCACCCCCGCGTGCGCGGGGAAGACGCGCGGCCTACGCCGCTGGGCACACATGCTCGGGGATCACCCCCGCGTGCGCGGGGAAGACACTTGTTGACCTGCGAGTTCACCCGTGATCTTGGGGTTTTTCATTCACTTGTGATGGCGGGTTGGTGGGGCTCCGGCGCCCCTGGCCGAAGCGCTTGCGGCGACCAGCCTTGCTCCAACCCGTACGGCCGAGTGACGGCGACTGCTTCTCCGACGGCCGCATCATCAGCCGTACGCCGTCATAGTCAACGGGGCGCCAATGGTGGTTGTGCACCTCGAAGCTGAGTCTCTGTTCACCGCGTTGGCTGTAGACCATGATGGCGCGACCGTCCCCGGATAGCTGCACCACCCTGGCCCAGAGCAGGGTGCGGACCCGGGCCGAGATGTGTCCCACGAAAACACCTGCCGAGATCTCCAGGAGCCAACGGGTCAGGTGACCGCGTAGCCCTTCAGGACATGCCGTCAACACCAGGACGACCATCAGAAGTCGACGTCATCCGAGTAGTTGACGCCACCGGCGAGCGGGTCGTCCTTTTCGTCCCAGATCTTCACCAGGTCCTCATCCCAGTAGCTGTCCGTCGGCGCAGGATCGGCCTGCTCGTCGTCAGGCGCCGCTTTCGGTTCCGGAAGTAGCAGTCGACGGATGTCGCCGACGCAGCGATCGAGGAACGCTCTGTCGTGCATGGCGTCGCGCATCGTCCGGCGGGTTTCGGCAGCGACGTCGGCGGGGTTGCGGGCAGCCACGTCGAACGCGGTGGGGATGGTGGTTTCCGCCTTGTAAAGGTCGGCGACGTCGTAGACGAAGGAACGTTCGTGACCGGTGTGGATGAATCCGAGCCCGGGGGAACACCCGAGCGCGACGATGACGGCGTGGACGACTCCGTAGAGGGAGGTGTTGGCTGCCGAGAGCGCCTGGTTGACTAGATCGCCGGCGGTGAAGTCCTCCGGGTCGTAGTCTCGTTTCTGCCACTGGACACCTGTGCGCTCCGCGTGTTCCCGATAGAGGCGCCGCACCCGGGCACCTTCGCGGCCGCGGAGCTGCTGCATCGTCAGTCCGCTGGTGTCCTCTCCCGGGAAACGCATTGCGTACATCTCGCGGGCGACCGCGAGCCGGGCGTTGCGGTTGGTCACTTTGCTGGCCTGGGCCTCCAACAGCCTTGTGGATCGGGCCAGCGACCGTCCATGGGCGTAGTAGCGGACACCTTGTTCGCCCACCCAGACGGCGGTGGCGCCGCTTTCAGCGAGCAGGCTGACCGCCTGGTGGGTGACTCTGGTGCCGGGGCCGAGCAGCAGGACATTGAGTGAGGCAGCGGGGATGTGGACGGTGCCGCGGTCGTCCTGCGCGGTGATCGCGTTGCTGTCCCGGTGGACGAGGCAGCGTTCAAGGTAGATGAACGTCAGCCGGTCGTCTGCTCGGACCAACTCCGGCAGCTTCGGCGGTGGGGTGCCGGGGATGGTCACGGCCGACCGGCCGGCGCGAGCGTCATCAGTCCGCACCCGTACGCCTTGGCGTGGCCGATCCCGTTGCTGAGCGCGGCCCGCAGCCGATCCGCGTCAACGACCTCCAACCGGCCGTCGTAGGTGGCGACCCGCAGCGTGACGGTGTTGCCGTTGCGGGGGAAAGTGAGGGTCTCGCGGCGGTGAATGGTGAGTTCCGGATCGCCGGCCTCGGTGTGGAGGATCCGAAAGCCGCACCGTTCGGCCCGGTCGAGCAGCCATTGTTGCTGGTGGGCCACGGTTGAGTGACCGTACCGCCGAGTCCGTTCGTCACTGCCCGACCCGATGCGGTTGCGCACTGGGTTTGCCGTGATCCGGAACGCC
Source organism: Natronosporangium hydrolyticum (assembly GCF_016925615.1). Classification (NCBI taxonomy): domain Bacteria; kingdom Bacillati; phylum Actinomycetota; class Actinomycetes; order Micromonosporales; family Micromonosporaceae; genus Natronosporangium; species Natronosporangium hydrolyticum. The sequence goes on from NZ_CP070499.1 coordinate 5,197,587, forward strand.
CACTCCTGCTTCTCCGTCAGCGACTGCAGAAAACCCGCGTACGGTCGGGTTTGCCAGGTTTCCGTGGTGGGCCACCCGGCTTGTTCGACAAGGTGGGTGAGGTCGGGTTCGACCGGGCTGGTGAGGTAGAGCAGGGTCCTGCTGGGCGGGGTGTGGTCGATCCGCCACAGGACCCGGCCGGCGGCGCCCGACGGTGGTTCGGCGAACCCGGCGAGGACCGCTGCGTGCATCGCCTGCGGCGAGGAGAGCAGCTTCCGGGCGCCGCGGCGGGCAGTATTCACTACGAATCGGGTGAGATACAAGGTCAGCCTCCGACGACCGCGAGCGGATCGTGTTCGGGAATCTGTGGTGCGTGGGGATTGGCGACGCTGACCCGGCCGCGCGCCACCGTACGCCAGCCGTATTCGCGGCGCGCCGGGTCGAAGCTGAGCGGCTCATCGCGGACCGTCTCGACCGCTCCGCCCTGGCCTTGCGGGCCCGCGTCCCGGACGGTGTCCAGCCAGACGGTGGCGGCGCCAATTTGTCGCTGCTGACCGGCGCTGGCTTGCCATTCGGTGGTGGCCAGTGCGTGGTTCAGGTCGCCGGGATGGACACCGAGGCTGATCGGCCCCGCTGGTGGGCACGACCGCCGACCCAGGTACAGCGGAAAATGTGGGCTACGGACCGCTTCGTCCAGGCCGGTGAGCAACGCGTCGGCACCTTCGACGACCGCCAGGAACACCGCGTCGGTGAGGTAGTAACGGTAGGACAGCGGGAAGGACCGGGCCCCGTCGAGGCTGCGGGCGGTCTGGAAGTCTCGTAGTAGCCGACCTGGCTGGTCGGCGCGCACCCCGAACCTCAGCCCGCACAGGTCTGTGACGTCGTCGGTGCGGCGGCGGCCTTGCGCGGCCGCGAGCAAGCCGATGATGCCGCTCTTGGTGGGGGCGGTCTCGGTGGCGCGGCGCACAAACCGGCTGTGTGCCCCCCACGCCTGCAGCGGCCCGGCGAGCCGTAGGCGTAGCGTGCTCATGCCGCCGCGGCCATCCGACCGGCGACTGCACCGCCGACCGCGGAGATGAGCTCGTCGAAGGTGACCTCGTCGCCGAGGCTGGCCAGCGACTTTGTGCGGTCGCCTACCCGCACGACCCAGGAGTGGGCGGGCTGCTCGCCGTAGACGCGCTCCACCTCCTGGGCGTATTCGGTGAGTCGGGCGGCGGCTTCGGTGATCCGGCCAGCGCGGTCGTGGACCACAACCGGAGTCTCGTAGGCGCCGACAAAGCTGATCGGTTGACGGTCCCGCAGCCGCACTACCACCGCGTCGGGCAGGGTCCGGTTGGCGAAGGTGTTTTGTTTGCCGGTCGGCATGCTGGTGACGAAGGCTCGTAGGAACGCCTCCACCGCCCGCTGAGTGGCATGCGGGTCACCAAGGTTGTCGACAAGACGATTGACATCCACTGTGGCGTACCGGTACAGCGTGGCGGAGTTGAACTCAACTGTGCCGATCATGCCGGCGCCGGTCTCGTCTTCCTCCGCCTTCCGATCATCAACAGCGGTGTAGTAGTCGTACTCGTTCTCCACCGGGTGCACGCTGATGGCGTGGGCCACCTGCGCGGCCGCGTCGACGTTGAGGTCCGCCACGTCCGCGACCATCCGACCGAAGAGTGACACGTCCACCGAGTGGTCTCGGTCGGCGAGCGCCTTTACGTTCTGGTTCTTCAGCGCGTCGGTGAGCTTGCCGCCCTCCGCCGCCGCGGCGATCGCCGCCACGGCGAGGTTGTGGATCTGCCGAGCACTGAGGAAGAGCAGGTAGCCGGATTCGTGTTCGTTTACGCTGGTTGCCTTCTTCGGCGCGGTCAACTTGATACCGACAACCTTGAGTGTCTCCGCCGCCAGCTCACCTGCCTGCTCAGCCAGCTCCGGCGCAAGCTCGGCGATCTTGCGGCTGAGCACCTCGACCACCTGCTTGGTACGCACACCCAGCTCCGATGTGTCCAGCGTGGTCTGGAAGGCCACCCGGGTGGCACGTTTCCACGCCTGGCTGGACACCCGTGACCGGCGAACCCCACCGTAGATGGCGTTCTTGGGGCTGCCGGTGTCGTCCCGGTTGAGGTTGCTCGGCGGGACGGTCTGCAGGATGTGGATGTCGACGATGGTTCGGCTCATGCTTCCTTCTCCAGGTCCGGGTCGGTCGGGTCGGTCGGCGCGGAATCGCTTCGGTCACGGCGGTAGAAGTCCCGTCCCCACTGCAGGCGTACCCGGGCGGCACCGCCCGGCACCTGCAGGAAGTAGAGCTCGTCGGCGAATCGCCCGTAGTCGATCCCGATGCCCGCTCCCCGCAGCTGGGTAATCAGACCGCGGGCGTGGTGCACAGTTTCACCGAAACTCTCGGCGGTGCCGAGGGCCTCGAAGCGGCGCTGAACGGCGTCGGAGTTCCCTTTTCGCGCCAGCGTGGCGACGGCGTTGCCCAGGCCGATGCCGGGCTGGTGCATTCCGGCGCTCCGTGACTGTTGATGCACCGCATAGAGGGTGATCGCAGTGTAGGCAGCCCGCTCCTCATAGGTTGCACCTTCGTCGGGCTCAAACTCCTGCTCAGGCAAGCCAAGTAAAGTGTACTGCCCCAGCTCGACGAGCTCGCCGACTTCCTTCCCCACTCCTCGCCGCAGCCGTGCGAGCGCGGCGACGCTGTATTGCTCCTTGGCCAGGAAGCCACGTTGCAGCGCCGACACTCGATGACCCACGAATCGTCCCAAGGGCTGCAGCTTGCGGGGCCGCGGCTGCTGATCGGCGGAGGCCGTCGCGGTAGTCATGCCATAACCTCTTCTTGTTTCGGGTACGCCCACGGCAGGCTGTCTCGCAACCGCTTCCGGAAACGCAGGTCCGCCTCGGGGGTGCTGACGTGCCAGTCATTAACGGTGCGGCCCCGCCACGCCGCCGGTCCTGCTTGCGTGACCAGCTCGCTTCCCAGGCGGATGACGATCTGATGGGTGGTGCGCTGCCATTCGGCTCTGGCCACGGGTATGTCGGTGTCCGGCGCCAGCCCGGCCAGCCAGGACCGGAACGGCCGGTCCAGCTCCGCGTACCCGGTCTCGCGCGCCCGTTCCTGCGGGCCTTCCGACGCGCCACCGGCCGCCAGGGCGAGGTTGCCGGCAAGGTGACCCAACGCCTGTACGGCCACTTCGGCGTCGGTGACCGCGTCCACCGCGGCCGAGCCTAGCTCCCGGTTGGCCTCGGCGAGCAGCCCGATCGACAGGGCCACCGCGTCATCAATGACGTCGTCGGTGGTGGCCTGCTGGGTCCCGTAGGTCATCCCGATCGCCCGGGTGCGCAGCCGGTAGTGGCCTTCGACCGCACCCGCGCCGCGGGCCTCCGCCAGCCACTCCAGGACCGCGGGTGGCAGCAGCTGCGGTGGCTCGTCGCGACTGCTTGCCAGGTTCGGCAGCAGCGCCCCTAGTTGTCGCCAGAGCGCCCGGTCGACCTCGTGCTCCCGGGGCATGTAGACCGGCACCGTCCCCAGCTTGCGCTCCTGCGGCTTGCTGCGCCGCCACGCGGACATGGGTTCGCGGCGGTGCATATTCTGCGGTGCGATCCGATCCCCGTTAGCGATCATGGCACCGGTCACCGACGCGCCGTCGCACCAGAGCCGCAGCCTTCGGCTCTGCCAGGTGTAGAGGTCCAGCGGCCCGTACGGCCGGGCGCCACCGATCTCCTCGGCGGCGGTGTGCGGCGGCCGTTCCCACACCGGTACGTCAAGGTCGCTGAGGTCGAGTTTCTGGGAGCTTCGGGGCACCAACTGGAGCAGCAGGGTCTCCCGCAGATCCCGTCCCTCGACCAGGACCCCACCGAGAGCGCCGGCCCACCCGGTCCCGATCGGATAGCCCTTGCCGCCCTTCACCCTCGCATCCCCTACCGCACCGGACTTGATCCCCGACGGGTCGAAGGCTTGGCAGTGGACCAGCCATCGCGCAGCCTCCGGGTAACTGATCCGCTCGACCCCCGACTTCAGCCGGGTCGTGAAGTACGGCGAGCCGGCCGGCACGTCGGCGATCAGTCGCTCCAACGTAAAGGTCTGCTCTTTCGCTGTGTGCAGGTCGGCCACCTGATAGAAGGGTGTCTCCGCGGAGAGCAGATCAAATCGCCCCCGGAAGTGATCCAGGTAGCCGTTGACGTCCGCCATCGGCAGTGCCGGATCCTGCCACAGCCGCCGCCACCCCGCGAGGTCTTGCGGGCCGTCCACTGCCTGATGCAGGATTGCCAGCAGCAGCCGCACCAATGCAAAACTCTGCGTCGGCAGGTCACCGAGCAGCGCGCGGAACTCGCTCGCCCGAGCGAACACCTCCCGGATCGACACCTCCTCGACCCGGCCATCCAGCCGATGCACCAGCAGCCATGGCTGCTCGGTCAGGTCGTACGCCGCCCCGGTCACTGCGTTCGTCCCAAAGCCAAGCCATCCAATCGGTCATAGTGGAGTTGGTAGCCTGCGAGTTCGGCGTGGCCCTGCTCGTCGATGTCGAGGATGAGTTGGCCAGTGAGCCACGGCGAATGCTGCCAAGCTTCGTAATCGTTTCGCCGCTCCAGCTCCTCGATCGCCTCCTCGGTGGAGAGCTCGATGGGCAAGCTGAGTGTGCAGCTGGCGATGGTTCGGCCCAGGAAACCATCCGGCGTCCGCTCAGTAGACACCTCCTTGCCTCCACCGGAGAGCAACCACGGTGGTGTGATCAGCGTCCCGTCCAAACGGCGTACAAGGACGTGCACTTCGACGCTTTCGGCGGGAGTGTCGCGGACCTGGGCCCGACCTCGCCGGTCGTCGTCGGCGTCACCGACATTGGCGTCCAACCAGCCGACGATCGGCTCGCCGTCGTCGCCGACGCCACCGAGCCGGAAGGTACGCGCCCGCCGTTCTTTCTCCGCGTACAGCTCCTGATGGCGATGCTGGGCCTCCGCCATGCTGGCCCCCCAGTCTGGTGGGCCGATCGGGCTATCGCCGTACGCGGTCTGCACCAGCGGTGCGATATCGGCTGGGAGGTTGATCTGCCCGCCCTGCTCAAGCGTCTCGTGCAGCACCGCCAGCGAACGCAGCAACGGATGCGCCTGATAAACCCGCACCGAACCAGCCACCGGCTGGGGCGGCTGGGTGGACCAGTCAGCCACGCCGCGCAGGACGCAACGAGCTTGCTGCAAGGCCTGGGGCCGGTCTTGTTGGTCTTTGCCACGCGGGTGCCGGTGCAGTCGCCCCATCCGTTGCAGCAGAAGGTCAGCCGGTGCCAGGTCCGTAACCAGCAGATCGAAGTCGATGTCGAGCGACTGCTCGGCGACCTGGCTCGCGACAACCACATGAGAGCTGGGGCGGACGGTGCCCGCCACCGCGCAATGGTCTGGAGGACCGAAATGGTCACGCAACCACTGGTCCTTCGCCGCCCGATCCGGCGCCAGGAATCTGGAGTGCGCGACCGAGACGTCGATCCCGGCCGGCGCCAACGCCTCCCGCAGTGTCTCGGCCGTCTCGTGCACCCGGCGTACCGTGTTGCAGATCACCAGGGCACAGCCACCGGCGTGCAGGTCCCGTCCGAGCAGCTGCGCCAACGCCGGCAGGTCGTCCTCGATGCGCTCCAACACGACCGCTGTCTCGCGTCCGGAGGGTTCCGCTGTCTCCACCAACGGGACCCCGGCCGGGCCGGACGCCACCAACACCGGGTATCCGATCTCTTGCTCCAGCGGGTGAACCGGTGCGGGTGACGCCGCTGGAGCGGAATCGCGCCACGAACGGCGTCGCGGAGCCAGCTCAGCGCCCGGATTCCGACCCCGCTCATACGCCTCCACCAGCTCCCGCCGCCGCTTCGCGGGCAGCGTCGCAGATAGAATGATGGTCGGCACTCCGTAGGCGGCCAACCACTCTAGGGCACGGTCGAGATACTGCCCCATGTAGACGTCGTAGGCGTGAGCCTCGTCGATGATGACGACCTTGCCGGCGAGTCCGAGGTGGCGCAGCGCCACATGACGCGACTTAAGCGCGGCGAAGAGCAACTGGTCGATCGTGCCCACCACGAAAGACGAGAGCATCGCCTTCTTACGTCCCGTGAGCCACTGGTGGGCAGCCAACTCGCGCTCCCGATGGCCGCCGCCAGCGGCGTCCTGTGCCACCCCGACCACCCGGCCCCTCATCAACGAACGGTAGTCGTCGTTGAAACGAGCCTTCCCATGGGCCAACGTCACCGGCAACGCGCCCCGACCGGGGTCGGCGTCCGGAAGCTGACCCAGCCAGGTCAGGACCCGGTGGAACATGGCGTCGCTGGTCGCCCTCGTTGGCAGCGCGACGAAACATCCGCCGGCACCGGAACGCTCCGCCAACACTTCGGCCGCCGCCAATGCCGCCTCAGTCTTGCCCTCCCCCATCGGGGCTTCGACAATCAACACTCCCGCCGTCGGCATACGCCGGGCCAGCTCGACTGCGCGCACCTGCACCGGCCGGGCCACCACACCGACGGCCAGACCAAATCTGCTGGAGAGGAGCTCATCCATCGACTCATCCGCCGCGACCGCCCGCCACGGCGTCGGCAGATCCAGCTCGGCCCAGGCCGTGTCCGCTCGCTCCGCCAGACCGAAGGTGGCCTCGTCATAGGAGAAGAGCTCCTCGTTGCTGGCAACCCAGTCCGCAACGATTATCAACCCGGTCACAATGACCTGCGCGGCCTGCGACAGTCGCACGAACCGCCACTCGGGCAACCGATCGTTTACCTCGAATGTGGCGGCTGCCCAATCCATGAGTTCGCGCTGCACGCTACGCCACTGTGCCGGGGAGACCTGCGCGGTGCCGAGCAACGCCGGCCGATCCTGCGCGTCGCCCAGACCAGCCGCGCTCGGTGGCACCCCGTGATGCCCGCCGACGATCACACTGAACTGGCGAGCCTGCGACAGGTCCCAGCCGTGCGACTCCCGCAGCCACTCCTCAAGCAACAGCTGGCCGGCGGTGGCGTGCATTGCCAGCTTTCGTTCCTGATAAGCAATCGCATCGGGCATGGACAACCCTTCCCGACGCATCCGCTCGGCCAGGAAAGGCACCTGAACCGCGAACGCAGGGGTCGCTTTGCCGATGTCGTGAACTCCCGCCAGCCACCGCACCAGTCGGCGTCCATCGTCAACTCCGCCCGGCAACGCTTTGCTGATCGTTTCCCGAGTAGCGGCCGGGAGCCACTCATCCCAGAGCCTCGCCGCGACGGCCGCGCTGTCGGACAGATGCTGCCACAACGGCAACCAGCCCAACCCCTGGCGAGGCGACTTCGCCCAGACGCTCGCCGCAGCGTCACTCAGTGACCGCACACCCACCCCATTGGAAGCTCAGCTTGACGATGACTCTCAGTAGTACCGCACCCGGGTGGCGGTCGCATCTCGACAAGACCCAGGAGACCGGATCATCCACCCCACGTATGGCGATCCGATGGTCGCGTCACGCGTGCAACCGAGCAGCCGATCCACCAATCGGACAGGCAGCGATCAGCTGGACGGATACTGCCAAAAAGGCAGCTCGCCCTCGGTTATCGAAGTTGCCCCGACCGGCCCACGCCCCAGCTGCCTCGTTTCAGGCGTGATACCTCGGTGCAAGCCTGAGATAGGGTTCGTCCACCACGAACACCGGTGCAAAGTGAATGAAAAACTCCATGATCACGTGTAAACCTGCAGGTCAAGAAGTGTCTTCCCCGCGCACGCGGGGGTGATCCGAAACTGGCCTGCCTACCGAAGGGGTGGATCTCGTCTTCCCCGCGCACGCGGGGGTGATCCGCTGACAGCAACGCAGCTCGCCGCGGTGCGCAAGTCTTCCCCGCGCACGCGGGGGTGATCCGGCACGCTCACGCGCCCGCTTCCATGTCCGCACGTCTTCCCCGCGCACGCGGGGGTGATCCCGGGACCGTAGTAGTTGGGCTGGGATTCGATCTGTCTTCCCCGCGCACGCGGGGGTGATCCCAGCCGGAGGATGGGCTCGAAGACCATCAGACCGTCTTCCCCGCGCACGCGGGGGTGATCCCCCTCCTGGGGTAGCGACTAACGAAGTGGAATGGTCTTCCCCGCGCACGCGGGGGTGATCCCCTGCTCATCGGGCGATCCCGTCCACCAGTTGCGTCTTCCCCGCGCACGCGGGGGTGATCCGGCTCGATCCGGTGCGAGGTAGGGCGACCAGCAGTCTTCCCCGCGCACGCGGGGGTGATCCGGGGCGCCCCGTCCACAACCCCATTCCCAAGCCGTCTTCCCCGCGCACGCGGGGGTGATCCTCTTCATCCCGCTACGGGCATCAGTGTCACCAGGTCTTCCCCGCGCACGCGGGGGTGATCCCGCGCACCGTGCCGATGCCAGAGATCGACGCCGGTCTTCCCCGCGCACGCGGGGGTGATCCCCGCTCGGCAGCGACCTGATTGCATGCCATGCTGTCTTCCCCGCGCACGCGGGGGTGATCCGAGTTGCTGGCGAAAGCGTTCAAGGATAGGACCGTCTTCCCCGCGCACGCGGGGGTGATCCCACCACCCTCGACGGGCAGATCCGCGCCTACCGGTCTTCCCCGCGCACGCGGGGGTGATCCTCCGACGGGTTCGACTGGCCCTGCCCCGTGGCCGTCTTCCCCGCGCACGCGGGGGTGATCCGCCGATCGAGCTCGCAAGCGAGGCCTTGACGCTGTCTTCCCCGCGCACGCGGGGGTGATCCCCGGTCCAGTTCGAGCGCCTGGAGCGCGGTGATGTCTTCCCCGCGCACGCGGGGGTGATCCTCAACCCTTCCGGCCGAGATCGACAGACAGCTAGTCTTCCCCGCGCACGCGGGGGTGATCCCACGTCGGCCTTGCGGGCCTGGTGCGCTTCGTAGTCTTCCCCGCGCACGCGGGGGTGATCCGCAACCGCCGGCTGGCGAATGGTCGACATGGAGGTCTTCCCCGCGCACGCGGGGGTGATCCCCCGCCCACACCCCGACGGCCGCACCCACCACCGTCTTCCCCGCGCACGCGGGGGTGATCCGATCTCCAGAGCGGCAGCATGGGGCCACTCGGGGTCTTCCCCGCGCACGCGGGGGTGATCCGCAGTCGGGTGAACAACGGCCGCCGCCCGTTGTGTCTTCCCCGCGCACGCGGGGGTGATCCCCAGACCGGCACCCCGGCGTTGTTCTACAAGGGGTCTTCCCCGCGCACGCGGGGGTGATCCGGAAGTTATCGCCGGGTAGCCGTCTGTCGATCTGTCTTCCCCGCGCACGCGGGGGTGATCCTGGGGGCCGCTGCCGGAGACCTGGTGCTCTACCGTCTTCCCCGCGCACGCGGGGGTGATCCCTCGTACCCGCCCAGCGCCCACTTGAGCAGCGCGTCTTCCCCGCGCACGCGGGGGTGATCCCTCCCGCACCTCACCGTGTACCGCCTCATGGGCGTCTTCCCCGCGCACGCGGGGGTGATCCCTGATGGCGGGCTATGTCGGGCCGATCCTGGCTGTCTTCCCCGCGCACGCGGGGGTGATCCGGGAGATGGAAGCGATGACGACCAGGCCGTCAAGTCTTCCCCGCGCACGCGGGGGTGATCCCCAGTTCAGGCTGTCGGACGCATCGTCCAGCCCCGTCTTCCCCGCGCACGCGGGGGTGATCCCCCAACAGCGTTTCCCACAAGCCCCGCCACAGGGTCTTCCCCGCGCACGCGGGGGTGATCCGCTGCATACCGCCGCCTCAACACTGCGGCACCTGGTCTTCCCCGCGCACGCGGGGGTGATCCTCTGCGGATCACTAAGACGGAGCGGAACGCGGTGTCTTCCCCGCGCACGCGGGGGTGATCCCTGGCCCGAGTCTGCGCCCTCACCCCGCACGCCGTCTTCCCCGCGCACGCGGGGGTGATCCGGTTTCCCGGTCCGCCAGCGTAACCGGAGTGTCGTCTTCCCCGCGCACGCGGGAGTGGTCCATTCAGGGAGGTAACGGGGATGGCTAAGGCAGAGTCTTCCCAGCGCACGCGGGGGTGATCCGTCGATCTGGCCGCCCCACCGCTCCGCGTCGCAGTCTTCCCCGCGCACGCGGGGGTGATCCGCACGCCGGCAGGTGTGGCTTGCCCGGCAACTCGTCTTCCCCGCGCACGCGGGGGTGATCCGGAGACAGGAGCAGACCATGAGTGACCTCGCCAGCCTTTCCCGTGCACGCGGGGGTGATCCGCCGCATCACCGGGCCGATGTGGAGAATGTGGAGTCTTCCCCGCGCACGCCGGGGGTGATCCGCGGAGTAGACGAAGCTGGCCCACTACGTCGCCATCGTCCCCGCGCGCGCGGGGGTGATCCCTGTGTCCAGCAGGTTCGCGCCCCTCCCCCTGGGTCTTCCCCGCGCACGCGGGAGTGATCCGGTCATGGGGCGCACGCTGGGGCGATCCCGCCCTGCTCGCCCTGCTTCCCCCCGCGCACGCGATTCAGACGCCGAGGATGCCAAATCCTCCCAAAGCCCTCAAACTAGACAGAGAGCGCCTTCGTGACCAGAGTAGACACGCGGGCATGGAGGGGACGATGGTAAGGTTACGCTCTCGTTCAAAATCCGTACTGCGTTAGAGATCACGGAGAAGATGACTAGGACGCTGAATATCCGGTTTGCGATGAACATGCCCGAAGCTGGAACACTTACCCCGATAATCCTGATACTGATCATTATCTTAATTCGCCTATAGCCGAACGTACGCCCTGGCTGAGAGGTGTCCCTGCTCCGCCAGGGCGTACGAGACCCCCACATCAGTGGGGAGCACACTTAGCAAATCCGAACTGCCGGATCACCCCCGACAAACCCCGGGGATTGCTACCACAGCATGTCACGAGCTGACAAACGCGTACGTGACGGCGTGACCGCTCCGACTCTGGGCACCAGGTGGACGACAATGGGCAAGCCGGTAAGAAGGTCGAGCTCTCGCTGCACCGTTTGTGCTCGCAGCTCTCGTAGGGCACGAAGCGGCACCTCGGCCGGCCCGCTCATGCTCACGCTCCAAGATCGTCAGACGGCCCGGGGAGCTGAGATGAGCGGGCTAGGCCGGCTTTTTGCGGCACACCAGGAGGGCCGCGATGATGGCCGCGATCAGCAGCGCTACGAATGCGTCCCGGGGATGATGGTGGTCACGCCCGTCCCGGTGGTGCCGGTGGTCCCGGTGGTCCCGTTCGTGCCGATCGTCCCGCCGGTCCCGGCGGTCGAGGTCCGGCACCGGACGGTGATCCCCATCCGCGACGACCAGGCCCGCCCCGGCGGCCGGCGCCGACCCGACCGGCTCACCGACGATGGCCGTCGGCGGTGGCGCCGTTGTCGACCGCGGGGCGGCGTGGCCCGGGGCGGGCACCGCCAGCACCGTCGGTATCAACATTGACAGAAGCCACCACCGCCATGCAGGCATCGTTCTCCTCCCCGGCAGCGCCGAAACTGACCATGAGGGGCATCAATGACTCTACCGGCGCACGCCGCTCAACAGCAGCAAATCGGAGAAATGCTCCCGATGTCGGCGTACGGGGTGGGGATTCAGTCAACGGCCGGTTGCGGCCGGAAGACCAGCTGGACGCAGTCGTCGTCGAGGACGGTGCGGACCGAGATCCGGTAGACCGGCTCGAGGACCGCCGGGGTCAACACCTCGGCGACCGGGCCGGCCGCGACAACGCTGCCCCGGTCGAGCAGCACCAGCTGGTCGCAGTAGCGGGCCGCCAGGTTCAGGTCGTGCAGCACCACCACGGTCGTGATCCTAAGCTCGCGTACCAGCTGCAGGACCTCATGCTGGTAGCGGACGTCGAGATGGTTGGTGGGTTCGTCGAGCAGCAGGTGGCCCGCCTGTTGGGCGATCGCCCGGGCGATCAGGGTCCGTTGCTTCTCGCCGCCGGAGAGCGTGTGGAACGCCCGGTCGGCAAGCTCGCGCAGGCCGACCCGGTGCAGCGCGGCCGCCGCGATCCGGTGGTCCTCGGTGCGGTAGGCCTGCAACGCCGACCGGTGGGGAGCCCGGCCCAGCAGCACCATGTCGGCGACGGTGACCGGCAACTCGGATGGTGCCTCCTGAGCGACGACCGCGATCTGCTGCGGCAACTGCCGACCGGTCAGCGAGCCGACCGGCCGATCGTCGACGAGCACCGTGCCGCCGCTGGGCACCAACGCCGCGTACAGGATGCGCAGCAGGGTGGTCTTGCCGCTGCCGTTGGGCCCGATCAGCCCCACCACCCCACCCGCGTGGGCGGTCAGGCCCACACCGGCCAGCACCGGGGTGCCATCGTAGGCGAAGGTGACATCCGAGGCGTTGATCATCGTGCCCGCTCCTTCACGCCGCCGCCTGCAACCGCCGCACCAGCAACAGCAGGAATGGCGCCCCGACCAGCGCGGTGACGATGCCCAGCGGCAGTTCCCGGGGTACGAACGCGGTCCGGGCGAGCACGTCGGCCCAGATCAGGAAGGTGGCTCCGAGTAGCGCCGCGACCGGCAACAGTCGCCGGTGGACGCTGCCGACCAGCAGCCGGGCCACATGGGGGACGACCAGGCCGACGAAGCCGATGCCGCCGGAGACCGCCACCGCGGCGCCGACGCAGAGCGTCACCACCAGCAGCACCTGGATCCGCAGCCGGACCGGTGGGCTGCCGAACGCGTGTGCGGTGTCGTCGCCGAGCGTCAACGCGTCCAACCGGCGTCCCCACAGGACAAATACCAGAAAGGCGACCACAGTGACCAGTCCGGCCACCCAGACCGCCAGCCAGTTGGCCCGGGTCAGCGAACCCAGCAGCCAGAACAGGATCGCCCGGGCGCCCTCCGGGGTGTCCGAGGCGAAGATGAGGAAGCTGGTGAGCGCGTTCAGGACGTAGCCGACGGCGACGCCGGCCAGCAACAGCCGGATCGAGGTGAGCCCGCCGCCGCGGCCGGCCAGCGCGAACACCAGCGCGGTGGCGGCGAGCGCCCCTAGAAAAGCGCTGCCGGTCAACGAGATCGCCCCCAGCGCCGCGCCCACTCCGAACAGGATGGTGAGCGAGGCGCCGGTGGCGGCGCCGGCGCTGACCCCCAGCAGGTACGGTTCGGCGAGAACGTTGCGGACCACCGCTTGCAGCGCCACCCCGCAGATCGCCAACGCGGCGCCCACGACCGCGGCGAGCAGCACCCGGGGCACCCGGACCAGCCAGACGATGCTCTGTTCGGAGCCGTCCCAGCTGATGTCGGGCGAGCCGAACAGCTGGTGGGCGATGATCCGGGCCACCGTGTCCGGTGGGATCGCCACCGGCCCGAGACCGATCGCCACCGGGACGCTGACCACCAGCAGGGCGGTGAGGCCGCCGACCCAGGCCAAGGTACGCCAGATCCGGGCGCCCCGGTCCAGGTCGTCGGCGCTCACCCGCCCGGGTTCGGTGAGGGTACGAGTCAGGTCAGGCTCCGCAGCTGCTCGGCGAGCTGCTCCAGCCCGTCCACTGCGATGATGCTGTTGCCGGTGTAGAAGAAGTCGATCGCCAGCACCCGGTCGTCGGCGACGGCGGGGATGTCTTCGAGTTCGCCCCGGTCGGCCAGCGCCGCCTCGGCGGTCTCGGCAGAGTTGTCGCTCGCCTGGTAGAGGGCGATGATGACCTCGGGCTGAGCGTCGATCAAGGCTTCCACGCTGGGTTCGAAGTAGCGCTGCGCGGTGTCACCGAAGACGTTCTGGAAGCCCAGGATCCCCAGCTGCTCGTGCACCATGCTGAGCCCGCCGTAGGCGCCGAGGGCGCTGTCGGCGCCGCTGACGAAGAGCGCGGCGCCGGGGCGGGCACTGTCACCTTCGACCTGTGCGGCGACCGCGTCGACCCGGGCCTGGAGCTCTTCGATCGCCGTCTGCGCCTGCTCCTCGGTGCCGAGCAGCTGCCCGTAGGTGGTGATGTCGTCGTACACCGCGGCCAGGGCGGAGTAGTCGGCGGCGTCCTGGCCGGCGCCGGCATCGTCACACCGGCCGGAGATGATCAAGCTGGGGATGCCGGCGTCGGCCAACTCCTCGGGGGAGGTGGCGTTCAGACCGAAGGTGACCACCAGGTCCGGCTGCTCGCCGATGATGCTCTCCCGGCTGATCTCGCCGGAGCCGGGGACGTCGATGGTCGGGAGGTCGGCGAGGTCGTCGGCGGCGGCGCCGAGCGGTTCGCCGTCGACCGGGCCGAAGGTGCTGATCCGGTCTACCCCGCCGGCGGCCCACAGCATGGCGGCGGCTTCACCGCCGAGGGCGAGGATCCGTTCCGGTGGCTGCTCGATGACGACGTCCCGGCCGCAGTTCGTCACGGTCATCGGGTACTCGCCGGCACCGCCGGGATCGGGGTCGGGCTCGGTGCCGCAGGCGGCACCGGCGGCCAGGACGACGGTGGCCAGCAGGGCTGCGCTGACCCGGTGGGCGTGCCGGCGTACGAGCGCCCGGGAGGGGTGGGGCATCGGGGTGGGCCGTCCTCTCACAATATGAATATCATTTTTAGCAGTATCGGCGGGGCGGTGGTCGAGCCGCTCCCGCCGCCGGCACCCCGCCCACGCCACCTTATTGCAATTCATTAGCATCTACTAGGTTGGCGCAACAGTTGCCCGGAGGTACCACCAGGTGAGCACACCCTCGACTGCCGAGGCGGTTCCGCCCCGGCAGCGGCCGATCCTGCTGACCCCCGCCGTCCTCCGGCTCTGGACCGGCACCACCGCCTCCGGACTCGCCACCTGGGCGCTGCCCTTCCTACTCGGGCTCGCGGTCGTCGACGGCACGCTCAGCGCCACCGGCCTCGGCATCGTACTCGCCACCCGTACCGTGGGGTTCCTGGTCGCGGTGCCGATCAGCGGCGTGCTCGCCGACCGTTACTCCCGCCGCGGCACGGTGCTGTGGGCGGGGATCGCCGCCGGCGCCGCCACCCCGGTGATGTTCCTCGGCCTCGGCCGTTCGGTCGCGCTGATGGCGGTGGCCGCGGTCGTCGTCGGCGCCGGCCAGGGCGCCTGCCGACCGGCGTTCCAGGCGCTCACCGCCGAGATCGTGGCGCCGGAGCGCCGCCAGGCGGTCAACGCCGCGATGTCGCTGGCGGTCCGGCTCACCACCTTCATCGCGCCGGGGCTAGCGGTGCTACTCGGCCTGCTGATGGGGGTCGAGGCGATGCTGCTCGGCACGGCGCTGCTGTGGCTCTGCGCCGGCCTGCTGCCACCCCCCGGGCTCTCACCCACCCCCACCGGGCCCCGGCCACCGACATCGCTGCTCACCGAATTCGCCGACGGGGTGCGCGAGGCCCGCCGGCACCCCTGGTTCCTCGCCGGCCTGGCCGCCCTCACCGCCGTCATCACCACCGGCTACTCGGCCACCTCGGTCGCGTTGCCGATCGTCAGCCGGGACGAGTACGGCACCGAGGTGGTGCTCGCCGCCGCGCTCGCCGGCTATACCGCCGGCGGCCTGCTCGGCGCGGTACTCATCGCCCGCTGGCGACCCAGCGCCCAGGGTTGGGCCGCGTTGGCAGCCCTGGCCGGCTACGGCTTCGCACCGCTGGCGCTGCTGCTGCCGGTCCACCCGGTGCTGGTGGTCGCGGCGTATGTCCTGGCGGGGCTGGGCATCGAGCTGTTCAACGTGCCGTGGTTCACCGCCACCCAGCGGGAGGTCGAGCCCACCAAACTGGCCCGAGTCTCCTCACTGGACTTCCTGCTCTCCTACGGCCTCGCCCCGATCGGCCTGGCGCTGATCGCCCCCGCGATCGCCACCTTCGGCGCGACCGCGGTACTGCTGGTCTGCGCGGCCATCTGTTTCCTGGCGCCGGCGTTTGCGGCGCTCGCTCCCGGCGCCCGCCGGTTCTCGGCGCCGCCCCCACCGAACACTCCGACCGCGAGCATCCACGTAGCGACAAGGCGATGATCCGATGACCACCTCGACCATCAGCGACCTCACCGTCACCCCCGCCCGGTACGCGTACCCCGAGGCGGCGCAGGCACGGCGGGCGCTGCGGCGCGACGGCGCGGTGGTGGTGACCGGGCTGCCGGTGACCGCCGACGCGCTCGCGGTCGCCGCGGCCTACCTCTACGGCAGCGACCTGCGGCAGCTCTTCCCCTACCGGGAACGGACCTCCCGCGACGGCGGCCCGGTGCACCTGCACGCCGACAGCTTCGATGTGGTGGTGCAGGCCGGTGGGGTGCCGGTGCGGCGGCGCGACCCCGATGAGGACGCGGTGCTGATCCAATGCGTACGGCCGTCGGCCACCGGCGGTGAGTCGTTCATCGCCGACGCGTACCGGTTCGTCGACCAACTGTCGGCCACCGACCCGGCGCTGGTGGACTTCCTCACCGGGACCGATGTGGACCTCTACGGCGAGTGGGCCACCATGCGGGGCGTGCCGGCGACCCCGCGGGTGGGCCGGCACGTCGAGTACACCCGCGCTGGGCGGCGCATCGTCCGCCGCAACGACGGCGCGGCGCCGTTGCCGCGCGACCCGGCGGAGGATTACATCGTCGCCGCGCTGGACCGGTTCCGCGCCACGGTGCGGTCGGTGGAGCCGGAGCTGCGGCGGTTCACCCTCGAACCCGGCGACATCCTGGTGCTGGACAACTACCGCTGCTGGCACGGCCGCGACCCGCACCCCGGCGAGCGGACGGTCCGGATCCTGACCATGCGCACCGCCGACGCCGCCTGAGCTGCCCGCCGGACCCGCCGCGTACGGGTGAGCGCTCAGCTGACCGTACCCCGACCCGCCTCCGGCCGGAAGCGCCACTGCAACCGGTAGCGGGCATGAACCGGCGGCGCTTCGGTCTCCCACTCGAAGACGGCCCGACCCGGCTCAGCGCGCCGGTTCACCGGCGTACGCAGCGGTGCCTCCCCTGTGGACAACGAGGTCTCCACTCCCCACACCTGTGGCTCCGGCGGGGTGGGGAGGTCGACCCGGACCGCCAGCCGGCCGGTGGGCAGCCGGATCGCCCGCTGGAACCAGGGGCCCCACAGATCATCACGGACCGTGTAGCCGTACTCGATGGTGGTGCGCTGACCGGGGTAGAGCGGGAACTGCCGGGCCTCGTTCTCGAAGAGCAGCCAGATCTCCTTCAACGCGTCCCGGTCGTGCTTGGCCCGCCAGCGCATCGGCTCCCGATCCTCGCCGGGGTCGCCGTAGAGGCCGTAGAACTCCAGCTCCGGCAGGGCGAGCGGGTGGCTGCGATGGTGGGCGTTGGACTGCTCCGAATCCTGCGGGTAACGGTCGACCGCGATCCGGCTGAGCCAGCGACTGAGCGGTTCGGTGCCGGCGTTGTACAGCCGGCGCTGCACCACGCAGCGGTACCGCCCGTCCCGGTAGGTGAGCGACGCCACCTCTTGTTCGACGACCGGGCCGGGGCCCGGTGGCCGCCAATGCTCGGACACCAGCCCGTGCCGGGTCCGCGCGGCGGCTGAGCGAGCTTCGTCATAGTCGACGAACGCCTGCCAGACCGCCCCGCCGGCACGGAGCACCAGCTCGGCCCGGCGGGCGAAGTCGGCGGTGGGCCGATGCCGGCCGCGCTCGACATGGCTGAGGTAGGACGGGTCGAAACCCATCTGGGCGGCGAGGCGCTTCTTGGTCATGCCGCGGTCGGCACGCCAACGGCTGAACACGGCGGCGAAGGTCGCGGCGCTCCGCTCAGTCGGGGAGATCGTCATTGTGGCGTGCCTCCCGGGGGGCTTCCAGTCTCCGTCGCCGCACGCGTTCCCGCAACCGGGTCGCGGCCGAGAACACGGTTAGGCTAACCTTAGTGCTTATGATGCTAGCCACGCCGACGCTGATGCCGGTGGAGGCCGCGTTCGCAACCGTGCGTCGCCGGCAGGGCGCTGAAGGTATGCGTGGCCTCGCACCTGGCCTGTTGGTGCCCGAGGGCGCCGTCGACTGGTGGCCAGCGGCCAACCTACTCCACGGCGACACCGGTCTTGATCTCGACCGGCTCCTCGGTGCCGCGGCGAGCCGGTGGGGCGCGAGCCCGCACGCGGCGGCGGCGCTCGCGTGGCGTTCCTACACGTACTGGCTGTCGCTGCCGGTGATCCTCGGCTGGGCGGTGGCCCGCCGGGTGCTGCTGGTGCACCCCGACGACGTGCAGCTCCGGTTCGGCGGCGAGCAGCAGTTGCTGCAGGTCGGCATGCGTCGACTGCGCTGGGCGGTGCTGCCCGACGACCCGTTGGCGGGTGCTGCGGCCGGCGGCGAGCTGACGGTGGTCGGCTCGGAGTCGGAGCTGCTGGGGGTGCTGCGGGCGTCGTTGCGCGAATCACACCTCGATCCGCTGTTGACGGAGGTGCAGCACCGGGTGCGGCTGGGCAGCCGGCCGCTGTGGGGTTCGCTCGCCTCGGCGGTCGCCTACGCGGTGATCCGTGGCGTGGAGGGCTCGGCGGAGACCCTGCTCGACACCGCGGGGCGGCTACTCTCCGCGCTCGACCTGACCAACCTGGTCAGCATCGACGACGGGCCGGAGGGGCTGGCGGTGCGCAGGCACACCTGCTGCCTCGCCTTCACCCTGCCGAAACCGAAGGTCTGCGCTAGCTGCTGCCTGCGCGGCTGACCGCGCCGGCCGAGGTCGGCCCGGTGACCGCCCACGCAGCGGCGGCATCACCCCGGGCCACCCAGGCAGCGACCTGGGTGCGGCTGGACATCGCCAGCTTGGCCAGGATGTGGGAGACATGCACCGCCACCGTCTTGCGGGAGATCACCAGCCGGCGGGCGATCTCGGCGTTGGTCAAGCCCTCCCCGATCAGCACCGCCACCTCCTGCTCGCGGGCGGTGAGCGGACCGTCGTCGGCCTCGCCCGCGACCTGCGCCGGGTCGAGCCGGCGACGAAGCTCGACCAGCTGGTCGCGGCGCCACCCCGGCCACTTGGCCAGCGCGGCGTCGGCGTCCGCCAGTTGCTCCCGCGCTGCCTGGACCTGCCCCAGTCGGAGCAGGCAGCGGGCGGCGCCGACCGCGGCGGTGCCCCGGCAGGAGGGGGGCGCCGCGTGGCGTCCCGCGACGGCGGCGAGGTAGTCCGGCAGCGCCCGCTCGACCCGCCCTTCGGCCTCGGCCAGCTGCGCCTCGATCAGCAGCCGGAGCGGGTGCTCGGAGTCGTTCTGGCCCTTCTGGTCCAAGCAGCGCCGCTGTTGCAGTGGCCGCAGCTCGTCCGGGCTCAGGCCGACGGTGAGCGCCGCCGACACCTGGCAGTGCAACGCCTTGGCGCCGAGCGGCTCCTCAGGGGTCGCCAGCAGCTTCGACAGCAGCCGCCGCGCCTCCGGCAGGTCGCCCCGGTGGCAAGCGAGCTGGAAAGTGATCCCCCGCGACACTGTGCGCCACCGCCGGGCGTCCGGCCCGTCCGCGAGCAGCGCCTCGGCGGCGTCGAGGTCACCCCGCTCAAGGTAGAGCTGCGCCAGCCGACCGCGCAGATAAGCCCCCATGGTCGGGCCGGCCGGCACCGCCAGCGGCGGGTCATGGGCCGGGTCGGTGCTGACCGCGTGCAGGTCGACCCGCTGCACCCGCTCCAGCAGGCCGATCGCGGCGTCGAGGTCTCCATCGGTGATCGCCAGCTGGGCCAGCCCCTCGGGGTAGCCGGCCGAAGCCATGCCGACGACGCCAGCGCGCTCGGCGGCGATCCGGGCCCGCTCCAGCACTTCGGCGGCGGCCGGATCGCCGGCAGGTAAGAACCAGAACAGGTTGTGCCAGCCCCGCGCCGCCTCCAGGAAACAGCCGGCGGCTTCGGAGTCCGCGGCGACCTCAGCGAGTAACCGCTGCCCCTGCTCCGCGCTGTCCGGGTGGCACACCAGCGCGCTGCCCTTCTCCAGCAGCGCCAGCCGGCAAACCGCCTTGAGGTCGTGCTGCGCTGCCACCGCATAGGCCCGGTCGGCCCAGTCGACCGCCCGGTCGTGCTCACCGCGGAGCATGTACGACTGGGCGACCGCCGCCATCGCCTTCGCCCGCATCTTGCCGTCCGGCAGCACCTCGGAGAGCGCCTGCACCTGGGCTGTGTATTCGGCCATCTCGGTCGGCTCGCCGCGCTCCCAGGCCACCCGGATCAGCTGGGTCAGCGCCGCCACCCGACTACCGTCGTCGCTGGTGGCGCGGAGCGCCCGGGCCGAGTGCCGGTGGGCGTCGTCGATGTATCCGGCCCGCCAGGCCGCCGCCCCGGCCAACACCAGCAGGGGAAAATCGTCGGGGGCCTCGGCCAGCCCCAACTCGGCCAGGATCAGGGCGGCGTACGCCGAGCCGGCGGCGAGTCGTTCGGTGGCTCCCCGGCGGGCCGCGTCGATCAGATCGTCGTACCGGCCGGCGCCGCGGGCGTGGGCTGCGACCGCCGCCAGATCCGGGTCCGGGCTGGCCTGCAACTCTGCCAACGCCGCCTCGTGGATCCGGCGACGCTGCCGGCCGAGCATCTCCCCGGTGACCGCCTCCCGGGTCAGGGTGTGCCGGAACCCGAACAGGTCTTCCTCCACCTCGACCAGCAGGCCACGGTGGACCAGGTCACCTAGCGCGGCGAGCATGGTCGACTCGGCCAGCCCGGTGACCGTGGCGAGCAGGTCGAACGAGACCCGACTGCCGAGCACCGCCGCGGCCTCGACCACCTGCCGTTGCTGGTCGGCGAGCCCGTCGAGTTGGCTGCGCAGCACCTCGGCGAGATTCCACGGCAGCGGCTGGTGACCGATCTCATCGAGGTCGGTGTCGCCGGCGGCCTTGAGCAGCTCTTCCAGGAAGAACGGGTTGCCACCGGTGCGGTCGTGCAGGGTCGAGACGGTGCGCCGGCCCGGGGCGCGGCCATACACCGCGGCGAGGAAGCTCGCGGTGCCGGCCGGGGTGAGCCGAGTCAGCCGCAGGTGGGTGACGCCGCGGCGGCGGTCGAGCCGCTCCAGCAGCACCGCCAGCGGGTGGCGGCGGCTGAGCTCCTCCGGGCGGTAGGTGCCGACCAGCAGCAACGGGCCGGTGGTGACCTCTTCCAGCTGCTCGAAGACGGCCAGGCTCTCCGGGTCGGCCCAGTGCAGATCGTCCACGATCAACAGCGCCGGGCCGGTGCCCACCACGCTGCGCAGCAACGCCACCGCCGCCGCCGGCCGGTGCATCGGGTCGGCGGCGCGCAGCTGCTTGACCAGCTCGTCGTCGGCGTCGGGCACCAGGTCGAGGACGAGCTGATACGGCTGGCCGGCGCCGCCGGGGTCGGCCTGGCTCAACAGCCGACGGGTGCCCGGGGGCACACAGGTCGCCAGCTCCGAGGCGAGCCGGGTCTTGCCGATGCCCGGCTCACCACCGATCAGGGCGATCGCAGGCTGGGTCGCCTCGGTGGCGATCCGGCGCAGCTGCGCCAGCTCCGAGTCCCGGCCCACCATCACCGGGCTCAGTCCCGATCGGGAGACCAGCATGGCGGCAACATTACCGACCGGGGCGGACATCGACGGCTGGTTTTCTGCCTGGCTCAACTCTGCGCCCTTGGAACGCTCACTAGGCCGGGTCGCTGCGGCGGGGCCAGTGCCGCCACCGGATCTTCGACGATCGCCCCGGCCAGCGGGCACGTCGATAAGACTGGGCGGCCGCGACCAGCTCCTGGTGGTGCACCTGGGCGAGCAGCTGGGCATGTTCGGGTAGCAGCGTCATGTCACCAACGGTCGCCGCTGGCGCGGGCGATGACATCGGACGGAATCGGTAACTTCCCGCGCCGGCCGCCGCCCAGTCGTGGTAGGTATCTGCGCTCCCACCGATAGGTATACCTATGACCGGTCTAACACCGGGCGCCCGCCCGGTGGTTACGCAGTGAGCGCCAGCCCGCGCAGCACGAGGTGGATGCCGAGGATGAGCGAGCCCTCGCCGCTGCCGTAGCGATCCGGCGCTTGCGGGCCGGCGCGGTCACCGATCCGAGGCGCGGGGCGGCAGCGCGCCCCCCGCGGCGAGCCGCATCAGGTCCGAGTCGAGGTCCACCTCGTACTCGGTGCCGCCGGCGCTGCCGAACTGATGCTGGTAGCTACGCCAGCCCTCCTCCTTCAGCTGCCGGGCGAACCCGCTCGCCATCAGCAGCACCAGCTCCAGCGCCGCCCGGTCGACCCGGGCACCCAACGCGGCGTCGTTCCAGTCCTCCGACGCGGCGAACAGCGACGTCGGCACCGGCAACGCCCGCAGGTACGCGAAGAGCGGCCGGAGCTGCTCGTCGACGACGAGCGCGTGCCGGGCGGTGCCCGCGGTGGCGGCCAGGATCACCGGCTTACCGATGACCAGGTCGTCGTCGAGCACATGCCAGAACGAGGTGAACAACCCACTGGCGCCGGCCTTGTAGACCGGGGTGCTGGCGATGATCCCGTCGGCCTTACTCAACGCGGCGACCGCGCTGCCCAGCCGCGGCCCGAGCAGCGGCGAGGTCAACGCCGAGGCGATCTCGGTCGCTAGTTCCCGCAGGTCGATCACGGTGGTGTCCACCTGCTGTCCGCGTTCGGCGGCGATCGCCGCGACCCGGCCAGCGGCCTGTTCGGAGAGCAGTCGGGTCGACGACGGATCGCCCGCGCCAGCGCTCACCACCACCAGCGCGAGCGGGGCATCCTCAGACTGGGAGGTCGGCTCGCCGGTCGGCTCGGTAGTCATAGTCCCTGGTCCTCCTGGTTTGTCGAGCGACCGGCGGTGGCCGGCTGGGCCGCCAACCGGCGGCAGAGCGACGCCAGCTGGGTCAGCTCGTCGGCGCTCAACGGCCCGGTCAGGGCGGCGGCGACGCTGCGCGCGTGCTGCCGCCCGACCTGCCGCTGCTGCGCCTGACCCGCCTCGGTCAACGACAGCAGCACCCCGCGGCCGTCCCCGGGGTCGGCGCTGCGCTGCACCAGCCCGCGGGAGACCAGCCGCTCCACCATCCGGGACAACGCCGGCTGGCTCAGCAGCACATGCCGGTGCAGCTCGCCGAGCCGGATCGGCGCCGGGCACTTCGACAGCGTGTAGAGCACGTCGTACTCCCGCATCGAGACCTCGGTCCAGATGTCTTCGGCGGCGAACTCCTTCATCAGCGTCGCGTGCGCGCGCAGCAGCGCCTCCCAGGCGTTGTTGGCCAGCGTGCTCATGCCGGCCTCACCGGGTCGGGTAGGACGCGCGTACCGACGCGTCGGTGTCCTGGTACGGCGCGCCGCCGGTGACGTTGTCCCCCCGGTTCGGGTTGGGGCGCGGCTGCCGCGCCGGCTGGTCGCCGTACTTCGCCGCCACCAGCCGCTGGTGGGTCGGGGCCGGCGGAGTAGCCGGATCCTGCCGGGCGGCGATCTCCTTACGCAGCACCGGGACCACCTCGGACCCGAGCAGTTCGATCTGGTCGAGGACGGTGCCCAACGGCAGCCCCGCGTGATCGATCAGGAACAGCTGCCGCTGGTAGTCACCGAAGTGCTCCCGGAAGGTCAGAGTCTTGTCGATGACCTCCTGCGGGCTGCCCACCGACAGCGGCGTCAGCTCGGTGAACTCCTCCATGGACGGCCCGTGCCCGTACACCGGGGCCTCGTTGAAGTACGGCCGGAACTCCCGCCAGGCGTCCTGCGACCGCTTGGCGAGGTATGCCTGGCCGCCCAGCCCGACGATCGCCTGCTGCTCGGTGCCGTGGCCATAGTGGGCGTACCGCTGCCGGTAGAACCGGATCAGCCGCATGTAGTGCTCCTTCGGCCAGAAGATGTGGTTGGCGAAGAAGCCGTTGCCGTAGTAGGCCGCCTGCTCGGCGATCTCCGGGGTACGGATCGAGCCGTGCCACACGAACGGGGGCACCCCGTCGAGCGGGCGCGGGGTCGAGGTGAAGCCCTGCAGCGGGGTGCGGAAGCTGCCCTGCCAGTCCACCACGTCATCCCGCCACAGCTGGTGTAGCAGGTTGTAGTTCTCCAGCGCCAGCGCGAGCCCTTGACTGATGTCCTGACCGAACCACGGATACACCGGCGCGGTGTTGCCCCGGCCGAGCATCAGGTCGACCCGGCCGCCGGCCAGGTGCTGCAGCATCGCGTACTCCTCGGCGATCCGCACCGGGTCGTTGGTGGTGATGAGCGTGGTAGCGGTGGTGAGGATCAACCGTTGCGTGGTGGCTGCGATGTACGCGAGCAGGGTGGTGGGCGAGGAGGAGACGAACGGCGGGTTGTGGTGCTCGCCGACCGCGAAGACGTCGAGCCCGACCTCCTCGGCCCGCTGTGCGCTCTTGACGATCGCGTCGATCCGCTCGGCCTCGCTCGGCGTGTAGCCGGAGACCGGGTCGCTGGTGATGTCACTCACCGAGAAGATGCCGAACTGCATGGCGCGCTCCCTCCAGCTGCACCGAGATTTCATGCGTTTGCATCTAGTACAACCGGCCCCGGCCGGGGGATATTCCGCGCCGACCTCGCACCCGACTGTACGTCGACTGGATCACTGTTCGTCACCTGCCAGACGCCCAGCGCCACTAACGTTCGCCGGGACACCGCCCAAACGACTCGGCTTGGCAGGTCAACATGGCGTCTGTCCCGGAAGTCAGCGTGATCGTCCCGACCCGGTCCCGACCCGCGCTGGTCTGCCGCGCGGTTCGCGGCGCGCTCGCGCAGACGGTCACGAACATCGAGGTCATCGTGGTGGTCGACGGACCGGACCAGGAGACCATCGGGGCGCTCTCCGCGATCCGCGACCACCGGGTACGGGCCGTGGAGCTGCCCGCTCCCGGAGGTGCCCCGACCGCCCGCAACCACGGGGTACGACTCGCCCGCGCCGCCTGGACCGCGCTGCTCGACGATGATGACGAGTGGCTGCCGGAGAAGCTCGCGGTCCAGCTGAAGCTCGCTGCCGCGACCTCCGTACCGACCCCCATCGTGGCGAGCCGGCTGATCAACCGCACCCCGCGCGCCGACCTGGTGGTCCCCCGGCGGCTACCCGACCCCGACCAGCCGATCAGCGAATATCTCACGGTCCGGCACGGCCTGTTCCACGGCGACGGCTTCGTCCAGACCTCCACCATACTCACCCCGACCGAGCTGCTGCGGCGGGTGCCGTTCATCCCCGAGCTGCGGAGGTTGCAGGAGCTGGACTGGACGCTCCGGGCGGTCCAGCACGACGGCGTGGCCCTGATCGTCGCACCCGAACCGCTCGTGATCTGGAACACCGACGAGGATCGGCCTCGTATCACCTTCGACTCTCCCTGGGAAGAGTCGCTCGGCTGGCTGCAGCGCAGCCGGCCGTTGTTCACAAGACGGGCGTACGCAGCGATCACCATGAGTGTGATCAGCTCGATGGCCGCCCCCACCCGCAGCGTCACCGCATTCCGGACGCTACTGCGCGAAGCGCGCCGTCATGGCCAGCCCGGGGCGTTGGACTACTTGACCTTTCTGCAGATCTGGCTGACCCCCGCGCAGCTACGGCGCAGGGTGCGGGACCTGATGTTGAAGCGGCGGCGCCCAGCTGGCGGCACGCTCGCCGACCGCCCGGCGGCACCGGCCGAACCGCTCGCCGGCCGCCGGGCGGATTAGCACCGTCCGGGTCACCGCCGGCCGAACCGCAGCATCTCCCGCATCCGCCGGGCCACCAGCCACGCCACGACCGCCGTCGCCCGCAGCCAGGAGCGGACACCCCCAACCTCTACGGTGGACGGCGCCAGTCGGGGGGCCCGCCGCCCAACGTTGGCCGCCGCCGGGATGCCGGCCGCGAGCTCTGCCGCCGCCCACCCGGTCAGGTCGACCAGGCCGGCAGCCTCGGCCGTCGCATCCCGGCGACCGAACACCTCGCTGACCACCTCCACCAACGACTCATCCGGCTCCCGCACCCACCGCGACCGGCTCACCGCGGCCGTCCGCCACAGCCGGGCGGGCGACCCGGCACCAGGGGTGTCCACCTGGACGAGGCCGACCTGATGGCGGTCGGCGACTGCGATCAACGACCGTAGTCCGTCCGGCTTGAGGCCGTAGGCGGCCGGGAGCTCCAGCAGGTACGGCGCCGGGAAGGCGGCCTCGGGCGGCTCGGTCACCAGTCGGACCCGTGGCTCGCCGCGGTAGGTCGCCGCGAGCAGTTGCAGATCGAGAACCGGATCGACCAACACCCGCACCCGGCCGCGGTCGAGCCGTTGCCACGGACCCACCAGGTGTACCCGGACGTCGGACTCGGTGCCGCGCAGGACCGAGTCGACCGCCGCACGCACCTGCTCCAATGGCGCGTCGGTCGCCGGCACCACCACCTCCGCCAACGGCACCGACCAGCTGGTGCCGCCCACCTTGCGCCAGTGCCGGGGGTACGGAATCCGGTCGGCGAAGAACGGCTGGTTGTATCGGGACACCTGCGCACGGGCCCGCATCACCTGGGTACGCCCCAGATGCCAGCTGCGGGCAGCCGGCTCGGGTACGAAGACCGCCCCAGCCTGGGCGAGCCGGTAGCCGAACTCGGTGTCCTCACCCAGCCGCAGCTCTACGTCGAACCCGCCAGCCGCGTCGTACAGCTCCCGGCGCAGCGCCGCGGTCGCGCCGACGTGGATCCGGAACGCGAGATGGTCGGCGCTTCGGAGCTGGTCGGTCTGCGCGATGTACCGTTCGACGTAGGTGTGCGGCTCGCCCTCGTCGCCGCCGAACAGCTCCCCGGCAGCCGCCCGTTCCCAGGCGGCCACCACGGCACCCGGCTCCGGCCAGGACCCGCCGGCCGCCGGCTCGACGAACCGCTTATACCCCAACGTCACCGCGTACGGCAGCAGATGGTGCCACCGCGCCTGCGCTGCGACATGGTCCGGGAAGGCCACCATGTCGGCGTCGAGCCAGTGCAGGATTTCGCCGGAGCTGCGCGCCGCCCCCTGCGCCAGCGCGTAGGCCCGCCCCCAACCGGCCGTGGAGTCCGCCAGCCGGATCAGCCTCGTCCGGTCCGGCCGGAGCGGCGGCAACACCAGCGCCGGCTCCGAGCCGTCGTCGACCACCACGACCTCGAGCAACTCCGCTGGGTAGGTCTGCCGGCTGAGCGCCGCCAACGTCAGATCGAGCGTCTGTTGGCATTGAAAGGCGGGCACAATGACGCTCACCGTGAGGGTGGGCCGCCACCCCGCCAGCTGCGGCACCGGCACCCGCGACCAGTCGTTGCGCACCACCCGGGGAGTTCGGGTCACGGGCGCAGCCTACCCGGATGCCGGTGCCTCGACCGTGCTGGTGAGCGGAGGGTGTGGGATTCGAACCCACGGAGACGCGCAAACGCCTCAGCGGTTTTCAAGACCGCCGCCATCGGCCACTAGGCGAACCCTCCAGAAACTGCCGCGACTCGCACCGCGACGGCACGCCGCCGTGCTCATGCTAACGCGACGGTGCACCGGGCTGGTGGGCACCGGCCCGGTGGGCGCCGGCCCGCACCGCCACCAGCGCGAGCGGCCGACACGTACGCTACCGGGCATGACCAGTGGTGAGACCGGGGCCGCTGCCGCGGCACCAGCGTCCGGGGCCGCCGCGTCGACCGCGCCGGCGCCCTCCCGCCGGGTGCTGGGCACCGAAGTCCTGCTGGTGCTCGGGGTGTCGATCGGCGCGTCCGCGATCTTCGCCACCTACCGGATCGTGGAACGGCTCAGCCGGCCGGAGGCGCTGTCGCAGCAGACCGCGGCGCTCAACGTCTCCCGACTACCCGACCGGCCCTGGTTCGACCTGGTCGACCAGCTGCTCCGGATCAGTCTGGCGCTGGTGCCGGTGCTGCTCGCGGTGTATCTGCTCAGCCGCTACCCGGGCGACGGCCGGCGGCTGATCGGCCTGGACTGGCGCCGCCCCCGCTTCGATCTCGGCAGCGGCGCGCTGCTGGCGATGGTGATCGGAATCCCGGGCCTGGCGCTCTACGTCGCCGCGCTGCACCTGGGCATCGGAGTACGGATCGCGCCGGCGGCGTTGAGCGCGGTGTGGTGGGCGGTGCCGGTGCTGATCCTGGCAGCACTCCAGAACGCGCTGCTGGAAGAGGTGATCGGGGTCGGGTATCTGCTGACTCGCCTGCGGGAGCTCGGCTGGCACGCCGCCGCGGCGGTCGGCGCCCACGCGCTGCTGCGCGGCTCCTACCACCTCTATCAGGGCTTCGGCGGGTTCATCGGCAACGCGATCATGGGCGTCATCTTCGCGCTCTTCTACCTGCGGTACCGGCGGGTGATGCCGCTGGTGATCGCCCACACGATCCTCGACGTGGTCGCCTTCGTCGGCTACGGGCTCTACTCGGACGAGCTGGACAGCCTACTCGGCCGCATCCTGGGGGCGCTGGGCTGAACCGGAAGATTTACGAGGCGCCGGCCGCGCTGGCCGGACCCAGGTGTCGATCCCTAAGTCACATCCTCAGCGTTGTGGCCCACAACGCTGAGGATGTGCGCCGGTAACCGGTAGTCCGGATCGGCCGGTCCGGCGGATCCAGTCGGCGGTCAACGGTCAGCGACCGCGGCGCCGGCGACCGGCCGGAAATGTCGGATCGCGCGATGCGCCAGCAGGGTCAGCTGCTCACTGTGGTCACCCGCGGCGAGCATCACCCGGAGGGCGGCGGCAGCAGGGGTACGGCGCAGCCCGAGCCGGCTGACCGCGAACCGGGCCAACCCCTGCTGCCCGGCGGCGCCCGCGATGCCGCCGAAACCGAGCAGCGAGAACGGCTCACCGGTGGCGGCCGGATCGAGGTCGAGCAGCTCGATCAGGTCGTCGGCGCGGGCCGGGTCAGTCGGGTCCTGCCGGTACGCGGCGGCCACCCGGAGGATCACCGTGGCCCACACCCAGGCGGTCGCCGGCAACAACAGCGGGGCGGTGAACGGGCCACCGGCGGCGCCGAGCGCAAGCGCCCTGCCACCGCGGACGGCCTCCTGGGTGGCCAGCCGCGCCACGCCGTAGTCCGGTGCGGCCGGGTACCGGTCCCGCAGCCACGTTGCCCAGGCCGCCGCCCGCGGGCCCAACTCGGCGACCGCGAGCTCCGCCAGCCGGCGCGGCGGCTGATCCAGCTGCTGCAACGCCTGCCATGCGGCGTCGGCCCAGACCCCCGGCGCGACGGTACCCGCCAGGGCATCCGGGGTGTCGACCCCACGGGCGCGGTCGCCGCCGACCGGCTGCGACGCTACGGCGGCTGGCGGTTCAGCCGCGGACGGCTCAGCCTGGGCCTGCTCAGCCTGGGCCGGAGCCTTCTTAGCCGGCCCGGTCGACTTGGCTGCCTTGGCGGACTTGGTAGCACCGGTCGACTTGGCGGACCCCGTCGACTTCGTGGTCTTCGTGGCCTTGGCGGCCTTCGTGGCCTTGGCGGAGGTGGACTTGGCGGAGGTGGACTTGGCAGCCTTCTTCGCCGGTGGCGCCGGGTCAGCGGCGGCGTCCCGGGCCGGGGTGCTCTCGTCAGCCTTTTCGTCAGCCATGTTGTCGCAGCCTAACCGGTCTCGGCCCGAGCTGCCGCTCGCAACGCGGCATGGACGTCCCTTTGCTCCCGGCCGCTGCCGCCCTGTATCCTCGTTGCGCGTGCCTCGCCAAGCGAGGTGCCGGTGGAGGCTTCGCCTAGTCTGGTCTATGGCGCCGCACTGCTAATGCGGTTTGGGTTAGCGCCCATCCGGGGTTCAAATCCCCGAGCCTCCGCTCACATTCGCCGCCGCCGCCCGGCTTGTCGCCGGAGGCGGTCGGTGCTCTGCTCACCGGCCGGGCTCCAATGGCTAATTCGAGAAGGCGCCGGTCCTCCCTGCGGCCGGCCGGCTCTCGCCGGGATCGCGTCCGACGGAAGTCGGTACCAGGTCACGGCCTTTTCAGCAGACCCCCTTGCGCCCGGCTGTCAACACCGTCGGCCGCTTGGTCGGTTGAGTGGTGATCCACTACGGCGACAAACCAGGTTCATACCGGCAAACCAGGCGCCACTCGACCCACCAAGTCGGGTGAGACGATCTGCCCGCCGATCTCGCAACCGACTGCCCGGCCGATGGCGTATGCGTAAGCAAGCAAACGCTCCCTCTAGCACCACCTGAGCTGTGGCCATGTCTGATGATCAATCGACCTGATTTGGCCAGCGCAGTCCGGCCGGTCCGCGCCACCCTGCCGGGGCGAGCCGTCCGGGGCGGTAGGGCGCCGGCTGGGATTCAGTGGAACGATTTCGCCTCGGTGGCCACCGTCGTGGTCGTCACCGACCGGACCGGCGCGGCGTCGCCCGGCGAGGCGTTTTCGTTCCTGGTCACCTTCGCCGCGCCGGCGGCGGGCTTCGAGACCGCGCTCAGCGGGCTGCACGCCAGCCTCGAACTCAGCGACGCCGCCCCCTGAACGGAGGTCCCGCCGCCACTGAGGTCGGCGGGGCGGTCCAGCCGCGGTTTGGTCAAGCCTGCGTCCCCGGCCCGGCCGGCGTTTCGGGGCGGGCGGCCAACGATAGCTCATCAACGATCCGCCACAGCGGGCGAAGATCCGCGTCCCGCCCCCGCTCCCGCAGGTGGGCCTCGCCGCAGGTCACTGCCTGCCGCACACCCGCCCGCAACTCCCGGTCCGCGGTGTCTGCCGGTTGCGGCGGTAACGCCACCGACACCGTCAGCACCTGGCGCCGCTTGTCGTAGGAACTCACCTCGGCCCCCTCGGCCCCAGACTCGCACCCCACCCCCGTGACCAGGAAGGACACCCGCAGGGCCACCGGTGATACCCGGCGGCGGCGACGGGCCGCGGTCACCTGAGCGACCAGCCGCCGGTACGCGTGATCCCACTCCACCGACGCGTCCTCACCCAGATCCATTGTCACCGAAACGTCATGGATCGACCGCCGCGCCCGCTGCCGGGACTCCCGCCAGGTCCGAACCGGGTGCCGCAGCGCCAGCGCCGCGAAGACGGCACCGAATGCGGCCAGCGGCACCGGCGGTGCCAGAATCCGCCAGTCGTCATCGGTGTAGCCGTCCGGAGTGGTCACCGTACCCGCGTCGGGGTCGACGTAGACGGTGAGCGCGTCACCCGGTTCCCAGAGCCGGGCACCCACCGGACCCGCCAGGCGCTGACGCCGCGGTTCGTCATCGAGGTGGTACTCGACCACCATCCGGTTCGGCGTACCTCGCGTGCGGATCACCTCGGTGACGGTGGCGGCGACCGCCTCTCCGCTGGCCACCCGATCCGCGGCCCGGGCAGCCAGGAACTGGTGATAACCGATGCCGGCGCCGACCAGCGCCAGCCCCAACACCAGGAACCCGATCCAGCTCGTCACCAGACGCATGGGCACACCCTATGCACCTGGCCCACCGGCCAGCGCAGACAGGCTGACCGCGAAGCCGGGACGAGACTCCGATGTGAGCAGTTGAACGCCGCAGGCGGGTGGCTCAGCGCAGGGCGCGGGCCGCCTCGGTCGCCCAGTAGGTGAGGATGATCTGCGCGCCCGCCCGGCGGATCGAGGTCAGCGTCTCGGCGACCACCCGTTCCCGGTCCAGCCACCCGTTGGCCGCAGCCGCCTCCACCATCGCGTACTCCCCAGAGACCTGATATGCCGCGACCGGCACCTGGACCGCGTCCCGGACCGCCGCGATCACGTCCAGGTAGGGCAGGGCCGGCTTGACCATCACGATGTCGGCGCCCTCGGCCACGTCCAACGCCACCTCGCGCAGCGCCTCCCGGCTGTTGGCGGGGTGCTGCTGGTAGGTCTGCCGGTCACCCTCCAGCGTCGACTCGACCGCGTCCCGGAACGGGCCGTAGCAGGCCGAGGCGTACTTCGCCGCGTACGCCAGGATCGCCACCTGCTCGTGGCCGGCCGCGTCGAGTGCCCGGCGGACCGCCTGCACCTGCCCGTCCATCATGCCGGAGAGGCCGAGCACATGCGCCCCGGCGGCCGCCTGCACCAACGCCATCTCGGAGTAGCGCACCAGCGTCGCGTCGTTGTCGACGGTGCCGTCGGCAGCCAGCACCCCGCAGTGACCGTGGTCGGTGAACTCGTCGAGGCACAGGTCGCTCATCACCACGGTCGAGTCGCCCACCTCGGCGACCACGTCGCCGATCGCCACGTTGAGCACCCCCCGCGGGTCGGTGCCGGCGCTGCCCTCCGGGTCCCGCTGCTGCGGCACCCCGAAGAGCATCAGCCCGCCGACCCCGGCCGCCACCGCCTCGGCCGCCGCCTTTCGCAGCGACTCCCGGGAGTGCTGCATCACCCCGGGCAGCGACGGGATCGGCCGGGGCTCGGGCAGCCCCTCCCGGACGAAGAGCGGCAGCACCAGCTCGGCCGGTGAGACCCGGTTCTCGGCCACCAGCCGGCGCATCGCTGCGGTGCCGCGCAACCGCCTAGGACGTACTCCGGGGTAGCTCATGGTTGCCCTCCGCAACACTCAGCGGAACCGAAGCGCGGTCGGCCCCTGGACCTTGGAACCGCGCCGCTGCTTGGCGGGCATGGTGGCGAGCTTCTCCCGCAGCTCCACCGCGTACTCGGCCAGCGACTCCACCTGGTCGGCCACGGTCGAGTGCTCGGGCTGCACATCCACCCGGAGCCCGAACTCGGTGGCGGTCTCGGCGGTCTTCGGCCCGATCGCCGCGACCACCGTCCGGGCGTGCGGCTTGCCTGCTATCCCGACCAGGTTCCGGACCGTCGAGGAAGAGGTGAAGAGCACCGCGTCGAAGCCGCCCGACTTGATCGCGTCGCGGATCTCGGCCGGCGGCGGTGAGGCCCGCACCGTCCGGTACGCGGTGACGTCGTCGACCTCCCACCCCTTTTCGACCAGCCCGGCCGCCAGCGTCTCGGTGGCGATGTCGGCGCGGGGCAGCAGCACCCGGCCGACCGGGTCGAGCAGATCGTCGTAGGGGGCGAACTCGGACAGCAGCCCCTCGGTGGTCTGTTCGGCGCCCGGGGTCAGCTCCGGGTTGATCCCGAAGGCGCGGACCGCCTCCGCGGTGACCGGGCCGATGCAGGCGACCTTCACCCCGCCGAAGTGGCGGGCGTCGAGCCCATGCTCGCTGAACTTCTCCCACACCGCCTTGACCGCGTTGGCTGAGGTGAAGATGACCCAGGCGTAGCGGCCGTCGACCAACCCCTTGATCGCCCGTTCCATCTGCGCCGGGGTACGTGGCGGTTCCACCGCGATCGTGGGCACCTCGGTGGGGATGGCGCCGTACTGCCGCAGCCGGGAGCTCATCGCCCCGGCCTGCTCCTTGGTCCGCGGCACCAGCACCTTCCAGCCGTAGAGCGGCCGGCTCTCCCACCAGCTGAGCCGCTCCCGTTCGGTGACCCCGGCACCGACCGCGAGCACCACCCGGCCGCTGAACCCGAGCGCCGCCGCGACGAAGCTGTCCACGGTGGAGCTGGTGGTGTACTGGGTGTCGCCGGTACCGTCGCCGGTGACCGTCACCGGCGCCTCACCGTCCACCCCGGCCGCGAGCAGGCCGTCGCGTACCTGGGCGAGCTCGCCGGCGTCGACCGCGAGCGCGAGCGAACCACGGCCGGCGCGGGGCACCAGCGCCTCGTAGTCGAGAGTGGTGACATCATCGACATCCACTGTGGTCCGTGCACCGGCCAGTGGCACCCCGGCGTAGCTGGCCACCCCGGCCGACTGGTCGATCCCGGGCACCACCTCGAAGCGGACGCCGCTGCGGGCGACCTCGGAGACCTCCTTCACCACCGACTCGCGGCTGAACGGGTCCCCGATCGCCAGGTACGCCACGTCGTGGCCGTCCTTGGCCGCCGCGAGCAACCCCTTCGCGAGCTCGCCCGGGTTGCTGTCGGCCTGGCTGAGCTCAACCTCGCTCCGGGTCTCGGCCCGGACCGCGGCGAGTAGCTGTTCTGAGGTACCCCGCTCGTACCGGACATG
Source organism: Natronosporangium hydrolyticum (assembly GCF_016925615.1). Classification (NCBI taxonomy): domain Bacteria; kingdom Bacillati; phylum Actinomycetota; class Actinomycetes; order Micromonosporales; family Micromonosporaceae; genus Natronosporangium; species Natronosporangium hydrolyticum. The sequence goes on from NZ_CP070499.1 coordinate 5,231,121, forward strand.
GTCGGCGGCGCTCAACGCCTCGAGCGCGCGCCGAGACAACAGGCCAGGGTCGCCGGGCCCACCGCCGACGAAGGTGATCCGGCCTACGGGATTTCGGGTACGGGTCGTCATCGTTGCTCCTACTGCGCTTGCGGGTTTCCGGGCCGGCGCGGGTCCGGGCGCTGCCCCAAAGCGCCCACTCCGGCCGGCTGAGTTTCGGTCGTAGCGGTGCCGCGGGCTCCGGCTGGCCCGTCGACGTGCCGCTGCCGCTCGACGCCGAGCAGCGTGTCGGCACCGGCCGCGAGCAGCGCGGCGGCGAGGTCCCGGCCGAGCCGGGCGGCGGCGGCGGTGGTCGGCACCGGGCCGGAGCGGCCCAGCCGGATGCTCCGGGCCCCGTCGAGCCCGCAGACCGCGCCGCGTAGCCGGAGTTCGCCGTCGTCGGTGAACTCGGCCAGGCCACCCACCGGCACGCTGCAACCGGCCTCCAGGGTGGCCAGCAGCGCCCGCTCGGCGGTCACCGCCGCCCTGGTCGCCGGGTCGTCCAGTACCGCCAGCAGCTTGGCCACGCTGGGGTCGTCGACCCGGCACTCCACCGCCAGCGCCCCCTGCGCGGGCGCCGGCAGCATCACCTCGGGATCGAGCGTCTCGGTGATCTCTTCGACCCGCCCGAGCCGGGCCAGGCCGGCCCGCGCGAGCACCAGCGCGTCCAGCTCCCCGGTGGCCACCTTGCGCAGCCGGGTGTCCACGTTGCCGCGCACCGGGACCGCCGTCAGGTCGGGCCGGTACCCGAGCAGCTGCGCGATCCGCCGGGGTGAGCCGGTGCCGATCCGCCCGCCCTGGGCCAAGGTGGCCAGCGTGGCACCGTCACGGGTGATCAGCGCGTCGCGGGGGTCTGCCCGGGTCGGCACGGCGGCGATCGTCAGCCGTTCGTCCGGTGCGGTCGGGAGGTCCTTGAACGAGTGGACCGCGACGTCGATCTCCTTGTGGGCCAACGCTTCCCGCAACGCGGAGACGAACACCCCCACCCCGAGCTGCGCCACCGGGGCACCGGAACGGTCCCCCGCCGTGCTGATCTCCACCAGCTCGGTGGGCAGACCGGTGGCTTCGGTGATCGCCGCGGCGACCGTGCCGGTCTGGGTCATCGCCAAGGCGCTGCCGCGGGTGCCGATCCGGATCAGGCCGGGCGGCCGCGCCGCCGTAACCCCGGTCATGCCGCCCCACCCCCCGGCTCGGTGAGGTCCGGGACCTCGTCGACTCGGCGTGGCTGCGGGACCTGCAGATCGAAGAGCTCCGCCAGCACCGCCGCGTAGCTGTGGCCGTCCGGGCCGGCGGCGAGCTGCCGGACCCGCACCGTGGGCTGGTGCAGCAGTCGCTGCACCAGCCGGTGGACGGCGTGCGCCACCTCGGCCTGTTGGTCGTCGCTGAGCTCCGGCAGCCGGCCGGCGAGCCGGGAGAGTTCGGAGGCGACCACCTCGTCGGCGCGGGCCCGCAGCGCGGCCACGGTCGGCACCACGGCGACATCCCGCAGCCCGGCGCTGACCGTCGCAGCTTCGGCTGCGACCAACTCCTCCGCGGCGGCGACCTCGGCGGTGGCGAGCGACGGCTCGCCGGCGGCCAGCCGCGGCAGGTCGATCAGCTCCACTCCGGGCAGCTGCCCCACCGCCGGCTCCACGTCACGCGGAACGGCCAGATCGCAGATGACCAGCGGCCCCCGGTACGCGGGCCGGCTCGCCACCGCGGCGGCGATCGCCTCGGTGGTCAGGACCGGGTGCGGGGAGGCGGTCGCCGAGACCACCAGGTCGATCTCGGACATATGCGCCGCGAGCTGGCTGAGCACCGCCGGCCGGGCGGCGTAGGCGTTGGCCAGCCGGGCGGCCCGCTGCTCGGTCCGGCTGGCGACGTAGCGGGGGGTGGCGCCGGCCCGGGAGAGGGTCGCCAGCGCCAACGCACCCATTGAGCCGGTGCCCACCACCAGCGCGCCCCGGTCGGCGAGCGAGGTAGCCCCGGCGGCGGTGGCGGCGAGGTCGAGCGCGGCGCTGACCACGCTGCGGCCAGCGGCGTCGATGCCGGTCTCGGCGTGGGCGCGTTTGCCTACCCGGAGGGCCTGTTGCAGCAGGTCGTGCAGTAGCCGGCCGGCGGTGTCGGCGTCGGTGGCGGCGGCGTACGCCTCCCGGACCTGCCCCAGGATCTGGGTCTCGCCGGCGACCATCGAGTCCAGCCCGGCGGCGACCCGGAGGGTGTGGGTGACCGCGTCGGCGTCCCAGTGGACGTAGAGGTGATGGGCGAGCAGCGCCGGGTCCACTCCGGCGCGCTGCGCGAGCGTCGCGGAGATGTCCGCCACCCCGCCGTGGAAGGTCGAGACTCCGGCGTAGACCTCGACCCGGTTGCAGGTGGAGAGCACCGCCACCTCGGTCACGTGATCCCGGCGGAGCAGCCCGGTGAGCAGCCCCGGCAGCTCCTGGGCGGCCACCGCCAGCCGCTCCAGCAGCGACACGTCCGCGGTGCGATAGGAGGCCCCGACCACCAGCAGGTTCACGATCAGACCACCTTCCGGGCCGGGGTGTGGCTCACCGGGTGCGGCACCGCGCCGTCGGTGACGCCGTCGAGCGCGCTCCGGGTCCGGCGATGCTCATGGAATGACAGGATCTGCAGCTCGATGGCGAGGTCGACGCTGCGCACGTCGACATCGGTGGGCACGCTGAGCACGCACGGGGCGAAGTTGAGGATGCACTTGACCCCGGCGCCGACGAGCCGGTCGGCGACCTGCTGCGCCGCGCCGGCAGGGGTGGCGATCACTCCGATCGCGATCTTCTCCGCCGCCACGGTGGCCGCGAGGTCGTCCAGATGGGTGATCGGGATGCCGTAGAGCCGCTCGCCGACCCTGGCCGGCTCGACATCGACCAGGGCGCTGATCCGGAACCCCCGGCTGGGGAAGCCCGCGTAGCCGGCGAGCGCGTGGCCGAGGTTGCCGGCGCCGATCACCGCGACGTTGCGGCGTTGGCTGAGCCCGAGCACCTGCTCGATCTGTTGCACCAGCCGGTCGACGTCGTACCCGACACCGCGGGTGCCGTACGACCCGAGCTGGGAGAGGTCCTTGCGTACCTTGGCGGACTTCACGCCGGCGGCGGTCGCCAACGCCTCGCTGGAGACGGTGTCGTGACCTAGTTGGGCGAGCTGGTGCAGCGCCCGGAGGTACTCCGGGAGCCGGGACACCGTGGCCTCGGGGAGGTCCGGAAAGTCCGGCACCATCACCGCTGGTGCCACAGCGTCGCGCCCCGCGAACTGGCTCATGAGACTCCGTGCCGACATAGCGATCGTCACCTGACCCGGTGGGCCAACGTGGCCGTGACCGGCAGTGCTAGCCGCGCCACCCGCTACAGAGTAGGCGTTTGTGAAGCCCTGCACAAATCGCGATCTTGAAAGCGCGCCGGGACCGCGCCCGGATCCGCCGGGCGCCGGGCCCACTCGCCACCAGCGCCAACCCGGGGCATGCCCCCGCGACGCCGGCTGGCTCCTCGACGAACGCACCGACGAAGCCACCGGTGCCTCCATTCCCGCGTTGGCGCGGTGGCGAGTGGGCTCCTAGGCTACGGCCGATTATCCCCAATTGCCCGGAGCACTGCCACCGCAACTCACCCGGTACGCTGCGCCAACCAGACCGCCTCCAGCAGCGTGTCTACCACCGGCACGCCGGCCGTCCGGAGCTGCTCGGCGCTGCTGAACCCGCCGGAGTACAACACGCAGTCGGCGCCGGCCGCCGCCGCGGCGTGGGCGTCGTCCACCGTGTCGCCGATCATGACTACCGAGGCATCGGTCAACCCCAACTCAGTGAGGTGCGCCACCAGGCGGGGGCCCTTGGACGAACCTTGCCCGAGCCACTGCCGCGGCACCCCGTCAATCCGGGCAAAATGGTCGGTAAGTCCGTGCGCGGCGACGGCCGGCACCAGGTCGGAGTGGAACCACATCGACAGCAGCGACTGGGTACCCGACCAGGCGCGCAGCGCCTCCTCGGCGTCGGCGGCGAGCTCACACGGCAACCCGGCCAGGTAAGCCTCGTGGAACCGCCGGTCGAGCTCGACGAACTCGGCCGCGTCGACCGGGCGACCGAGCACCCCGGCATAGTAGTCGGCGATCGGTCGCCGAAAATCCTGCCGGTGCTGCTCCGCCGTGATCTCCGGGCCACCCACGCTGCCCAGCGCCGCGTTCGTCGCGCTGACCACCAGGGTGAGATCGTCGGACAAGGTGCCGTTCCAGTCCCAGACCAGGTGCCGCTCTCCACTCATGGCGTCGAAGGTAACCGGCGGCAGTCTGCTCAGTCAGCGCCGGTCAGATCCCGCCGCAGCCGCGCCTCGTCCACCCGGAAGTAGTCGTGTTCCCGCCCGTCGAGCAGCACCACCGGGACCCGGCCGCCGTACTCGCGCTCCAGCTCCGGGTCGCTCTCGACGCTCACCTCGTGCCAGCGCTCGCCGGTCGTCTCGGCGACCCGACCCAGCGCCTCCCGGGCGTAGTCGCAGAGGTGGCAACCCGGCCGCACCAGCAGGGTGATTCGCACCGATTCAGGTGACTCCTCCGGGTGACCTACCCCGGCGCCGGGGCCGTCGAACGCGGTCGTCATGGCTCTGAAGTCTGGCATATGTCGCCCATTCGAGGTAATCGCACACGCTGTGCGTTGCTTCGACCACGCTGACGAAAGGATTTTCGAGCGCATGTCGCCAGATCCCGCACCTGGGAGCGTGATGAGCCTTACCATCACCAAAAGGTCAGCTCATCACGTATGTGGTGGAGACATACGGTCCAGCCTAGGAGAACCGCTGTGCACCAATACGTACTTCCCCAGCCTGATGTCAGGTTTGCGGAGAAAGGGCGGTAGACGTGACCGAAGCACATGTCGTTGCCCGCGCCAAGTTCTACGACGTCACGCCCCCACTCTCGCGCCGCACCCCACGTCGCCCACCAGCCCAACCCCACAACCGCCGCCAGGACCCGAACCCGGAGGTTCCCACCGCGATCCTCCCGGCCGTCCCGGCGCAACCCACCGACCAGTCGACGGCGGCCACCCCCGCCGCCGACGCCGCGACGGTCAACCCCGCCGTCGCCGGCACCGGGGCGGGGACCCCCACCGCCGCCCCGAGCTACCCGGCCCGCCCCGACCCGAGCGACGCCGCGGCCGAGGTCTGGGCCCTCGTCGAACGTGCCCAGGCTGGCGAGTCCGAAGCGTTCGGGCTGCTCTACGACCGGTACGTCGAGACCGTATTCAAATTTATCTACTTCAGGGTGGGTAATCGGCAGCTCGCCGAGGACCTCACCTCCGACACTTTCCTACGGGCGCTCAAACGGATCAACTCCTTCACCTGGCAGGGCCGCGACCTGGGTGCCTGGCTGGTGACGATCGCCCGCAACCTGGTCGCCGACCACTTCAAGTCCGGCCGCTACCGGCTCGAAGTCGCCACCGGCGACGTGCTCGACTCCGACAAGGAGGACCGCGGCCCCGAGGGCACCCCGGAGACCGTGGTGGTCGACCACATCACCAACGTCACCCTGCTCAGCGCCGTGAAACAACTCAACCCGGAGCAGCAGGAGTGCATCGTGCTGCGGTTTCTGCAAGGCTTCTCGGTCGCCGAGACCGCGCAGGCCATGGGGAAGAACGAAGGAGCGATCAAAGCGTTGCAGTATCGCGCCGTCCGCGCGCTCGCCCGGCTACTTCCGGAGGGCTTCCAGCGTGGTCGCGGCTAGCCCCGCCAGCCTGTCACCGCACCCACCGGACGGCCGCCGCACAGCCGTAACCGACCACGTTCCCGACCCGTTGGGAGAGGTACGGCCGCCGGTGTCCAGCCCGACGGTCGCATCCGTGTCGCCAGGTCCGCACACCGAGTGCCACGATGACGAGAGGAGGTGCCGGCCATGGCCAGCCCACTGACCAACCGGCGCCGCGCAGAACGGTTCTCCCAACTCCTGGATGAGGCCAACGGCGGTCGCCGCCAGCACCTCCGGACCACCTACGACGACGAGGTCGGCGACCTGGTGGCGTTGCAACGCCGGCTGGTCGAGGAGATCCGGGCGCCCGAACTCGACCACGAGTTCCGCACCGGACTCCGGGCGATGCTGGTCGCCACCGCCCAGCGGGAAGGGATCGGCGCCACCGCCGAGCCCGAACCGAGCGAACCACCACCGGCCAACCCCTGGTTGACCCATCCGCTCGTCGGCGCCGCAACCGCCCGCCTGCGAACGGCGTTCGCACAGGGGCCACGCACCCGCACCGCGGTGATCGCCGGGGTCACCGTCGGCGCCGTAGCCTTCACCGGCATGTCCACCGCCAGCGAGAACGCCATGCCCGGCGACGCCCTCTACGGGGTCAAGCGCTCCGCCGAGCGGGCCCAGCTCGCGCTGGCCAGCTCCGACCTGGGCCGCGGTCAGCTATACCTTGAGTTCGCCCAGACCCGGCTGGCCGAGGCCCGGACCCTCGCCAACGACCTCTCCCGGGTGCTTTCCGACATGGACCGCGACACCAGCCACGGCGTCCGGCTACTCACCACCGCCGCCACCAACCGGCAGGACCGGGCGGCGCTGCGCGCGATCGAGACCTTCAGCGCCGAGCAGCGCACCGCCCTGGGCGAGCTCGCCGGGCAGGTCGACAGCTCCGAGCGGGCACCCATCCTCGCCTCACTGGAGCTGCTGGACGAGATCGACGAACGCGCCAGCGATCTGCGCGGCAACCTGGACCGGGACTGCACCGCGGTCAGCTCGATCGACATGCTCGGCCCGGTGCCGGCCGACTGCGTCACGCTGCCCGCCCCGGCCGCCGTACCGAACCCGGCCACCGGACAGCCGGCGGCGGCCGGCGAGGGCCACCCGACTCCTACCGAGACCGCCCCGGCCTCGCCATCGGCCAGCGCCGACCCCGAGCCCACCGGCGACGCCGCCACCCCCGAGGTCACCGGTTCGGCGACCGCCGACCCGCCGCCCAGCGCCAGCCCCGGGCCGAGCACGACCCCCTCCGGCCAGGTCACCGACGCTCCCCCCACCGGCTCGGCCGAGGACGATCCAGGCCTGGCGTACAGCGTCAACCGGCTGCTGGCGAATCTGCTGGGCCACTAGCCGGTGCCGGCGTACCGGTGGTGGGTTCTCGGAACCGGTGTCGGGTTTCTCCGTGGTCGCGGCGGCCGGCTACCCTCGCGGGAGAAGCGTGAAGGAGGGACGCCGGTGCCCCGTACCCGTCGGATCGCGCGCCCCATCCGCCGGCTCCGCTCCCCTGGTGAGCCGGCCCGGGGCGCGCAGGAGCAGCTAGACGCGGCGTTGACGGTGCCGCCGGACCCCGGCGCCGCCGCGTTCTTCGACGTCGACAACACCATGCTGCAGGGTGCCTCGATCTACTGGTTCGCCCGCGGGCTGGCGGCTCGTCGCTACCTCTCCGCCGGCGACCTGGTCCGGTTCGCCCTCGGGCAGCTGCGGTTCCGGGTCGTCGCCACCGAACACCGCGGCCACATGGACCTGGCCCGGCAGTCGGCGCTGGCGTTCGTCGCCGGCTGGCGGGTCAGCGACATGGAGCGGCTCGCCGAAGAGATCTACGACGAGCTGATCGCCGAACGGATCTGGTCCGGCACCCGGGCGCTGGCCCAGCAGCACCTCGACGCTGGCCAGCCGGTGTGGCTGGTCACCGCCGCGCCGGTCGAACTCGGCCGGGTGATCGCCAACCGGCTCGGGCTCACCGGGGCCATCGGCACGGTCGCGGAGGTCGCCGACGGCGTCTACACCGGCGCCCTCGACGGCGACCTGATGCACGGCCCGGCCAAGGCCGACGCGATCACCAAGCTCGCCGCCGCCGAGGGCCTCGACCTGAGTCGCTGTTCGGCCTACAGCGACTCCATCAACGACCTGCCGATGCTCAACACCGTCGGGCAGGCGGTCGCGGTCAACCCCGACTCGGCGCTGCGCCGGGAAGCCCGGGCCCGCGGCTGGCAGGTACGCGACTTCCGGTCGGTCCGGAAGGCGGCCAAGGTCGGTATCCCCGCCACCCTCGCGACCGGCGCCGCGGCCGGTGCGATCATCACCGCGATGGCGCTGCGCCGGCGCTGGCGAGCGCCGGAGCGCCGCCAGACCCCGGCCCGCAGTCGGTGACCTCGGCCACCCGCCGGGTCCGGATCCGCGAGCTGGTCGCGGTCTCGACGGCGCTCGCCGCCGGCCTGGTGCTGCTGGTCGGCGACCCGCCCCGCCGGTCCGGCGGCCCACCCACGCTCGCCTCGGCCTACCCGCACGCCACCGTCCTCGACCTGCCGGTGGCGCCCGGCACGGTCGGGTACGAGCCGTTGCTGGTGCTCGACGACGGGACGACGATCGCGACCGGCCGTGACCCGGAGACCGACGAGGCGGTGCTGCTGCAGCTCGCTGGCGCGGCCGGCGGAGCGCCGGCCGCGGCGGCCGGCGAGCCCTCGGTGGCGGAGTTGCGCCGGCTACCGGGCGCCAGCCGGCCTCGCTTCACCATCGCCGCCGACCCGCCACCCGGTGCTCTGGTCTGGGGCGAATCCACCAGCGGCACCGACGGTGCTACCACCGAAATCTGGACCGCCGAGCTGCCGACCACACCGCCGTCCGATGACCGGCGCCCGGGCCAGCCGCAACGGCTGACCGCCGACACCGGGCCGGCCACTTTCCGGCAGTCCCAGCACGACCTGACCGTCGCCGAGGACCAGGTGCACTGGGCCGCCGCCAGCGAGGACGGCACCGAACTCCGGTCGGTGCCGCTCGCCGGCGGCCCGGTACGGGTGCGGACGATCGCCGGGCAGTGGGCGCTCGGCCCCTGGCCCTGGCTGGTCGACAACGGCGGGGTCGGGGACGAGCCGGTGCGGCTGCGGGCACAGACCGCCGCGGCCGCCACCGTGCAGGTGCCCGCCGGGCCCGGCGAACTGGTCACCTGCGCCGCCCGCTGGTGCCGGGTGCTGGTGCCGGCGACCGCCAGCGAGGTCACCCGAATCGAGCTACAGCGGCCCGACGGCAGCGACCGGCAGCTGGTCGCCGGCGGCGGGCAGGTGGCGTCGCCGCTGCTGGATGTCGCGTTGCAGGATCAATTCGAGATCTGGACCGTGCCGGGGGTGGCCGGCAGCCCGGTCAGCGACCAGCAGCTGATGCTCTACGACCTCCGGCAGACAGCCTCGGTGCAGCTCGCCACCGAGGTAGGCCGGGTAGGCCACGGCAACGGCTTCCTGTGGTGGTCGACCGGCAGCGGGGAGGCGCTCCACTGGCGGGCGCTGGATCTGCGTTCGCTCAGCTGACCGGCGGCGACCGGTCCGGGTCGGGCGACGGCTCACTGCAGAACGGCTCCGGGCGCCGCTCCAGCAACCGGTGCAGCGACTGCTGGATCCGTTCTCGTACCTCATCTGCGAGGTTGAAGATCACCAGTGGATCGTCTGTCTGCCCCGCCCACTCCGAGGTGTCGATCGGCTCGCCGATCTCGATCAACCACTTCGACGGCAACGGGATCGCTCCGAGCGGCCCCAGCCACGGGAAGGTCGGGGTGACCGGAAAATAGGGCAGGCCGAGCAGCCGCGCCAGCGGCTGGATATCGCCGAGCTTGGGGTAGATCTCCTCGGCGCCCACGATCCCCACCGGAATGATCGGCGCGCCGGTGTGCAACGCCGCCGAGACGAAGCCTCCCCGGCCGAATCGCTGCAATTTGTAGCGGTCACGGAACGGTTTGCCGACGCCCTTGACCCCCTCCGGAAACACCCCCACCAGCTCGCCAGCGCGCAGCAGCCGCTCGGCGTCCGGGTTGCACGCCAGGGTGCCGCCGGACTTGCGGGTCAGCGACGACATCACCGGCGCACGGAACAGAAAGTCCGCTCCGAGCAGCCGCAAATATCGGGGCGGCACGCCATTGCCGTCGTCGACCGCGTCGTGAACCCCGACGGCCAGCATCAACGCGTCCAGCGCGATAGTGCCGGAGTGGTTCGCCACCACCAGCGCCGGACCGGTGCGCGGCAGGTGCTCATCGCCGATCAGCTCGGTGCGGAACCAACGGCGGTAGAGCTGCCGGAGCATCGGGTAGAGGACCGCGTCGGTCAGCTCCGGATCGAACCCGAACTCGTCGACGTCGTAGTCGCCGGCGAGTCGCCGACGCAGGAACGCCAGCCCGGCAGCGACCCGGCGATCCCAGATATCCGGTTCGGAAGCGGCGGTCATGGCCCGAACCCCGGTTGCTCCGGCTCCGGCTGATCGCGCTGCTGCCGCATCGCGCGCACCTTGGCGATGCCGGACCGGATCGCCCGCTCCGCCGCCTCCAGCCGCTGCCGCCCCAGCACCACCCCACCAGCGCCGCGGCCGCTGAGGAAGTCAGCGAACGCCTCCGGGGTGGTACGCGGGGTGATCCCGAACTCCTTCGACAAGCGGGTGGTGTCGACTACCCGGCCGTGGATGAACAGGTCGACCTGGTCCAGCCCGAAGCTGCCCCGGTCAAACCGGCGCACCAGCGCCGCCACCCCGGAGAGCCCCGGCTCGGCGACCGGCACCGCCACCCGACCGGCCCGGCGGATCGCCTGCGACAGCGTCAACACCCCGGGACCGGCGACGTTGAAGGTGCCCGGATGATCCTCCACCACTGACCGGTGCATGATCTCCAACGCGTCGTCTACATGGACGAACTGCAGCCGCGGATCCCGACCCAACACGGTCGGCAGCACCGGCTGGGCGAAGTATCGGGTGAGCGTCGTCTCCGCGGCCGGACCGATCAGCGGGGCCAGCCGGAGCACGGTGGGGATCACGTCGGGGCGGCGCCGGGTGAAGCCGCGGACATAGCCCTCGATGTCGAGGATGTCGCGGGCGAAGCCGCCGCGCGGCACCTCCCGCGGCTCGGTCTCCTCGGTGAAGACCGCCGGATCCCGAAACGACGCGCCGTAGGCGGCGGTGGAGGAGCGGACCACCAGCTTGCGCAGCTTCGGTAGCCGCTGGCAGGCGGCGAGTAGCTGCATGCTGCCGATGATGTTCTGGTCTTTCATGGCCGCTCGGCCACCGGTAGCCGGCTCCGGCGCGGTCGAGACCCCCAGATGCACCACGGCCTGCGGCGCCAGCGGCGGAATCAGCGTGGCGCAGCGGGTGAGGTCGGCCTCGATCAGCTCCACCCGCCGCAACAGTGGGGCGAGTTCCGGCGGCGGCGGGCCGTTATCCAGCCCGATCACCCGCCGAACCCGGGGATCGTCGGCCAGCCGCGAGGCCACGTGGGCGCCGAGGAACCGGCTCACGCCGGTCACCAGCACGACCTCCGGGTCTGCGGCCTTCACGTGCCCCTCCACAGCTTGCGGGCGAACGCCCGCGCCCGGGGTTACTTGCCGAGGCGACGACGCTGGACGCGGGTCCTACGCAGCAGCTTACGGTGCTTCTTCTTGGCCATGCGCTTACGACGCTTCTTGACCACCGAGCCCATGCAAATCACCCTTCGCCCTCGGCCGGCACGCGGTCGGCCCGCGCGGTCGGCACCTAGGGTAGCGGGTCGCCCCACCGACCGGGCAACGAGGTCGGGCCGGGAGCGACGCCGCTAGGGCAGCACCGGGCCACCGTGCTCGTCGAACGCCTCCTGGAGATACTCGTGCACCGCCCGCTCGGGCACCCGGAAGGAACGCCCGACTCGTACCGCGGCCAGGTCACCGGAGTGCACCAGGCGGTACACCGTCATCTTCGACACCCGCATCACTTCGGCCACCTCTGCCACCGTCAAGAACTTGACGTCGGCCAGCGCCCCCTCCGCACGGGTCGCTCTAGTCATAGCTCCACCCCCCGGCTACGTGCGTTCAACTAGCACAGTACCGGGGCTCAAGGTGCCGACGCGAACACTTCTCGCATTTCCGTCACGGTGTTTACGCCGATGACAGCGCCACCAGCCCCCACCGTGCTTCCCAGGTTTCACCAGGCGCCAGCATGATCACGTCCCGCCCGGATCGGAACGCGTCCGGCGGACAGGTCATCGGCTCCAGGGCGACCGATCGGCGCTGCCGCTCGTCGCCCAACGTGTCACCGCTATACAGCTGCCACCACGGGAACGACGCGTCGGCCCACAGCCGCACCCCGGCGCCGTCCTCGGCCGACAAAGTCACCGCCGACGTCCCGTCGGCCTCCGGGATGACCGACCCGTACGTCACATCCACCACCAGATCACCGATCCGGCGGGGAGTGGTGAAGTCCCACTCGGTCCCGTCGACCTTGGCCGCGCCGATCGGCAACAACCGGGAGTCGGCGAGCAGCCGCGACCGCGCCGGCACGTGCAGTCGTAGCTCCGACACCGCGACGCCGGGCAGACGCAGATAAGGATGGACCGAAAAACCGAACGGCGCCGGCTCCGCTGACCAGTTGGTCACCCGATGCGTGGCGGTGAGCCCGCCAGCGGCCAGCGACCAGACCGTCTCGAACGCCAACGTCCACGGGTAACCCGGCTGCGCCGGCGACACGCACTCGACCGTGATCGACGAATCGTCGGCCGCAGTGAGCCGCCACGGCAACCAGCGCACCAACCCGTGCAGGGCGGTGTGCTTCTCTGGTTCGTTGACCGGCAGTTGGTGCCAGGTGCCCGCGAACGGATACCGACCGTCGCGGATCCGGTTCGGCCACGGGGCGAGGATCTGGCCGGCGGCACCGGGGCACAGCTCGTCCGCCGCATACCCGTCGAGCAGCTCGTGCTCGCCCACCCGCCAGGTCCGCAGGCCGCCGCCGACCTCGACAATCACCGCCTCCTGGGCGCCGTCGGAGATGGTCCACTGGGAACCCGACGGATGAACTGTGTCAGCCATGCCCGTTACCTTATAGTGACCTGGCGGCTGGGTCACGGCGCCAGCCGCTCCACTACCCATCGATTGGGATCGCCGCCAAGATTGGGATCGCCGCTCAGATTGTGGTCACCGGCGAGCCGGCGGTAGCGCAACCGGTCGTGCAACCGATCCGAGCGGCCCTGCCAAAACTCCACCGTCTCCGGCACCAGTCGCAGACCACCCCAGAACGGCGGCGCTGGCACCCGCTCCGGATACCGGGCTGCTACCTGCTCGTACCGCTCCCGCAGCTGGGCCCGGTCGGTCAGCAGCTGCGACTGGTGACTCGCCCACGCCCCCAACTGCGCGCCGCGCGGCCGCTGCGCGAAGTACGCCTCGGTCTCCTCCCGGGAGACCGGCGCCACCTCCCCACACGCCACCACCTGACGATGTTGCCGCAGCCACCCGAAGACCACGCTCGCGTACGGGTTGGCCCGTACCTCGGTGGCCTTACGCGACCGCAGATTGGTGAACCACACGAAGCCACGCTCGTCGTAGCCCTTCAGCAGCACGGTCCGGGCGCTGGGCCGGCCGCGGGCGTCGGCGGTCGCCAGCACCATCGCGTTCGGTTCCAGCTCACCGGCGTCGACCGCTTCGGCGAACCACCCGGCGAACTGCGTCGGCCAGTCGGCGGCCAGGTCGCCCTCGGCGAGGGCCGCCTCGGCGGCGTACTCCTGGCGGACCCGCGGCAGGTCCGGCATGTCCTTCGTCACACTGCCCATCCTCACCCACCCGGTCGCCACCCGCACCACCCCGGCCAGGCAAGATGACTCGAAGATAGGGGATCCCTCATCGCCGGGCAGCACTGGCTGCGCTCGCCCAGACACATCAAGGGAGTGCGAAATGTCTGACTTCAAACCGGGCTTGGAGGGCGTGGTCGCCTTCGAGACCGCGATCGCCGAACCCGACAAGGAAGGCGGCGCACTGCGCTACCGAGGCGTCGACATCGAGGACCTGATCGGCGAGGTGTCGTTCGCCAACGTCTGGGCGCTGCTGGTCGACGGCGAGTTCGGGCCGGGCCTGCCCCCGGCCGAGCCGTTCCCGGTGCCGGTGCACTCCGGCGACATCCGGGTCGACGTGCAGTCGGCGGTCGCCATGCTCGCCCCCTACTACGGCCTCCAGCAGCTGCTGGACATCTCGGACCAGCGGGCCCGCGACGACCTGGCCCGGGTCTCGGTCACCGCGCTGTCGTTCGTCGCCCAGTCAGCCCGCGGTCTGGGCCTGCCGGCGGTGCCACAGCGCGAGATCGACAAGGCCAGCACCATTGTGGAGCGATTCATGAAGCGGTGGCGCGGCGATCCGGATCCTCGCCACGTCAAGGCGGTCGACGCCTACTTCATCTCCGCCGCCGAACACGGCATGAACGCCTCCACGTTCACCGCCCGGATCTGCGCCTCCACCGGCGCCGACGCGGCAGCCTGCATCTCTTCCGGGATCGGCGCCCTCTCCGGCCCGTTGCACGGCGGCGCACCCTCCCGCGTACTCCACATGATCGACGCAGTGGAGCGCTCCGGCGACGCCGAGCGGTACGTCAAGGATGTGCTCGACCGGGGAGAACGGCTGATGGGCTTCGGGCACCGGGTCTACCGGGCCGAAGATCCGCGGGCCCGGGTGCTCCGGCGGGTCGCCCGGGATCTCGGCGCGCCGCGGTTCGAGGTGGCGGAGGCGCTGGAGAAGGCGGCGCTGGCGGAGCTGCACGCCCGCCGCCCGGACCGGGTGCTCGCCACCAACGTCGAGTTCTGGTCCGCGGTGGTGCTCGACTTCGCCCAGGTGCCGCCGCACATGTTCACCTCGATGTTCACCTGCGCCCGGACCGCCGGGTGGAGCGCGCACATCCTGGAGCAGAAGAAGCTGGGGCGGCTGGTGCGCCCTTCAGCGAAGTACGTCGGCCCAGCCCCCCGCACCCTCCAAGAGTTGATCATGGACCCAGGTACCTGAACGGGGCGGTTTGAGGTCCCAAAACCCATGATCAACCCGCAGGTTGGCGGGGTGGGCGGGGGGCGGCATGTGCCCCCGCCCAGCCCGGGGTGCAAGGATGGGTTGGTGGCTGACCTGACGAAGATCCAGATTCCTGAGGACCGTAAGCCCACCGACGGACGGTTCGGCTCCGGGCCGTCGAAGGTACGCCCAGAGTCGCTGGACGCGCTGCGCGCGGTGGCGACCACGTACCTCGGCACCTCACACCGCCAGCGCACCGTCCGCGACCAGGTGGCGCGCCTACGCCAGGGCATCGCCGACCTGTTCGACCTCCCCGACGGGTACGAAGTCGTGCTCGGCAACGGCGGCACCACCGCGTTCTGGGAGGTGGCGGTCTTCTCACTGATCCGCAACCAGGCCCAGTGCGCCTCGTTCGGCGAGTTCGGCTCGAAGTTCGTGGCCGCCGTCAAGGACGCGCCGTTCCTGGCCGACCCGAGCGTCCGGCAGGCCGCCCCCGGCACCGCGCCGGAGCTGATCGCCGAAGCCGGCGTCGACGCGTACGCGACCCCCCACAACGAGACCTCCACCGGCGTGGCGGTGCCGGTCCGCCGGGTCGCCGGCGCCGACCCGGGCGCGCTGATGCTCCACGATGCCACCTCCGCCGCCGGTGGGCTGGCGGTCGACGTCGCCGAGTCGGATGTGTACTACTTCGCCCCGCAGAAGGCGCTCGCCTCCGACGGCGGGCTTTGGCTGGCGCTGCTCTCCCCGACCGCGCTGGAGCGGGCCCACGAGATCAAGGAGTCCGGGCGCTACATCCCGACCTTCCTCGACCTGATCACCGCGATCGACAACTCACGGCTGTCCCAGACCTACAACACCCCGGCGCTGGCAACCATCTTCCTCGCCGCCGAGCAGGTCGACTGGCTACTCAGCCAAGGTGGGCTGAGCTGGGCGGCCAAGCGCACCGCGGAGTCGGCGAGCGTGCTCTACGGCTGGGCCGAGCGGTGCCCGGTGGCGCAGCCGTTCGTCACCGACCCGGCGCTCCGCTCGCCGATGGTGGCCACCATCGACTTCGACGACTCGGTCGACGCGGCCGGGCTCGCCGCCGCGCTGCGGGCCAACGGGATCCTCGACACCGAGCCGTACCGCAAACTCGGCCGCAACCAACTCCGGGTCGCGCTCTACCCGGCGATCGACCCGGCCGACGTGGCAGCGCTCACCTCCTGCCTCGACTACCTGCTGGAGCAGAGCTGAGCTGATCGCCGCCGGGCCGCCGGTGGCGCAGGGTTGATACACCGAGGGGATGGAACCACTCGGAGCCGTCGTCATCGCCACCGCGATCCTCGGTGCGCTGGTGCTGGGGGTCCGCGGCGTCGTCGCCGGCCGGCGGCGGGCCGCTGACCAGTTCCATCTCGCGCAGGCGGGCCGGCTGGTCACCGCCCGGGTCGCCGCGGTGGAGCCGATGGACCGGTCGGTCAACCGCGCCGCCGGCCACGCGGTCACCCTGTCACTACCCACCGGCGGCGGCTACGACCGCACCATCCGGGACACCAGCGGCCTGGGCGGCTATGTGGTCCGGGAGGGCGGGCAGGTCCAGCTCCGGGTGTCACCAGACGATCCAGACCTGTACCAGGTGGAGCAGATCCTCGGACCCGCCGGCCCGTACCCGGTCCGCGCCGGGCCGGCCCAGACCAGCCCGTTCGGGCCGTACCTGCTGCTCATCGCGCCAGTGCTGGCGGCGGCGGGGCTGCTGGCCAGCTGGCAGTGGGGCGCGCAGATCCTGCCGGTGCTGCTGCCGGTGCTCTTCCTGATCGTCGGCGGCGTCCTGCTCGGCAGCGGGGTCCGGTCGGGCCGGCGGCGCCGGCAGTGGACCGCCGAGACCACCGGCGTGGTCACCGATGTGTGGACCGAACGCCAGCGCTCCGGCCGGGGCAGCAGCCTCGTGTACGCGTTCACCGTGCATTTCTTCACACCCGACGGTCGCGAGGTCCATCGCCGCCACCGGGATGCCAACAGCGTCTTCCGGCCGAAGCCACAGCAGCAGGTGACGGTCCGGTACCACCCCGCCCATCCGGCAGAGTTCGGGTTGGCCGGGGCCGGCGGGGCCCTCAATGACGTGATGTTCACGATCATCGGGGCCGTATTCGTCGGGATCGCGTTCTGCACCCTCGCCGTCTTCGCCGGAGTCGCCACCTCCTGGTGATCGGCCCACGACGCTGCGTCTGCCATAGTGGGCAGCCGGGACCGTTCGCGTCGGGTACCCGTCGGCGTGGCCTCCCCCCGACCCTGGCGAAGACCGCGTACCGTGGTCGGGAGGCATCGGGGGGCAGCCGAGGACTTCACCTCGGCGCTGGCACGGCACGGGAGGGAGGCTCGCGATGCGACCGGTGAGGTTCGTCGCCGTCTCCGAGGACGGTCAGGCGCTGGTGCTCGCCGACGAGGTCGGCCGGTTGCTGGCCCTGCCTCGCGACGACCGCCTGGTGATGGCGGTTCGTGCCGAGGCAGATCATAACGGGTCCGCCAACGGTTCCGGCGGCGGTGGGGAGCAGGTCGCGACGCTCTCCCCGCGCGACATCCAGGCCCGGATCCGGGCCGGCGAGTCCGCCGACGAGGTGGCCCGGGTCGCCGGCGTGCCGGTCGACCGGGTGCTGCGGTACGCGGGACCGGTCCTGCAAGAGCGGGCGATGCTGGCCCAGCACGCCCGGCGGACCAAGCTGAAGAGCTCCGACCGCTCCGCCACCCTCGCCGAGGTGGTCGACGGTCGGCTCGACCAGCACGGCGTGGACGCGGAGAAGATCTCCTGGGACGCGTACCGGCGAGACGACGGCACCTGGCGGGTCATCGCCACCTGGCCGTCGGGCAAGGCCACCGCGCAGGCGATCTGGGAGCTCGACAAGGCCCGCACCCAGGTCACGCCGCACGACGACATGGCGCACTACCTGTGCGCGGAGCGGCCCACCCCGATCCTCGGGCAAGAGGAGGCGCCCGGCGCCGACGCCGACCCGTTGCGTCGTCGCGGCAAGCCGCGGGAGCAGTCCCGCGGCGGCCACGGGCTGCCCACCCCGACCGACGAGACCGCCGCCCGCCGCAGCACCCGGGACCCGATCCGCGCCGGCCGGGACGCGCTCATGGCCAGCCTGGACCGCCCGCTCGGCGCCGCTGGTCGGGGCCTGGACGCACCGGCCGCGGCGGCCGCGATCGCAGACACCTCCCGGCAGCGGGGCAGCTCGCCGTTCGAGGACGACGCCGACGCCCCGCAGGAGGTCCCGGCGGTGCCGTCGCTGGCGGTGCTGCGCCCCCGCCGCACCGGCAACAACGACGCCAACAGCGGCGGGGAAGCCCCCCGCAAGCGCGGCCCCAGCTGGGACGAAGTGCTCTTCGGCAGCCCACCGGCGGCCCGCGAGTCGTGAACCGTCAAGGCCCGGCACGGCCGGCCGGTCGCCGGTCGGCACCGGCCGCGCGTGGCAGGCTGGGCGGATGGAGTACAAAAACCTAGGCCGCACCGGACTTTCGGTCAGTCGGCTCTGCCTCGGCACGATGAACTTCGGCCCGCAGACCAGTGAACCCGACAGCTTCGCGATCATGGATCGGGCGCTGGAGCACGGCATCAACTTCTTCGACACCGCCAACGTATACGGCTGGAAGGTCGGCGAAGGGGTCACCGAACAGATCATCGGACGCTGGTTCGCCCAGGGCGGCGGCCGGCGCGACAAAGTAGTGCTCGCCACCAAGGCATTCGGCAAAATGAGCGACTGGCCCAACGACCAGGGCCTGTCGGCGCGGCATCTGATCAAGGCCTGCGACGAGTCCCTCCAACGGCTCCAGACCGACTGGATCGACCTGTTCCAGATGCACCACGTGGAGCGGAGCACCCCGTGGGAGGAGATCTGGCAGGCGATGGAGGTGCTCACCAACCAGGGCAAGGTCCGCTACGTCGGCTCGTCGAACTTCGCCGGCTGGCACCTGGTGCAGGCGCAGGAGGCGGCGAAGTCGCGCCACTTCCTGGGCCTCGTCTCCGAACAGTGCATCTACAACCTGCTCACCCGGCATGTGGAGCTCGAGGTGTTGCCGGCGGCGCAGCGGTACGGCATCGGGATCATCCCGTGGTCGCCGCTGCACGGCGGGGCGCTGGCCGGGGCGATCCGCAAGCTCGCCGAGGGGCGGGCGGCCCGGGCCGGCTCCGGCCGGGCGGAAGAGGCGCTGACCGCGCATCGGCCGGCGATCGAGGCGTACGAGAAGCTGTCCGCCGACCTCGGCCACGACCCGGCGGACGTGGGGGTCGCGTGGTTGCTGGCGCAGCCGGCGGTGACGGCGCCGATCATCGGGCCCCGCACGGTCGAGCAGCTGGACAATTCGCTGCGGGCGCTGACGGTGCCGTTCGATGCCGAGGTGAGCAGCCGGTTGGACGAGCTGTTCCCGCCGGTCGGCAAGGGCGGCCCGGGGCCCGAAGCCTGGGCCTGGTGAACCCGCCCCCTCCCGGCCGATCATGAGCCGCCCCGCCCTCCCGGCCGATCATGAGCTGGTTTGCCGACCCGCCGGGCGTGTCGGTTTACTAGCTCATGATCGGCGCGGAGGGGGCGGGCGGGAGCGGAATCCGCACCAGCGGGTCATACACCGGTTTCGGGCCGAGGTGGCTGCGCACCAGCATCACCGAAGCCACCGGCCACTCCGGACCGGTGTACTCGGCGAGCGCGGACAGGTCCGCGTCGAGGTCGGCCACGGGCAGCCGGTCGCCCGGCCGGGCGATCGTCAGGTGCGGCCGGAACGGTTTGCGGTCGTCGATGGCGAGTTCTGCCTCCCACAGCGCGCGCTGGACCTCGGTGGCTACATCCCTGAGCCCCGCCCGGTCGCCATCTAGTCCCACCCACAGCACGGTGAAGCGGCGGCGACCGAACCGGCCGCCGCCGGCCAGCCGCAACCGGGGTACCGGTTCGCTGCGGGCACGCCATCGGGCGACGCCGGTGTCGAGCGCGGCCGCGGCCGCCGGTACGCCGGAGTCTGGCACCTCACCGAGGAACGCCAGGGTGACGTGCCAGGACGGTCGGGCGGTGAGCCCGACCCGGGAGCCGGCGGCGGTGGCCCGGCCGAGCCGTAGCCGCTGGACATACTCGGCCAGGTGGTCCAGGGCGGTGGCCGGGGGATAGATCGCCACGAAGAGCCTCACCGCCCCAGTCTGCCCGCTCCCCTCTGCCGATCATGGGGTTAGGGACCGGAAACCCCGCTGTTCATGTACCTAAGTTCATGATCGGCCGATTGGGGGGGTGGGGGCGGCGGGAGAGCGGGGGGCTACGTACACCGCCGGCAACGGGCGGAACCGCATCCGCAGCTGCTCCCCGTGCCGGCGCAGCTGCCACGCCAACCCCGCCACACCCGCCAGCAGCGACGCGACCCCGCCGAGCCAGATCGCCGACTCCGGGCCGAACCGCTCCGACCACCAGCCGACCCCGAGCGCGCCCAACGGCGTCGTACCGAGGAAGACCAGGATGTACAACCCCATCACCCGGCCCCGCAACGAGGCGTCGCAGCCCATCTGCACCCGCTGGTTCGCCGCCTGGGCGAAGAAGATCGCGAAGAATCCGGTCGGCAGCAGCAGCGTCAGCACCAACCAGTACGGCGAGGAGAAGCCGACCAGGATCGAAAAGACCCCGAATCCGACCGCCGAACCGGTCACCACGTACGCCGAGGGGCGTGTCCGGCGCCAGGTGCCGCCCAGCGCACCCGCCAGCGAACCGGCGGCCAGGGCCGCCGCGAGCAGGCCGAACGAGGCTGCCCCGGTCTCGTACACCACCTTGGACAGTACTGGCAACGTGACCTGGAAATTGAAGCCGGCGGCGCCGACCACCGCCACCAACGCGATCGGCAGGACCAGGTCGCTGCGGGCGCGGACGTAGCGGATGCTGTCGGCGATCCCACTACTGGGGCGCTTGCCCTTGCCCGGCAGTTGCTCCCGGAGTAGCTCCTGCGGCCGGATCCGGAGCAGGCTGATCACCGGGGAGATCGCGGCGCTGGTGGCGATGAGGAACGCCGGGCCGAGGCCGAACAGCGCGATCGCGCCGCCCGCCGCCGCCGGGCCGACGATTCGGGCCGAGTTGAACACCGCCGAGTTGAGCGCGAGCGCGTTCGGCAACAGCGTGTTGCCGACCAGTTCGGAGACGAACGCCTGGCGTACCGGGTTCTCGATGGCGTTGGCGGTGCCGAGCAGCGCGGCCAGCACGAACACGTGCCACAGCTGCACCAGGCCGGTGACTACCAGCAGCGCCATGGCGATCGCCAGTACGGCGAACGAGGCGTTGGCGATGAGTAGCAGCTTGCGCTTGTCGTACCGGTCGGCGAGGACCCCGCCGAAGAGAGTCAGCAACAGGATCGGCGTGAACTGCAGCGCCACCGTGATCCCCACTGCGGTGGCGGAGTTGTCCGACAGCTGCAGGACCAGCCAGTCCTGGGCGACGAACATCATCCAGACCCCGATGAGCTTCACCAGCTGGCCGGTGGCGAACAGCCGGTAGTTGCGGACAGTCAGGGACTGAAAGGTTTTGTGCAGCCGCGATCGCAAGCGGGTACGCCTCCTCGGGTCGAACCTTGGTCCATAGCGGACGGAACGGACCGACCCGGCGTGGTGAGCCCCCTGGGGTGGGCTCAGGCCTCCGCAACCCGACGCAAGATCTCCGCGGCTCGCCGCAGCGCCTCGCGTTCGTCGATCGTCAGCTCGGCGATCCGGCGGGCGAGCCACTCGTCGCGCGCCCGTTCGAACTGGGCCAGCATCTCCCGCCCCGCCTGGGTAGCGGACAGGATGACCTGCCTACCGTCGGTCGGGTGCGGGGTGCGTTGCACCAGCCCGCGCTGCTCCAGCTTGGCCACGATCTTGGTCATGGTCGGGGGCCGGACCCGCTCGGCATCGGCCAGCTCCCGCGGGGCCATCGCCCCGGCGAGCTCGAGGCTGAGTAGCGCGGAGAGCTGGGTCGCGGTCAGATCGCCGACCGGTCGGGTTTGCCGGACCCGCCGGTTGAGCCTGGTGAGAGCGTCGCGCAGCATCCCGGCCAGCTGCACCGAAGGCACCTGCTTCGCCATCACCATCCGCTCCGTCACGATACTTAGCTTAACTAATAAGCCGGGCTAACGACCAGCTACTATGACCGCGGTCACCCGTGTGGGTCGTAGCGTACCTACACCTGTCCAGGCCGGACACCGCCGCTACCAGTGTCGGCCCGGCTACCCTGGCGAGCGGACCAGTATCGTTGAGCGGTGGCAACCACGCCCCAGCACCAGCGCTCCGGCGACCCGACCGTCGCCCGACCTCCGATCACCGCCCTAGACCCGCCGCTGACGCCGTACGCCCTGGCCGGCACCGCGCTCTGGGCGGTGGTGGGGTTGGTTTCGCTGGCCGCCGCCGCACCCTCGGCCTGGGTGTGGACCTGCCTCGCCGGGGCGTTGATCGGAGTCGGGCTCACCATCGTCGGCCGGCTCCGGGAGCGTCGCTAGCCGCTGCGCCCCGGCGTCTCGACCAGCTCCACCTCGGTGTCGTCGTAGACGGTCGGCAACTCCTCGATCGGTTGCTCCGGCGCGAGCAGCACCTCAGAGTGGGCCCCGCAGCCGTGGTCGGCGCTGACGGCGGTGCCGTCATCGGGCGCGTACAGGTTGCCGCAGACCCCGAAGAGCTGCCGCAGCCGACCGGCCAGCGGCAGCCAGAAGCCGCACGAGACGCAGCGGGCGTCCCGGGGCGCCGACGTCGAGATCGGCGCGTCCGGGCCATGATCACCCTCATACCACCGCGCGGCGGTCTCCAACCGCCCCTCCCGGGACATCACCCGCCGTCGACCCAGCCCGATCTCCCACACCACGTCCTCGACCGCCGGATCATCGGAGAGGAGGTAACCCGGCGCCAGCCGATCGTCCTCCGACGGGGTCGGCAACAGGTCACCCACCCCCAGGTCACCCGGCTTGAGCCGCTCATCCCACGGCAGCCACTCGGGTGGGCGCAACGCCTCCGGCCCCGGCAGCAACACCGTCTCGCAGACCGTCACCTTGCGGCTGCGGGGCACCCGGGTCACCTTGACCGCCCAGCGCCAGCCCTGGTATCCCGGCAACCCACAATCGAAGAGATGGGTGACTACCCGGTCCGCCTCGGCAAGCGTGCCCAGATGGTCGCCGACGTACTGCGGCTCCACCTCGGTGACCGATTCGCGAGCGACCTCGACCGCCTCGGCGCAGACCGCGTCCAGCCGCGGGCTCCGGGCACGGCGGCCGACCGTACGCGCGCCGGCCTCGGCGGTGCTGCTCAGGGACGGTGTGGTGGGCATGCCGGCATTGTCCCATGGCTGCCGTCGGCGGGTCACGCGCGGGAACGGTCGCCGGTCGAATCTCGCACTACCCGACGAGAATGCGCAAGGATAGGGAAATGCCGGTTACCGAGACCGTCGGGCGTGCGGCGACCGCCGCAGGTCGCGGAGTCCGCGCCACCACCCGACCCGTGGTCGCGGGTGGCCGCTGGACCCGGCGGCAGACCGGCCGTTTCCGGACCGCCATGGCCGGTGGCGAGCGCGGCATGGCCCGGCTGTTCGACCTGCACGCCGCCTCGATCGCCGGCGACACACTGATCGCCGTAGGCCTCGCCGGCACCATCTTCTTCGCCGTACCGCTCGGCGAAGCGCGCACCAACGTAGCGCTCTACCTGCTGGTCACGATGGTGCCGTTCGCACTGTTGGCGCCGCTCATCGGCCCGTTGATCGACCATTTCCGGCACGGCCGCCGGTACGCCCTGGCCGCCACCATGCTCGGTCGGGCGGTGCTGGCCTGGCTGATCGCCGACTACCTCGACCAGTGGGCGCTCTACCCGGCCGCCTTCGGGGTGCTGGTGCTCTCCCGCGGGTACGGGGTGGCGCGGGCGGCCACCGTCCCCCGACTGCTGCCCGACCGGCTGGGCCTGTCGCAGGCCAACGCCCGCGGCAGCGTGTACGGGACGATCGCGGGCGCGGTGGTGACCCCGCTCGGGCTGGCGGCGTTCTGGATCGGGCCGCAGTGGCCGCTCCGGGTAGCTTCGGTGCTGTTCCTGATCGGGATGGTGATCGCGCTGCGACTACCGGACCGCGCCGACTCCGACCCCCCGGAGGAGCCGCCCCGGTTGCTGAAGATGCTGTGGGTCCCGGGCCGCGGCCTCGGCTACCGGATCTTCAACAGCCGGCTGGTTGTCGCGACGCTGATCGGCAGTAGCATCCACCGCGCCCTCTACGGGTTCCTGCTCATCTTCCTCGCCTTCGCGATCCGGGCCGACCAGCTACCGACCACGATCGCCGGGGTAGAACTCGGCCAAGGCACCGCGCTCGGCGTCGTCAGCGGGGCGCTGGTGGTCGGCACCTTCCTGGCGGTGGCGCTCGGCAGCCGGCTGCGCATCCACCATCCGGTCGCGATCCAGGCTATCGGGCTGCTGGTGGTGACGCTCACCGCGATCGCGACGGTGTTCTTCTTCGCGCTCCCCATGGTCGTTGCGCTGTGTGTGATCGCGGCGATCTCCAGTGGCCTGGCCAAGGTGGCGATCGACTCCTCGATCCAGGAACGGCTCGACGAGGAGCACCGGACCTCGGCGTTCGCCCGTTCCGAGACGGTGCTGATGCTGGCCTTCGTCGGCGGGGCGGCGTTCGGCCTGATCCCGATGCCGGGCCAGCTCGGGCTGGCGGTGGCGGCCGGGGTGCTGGCGTTGGCGGTAGTTCGAGCGGCGATCGTCTCCGTCCAGCTACGAGCGGAGGTCCTCTCCGGCCGGCCGTCGGTGGCGCAGCCCGCTCCCTCGACCCCGGACCGCGCGGGCCACGACCCCACTACGGTCGAACTCGCGGACCCCGACGCCGCCACCGTCGAACTCGCGGACCCCGACGCCGCCACCGTCGAACTCACGGACCCCGACCCCGCCACCGTCGAACTCGCCGACCAGGATCACCCTTCCGGCCGGACCGACCCACGAGGCCGGACCGACCCACGAGGCCGGACCGACCCACGAGACCAGACCGACCCACGAGACCAGGGAGTCAACCGTTGAATTCGCCGATTCTGGTCGCCGCCGCCGTCGCCGCCGAGCGGGACGCGATCCGCGCCGGGCTCCCCACCGACGCCACCTCGGTGACGGTCGAGGCGGTCGGAGTTGGCCCGGCCGCGGCCGCCGCCGGCACCGCTCGGCTGCTGGCGCTGGCCGAGGCCGCCGGACACCCGTACCGGACGGTGATCTCGGCCGGCATCGCCGGCGGGTTCGCCGGCCACGCCGGCCCCGGGGAGCTGGTGATCGCTGCCCGGAGCAGCCAGGCCGATCTGGGCGCCGAATCCCCCGAGGGTTGGTTACCGCTCGACGAGCTGGGCTGGGGCAGCGCCACCGTCGCGGCGGACCCGCAGCTCCTCGCCGAACTGTCGGACCGGCTACCCGAGGCGGTCATCGGCGATGTCCTGACCCTCGCCACCGTCACCGGCACCGCCGCGCGTGCCGCCGCCCTCGTCGAAGCCCACCCCCGGGCCGCCGCCGAGGCGATGGAGGGCTACGGGGTCGCCTGCGCCGCCGCCACCGCCGGCGCGGCCTTCGCCGAGCTCCGCGCGATCTCCAACCTGGTGGGCCCCCGGGACCGCGGCGCCTGGCGGATCAAGGAGGCGCTCGCCGCCCTCACCACCGCGGCCAAGGCGCTCGCCTGAGCCAGCAACGGCCAGCGTCAACGCCGCGGGCTGCGGGTTGACCAGGCGAAAACCACAGGAGCGGAAGAACCCGAACGGGGCTTGGAGCCCTAACCACACTCGAATGACGACGCCGTCGCCCCCGGCGCGGAGCTCATCCCGAAGCCGGCCGACCAGCCGGCGCCCCAACCCGACGCCCCGCCAGGCCGGCGCCACCTCGACGGCGCAGAGCACGAACTCTCGCTGCCGGGAGCTCGGGTCGGTGGTCAGGTAACCGCCGAGCCAGCCGGTTATCCCGCCGCTCGGGTCGTACGCCACGTATTGCCGCACATTGTCAGGTAGCCCCACCGACGACCTGGTGAGGTGCAGCTCCGGCAGCAGCTGCTCCCCGCAGGCACGGCGACGACGCTGATCCCGGCGCTCCCGGTCGAGGTCGAAGGTGTGGTCGGGCGCCGGTCGGGGCCATCGAGGGCGGGGAATCTCATACCAGTGGGCCCACCAGGCGCCCCACCAGTCGCGGGCGGTCAGCACCGGACGCGCCTCAAGATGCGCCGGGAAGTGCCGGCCTCGACGATCCGGGACGGCTTCATAAGGGTGGGTCGGCAGCGGTTGCGGCTCTGTCGTCACCGCGAGCGCCGCCCCGGCCGCCGAAACTAGCCGCTCCACGGTCCGGAACCGAGGGTCGCTGGCTGCTCCGGACTCGATCCTGGCGATAGTGCTCGCCGGCACCCCGGCGCGGGCGGCGAGCTCACGCTGGCTCAGGTCGGCGCAGCGGCGCAGCCACCGCAGCGTCTGGCCGAGATCGAGCGGCTCCGGTTCGGATCGGCCCTGGGTCGTCACGCACGCCAGTCTTCCCAGCTCAGCCAGGCGCGGCAAGCCTGCTCCGGCCAGCCTGTGGATAACCGCCGAGCTGTGGAAAACCCTCGCCCGGCCTATGTGGGTGGTGCCGCAGCCTTCGAGAGCTGCACCGTCTGTGCTAGCAGGGGTGGGGCGCGGGCGCCGAGCGCATCCTGGGCAGCCGCACCGGCGGTACCAGGGGCGACGTCAATGACATCGGCATCGCGGAGCACCCGACAGCGGCCGGCGGAGCTCAAAGTCTGCTCCGTCTGCGCTAGCAGCTCTCGTAGGCTGCCGGCGGGGCATCCCTACCGCGACCACCGAGCTTGTCCACTCGGCAACCACTACACCGGTAACCACTACAGTGGCCGGATGTCCACCGAGCACAGCGCGAGGGTCATCGATCTTGGCGACCGGTCCGCCACCGAGTTGGTCGACCGGCAGCCGAAGGCTGCGGTCGGTCGGCAGCGGGGGGAACAGCTGCGCCGCCGGCTGCTGCCGATCCTGGCGGCGGCGCTGGCGGCAGCGCTCCTGACCGGCCTGACCGGCGGCGCCCCGGAACGTCCCGCGCTGGACCTGCGGTTTCAGGTAACCGCCAACCACTTCTTCGTCGACGACACCTACCTCTACACGGTGGCGCGGCAACCAGCGCCCGACGATGACCTCGCCGTGGTCACCGCATACCAGCTCACCGACGGTACGGTGGCCTGGCGCACCCGGCTCGACGAAACGGTCGACGGCCTCAGCCTGCACCCGGGGGCGGGCACCCCCTACCTGTCGTCCCTGCCGACCGCGGGTCGCCTCGGTGACCCCGCCGGTGACCCCGCCGGCCGGGTCACGATGCTGGACTGGCAGACCGGCGAGCTGCTGTGGACAGAGCCGGGCTGGCCGATCGGGGCGGCGGGCGACACGTTGGTGGTCGATCCCAATTTCCTCGTGCGCTCCGAGGAGGACAACCTCTACGTCGGGGTGGACGCGGCCACCGGCGCACACCGGTGGCGAATCGGCCCGCTCGACGCCACGTTGAACGTCGCCGCCGGGCATGTGGTCGGCCTCACCGGTGGCGACCTCGTCTCGTTCCACCCCGAGACCGGGGAGCCGGTGCAATCGACGCCGGCGCCTGAGCCGGCAGACCGACCCGAGCGGATCCCGGTCTCGGTCGTCGGGTCGCTGGCGCTGCTGCTCGACGACGGCGACCCGCCGGTCATGCACGCCTTCGACCTGGCTGGGCTGACTCCGCAGTGGCAAGTCGAGTGGGACGAGGAGTGGGGATTCCCGATCCCCCGGCCGTGCGACCCGGTGATCTGCCTCGGCACGCCGGGCGGGGGCATCGGCGGACTCGATCCGGCGACCGGTGCGCTGCGGTGGCGGTCGACCAGCACAGCTACCCTCCCCTCCGAACACCCGGACGACGGGGTGATGCTGTTCAGTGACCTCGCTCGGCAACCGGCGCAACAGCTGGTGGCGACCGAGACCGGCGAGGTGCTGCTGGAGCTCACCGGCTGGCGCGCGCTCGAGCCACCGGAGGTCTCCTGGTCCCCGATGACCGCCCCGGCCCTGGGCAGGCTGACGGTGCGCGACTTCGACGATGTCAGCTGGCTGGGCTGGATCGCCGCCGACTACTCCGGCGTCGAACCGGTCGCCCCGCTGCCGCACCCCACCGACTGGTGTACGCACTCGTCGACGTACCTGGTCTGCGCCGAGGGCGGATCCCGGATCAACGACCTGACGGTATGGCGGCTGCGGCGCTGACCGGCCGGCCGGCGGCGCCGCCGGCTACCGTGGGCGGGTGACCCTGTCGCTGGCGATCTCGCCGTGCCCGAACGACACCTTCGTCTTCCACGCCCTCGTCCATGGCCAGGTGCCCGGAGCGCCACCGGTGGCCGTCACCTACGCCGACGTGGACGTCACCAACACGGCGGTGCAGGACGGACACTTCGACCTGATCAAGGTCAGCTACGCGGTGCTGCCCTGGCTGCCCGACGACTATGCACTGCTGCCCTGCGGCGGTGCACTCGGTCGCGGCTGCGGGCCGTTGGTGCTGGTGCGGGGCGACCAGCCGAACCGCGACGATCTCGCCGGCGCCCACGTCGCGATCCCCGGCGAGCTGACCACCGCGTACCTGCTGTTCCGGCTGTGGGCCGGAGAGCGCTCGCCGGCCCGGATCAGCGTGCTGCCGTTCCACGAGATCATGCCGGCGGTGGCGAGCGGCCAGGTCGACGCCGGGCTGGTGATCCACGAGGCCCGGTTCACCTACCCGGAGCACGGGCTGCGGGCGCTGGTGGACCTGGGCGAGTGGTGGGAGGCCGAGACCGGCGCGCCGATCCCGCTCGGGGCGATCCTGGCCCGCCGGGACCGGGTCGATATCGACCAGGCCGCGGAGTGGATCCGGGCCTCGGTCCGGGCGGCGTGGGCGGACCCCGCCGCGAGCCGGGACTATGTGCTCGCTCACGCCCAGGAACTCTCGCCGGGCGTGGTGGAGCAACACATCGCGCTCTACGTCAACGAGTTCACTGAGGATCTCGGCGAGGAGGGCCGCGCCGCGGTCGAGGCGCTGCTCGCGCGCGCCGCCGCCCTCCCCGCACCGACCCGTTAGCTGGGGGCGTTGCCGGTCCCGTCGAGCTCCCGCGCCACCGCGTGGACCACCTGCGCGACCTTCTGCGCGGTCTTCTTGTCGGGGTGCCGCCCCTTGCGGAGGTCCGGCAACACCTTCGCCTCCAGCACCTTGATCATGTCTTCGATCACGCCGTGGAGCTCCTCCGGCGGGCGCCGACGCAGCTCGCTCACGGATGGCGGAGCGCTCAGCAGCGTCACCCCCAACGCCTGCGAACCCTTTCGCCCCTCGATCACGCCGAACTCGATCTTCTGGCCGCTCTTGAGTTCAGTCACCCCGCTGGGCAGGGCGCTCTTCGGGAGAAAGACATCGCCACCCTCATCGCTGGTGACGAAGCCATAACCCTTAGCAGCGTCGTACCACTTCACTCGACCCGTTGGCACCGCAGACCTCAACCTCTTGCTGGATGTGAACTCATACTGGGGAAATTCGTACTGGAAACTTCGCGCGGACTCGCCCGCTCAATAGGCTAACGCGTGGCGTTCGGCGAGTCCTGGGCAATCGGCGCCCGCGCGAGCCACTCCGGAAAGCCTCGCAAGTCGGGCAGGACCACGTCGGCGCCGGCCGCGGCGAGCGCGGTCGCGTCGTACGGGCCGGTGGCGACCGCAACTGCGGTGACCTGCGCGGCGCGGGCCGACCGGACATCGGCGAGGTGGTCACCGACGTAGCTGTGGGCGCCGTACTCGCGCAGCGCGGCGACCTTGCCGTCGCCGAACCGGTTGCCGCAGACCGCGTCGACCTCGATCCCGAGGTGCGTCAGGTGGGCGGTGGCGAGCCGGTCCAACTTCGAGGTGATCACGACGACCCGGCCGCCCTGGTCGCGCACCGCGGCGATCGCCGCCGCCGCGCCGGGCAGCGCTCTGCTCACCTCGATCGCGTGTGCCGGGTAGAGCTCCCGGAAGGTCTGCACGGCGGTGTCGACCTGGTCGGCCGGGAACCAGTGCGCCACCTCTTCGGCGAGCGGGATCCCGATCCGGGAGACCACCGCGTCGGTGTCGACCGCGACTCCGCTGCGCTCCGCGAGCGCCCGGTAGGTCGCGGCGATCCCGGCCCTGGTGTCGATCAGGGTCAGGTCGAGGTCGAAACCCACCACCGGCGCGCTCATGAGCGCCAAGGGTAGCCAACCCGACGGCGCAACCCACCGATCCATTGACACCCGACGTCATAGAGACTAACGTCACAGCCTAACTGTTAGGAAGCTTTCCTAATTTTTGATTCCAACCTGATCCCCACATCGGGAGGGACGAGATGAGACTCCGCACCACCCGAGCACCCGCCCGGGCGCTCCTGATCGCCACCCTGACCGGCCTGCTCGCGGCCGCCCTGACCCTGGTCGGCCAACCCACCGCCACCGCCCAGACCGACTCCCCCGCCGCCGGCACCGCCCAGGCCTGCGCCGAACCTGCCTGGTCCGCCAGCGCCATCTACACCGGCGGCGACCTGGTCAGCCACGCCGGCCACAGCTGGCGCGCCCAATGGTGGACCCAGGGCGAAGAGCCCGGCACCACCGGCGAATGGGGAGTCTGGGTGGACCTCGGCCCCTGCGAGCAGGGCCCGCCGCCCACCACCCCACCGACGACCCCGCCGACCACCCCACCAACCACGCCGCCGCCCCCGCCCGGCGACCAGGCGGTGGTGGGGTACTTCACCAACTGGGGTGTCTACGGCCGCGACTACCACGTCCAGAACATCCACACCAGCGGCTCAGCCAGCCAACTCACCCACATCATGTACGCGTTCGGCAACGTCCAGAACGGGCAGTGCACCATCGGCGACTCCTACGCCGACTACGACCGGTTCTACTCCGCCGCCGAGAGCGTCGACGGGCAGGCCGACAGCTGGGACACCGGTGAACTCCGCGGCAACTTCAACCAGCTGCGGAAACTGAAGGAGATGTACCCGCACATCCAGGTGGTCTGGTCGTTCGGCGGCTGGACCTGGTCCGGCGGCTTCGCCGAGGCGGCCGCCAACCCGGCCGCGTTCGCCGAGTCCTGCTACCAGCTCGTCAACGATCCGCGGTGGGCCGATGTCTTCGACGGCATCGACATCGACTGGGAGTACCCGAACGCCTGCGGGTTGACCTGCGACGACAGCGGGTTCGACGGGTACCGGGTGCTGATGTCGGCGCTGCGGGACCGGTTCGGTGGCCAACTGGTGACCTCGGCGATCACCGCCGACGCCACCGCCGGCGGCAAGCTGGACGCGGCCGACTACGTCGGTGCCGCCCAGTACCTCGACTTCTACATGGTGATGACGTACGACTTCTTCGGCGCCTGGGCGCCGCAAGGACCGACGGCGCCGCACGCCCCGCTGGAGTCGTTCGGCGGCATCCCCACCCCCGGCTTCTACGGCGACGCCGCGATCGCGCACCTGCGGGCCGGCGGCGTGCCCGCCGACAAGCTGCTGCTGGGCCTGCCGTTCTACGGTCGGGGCTGGACCGGGGTGAGCCAGAGCGGACCGGGCGGCTCCGCCACCGGGCCGGCGCCGGGCACCTACGAGCAGGGCATCGAGGATTACAAGGTGCTCCAGGCGAACTGTCCCGCCACCGGCACGGTCGCCGGCACGGCGTACGCGCACTGCGGTGACCAGTGGTGGAGCTACGACACACCAGCCACGATCGCCGGAAAGATGGCGTACGTGCAGCAGCAGGGTCTCGGCGGCACCTTCTTCTGGGAGCTCTCCGGGGACACCGCCGACGGCGAGCTGATCCACGCGATCGGCGACAACCTGTAGCGCCCCGGGAACCTCGGGCCGATCATGAGCTGGTTGACCGGCACGCCGGGCGTGTCGGTCAACCAGCTCATGATCGGCCAGGAGGGAGGCGCGGGGAACGGCAGGCTCATGATCGGCGCGGGGAACCGGGGCGGGGGCGGTAGCGTTGGACGGCGATGGCGTCCACCTTCACCGACCTGGTGCGCGGCCAGTCCGACGAGGCACTGGCCGAGCTGCTGCGTGCCCGGCCCGACCTGATCGTCCCCCTGCCGGGTGATCTGTCCGGTCTGGCGGCGCGCGCCCAGTCCCGGCTCTCGGTCACCCGGGCACTCGACCAGCTGAACCAGTTCCAGCTGGAGATCCTCGACGGGATCCGGTTGACCCGGGACCCCACCGGCCACTCCTCACTCGACCAGGTGCTGGCGATCACCGCCGGCGCCCCTGGCCGGGCCGACGTGCCCCGGGTCGAGGCGGGCCAGGTCCGGGCCGCGGTCCGGCAACTGCGGCAGCTGCTGCTGGTCTACGGCACCGACGAGGCGCTCCAGGTGGTGGCCGCCGTCGACGAGGTGCTCGGCCCCCACCCGGCCGGCCTCGGCCGCCCCGCCGCCGAACTCTCCGAAGCCTGCGCGGCGCTCGTCGGCGACCCGGCGCGGCTACGACGGACACTGCTCTCCGCCCCACCTGCGGCGCGGGCGGTGCTGGAGCGGCTCGCCGTCGGCCCACCGGTCGGCGCCACCACCGACGAACCGGCCGCGGACTCGCCGGTCGCTTGGCTGGTCAGCCGGGGGATGCTGATCGCGACCGCGCCCGGAGCGGTGGAGCTGCCGCGAGAGCTGGGGATGCTGCTGCGGCGCGACACCGGCCCGCTCGGCGAGCTGCACCCCACCCCGCCCGGGGCCACGTCCTCGGGAGAATCCGCCCCGGACCAGCCGCCGGCGCCCGATCCGGCCGCGGCCGACACCGCCGGCGCCGGCGCCGCGATGGAGTTGGTGCAGCGTACGGACGCGATGTTGACCGCGCTCGGCAATGAGCCGGCGACGGTGCTGCGATCCGGCGGGATGGGCGTCCGCGACCTGCGCCGGCTGGCTCGCACCGTCGGGGTCGGCGAGCAGTTGGCGGCGTTGCTGCTGGAGGTGGCTGACGCGGCCGGGTTGATCGGCGAGGCCGAGCCGGAGCGGCGCGGCCGGGCCGGCGCCCGATCCGAGCCGGCGCAGGAGGCCACGTTCCGCCCCGCCGCGGCGTACGACAACTGGGCCGGCGCGTCGCTCGCCGGCCGTTGGCACACCCTGGCGAAGGCGTGGCTGCTGATGACCCGGCAGCCTGGCCTGGTCGGCCAGCGGGATGCCCGGGACCGGCTGATCGGGGCGCTCGCCACGGAGGTCACCCGGTCCGGCGCCCCAGCCACCCGCCGGACCGTGCTGGGCGTGCTCGCGACCGCTCCGGCCGGGGTGGCGCCCTCCGCCGACGAGGTGCTGGCGCTGGTGGCTTGGCGCGCACCCCGCTGGTCGGCGGGGCGGGAACCGACCGCCCGGCAGGTGCTGGCGGAGGCGGCGACGCTGGGGTTGACCGGCCGGGGCGCGCTCACCTCCTACGGGGCGGCGCTGCTGGCGGAGGCGCACCAGCCGCCCGAGCCCGAGGACGATCCGCTCGGGGTCCGCGCCGCGGGCGCGGCAGACGGGCTGCCCGGCTCGGCCGCGCGGCTGGCGGAGCTGCTGCCGGAGCCGGTGGCCGAGGTGTTGGTGCAGGCCGACTTGTCGGTGGTGGTGCCGGGGCCGCCGGAGCCGCTGCTCGCCGCCGAGCTGGAGCTGGTCACCGAGCCCGAGTCGGCCGGCGGCGGCAGCGTCCACCGGGTCACCCGGGAGAGTGTCCGCCGGGCGCTCGACGCCGGCTACACCGCCGAGGATCTGCACAGCCTGTTCAAGCGCCGGTCCCGGACCGCGGTACCGCAGGGGTTGTCGTATCTGATCGACGACGTCGCCCGCGCCCATGGTGGGCTGCGGATCGGCACCGCCACCGCGTACCTGCGCAGTGACGACGAGACGCTGGTGGCGCAGGTGCTGGCCGACCGGCGGCTCGCCGAGGTGGGGTTGCGGCGGCTGGCGCCGACCGTGCTGATCTGCGCCAGCGCCAGCCGCAACCGGCTGCTGGCCACGCTGCGGGAGGCCGGATACGCCCCGGTGCCGGAGGATCCCAGCGGGGCGATGGTGCTGGTCAAGCCGCGCACCCGGCGGGCCCCGGCCCGTTCGGCGCGGGCCACTGCGCCGGCGGACCCGTTCGCCCCGCTACGGATGGCGGCGCCGCGGCTGTTGGGCATCGTGGAGGATCTGCGCCGGGCGGAGACCCACCATCGGGCCCGCCGCCGACCCGGCCCGGGTGCCGCGAACGGGGCGCCGGTCGGTGGGGCGCAGGCGCACACCGAGGCGATGGCGATCCTGCAGCAGGCGGTACGGGACAAGACCCCGGTGCGGGTGGGCTACGTGGACGGGCATGGTTCCCGGACCTCGCGGCTGGTGCGGCCGGTGTCGATCGGCGCGGGCTATCTGCGGGCCGAGGATGAGCGCAGCGACACGCTGCACACCTTCGCGCTGCACCGGATCACCGGGGCCACGATCGAGGGCTGAGCGACGCTTGGTCAGGGCGCATGGTCAGGACCATGGTCATCGGCGCCGTCGCGGGTGCGCCCACCCCCGTAACCCCCAGATCCGGACGCACCCGCGAGACGCCGATACCCTTACGACGCTGACCGCCCTCCCTCGGTTGCGTGTTTCAGAGAAATTTCTTGGATTCGTGAGCTGCCCCACAGCGCGGTCTGCCCCGCCGGCGCCGCAGCAGCGTGGCAGACTTGTCCGGTCCGGCAGGTCGGACGCGGGGTGGAGGTGTATCGCGTGACCGGTGGACCGCTGATCGTGCAGTCAGACAAGACGCTGCTGCTGGAGGTCGATCATCCGGACGCGCCCGCGTGCCGGATGGCGATCGCGCCGTTCGCGGAGCTGGAGCGCTCACCGGAGCATGTCCACACCTATCGACTGACCCCGCTGGGGCTGTGGAACGCTCGCGCCGCCGGCCACGACGCCGAGTCGGTCGTCGACGCGCTGCTGCGCCACTCCCGCTATCCGGTGCCGCACGCCCTGCTGGTCGACGTCACCGAGACCATGGACCGGTACGGCCGGCTGCAGCTGCTCAACGACCCGGCGCACGGGCTGGTGTTGCGCGGGCTGGACCGGGCGGTGCTGACCGAGGTGGCCAAGAGCAAGAAGCTCGCCGGCATGCTCGGGTCCCGGATCGACGAGGAGAGCTTCGCCGTCCACGGCAGCGAGCGGGGCCGGCTGAAGCAGGCCCTGGTGAAGCTGGGCTGGCCGGCCGAGGACCTCGCCGGCTACGTCGACGGGGAGTCGCACCCGATCGCGCTCACCGAGTCCGGCTGGTCGCTGCGCACCTACCAGAAAGAGGCGGTGGAGCACTTCTGGGCCGCCGGCTCCGGTGTGGTGGTGCTGCCCTGCGGCGCCGGCAAGACGCTGGTCGGGACGGCGGCGATGGCGCAGGCCGCCGCGACCACGCTGATCCTGGTCACCAACACGGTCGCCGGCCGGCAGTGGCGGCGGGAGCTGTTGGCCCGCACCACCCTCACCGAGGAGGAGATCGGCGAGTACTCCGGCGAGCGCAAGGAGATCCGGCCGGTCACCATCGCGACCTACCAGGTGCTCACCGCCCGCCGCAAGGGCGCCTTCACCCATCTGGATGTCTTCAACGCCCGCGACTGGGGGCTGGTCATCTACGACGAGGTGCACCTGCTGCCGGCGCCGATCTTCCGGTTCACCGCCGACCTGCAGACCCGCCGCCGGCTCGGTCTCACCGCCACCCTGATCCGGGAGGACGGCCGGGAGGCGGACGTGTTCAGCCTGATCGGCCCGAAGCGGTATGACGCGCCGTGGCGCGACATCGAATCCCAGGGCTGGATCGCCCCGGCCGAATGCACCGAGGTGCGCGTCACCCTCACCGACGAGGAGCGGATGGGGTATGCGGTCGCCGAGTCGGATGTCCAGTACCGGGTGGCCGCCACCGCCCGGACCAAACTTCCGGTCGTGAAGTCGCTGCTGGAGAAGCACCGCGACGATCAGGTGCTGGTGCTCGGCGCCTACCTGGATCAGTTGCACGAGCTGGGCGAGTACCTCGACGCGCCGGTGATCCAGGGGCAGACCACCAACAAAGAGCGGGAACGGCTCTTCGAGGCGTTCCGGCGGGGCGAACTCTCCACACTGGTGCTCTCCCGCGTCGGCAACTTCTCGATCGACCTGCCGGAGGCGACGGTGGCGATCCAGGTCTCGGGCACCTTCGGCTCCCGGCAGGAGGAGGCGCAGCGGCTGGGCCGGATCCTGCGGCCGAAGGGCGACGGCCGGCAGGCCCACTTCTACACCGTGGTGTCGCGGGACACCGTCGACACCGACTACGCCGCCCACCGGCAACGCTTCCTCGCCGAACAGGGGTACGCGTACACCATCGTCGATGCTGACGAGCTCCCGGACCCGCCCCGACCCGCCGCCGACTGAGCCGGTCGGCGGCTAGCGGGCCCGCAGCCGGACCGCCTCGGCCGCCGCCTCGGCCCGACTGCGCAGCCCCAGCTTCGCCAACACCCGGGCGACGTGGTGTTCCACGGTCCGGCGGCTCAGGTAGAGCCGCTCCGCGATCTCCGGGTTGGACAGCCCCTCCGCCAGCAGCTCCAACACCTCCCGCTCCCGGCTGGTCAAGCTCGCCGGGTCGCGCGGGCCCACCCGGGCGGCCGGGATCCCGAGTTCGCGCAGCAGCGCCGCCGCCGCGTCGGCGTCCCGGTCCGCGCCGAGGCCGCAGAAGGTGTCGAACGCGGCCTGCGCCTCCGCCGCCGCCCGGTCGACCGTCTCGTGTCGCACCGCGGTGGCGAGCAGCCACCGGCTCCGGGCAGCCTCGTACGGCATCCCCAACCGGACGAAGGTCGCCGCTGCCCGGCTCAGGTGTTCCCGGGCCTGATCGGGGGCGATCGTGCTGGACTCCGGCTCCGCCAGGGCTGCCCCGGCGGCGTAGGCCTGGCCGCAGAGCCGCTCCCCGTAGCCCTCCGCGACCTCGCACTCCTGCAACCGGCCCAGCTCGATCAGCTCCTGCCCGAGGGCGAGCGCGGCCGCCGGGTCGCCCTGGTCGATCCGGGCCTCTCCCAGCAACGCCACCAACCCCATCCCCCGCAGCGACGTTTCGCCCGCGTCGGCCAGTCGCCGCCGGGCGACCAGCTCCGCCTGGGCCGGGCGGGCCCGGAGCAGCGCCAGCCGGGCGGTCACGGCCGCCGCCGCCGGATGGTCGGTCAGGCCCGCCACCAGCCGCTCGGCCTCCTCCAGCCGCCCCTGGCAGAGCCGGAGCCCGGCGGAGACCGCCAACGCCTCACCGTGCAACGCCGGCAGTGCGTTGCGGGTGGCGGCGATGGCGACGGCTAGCTCCTCCTCCGCCTGGGCCCAGTCGCCTACCGCGACCAACACCGCCGCGTACCGGGCTCGGCAGTACGCGAAGAGGTAGGGGCACCCGTACCGGCTGGTGAACCGGTCGGCTGCCCGGACCCACTGCACCACCCGGGCGTACGCGGCGCAGGCGTTGCCGGACATGATGGTGTTGCAGCTGGTATAGACCACGGTGCCCGGGGTGCCCTCGCCCGCCAGCGCCCCGGCCATCGCCTCGTCCAGGTGCCGCAGCCCCTCCTTGACTCGGCCCTGGCCCACCAGCGCCGTCCCCAGTTGGCTCAGCGCACACAGCTCCAGATCGAGGTCACGGTGCGCGCGGGCGGCCTCACAGGCCTGCCTGGCCAGCGCCTCAGCCTCCTTGGGGTCGACCGCGTCGTAGGCCTCCAGCAGCCGCACCCAGCCCGCCAACGGCGCCAGCCCGGCAGCGGCCACGATCCGGTCCGCACGCGCAGCCCACCCGGCAGCGGCGGCGGCGTTACCGAGGTTCGCCCAGTGGTCGATGGCGAGCCGGACCGCCAGCTCGGCCGCGCGCCCGGCATCATCCGGGGCATCCCGGCGCCGGTACGCGGCGTAGGCGCGTTCCCGATAGCCGATCGCGGTCGGGAACTCACCGAGCCACCACAGCGCCTCGCCCAACCCCGCCAACGCCACCGGCTCGTCCCCGGACTCGAGCGCGCTGGTGAACGCGGCCCGGGCCGCCGCCCAGTCACCGCTGGCCAGCGCCTGATCTCCGGCCAGCAACTGGTCACTGGCGGGACCGCCGGCGACAGACATGCCGCGATCCTATGGGTTCGACGCCGCCACGGCGAGAAACCGCACCGCCGGCCGGCCACCCGGGCCCGGATAGGTGAGCTCACCGATGTTCGCTGCGCCGACCCGCGGTGAGCTTGAGCCACGACCGGGACCGCTACCCGAGGAGGTGTCCTGATGATCCGCAACGGCATCGAGGTCGACCAGGTGACCGGCTTCGCCGAGGTACTGCGTACCACACCCGCGGCGGGCGACGCCCGGCTGCGAACCGAGCACCGCTGGCGCGGCGGGTACGCCCTGGATTGGCGCGCCGACCAGGTGACGCTCGCCGATCAGCCGCTCACCCGCCGCCACACGCTTCGGTTGGACCTGCCCGCGGAGCTGGGCGGGACGGACCACGGCCCGGCCCCCGGCGAACTGATCGCGGCGGCGCTCGGCGCCTGCGTGGCGCACCAGTTCGTGGAGCACGCCGCCGGCCGGGGGGTGGTCATCGACAGCCTGGAGGTCACCTGCGAAAGCCAGCTCGACCTGCGCGGCGCGTACCAGGTCGCCGAGGTCCGTCCCGGGTGGACGGTGGCCAAGATCCAGCTGTCGGTGCGCACCGAGGCGAGCGACGAGGTGCTGGCGGAGCTGCTCCGCGACGCCGTCGCGACCTCACCGGTCCTGGACACGGTGGCGAACCCGGTGCCGGTCGAGCCCGCGGTACGCCGACTCTCCTGATCACGTTTCCCGAAAGGAGTCTCTCCATGACCATGACCGAACAGCCCGCTCCCGAGTTGGACTCAGCCAAGCTGGACGAGTTCATCGAACGGTTCCTCACCGATCTCGGCGCAGCCGCCCACGCCGCGACTGTGCTGGTCGGCGACGCGCTCGGCCTCTACCGCGCGATGGCCGACGGGCAGCCAGTCACCCCGGCGACCTTGGCGGAGCGGACCGGCACCGACCAACGCTGCGTCGAGGAGTGGCTACGGGCCCAGGCGGCCAGCCGCTACGTCGAGTACGACCCGGCCACGGAACGGTTCCGACTGCCCCCGGAACAAGCTTTCGCACTGACCAACGAGCACAACCCGGTCTTCGCCCCGGGCGGCCTGCAGCTGGCGGCTTCGATGATCAAGGATGTCGAGAAGGTGGTCACGGCCTACCGGGCCGGTAATGGGCTGCCCTGGCACGACCACCACCCGGACCTGTTCGTCGGGGTGGAACGGTTCTTCCGGCCGAACTACATCGGTAACCTCTGCGACAACTGGCTACCGGCGTTGGACGGGGTGGTCGACAAGCTCGCCGCCGGCGCCCACGTCGCCGACGTCGGATGTGGACACGGCGCGTCGACCATCCTGATGGCGCAGCGCTACCCGGCGTCGCACTTCGTCGGGTTCGACAATCACGCACCATCGGTAACGGCCGCGACCGCGGCGGCGGCCCGCGCCGGGGTGGCCGACCGGTGCCGGTTCGAGGTCGCGGCCGCCAGCGACTTCCCCGGCCCGGAATTCGACCTGGTGGCCTACTTCGACTGCCTGCACGACATGGGTGACCCGGTAGGTGCGCTTCGCCACGCTCGGCGACGGCTCAAGCCCGACGGCACCGTGTTGTTGGTGGAGCCGGCCGCCGCCGATCGGTTGGAGGACAACCTCAACCCAATCGGCCGGGTGTTCTACTCTGGCTCCAGCATGATCTGCACCCCCAACTCGCTCTCGCAAGAGGTGGGGCTCGCCCTCGGGGCCCAGGCCGGCCCCGAACGGCTACGGCAGATAGCGACCCAGGCCGGGTTCAGCCGCTTTGAGCTGGCCGCTGAAACGCCCTTCAACCTGGTCATCGCCGCCCGACCGTGACCGCTCCGCGCTGGGGCCGGGGTGGGCTGCCACCCCGGCCCCAGCAGCGGTCGGGCTAATAGCTGGGCAGCGAGGGGTCGACCTGCTTGATCCAGGCGAGCACCCCGCCCTGCACATGCACCGCGTCCCGGAACCCGGCGGCCTTCAACGCCGCCAGCGCCTCCGCCGAGCGCACCCCGGACTTGCAGTGCAGCACGATCTGCCGGTCCTGCGGCAGCTGCGACAGCGCCTCCCCGGAGATGATGTCGCCCTTCGGGATCAGCACACTCTCCGGGATCTTGACGATCTCGTACTCGGCCGGCTCCCGCACATCGACCAGCAGGAAGTCCTTGCCGGCCTCGCGCCACTCCTTCAGCTCGGTGGCGGTGATGGTGGCGCCTTCGACCGCATCCTGCGCCTCGGTCGAGACCCCGCCGCAGAAGTCTTCGTAATCTGCCAGCAGGTCGGTCTGGGTGGCGTTCGGGCCGCAGAGCACGCACTCCGGGTCCTTGCGGACCTTGATCGTGCGGTAGCTCATCTCCAGCGCGTCGTAGACCGTCAACCGGCCGACCAGCGGCTCACCGATCCCGGCCAGCAACTTGATCGCCTCGGTGACCTGGATCGAACCGATCGAGGCGCAGAGCACCCCGAGCACACCGCCCTCGGCGCAGGAGGGGACCATCCCCGGCGGCGGCGGCTCCGGGTAGAGGCAGCGGTAGCAGGGGCCGTGCTCCGCCCAGAAGACCGAGGTCTGGCCGTCGAACCGGTAGATCGAACCCCAGACGTACGGCTTGCCGAGCAGCACCGCCGCGTCGTTTACCAGGTAGCGGGTGGCGAAGTTGTCGGTGCCGTCGACGATCAGGTCGTACTGGCTGAAGATCTCCCGGATGTTGTCCCGGTCGAGTGCGGTGTTGTGGACCACCACCTCGACGTACGGGTTGATCTCGGCGACGCTCGCCTTCGCCGACTCGGCCTTCGACCGGCCGATGTCGGACTGGCCGTGGATGATCTGGCGTTGCAGATTCGACTCGTCGACCGTGTCGAAGTCGACCACGCCCAGGGTGCCGACCCCGGCCGCCGCCAGATAGAGCAGCGCCGGGGAGCCGAGGCCGCCCGCGCCCACACACAGCACCCGGGCATTCTTGAGCCGCTTCTGCCCCTCAACCCCGACATCCGGGATGATCAAGTGGCGGGAGTAGCGGCGGATCTCATCGGTGGACAGCTCGGCGGCTGGCTCGACCAGCGGCGGCAGGCTCACATCGTCTCCTGGAGGGCAAACATTCGACCCGAAACACGTCGCCTCCCATTGTTACCCGCTCCGACCCGTCCCGCCCACGCCCGGCCCAGCACCTGGACGCCGAACGCTCACGGCACCGGCGGCCCGGTGTGACGCACTCCATCCACATACGGAAACGGCCACGCCTCACAGCCGCGGAGCGAGATCGACTGCTGCTGCATCACCGGTGCCGGGCCGCCCGGCTCCGGACAGTCTTCATGGCCCAGCCCCAGCTCGTGACCGACCTCATGGTTGAGCACCATCTGCCGGTAGACCTCCAGCGGCACCTCCTCCGCCACATAGTGCGACACCGAGGTACGCCACCGGTGCAGGTTCAGCACCACCTGCCCGAACAACCGGCACGAGACCCCACCTTCGGGCAGCCCCGGCGCGACCACGTTCAACCCGCCCTGGGCGCACATCCGCTCGGTGGTGCCGCTGGTGGCCAGGTAGATCGTGAAGTCCGCGGGGGCGCCGTCGGGCACCCGCTGAAAGCTCAGGTCCCCGCCGGCGGTCCACCCATCCGGATGGCCCAACGTGTCGTCGACGAACTCCGCAAACTCGGCTAGATCCTCGTCGATGTTCTCCTCGATCGCCACCCGGAACCGCAGCAACTGCCCGGAGGCGCCCAGCTGCTCCCCCTGGTCGGTGCCGATCCGGAAACTGCCGGGCCCGTCGGCCGGGAAGTCGCCCGACAACTCCAACACCACTGGTGGTTCGGTCGGCTCCGGCGACGGTTCCGGCGACGGGTCCGGGGTTGGGGTGGCGACCGGCGACGCGGTCGGTCCGGCGACCGAGCCCGGGCCGCCCGCATCGTCTTCGCGAGCGAGCTGATCCAGGGCGAACGCGGAGCCGGCCAGCAACCCGACCACCACCAACGTCGAGGCGAAGAACCGTCGTTGCCGGCGGCGGCGCCGGGCCTGGATCCGACGGGGCTGCCGGGTCGCGGACGGCTTCTTCCGGGTCCGCGCCCGATCAACGGATTGAGGGGTATCGGGCATGGTGCGGCTAGTCTGCCACACCCGCCAGCGGGCGCCCCACAACTTCATCGAGCATGCTCACCACCGCCCGGGCGACCAACCGCGGGGCCTCCATCTGTCCAACATGTCCGACACCGTCCAGGATCAACAGTCGACTGTCCGGGATCAACTCGGCCGCCCGTGGCGCCACCCGGATATCCACCAGTCTGTCCTGTCGGCCCGCGATCACCAAAGTGGGGGCCTCGATCCTGGCCAATGTCCGCCACAACGACCCGGACCCCGGCAGGTACGCCCGCAGGAAGCTGCCGACCAGCCCCCGCATGGTCGCCAGGTACGCCGGCACATAGTGGTCGACGGTGAAGCGCATCGACATCTCGGCCACCGCCTCGGCGAACCGCTCGTCCGGCACCCGCTCTGGAGCGGCGAAACACGCCGCCACCACCCGCTGCGCCAACTCCTCCGGGCTCATCGAAGCGAGCAGCCGGCGGGCCACCCACTCGCCACCGGGGACCGCCAGCAACGGCACCATCCGACTCTGCAGCGACCGGCGCGGATCGAGAAACGGCAGCGCCGGCGAGATCAGCGTAAGGCTGCGAATCAGGTCCGGCCGGGTGGCCGCGACCACCACCGAAACCGTCCCGCCGAGCGAATTGCCGACCAGATGCACCGGCTCGCCACGCACCTCCTCGATCCAGCGGACCACCCGGGCGGCGAAGCTACGGATCCGGTACTCGCCGGCCGGGTCGCTGTGCCCGGAGCCAGGCAGATCGATCGCGTCGGCGTCGAGGTGGCCGGCGAGCAGCGCCGCGAGGTCCGTCCAGTTCGTCGACGATCCGCCCAGCCCATGCACGTAGACCGCGGGCGCCGGGTCGGCGCCGGTCGGCGGAGCGGCCCGGGCGTAAGTCAACGACCCGTCGACCCGTACCAGGCGCCCAGGCCAGGCGCTCAACGGCTCGGTGAGGTCAGGCAGCACCGACTCCGGGGCGAGCATCGCCCGCCGCGTCCGCATCGCCGGTGAGCTCCGCCGCCCCGCACGGCGACGCCGCAGACCCGCCCGGCCGGTCGAGTTCGGGATCACCGCTAGCCACCTGCCCCTCCGATGCCGGCGCGGTCAGGACAGCAGGGCCTCCAACCTGCGGTTGACCGCGCTCAAGGTGGCCCGCACCACGGCCTGGCGCGGGTCTCCGTCGACCAGCGCGGAGCCGGTCAGCTGCTCCACCCAGCCACCGCACACCAGCAGCACAACCGCGACCGCCACCTCAGTATTGCCGAAGTTGACCACGCCGGTGTGCTCGATGAAACAACGCGACGGGCCGGCCGGCTCGTCCGCCTCCCGGAGGAGCAGATCGATCGCCTTGGCGGCGGCCACCGCCGACAACCGCACCAGGTACGAGTCGACCGCCGGACCGCTGGCGAGCCCGGCGGCGCGCCGAGCCCCCGCGGTCAGCCGCACCTCCACCGTGGCGTCGAGCCCGAACGTGCTCACCTGAACGTGGTCGATCAACACCCGGGGGCCGGGTCGGCTGGCCGGCGGCAACGGTCTCGACACCGGCTCCGGCGCCTCCGGAGTCGCCTGGCCGGGCAGGGAAACCCCCCAGGGCAGCTCCGGTGGTAGCTGCCCCAGCTGCGCCAGAGCTTCATACTCCGCCATCGAGGGCGGGCTGGCCGGATCGGCGGCTGGCCCCTGCCCAGGCTCGCCGACCGGGTGGGCCGGCGCCGCCCGCTGCTCCTGCTGCGGGGCCCGCTGCTGCTCCGGGGTCCGCTGCTGCTGCGGGGCCCGCTGGCTTTGCTGCCCCCGCTGCGGCGGCAATGTATCCGGCTGCCCCCGCTGCGGCGGCAGTGTCTCCGGCTGCCCCCGCTGCGGCGGCAGTGTCTCCGGCTGCCCCCGCTGCGGCGGCAGTGCCCCCTCCTCCTGCGACGTGCGCTGGTGCGGCGGGCTCCACGGCTGCCGCGTCGACGCCGGCTCCGGCTGACTCGTCGGCAGCGCCTCCGGCGCCGCCAACAGCTGGTCGGTCGCGGAGAGCCCCATCCGTTCCAGCAGCAACCGGGCCACCGCCCGACTGACCTCGCCGGGGTCGGCGTCGTCGGCGAGGTCGAGCCGCAGGGTGTGGATCCCGTTGGGGTTGGGCCGGACCGCGGCCGAGCGCACTCCCGGGACCTCCTGCACCGCCGACATCACCCCGTCGACGTCGAGCTGCTCCGGCGGCACCTCCCCGGGAACGTCGTCGCGACGGAGCTGGTTGGCGATCCAGGCCAGTTCGGGCGCGGTCCAGCGGTCCCGACCGGCGTCCAGCCCGCCACCACCGTCACCCTCGGATGCCGAAATGGGCGGGACAGGTACGTCGGGCTCCGCCGGCACCCGCTGCGGAAGCCCGCTCGTCACCTCCGGCGCGCGACGATCACCGCTGCGAGGGCTCGGCGGCGACGGTGCGTGCCGTGGTTCGGGCACGGGCGCCGTAGGCGGGCCCGCGGCGGAACGCGCGGGGGAGGCTGGCGCAGCGGGCCGGAACTGCTCCGGGGTCCGCGGCTCGGCGCTCCGGGCCGGTGGACCCCCACGGGCCGGCTCCGCCCGAGCTTCGGCCCGGGCCGGCTCCGCCCGAGCTTCGGCCCGGGCCGGCTCCGCCCGAGCTTCGGCCCGGGCCGGCTCCGCCCGGGCCGGCTCCGCCCGGGCCGG
Source organism: Natronosporangium hydrolyticum (assembly GCF_016925615.1). NCBI lineage: Bacteria > Bacillati > Actinomycetota > Actinomycetes > Micromonosporales > Micromonosporaceae > Natronosporangium > Natronosporangium hydrolyticum. Next base: position 5,275,571 of record NZ_CP070499.1, read on the forward strand.
CTCCGCCCGGGCCGGCTCCGCCCGGGCCGGCTCGGCGCGGGCCGGCTCGGCGCGGGACTCTGGCCGGGCCGGCTCCGCCCGGGACTCTGGCCGGGCCGGTTGCGGCGCTCGGGGTGGCTCCGCGGCCCACGGCCGCTCGGTGGCAGTGGGGGCCGGCGCGCCCGACCACGGACGCTCCACCGCAGATGCGGCCGGCGCGCCCGACCACGGACGCTCCCGGTAGTCGGGATACTCGCGGTAGCCACCGGCCGGCTCGGCGGGCTGCGCGTACTGAGGCTGCGCGTACTCAGGTTGTGCGTACTCAGGTTGTGCGTACCCGGGGTGCGCATACTGCGACTGCGAATAATCAGGCTGCGAATACTGGGGCTGCCCGTAATCGGCCTGCTGGTAATCGGCTTCGGGGTACTCCTGGTAGTCGGAGTGGTAGCCGGCCGGTCCGGGGTACCCGGCGTTCGGGTCGGGGTAGCCGCCCAGTGGGTCTTGGTAGTCGGCGGCGCTGGTCGGCTCGCCCGACTCACCCACCAGGTAGTCGCCCTCCGCCCAGCGCAGGTCCGCCGAATCGTCCGCGGACCCCGGTTCCGCTTCTGGCGCCGACGGGTACGGGACCCCCGACGACGCGTACTCCGAGTGGTACTCACCCCGGTAGTTGGGCGACGGCGACCAGCGCGCCGCCTCCCGCCACAGCGGCGGCTCGACCACCGGTACGCCGCTGGCGGGAGTGTCGGCGTCGGCCCCTCGCTCCGGGTCCTCCGAGCGGTGCCGCGCCTCCGGCCCGCCTTCAGGCCCAGGCGAGAGTAGTGTCAAGGGCTCCGTCGCGCCCTCCCGGGCTGGCCCCGACGCGGACCAGTCCGGCTCGGCTCCGTGCACGCCAATTGCGCTCTGCGCTCCGTTCACCCGCCACGGCACCGCCTCGGCGTGAGTAGGGCCGTCGGGTTGCCGTTGTTCGTCCACGCACGCTCCTTGCTGCCGAGAGTGAGGCTACCGTGCCTACGCACATCCGTTAACCCGCCGGGCGTCGCCGCATGCGTCGCCGGCATACGTGATGATGGACTAGACGAGCCGGGTCAGACGGACCAATTGCCCGCCACCTGCACCCGGCACCTGGAAGGGGGAAGGATGTCCCAGGACACGACGGAGATACCCGTCGGACGGCCGACTCGCCTGCCCCGTTCGGCGCGCCGCAAGCAACTGCTCGCCGCAGCTCAGGAGGTGTTCGTCGCACAGGGTTACCATGCGGCGGCGATGGATGAGATCGCGGAGCGGGCCGGCGTCTCGAAGCCCGTGCTCTACCAGCACTTTCCGAGCAAGCTTGAGCTGTACCTCGCACTACTAGACACCCATTGTGATGCGATGGTTACCAAGACCCGGGCAGCGATGGCGGCCACCGCCGACAACAAGCAACGGGTGCGCAGCGCCATCGAGGCGTACTTCGACATCATCGACCACGAGAGCGGAGCCTTCCGGCTGGTGTTCGAGTCGGATCTGCGCAACGAACCGGCCGCCCGGGAGCGGGTGGAACGGGCCGAACGGGAGTCCATCGAGGCTATCGCGGACACGATCATGGCCGACACCGGCGCCGGCCGGGCGCCGGCGGAGCTGCTCGCGGCCGGTCTGGTCGGTTCGGCGCACACCGCCGCCCGGTTCTGGCTCGCCACCGGCCGCCAAGTGCCACGCCCGGAGGCCGAGTCGCTACTCGCCGCCCTCGCCTGGCGGGGCATTGCGAGCTTTCCGCTACAGCACGGAGCGGAGGGGTGGCAACCTGGCCCCGAAGGGGAGGTATCGTCGGCGACGAACCCGTGAGAGGAGTGGGGACTTGGAGGTCAAAATCGGCGTCCAGCACGCCGGACGTGAGCTGGTGCTAGAGAGCGCGCAGTCGTCGGAAGAGGTGGAGAAGGCGGTCACCACCGCCATCGCCGACTCGTCCGGGGTGTTGCAGCTGGTCGACGAGAAAGGGCGGCGGGTGATCGTGCCGGTCGACAAGCTCGCCTACGTCGAGATCGCCGAGCAGATGCACCGGCCGGTGGGGTTCGCCCCGGTGGGCCGGGCACAGCCGTAACCGGTTGGTTTAGGCGTCGGGCCGCACGGCCGCTAGTTGTTCAGCCCTACCGCGTTCATCCGGGCACCGTGCGCCGAGGTCAACCGCCGCAGTAACGCGGTCACCCCATCCTGATCCCCCGCTCCGGTGATGATCAGCGTCGCCAGCGTCGGCCGGGCCGCCGCGACATGCTGCGCCTGCGACAGACCCTCTCCCATCAACCGGCGGGCCCAGATCGAGAGCCGGTTCGCCAGCTTCGGGTCGGCCGCGATCGCGGTCCGGATCTCGTCGGCCGCGAACTCCCCGTACCGGGAGTCGTGCAGGACCTCTAGCACCAGCTGCCGGTCCCGGTCGGCTAAGAACGCCGCGACCTCCCGGAAGAAGTCGTCGGCCACGCTGTCGCCAACGTAAGCCTTGGTCAGCGCCTCCAGCCAATCCCGCGGCTCGGTCCGGTTGTGGTACGCCTGCAGCGGCTGGACGTACGGCGTCATCACCTGCTGCGGCTCGGCCCCCAACTCGGCCAGCCGGGCGGCGAGCCGCTGGTAATTGGTGATCTCCGCGGCGGCCATCTCCGACAGCACCGCCCGACGGTCCAGATCCGGCGCGAGCCGGGCGTCGGAGGCCATCCGCTCGAACGCCAGCAGCTCGCCGTAGGCGAGCATGCCGAGCAGCTCAGCCACTGCCTCCGCCCCGGGGTCAGCGGTGGTGCTGATCAGGGAAGCGGGCGAGCTCGGCTCAGACATCACAGGTGGGTTTCTCTCCGTCAGCGCGACCGGTCGAGATCCACCTTACGGCAGTTACTCGTGATTGTGCCGTCTCTCTCGTATGATGGAGCCAGTTACGCGGGCGTCCTCGCCCGCGGCACGTGTTCTCGCGGCTAGATCGCCGCCGATGAGCGCGCTGCGCCGGGATGGCGCAGCAACGACGATGTCGCGCCCTTCGAGAATCCGGGGCGCGCTACCCGCCGGATCAGTAGCCGGCGGCCCGACGGAGGGCAAGCGAAATCCAACTTATGACCGATACAGCCGCAAATCAGGAGCAAGCAGAAAAGCAAGTTAAACCGGACAGTCCGACCTTTGCGGACCTCGGCGCCCGACCGGAGACGGTGGCGGCGCTCGCCGCGGTGGGCATCACCCACTCGTTCGCCATCCAGGAGTACGCGATCCCGATCGCGATGCGGGGCAACGACGTGATCGGCCAGGCCCCCACCGGCACCGGGAAGACGCTCGGCTTCGGGGTGCCGCTGCTGGAGCGGGTCACCGCCCGCAGCGAGGGCGCCGACGGCACGCCGCAGGCACTGGTGGTCGTACCCACCCGCGAGCTGTGCCTCCAGGTCGCCAGCGACCTGACCGCCGGCGGCGCCACCCGCGGGATCCGGGTCCTGCCGATCTACGGCGGGGTCGCCTACGAGTCGCAGACCGACAAGCTGCGCGCCGGCGTCGAGATCGTGGTGGGGACCCCCGGCCGGCTACTCGACCTGGCCCGGCAGAAGCAGCTGAAGCTACGGCAAATCCAGGCGCTGGTGCTCGACGAGGCCGACCGGATGCTCGACCTCGGGTTCCTCGACGACGTCGAGAAGATCCTCGCGATGCTGCCGGCCGAGCGGCAGACCATGCTCTTCTCGGCCACGATGCCGGACCCGATCGTGGCCCTGTCCCGCCGGTTCCTCCGGTCGCCGATGACGCTGCACGCCACCCACCCAGGGGCGGCCGGGGCCGGGGCGCCGCAGACCCGCCAGGTCATCTACCGCACCCACTCGCTCAACAAGGTCGAGATGGTCGCCCGCATCCTGCAAGCCCGGGAGCGCGGCCTGACCATCATCTTCTCGCGTACCAAGCGGGGGGTCGACAAGGTCGCGGGTGAACTCGACTTCCGAGGCTTCGCCTGCGCCGCGGTCCACGGCGACCTCGGCCAGGGTGCTCGGGAACGGGCGCTGCGCGCGTTCCGCAGCGGCAAGGTCGACGTACTTGTCGCCACCGACGTCGCCGCCCGCGGGCTGGATGTGACCGGGGTCACTCACGTGATCAACTACGACTGCCCCGAGGACCCCGACACCTACACCCACCGGATCGGCCGCACCGGCCGGGCCGGGGCCACCGGCATCGCGGTGACCTTCGTCGACTGGGAAGACATGGCCCGCTGGCGGCTGATCGACAAGTCGATGGGGCTGGCCACGCCCGAACCACCCGAGACTTACCACACCTCCGAGTGGCTAGCCCAGGATCTAGACATCCCCAGCGACGCCACCGGCATCCTGCCCTCGGCGCAACAGTCCCGGGCCGGGCTCGGCGCCGAGACCGAGGAAGACCTCGGCGGTTCCCGGACCAAGGAGCGCGGCCGCCGCCGCCCCACCGACCGGCCAGCCGAACGCTCCCCCCGCAGCCCCCGGCAACGCCGCCGCCGCGGCGGCACCCGAGACGCCGCCGCCGTGGGCGAGCCCTCGACCACCTCGGCGCCTACTTCGGCGCCCACCGCGGCGGTCGCTTCGGCACCGGAGCGGGAGGAGCCGACCACCTCCGAGGGCGGGGCCGGCCGTACCCGCCGCCGTCGGCGCCGCGGCGGTCGCGGTGCCGCGGGCCGGGAAGGTGCCCGTCCGGAGCAGGTCACCGAGGCCACCGAGCAGCCGGCCAGCTGAGCGCAACGGCGGCTGCGGTGGCGTGGCCTGGACTTCAGCCGCGCCACCGCAGCCGCGCCGTACCCTGATGACATGACCACGCCACCGCAGGTCGCCAGCTGGCCCCGTTCATTCCGTGACCGGCTCACCGGGCCCCTGCCCCGCCCGGTCGATGTCTGGCGGATGGTGCGGGAACGCGGCCCCACCCGGCAGCTCCTCGCACAGGCCGGCGCGGTGCCGGTCGCGCCGGGTGCACCGACCGGGCCGCCGCCCGCCCCGGAGCCGGCGACCACCGCATTGACCTGGGCGGGCCACGCCAGCTTCGTGATCACGATCGGTGGGCTGACGGTGCTCACCGACCCGGTGTGGTCCCGCCGGATCCCCGGCATCCTCCCCCGGATCACGCCACCGGGCATCGCCTGGTCCGCGCTACCACCGATCGACGCGGTGGTGATCAGCCACAACCACTATGATCACCTCGACGCGCCCACCATCCGCCGGCTACCCCGCGACACCCCGGTATTCGTGCCGGCCAACCTCGGCCGATGGTTCCGCCGTCGAGGGTTCACCGAGGTACGCGAGTTCGACTGGTGGCAGTCGTGGCGGCTTCGTGAGGTGGAGTTCGACTTCGTTCCGGCGCACCACTGGAGCCGGCGCACCCTCACCGACACCTGCCGCAGCCTGTGGGGCGGTTGGGTGCTCAGCTCCGGAGCGGAGCGGATCTACTTCGCCGGTGACACCGGTTACGGCCACTGGTTCCGCGAGATCGGCGACCGCTACCCCGGCATCGACCTCGCGCTGTTGCCGGTCGGCGCCTACCAGCCCCGCTGGTTCATGCACGCCATGCACGTCGACCCCGAGGAGGCGGTGCAGGCCTGCCTGGATTTGACGGCGACCCGCATGGTGCCGATGCACTGGGGGACCTTCATCCTGTCCAACGAGCCGATCATCGAACCCCTGACCCGCGCCACCGAAGCGTGGACGCGGGCCGGCCGCCCCCGCGACGACCTCTGGGATCTGGCGATCGGCGAGACCCGAACGTTGTGACCCCTGGTCGCCACGTCCCTGGTGAACTCATGCCCGAACCATTGCCCCCGGTCCTGTCGGAGCTGCGTACCCTCCTGCTCGGCGGCGACCTGATCCGCGCGGTCGCCGCCGGCAAGCGACGCGGTCGGCAGCCGGCGGCGCGCCGGGCCGAGCTGCGGCCGGTGACCCTGCGCGGCGAGGCCCAGCTACAGCTGGTCACCACCGTTGGCGAGCGCCCCACCACCCGCAACCTCGGCTACGGCCCGCCCGCCGAGGCCGCGGTCGACGAACTGCTCGCGGAACCGTTCGGCAGCTGGCTCGTGGAGGCCGGCGGCGCCACCCTCCAGGTGCGGGTCACCAAGTCCGGGCAGGCGCAGGTCCACCGCGCCGCCGGCAGTACGCCGCCCTCGGCCACGCCCAACCATGACCGGAGCCGGCGGCACCTGCTCGACCCCGGCGATCCGCTCTTCGGCAGCATCGGCGCGGACGCTGCCAAACGCCGCCAGGTGGACGCCTTCCTGCGGGCGTTGGCGGCGACGCTGCCGGAACCGGGCACCGACCCCGAACGATTGCCGCAGCCGCTGCACATCGTCGATCTCGGCTGCGGCAACGCGTACCTCACCTTCGCCGCCTACCGGTGGCTGACCACCGAGCGCGGGCTCGACGTCAACGTGGTCGGGGTGGATGTCCGCGACGACCAGCGGGCCCGCAACACCGCGCTCGCCGCGCAGCTCGGCTGGTCGGACCGGCTCACCTTCGCCGCCGGCAGCATCGCCGACGCGGTGGTGACCCCCGCGCCCGAGCTGGTCCTCGCGCTGCACGCCTGCGACACCGCCACCGACGACGCCCTCGCCCGGGCGGTGGGCTGGGGGGCCCGTTGGATCCTGGCCGCCCCGTGCTGCCACCACGATGTGGCGGCGCAGCTGCGCCGGTCGCCGAGCCCGCCCTACCCGCCGCTGGTCCGGCACGGCATCCTGCGGGAACGGTTCGCCGACGTCCTCACCGACTCGTTGCGGGCGTCGCTGTTGCGGCAGCACGGTTACCGGGTGGAGGTGGTGGAGTTCATCGACTCCCAGCACACCCCGCGGAATCTGCTGCTGCGCGCCGCCTATACCGGCGCCCCCGCGACCGCTGCCCAACAACAGGAGTACGCCGACCTGACCAGTGCCTGGTCGGTCACCCCACAGCTGGCGAAGCTGTTGCCGCCGACCCTGCCCACCCCGCCCGGGTAAGCCGCGCCAGCAACTCCGCGAGGTCCGGATCGTGCGCCGTGAGCCAGGACATTGGCGGCACCCGGAGTTGGTGATCGCCCAGGCGAATGACGACCGCGGCCGGCAGGCGGTCGAGCAGACGCACCCGCACCTCCCGGACCGCCTCGGCGTGCGGAACGGCCGCCACCCGGAGCCGCTGGCCCAGCCCATCGAAGAGTCGCTCGAGGTCCCCCAGCGTCGGGTTGGCGACCCCCCGCTCCACTTGCGAGAGGCGCTGTTGGCTGGTCCCCACCCGGGCCGCCAGCCGGGACTGGGAAAGGCCTCGGCGCTCCCTTACCGTCCGGAGCAGCTGCCCCACATCACCTTGCAGTGTCCGCCTGGTCACCCGTCCATGATGCGACCCGCGCGCAAGGCGGCCACCGACGGCCCCGCCGGGTCGTACTGTTGGGCGCGAACCCACATCCTCAGTGTTGTGGCCTACAACGCTCAGGATGTGGTCCGGTTGCCAACAGTCTGCTCCCGCGCGGCGATCGCTCCACAGCCACGCTGGGAACGCCGCCGCCAGCCACGCGGGCGGACCGGCGTACCCACGGGCCGGGCCGCTGATGCTGTTAGGTTGACGCAATGCGGCAAGCGCTCTATCGCTGGTATGCCCGGCGACTTCAACGTCGACTGCCGGCCGACCGGCTCCCCCGACACGTCGCGGTGGTCATGGACGGTAACCGTCGGTGGGCCCGGCGGGCGGGCCTCGACAGCGTCAGCGCCGGCCACCAGCAGGGCGCCGAACACCTGGCGCGAGTCCTCGAATGGTGCGCCGACCTCGGCATCACGCAGGTCACCGCGTTTGTCTGCTCCGCCGACAACCTGCGTAAGCGGGACGACGGCGAGGTCGGCTTTCTGATGCGGCTCGCCGAACAGGGGGTCGAGCAGCGGCTTGCCCGCCCGGACAACCGGTGGCGCCTGCACCTCGCAGGCCAGCTGGACATCCTGCCGGACAGCACCGCCCGCGCGCTGAAGGCGGCGGCGGCGGCGACCCAGGATCGCGCCGGCTACGACCTTACGCTGGCGATCGGCTACGACGGCCGTACCGAGATCGCCGATGCTGTCCGAGGCCTGCTCGACGACGCCGCCAGGGCGGGCGAGACGGTCGAATCGTTGGCGGCGAGCCTGGATCCGGAGCGGATCGCCGCCCATCTCTACACCGGCGGCCTGCCCGACCCGGATCTGGTCATCCGCACCAGCGGCGAGCAGCGGCTGGGCGGCTTCCTGCTGTGGCAGACCGCGCACTCGGAGCTCTACTTCTGCGACGTCTACTGGCCGGGTTTCCGGCGGGTCGACTTCCTCCGGGCGCTACGGAGCTACGCCGCCCGCCAAGCCCGTTTCGCCGACCCCGCTCCGCCAGCACAGCCGGTGCGTTGACCATGGGGTTGGGGACCGCATAACGGCCAGTTCATGTACCTAGGTCCATGATCGCGCGAGGAGAGGGCAGTTTGAGTAAGCACCCTGCTCGGCTCGTGCCGTTGGCGTTTCTCGCCGCGATCGGGATCAGCACGGTCCTGCTCATGCTGCCCGCCGCCCGGGCCGACCCGGCGGCGTCGACCAGCCTCGTCACCGCGCTGTTCACCGCCACTTCCGCGATCTGTGTCACCGGACTGATCGTGGTCGACACCGCCCACTGGTCCGACTTCGGCCACGCAGTCATCATCTGCTCGGTGAAGGCCGGCGGCTACGGCATCATGACCGCCGCGACGCTGCTCGCGCTGCTGGTCGCCCGGAGACTCGGGGTCCGCACCCGGCTGCTCGCCACCACCGAGGGCCGCAGCTTGGACATGGCCAACATCAAGGGCGTGCTGATCCGGGTCGCGCTGATTCAGCTCGCCTTCGAGCTGGTGGTCGCGGCGGTGCTGACGATCCGCTGGTGGAGCGGGTACGGCCGGAGCTTCGAAGAGGCGGCGTGGCAGGGCATCTTCCACGGCATCTCCGCCTTCAACAACGGCGGCTTCTCGCTCTTCACCACCTCCATGGAGGAGTACGTCGGCGACTGGTGGATCAGCGGCGCCCTGGCCTTCGGGGTGATCGCTGGCAGCCTCGGCTTCCCGGTGCTGATCGAACTGGGCCGGCAGCTGCGCCGCCCCGAGCACTGGACCCTGCATACCCGGCTCACCATCATCGGCTCGGCGCTGCTGCTGGTGGTCGGCTTCGTCGCACTGCTGGCGTTCGAGTGGCGCAACCCGGCCACGCTCGGACCGCTGGGGGTGGGCGAGAAGGTGCTGGCCGCCTTCTTCAACGGCGCGATGCCCCGGTCCGGCGGATTCAACAGCATCGAGTTCAGCGCGCTGCACGCCGAGTCGATCATCATCACGATCGGACTGATGTTCATCGGCGGCGGCAGCGCCTCCACCGCCGGCGGGATCAAGGTCGCGACGTTCCTGCTGCTGGCGTACATCATCTGGTCGGAGATCCGAGGTGAGCCGGACGTGGTGGTCGGCCGCCGCCGGGTGGCCGGGCCGGCGCAGCGGGAGGCGCTCAGCGTGGCGCTGCTCGGGGTGGCGCTGGTGGTGGTGGGCACGCTGCTGGTGGAGCTGGTCACCGACGGGTTCCCGCTCGAGTACATCCTCTTCGACGTGGTCTCGGCCTTCGCCACCGTCGGTCTCTCCACCGGGGTCACCGCGGCGGCCCCCGAGCCCGCTCAGCTGATCATCGCGGCGTGGATGTTCATCGGGCGGGTGGGGCCGATGGTGCTGGCGACCGGGCTGGCGCTGAACACCCGGCAGCGGATGTACCGTTATCCCCAGGAGCGACCGATCGTCGGCTGACCGGCCCACGGCGTCGACACCGGTCCCGGCAGGCGAAGGAGCAGCACCGTTGGCTAGCAAGGCCTCCACCGACGGCATCCTGGTGGTGGGGTTGGGCCGGTTCGGCGGCCAAGTCGCCGCCTCGCTGATCCGGCTCGGCCACGAGGTGTTGGCGATCGACGAAGACGAGCAGATCGTGCAGAAGTGGGCCGACCGGCTCACCCACGTGGTGCAGGCCGACGCCACCGACGAGGATGCGCTCCGGCAACTTGGTGTCGGGGACCTGCGCCGGGCGATCGTCGGGATCGGCACCGAGATCGAGGCCAGCGTGCTGAGCGTGCTCACCCTGAATGATCTCGGGGTGCGGGACCTCTGGGCGAAGGCGATCAGCGCCAAGCACGGCAAGATCCTCTCCGCGGTCGGGGCCGACCACGTGATCTACCCGGAGGCGGCGATGGGCGAGCGGGTCGCCCACCTCATCGCCAGCCAGATGCTCGACTTCATCGAGTTCGACGACGGGTACGCGATGGCGAAGGTGCAGGCACCGACCGAGGCGATCGGCCGCACCCTCGGCGACAGCAAACTCCGCAGCAAGTACGGCGTGACCGTGGTGGCGGTGAAGATGACCGGTTCGGACTTCACCTACGCCCGGCCGGAGACCATGGTCTACGGCGGGGCGCTGCTGATCGTCGCCGGCAAGACCCCGGACGTGGAGCGGTTCTCGTCAGTTACCTGACGAGAACCGCCCGACGCCAACTGCTCGGCACCGTCGCCTCCGGGGTCAGGTGCCGGCGACCGCGAACGACCGGAGCCGGTCGGTCGCCAGTACGGTAGCGCCGACCGTCACCACCGCGGTCATGGCGAGGGCGACCGGCAGCGACACCGAGCTGGTCAGCAGCGTCGAGCCCGCCACCTGATCCGCGATCGTGATCACATACTGCTGGATCGAGAGCACCTGGGCACCGCTGAGCAGGTTGGTCAGCAGCCCCTCCCAGACCAGGACGTAGACCAACCCGATCAGCACCGGGCGGCGGGTGAGCAGCGACAGCGCCAGGAAGACCGCGGCGTACGCGAAGGCGCCCGCCGCCGCTCCGACCAGCAGGCCTAGCCCGATGGCGGGCTCGGCCAGCGCCCCGCCGAGCAGCAGCGCCGGCCCCACCGCGACGAAAGTGACCACCACCGCCACCAGCAGTTTGGAGCAGATGATCTCGCGCCGGGGTAAGGGCTTGGCGAGGATGTGGACGACCGTCCCGTCGTCGATCTCGGACCCGAGGACGCTCGCCGCGATGATCAACGCCAACACCGGCAGCACCACCGCGACGCCGAGTCCGATCAGGATGCCGGACACCCAGTCGACCGGCCGGGCGCCGATCAGGTCGGCGAGCAGGGCCAGCCCGACCACGAGTAGGGGCAGCGGTAGTAGGAGCAGGAACCGGCGCCGCCCGAGTAGACCCCGGAGGGTGATCCGGACAACCGTTGGATTGATCATGATGCCACCAGGTAGGAGAAGACGCTTTCCAAGGACTCGTCGGTGGGGACCAGCCCGGTGAGCCGCAGCTGTTGCGCCACGGCGATCCGGGGCAGTGCGCGGGCGAACGCGCCATAGTCCCTGCTGCGGACGGTGAGCCCGCCGGCGGGCAGCAGCTCGACCCCGACCACCGACGCCTCGGCGAGCAGGGCGACCGCCAACCGGCGGTCGTCGCTGGAGTGGACGGTGAACACGTGCGGCCGGTGGGTCATCAGCCGGCGGATGCTGCGGTAGTCACCGGAGGCGGCGAGCCGCCCGGCCACGATCACCTGCACCGTCCCGGAGAGCTGTGCCACCTCCTCCAGAATGTGCGAGCTGAACAGCACCGTGTGACCCGACTCACCGAGTTCGTGCAGCAGCCGCATCATCTGCATCCGTTGCCGCGGGTCCATGCCGTTGAAGGGCTCGTCGAGCAGCAGCACGGCCGGCTCGTGGACCAGCGCCGAGGCGACCCGGGCCCGCTGCCGCATCCCCTTCGAGTAGGTGCCGATCCGCCGGTGCTGGGCATCGTCCAACTCGACCTGCGCGATGGCGCGCCGGGCCGCCGCCGCCGGATCGGGCAGTCGATGCAGCCGGGCGCTGGCGAGCACGAACTCGTAGCCGGTCAGGAAGCCGTGCACCGCCTCCTGTTCGGTCACCAGCCCGAGGCTGCGGTAGACCGCGGGCTGCCGCCACGCCGGAACCCCATCGAGCGTCACCGTGCCCCGGGACGGGGGCAGGAAGCCGGACATCATGTGCAGCAGGGTGGTCTTACCGGCACCGTTCGGGCCGAGTAGACCGGTCACCCCGGGCCCGAGCGTCATGCTGACGTTGTTGACCGCCACCACGTTGCCGTACCACCGGGAGACGTCGTTGAGTTCCACCTTCATCGGCTGACCCTCCGGTAGCGCAGCAACAACAGACCGACGGTGAGGCCGACCAGCCCGACGGCGACCACGAGGTAGAGCGGGCCGAACCCGCCCAGCTCCAGTGTGTCCCGATGGAAGAGCCAGTCCCGGACTCCGTGCACCAACGTGCTCGGGTTCACCATCCGGGCCAGGTGGCGGCCTGCCTCGCCCGCGGGCAGGTGACCGCCGCCGGGGTCGAGCACGCCCACCACCGGCATGGTCGCCAGAAACAGGGCGACGATGACACCGGCCGCCACGGTCCGGCGGGCGATCAACGACGCGGCCAGGATCGCGAGTGCGCCGAAGACGGTCGCCGTGATCGCCGCGTAGCCGAGGCCCCGGGCGAAGTCGCCCAACTCCGGCCACACCTCGCCGATCCGGTCGGTGCCGAACGCGCCGCCCAGGAACATCACCAGCAGCGAGCCGGCGAGCACCAGCCAGACCGCGGTCACCAGCGCCGCCAGCTTCGCGAAGGCATAGTCGGTGCGGCGCAGTGGCCGGGAGAAGTAGAGCGGCAGCACCCCGCTGTGCAGGTCCCGGGAGACCAGCTCCGGCGCGGCCACCGCGCAGAACAGCACCAGCAGCATGAAGACCGCGTCCGGGAAGGCGAGATAACCGAGCACCGGCTCTCCCAGCACGGCGCGGATCGCGGTGACCACGATCGCCACCGCCGCCACCAGGCCGGTCACCAGCCACGGGAAGACCTTCGCCTTGGCGCCGCGGCCGATGCCGAACGCGCTGCGCAGCGAGTGCCAGTACAGGGAGCGGACCGCGTAGCCGCGATCCAGCCGCTGGCCGGTGTACCGCTGGTAGCCGAGATCGTGGATGACTCCGTTGGTCATGCCCGCACCTCCGTGGTGGCGGCGGCGAACAGGTCGGAGACCTGGTGGTGGCGCTGAGCCAGCCGGTGCAGCGGTAGTTCGAGCCGCGCCACCGTCTCGACCACCGTGTCGTAGGTCTGCTCCCCGGTCAGCGGCACCAGCAGCGCGTCGCCCTCCCGGCGTGGGCTCAGCTCGGCGAGGGCGGTCGCCAGCTCATCGGTCCCCTCGTCGACCTCGACCGCCAACACCCCGGTGCCGGCGGTCATCGCGGAGATCCGATCTGCCCGCAGCAGCTTCCCGGCATCGATCGCCACCAGCGTGTCGCAGATCCGCTCCACCTCACCGAGCAGGTGGGAACAGACCACGATCGACACGCCGAACTCGACGCCGATGCGGGCGATGAGCGTCAGCATCGCCTCCCGACCGGCCGGGTCGAGCCCGTTGGTCGGTTCGTCGAGCAGCAGCAGATACGGGTCGTGCACCAGCGCTTGGGCGAGTTTGACCCGCTGCTTCATGCCGGTCGAGTAGCCACCGATCTGCCGGTACCGCTCTTCGTAGAGGCCGACGTGGCGCAGCGCTTCGCTGGCCCGTTCCCTGGCGGTGGTGCGGGGTAGGCCGCTCATCCTGGCGAGGTGCGTGACGAGTTCGGCGGCGATCACGTCGGGCGGCAGGCAGTCGTGCTCGGGCATGTAGCCGACCCGGGCCCGAACCTGCTCGCCCTGACGAACCGGGTCGAGGCCCAGCACCCGGGCGGATCCGCTGGTCGGGGCGGCGAGCCCCAGCAGGATCTTGATGAGGGTGGACTTGCCGGCGCCGTTAGCGCCGACGAGCCCGATGATGCCGGGTGCCACCTCGACGGTCAGTCCGTCGAGCGCGGCGACCCGCTCACCGTACCGTTTGGTCAGTGCTTCGGTGCTGATCAGAGTCACATCGTCACGGTAGACCCGACGGGCGGCGCGGAACATCCGGCTAGTCCCTGATCCGACCCCGAGACTCACCAGGGTGTTCCCCCTCCCCGCCTGGCGGAGCAGCCAGCCAGCGAATGTCAAGCTGTGGACAGCACGGTGCCGTTGTCCGGACCACATGCCAGACTTCAGGACATAGGCCGGGCAACCGGGTCACTCATCCCGGCCGGTGGCGGTGAGGAGACGGTGTGTGGTTCCAGATCCTGGGCCCCCTGCGTGTCCAGACCGGGTCGGGCGAGTCGGCGATCGCCACGAACCGGGAACGCACCCTGCTCGCAGCGCTCCTCCTCCAGCCCAACCGAGTGGTCCCCGCCGATGAGCTGGTGGCGGCGGTGTGGCCCGACAAGCCACCGCGCAATGGTCGCGGTCAGCTCCAGGGCGCGGTCTCGCGGCTGCGCCGGCAGCTGACCGCCGCCGGCGTAACCGAGCCGGTGATCCTCACCGACCCCGGCGGCTACCGCGCCGCGGTCGGCCCCGAGACGCTGGACCTGCTCGAGTTCCGGCGGCTCCGGGACGCTGCCCGGGCCGCCGCCGGCCAGGGCCGGCACGATGAGGCCGGCCGCCGCTACCGGGCGGCGCTGGCGCTGTGGCGCGGGGTGCCGCTCGCGGATGTCGCGGTCGCCGGCCCCCAGTGGGCCAACGCCGACCTCGCCGAGGAGCGGCTACAGTCGATCGAGGAGTGTCTACACAGCGAGCTGGCGAGCGGCCTCACCGGTGAGCTGGTCCAGGAGCTCTCCGAGCTGGTGAGCCACCATCCGTACCGGGAGCGGCTGCGCGCCGCCCTGATGCTGGCGCTATACCGCGCCGGCCGGCAGGCCGACGCGCTCCGCCGCTACGAGCAGGGCCGCCGGCTGCTGCGGGAGGAGCTGGGCACCGATCCCGGTAACGAGCTGCGGCGGCTGCACCGGGCCATCCTCAACCACGACCCGAGCCTCGATCTGCCGCAGCCGAGCCCCACGCCGCCGGCCGAGCCCGCGCCGCCGCCGGCCCTCGCCGCCGCGCCGGTCCCCCGTCAGCTCCCCGGCGCCGTACCCAGCTTCACCGGCCGCGAAGAATCGCTCGCCGCGCTCGACAAACTCCTGCCGGACCTGGCCGGCACGCCGGCCCCGGTAGTGATCTCGGCGGTGGCCGGCACCGCCGGGGTCGGCAAGTCCGCCCTGGTGGTCCACTGGGCACACCGAGTGCTCGACCACTTCCCCGACGGCCAGCTCTACCTCGATCTGCGGGGCCACGCCGCGGGCGCCCCGCTGCGCCCGATCGAGGCGCTCAGCTGGCTGCTCCGCTCGCTGGCGGTGCCGGCCGAGCAGATCCCGGCCGACCCCGGGCCGGCGGCGGCCATGTTCCGCTCCACCATGGCCGGCCGGCGGATGCTGGTGCTGCTGGACAACGCAGCCGACGCCGGCCAGGTGCGGCCGCTGCTGCCTGGCGCCCCGGGTTGCCTGGTGCTGGTGACCAGCCGGGCGCAGCTGACCGGCCTGGTCGCCCGGGACGGCGCCCGGCGGCTCACGCTGGAGGTGCTCACCGCCGCCGAATCCACCGACCTGCTCCGGCGGCTGCTCGGCGCGGAGCGCTGCGCCGCCGAACCCGGCCCGGTCGCGGCGCTGGCCGCCGCCTGCGCGCACCTGCCGCTGGCGCTGCGAATCGCCGCGGCCGACCTCGACGGGCAGCCACGCCTGCCGATCGCCGACTACGTCGCCGAGCTAGCCGGCGACGAGCGTCTCGCCGCGCTAACGACCGGCGACGACGAGGAGAGTTCGGTAGCGACCGCGCTGTCCCATTCGTATCGCCGGCTGTCGCCGGCAGCGGCCGAACTCTTCCGCCGGCTGGGCCTGGCCACCGGTCCCGATATCGCCGCGCCCGCCGCCGCCGCGCTGATCGACCAACCGACCGCACCGACCCGGGCCCTGTTGCAGCAGTTGACCGACGCGCACCTGCTCGACCTGCCACAGCCTGGCCGGTTCCGCAGCCACGACCTGCTCCGGGCGTACGCCGGCGAGCTGGTCGCGACCGAGGAGCCTGCCGCGGCGCGGGAGGCCGCCCGCCACCGGCTGCTTCATTACTACCTGGCCGGTGCCGACGAAGCTGCCGAGCTGCTCTTCCCGACCGCGGCCCGAGTGCCGGCGCCCGCGGGCCACCCGGGCGCCCCAGCTGGCGGACCGATCGGCTTCACCGACGTGCCGGCGGCGATGGCGTGGCTCGACGCGGAGCGGGCGAACCTGGTGGCGGCGGTCAGCGACGCGGCCGAGCGGGGTCCGGCACCGGTGGCGTGGCTGCTCGCCGATCGGCTTCGCGGCTATCTGATGCGTCGGCAGCTCGCGGTCGAGTGGCGGGTCATCGCCGAAGCGGCGCTGGCGGCGGCCCGCGCGCACGGCGACGCCGCCGCGCAGGCGTCGGCATGGCACAACCTCGCCAAGATCCAGGGCCGGATGGGCGAGTACCCCGAAGCGTTGTCCGGCTACGACACCGCGGTGGCGCTGGCCCAGGCGGCGGGCTGGCGGGAGGGCGAGGTCACCGCCCACCGGAGCCAGGCGATCGTGCTCTCCGCGACCGGTCGACCCGCCGACGCCGCAGCGAGCTTCGCCAAAGTGCTGGCGCTGGTCCGCGACGCCGGCGACCTCGACGGGGAGGCGGCCGCGCTGACCGGTCTCGGGATCATCAACCGTGAGCTGGGTCAGCTCGCGGCGGCCGCGGAGTTTTTCCAGCAGGCGTACGAGATCGACCAACAGCTGGAGGGCACCGACGGGTTGGCCACGTCACTACATAACCTCGCCACCATCCACCTCGACCTGGGCCAGCTGGCGCTCGCCGACGAAGAGATCCGGCAGGCGCTACGCCGACACCGGGAGCTGGGGGATCTTCCGGGTGAGGCGCTCGGGTTGACGGTCCAGGCCGCCGTCGAACGCGACGCCGGCCAGCTCGCCGGCGCCCGGGTGCACGCCGAGGAAGGGCTCGCGGTCGGCGAGCGGATCAACGCCCGCCGGTGCGAGCTGGACGCCCGGAATGTCCTCGGCAGCATCCTGACCCGGCTGGATGATGGCGCGGGAGCCCGGGAGCAGTATGCAGCAGCGCTGGTCCTGGCCGAGCAGATCGGGGCCCGGTATCCGCAGACGCAGGCGCAGCTGGGGTTGGCCGAGGCGCACCGGCAGCTCGGTGACGATACGGCCGCCCGCGACCATGCGAGGGCGGCGCTGGCGCTCGCCGAGTCGGTCGGCTACCAACTGCTCCGCGATCGGGCGCGGACGCTGCTGGCCGAGCTCGCGCCCGACCCGAGACGGTGACGGCGACCCGCCCGCTGGGCGCGTCGCCGCCGTGTCCTACCTGGTCACCGGGCCCGATCCGCAGGCCGGCCGGCCTGCGGATCGGCCTCTCGACCGGTCAGCGGATCGAGATGTGGACGTGGTTGGTGTGGTCTCCGTTGGGGGTGCCGTCGGACCCTCCGTAGGAGCGCCAGCCGGTGCCGGGGAACCAGATCTGTCGATACCAGATCACATACTGCACCCCGAGGGCGTCGGCGTTGTGCACGTAGAAGGATGCCAACCGGTCACCGTAGGCTTTGTCCGCGCCGACCGCCGCGCCACCGAAACCGTTGGCTGACGAGGAGTGGTCGCAGGCGCGACCGAGCGGATGCTCACCGAAGTCACCCGGCCGCCAGCAGGAGGTGAAGCGGGTGAAGCCGAAGGTCTGGGCCTCGTTCAGCGCGTGGAGGGTCCGCGGGGTGAGGCATCCGGAGGTGGTCGGGTCCGGCTCCGAACAGGATTCGGACGGGAACGAGCCGTCGGAGTTTCGCGGCGCGGGTGCCGCGTCCTCGGCCGGGAAAGCCTCGAAACTGGCGTTGGCGCCGCCGCCGATCGCGAAGAGCGCCTGCTCAGCCTCGTCCTTGGCAGCCTCGAGGTTGGCGACCTCGTCTTCCTGGATCGCGATCTCATCGGCGAGAAGTGAGTGCTGCTCCTCCATCTCCTCGGCGAGTTCCCGAAGCTTGGCCAACTGCTCGCCTTCCCGCTTGGCGAGCATGTCGACCGCGACCACCCGCTCCAGGAAGGCTTCGGGGGAGTTCGAGTTGAGCAGGGCGGTCAGCGCGCCCACCCGGCCGGTGCGGTACGCGGTGGAGGCGGTCAACTGCACCTCGTCCACCAGCGCCTCGCGCTCCTCGGCCAGCTCGTCGAGCTGCACCAGCAGCTTCAGCTCCCGCTTCTCGGACTGTTCAAGTTCGATCTGCGCATCTTGGTAGGCCGTGGAGGCGGCGTCGAGCGACTCTCGCAGTGACCTGGTGCCACCCTCGTCGTCGGTCTCCTCGTCGTACTGGGCGAACCCAGGCACAGCGAGTAGGCCTACGAGGACGGCGGCGACAGCGGTCACGATCACGAGATGCGCAGCACCACGGCGGGGAAGTGCCGTCGTCAGCACAGCTGCATATTCCTTCCCATCGGCCGCCTACCGGGTTAGCTGACGGGTTCGGGACGGAAGGCTCCCTACCGCTGGCGCGGATTCACCCCAGTTAACCGGGTCCCCGGCTCGCCTTGCGGCGACTCGGCGGTGTCTCCGTCGGCGGCCCAGGGGGTTGGATCGCCTCCTAGACGGAGACCGTGGCTGAGCTTACCCGAACCAGGAAGCGCCGTCAGGAGACCACTGTCACCCATTAATGCGTTTGATGTCACCGATCCGGTGATAGATCGGATCATCCGAACAGACGATGCAAGGGGCTCACGTTTGGACAATGTTACGTCAACGCATTGGACAGACTACGAGAGGTGAAGGCCCATCAACACTTACCCGACCAGTCAGCTCAGGACCAGCACCCGGGCGTGGATCTGGGTCCGCTGCTGCAACGCCGCCCGCAACGCCCGGTGGAGGCCGTCCTCCAGATACATCCCGCCGTTCCACTCGACCACGTGCGGGAAGAGGTCGCCATAGAAAGTGGAGTCTTCGGCCAGCAGTTTGTCCAGGGCGAGCTCACGCTTCGTAGTGGTGAGCTGATCCAGCCGGACCTGCCGAGGGGGGATCTCCGCCCACTCACGCAGGCTCAAACCGTGCGGCGGGTAGGGACGATCGCCGAGCACTGCCTTGAAGATCACGTCGGCTCACCCCTCCCCATGGTCGGCCCGGTCGGCCCGGTCGACCCGCCGTCGACCAGCAGCCCGCCGCCCGCTGCCCATCGGCCAGACTAGCTGGCTGGTCAGACGGCGCCCCACCGGCCGTGGTGGACCACCTGGTCGACCCCGCGCCGACCCCGCTTCAGCGACGGTGACCGCCAGTCGGGAGCAGGATAACCGATCGTGATCGCACCGACCGGAGTCAGCCGATCTGGCACCCCAAACGCCCCCCGGTACGCGTCGACCCGCTGCGGCGGCACCCCGAAGAAGCACGCCCCCAGCCCTTCGTCCACCACGGTCAGCAGGATCATCAGCGACGCCATGCCGGCGTCGATGTGCCAGTACGGCACCGGCCACCGCGTCTCGTCCCGATCCGCCCAGCCCTTGTCGGACTCTGCGTACCGGTCCAGATACGCCTGCTTGTCAGAGTGGGCCACCACCACCAGCGGCGCCCGGCGCATCCCAGTCAACCACCGGTTCTCCGCCGCCGGATCCGGCGAGGTAGCCGCCCAGAAGCGCTGCCGATCCGCCGGCTCGCTCAGCACCAGGAAGCCCCAGCCCTGGGAGAAACCCGCGCTAGGCGCGCGCAGCGCGTGCGCCAGCAGTCGATCCCGCACCGCCTCGGGCACCGGCCGGTCCGGATCGTAGTTGCGGACCATCCGGCGCCGCCGGACCACCTCAGCGAACTCCACCGCTGCCCCTCCGCCCGGCCACCGTCAACGTCGGGAGGCCAACGCCCGGGCGAAGAAGCCCAGGTTCGCCGGCCGCTCCGCCAGCCGACGCATCAGATAGCCGTACGACTGGGTGCCGTAGGGGACATACACCCGGACCCGGTAGCCGTCGGCCACCAGCCGCTGCTGCTCCTCGGTGCGCACCCCGTACAGCATCTGGAACTCGAACCGATCCGGGGAGCGGTCGAACCAGAGCGCCCGGTCCTCCGCGATCGCCACCAACCGCGGATCGTGGGTGGCGAACATCGGATAGCCGTCACCGGACATCAGGATGTTCAGACACCGGACGTACGACTTGTCGACCTCCAGTTTGGCCTGGTAGGCGACCGACTCCGGCTCGGCGTACGCCCCCTTGCAGAGCCGCACCCGCGACCCCGACCCCGCCAGATCACGACAATCCGCCTCGGTACGGCGCAGGTACGCCTGCAGCGCGACGCCCGTCTCCGGATGGTCCTGGCGCAGTTTCGCCAGAATCTCGCAGGTGGAGTCGGTTGTGGTGTGGTCCTCCATGTCGAGCGTGACGGTGGTCCCCGCCTCCGCCGCCGCCGCACAGACCTGCGCCGCGTAGTCGTGGGCCAACTGCTCGTCGAAGCGCTGCCCGAGCGCGGACAGCTTCAAGCTCACCTCCGCGGCCGGAGTCAACCCGGCGGCGGCGAGCGCCCGCAACAGGTTGCGGTACTCGTCGCGGGCAGCGGCCGCCTGCGCCGGGTTGAAGGTGTCCTCCCCCAGATGGTCGAGGGTCACCGTCAACCCCTCCGCGACCAGCTCACGGGTAGCGCGCAGGGCGTCTTCAATAGTGGTGCCGGCGACGAACCGCCGGATCAGGTCGCGGGAGACAGGGGCCGAAGCCACGAACCGCTCCATCCGGGATGACCGGGAGGCGGCGAGGATAACCGATCGGAGCATGAGCCGAGCGTATCGTCTACCGTAAGCGGGTGGACTTCGACGCGTACGCCCGCACGGCGGTCGCGCTGGTCAACACTCCCTTGACCGAGCCGGACGACCTGACCCGGCTCTTCTCACCCGGCAGCTGGGAGCACGACCACCTGACCGAACGCGACTTCGGGGTGTTCCGGCGTACCCAGCGTCGACTGCGGGCGGTCTTCTCGCTCGGCGCCGCCGGCCAGGACGCCGACGCGGTCGCGGAGCTGAACCGCCTGCTCGACGCCTTCCCGGTCCGACCTCGGATCTCCGGCCACGACACCACCGACTGGCACATGCACGTGACCAGCCGCGGCGCCTCGGTCAGCGCCGAGTATCTGGCCGGCGCGGTCTGGGGACTCTCGGTGTGGGTGTGCGAGTTTGGCAGCGCCCGGTTCGGGGTCTGCGCCGACCCCCGCTGTGCCCGCGCCTACCTCGACACCTCGTCGAACAACTCCCGGCGCTTCTGCTCTGAACGCTGCGCCACCCGCGCCCACGTGGCGGCCCATAGGGCACGCAAACGGGCGAGCGCGTTAGCTGGCTGAGTCAGCTGGCCGCGCTGCGGCCCCCGGTCGACTCGGTCGGCTGCGCCGAGGTCGGCGCGTCGGCGAGGTGCCGCCGGGCGAACCGCAGCGACTCGGCGAGATCCGCCTCCCGCTCGGCCCGGCTGACCGCCCGCCGAGTCGACACCTCCACCGCGATGGTGCCGGTGAAGCCACGGCCGGGCAGGGACCGAAGCAGCTCGGCGCAGGGCTGGCTGCCCCGGCCCGGCACCAGATGCTCGTCGCGGCCCCGGTCGTTACCGTCCCCCAGGTGGAGATGGGCCAGCCCGTCACCCATCTTGTCGGCCATGGCCAGGGCATCGGCCCGGGAGGCCGCGCAGTGGGAAAGATCAAGAGTGTACGCGTCGTAGCCGGACTGGGTGGGATCCCAGCCCGGGGTGTAGGGCACCAGCTCCCGCCGGGCCATCCGCACCGGGAACATGTTCTCCACCGCGAACCGCAGCCGCGGATGCGCCCCACCCAGCAGGTCGAGCAACGCCGAGAAGCCGCGCGCGTACTCGCGCTGCCAGCTGAACGGTGGATGGACCACCACGGTCGCGGCGCCGACCGCCTCGGCCAGCTCCGCGGAGCGGCGCAGCCGCACGGTCGGGTCGGAGCTCCACACCCGCTGGGTGACCAGCAGGCACGGCGCGTGCACCGAGCGCACCGGCACCCCGTAATGCTTCGACAAGCCGCGCAACGCATCGGCGTCCTGGCTGACCGCGTCGGTCCAGACCATCACCTCGACCCCGTCGTAGCCGAGCTTCGCCGCCAGCTCGAAAGCGGCGGCGGTCGGTTCGGGGAAGACCGACGAACTCGACAACAACACCGGAACACTCACGCCGCCCAGCCTAGCCGGCAGCCGCCGCCCTACCGTGCCTCCGACCCAGTCAGGCCGGGTCGAGGATGTCCAGCCGGCGCAGGATCATGCCCTCTCGCAGCGCCCACGGGCATTGCTGCAACGCCGGCAGCTCCAACCGGCGCATCACCTGCGCCGCCACCACCGCGCCGGCGAGCAGTTGGTGCGCGCGCCGGCCGCTGACGCCGTCCATCCCCGCCAGGGCCGGCGCCGGGATGTGCCGGATGAACCCCATCACCTGCCGCAGCCCGGTGCCGGTCAGCTGCCGTGGCACCCGGTGCCCGGCGCTGCTCGGCGCCGCGCCAGCCAGCCGGGCCAGCGAGCGCAGCGTCTTGGAGGTCGCCACGGCCCGTTCCCACACCACGTCGGTGAGCTTCGCCGCCGCCGGCTCCAACGCCCCCGCCACATGCGCCTCCAGCGCCGCCACCGCCCCCGCCGAGGGTGGGTCACCGTCGCCGAGGTACGCCCGGGTGAGCCGCCCGGCCCCCAGCGGCAACGAGATCGCCAGGTCGGGTTCTTCGTCGAGCCCGGCGGCGAGCTCCAGCGAGCCGCCGCCGATGTCCACCACCAGGAGCCGGCCGGCCGACCAGCCGAACCAGCGCCGCACCGCGAGGAAGGTGATCCGGGCCTCGTCCTCGCCGGAGAGCACCGACAGCCGGACCCCGGTCTCGTCGCGGACCCGGTCCAGCACCTCGACGCCGTTGCTGGCTTCCCGCAACGCCGAGGTAGCGAACGCGAGGAAGTCGTCGACTCCGAGCCGGCGGGCGGACTGCCGGGCCTCGGCCACCGCGGTCACCAGCGCCGCCGCGCTCGCTGGCGACACCTCGCCGCCGGGGCCGAGCTCTTCGGCCAGCCGCAGCACGGACTTCTCCGAGTGGGCCGGCCACGGGTGGGCGCCACGGTGGGCATCGACCACCAGCAGGTGGACGGTGTTCGAGCCGACATCCAGCACTCCGAGCCGCATCCACCTACCGTAGTCGCCGACCGGGGACGCGTACCCTTGCCGGATGGCACGCGTTCCGGTGGCACTGCCCGACCCACGCCCACGGGACCGGGAGGTCGACCTCGACTTCCCGCGGGAGTGGGTGGAGTTCTTCGCACCCGACGATCCGGAACACCGGATCCGGGCCGACCTGACCTGGCTACTTTCACGGTGGGGCTGCGTCTTCGGCAACGGCTGCTTCGGGGTGATCGAAGGGCGGGCCGACGAGGGCTGCTGCTCGCACGGGGCGTTCTTCACCGACGCCGACGACGAGAAGCGGGTCCGGGCGGCGGTGCGACGGCTCGACCGGAGCACCTGGCAGCACTACCGGCGCGGGTTCAACAAGTGGACCGAACTGGACACGATCGACGGCGAGAACCCGGCCCGGCGGACCGCGCTCCGCGAGACCGGCGGCCCGTGCGTCTTCCACAACGACCCCGACTTCTCCGGCGGCTACGGCTGCGCGCTGCACGCCCAGGCGGTACGCGACGGGGTGCACCCGCTGGAGTACAAACCGGACGTCTGCTGGCAGCTGCCGGTCCGCCGGGACCAGGAGTGGATCACCCGGCAGGATGAGACCCAGATCCTGGTGACCACGCTCGGCGAGTTCGACCGGCGAGGCTGGGGTTCGGGCGGCCACGACCACCACTGGTGGTGCACCTCGGCGCCGGAGGGGCACGGGGCGGGTGAGCCGCTCTACCGCTCGTACCAGGCTGAGCTGACCGCGCTGCTCGGTGCCGCGACGTACGCGAAGCTGGCCGAGTTGTGTGAGCAGCGGGAACGGCAGGGTCAGGTGGCGCCCCACCCGGCGACCGTGGCGAACGCGGCTCAGCGGGCGGCGAACGTCCTGCGGTAGTCCCGGGGCGGGACGCCGCGCCGTCGCAGGAACTGCTCCCGCAGCGCCGCCGACGTGCCGAACCCGGTCCGCCGAGCCACCTCTTCGATCGCCAACGTCCCCGCCTCTAGCAGCTCCTCCGCCCGAAGCAACCGTTGCCCGAGCAGCCAGGCGCGCGGCGTGGTGCCGGTGGCGGCCCGGAACCGGCGGGCAAACGACCGCGGGCTCATCAGCGCCCGGGCGGCTAGCTGGGGCACCGTCAACGGCTGGTCCAGGTGGGCGCGGGCCCACGCCAGCACGTCGGCGAGCCGATCGTCCTCGCACCCGTCCGGAACTGGCGCCGCGACGAACTGCGCCTGGCCGCCCTCCCGATGCGGTGGGACCACCATGTCCCGGGCGAACGCGTTCGCCACCGCCGCGCCGTGCTCCCGGCGGAGCAGATAGAGGCTCATGTCCACTGCGGAGGCGGCGCCGGCGGCGGTGACGATCCTGCCTTCGTCCACATAGAGCATATCTGGCTCCACGGTCACCGCCGGGAACCTGCGAGCGAACTCGCCGGCCCAGCGCCAGTGGGTGGTGGCGCGCCGGCCGGTCAGCAGCCCAGCGGCGGCCAGGGTGACCGAACCGGTGCAGGTGCCGGCGACGATCGCGCCGCGGTCGACCGCAGCGTGCAGCGCCGCGGTCAAGGCGTCGCCCGGCGCCACCTCGTGCTCCTCCCAGGGCAGGACGATCACCAGGTCAGCGTCGGCCAGCCGGTCGAGACCGTGCTCGACGACGATGGTCACGCCGGTGTCGGTGCGCATCGGGCCGGGCTGCCGGGCGCAGAGGGTGAACTCGAAGCCGGGCATGCCCCGGTCGGTGCGGTCGTAGCCGAAGACCTCACTGATGATCCCGAGCGAGAACGACGCGACCCGCTCCGGCGCGTACGCCACCACGCGGCGGAAGGGGGTGGAGACTGCCATGGCGACAGTATGGCAGGAAACTTGCGAAGGATGTCAACTCTGCCACTGGCCCGGTCTCGCCGCCGCGGCGACGCTGATGGCATGTTCCTCATCGACTGCCCCACTCACGGCCAGCCGATCCTGCTGACCGCCGCCCGGATCCGCGGGCTCCGCAACACCGACCACGGCATCCTGCTCGAACTCGAATGCTGGTGCGGCACCCGCGCCCACCTCACCACCGGCCGTCCAGCGCCCCAAGGATGTGCCGTGAGTTACCCACGGCGCCCAGGTAGGGCTGGTCGCGTCAACTCGCCTAGTGTTCCGTGATCCTGTTTGCGTTACTTTGAGTTGTCCGCTACGAGTTGCTTGACGTTGGTCTCGGTCCAGCGGACCTTGGCGAGGATCTGGCCGGCGGTGGCGGTCCATACAAACGGCTTGGCGTCGGTGTTCCAGTGTTCGACGTAGGCGCGGATACGGGCGATCAGGGCGTTGACCGAGGTGAACGTGCCCCGCCGGATGGCCTGCCTGGTGATGAGCCCGAACCAGGTCTCGATCTGGTTGATCCAACTCGATCCGACCGGGGTGAAGTGCAGGGTGACGTTCGGGTTGCGCTCCAGCCATGCCTTCACCTCGGGGGTGGTGTGGGTGGACAGGTTGTCCAGCACGACGTGGATCTGCTTGCCAGCGTGCGGCTTGACCGCCTTGCGCAGGAACGCCAGGAACGCCTCGCCGGTGCGGCGCGGGTAGCAGCCGGCGGTCACCTGCCCCGTGCCGACATCGAGTGCGGCGAACAGGTTCGTGGTGCCGTGCCGGACGTAGTCGTGGGTGCGTTTCTCGGTCAGCCCGAAGTCGATCGGCAGCATCGGCTGGGTACGGTCGAGCGCCTGGACCTGCGTCTTCTCGTCGATCGACAGGACGACCGCTCCGGCCGGCGGGTCCAGATACAGCCCGACCACGTCGGCGACCTTCTCGGCGAAGCGTGGATCCTTCGACAGCTTGAACGTGCCCTGCAGGTGCGGCTTGAGGTCATGCTCACGCCACAGCCGGGCCACGTAGTGCCAGGACACCGGCACACCCTCAGTCCGCCTGATGTAGCCGGCCATCTGACGACTCGACCAGTGCGACAGCCCGGTTTCGGCCGGTGGACTGGTCCGGCTCAGCGCCAGGATCCGGGCACGCACCCGGGCGGGCACCTGTTGCCTGGGCCCGCCCCGCTTTTGCTCCTCCAGACCCGCCAGCCCTTCGGCCTCGTACCGACCCACCCAGCGATCCACAGTAGGCAGCGACACGCCAGCCAACGCCGCCACGTCCTTGCGCCTTCTTCCCTCGGCCATCCACAACACGATCCGAGCCCGGGTCGCGACCGCTCCGGACACGTCCCGGCTGTTGATCACAGCCCGAAGCTCGGCGGTCTGTTCCTGCGTCAACTCCACCCCACCAGCATCGACCACCGACATCACAACCGAGTCAACGACACATCAAGATAACGCTAACAGGATCACGAGACACTAGGTGGGCAGAAGACCATGGGAACCCAGCCGCCCAGCTGCCAACTGGACATGGGCGTCGGTGAACAGCCGAGCCTTCCGCAGACTCCAAGCGGCGACTCGATCACTCAACACATCGGGGTCAGCCGAGAGCGGTAACTGAATGGCCGCGAAGTGGACAGTGGCGAGAAGTTCGAGGCTATAGGGTGTTTCAAACCCGTTGATGAGGTCGAGCACCGCCGCTCTCCGGGCTTCGTCTTCGCGATGCTCGTGCAGCGAAGCCGTGGCGGCTTCGACGGCCCCGGGAAGCGGCGTAATCGGCGCCAGCTCAGAAACCCGCGCTGACCTATCCCCCAGCCCGGTTAGATAGTGGCCCTCTAAGGTTTCCAGAACCTTCCCGAGGCGGTCGGAGTACGGACCATATCTGCCACGAACGAAGTGAAGATTGAGCGGCGCGCCCAATAGTTGCAGGAAATAAGCCAGTTTCTGCACTTCGAGTTCGCTGACGCCCTCGCGATACTCTTGGAGTCGCGCACGTTCGAGGTAGTCAGCGATCGTCGCCAGGAGCAGCGACCGCAATCGGGTTAACCGCGGGCGGGGGGTCGCATCCGGCATGGCTTCAGCCGGGGGCGCCCCGTCGGGAGGGAACACCACCGTCCGAACCTGCGGCATTGCCGCGCACGCCGCTTCGATCAAGGGACGGACCGCGCCCCAGTCCAGACCACCGTTGCCACAGCCAAGCGCGGGAATCGCGAGAGATCGTATTTCGTAGTGCTGCACTACTTCGATGAGATCGGCGAGCCCGGAACGGATATCGTCCATCCTCGCGGGGCTACGCCAGTGGCTCTTGGTGGGGAAGTTGACGATATAGCGCCGAGCGCCAAGTATACCTCGGTCGAACACGAACATCCGACCGAGGCGAACCTCCTGCCGTTCGCACGCTGCGCGATA
Organism: Natronosporangium hydrolyticum; assembly: GCF_016925615.1. Classification (NCBI taxonomy): domain Bacteria; kingdom Bacillati; phylum Actinomycetota; class Actinomycetes; order Micromonosporales; family Micromonosporaceae; genus Natronosporangium; species Natronosporangium hydrolyticum. The sequence continues at coordinate 5,302,792 of NZ_CP070499.1, forward strand.
TGCACGATAGTTCTCCGGATAAGCGCGCTTGAACTGCAACGCTATACCTTTGCCCATGACCCCCACCGTGTTCACCGTGTTGATGAGGGCGTCCACCTCCGCGGTTAGCAGGTTGCCCCGACTCTCCTCGATCACGTCGTCACCTCCTCGCGGCCTCGTACCCGCTAGTACCATGCTGGTCGGACAACGACACTCGCTGCCAATGGGTGCTGCCCCAGGGATCGCTGCGCGAGCGGTGCGCAGGTCTGGTCAAACACCGCGACCTGGTGGAAAACGATGAGCGGGACTTCGCGATGCACCATGAACTCAGCCATCCGGCGCCGTTGCCGGTCCGGGTCCTCCTGAGTGTTACTCCATCGCTGGGCACGCATTAGCGGCCAGTCCACCATGCCGTTGAGCTCATGGAGCGTGCTGGTAAAGGCCGTCGTCGCACTCGCCGCGTTGCCGTCAGTCCCGACCCAGTCCAGGCCGGCGTCTACCACCGCGCCGATGGTGGCCACCAGGTATACCAGCCTGCGATCACCATCCGCGTACCGACCAGTGACGCGACCCCGGCAGTCGCAGGCGATCCGGAACATCATCGGAGAACGTGGCGCAAAGTAGAACGGGACGTAGTCGCCGACACGCCCTCCCGGAGCGATCGGTACCCTTCGACCACGACGTGCTTCCTTGATCTGCGGGTCGCCTACCTCGGTGCGCAAGAGATCGCCGCGCGCGATGCTGTCGCAGACCAGTCGGTCGGCTTCTAGGATCGCGACGAGATTATCCAGATGTGTGAAGTGCGCGACACGGCGACTACGAACCGGGGTTGTCTCCGACGAGCCCATCGCTATTGCCCTCGATCGACTGGCAGCTGGAGTCTCGGAGCCTATACCTCCCAATTCTTGGTGGCGGCACTGCCCGGCCCGCACGCCTCGGCCCGTGCGGTTTGGCGACGTAGTCGTCGACGCCGATCTCCGAGCCGACCACCTTGTCGATCTCGCTGTCCCGAGTCGTGACCATGATGATCAACACCTGCGACTTGGTCCGCGGCTGCCGACCCATCCTCAGAGACCGAGGACGGTCCTGATCGCGTGCTCCACACCTCTAAGCTCCACGGGCGCGAGCCGACCCAATCTACGGCGGAGCCGCGGCTTGCCGACCGAGTGGAGATCGGTGCAGTTCACGTATGACTCGGGATATTTCGATACCCCGGCGTCCCGCCCGATCGCTACGTGGGTCGTGGCGGGGCCAGCCGAGCCGGTGACCAGCGCCACAGTGATGGCCGACAGCGGAGCCGCGATGCGGTTGACGGTGAGGACAACGACCGGGTGTGGGCCGGCGGTAGGCAGTGCGCACAGCCACACCTCACCACGCATCGGCAGCAGACCCGCCGAGGCTGCTACCACTGTGCCGCGTCCGCGGCCGCCAACTCCTCCTCGGTCGCCTCGGCGACACCATCAGGTAACGGCGCAGGTCGCCCACCGTAGAAACTCTGGATCTCCTCCGCCGCGGAGATCTCAGCAGCCTCCCGCACCAGCAGCCGGAGGCCCTCCCGCAACGCCTCCGAGGTCGACGGCAGCTCCAACCGGCGCATGACGTCGTGCAGCGCGGCGAACTCGTCGGGCTGCAACCGGACCTGGGCCACCCGGGAGCGGCCCGTCTCCCGCGCCTCGCTCTGTCGTACTGCTGTCATACAACAAGTATGGACCGGCCGCTACCGGACGTCCACCTGTTCGGCCAGCGATTGGCGAGCTGCACCGGGGCCGTTACGGCTCGAACTTGTAGCCGAGCCCGCGCACGGTGACGATGTGCCGGGGATTCGAGGGCACCGGCTCGACCTTCGACCGCAGCCGCTTCACATGGACATCGAGCGTCTTGGTGTCGCCCACATAGTCGGCGCCCCAGATCCGGTCGATCAGCTGGCCCCGGGTGAGCACCCGGCCCGCGTTGCGCAGCAGAAGCTCCAGCAGCTCAAACTCCTTGAGCGGCAGCTGCACCGCGGCGCCGGAGACGGTCACCACATGCCGGTCTACATCCATCCGGACCGGGCCCACCGCCAGCGACGGGGTGGCCGACTCGGCCGTCTCCGACAGTTGCCGGCGCAGCACCGCCCGCACCCGGGCCACCAGCTCGCGGGGCGAGTAGGGCTTGGTGACGTAGTCGTCGGCCCCGATCTCCAGGCCGACCACCTTGTCGATCTCGCTGTCCCGGGCGGTGATCATGATGATCGGCACCTGCGACTTGGTCCGCAACTGCCGACACACCTCGGTACCGGACATCTCCGGCAACATCAGGTCCAGCAACACGATGTCCGCGCCGGCCCGGTCGAACTCGGAGATCGCCGCGGTGCCGGTATCCGCCACCGAGACCTCGAAGCCCTCTTTACGGAGCATGTACGACAGAGCGTCGGAGAATGACTCTTCATCCTCGACAACGAGCACCCGGGCCACGGTCCCTCACTTCATCTCCGAAACAGACAATCCTCGAACAACATCGATCTCAGCCGGGGCGGGTTGCGCCATGACTGCCTCCGGGGGACGCGCGGGCAGCCGCAAGGTGAACGTTGACCCCTCGCCCAGCGTGCTGTTGACCTCCACCCGACCGCCGTGGTTGGTGGCGATGTGCTTGACGATCGCCAACCCGAGCCCGGTGCCGCCGGTGGCGCGGGACCGCGCCCGATCGGACCGGTAGAACCGTTCGAAGATCCGGTCGAGCTCCTTGGCCGCGATCCCGATGCCGTGGTCCACCACCGCGAAGACCACCTGCCCACCATCGTCCTGGCAACTCACCTCGACCGTCACCGAACTGCCCTCCGGGGAGTAGGCGACGGCGTTCTCCACCAGGTTCGACAGCGCGGTGGCGAGCTGCCCGGCGCTGCCGTAGACGGTGAGCCCTCGCTCGCCGGTCACGGTGACCTCGATCCGCTTCGCCGCCGCGCCGGTCCGGGCCCGGTCGAGCGCCTCGGCGGTGAGCCACTCCACCGACACCGGGTCCCGGTCCGGCAGCGGCTCCGCGCCCTGCACCCGGGAGAGCTCCAGCAACTCGCTCACCAGCCGGCCCAGCCGGGTGGACTCCTGCTGGATCCGCTCGGCGAACCGGCGGACGGCGGCGACATCCTCGGCCGGATCGGTGGCGAAGCTGCCCCGCCCCTCGTCGCCCGGCTGGGTCGCGTCCAGCAACGCTTCGGAGAGCAGCTGCAGCGCGCCGATCGGGGTCTTCAGTTCATGGCCCACGTTGGCGACGAAGTCGCGGCGCACCCGAGCCACCCGGTGCGACTCGGTGGCGTCGGCCGCCTCCACCGCCACATGGTCGGCGCCCAGGCCGACCGCCCGCAGCACCACTCCCAGCGGGTCGGCGGCGCCGTCCGCGCCGGTACGCGGTAGGTCCAGCTCGACCTCGCGGCGAACCCCGCTGCGGCGCACCTGGGCGGCGAGCGTCCGCACCACCGGGTGGGCGGCGATGGTGCCCGGGCCGGCGCCGGCCCGCAACAACCCCATCGCCCGGGCCGACGGGTTCACCAGCACCGGCTGATCACCCGCGTCCAGCACGACCACCCCGACCCGCAGCGAATCCACGCTCTTTCGGGCAAGCCCGCCCCGCGGGTCGTCCCGGTGCGGGTCGGTCACCTCGGACACCTGGCTCGCGATGGTCATCCTCCCGTCACCACCGGGGCCCAGGCGGGCCCCCCACCGCCGGATCGCGAGCAGGGTCACGCCAGCACCGGCGAGGAGTCCGCCGGCCAGGCTGAGAACGAGCGCCCAGTTCATCTCGTCGATCGTATGTCCCAGCGTAGCGACGGGCCTTCACAAGAACGGACGAATCCGGCCACCCACCCAGACTGTTAACCACCGATCCGGCTGAAATTCACATCCCGTGGCACCATGTCACGATGCGTGAAAAGTTTCAGGGCGATCTGGCCACGATCGCCGGACTGCTGGTTGAGATGGCCGATGCGGTCCGGACCGCGATCCGGCAGGCCACCGGGGCCCTCCTCCACTCCGACGCCGAGCAGGCACAACAGGTCATTCTCGCCGATCAGGAGATCGACGCGCATTACCACAACGTCGAGGAGAAGGTGTACGAGGTGGTGGCGTTGCAAGCGCCGGTCGCCTCCGACCTACGGCTGGTGCTGACCTCGCTGCACATCGCCGGTGATCTGGAGCGGATGGGCGACCTCGCGGGCCACGTCGCGAAGACCGGACTGCGCCGCCACCCCGCCCCGGCCGTGCCGGAGGAGCTGACCGGGGTGGTCCGGGAGATGGCGACGGTGGCCGACCAGATGGCCGGCAAGATCAGCCGCGTACTCTCCACCCCGAATGTGACCCGCGCCACCGAGTTGGAGCGGGACGACGACGCCATGGACGACCTGCACCGGCGGCTCCTCGCCACCATCCTCGACGCGAGCTGGAGCCACGGGGTCGAAGCGGCGGTGGACATGGCGCTGCTGGCCCGCTTCTACGAGCGGTACGCCGACCACGCGGTCAACGCCGGCCAACACGTCATCTATCTGATCACCGGCAAAGCGCAGAACGAGTGACCGGGCCCCGTCGAGCCAGGAGCCGCCCGCCCACGGGCGGTTGCTGGCTCGACGGGGAGCGGCGACTGCCTCACCGGCCCTGGTTCGCCACCGCCGCGATCGAGGCCGCGGCCGCCTCCGGGTCGAGATACTCGCCGCCGGGCGTTACCGGCCGCATCGTGGCCAGGTCGAGGTCGTAGCGCAGCGGGATCCCGGTGGGGATGTTCAGCCCGACGATCTCCTCCTCGGAGATCTGATCCAGGTGCTTCACCAGCGCCCGCAGCGAGTTGCCATGGGCGGAGACCAGCACCGTCCGGCCCGCCTGTAGATCCGGCACGATCGCGTCGTACCAGTACGGCAGGGCCCGGCCGACCACATCTTTCAGGCACTCGGTCCGGGGCACCAACTCCGGCGGCAGCGCGGCATACCGCGCCTCGCCCACCTGCGACCACTTGTCGTCGTCGGCGATCGGCGGCGGCGGCGTGTCGTAGGAGCGACGCCAGATCATGAACTGCTCGTCGCCGAACTCCTCGCGGATCTGTTTCTTGTTCTTGCCCTGCAGCGAACCGTAGTGGCGCTCGTTGATCCGCCACGACCGGTGCACCGGGATCCACAACCGGTCACACGCGTCCAGCGCCAGCTGGGCGGTCCGGATCGCCCGCCGCTGCAGCGACGTGTGTAGCACGTCCGGCAGCAGGCCGGATTCGCTCAGCAGGTGCCCGCCGCGCCGGGCCTCCGCCTCGCCTCGTTCGCTCAGGTCCACATCGACCCAGCCGGTGAATAGATTCTCCGCGTTCCACACGCTCTCGCCGTGCCGCAGCAGCACCAGGGTTCCGACGCTCATGCCTGCCATCCTGCCCGGCGGCGCTCACTGTGCCGGCAGCGGGTCGGCCTGCACGGCCACCCCGGTCGCGAGCAGCTCTGTCACCCCCTCGACCCCCCACTCCGCCAGCGCCTGCCGGGTGTGCTCCCCAGGCACCGGCGGCGGAGCGGCCGGGAAGGCTGTGCCCGACTCGGCGAACCGGGGCGCCGGCGCGGGCTGGCTCACCCCGTACGCCGTCCGGTAGACGCCCCGGTCGGCCAGCTGCGGATGGGCCGCCGCCTCGGTCCAGTCCAGCACCGGCGCCACGCAGGCGTCGGTACCGGCGAAGACCGCCGCCCACTCGTCCCGGGTACGGGTGGCGAAGCGCTGCTCGAGCAGCGCCCGCAGCCGGGGCCAGTCCGCGACCGCTGCCTGCCCGGGGGTGGTCGCCGGATCCAACCCGAGCCCAGCGAGCAGCTGCGCGAAGAACGGCGGCTCCAGCGCGGCGACCGCCACATACCGGTGGTCGGCGGTCGGGTAGACCGCGTAGAACGGGGCGCCGCCGTCGAGCAGGTTCCCGCCCGGTGACTCCCGCCACTGGCCACTGTGGCGCAGCCCGAGCAGCTGAGTGGCGAGCAGGGCCGAGCCGTCCACGATGGCCGCGTCGATCACCTCGCCCACGCCGGTCCGCTCGGCCCGCCACAGCGCCGCCAACGCGCCCGCCACCAGCAGCATGCCGCCGCCCCCGTAGTCGCCCAACAGGTTCGCCGGTGGGGTGGGCGGGCCACCCGGCGGGCCCACCGCGTGCAGCACCCCGCTCAGCGCCAGATAGGTCAGGTCGTGTCCGGCGGTGTGGGCCAGCGGGCCGTGCTGACCCCAGCCGGTCATCCGGGCGTAGACCAGCCGTGGCTGCTCCGCCCGGCACTGCTCCGGCCCGACCCCGAGCCGCTCGGCGACGCCCGGCCGGAAACCCTCCAACAGCAGGTCCGCCCGGCGCGCCAACGCCCGGACAGCGGCGGCGCCGGCCGGCTGCTTCAGGTCGAGCGCGACCGAACGCTTACCGCGGTTGAGTAGGTCGAGCCGCGGCGGAATGGGGTAGCCGGCGCCGCCCGGACGGTCGACCCGCAGCACCTCCGCCCCGTGGTCGGCGAGCACCATGCCCGCGAACGGCGCCGGCCCCACACCGGCCAGCTCCACCACCCGCAGCCCGGCCAGCGGGCCCCCGCTCGTCAAGTCCCGGACCCCGCCGGCTCGGCCGCCGCCGCGTCCCAGGCGCGCAGCAGCTTCATCTCCGCCGCCTCGGTCAAACCCGCCGGGCGGGCGTCGGCATCACCGCCAGCGCGCACCCATTCCAGAGTGGCCGACGCGGTCTCCGCGAACGGCCGGATCCGCAGCCCGGCCGCGAGCGCGGCGGAGGTGTCCCGGGAGACCATGCCGCCGTGGTCGGCGCGGGGCAGCCACAGCGGCAGCGACCGCTCACCGCTCCAGAAGCGCACGTCGTGGTCGCGAAGGAAGACCTCCGGCACCCACACCAGCGAAGGTTCCGCCGCCACCCCGAGGGCGACCTCGGCGAGCAGCTCCGCGAAGGGCACCGGCTCGCTGACCGTATCGAAGGTGCCGGACAGCCGTTGCTCCGCCGCGAGGACCAGCCACGCTGCCAGGTCCCGGACATCGACGACCTGCACCAGGTCGGTGGGTTCGTTGGGGGCCAGCACTCGTCCGCCGCGCGCCAGCCGGGTCACCCAGTAGGTGAAGCGGCCGGTCGGATCCGCCGGCCCGACAATCAACCCGGCTCGGGCGATCAACGAGCGGGCAGCGCCCACCCCGTCCCGCACCGCTGCCTCACAGGCCACCTTGGCCCGGCCGTACGTCTCTGGGTCGGTCCTCGGGTCGTCACCAGCCGGGTCGGCCGGCGGCTGCAGCGGGGTGGTTTCCGCGCGTTGGTGGGGCTGGCTGTGGTCGGCGTAGACGGAGATGCTGGAGACGTAGACCCAGTGGTCGATCCGGTCGCCGAGGGCGGCGACGGCGCCGCGGGCATGGCGGGGGTCGCTGGTTACGTCGATCACCGCATCGAAGCGCTCACCATCCACAAGCGAGTACGCCGCGGAGTGGCCACGGTCACAGCTCAGAAACCGGACCCCGGCGACCGGCGTGCCGCTGACTCCCCGCGCCAGGCAGGTGACGTCATGCCCGGCGGCCACGGCGTGGCGGGCCACCGCTCGACCCAGAAAGACGGTGCCGCCCAATATCAGGAGTCGCATGCGCCTGATCCTGCCAGGACAGCGGTGCGCACCGAAGCCGATTCGCTAGCAGCGAACCTGGACAGAAGCTGAGAAGGCCAGGTGCTGAGAACCCGAATGTTTCAGCGACGCGGGGTCTCCGGCTGATCGAAGATCCCCGAGACCCGGGGTGATCCGGCGGCGGCGGGCGACGCCCACCCCCGTAAGCGTCGCCCGCCCGCACGCCGGATTGAAGGGTGGCACCGTCCCCCACGGCGGAGTCCACCCGTCCCCCGAACGCTCGCTCGTCAAACATGCGCCGGAGAATCTCCGGCCGGCCGTCAGACCCAACCCCATAGATCTGACCTGGCCCCATGAGCAGCGTGTTGACACCAGCGTACGCCCCCGGTTTCCGGAGCGACAACGGTTGGCGGTGCGGCACTGGTCACAATGTCCAGCCGTCGGCCGCCCGTAACGCGGTGTTACGACTGTTCGGGCGAGCCCTCGGCCAGATGCCGGAAGGCCGCCAGGTTGGCGGTCGACTCACCCCGGGAGATCCGCCAGGCCCACTCCCGTCGGATCGCCGACGCGAAGCCAATCTCCAACATGGTGTCGAACGATTCATCGGCGTAGGTCAGCACCGAGCCCAGCAGCCGATCGAGCTCGTCTTCGGTCACCGCGGCCAGCCCGACCCGACCGGTCAGATAGACATCCCCAGCACCGTCGATCGCGAACGCCACGCCGTACATCCGGGCGTTGCGCCGAAGCAACCACGCCCACAGCTGCTCGTGCCGCTCGTCGGGCGCGCGCATCACGAACGCCTCCACCCGCAGCGCATGCTCGCCGAGCACCAGGTTGCAGACGGTTCGGAGTTTGCGGGTGCCGGGCAGGGTCACCGCGAAGGCGTACGCCCCGGTGCGTTCGTAGGCGAGTTCCCGCTCCGCGCAGACCCGCTCGATCAGGGACCCTAATTCGTCACGATTCGCCGCCACCCGGTCAGCATGACACCAGCTGCGCCGCCAACCGGCGCCGGTGCGCCGCCACCGCGTCCTGATACACCGACAGCAGCCGCCACGCGGTCCGGTCCCAGGAGAACTGCCGGGCATGGGTGACCGCGCCGCGCGCCAGCTCCGCCCGCCGCTGCGGCGCCGCCAGCAGACCAGCCAGCGCCCGGGCCCACTCGGTGGGGTCGTGAGAGTCGATCAACAGCCCGGAGACCTGGTCCTGCACCGCGGTGACCAGCCCACCGACCGCCGCCGCCACCACCGGCGTACCGCAGGCCTGCGCCTCCAGCGCCACCAGCCCGAACGATTCGCTGTACGAGGGGACCGCGACCAGGTCCGAAGCCCGGTACACCTCGGCCAGCGCCGCGCCGCGCTGCGGCGGGAGGAACCGCACCTGGGCGGTGATCCCCAGCGTCGACGCCAGCTCGATCAAGGCGCTGGGTCGATCCAGGCCGCTGCCGCTCGGCCCGCCCACCACCGCCACCGTCAACCGGTCCGCCAACTCCGGCGACCGGGCCCGCAGCTCGGCGACCGCCCGCAGCAGCACATCGGGGGCCTTCAACGGCTGCACCCGGCCCACGAAGGTGATCAGCGGCCCGTCGTCCGGCAGACCGAGCAACGCCCGAGCGTGGGCCCGGGCGCGGTGTTCGTTGCCGGGCGGCGCCGGTCGGAACCGGCCCAGGTCGACCCCGGGCTCCACCACCGACACCTGCTCCGGCTCGGCGTCATACCAGGTGGTCAGCTCGTGCGCCTCGGCCTCGGTGTTCGCGACCAGCCGGTCGGTCTCCGCGACCACCTGCTCTTCGCCGATCACCCGGGTCCACGGCTCCGGCCGGTCGCCCTCGGCGAGCGAGGCGTTCTTGACCTTGGCCAGGGTGTGGGCGCTGTGGACAAGGGGCACGCCCCAGCGCTCTTTGGCGAGCCAACCGACCTGACCGGAGAGCCAATAATGCGAATGAATGAGGTCATACCACCCCGGGGCGTGGCGCGCCTCGGCCCGCAGCACCCCTTGCGTAAACGCGCAGAGCTGGGCCGGCAGGTCTTCCTTCGCCAGCCCTTCGAACGGACCGGCCAACACCTGGTGTACCGACACTCCAGGAACCAGCTCCACCGTCCGGGGCACGTCGCTGGCGGTCGCCCGGGTGAAGATCTCCACCGCCACTCCGGCGGCCGCCAACCGCTTGGCGGTCTCGACGATGTACACGTTCATGCCGCCGGCGTCGCCGGTGCCGGGCTGGTGGAGCGGGGAAGTATGGACGGAGATCGTGGCCAACCGGCGCACATCGCCCTCCTCAAGATCGACAAGGCGCCCTGGGGGTGGAGCGCCTCTGAATGCAACCGTGCCGCCCGGCGTGGATCTTCCCGCGAACGGTAGGGCACCATCAGGTTATGGGTAATGTCACGTCCGGAGCCGCCGCACCCGACGCCGCCGCCCCGGTGGCGGTGATCACCGGCGCCTCCAGCGGCATCGGCGCCGCCACCGCCCGGCGCCTCGCGGCCGAGGGCTACCAGGTGATCGCCGCCGCCCGGCGGATCGACCGACTCGACGAACTTGTGACGCAGATCACGGATACCGGCGGGCAGGCTCGCGCGGTCGCCTGTGACATCACCTCCGACGAATCCGTGGCGGCCCTCCGAGACCAACTCCCCGAGCCGGTGACCCTGCTGGTCAACAACGCCGGCGGCGCGCTCGGACTGGCCCCGGTCGAGACCGCCGACCTCACCGACTGGCGCTGGATGTACGAGGTGAACATGCTCGGTACGGCCCGGATCACCCAGGCGCTGCTGCCGGCGCTGGAACGCTCCGGGCGCGGCACCGTGGTGGTGGTCGGATCCACCGCCGGCCTGGCGGTCTACGAGGGCGGCGCCGGCTACACCGGCGCCAAGCACGCCGAGCGCGCCCTGGCGGAGACGCTGCGGCTGGAGCTGTGCGGCCGACCGGTCCGGGTAATCGAGATCGATCCAGGTCTGGTCAAGACCGACGAGTTCGCCCTGGTCCGATTCCGCGGCGACACCGAACGGGCGGCGGCGGTCTACGCCGGAGTGCCGGACCCGCTGGTCGCCGAGGACATCGCCGACTGTGTCGCCTGGTGCGCGACCCGGCCACACCACGTCAACGTTGACCGGCTAGTGGTCCGCCCGCTCGCCCAGGCCGCCAACCACAAGGTGCATCGACGCGAGTAACCCGGCCCCGGAGGTGGTCACTCCCGCACCACGATCACCCGGGTGAGAATGCCCAACCCCACCAGCATCAGGCCGGCTCCGGCCAGCGCCAGCAGACGAAGCTCCGCCGGCCCGCTCGGCAGCGCCGGCACCGCCAACCCGACGCCGGCCAGCAGGGCCAGCGTCGTGATGCCGCGCCACCGCCATCCCGTATCGCGCACACCCTGTGCAACGAGACAGCGACCACCCGAGGCGCGGCCCCGGCTGCGCCGGCTACAGCTGGCACTCCACGAGCACCGGCTCCGGCACCAGCGTGACCCCGAACCGTGCGCGCACCCCGTCCCGGATCTGCCGGGCCAGCCGCAGCAACTCCTCGCTGCTGCCCCCACCCCGGTTAGTCAACGCCAGCGCGTGCTTCGACGAGATCGACACCGCCCCCAGGCCGTACCCCTTGGCGAAGCCGGCACGCTCGATCAACCAGGCCGCGCTGACCTTGAACCGGCCATCCGCGGTGGCGTGCAGCGACGGCTCCGGCGCCCCGTCGAGCCGGCCCCGCAGCCGCGTCACCTCATCCGCGGTGAGCACCGGATTGATGAAGAACGACCCGGCCGAACAGGAGTCAGGGTCCGCCGGATCCAGCAGCATCCCCTTGCCAGCGCGCAGCCCGAGCACCGCCTGGCGGACCTCGGCGAGCGGCGCCTGGGCGCCCAGCTCCACGCCGAGCGCCCTGGCCAGCTCCGGGTAGCGCACCGGCGCCGACGCCGGACTCCGCCGCAGCCGGAACTCGACCGACAGCACCACCCACCGGTCGCTGCCCCGAAACAGGCTGCTGCGGTAACCGAACCGGCACTCGGTCGGCCCCATCCGGCTCACCGTGCCGCTCACCCGGTCCAGCACTTCGACGGCGGTGATCGTCTCGGCCACCTCCTGGCCGTAGGCGTTGACGTTCTGCATCGGGGTGGCGCCCGCCGAGCCCGGAATGCCCGCCAGACACTCCAGACCGGACCAGTCGGCGGTGACCGCGGTGGTGACCACCTCGTCCCAGGGCTCGCCGGCGGCCACCTCGATCGTCACCGTGTCCCCGTGCATGCCGGTAACACGGATCCCCCGGCTACGGACTAGGATCACGGTGCCAGGGAAACCTTGATCGGCGATCACCACATTGCTGCCTCCACCGAGCACGAGTGTCCTCGCTCCGTCGACGGTCGCGTCCCGTACACTTTGCGCGATCTCCTCCGCGCTGGTGGGCGCGAGGAGTCGATGGGCCGGGCCCCCGAGCCGGAGCGTGGTGAACTCGGCGAGTGGGACGGTCTGGCAATGCGGGTCAGCGCTCAGTTCAGGCACGTCACTTACCCTAAGCGGCAGGGTAGTGGCGGCGTACCCGACTCCGGGGAGGAACGCCATGTCAAAGGCGCAAGAGCACAGGCAGCTCTGGCTGGCGGCGCTGCGCGCCGACGGCCCGGCAACTCGGGTGGCCTTCGAAGAGGCCGCCGCGAGCGAGGCGGGGCTCTCGGTGCCCGCCCCCTCCTGCCCGGGCTGGACCGTCCTGGACCTGGTCACCCACCAGGCCAAGACGTACCTGTGGGTACGGTCGCACGTCGCCCGGGGGGTGACCAGCCGCCCCGATCACGACCCGCGGGAAGAGCTGGCCGAACTGCCGACCGGCACCGCCGCGATCCAATGGTGGTCCGACGAGTACGACGCCCTGGTGGGCCTGCTGGAGACGCTGGACCCGCAGCTCCCGGCCTGGAACTGGGCACCAGCGCCGAAGCTCGCCGGGTTCTGGCTGCGCCGGATGGCCCACTCGACCGCGGTCCGGCGGTGGGATGCCCAGATGGCGCTGGGCCAGGCGGAGCCGATCGAGTCCCGGCTCGCCGCCGACGGCGTCGCCGAGGTGCTGGAGACCTGGCTGCCGGCGGGTCGGCGGAGCGGGCCGACCGACCGGTCCGGGGTGGTCCGGCTGGTCGCCACCGACGCCGACGACGAGTGGCTGGTGCGGCTGCGCGGTGAGGGTGTGGCGTTGCTCGACACCGACACCTGGCTGGACCATGACGAGCACCCCACCCGGGTCAGCGCCCGCGGCACCGCGAGCGACCTGGTGCTGGCGCTCTTCGGCCGGGTCCGCTTCGACGTGCTCGAGGTCAGTGGTGAAGCGGCGTTGCTGACATCGCTACGCGCCGGCTGAGCCGGCCGTCCCCGCCGATCGGCGCCGCCTCCTGCCCTGACCAGGGATTTCGCTGCTGGGAGCGCTCTCCTAGACTGTCCGGACGACAGCCACGGAAGGGCGGTAACAATGAGTGACACCCAGATCGACCCGGCGACGAGGGTAACCGGCGACGCGGGCGGGCTGAGCTTCCCGGCTGGGTTCGTCTGGGGCGCGGCGACCGCGGCCTACCAGATCGAGGGCGCGGTCACCGCGGATGGTCGCGGCCCGTCGATCTGGGACACCTTCAGCCACACCCCGGGCAAGGTCCACAACGGTGACACCGGCGATGTCGCCTGCGACCACTACCACCGGTACGCCGAGGACGTGGAGCTCATGGCGGAGCTCGGGTTGCAGGCATACCGATTCTCGATCGCCTGGCCCCGGATCCAGCCCACCGGCTCCGGCCCGGCCAACCGGGCCGGCCTGGACTTCTATGACCGGCTGGTGGATGCGCTGGTGGCTCGCGGGATCGAACCCATGATCACCCTTTACCACTGGGACCTGCCCCAGCCGCTGCAGGACGCGGGCGGCTGGACCAACCGGGACACCGCGTACCGCTTCGCCGAGTACGCCGGACTGGTCGCGGAGCGGCTCGCCGACCGGGTCGGCACCTGGATCACCCTCAACGAGCCGTGGTGCGCCGCTTTCCTCGGCTACGCCAGCGGCACCCACGCGCCCGGGATCACCAACCCGCCCGACGCGTTCGCCGCCACCCACCACCTACTGCTCGGCCACGGCGAAGCAGTGCCGGTGCTGCGCGGCCACGGCGTCCGCCAGGTCGGCATCACCCTGAACCCGTCGGCGGTCCGGCCGCTCGACGCCACCGCACCGGCCGATGTCGCCGCCGCCGCCCGGGTCGACGGCTTGCAGAACCGGCTCTACCTCGACCCGCTCTACGGCCGGGGCTACCCGGCCGACATCCGCGCGCTCATCGACGCGCAGTTCGGTGGTGCGCCATGGCTGCGGCCGGGCGACGAGCAGATCATCGCCGCGCCGCTGGACCTGCTGGGGATCAACTACTACAACCCGACGATCGTGACCAGCGCCCCCGGCCAACCGAGTTCGTCGGTCCACCCAGGCACCGAGGACATCCGGTTCATGCCGGCCACCGGTCCGCTCACCGCGATGGGGTGGTCGATCGAACCGGCCAGCCTCACCAGCCTGCTGGAGCGGCTCAGCCGGGACTACCCGGGGTTGCCGTTCTGGATCACCGAGAACGGATGCGCCTACGAGGACGAGCCGGAGGCGGACGGTGAGCGGGTCGCCGACCCGGCCCGGATCGCCTACCTGGACGGTCATCTCCGAGCCGTCCACGAGGCGATCGCCCGGGGGGTGGACGTCCGCGGCTACCTGGTGTGGTCGCTCTTCGACAACTTCGAGTGGGCGGAGGGGTACCGACCCAGGTTCGGGATCTTCTATGTGGACTATGAGACGCAGGTCCGACTGCGCAAGGACAGCGCGCGGTGGTACCACAAGGTGATCGCCGAGCACGGCCTCCCAGATTAACCCCGCAGCGCCCGCACCGGTGGGGTGAGCCGGCCCGCCGCCCCGGCTCACCTCACCAGGCGGTGCGCATCGCTCGCGGCCGCCCACTGTTCGGCGCCGCCCCCGAAGACCACCACCGGCGCCGGGTGGCCCGACCGGGCCAGCAACGTGGCGGCGGTCATCGACCGTTCACCATGGGCGCACATCACCACTACCGGTCCCGGAGCCACCTCGGTGGTCCGGTACGGCAGCTCCCCAAGTTCGATATGGACGGCGCCGGGGAGGTGACCGGCGCGAAACTCGTTCTCCTGCCGCACATCGAGCACCGCCGGCCCGGCCGCCTCACCGGGCTCCCGGAGCGCCACCCGGGCCAGCTCGCCGCCCGCTTCGCGCCACGCCCCCGGGCCGCCAGCGAGCTCGCCCACCAACCGCTCGTACCCAATGTTGAGAGCGGGCCAGAGGATGTCCGCCGGATCCTGGTCGGGGTCGCGGACCACGATGACCGGCACATCCGGGTCCACCAGCCAGCCGAGCCAGGTCGCGAACTGCGGCCGCAGCGGAATCGCCACCGACCCTGGCAGGTAACCGGCGGCTACCTGCGGGACCGGCCGCACATCCACCACCATCGCGCCGTCCGCCAGCAGCCGCCGCACCGAAGCGGCGTCGAGCGAGGGCAGGATCGGCGCCCCGTCGAGCACATCCGGCCCGCGCCGATTCAGCTCCGCCAACCAGCCGAAGTACGCCGGGTAGCTGCCGAGGCCGGCCACCAGCCGCGCCACGAACGTGTCCACATCGGGCGCGGTAAGCAGCGGATTCTGCGCCTTCTCCGCACCGATGGTGGTCGACCGGTCCGCCCCGCCGGCCGCCGAACAGAAAGATCCGGCGCCATGCGTGGGCCACACCGCTGTCTCGTCCGGCAACTGCGCCAACCGCCGCAGCGACCCGTACTGCTTGCGCGCCAACTCGTCGGTACGAGCCGAGCCGAGCAGGTCGGTCCGGGCGGCCGAGCCGACGATCAATGAGCCGCCGGTGAACACCCCCACCGGGGTGGCCCCGTCGCGCAGCAGCAGCGAGATGTGATCGTCGCTGTGGCCGGGGGTGGCGAGCGCCTGCATCGTCAAACCCCCCAGCTCCACCTCGTCGCCGTCGGCCAGACCCCGGTGCGGGAACCGGCGCTCGCCGTCGACCGGGGCGAGCGTGACCGCGCCCGCTTCGGCGGCGAGTTGCCTGGCTCCGGAGAGGAAGTCGGCGTGCAGGTGAGTGTCGGCCGCGAACGCCACGGTGAGCCCCCGCCGCAACGCCGCAGCCCGCAACGCCCGCAGGTCGCGGGGGGCGTCTACGGCGAGCGCCCGCCCGTCACCGAGGTCGACCAACCAGGCGCTGTTGCCGAGCCCCTCGTCGACCAGTGGTTCGCCGGTCAGGTAGCTGGTCATTGATCTCTGGTACCCGCCGGTTGCCCGGCTCACGCCCCGCGGGCGGGGCTACCCGCGATCCGCAGACCGGTCCAACGATGCACGCGTTGGCTAGGAGATGTGGCTAGGAGATGTGACTAGGAGATGCTGCCGGGCTCAGCCACCCAGGCGGCCGGCTGGCCGGTTGCGGCGGCGATGGCGTCAAAGCCGCGGTCGTAGTGGAGCACGACGAGCCGGTTCAGTTCAGCGGTCGCCGCGATCAGCAGGTCCGCCGCCCCGGCGCTGCGGTGCTCGCCGCGCTCGGTCAGTAGCTGTTGCACCCGATGCGATCGGGACCAGACTGCGTCCGGGGTGGTGACCCAGCTGAAGAGCTGCCCGAAGGCGTCCTTCTTGTCGCGCCGGTCGACCAGTGAACGTGCCGAGTACAAAAGTTCTAGTTCGACCAGGTCGCAGATGCCGATCACACCAGCCTCGAACTCGTCCTGCCACCGCTGCTGGACCTGCCGGTTGGTGAGCATCCGGACTACCGCAGAGGTATCGACGAGATAGGTGATCAAGGCCGATAGTGCTGCTTGTCAAACAACGGGTCGAAGTCCCCCGCTTGCCCCATGGCGGCCAGCTTGTCTAGGGCCCGGAGCCGACGTAGCCGCTGCGAAACCTCGACCAACGCGGCGTTCACGGTGTCTTTCTTGGTGGCTGTGCCGAGCACCCGCTGCGCCTCCGCCAGCGCGTCATCGTCCACATCCACCAGCAACCGCGACACCGGACCACCTCGCTATCAGATATATCTGACCCTGATAGCTAAGATATCACGGCGCTCCGGGGTCACCAGGAGCCGTGACCGTTGGCGATGTCCCGCAGGCCGGGTCGAACGTCGAGTAGATAGAACGCGGCCGCCCCGATCGCGATCAGGTTGAACAACAACCATCCCTGGGTCAACAACGCCATCACCGTCGCCACCCCGAGGACCGCCAGCCACGCCGGCTTCTGGATGGTGTTGATCGCGGAGAAGGCGTCCGAACGCTGGGTGGCGCAATGGATGAACGCGATCACCCCGAGCACCAGCGCAAACAGTGTGATCAGGGTGTTGATCGCCTCGTAGACGGCTACATGCCACATGACCGAAGCGTATGCCCCCGCCCCCGGGAACGTCGAACATCCCCTGGGGCGGGGCGTCGAACCAGTGGGTCAGGCACCGGTCGGGCGGCTCTGACCAGCATCGGCGCTGGCTCCATTGGCCTGATCGTGCGACTGGACCGGGCCGACGATCACCTCGACCTGCGCTGGTTCGTCCGGGCCGGCGCCGGCCCGGTCGGCGACCACCCGCTCCCCGTGCGCCACCAGATTGTGGTAGCTCGCGACCGCGCGCTGCTGGGCGGCGAGCGCGGTCTCGCGCATCCGGGAACGACCCCGCTCGGCGGAGGCCCGCACCCGGATGCTGACCGTCTCTTCCTGGGCGGCGAGCCGCTGGCGCAGCTCGTCGGCGGTCTCGCTGGCGGTGCGGATGGTCCGTGCCGCCACCTCCGGCAGCTTGCGCAGCTGCTGGTACGCGAGGTCGCCAGCGCCCGCGGCAGCGTAGACCGGCTTGGGCAGCTCGGTGGTCTTGAGTCGTACTCGCTTCTGGTTGCTGGTGCCCGTGGTCGTCATGGTTGCTCCTCCCGATCTGGCTCGGGTTCACTCCGGGCGTTCTCGCGCCGGAACGTCTCATAGATCTGACTCAGCGACTGTTTCTGCGCCATGGTGAGCTCCGGGTCGGCCGCGATCGCGGCCAACACCCCTTCGCGGTCTTTGGCGTCGAGCAGGCCGGCCCGCAGATACATCACCGGGGTCGAGACCCGCAGCGCACCGGCGATCTGCTGCAGCACCTCGGCGCTCGGCTTGCGCAGGCCCCGCTCGACCTGGGAGAGGTAGGGATTGCTGACGCCGGCCTTCGCCGCGAGCTGCCGCAGCGAGACCCCAGCGCTGCGCCGGAGGTCACGAATGAAGTCACCGACCTCGCGGCCGAGCCGCTGCTGGTCCGGCCCCTCCGGCGCCTCATGGTGCTGCTGCTCGCTCACCCTTCGACGGTAACGTGCCCCGCTAACTCCAGCAAGCATTTGCTAGCGAAAGCTAGCGTGACTCGACGCACACCAACGACCGGACCGCCCCCACCGGCCGGCCGCCCCCCAGCACCGGGGAGTCGACCAGCTCCGCCAACTGCTCGGCCGGGACCCCCAGCTGCCGCAGCGCCGCGACCAGCACCGGCAGCCGAGCCCGGGCAGCGCCATCATCGACCTTCAGCGCGACCGCCCCTACTCCGGGCACCGCCACCGCCGAGACCCCCTCGGCGCCGCTCTTGGCCAACAACCCCGGCACCGCGCTCATCAGCCGGGTGTCGACCGCGGTCGCAGCGGTCCCGGCGACCAGGTCAGGGTGGGCCCGCATGGCATCCGCGATGGCCCGCTGCGTGCTGCCCGCCTCGGCGCCGACCAGCCGCAGAAATGCCCGCGCCAGCCCGGTCAACGAGGCGGAGCAGACCGGGGCGCCGCAGCCGTCCACGCCTACCGCGGCGACCGGCTCGCCGGTGCCCTCGCTGACCGCCTCCTGCAGCCGCTGCTGTAGCGGATGCTCCGGGCGCAGGTAGCCCTCGATCGGCCACCCCGCGACCAGGCAGGTGAGCAGCATCCCGGCGTGCTTGCCGGAACAGTTCATCTGGGCCCGGGTGGGGCCGCCGCCGGCCGCCAGCACCGCCGCCCGGGCGTCGTCGTCCAACGGCAGCGACGGTGGGCACCCGAGCGCCTCCTCGGTGAGTCCACCGTGCCGCAGCATCGCGCGTACCCGGTCGAGGTGGTGAGGTTCGCCCCAGTGGCTGGCGCAGACCAGGGCCAACTCGGCGGGTTCGGCCAGCCGCAGCCCGCTGCGCACCATCCCCACCGCCTGCAGCGGCTTGTTCGAGGAGCGCGGAAAGATCGCCGAGGTCACATCCCCGGTCACGGCCACGGTCTCCCCGGCGGCGTCCAACAACACCACCGACCCGTGGTGCCGGCTCTCCACAAAGTCCGACCGGGTCACCTCCGCTACCGGTACTCCGCCGCGGTAGCTCATCGGGTCACCCCCAACAGCTCCCGCGCCGCCGCTGGCGACAGCGGCGGCCGCTGCGCCAGGCGTGCCAGCGCCGCCGCCCGGGCGACCAATTGGGCGTTGGACTCCACCGGCTCCCCTTTCGCGTACGACCGGGTGTCTTCCATCCCGACCCGCAGGTGACCCCCCGCAGCGAGCGCCGAGAACATCACCGGCAGCGTGGTACGGCCGATCCCGGTCGCCGAGAAGGTCGACCCGGCCGGCAGGTTGCGCATCGCGGCCACCGCGGCGACCAGCGCCTCCGCTGTGCCGGGCATGCCGCCGGGCACCCCCATCACCAGATCGACGTGGACGTGGCCGCCGGCCGGCAGGCCATGCTGGTCCAGCAGCCGTTCCAGGCTCCACAGGTGACCCAGGTCGAAGATCTCGTACTCCAGCACGACGCCGTACTGCTGGGCCTGGGTGTGCAGGTCGACGATGAGTCGCCACGGGTTGTGGAAGACCTCATCGCCGAAGTTGACCGTGCCCATACTGCAGGAGCCCATATCCGGTTCGGCGGTGAGCACCCGGAGCCGGTCGGCGAACGGATCGGTCACCGCACCGCCGGTGGAGAGCTGGACCACCAGCTCACTCGCGTCCCGCAGCGCGGCCACCGTCTCCCGCAGCAGCCCCAGATCGAGCGTGGGTTGCGCAGCCGCGTCGCGGATATGCACGTGGATCATGCTGGCGCCCGCCGCCTGGCAGCCGCGAGCGGTCTCGACCAGCTCCGGAAGGGTCACCGGCAGCGCCGGCACCTCAGCCTTCGCCGCCTCCGCCCCGGTCGGCGCGACCGTGATCAGGGTTCCGGTCACCGGCTCACCGCTCCCTTCCGCCGCAGCTGCGTTGCTCCGACGATCATGAGCATAAAGGGCGATGCTGCGGTACGGGTGCCGCCACCGGTCAGGAACGTCCCGGGGCCACGGTCGGGTCGATGGCGGCTGCCGCGTCGCCGACCCGCAGCACAGCGTCGTCGGCGACGTTGCGGCGGACCACCGCCAGCGCGATCGGGCCCAGCTCGTAGTGGCGGGCGGCGGTCCCCACGAAGCCGACGCCTCGCTCGCCGGCGACCACCGGGGTCCCGGACGCCGGCAGCTCGTCGGTGGTCACGCCGTCGAGGTGCAGCAGCACCAGCCGGCGCGGCGGACGGCCCAGGTGATGGACCCGGGCCACCGTCTCCTGACCGCGGTAACAACCCTTCTCTAGATGGACTGCGGGCGCCACCAGGTCGATCTCCATGGGCAGAGTCCGGTGGTCGGTATCGAGTCCGATCCGCGGAACCCGGGCGGCGGCACGCAGCGCCTCGTAGGCCCAGATCCCGCAGGCGGCCACTCCGGCTCCCCGCAGCGCGCCCACCACCTCCGGCAGCTGGCCCCGGGGCACCAACAACTGCAGGCCGAGCCGGTCCCGCCAGACCCAGCCGCCGCCGGGGAACTCTTGGGCGTCGTATCGGCCGGTCGGCCGGGCGGGCACCGCACCGGTGGCGAACTTCGGCCCCGGCACCGGCGTGAACTCCGGCGGGCCGGGCACGGCCACCCCGAGCCCGGCGAGCGCCTGCTCGGCGGCCGGGCCAAGCAACGAAAGCAACGCCTGCTCGGCGCTGGCCTCCCGCGGCTCCACCCGGGTGAGGAACTGCATCTTGGTCAGGAAATCGAGCAGCCCGGCCGCCGCGCCAGGCTCGGTCACCAGCCAGCTGGTGGCCGCGTCGTCGAGCAGGGTCGCATGCTGCTCGACGTGACCGTGCGGGGAGAGCACCAGCGTCTCGGTCGCCACCCCCCGCGGCAGCTCAAGCAGGTGTTGCGTGGTCAGGTTGTGCAACCAGCTCAGCCGTTCCTCCCCCGGCACCGCAAGCACCTCGTGATGGCTCCGGTCGACGATCCCCACCTCGGTGGCGAGGAGTCGTTGCTCCCGCAACGGATCGCCGTAGTGGGCCGCCGCCGGTGCGTCGACCGCCGCCGGGTCGAGCGCAGCCACGGTCACCGCAGTGGTGGGGAATCCGGTCGTCGACACCGGCTGGCTCATTGGTCCGCCTCACAATCGGCGCAGCGCCCGAACAGGGCGATATGGGCGATGTCCACCTGGAAGCCACGCTCGGTGTGCAGTCGTTCGGCGACCGGCCGGAGCAGCTCCGGATCGGCGTCGGCGACCGCGCCGCAGCTACGGCAGACCAGATGAACGTGCTGATGATCTTCGGCTGGATGGTAGGTGGGGGCGCCGTGGGACAGGTGGGTGTGGGTGACCAGGCCGAGCTGCTCGAGCAACTCCAACGACCGATAGACGGTGGTGATATTGACCGAGTCCGCGGCCTGCTGCACCAGGGCGTGCACCTGCTCGGGCGTGGCATGGCCGAGCCGGCGCACCGCATCCAGCACCAACTGCCGTTGCGGCGTCATCCGGAGCCCGCGCGAACGCAGCACCTGGGCCAACGATGTCTCCGGCACCGCTCGATGATAGTCCGGCCGGCGCCGCGCGCCGACCGTGCCCAGCCCCACTGAAATCTCGGTTAAGTCCGAAAAAACGGACTTCGCCTTGGCCGGGCCAAGGGCGGCGCATACGCGCCGATAATACTCATGAACAGTGATGGAGCACACGCCGTGACCTGGTGTTTTAGCTTCAGATCCGCGCCTAGCCTGACCCAATGCAAACCCCCCAGCCCCCCCGAGAGCGTCACGTTCGCCGATCGACCGCCACCCCCGTCCGTCACCGCCGCCGGTGGCTGCGGCCGACCCTCGGCTGGCTCGCCGACCACACCGCCGATCTCGCCGACACCGTCACCAGCTGGTCTCGCCGCGTCCGCTCGGCCGCCCCCGGCTACACCTGGCTTCACCGCCGCAGCGCCCCGGCGAGGGCCGCGCTGCGCCGCCGCGCCGAACTAATCCCGCAGGCAGTCCGGCTCCGCGCCCGGCGCGCCTCGCTCGCTGTCGCGCTACTGATGCTGCTGGCGATCGCACCGGCGCTGGTGGCTACCAACTCGGCGCACCGCACTCAGCCCGCCAGCGCCGCCGCCGACGATGCCCCGGAGGTGCTCACCGAGCGGCGGGATACCGCCGATCTCAGTTCCCGATCCCTGCTTCGGGCGATGGTCCAACCCCCGGCAGCCCCCCGGCCGGCGGCGGCCGCGCCGCAGCTGCGACCGCCCGAGCCGGAGCCCGAACCGGAGCCGGAGCCGGAACCCGAACCCGAGCCCGAGCCGGAACCCGAGCCGGAGCCCGAGCCGCCGGCCGAGGAGGCCGCCGAAGAGTCCACTCCAGATACTCCACCGGCACCGATCGGCGGGTTGAACGAACGACAGATGGAGCACGCGGGAACCATCGTCCGGGTCGGGCAGGAGCTAGGGCTGCCAGAGCAGGCGTACGTGGTGGCGATCGCGACTGCGTTGCAGGAGAGCAACCTACGAGTGCTGGCGAACCCGGCGTACCCGGAGTCGTACCAGATCCCCAACGACGGCGAAGGCTACGACCACGACTCGGTCGGCATCTTCCAACAGCGACCGATCTCCGGTTGGGGCACCGTCGCCGAGTGCATGGACCCGGAGCACTCCACCCGGACGTTCTACCAGGCTCTACAGCAGGTGCCGGGCTGGGAGAACCTGCCGGTCACGGTCGCCGCGCAGACCGTACAGGTCTCCGCCTTCCCCGACCACTACGCCAAGCACGAGCCGCTGGCCCGGCAACTCGTCGCCGCGCTTACCTGAGGCGGTAGGCTGCCCGGGTGATCGAACCCGTGGTGGTGATGCTCGGTCGCGGCCGAGTTCCGGTGGACACGCCGCTGCTACGCGCCGACGACCTCGGCGTCCTGCGCGGTGACGGCGTCTTCGAGACGATGCACGTCCGCGGTGGGCGGCCGTGGCTGCTCGACGAGCATCTGGCCCGGATGGTCAACTCCGCCGCGCGCCTGGAGCTGCCGCTGCCGGAGCGTTCGGTGCTGCGGGAGCTGGCCGAGACCGCGCTGCGGGGCTGGCCGGCCGATCAGGAGGGTGCGCTGCGGTTGGTCTGCACCCGGGGCCCGGAGTGGGGGGGACCGGCCACGGTCTTCGCCACCCTGGCGCCGATCCGGGACGCCACCCGGCTCGCCCGCGCCCAAGGGCTCACCGTCGCCACCGCCACGCTCGGCTTCCCGGTGGCGGTGCGCGAAGGCGCCCCCTGGCTGCTCGGTGGCGTCAAGGCGCTGTCGTACGCGGTAAACATGGCCTGCCAGCGGTGGGCTGCCCAACAAGGACTCGACGACGTCCTGTGGGTCTCCACCGACGGGTACGCGTTGGAGGCGCCTACTTCGACCCTGTGCTGGCTGCGGGATGAGACGCTGAGCACGGTCCCGGCCGACCAGACCGGGGTGCTGCCCGGCACTACCGCCCGGTGGTTGCTGGACCACGCGGCTGACCTCGGCTGCCGCGCCACGGAGCAGCTGGTCCAGCCGGAGGAGCTGACCGCCGCGGACGGGGTGTGGCTGGTCTCGTCGGTGCGGGGGGTCGCCGCGGTGCGAGAGCTGGACGGGGTCGCGCTAAAACCGTCTCCGCTAACCGCCGACCTGCAACGCCTCGCCGGCCACCCGATCTAGCGCCCGGATGCCGGCCGAGATCAACCTTGATCATCCGCCGCCTCCTGAGCAGGCAGCGGCGCAGTCGTTGCGGTCCCGGCTCCGGCACCGGCCCGGTTACCCGAATCCGGTCCTCGCCGGGCTCGGAGCCGGGCTGATCGCCGTCCTGCTGCTCACGCTGACCGGAGCCCCACCGCCACCAGCCAGTGCCCGAGTGGTGTTCCATACCAGCGCCGACGCCTTTCACCTCGACGATCACCACGTCTACACCATCCACTCCGCACCGGACCAGACAGCGCGGGTGACCGCGCACGACCTGTCCACCGGCCGGACCGCCTGGCGCTCGGAGATCCCCGCGGGCACGGACCACCACTTCCGGTCCTTCGCCGGCCACCGGCTGGTGCTGACCACCTCCTTCGACCTGGGCGAGGGCACCACGAGCGCGCTGGACTGGCAGACCGGTGAGCTGCTGTGGACCGCCGCCGGGTCACCGGCCGCGGTCGGCGACGAGCTCGTGGTGCTGGAGCAACGGGAGGACGGGCGGCCGCTCTCCACCGCTCCCGTTCTGTCCGCTGTCGACCCCACCACCGGGTCGCCGCGGTGGCAGCTGCCGGCCGCCCTCAGCCACGTCACTGCTGACATCGCCGAGGGCCGGGTCTACGGGGCCCACGAGGGTGAGCTCATCCGATTCGATCCCGCCACCGGCGAGCCGGTCGCCGCCACGAAAGCGGCGGAACCCCCGTGGGTGATCTCGCACCTGCAAACCATCGACTCGGCGGTGCTGGTGCAGCAGCTCGATTTCCAGGAGCGGGTGGCCCGACTGCGGGCGTTCGATTCGCAGTCGCTGACGCTGCGCTGGGAGCTGGACACCCAGATCGGCCCCGACGATGCGGTGTTTCCGGTGCGCTGTGGCGAACTGCTCTGTCTGGCCGGTGACGGGGTGCTGCACGGAGTGGATCCCGCCACCGGCGAAAAGCGCTGGACCGCCGCCGATCCGGTGCGGTACATCATCTGGCATGCCCCGGCCGGGGAGCATCCGTTCAGCGACCACCTGCTGGTGGTGGCCGGGCCCGATCCGCGCGGGCCCCAGCGGTTACTGGCGACCGACACCGGCCAGACGGTCGCGACCTTCTCGGACTGGCGGCTGGTGCCAGGCTCGCCCGGCGCCGACGTCGAGGCCTCCGCCGACGCCCCGACGCTGGCGCTCCGGGCGGCGGGCGACGCCGGCCCCCGGCTGGGGGTGCTGCGTCCGGACCGGTCCGGCATCATCCCGTTGACCACCGCTGGCGGCGAGCCTCCCGACCAGCCTGGGTGCCTGGTGCAGTGGCCGCACCTGGTCTGCCGATCGGATGCGCCTGGGGCTCGGGCGTCGCTGACGGTCTGGCTCGTCGACCCGAAACTCCAGCTACTCCCGTGATCAAAGTGACTAAGTGGCGCCTATAGCAGCCACTCAGTCACTTTGATCACGGAGCTACCAAAGAGGATTGTCTTGACATATAACCATTTACGCGCCGTAAAGCCTCTGACTCCGCAGGGTAGTTGAGGCGAAATGTGAATGATCTTGTTTTTGGGCGGGTAACTTCCTGTTCTAGGGTTAACGCGACGATCGCGGCGACGGGGGAAGCCTGTGTCTGGACCGGATCGCTTCGGATCGACCGCCCGGCAAGTGGCGGCGACGATATGGCAGGAACACTGGCGGGCGATCACCGCCGGGTCGGTGGCGTTGGGCGGACTCGCCCTGCTCGCCTTCGCTCCGGCAGGGCTGGCGCTCGGGGTGGAGAGGTTCGCTGAACGCAACGCCGATGCGGCGATCGGCCATCCACTCGGCGCCGAGGTCACCGACGGCCACATCACCTTCATCGTCCATGAGATCCGGTGCGGACCGGATGAGCAGGGCGAAACCACCCATGGCCGGCTGTGCGAGGTGACCATCGGAGCTCGCAACGACGGGACCGCCACCGCGACGATCCCCGGCGACCGGCAGCACCTCGCCGGCCCCGATGGGCTACGACACCTGCCGGTGCCCGGCGAGCCGGCGCCGTTCGGGACCCTCCCGCCGGGCACGGCGGCGACCGCAGTGCTCAGCTATGACCTGCCGGAGCACGCCGACATCACCCACGTACGGCTCCACGGCGATGTCTACACCGAAGGCGAGTCGGTCGGCCTCGACGCACCGCCACTGCCCCGGTGACCACTGCCCCGAAGAGCACTTGTGCCGGCCAGCGCTGGCCGATCAGGCCCGGGTCAGCCGAGCCGACAGATGCGGCGCCAGCCCGTGGCCGACCGCCGCAAGCTCCTGGGCGTAGAGCAGCGCCCCTTCGACGATGCCGTAGAGCCGCTTGCCGGCCGTAACCTCTTTGGCGGTGGTGGTCCGCAGCACCGCGTCGGTGGCGAGCTCCACCTGGTGACCGCTGACCCGGCCGACGTGCAGCTCCATGATCCCGGTCGGGGTGGTGAGCAGGACCTCAAGCTCGCCGGTCGGCTCGCCGTCCACCATCACCGGTCGCCACCAACCGCTCTCCCGACCCGCCGGCCGGATCGCCTGCGAGCGCTCGTCCAACAGCCAGGCGCGCGACTCGTACGCCAGGAACGGTCGGCCGTCGTGGCTGATCCGGATCTCCTGGGCGTAGTCGAAATCCTCAATGGTGGGATAGCCGCCCCGGCCCCGACCCCGCCAACGCCCGACGTACGCGCGCAGCGGCGCCAGCGCCGGATGCAGCGGCGGCCCGCTCTCGACATCGTCGGAGTCCTGATAGGGGTACGGCTCCACCGGCGGCGCGTGCAGCCACGGCGGTTCCATCTCGGCGGTCATCGACTACGCCCCAGTCTGATCGCGAGGTAGACCAGGCCCCCGGCGAGTGCGCCGAACCCGGTCACCAGCAGGCTTACGAACCCGATCTCAGTAACCATCCCGCCGATCCTATGCTGTCGGGTATGACCCGAGCGTTGGTCGTCAAGGTTACCGCTGGCGCGGACGCGCCGGAGCGGTGTGCGCAGGCGTTCACGGTGGCGGCGACGGCGGTCGCCGCCGGCGCGCAGGTGTCGCTCTGGCTCACCGGCGAATCGGCCTGGTTCGCGCTGCCGGACCGGGCCGCCGAGTTCGAGCTGCCCCACTCGGCCCCGCTGCCGGAGCTGCTCGCCGCGGTGATCGCCGGCGGGCAGGTGCGGCTCTGCACCCAGTGCGCGGCCCGGCGCGGCATCACCGAGGCGGACCTGCTGCCGGGGGTGATGATCGCCGGCGCCGCGGTCTTCGTGGAGGAGTCGCTCGCCGAGGGCGCGCAGGCGCTGGTCTACTAGCCCGGCCCGATCGGCCAGCCCCGGCCTACTCGTCGACGGTGGTATCGGCCGGCCGGCAGCCGGTGCTGACCGTCAACCGGACCTCACCCTCGCCAGCGACCTCACCGCGGATCGCCACGAAGTCGCCAGCGTCGGCGAAGAAACGGTTGCGGTTGGGGTTGTACCGGGCGCCCCACTGGG
This sequence comes from Natronosporangium hydrolyticum, assembly GCF_016925615.1. Lineage (NCBI taxonomy): Bacteria > Bacillati > Actinomycetota > Actinomycetes > Micromonosporales > Micromonosporaceae > Natronosporangium > Natronosporangium hydrolyticum. The sequence continues at coordinate 5,329,690 of NZ_CP070499.1, forward strand.
CTGGTAGCTCGTCGACGAGCTGCTCCAGCAACGGCTCCTCTTCGCCAGCGGGGACGGTGAACACCAAGGTCTGGTCTACCTCCGTGCCGGGCCGGGCGAGGGTGAGCCGGCAGCCGGCGGTCAGCTGGTATGGCTCGATCTCGACCGCCACCTGAGCCCCGGCGACCGAACCAATGGTCTCGACCGCCTCGTCGAGGGTCTCCCGACCGACGGTGAGATCGCTCTGCCCCCGCACGGTCGGCGGATCATACTGCGCCGACCAGACCGCGGCCGCCACCAACACCACCGCCCAGATCGCCACCAGGCCGGTGACCCACCAGCGCCGCTTACCAGTCATCCGCACCCAGCAATCTTGCCATGGCCGGCCCACTCGCCGACTAGATCAAAAACAAGAGTACGTGGTCCGCCTGGAGCGGACCACGTACTCTTGGCGCCCTACGGCGGTCAGGAGACGGCCAGCGCCACCTCGTTCACGCCACGCTCCGCGGCGACCTCAGCCTGACCGTCACCGTGCCGGGAGAGCGCCCGCACGGTCCACGAGCCGGGGGCGGCGAAGAACCGGAACACCCCCTCCGGCGAGCTGACTACCTCGGCTGCGAACTCGCCGCTGCGATCGAGCAGCCGGACGTACGCACCGGCCACCGGCTCCGCGGAGTCGAGAGTCCGGACCACACCGGTGATCACCGTCTCCCGCTCCAGGTCCACACCGGAGAGTGGAGCCGACTGGTCGGGAGCGGCGCAGCCGGCCGCCGCCGCCTGACCCGGGGCCGCACCCGCGCTCATGCGTTACCGCCCGGCTCGTCGCCGACCGCCACCGGCACCCCGACCAGCGAGCCATACTCGGTCCAGGAGCCGTCGTAGTTCTTCACGTCGGCGTAGCCGAGCAGCTCGTGCAGGGCGAACCAGGTGTGCGAGGAGCGCTCACCGATCCGGCAGTAGGCGATGATCGGCTTGCTGCCGTCCAGGCCCGCCTCCGCGTACAGCTCGCGGAGCTCGTCGTCGGACTTGAAGGTGCCGTCCTCGTTGGCCGCCTTGCTCCACGGCACGCTGAGCGCGCTCGGGATGTGGCCGCCCCGCTGCGCCTGCTCCTGCGGCAGGTGAGCGGGGGCGAGCAACCGGCCGGCGTACTCGTCGGGCGACCGGACGTCGACCAGGTTCTTCACCCCGATCGCCGAGACCACTTCGTCCCGGAAAGCACGGATCGCCGGGTCTGGCTCCTGCGCCTGGTAGCTGGTGGCCGCCCGCTGCGGCACCTCGGTCACCAGACTGCGGTTGTCCAGCTCCCACTTCTTACGACCACCGTCGAGCAGCTTGACCGCCTGGTGCCCGTAGAGCTTGAAGTACCAGTACGCGTACGCGGCGAACCAGTTGTTGTTGCCGCCGTAGAGGATGACCGTGTCGTCGTTGCTGATCCCCTTGCGGGAGAGCAGCTCCTCGAACTGGCCCTTGTCGATGAAATCCCGGCGGACCGGGTCCTGCAGTTCGGTCCGCCAGTCAAGCTTGATGGCGCCCGGGATGTGGCCGGCGTCGTAGGCGGCGGTGTCCTCGTCGACCTCGACGAAGACGGTCCCCGGGGTATCGAGGTTCTTCTCAGCCCACTCGGCCGTGACGAGCGCGGAGTCGCGACTCATGAGTTCTCCCTAGATGGTCGGGTGAGCCACGCACGGCGACCAGACGGTTCGCACCGCGCGCGACCCGGGTTGGACAGGGTCGACATGCACGGGGTATGCGGAACCGCGCGACGAACAGAGGGAACGGGCAGCTGGCTCCGCGACTAGGCGGAGCGACACAAGCAGGTGGCCACGCGGCACAGGTCGACCGCGCGCCGTTTGGTGAGCAAGGTGCCCATAGGGAGTGACGATAGCACCGCTACCGGTCATTCCCCCAGCCAACCGCCCATCATCTGGGAGACCCGCCGCGCATCCGCTCCCACCGTCATCCCGCGACCCAGGAACACCGGCCCACTGACCCACCGTGGGTCTCGCCGATCAGGGTCGGCCCATCCGGTTCGGCCGGGTCGAGCAGCGCCAGGTCGCCGCCGCGCCCGACCAACAAGCGCTCCCCGTACGGGTCGAAGCAGAGGCCGGTCCAACCGGACGGCAACGGGGTCCACTCGCCGGTGCGGACATCGAGGAGCCCTGCCTCACCTCCGGCCGGGTCGCCGATCACCACCTGCCTGGCCGCTGGGTGGCTCACCAGCGTCGCCGCCTGGTCGAGCTCGGGCTCCAGCAAGGTGGTCTCGCCGGTCTCGGGGTCGAGTAGCATCACCTCGACAGCCGCCTCCGGGTCCGCCCGACCCGGGTGGCTGCGGACGACGATCGTGCCGTCCGGTCCCCACACCCCGGCCACCGGCCCTTCGCTCCGCAGCTGCACAGTCGGATCACCATCGACCCCATCGCGCGTGACCAGTTCGAAAGGTGTGGCGTCGTCCGCGGTGTCGCCCGCCGGTCTTAGCCGCGCATACACCAGCAGCCCATCGGGGCTCAGGGTGGGTGAGAACCCGCGGCTCCCGGGGGGTTCTCCGGGCAGCGGCCGACGTGCGGTCCCGTCCAGCACCGTCAGCTCGTCGCGGCCCGTGGCGGCGTCCGCCATCACCACGAGCGAACCCGACGCCGACATGAACGAGACTCCCAAATCGGGCACGCTCCGAGTGAGCCGCTCCACCTCCCGGTCGAACCCGACCAGATAGACATCGAGTGTCCGCACGTCCGGCCCGGCGAGCAGGTAGAGATCAGTCCCTTCGTAGCGCGGGTAGTCGGCGAGGTCGACCGCCACCCCGATGTCCTGGTGGAACTCAGTCGCCGGGGTAGTCGGCTCCGGAGCCGGGCTGCTGTCGGTGCAGGCACCCGCCAGCAGCCCGGCCAACCCGGCGACGAGACAAGCGCGCCCTGTTGAGGTGACGCCCTGGGCCATCGGTCGCACCTCCTCCTGCGCTACCGCTCGCTCATCGTCACTCGATCAGTTGAACGGGTCGCAGAGACCCAGTGAGACGCCGCAATGGGCCCGGATCGTCGCCCCTCCCCAGTAGTTGAGGTTCGGCGGGTTGGTCCACACCCATTCATACAGGACGTGCGCTACGTTGCCCTGGAAATGGTTGGAGCCATCCCAGATGAAGGTGTCCGGCGCCTCGTAGAATGCGTTCACCCGATTGGCCTGCCACTCGACGGGCCAGTCCAGGAGGTAGCGAGGCTCGTTGCCGAGATTGCCGGTGTAGGTGTCGGTGCTGGGCTCGACGGTGACCGAGCCGTTGATCGCGACCGGCACGCGTGGATCCTGCACCTGGAACCCGAGCGTCGCGGAGACCAACCCGCTGTTCTCCACCACCCCCTGACCCCAGTTGTTGCCGATTCGATAGGTCGTGGCCTCCTCGATCGTCATCGTCGTGCCGTTGAAGTTCTGCCGCCAGCTGTTCCAGACGTCGCCGCCGCCGGTCGAGCAGATCTCCAGCTGGTCGGTGAGCTCACCGGTGACCAACTCCCGCGCATACCACTGCACATAGGGGTGGTACAGGTAGCTGGTGAAGTTTGAGTTCCCGCCGAAGCTCACATCGAAGGGCGCGACCGGGAAGAAGTACGAGTCCGGGTTGCCCTCGACAACGCAGGTGTAGTCACCGACCTGTTGGGTTCCGTTTGAGCTGGTGCTCACCGGACCCCGGTCGACCGATGCGTCGAGCGTCCCGGTCCGCAGGACGTTACCTTCGGTGTCCTGCACGATGTGTTCCGCAGCGACGCTGTGGACCTCGGCCTCCAGCGTCCGTGCGTCGATGGAGAACTCGAATCCTGCCTGTGAAACATGGATCTCCTCCACCGGGATCGGATCCCGTTCCGCCGCATCGTCGGCGACCGCCGGCGCGCCGCTGACCGCCAACGCCAACGCGGCGCCGCTCGCAACCAAAGCGGTTCGGCGGTTCGTTACTATGTATCTACCTCGGCCTTGCATCAGATAGCCTCCCTATTGGCTTCTGAGCGCGGTGAGGGGTTAGTGGTGGCGGCGCCCTATCGCCGCCACCACCCCCACCGAACAATCACGACGCTAAGTATCGTATGGATCCACCGGGGCAGATTCATCATCCCTGCGGCTGAACCTCGGAGTTCGGGACAGCACGCCCAGCCGCCTTCACCAGCAGCTCTCGCCGATTGGCACACTGCGCCTTCCGTAGAATCGCCCGCATATGGGTCCGGACCGTGGTGGCGGCGACCTGCAGCCGCCTTGATATGCCCTCATTGGATAGTCCGGCGAGCGCAAGGTCATACACATCACGCTGCCGGGGCGTCAGGCTCGTGAGCCAGTCAGCCTCCTGCGGCAGCACCCGCTGGGGTAACCGATCGCCAGCGGAGGCCAGCCGGCTCAACACGCCCGGAGAAACCCACAACCCGCCGTGACGCACGATGTCAACCGCACAACCCACCTCTTCGAGCGGCGCACTCATGAGTACGGCTGCGCTGACCCGTTGATTCCCCCAGCACGCGGGGTCGAAGTCGGTCAGATCCTCGACCATGAGGATCACATGGCGCGCTGATACGGCCGATGACGCTTCCTGATCAACTGTCGACGGTGCCCCGTCAACCACCACGACATCGACCGGAGCGGGTCTACTTCGAGGAGCTGGTGGCTCGACCACAACTGGCGGCGCCCCTGCCCCCCACCAGCGGGAGAGAAATTCTCGTAGCTCGGTCCGCAACTGCGGGTTTCGCACCTGGACCGCCACCACCGGCCCGCGGGTCGCTAGCGGCGCCGCTGGCTGCATATGGCCACCCCCCATGTTCCCAGCAGCGGAGATCTGTATATCGACGGTAGACGAATCCAGAGTAAGGGCTCAAGCTAGCCGTGCAACTGCGCGAGGGTGACCTGCTCGCCGGAGACGACGACAGCCAGCCCCGCCGAGGTCACCGCCACCTCGTCGAGCCGCAGATCGTACGGCAGCGCCGGCAGCGGCACCGCCAGCGACAGCTGCTCCGCAGTCTGGTCGAGCACCGCGTCGGCGCCCGGCGGCAGGTCCGCCGGCTCCGCCACTTCCAGCGAGGTCACCGCCAGCGCCACCGCCCCGTTCGCCACCGTCACCTCCGCCGTGCCTGCCAGGACCAGGTCGAGCGAGAAGAGCTCGGCCGGGACCCGCACCTGCAGCTGGCCGTCGTCGCCGCCGGCGAGCTCCAACCGGCTGAGGTCCAGCCCACCCAACTCCAGCCCGGCGAGTTCCGGCAGGTCGAGCAGGTCGTCGTAGTCGATGGTGGTGGTGCCCGCAAGCTGGTCGGCGACGATCTCCCCGTCCCGGGAGAGCAACGTGCCCAGCGGGGCCGATACCCCGGTCGCCACCAGGTCCACCTCGGCGAGCTCCAGCTCGGCGGTGCCGACGTTGCGGAGCCGCACCGTGATCGAGTGATACCGGCCGGCGAAGACCTGGGTCAGGAAAGGGTTGCGGTCCACGCTGGTCTCGGGCGGGTCGGTCGAGACCCCGTTGGCCGCCAACTCCTGCTCGATCTGGTCGGCCACGATCGACTCCGCCACCGACTCGCCGACCCGGTCGGCGACCACCACCCCGATCAGCAGCAGCCCCGCCACCACCAACCAGACCACTCTGCGCATGGCGGCTCCTGAGTTCAGAGGTAACGCGGGACGAAGAAGAGCGCGCTCAACAGGTACGCCACCGGGGCGGCGACCGCGAACCCGCAGAGCGGTCCCTGTAGCTGCCGGGCCACCCACAGCGTGGCCGGCGCGCCCGGGGTGCGGCGACCGGCCTCGGCGTAGCCGACCGAGACGTCGGCGAGCACCGCCGCCACCGCCGCCAGCAACCCGATCAGCGCGGCGTTGCCCGGGTCGAAGCCGCGGATGTAGCCGCCCAGATACGCCGCGGCGGCGGTGCCGAGCATCGCCCCCAGCACCACCCCGGTGGCGCCCCGCGGCACCTGCGGCGCCAGCCGCGGCCAGGGCGCCACGGTGTCCGCCAACCGGCTGACCACCAGCGCCAGGCCGGCGGCGACCAGGCAGATGGTGAGCGCCTGGGTGCCGATCGGAAGCCGGGTGAGCACGATCAGGCTCGCGTAGCCGAGCCCGCCCAGCACCACCACGGACGACGAGGTCAGCGACTCGGTCAGCCGGAGCCGCCCTTCCCGGAAGCACAGCTGGGCGGCGAGCCCGGCCACCAACCCGAGCACCGCCAGATAGAGCAGCGGTGTGATATCAGCCTCACCGGGCGCCACCGCCGCGATGTCGGCGACGAGCGAGACCACCAGCCCCACCAACACCAGCGGCGCGGGAGCGGGTGGCCGCAGCGCGAGCGTGACTGCGATCACAAAGAGCGCCTGGACCCCGAAGACCACCACCGCGTACGGGAACCGGAGCACCCCCACCCCGGCGGTCTGGGCACCGAAGACCAGGCCGATCGCCAGCACTCCGGCGAAGCCGGCGAGCGCGGCGGAGAACAGCCGGTCAACCGGGGTCACCGGGGCGGGCTTGCCCCCGGGCGGCGCGGGCGCGACCACCTCGTCGGCGGGCGCCGGCGCGGCCGGTTCGGCGCCGGCCCCCGGTGCGGGGCCGGCCGGTGAGCCCGGAGCGGCGGTTGTCGGCACGATCCGATGGTGCCAGAACCGCGCCTGCGTGAGGTGCCCGGCCGGCCGGTCGGCTAAGCTAGTGCGCAGCCGGAACCTGCCAGCGTCGCCGGGGACCCGACCCACCTCGGAGGTTCGTCGTGGAGATCCTGTTGCTGGTAAGCAACCGTGCCGGAGAGCCGGCCAGTGTGCTTCCCTCGCTTGACCTACTGCCCCACTCGGTCCGCACCGCCCCCCGCGACGTTCGCGCCCTCGTCGCCGGCCCCAGCGCCGACGCCGTGCTGGTCGACGCCCGCAGCGAGCTGGCCGACGCCCGCGCCACCTGCCGGGTGCTGGAGGCCACCGGGCTCGGCGTGCCGCTGCTCGCGGTCGTCACCGAAGCTGGCCTGATCACCGTCAACGCCGACTGGGGCATCGACGACGTGCTGCTCACCACCGCCGGCCCCGCCGAGGTGGAGGCCCGGCTGCGGCTGGTCACCGGCCGCCACTCCAGCGCCGTCGCCGGCGCGAGCGGGTTGATCCGCGCCGGTGAGCTCACCATCGACCCGGACACCTACGCGGCGAAGCTGCGGGGCCACCCGCTCGACCTCACCTACAAGGAGTTCGAGCTGCTCCGGTTCCTGGCGCAGCACCCCGGCCGGGTCTTCACCCGCGACCAGCTGCTGCGAGAGGTCTGGGGGTACGACTACTTCGGCGGCACCCGGACCGTGGACGTGCATGTGCGGCGACTCCGCGCCAAGCTCGGCGCCGAGTATGAGTCGATGATCGGCACCGTCCGGCAGGTGGGCTACAAGTTCGTCCTGCCGCCGACCCGGCCACTGCCCGAGGCGGCCACCGCCACCGCCGATGAGGTCGGCAGCGACGAGCGCGCCGCGCTCGAGTCCGCCAACCAGCCCGGATAGTGCAACAGCTCGATCAGCTGGACCCGCCGACCGCGACCGAGGTGGTCGCGCTGGCGGAGGCCGCCGCAGCCACCGACGGCGTCGCGCCGCTCGCCGAGCAGACTCTGCTGCGGGTCCGCCACGGCGGCGGCGGAGTCCACATGCTCCTCCGTGACCAGCCAGGGCGACTGATCGGCTACGGGTACCTCGACCTCGGTGACCCGGCGGGGCCCACCGCCGAGCTGGTGGTGCATCCCGCCGCCCGCGGTGCCGGCGCGGGCCGGGCGTTGGCGACCAGTGCGCTGAAGCTCGCCGGCGACCACGACCCCGCCGGCCGGCTGCGGATCTGGGCGCACGGCGACCACCCCGGCGCCAACCGGCTCGCCGAGTCGCTCGGCTTCGCCCGCAGCCGGGTGCTGCATCAGCTCCGCCGGCCGCTGGACACCCCGCTGCCCGAGCCCGAGTTGCCACCCGGGGTGGTGCTGCGGGCGTACCGGCCGGGCGAGGACGACCAGGCCTGGCTGGCGCTGAACGCCCGCGCCTTCGCCGACCACCCGGAGCAGGGCCGCTGGCAGGAGACCGACCTGCGGCTCCGACTGGCCGAACCATGGTTCTCGGCGGCCGGCTTCCTGCTGGCGGTCCGCGCCGACACCGGTGCGCTGCTGGGCTTCCACTGGACCAAGGTGCATCCGGCCGAGGGGCCGGGCGGCGCACCGATCGGCGAGGTGTATGTGCTGGGGGTGGACCCGGCCGCGCACGGCACCGGCCTGGGTAGGGCGCTGACCCTGGCCGGGCTGCGGCACCTGCGGGACCGCGGCCTTCCCCAGGCTCTTCTCTATGTAGACGGTTCGAATCAGGCGGCGATGGCGCTCTACCGGAAGCTCGGCTTCACCGACTGGGCGGTGGACGTCATGTTCTCCTACCCGGCCCACCCGGCGTAACCGCCGGCCCCATCGGCCGCCGCGCCGTGGCAAGGTGGGCAGATGAGTGATCAGAAACTGCGGTCGGTGACCCTCCGCCGCACCGAGGAAGGCCGGTTCGTCGCCACCAACCCCCACGGGGCGGCGGTCGAGCTCGGCACCGGTGACGATGTCTTCTCACCGGTCGAGCTGCTTCTCGCCGGCATCGCCGGCTGCACCGGCATGGATGTCGCCGCGATCACCGCCCGCCGGGCCGAACCGGAGTCCTTCGAGGTGAGCATCACCGCCCGCAAGGAGCGGGACGACGCCGGCAACCACCTCGCCGATCTCGAGGTGGTCTTTCGGGTCTCGTTCCCGGCCGGTGAGGCCGGCGACGCCGCCCGCGAGGTCCTCCCGGAGGCGGTGACCCGATCCCACACCCGACTGTGCACGGTCAGTCAGACCGTCGAACGCGCCACCCCGATCACCGTCCGGATCGAGTAGCTCGCGGCGGTCACCAGGGCTCCCCGTCAGGCTCCGGCTCGTAATGCACCTGCCGCAGCTCGTCGCGTTCGGTCAGCGCCCACCGCCGGCCGTTCTTGTCGGTGAACTCCACCTCGATCGACGAGTACCGCGGATCGACCACCTCCAACGAGATGATGTCGGCCCGCAGCTCGGAGTGGGCCCCGACGAACGGTTGCCGCGGCTTGGAGGAGCGGGCCGGGATCCGCCGGATCTCGCCGTCCCCGCCGCGGGTCACCACCGCGTAGGCGATGTTCCGGATCGGCGCGTCGCCATCGTTGCGAACGCTGACCTTGCCGCCGCGGGTCTTGGCGATGCCGCCGCCGACCGACACCAACCGGGCCGGCGCCGCCGCCCGGTCGAACCGCTCCGCCGCCGCGCGCTCGTCGGCCTCCCGCCGCTGCCGCATCTCATTCAACAGCCCACCGCCGATGACGAACGCGACCAGCAGCGACCCCACCGCCCCCACCCAGGCGGGCACAGTACCCCAGTCCACGCGGACATCATCGGACGCGCACGCCAAGATTGGAACAGGTAGTGACGCCCCACACGCTCACTCGCCCCGGATTACTGTGGAAATTCAGGCATCCGGATGGCCTACCAGCCTGAGTATCAGCCGGTACGGCGGCCCGCCGGCCCGGAACCGAACACGGTTCGGAGCGGCGGCGCCGACAGCCGGTATTCCCGCGCTACCCTTCCGACAACTGACTGCGCGAGGTGCGGGGGATCGATGGCCGAAATCCGGGCGTGGCTCGACCAGGCCGCGGCGACGCACCGCCAGGCGGCCGCGGTCGCCGGGGCGGCCGGCGCCATGCTCGACGGCCACAGCCCCACCCGGCGCGGCGCCACCGACGAACGCAGCATCCGGGAGATCGCCGAACGGCTCCGGGTCGCCGCCGCTCTGCTGACGCCCGGGTGGCTCGGCGCGGCCCTCGACGCGGTGCCGGCGAGTACCCCGCTCGGCATCACCACCCAACCCGAACTGGTCCGGATCGGCACCGCGTACCCGTTGGACGACGCCAGCTTCCCGGTCCTGGCGCCGCTGGGCCACCTCGCCTTCGACGGCGACGCCCGCGACCCCCGGGTCGCCGGCACGCTCCGGGCGGTGCTGCTGCGGCTGCTCGCCACCGCCGCACCCGGCTCGCTGCTGGTGCGGGCGGTCGACCCGGCCGGTGACCGGTTCGCCGCCTTCGAACCCTTGCACGACGCCGGCATCATGCCGCCGCCGGTCACCGACCGACCCGGCCTGGTGGCGCTGCTCGACGAGGCCGAGCAGTGGGTCCGCGCCGCCCGGTCCCGGCCCGATCGGACGCTGCTGCTGGCGATCGCGGCCTGGCCGGAGACGACCGAACCGGCGGACCAGGCCCGGCTGGCCGCACTCGCGCAGGCGGGCCCCGCCGCCCGGCTGCATCTGCTGGTCGGCGGCTGGCCGCCGCCGCCGCTGCTGAGCGACACAGTGCCCGGCCCGCTGGCCCAGGCCACCCAGGTGACGCTGCACAACCCCCACGTCCTGATCGGCCACCCGCCCGGCGGCTGCTACGCCAGCCCGGTGCCGCCCGGCCAGCCCGCCTCCCCCGGCCTGCCCGCACCGGCCTACCTGGACGAGGCGCCCGCCAACACCCTGATCAATCGAGTGTGTATGGAGCTCGCCTCGCTGGCGGTCAACCACTCCCGGCTCACCCTCGGCGAACTCCTCCCCGCCGACGGGCTCTGGGCCGGCGACGCGACCACCGGGCTGGAGGTGGTCGTCGGCCGCGCCGGCGACGCGCCGGTACGGCTCCGGCTCGCCGAGATCACCCCCCACTGGCTGATCATCGGCCGGCCCGGCGCCGGCAAGACCGCCCTGCTGCTCTCGGTCCTCTACGGATTGTGCAGCCGGTACTGCCCCGAACAGCTCCGGCTCTACCTGCTCGACTTCACCGGTCGCGGCTCCTTCAGCGACTTCGTGCCCCGCGCCACCGACCCGTCCTACCTCCCGCACGCCCGGGCGGTCGGCATCAGCCCCGACCACGCCGACGGGGTGGGGGTTTTGCGCGGCCTCGCCGATGAGCTCACCCGCCGGCAGGCGACCGCCCCCGCCGGTGGCGCGCTGCCGCGGGTGGTGTGCCTGATCGACGACCTGGCGCCGCTGCTCGCCGACGAGGAGTTCGGGCCGGAGGCCGGCCAGCTACTCGGCACGCTGGCGCAGCAGGGCGGCGCGCACGGTATCCACCTGGTGCTGGCGAGTCACACTCTGCCGTCCGCCGCGATCACCTCCCAGTGCCGGGTCCGGATCGCGCTGCCCGGCGGCGGGGCCGCGCTCGACCCGGCCAACCAGGCCGCGGCGGCGCTGGCGCAGGGCACCGCAGTAGTCAACACGGCCAGCGGCCTGGGTGGGCCCCGCGGCGCCACCCGCGCGCACGAACAGCACGTCCGCTTCCCCGACCCGTACGCGGATGGGGTCGCTCTGGCCGGGCTGCGGCACCGGCTGTGGCGGGCCGGCGGCGGACCAGTGAGCGGAGAGCAGTCATGACCCAGCTGGAGGTCGACCCGGACCCGACCCCGACCGCGACCCCGTGGGAGGAGTACCTAGCCGCCGCCCAGTCACTCGACGCGATCCGCCGGGACGCCGCGAACGCCCCGGCCGACCCGAGCTACGCGCTCAGCGCCGCCCGCGCCGAGCTGGATCAGGTGCGGCGACGGATCGAGCTCCAACGCGCCCGGCTGGTCGGCGAGGCGGTCCGGGCCGGGTTGCCGGCGCCACAACTGCTCCCGGCGCCGGCTGAGCAGGCCGCCGCGGCGATGACGATCGGCCACGATCCGCTCTCGTTGCTGCCGGTGCTGCGCCACAGCCACGGCCTGCTCGACGCCTGCGACGCCCAGCTGAACGCGGCACCGCCGCTACCCCGCCGACGCCGCCCCGGCTCGCTGGTGGCGGTGGCACTGCTCGGCGCCACCCTGCTGCTCACCTGCTTCGGCCTGGTCCTGCTCTGGCTCGTCGTCCAGTAGGGATGCCGCCGCCGGCAGGCAGGCCTTAGGCGGAGCCGAGGATCAGCGACATCGCCTCGGAGCGGCTCTTGGCGTCGGAGTTGAAGATGCCCCGGACCGCGGAGGTGATCGTCTTCGAGCCGGCCTTCTGGATGCCGCGCATCGCCATGCACATGTGCTCGCACTCCAGCACCACGATCACCCCGCGCGGCTCCAGCTGCGCCAGCAGCAGATCCGCCACCTGGGAGGTGAGCCGCTCCTGCACCTGCGGTCGCCGGGCGAAGACCTCCACCAGCCGGGCCAGCTTGGACAGGCCGGTGATCCGGCCATGGCCGCCCGGGATGTAGCCGACGTGGGCGCTGCCGCGGAACGGCAGCAGGTGGTGCTCGCAGAGGCTGATCACCTCGATGTCGCGGACCAGGATCAGCTCGTCGTGCTCGGCCTCGAAGCTGGTGGTGATCACCGACGCCGGGTCGACCCGCAGGCCGGCGAACAACTCGGCGTAGGCGCGGGCCACCCGGGCCGGGGTGAGCGCCAGCCCGTCCCGGTCCGGGTCCTCGCCCACCGCGATCAGGATCTCGCGGACCGCCTTCTCGATCCGTGGGAGATCCACGGCCGCCTCGATCGGCCCGCCCGCGAGCCGGCCGTTGACCAGCCGGGCCGCCAGGTGGTCGAGCACGTCGCCGCCGAAGCCGGGGGCGGTGAGATCGTCGTCAGGTTCGGTGGCGGAGCCGCCGCCGTAGGGAGGGGTGGTGGGGTGCTCGCTCAGGGCTGCTCCTCCTGCTCGGAGCCGGCGCGATCGGGCGGGGTGGTGACCCGGGTGCGGTCCTCGCTCCCGGCCTCCTCCGGTCCGCCACCGTTGCGCTGCGCCGCCTCGGCCTTCGCCGCCCGCTCCGCGGGGGTCAACACCGGCGGGGCGGTCGACGGTTTCCGCTTGCCGAATCCGTTGTACGGCAGGATCGGCTTACGCTTCACCACCCGGCTACAGATCCGCTCCATGTCCTGCTGGGAGATGGTCTCTTTCTCCATCAGCTCCAGCACCATGGTGTCGAGCACGTCCCGGTACTCGACCAGGATCTCCCACGCCTCGTCGTGGGCCAGCTCGATCAGGGTCCGGACCTCTTTGTCGATCTCGGCGGCGACGGTGTCGGAGTAGTCCCGCTCATGGCCGTAGTTGCGGCCCAGGAAGGGTTCGCCGCTGCCGCTGCCGTACTTGACCGCGCCGAGCTTCGCGCTCATGCCGTACTGGGTGATCATCGACCGGGCGAGCTGGGTCGCCTTCTCGATGTCGTTGCCGGCTCCGGTGGTCGGCTCGTGGAAGACCAGCTCCTCGGCGGCCCGGCCACCCAACGCGTACGCCAGGGTGTCGATCATCTCCGCCCGGGTCTGGGTGTACTTGTCTTCGGTCGGCAGCACCAGCGTGTGCCCGAGCGATCGGCCCCGGGGCAGGATCGTCACCTTGTGCACCGGCGCCAGGCCCGGCAACGCCCACGCCACCAACGCGTGACCCGACTCGTGATACGCGGTGATCTTCTTCTCGTTGTCGCTCATCGCCCGGGTCTTTCGCTCCGGGCCGGCGACCACCCGGTCGATCGACTCCTCCAGGAACTCGTCGGTGATCGCCCGCTTGCTGTGCCGGGCGGTCAGCAGCGCCGCCTCGTTGATCACGTTCGCCAGGTCGGCACCGGAGAAGCCCGGAGTCCGGCGGGCTACCGCGTCCAGGTCGACGTCGGGCGCGAACGGCTTGCCCTTCGCGTGCACCCGCAGGATCGCCTTGCGGCCCTCCATGTCCGGGGCGTCGACGGCGATCTGCCGGTCGAACCGGCCCGGCCGCAGCAGCGCCGGGTCGAGGATGTCCGGCCGGTTGGTGGCGGCGATCAGGATCACGCCGCCCTTGGTGTCGAACCCGTCCATCTCGACCAGCAACTGGTTCAGGGTCTGTTCCCGCTCGTCGTGGCCGCCGCCCATGCCGGCGCCCCGGTGCCGGCCGACCGCGTCGATCTCGTCCACGAAGACGATCGCGGGCGCGTTCTGCTTGGCCTGCTCGAACAGGTCCCGCACCCGGGAGGCGCCGACGCCGACGAACATCTCCACGAAGTCCGAGCCGCTGATCGAGTAGAACGGCACCCCGGCCTCACCGGCGACCGCCCGGGCGAGCAGCGTCTTGCCGGTGCCGGGCGGCCCGAACAGCAGCACCCCCTTGGGGATCTTCGCCCCGAGCGCCTGATATTTGGTCGGGTCGGAGAGGAAGTCCTTGATCTCGTGCAGCTCCTGGACGGCCTCGTCGGAGCCGGCCACGTCTTCAAAGGTGGTCTTCGGCATGTCCTTGGTGATCTGTTTCGCCTTGGACTTGCCGAAGTTGAGCACCCGCGACCCGCCGCCCTGCATCTGCGACATGAACAGCAGGAAGAGCAGCAGGATGATCGCCACCGGGATCAGCAGCAGCAGCATTGTCGACCAGGGGCTGTCCTGGGTGACCTCGGTGTCGACCGACTCGGTCACCCGACCGTCGGCCAGCGCCTCCGAGACCCGGTCCCACAGCTGTTCGCTGATCTCGGCTGGGTACTGCGCCTGGATCTCGGTGGTCTCCTCGCCGGCGACCGTCATTGGGTCGGCGAGATCGAGCCGGATGGTCTGTTCCCGATCCTCGATCAGCACCTTCTCGATGCCGGGCTGATCGAGCCGCTCCAGCGCCACCGAGGTATCCACCTCGGTGTACGAGTCGCGGCCGGTGAACCACATGAACGCGACGATGGCGCCGATCACCACGAGGATGAACCAGAACACCGGCCGCCGGAAGAAACGGGTCCGTTCCATGTTGTCGTATGAGCGCTACGCGCCCGACCCCTCCTGATCGACCTCGTCCGCTTGCCGCAGCGCGGGGATCGCGCGTCGGCCCTGAGCACCCCACCGCGCCGCGCCGCGCCTCACCGGGTCACGCCAGGGCGAGGATCCGGCTTCGACCGTACACCGTTACCGGTCGGATCGGCTGCCGACGGTCCCCTCAACCCACTCGCGGCACAGCTGATTCACAGCTTCGCCACTCACCCCCGCGCATACACCTCGGGTTTGAGCACCGCCACGTACGGCAGCTCCCGGTACCGCTCGCCGAAGTCCAGCCCGTAGCCGACCACGAACTCCGGCGGCAGGTCGAAGCCGATGTACTTCAGCGGCGGCGCCGACCGCATCGCCGCTGGCTTGCGGAACAGCGTCACCACGGTCACGCTCGCCGCCGAACGGCTCGCCAGATACTTCAGTAGCCAGCTCAGCGTCAGCCCGGAGTCGACGATGTCCTCGACCACCAGCACGTGTTTGCCGGCGATGTCCCGGTCGAGATCCTTGAGCACCCGCACCACGCCGGAGGAGGTGGTGCCCTGACCGTACGAGGAGGCGGCCATGAACTCCAGCTCCACCGCCGGACCGACCCGGCCCAGCGCCCGCGCGAAGTCGGCCATGAACATCGCCGCCCCCTTGAGCACCCCCACCAGGACCACCTGGTCGATGCCGGCGAAGTCGTCGGCCACCTGCTTGGCGAGCTCGTCGGTCTTGGCCCGGATCTCCTCCTCGGTGATCAAGACCCGTTCAATGTCCGCGTCGTACCAGCGCGACTGCGACTGCATGGTCCGAACCCTAGTACGGGCGCTCACCAGCCGATCGCGCAGCCGTCCGCCCGCGGTTCAGATCCGGCCTGGTAGCCCCCCTCGGGTAGCCGCCAGATCGCCTGTCCGTGACCGAAGAAGGCGGCGCCGGCGTCGGAAACGAGATCGTGATCACGTTGGCGGAGCCCGGTGAGCACCTCGGCGGCGGTCGTCGGCTCGGCGTAGACCCGCCGGCCGGCGTGCCAATACCAGCGCGGTGCCGCCAACGCCGACTGCGGGTCCAGCCCGTCGAGCAGCGTCCGGGTCACCAGCTGCACGTGACCCTGCGGCTGCATGTGCCCGCCCATCACCCCGAACGGGCCGACCGGCGCGCCGTCGGCGCGGGTCAGGAACCCCGGGATGATGGTGTGGAACGGTCGCTTGCCGGGGGCCAGCACGTTCGGGTGCCGCGGGTCCAGCGAGAATCCGGCCCCCCGGTTCTGCAGGCCGAAGCCGTACCCGGGGACCGCCACGTACGAGCCGAAGCCCTGATAATTCGACTGGATCAGGCTGACCATGAGCCCGTCGGCGTCGGCGGTGCACAGGTAGACGGTGCCGCCGCGGGCCGGATCGCCGGGCGGCGGGTCGGCCGCCTTCGGGCCGACCAACCGCGCCCGCTGCGCCAGGTACGCCGGATCCAGCATCCCGGCGACCGGCACCGCCACCCGGTCCGGGTCGGCGACGTAGGCGTGGGCGTCGGCGAAGCCGAGCTTGATCGCCTCGATCTCGGCGTGCCACCGCTCCTGCTCGTCGGCGCCGGCCAGATCCAGCCGGCCCAGGATGCCCAGCGCCTGCAGCGCGGCGATGCCCTGGCCATTGGGGGGCAGCTCCCAGACGCGGTGCCCGGCGAACTCCACCGAGATCGGATCCACCCAGCTGGAGGTGTGCTCGGCGAGGTCAGCGGCGCCGAGGTAGCCGCCGGTCCCGGCCGCCGCGGCGACCATCGCATCGGCGATCTCGCCCTGGTAGAACGCCTCCGCCCGGCTATCGGCGATCAGCCGCAGCGTGCCGGCGCCGGCCGGATTCCGCCACCGCGCTCCGGCCCGGGGCGCCTCGCCGTCGATGGTCCAGACTCGACCCCACTCGGCGAACTCCGGGCCCTGCCCGGCGAGCTGCCGGTACCGGGCCACCCCCTGCTGCCAGCTCGCCGCGACCCGCGGCGAAACCGGATACCCCTGCTCGGCGTAGCTGACGGCGTCCTGGAACAGCTCCGCGAACGGCAACTGCCCGAACCGCCCGTGCAGATCCCGCCAACCCGCCGGCGCCCCCGGCACGGTCACCGGCGCCCAACCGTGCGGCGGCACCGCCCCGTACGCGCCGGCATCGGCCTGGGCACCGCCGTGCGCGTCGGTGGCGGCGGCGGCCGGACCGGCGGCTAGCAGCGCCTCCCGGGTGAGCGCGGCCGGTGCCCGCCCGGAGGCGTTGAGGCCGTGCAACCGCTGCCCGTCCCAGACGATCGCGAACAGGTCACCGCCGATGTCGTTGGAGCCGGGCTGGACCACGGTGAGCGCAGCGGCCGCCGCGATGGCGGCGTCGACCGCGTTGCCGCCCCGGGCCAGAATCCGGGCGCCAGCGGCGGCGGCGAGCGGTTGGCTGGTGGCGCAGGCACCTCGTGGGGCGTACACCGAACTGCGGGGGTGAGTCATGCCCGAACCCTACCCGGCAAGTGGATCATCAACTGGTGGCTCGATCGCCGGCGGCAGCGCCATGCGCAGCGCACCGCCGCGCCGCACCACCCGCCGGTCGCCGGGCAGATGCACCGCGCCCTGCCCGTGCCAACCGGTCACCAACGCGTCCAGCGCGGCCACGTGCCGGTGGGACAGCGCCGACCCCGGCACTCCGGCCTGCCGCGCCCACGCGTGCAGCATCCGGGTCCGCACCGCGTCCGGCTGCTCCCGCAGCCGCGCCACCGACAACCCGTCCGGCCCGGAACGCGCGACGGCCAGCGCGTCGGCCGCGAGCTGATCCAGCACCGTGGTGTCGGCGGCGAGCTGCCGGGCGGTCTGCGCCAGATTCGGCACCACCCGATCCCCCAACGCCGTCACCAGCGCCGGCAGCCCGGTGGCGCGGACCCGGGCCCGGGCGTACGCCGGATCGGTGTTGTGCGGGTCGTCCCACGGCACCAAGCCCTGCGCGGCACACGCGGCCACAGTCTGGCTCCGCCGGAGCCCCAACAGCGGCCGCAGCCACGCCACCCGGTCGGCGTACCGGCGGGCCGGCATGCCCGCCAGGCCGCGCGGTCCGGCGCCCCGGGCGAGGGCCAACAGCACGGTCTCCGCCTGGTCGTCCATTGTGTGGGCGAGCAGCACCGCGGCGGCGCCGGCAACCTGCGAGGCCTCCGCCAGCGCCGCATACCGGGCCTGCCTGGCCGCCGCCTCCGGCCCACCGGGCCGGCCGGCCACCCGCACCGGCAGCACCCGGGTCGGGGCCAGGCCGACGGTCGCGGCCCACTGCGCCACCGCGGCAGCGCGGTCGCCGGAACCGTCCTGCAGACCGTGGTCGACGGTGAGCAGTCCGGCCCGCCACCGGTGCCGAGGGGCGACGAACGCCACAGCCGCCGCCAACGCCAACGAATCGGCGCCGCCCGAACAGGCCACCAGCGCCAAGGGCAACGAGTCGCCGCCGGCGAGACCAGCGACCGCTGACTCGGCGGCTTCGGTGGCCGCTTCGGCTTCTGCAGCCGCTTCGGCTTCGATAGTCAGGGCATCCCGGACCGCGACCCGGAGGGCGGCCACCGCCGGGTCGAGTGCGGCCATCGGTATCGAGTCAGGCGGAGACCGGGCCGTGCACCCGGGCGATCCAGGCGTCCGGCTCGGTGATCTCGCTGAGCAGCGGCAGCGTCTCCGGCGACTGGTAGATCCGGTTGAAGCCGTCCATCCCCACCTGATCCACGACCGCCCGCACGAACCGGGCCCCCTCGGCGTACTGCCGGAGCTTCACCTCGACTCCAAGCAGCCGCCGGAACAGCTTCTCGACCGGGTTCGCCGCCTCGCGACGCCGGTTGAACCGGCGCCGGATCTCGGCCACGGTCGGAATCACCTCTGGGCCGACCCCGTCCATCACCACCTCGGCATGCCCCTCCAGCAAGGTCATCACCGCGGTCAGCCGGTCCAGCACCGCCCGTTGCCCGGGGGTCTGCACCACGTCCAGCATGCTGGCGCGGCTGTCTGGATTCCGGATCGCCTCCGCCGCCGCGGACATGCCGGCCCGGAGCCGGTCGGCCAACGGCACCACGTCGGCGTCCGACGCGGCGACGAACTCCTGCACCTCGGCGAGGAAGAAGCCGCGAAGCCACGGCACCGCCGTGAACTGGGTCCGGTGCGTCACCTCGTGCAGGCACACCCACAGCCGGAAGTCGCGCGGGTCGGCACCGAGCTTGCGCTCCGCCTCCACGATGTTGGGGGCCACCAGCAGCAGCTGCCCGGGGTCGCCGGTGAAGACTTCATACTGCCCGAGGACCTTGCCAGAGAGATAACCCAGCACGGTGCCGGCCTGCACCCCGGTCACCCGGGCACTGACCAGGCTGAACACCCCGCTCTGCTCGGCGGCGCCCCCGGTGAGCTGGCCCACCAGCGGCGTGACCACCTCTCGGAGGCCGGCGATGTTGACGCCAGCCCAGTCGGCCCGGTCCACCACCCGCACCGGTGGGTGATCGACCTGCGCCCGCAGCCCGGTGTAGTCGGCGACCAGCGTGGCCGCTTCGTCGGTGAGCCGCCGCAGCTCCGCCACCACCTCGGCGGCCTCGTCATAGGTCACTCGCGGGCCCGCCCGGCGCAGCCTGCGCGCGGTCGTCGCGGCCAAGTCCCAATCCACCAGCTGCGCCATCACCCCACCGTAGCGCGTGCCACCCGAGCTGGCCCGGCGCTCAGCGGCAGCCGCACTCCAGCAACGCCGTGGTCACCTCATCGAGCGCCTGCCGGGCCGGCCCCGGCGCCACCGGCACCTCCTCGGTGAGTAGTGCGAACGCCAGCAGCCGGCCATCGGCGGTCATCACCAGCCCGGCGAGCGCGTTCACCCCGGTCAACGAACCGGTCTTCGCCCGTACCGCGCCGGCTCCCGGGCCGGCCGGCCGGAGCTCCGCCTCGACCCCGGTCGGGTCCGGCTCCCCCGCCCGGTACCGGCCGGCCAGGGTGCCCGACCAGCCCGCCACCGGCAGCCCGGCGAAGAGCCCGGCCAGCGGCTCCCCGGCGGCGGGGTCGGCCGCCTGGGCCAGCAGATCGGTGAGCAGCTCGGCGGGGAGCTGGTTGTCGCGGGACAGGCCGCTGCCGTCGGCGATCTCCGCCGCCGCCATCGGCAACCCAAGCTCGGCGAGGACCGCGGTGGTCGCCGCCGCCGCGCCCGCGAACGACGCCGGCTCGCCCTGGTGCAGGGCGACCTGCCGTGCCAGCCCCTCGGCGAGGGCATTGTCACTGGTCACCAGCATTGTCTCGACCAGCCGCAGCAGCGGCGGCGACATAACCTGGCCGAGGACGGCGCCGGGCGCGGCGGGGTCGGGCGGCGCCGGGGTCCCCGTCGGGTCCGTGGTCGACTCGCCCTGGTCGCTTTGACCGCCGCTATCGCCGTCGCCGGCCACCGCGGGTGGCGCGCTGCCGATCGTCACCTGGTCCGCGGACACTCCCAGCAGCTCGGCGAAGGCCACCCCGGCGGCCAGGTCCGGCTCTTCCCAGCGCAGGCTGGAGCGCTGCCCCTGGGCCGGATCGGGGTCGATCCGACCCCCATCGGTCATCAGCGCCGTGATCGGCCCGACGAAGCCGGACCCCGGAATGTCGTCGTCCCACGGGCCATGTACCGGACCGGTAAAGAGTGAAGAGTCGACGGTCACCTGCGAGACCTGGGTATCACCCAGCGCCTCGGTCACCTGCTCGGCCAGCTGATCGAGCCGGGCCGCCCCGGGGAAGAAGCCGTCGGCGTCGATGGCCAGCGTCGGGTCGCCCCCGCCGACCAGCACCACCTCGCCGGGCTCGGCGCCGGCCACCGCCACGGTGGCGAGCTGGTGGGCCGGCCCATGAGCGGCCAGCACCGCGGCGCCGGTGAGCAGCTTGGTGGTCGAGGCCGGGATGGTCGGGGTCGCGCCCTCGTACGAGTAGAGCTGTTCGCCGGTGCCCACATCGACTACCGAGGCGCTGATCGCGCCGCCGAACGCGGCCGCCTCGACCAGCTCGTCGATGGCGTCGCGGACCCCGTCAGCGGTCGGCGCGGGCGCACCCGCATCGGCGCCGGTGAGCACGGCCGCCGGCGGCGGCTCCGGCGTCGGGGTCGGCGTGGCGACCGGCTCGGGCACCTCCCAGGGGCGGACCACCAGCGCCGCCGCCACCAGCGCGACCAGCGACCCACCCACGATCGTGGCCGCCCACGCGGTCTTCTTCCCCACCTAACCCCGCCTCCGCTCGTCCGGTCCCCGCACCTACGCGAGAGACTATGGGCTACCAGCCGGTACGAGCCAACGGAGGGGCGGCATGGAGTTCGACGTTACGGTGGAGATTCCCAAGGGCAATCGGAACAAGTACGAGGTGGATCACGAATCCGGCAGGATCCGGCTGGACCGGACCCTGTTCACGGCCACCCAGTACCCGGCCGACTACGGATTCATCGAGGGCACGCTGGGCCAGGATGGGGACCCGCTGGACGCGTTGGTGCTGGTGACGGAGCCGACCTTCCCCGGCTGCCTGATCAAGAGCCGGGCGATCGGCATGTTCCGGATGCGGGACGAGGCCGGGGTCGACGACAAGGTGCTGTGTGTGCCCGCCGGTGATCCACGACTGGAGCACCTGCGGGACATCCATCACGTCGCCGAGTTCGATCGGTTGGAGATCCAGCACTTCTTCACCGTCTACAAGGACACCGAGCCGGGCAAGAGCGTCGAGGGCGCTGCCTGGGTCGGGCGCGCCGAGGCTGAGGAGGAGATCGCGGCGTCGTTCCGCCGCCACGACCAGTAGCGAGAGGTTCGTGGGGATCGGCGGCGGTACGTGTCACAATGAGCGACGTGATCACCGGTTGCCGGGGTTCCCGCGCGCTGCTGCGTACCGCCACGGCGATGCTGCTCTCGGCAGTAGTCGTCGCCGGTCCCGGCATCGCGGTGGCCGCCGGCGCGCCGGCGGCCACCGCGATGCCGGGCACCCAACAGCCACCCGTGCCCGACCTGACCCCCGCCCCCACCCCGACGACGCATCAGCCACACGAGCAGCTCACCACGCTCGGCGCGGCGGACGCTTGGCACTTCTCGACCGGGGCGGACGTAGTAGTCGCGGTGCTCGACTCCGGAGTGGACGCTGACCATCCGGACCTCGCTGGGCGGGTACTACCCGGGCTCGACCTGGTCGACGGCTCCACCGACGGTCGCGACGACCCGGTCGGTCACGGCACCACCGTCGCCTCGCTGGTGGCCGGCGCCGGTGAGCCGGCTGTGGGGCTCGCCCCTGACGCCACCATTTTGCCGGTCCGGGTGCTCGATGAGGACAACCGCTATCAGGAGGCGACCACCATCGCCGACGGTGTGGTGTGGGCGGTCGACGAAGGGGCCGACGTGATCAACTTGTCGTTGGGTGGGCCCCGCGAGAGTTCGGCGCTCGCCCTGGCGCTCGCCTACGCGATGGCGAACGACGTGGTCGTGGTGGCGTGCACCGGCAACCTGAGCGGTGACGAGACCTACGAGGTGTGGTACCCGGCGCGGGAGCCGGGGGTGCTCGCCGTCGCCGGCATCGAGTTCGTCGGCGAGGAGTCCGTCGCGGCCGGCTGGCGCGCCTCGCTGACCGGCCCCGAGACGGTGCTCGCCGCCCCGGCGGTGGTGACCGGCGCCGAGGCCGGCGGTGGCCACCGCCGAGTGCAGGGCACCAGCTTCGCCTCCGCGCTGGTCGCGGCGGCGGCGGCGCTGCTCCGCTCCGCCTACCCGGAGATGCCCGCAGCGGAGGTGGT
Source organism: Natronosporangium hydrolyticum (assembly GCF_016925615.1). Lineage (NCBI taxonomy): Bacteria > Bacillati > Actinomycetota > Actinomycetes > Micromonosporales > Micromonosporaceae > Natronosporangium > Natronosporangium hydrolyticum. Next base: position 5,352,054 of record NZ_CP070499.1, read on the forward strand.
GCACCGGTTGGTCACCACCGCCGACGATCTGGGCCAGCCGGCCCGCAACCCCGATTACGGCTACGGCGTGGTCGACCCGGTGGCGGCGCTCACCGCACCATCGTTCGAGGTGCCGGTCAATCCGCTGGACACCAAGGCGCGGTACGGCGTCGCCGGCTTCGGCTCGGCGCCGACCGACCCGTGGCAGCTGGCCGGCGATCCGAGCCCGGTCCCGGATGCCGCCGCGACCGCCGTCGCAGCCGCGCCGCCGGGTGGGCGGACCAGTGAGGCGCCGGCCTGGCTGTTGCTGTCGGCGGTGGCGCTGGCAGCGACCGCACTCGGCCTGGCCGCGGCCGCCGCCGCCCAGCGCAGCCGGTCCCCCCGTCGATCATGAGCGGTTACGGCCGGCGGGGCTAGGTGCAGGCCCCGGTATCGACCTGGGAGGTCCGTTCCAGCCCGGCCTCGGCCACGGTCGAGGCCTCGTCGGCGGTCACCGCGAACCCGGTGTTCGGATCGTCGGCGGCGGCCGCGAAGATCACGCCGATCACCTCGCCGGTGGGCGACACCAGCGGGCCGCCGGAGTTACCGCTGCGCACCAGCGCCCGGATGGTGTAGACCTCCCTCGACACCTGAGCCGCGTCGTAGATGTCGGGCCCGCGGATGGTCCGCACGTCCCGAATCCGCGCCTCCTGGGCATCGAACGGTCCGTCCAGCGGGAAACCGAGCACGATCGCGTCGTCGCCGTTGTCGAACTGCACCTCGGTGAACGGCAACACCGGGGCGCCCAGGCCGGGCACGTGCAGCACCGCCAGGTCCCGGTCCGGGTCGTAGACCACCACGGTGGCGTCGTAGGGCTGGCCCGCGAGCTCCACCCCCACCGAGCGGGTGCCCGCCACCACATGCGCGTTGGTCATCACATACTCGGCGGAGTAGACGAAGCCGGAGCCCTCGATCCGCCGGGAACAGCTCGGCGCGCTGCCCACCACCTTGACCACCGACTCGGCCGCCTGGCCTACCACTGGGTGGACCGCCAGCGCCGAATCCGGTGGCGCCACTTCTCGTACCCGGGTGGGGGTCAGGCCACCGAACACATCCGGAAAGCCACGAGTGTCGACCGCGTCGCGTAACGCGTTCGACAGCGCCTGCGCCGGCGGCGGCATCAACCGGTCGATGCCGCCCAGCACCGCCGAGTCCCGCACCGACTTGGCCAGCCAGGGCACGGACGACGAGGCCAACGGCACCGCCACCAGCCAGGCGACCAACGCCACCGCCACCAGCGACACCACCGCGCCGCCGGCGTCGTCGAGCTTCTGGCCGGGCCGGCTCCGGATGATCCCCCGCAGCCGGGAACCGAGCCAGCCGGCGAGCACCTGGCCCAGCACCGCCAGGCCGAACACCGCCAGCAGCGCCACCACCACCCGGTGGATGTCCGCCTCCATCTGGCGGGCGAAGATCGGGCCCAGCTGGAGCCCGAGCAGGGCACCGGCGAAGAAGCCGGCGAAGGAGAGGATCCCGACCACGAAACCCTGCCGGTAGCCGCTGATCGCGAACATCAGCATGAGCACGACTAGGACGACGTCGACCACTGACACTGCTTTAGCGTACGGGCCAGGCTTGCTCACGGGGCAGGTCATCGACTCTGTCCTGTGACCACGGTCTCGCCCAGCCGGCCAACTCCAGCAGGGTGGCGAGCACCCCGGCGGTGAAACCCCACACCAGCAAGCCATCCACGGAGAAGGCGGGACCGACATATCCGCTCGGGTGGCGGACCCGCAACCGGTTGGCCGGGTCGGCGAGCGCGGCGACCGGCAACCGGGCCACCCGCGACACTTCGTCGGTGGCCCGGGGGTAGACCTGATGCGGGGCATGCCACCAGGCCAGCACCGGAGTGACCACAAAGTCGCTTACCGGAATCCACAGCTGGGGAAGCTCCGTCACCACGGTGGCGCTGCCGGGATCCAGGCCGACCTCCTCGGTCGCCTCCCGCAGCGCGGTGCCGGTCGCGCCGGGGTCGCCCGGGTCGGCGGCGCCGCCCGGGAAGGCGACCTGGCCGGCGTGGGTGCGCATGGTGGCGGCCCGTTCCAATAGCAGCACGTCCGGCCCGGCACCGGGCTCCTCGCCGAGCAGGACCAGCACCGCGCTCGGGCGCCCCCGCCCAGCCGGCGTGGGCCAGCGGGTGAAGTCGGCGGTTACGGCGGTGGCGGCCCGGCTCGCCAGCGGCTGCCACCAGTCGGGCAGGGAGTCGGTCACGCCAGCCCCTCCGGCGGCGGGACGCCGAGGTGTTCGGCCACCAGCTCGGCCAGCTCCGCCGCGTCGTACGGGCGGGCGAGGTGGAGGTAGACGAGTTCGCCAGCGTCGTCGATGAACAGGGTGATCGGCAGATTCATCAGGCCGAGGCTGGCGAGCAGGTCGCCGCCGCGATCGTAGAGCGATGGGAAGTCCAGCGCCAGATCCTCGGCGAGCGACGCCGCCCGGGGCCGGGTGTCCTCGCTCACCACCCCCACCACGTGCACCTGGCCGGTGGTCAGGTCGGCGTAGCGCTGCAGCGCCGGCAGCTCCTCCCGGCACGGGGGGCACCAGCTGGCCCAGAGATTGACCACTGCCGGCCCTCGTAGGGCGGTCAACTCGACCGGCTCGTCCCCGGTGAAGCAAGGCAGGGTCAGCTCGGGCAACTGGTCGGTGCCGCCGCCCGGGGACGGCTCGCCGCCGGCGGCCGGGGGGGACTCGCCGTCGGGTGGGGCGGTGAGCTCGTCACACTCGGCCAGCGGCGAGGCCACCTCGGGTGGCCCGCCGTCGTCGACCGGCTCGCCGCCGCCATCGTTACCGCAGGCGGCGAGCAGCAGCGCCGCAGCCATCGCCACGGCGGCTCCGCGAACCGACCTCGACACAGCGCTCACCCGACCTCGGCGTCGGTCAACGCGGCCAACTCGGCCGCCCGGGGGCCCTTGAGCAACATCACCGCGGTGTCCCGGTCGGTGGGGCCGGACCCGTAGGCCGGGCACCAGCGGGCCAGCGAACACGCGCCACACGCCGGCTTGCGGGCGTGACACACCCGCCGACCGTGGAAGATCACCCGATGCGAGAACATGGTCCAGTCGCGCTTGGGGAGCAGCTCACCGACCGCCTGCTCGATCTTGATTGGATCGGTCTGCTCGGTCCAGCGCCAGCGGCGGACCAGTCGGGCGAAGTGGGTGTCGACGGTGAGGCCGGGTACGCCGAAGGCGTTGCCGAGGATCACGTTGGCGGTCTTGCGGCCCACCCCGGGCAGGGTGCGAAGCTCGGCCATCTGGCCCGGCACGTCGCCGTCGTACCGCTCGACCAGCTGCTGCCCCAACTTGATCAGCGCATCGGCCTTGTTTCGGAAGAAACCGGTCGGCCGCAGCAGCTCCTCCAGCTCGCCCCGGTCGGCCGCAGCGTAGTCGGCGGCGGTCGGGTAGCGGGCGAACAGCTTCGGGCTCACCTCGTTGACCCGGACGTCGGTGGTCTGCGCGGAGAGGATGGTGGCGACGGTCAACTGGAGCGGGGTCTGGTGGTCGAGCTCGCAGTGGGCGTCCGGGTGGATCACCGCCAGCTCGCGGGCCATCCGCCGGGCGCGGCGGGTACGGGCCAGGGGGGTCTCCGAGTCATCGTCGAACCGCTGGGGGGTCGCTCCCGCCGCCGCTCGCCGATTCGCCGCCTTCGCCACGCCGGCCAGCCTACGTCAGCCCACCGACGGCGGCGTGATCTCGCCGTCCGGTCCGAGCTGCGCACCGGTCTCGGGAAAGTCCAGCGCGGTGACGTCGCGGACCAGCTCCAAGCCCCGCTGCTCCGGATCGGGGCGGGGCAGACCCGCGTCGTACATGTGGGTCGAGACCAGCTGGCCGGCGGCGAACCCGCCGTCGGCGTGTAGTGACACCCGCAACACCGCACCCAGCCCGAGCGGGCCGGCGGCGTTGAGGGTGCCGCCGCCACCGGCGAAGTTGCCCAGGCTGTAGGCGATCAGCCGGCCCTGGTAGAACTCCAGCCCGCGCAGCACGTGCGGGCCGTGGCCGACCACCAGGTCGGCGCCGGCGTCGACCACCGCCCGGGCGAACGCCATCGGGTCGCCCCGCTGCTCGCCGTAGTACTCCTCCGGGCCGGGGGAGACCCGGGTGGCGTCGGCGCCCTCCGCCCCCATATGCACCTGCACCACCACCAGGTCGGCCTGGTCGGCGGCGCGGGCGACCACCGCCGACGCCTGGCCGTGGTCGTTCAGGTCGTTGGTCCAGGCGTACGGGCTGAAGCCCACCACGGCCACCTCGACCCCGGCGGCCGAGACGACGGTGATCTCTTCCCGCTCGCCGGTGTGGGCGATGCCGTGGTCGGCCAGCGCGGCCCGGGTGTTTTCGCGGCCGGCCGGACCGAAGTCGTTGCCGTGGTTGTTGGCGAGGTTCATCAGGTCGAAGCCGCCGTCGCGCAGGTGCGCTGCGTAGTGGGGCGGGGCCCGGAACGCGTGGCAGGCGGTGGCCTCCTCCGGGCACTTCTCGTGGCCGGTGTCCTCGGTGAGCGGCTGCTCCAGGTTGCCCATCACCAGATCGGCGGCGAGCGCGTCGACCACCTGGGCGAAGAAGCCGGCGCCGTCGTCCGCCGGGAGCCGCCCTTCGTCGCCGAGCACGATGTCGCCGGTGGCGGAGAGGGTCACCGCCGCGGCCGGTGGGGTGGTGGGCACCGGGCTGGGCTGGGTCGGGGCAACGGTCTCGGTCGGCGACCGCCACTGGCCGGCCGGGTCGCCAGCGCGGGCGAACCGGTCACCGAACAGGCTCGCCGCGCCGAGGCCGAGCAGCAGCGCGGCCGTTACTGCCGCGGCGGCCCCGATGAATAATCGGCGGGGCACGCCCCGCCGCGATGGTGCGTCGGCTGGCGGCGGGCGGTAGGACGGGACGGGCATGATAACTCACCGGAGGCTGTGGGGGACGCTCTGCGGACACTCCGCCCGGCTGAGGATACCTGTCGCATACGCTCCGTTGGTAGCACGCGTCAGCGAGGTCACTCGGCTGGCTGCGAATCCGGGGTACCCGCGGCTAGCCTGCGTTTGCGACTACCACCCCTACCGGGTGGTTGTGGGGTTCGGCGCGGCAGCGCCTAGACTGTTGCTGCGCGGGATCCGCGCATGCATGGAGGTGCGCGATGGACGAGGTACTTGCCCGCAGCGGGATCTTCCAGGGGGTGGACCCGGAAGCCGCTGAGGCGCTCGCCAAGGAGATGGAGACCGTCGAGGTCCGCAAGAGCGACGTGGTCTTCAACGAGGGCGAGCCGGGCGACAGCCTTTACATCGTGCTCACCGGCAAGGTGAAGCTCGGCCGGCGGGCCGCCGACGGCCGGCAGAACCTGATCGCGGTGATGGGCCCATCGGACATGGTCGGCGAGTTGTCGCTGTTCGATCCGGGGCCGCGCACCGCCACGGTCACCGCGGTGGTCGACACCAAGCTGGCCCGGCTGCGCAAGCAGGCGCTGCGACCGTGGTTGGCGAACCGGCCGGAGATCGCCGAGCAGTTGCTGCGGGTGGTGGCCCGGCGGCTGCGCCGCACCAACGACGAAAAGGCCGACCTTATCTTCACCGACGTGCCCGGCCGGGTCGCCAAAAACCTGCTCCAGTTGGCGAGTCGGTTCGGCACCCGCGACGGCGGCGTGCTGCGGGTCACCCACGACCTCACTCAGGAGGAGCTGGCCCAGCTGGTGGGGGCATCCCGGGAGACGGTCAATAAGGCGCTCGCCGACTTCGCCTCCCGCGGCTGGCTGCGGCTGGACGGCAAGAGCGTGATCATTCTCGACCCGGAGCGGCTGGCGCGACGCGCCCGCGTCTGACCCGCTCGACGGCCGCCCCGACAGTCCGCGGGTGGCCACCGCCGCTCGCCGGCCACCCTTGACAGTCTGCGGGTGTCCACCCGCCGTTCCGCTCGTTGGGCCCCATGGCACGCGTGAAATGTCATGGTCTGTCCTAATTTGCGGAGGTGGGGGAGCTGCAGGTTGTGCAGACCACGATCGACCCGAGGTCGCCGTCCTACCTCGCCACCCAGGCGCTGACCCAGACCGCCCTGACCCAGCTGCACCGCGCCCTGGACCTCGCCCGGGAGAGCGGCGGTGAACGGGCAGTCACCCGTCACCACGCCCGCGGCGGCCTGTTGGCGCGGGAACGCCTGGAGCTTCTCGTCGACCGGGACTCGCCGTTGCTGGAGCTCAACCCGACCGCCGGCTGGGGCGCCGGTGGCCCGGTAGGGGCCGGCGTGGTCACCGGGATCGGGGTGGTGGCGGACCGGATCTGCGTCCTCGCCGCGACCGACACTCCGGTCGCCGACGGCGTCCTCGACCTCGACGCGGCGCGCAAGCTACGCCGGGCGGTACGAATCAGCAGCCAGAACCGGCTGCCCCTGGTGCTGCTGCTCGAAGTAGGCCGGGAGCCGCGCGACGACCCGCCACCGGTGGAGCTCCGCCGGCAGCTCGGCCAGCTCGGGGAGGAACTCGCCGCGCTCGCCGCCGACCAGCTGCCGACGGTCGGGGTCTGCTTCGGCGGCCACCACCCGCCGCCGTGGGCGCCGGACCTCGCCGACTGGCTAGCGCAGCTGGTCACGCTGTCGCCGGTCACCCGCCCCGGCCGCGCGGCCTTCCTCGCCGACGACGAACGGCAGGCGATCCGGGCGGCCCGGGAGTGCGTCGAGCGCGCCCTCCGACCGCCCGCCGCCGAGGCCGCCGCGGTCCCGACCGTCACCGGCCCCGCGTACGACCCGGCAGAGCTGCTCGGCGTGCCGGTGCAGGAACCGCGCGAGATCCTGACCCGGGTGCTGGACGGCTCCGAGTTCGACGAGGTCGACCCGGCCGGCGGGCCGGCCTGCGCCGGCTGGGGGAGGTTGCACGGACACCGGGTGGCGGTGCTCGCCGACGCCGGCGGCGGTGGTGGGCTGGCCGCCCCGGAGACCGCGCTCCGGCTCCTACAGGACGCCGAGACCAACGGGGCGGTAGCGCTGGTGGCGCTGCACGGCGGGGCTACGCTGCCGGAGTCCACACTGGCCCCGGCGGTGGCCGCCAGCCTGGTGCCGCTGCTGCTGCTCCGGCTGGCGGGCGAACCGGCGCCGGTGGTCACCGCCCAGGCCCGGTTCCGCTTCGCCTGGCCGACCGCCGGATCGGCGCTGGAACACGCCGCGCAGCTGACCGACGATGCGGTGATCGACCCGCTGGACACCCGCCCGGTCCTGGGGATCTGCCTCGGCGCGATCCGGGCGGGCCGGACATGATCCGGCGGGTGTTGGTGGCGAGTCGGGGGGAGGCCGCCCGGCGGGTGCTCGCCAGCTGCCGGCTGGTGGGGTTGGAGACGGTGGCGGTCTACTCCGACGCCGACGCCCGCGCTCCCCACATAGCCGACGCGGATTGGGCGGTCCACCTGCCCGGCAACGCGCTCACCGCCACGTATCGGCGGGGCGACCGGCTGCTGGCGGCGGCCCGAAGGGTCGACGCCGACGCCGTACACCCGGGGTGGGGGCTGCTCGCCGCCGACCCGGACTTCGCCGCGGCGGTAACCGACGACGGCCGCAGCTGGCTCGGCCCACCGGCCAAACTGTTAGCGGCGCTGCGCGACGAACCGGCGACTACCGCCCGCCTCGCCGAGGCGGGCGTCCGGGTGGTCAGCCGCCCGGCCGCCGCCGCGCTCACCGGCCGCCGGCTCGACGTACCAGTGATTGTGGACCATCATGGCACCGCGGTGGCGTTGGGCGAGTACGACTGCACGGTACGCCGCGGCCCGGAGCTACTGCTCGCCGAGTGCCCGTCGCCAGCGGTCTCCGCCCGGCTCCGGGAACGCCTGTGTCGGGCGGCGACCGAGGCGGTGACCGCCTTGGGCGGCACCGGACTGATCACCGTGGAGTTCCTGATCACCCCGGCGGGCGACTGTCGAGTTCTCGCGCTGCGCCCGGCGTTGCCACCAGGCCTGCCGGCGATCGAGTGCGCCACCGGGCTGGACCTGGTGCGGCTGCAGCTGTTGGTCGGCGAGGAGTCCCCGCTGCCGTTCCGCACCGCACCCGCGCTGCGCGGCCACGCGATCACCGGCCAACTACGGGCACAGGACCCGGCGTACGCGTGGCAACCCACTAACGGTCGGCTGCACCGGTTCGGGTTCGGGCCGGTCGTGGGCGCGTTCCGACCGCTGGCCGGGCCCGGGCTGCGGCTGGACTCGGGGGTCGCCACCGGTGAGGAGGTGGGCACCCACTACGGCCCGGAGTTGGCGAGCCTCACCGCCTGGGCACCGACCCGGCATGAGGCGACCCGCCGGCTGGCCCGGGCGTTGACCGGTGCCCACCTACACGGCCCGACCACTAACCGGGAGCTGCTGGTCCGGGCGTTGCGTCACCCGGATTTCCAGGCCGCCACGCTCGACACCGATTTCCTGCCGCGACACCCGGAGCTGCTGGCCCCACTACTGTCGGTCGTGGACTCGCACCGGCTGGCCGGGTTGGCGGCGGCGCTGGCCGCCGCCGCCGACCGGCGCGGCCGGGCCCGGGCGCTGGCGACGATCGGTTCGGGGTGGCGCAACGTACCTTCCGGCGCCCAGACGACGGTCTATGCGAGTCCGATGGGGACTTTTGAGATCGGGTACCGGTTCGATCGGACCGAGGAGCTGCAACACTGGTGGGTCCGCGGCGTCGATCCGGACGAGGTGGACCTGGCTGGGCTGGGCCAGCCGACCAGCCGGCCGGCGGACCGGCCGCCGGTGGCGTTGGTGTCGGCAACCGGCGAACGGGTGGTGCTCGACGTAGCCGGCGTGCTGACCAGTTATTCGGTCCACCGGGTCGGCGAAGTCTCCTATGTCGACTGCCCAGACGGCTCGGTCGCGCTCACTGAACTGCCCCGTTACCCGGCTTCGGTGGCGCCGGCGGAGGGCTGGGCGTAGCCGCCGGTCGGCACCCGGGCCGACGCGCGCACCGCCTCCGGCCCCGGCGGCCGTTCCAGCACCAGCTCCGCCAGCAGATCCCGGAGCCGGCCGGCGCTGGGGCGGGCCAGCGGATCGTTCGCCATCCCCAGCCGCAGCAGATCGATGAAGCTGGCCGACACCCCGGGCACCTCTGGGATCGGCTCCTCGAACAGCTCCAGCAGCGCCAACACGCTGGGGCTGCGATCCGGTTGCAGCCGCGGCGGCCGGCCGCTGAGCATCGCGTACAGCGTGGCGCTGAGCCCATACACGTCGACCGCGGAGGTCGGTGAGCCATACCGCAGGGTCTCGGGGGGAGAGTACGCCGGTGTGTGCACCTCCAGGGTGATCGAGGTCTCGCGGGTCTCCGCGAGCACCGCCAACCCGAAGTCGGCGAGCAGCGGCTCACCAAACCGGCTGATCAACAGGTTCGCCGGTTTGATGTCCCGGTGCAGCACCCCGCTGTCGTGCGCCACCGCCAGCGCGTCCGCGATCTTCGTCCCGACATCGCGGGTCTCGCTGGGGGTAAGCGGGGCGGCGCGCAGCCGCTCCGCGTATGAACCGTCGCACAACTCCATGATCATGTACGGGTGTTGGTCGGCGGTCACCCCCACGTCGTGCAGATCGACCACGTACGGATGCGCCGACATCTGCCCGGCGGCGCGCGCCTCACGGAGGAACCGGCGCTGGTCGCGCTCGCCCTCCAACGTGCGATTCTCGACCTTGACCGCCACCTCGCGGCCGATCGAATCCTGGATGGCCCGGTAGATCGTGGCGTATCCGCCGCGGGCGAGCACCGACAAGTTGGACAATCCGGGGATCGTCGGCACAACCACCTGCGGCCTTCGTTCGCTCACGGCAACGACCGTAACTCAGTCATCTGACGTCCCGCCGCGAGCCCGTCGCGAACCGGACAGCACGGCCGGACCCCGGGTGGGACCGCGGGCCGGCATCAGGCGAGTTCGGCCAGGACCGCGTCGGCGGCCGCGCGTTCGCTGACCTGCGCGGTGGCGTACGCCAACTGAGCCGCTTCCCGAGCAGCCACCCGCGCCCGCTCCCGCGCTCCGGTGGCGGCCAACGCCTGCGCCAGCACCCGGGCCGAGAAGACCCGGCTGCGGACGTCCTGGGCCGGAACCTCCTGCGCCCGCTCCGCCCAGACCACCGCCTCGTCGGCCTCGCCATCGGCGAGCAGCGCCGCCGCGTACAGCGCCACCGCCTGCCGGCGCGGGAAGACCAGCGACGGCGCCTGCGCCGCCGCCGCCAACGGCGCCAGCACCGCCAGCGCGGCGGGGTACTCACCGGTGGCGAGCCGGGCGGCGCCGAGCAGCGCCTGCGGCCCCACCAGCGCCGGCTCCAGCACCCCGTGCGGCTCCACGATCGCCTGCACCGCCTCCGCCTGCGCGATCGCGGTCGCCGGATCACCGGACTCCAGCGCCACCAGCCCCCGGACGGTGCGGGCGACGCCGATCAGCAGTGGATGGCCGGCCCGCTCGCAGTATTCGCGGGCGTCATCGAGCAGGTCGGCGGCGTGCTCGGCCTCGCCCAACCCCCGCGCGACCACCCCCCGGACCACCAGCGCCAGCCCCCGGCCCCAGTCGTCGTCGGCCGCGGCGAAGTCCCGGTACGCCCGCCGGGCGAGCCGGTCCGCCTCACCCAACTCCCCCAGCTCCGCGCTGGCGAACGCGGAGACCGCCCGGAGCGTCCCGACCGCCCACGCCTCCCCCACCCGCTCACCGAACGGCAGGAAGGTCCGGGCCAGCCGCTTCGCCTCGGCGAGGCGACCCGCCAACAGCCGGTTGAATGCGGTGGTCCCGCGCAGCCAGGTACGCCCGAACGGGTCCCGCTGCTCGGCGAAGAGTCGGGCCGCGCGACCCAACGCCGCGTCCGCGCCCGCGAAGTCGCCCCGGGAGGTGCTGACCCACGCCAGGTGGTGCAACGACCAGGCTTGGCTGCGCGGATCATCGGCGCGTACCGCGATCTCGTACGCCTCGGTGAACCGCTGCGCCGCCTCCGCCACCCGGCCCGACAGGTAGTCGGCCATGCCCAGTCGGCGCAGCGCGTCGGCTTGTTCGGTGGTGAGCCCGGCGTCGGTGGCGATCTGCAGCGCTTCCCGCCAGACCTGCAACGACCGCGGGTGGTCGCCGAGCGACCGGTGTGCCGTCCCGGCGACGATCAGTGCGTTGGCCCGAATCGCCGGCGCGTCGCCGGCGTTGGCGTAGACCTTCTCGGCCAGCTCCCGGGCCTCCGCCAGCTGGCCGTGTTGAAGCAGCGCGCGGGCGTGCACCAGCCGGTCGGGCGGGGGCAGATCGGCGCCGGCCAACCGGGTAGCGCGCTGGGCGAAGTCCACCGCGAGCGCCGGCTCGCCCACCCCTACCGACCGGCGGGCCGCGGCGGTCAGCGCGGCCACCCCGAGCGGCACCACCAGCCGGGGGTTCGCATCAGGCGCGAGCCCCACCAGATCGGCCAAGGTGGCGGCCCGCTCGACGTGGCGGGCGACGAACTCGTCCCGCTCCGGCTCGGCCAGCCCGGACTTGGCCCCCCACCGGGCCAGGAAGGCGTGGCGTTCGGCCAGGTCCGCCTTGCCCAACCCGGCGTAGGCGGCCTCCCGCAGCAGCGGCGTGGCGAAGCCGTACCCGTCCCGGGTCCGCCGGAGCATCCGCCGGTGCAGCAGCTCGTCGATGGCCCGATCTAGCTCGACTGCCGCCACCGCCGCCGGCCGGCCGTCCCGACCGGTCCGCCGCTCCGCGAGCGCGGTGATCGAGCCGCCCGGCACCGTGGCGCCGACCACGGCGGCGTCCCGCAGCACCGAGCGGGCCTCTGGCGGCAGCGCGTCGATCCGGGCGGCGAGCACCGCCGCGAGGTCCCGGGAGAGCAGCCGCGCCCCCAGCGATCCGGTCGCCAGCCGCCACCGAGTCGGCCCCGGTTCGTCGCCGCGCCGGGAGACCCGGGTCAGCGCGCCCCGCTCGATCAGCAGCGTCACCAGCTCCGCGAGGTAGAACGGGTTGCCCTGCGCCGTGGCGAGCAGTTGGTCCTCATCGGACTGCTCCAGCCGGCCACCGGCCAGATAGGAGCCTAGTAGCCGGGCGACATCCGCGCCCCGCAGCGGCGGCAACGTGGTCACCTCGGCGTCCGGCACGGCGGTGAGCGCGCCGCTGGTGCGGACCAGCTCGGGCCGGCCCAGCAGCAGGGTCAGGACCGGACCCCGCACCCGCGACAGGGTGGCCCCGAGCGCCTCCATCGTCTCGGTGGTCGCGTCGTGCAGATCGTCGATGATCACCAGTAGTGGTTCGTTGCGGGCCAGGCCGGTGAAGAGCCCCGCCACCGCCGCCGGCAGCGCCGCCGCGTCCAGCCCCTCCGCGCCGGCCCAGGCCCCGCTCAGCGGGTCCGGCAGCTCGCCGTGGCCGAGCATCGCCAGCAGCGCCTCCACGTGCAGCGGGGTGTCCAACCGGGCCGCCAACCGGCGCAGCCGCTGCTCAACCACGGAGCGGCTGGCAGCGCCGTCGGTGGCCAGCCCGATCGCCGCCCGGACCAGGTCGGCCAACGGCGCGAACCGGCGCCGCTCGCCGTACGCGGCGCAACGCACCGACAGCACCCGGGCCGGGGTGGCGTAGTCGACCGCGCCCCGGGCCGCCTCGGCGGCGAACCGGGTCTTACCGACCCCGGCCTCGGCGGTCATCACCAGCACCCGCGGGTCACCGCGGTCCACCACCTCGGCGAGCCGGCCGGCGACCCGCGCCAACTCGACCTCCCGGCCGACGAACGGCGCCTCATCGCCGAACGCGGTCCGGGTGCCGGGCGCGTCGTGCAGACCGAGCAGCTCGTACGCCTCGACCGGCTCCCGCTTGCCGCGCAGCCGCAACGGCCGCAGCTGCCGCCAGGAGGCGAGGTTACGGGTGGTGGCGGAGGTACGGGCGCCGGCGTAAACGGTGCCGATGGCGGCGGCGTCGGCGAGCCGGGCGGCGGTGTTGACGGTGTCGCCGATGACGGTGTAGTCGAGCGAGGCCTGCACCCCGGCGACGACCGCGCCGGTGTTGATCCCGACCCGCAGCCCGAGCGGGGCGCCGCCGCCCCGCTCGTCGTCGAGCACCCGCCGCACCGACCGCTGCATCGCCAACGCGGCCCGGACCGCCCGTTCGGCGTCGTCCTCGTGGGCCACCGGCGCCCCGAAGACCGCCATGATCCCGTCGCCGGTCAGCTTGTCGACGTGCCCGCCGAAGGTCCGAACCGCCCCCGCCAGCGCGGCCAGCACTCGGTCCACCACCGCGCCGACCCGCTCCGGGTCCTGGTCCTCGGACCAGGAGGTGAAGTCGGAGAGGTCGCCGAAGAGCACGGTGACGACGCGCCGCTCAGTGAGCGGCAAGCTCGCCGCGTCCGGCAGCGCGCTGCCGCACTGATGGCAGAACCGTGCCCCCAGCACGGCCACGGTCCCGCAGACGGCACAGGTCACAGCGAGTCCAACGGCGGTCGGTCAGGCGGGGATTCCCGGTCGGGGTGGTTCAGGTACGCCAGTTGGGCCCGGACTGTCCATTCGGCGGCGCCCTGCAACGCCTGGCCGACATCGGGGTAGACGCTCGCCACCACCTCGGCCGGGGTGGTGGCACCGGCCGCCACCGCCGCCCGCACCTGCGCCAGCCGGCTGTGACGGTGCTGAAGGTAGTAGTCCGCGGCGGCGCCACAGTCGGCGAGCGCCGGCCCGTGGCCCGGCAGCGCCGGCACCCCCCGATAGGCGGTGAGCTGCGCCAAGCTGGCGAGGTAGTCGGCCAGGTCGCCGTCCGGCCAGGCGACCACGGTGGTCCCCCGACCCAGGATCGTGTCGCCGGTGAGGATCACCCGGTCACCGTGCGCCGACACCAGGAAACACACCGAATCAGCGGTGTGGCCGGGGGGTCGGCAGGGTGGTGATCGACAAGTCGCCGAGCCGGAAGTCCGGGTCGGCCGTAGCCGGGTCGGCGCCGCGCAGCGGCGCACCGGTCAACCGCTGGCACTGCTCGACCCCGTCGAGGTGGTCGGGGTGGCCGTGGGTCACGAACAGCGCCGCGACCGGACCGGACTGGGCGATCCGGCGCAGGTGTGACTCGTCGTCCGGCCCCGGGTCGACAACGACCAGCGGCGCGCCCGGTGGCCCGGAGCGGAGCAGCCAGGTGTTGGTGCCGTCCAGGGTCATCGGCCCCGGGTTCGGCGCCCGCAGCAGCGTGACCCACTCGGGCAGCTCCGTGGCGACCGCCACCACCGAGGTGGTGGTGTGCCCCCGTTCACCCGCCATGCCAGTGATGCTACGACGCCAGCGGGAGCCCCGACGAACGCAAATCGGTCCGGTACAACGAGAATTCTCGGGACGACGCACCGAGGTGACATACGGTCACAAGCGGCTACCGCAAAGTAGCGAAACTGCCGCTATGCAACCTCCGCGATCACCTCGACCTCGACCGGAGCGCCCAACGGCAGCTCGGCCACCCCCACCGCACTACGCGCATGCCGGCCCGCCTCGCCGAAGACCGCACCGAACAACTCCGAGGCGCCGTTGATCACCGCGGGCTGGCTGGTGAACCCGGGCGCCGAGGCGACGAACCCGGTGACCTTGACGATCTTGACCACGGAGCCGAGGCCGACCAGGTTGTCCAGGGCCGCCAACGCGTTCAGCGCACACCGGGCCGCCAGCTGGCTGGCCTGCTCGGCGGAGACCTCGCCCCCCACGGCGCCGGTGGCGAGCAACGCCCCATCCGCCAACGGCAGCTGCCCCGACACGTAGACATAATTGCCCGAACGGACGGCCGGCACATACGAACCGGCCGGCACCGCCACCGACGGCAAGGTCAGCCCCAACTCCGACAATCGGGCATAGACGTCAGTCACAATCACTCCTCATCAGACTCACGCCCGCCGGGCGGTCACGACTTCGGCCGCTTGAGGTACGCGACGAGTTGCTCCGGGTTGGGGCCGGGGATGACCGCGACCAACTCCCAGCCGTCCTCCCCCCAGTTGTCGAGAATCTGCTTGGTGGCATGCACCAGCAGCGGCACGGTGGCGTACTCCCACTTCTGCATGACCGCACCCTAACCCAACCGGTACCCGTACTCAGGTGGGCACTGGTGCCCGCCGGGTAGAGTCGGGACCTGCCACAGCACGACTCCCCGCCCCGAGAGCGAGACGATGACTCAGCCCCCGGATGGCTACCCGGCACCGGAGCCCGGTCAGCAACCACCGCCGGCGGATCCCTTCTACGGACCCCCCAGCTGGGAGCCACCGACGCAGCCCGCGTCCGGCGGCGGCGCCCCGCCGCCATATCTGCCGCCGCAGCCTGCGCCGGCGAGTTCACAGTTCCCGCCGCCGCCCGGCCCGCCGGCGCCGCAGAGCGGTCCGCCCGGGACACCCGGTGGCCCGCCCGGGACACCCAGTGGCCCGCCTGCCTCACCTGGGCCGTACGGCGGCCAGCCCGCCGGCCCACCCCAACCGCCCGGTAGCCCGCCACCGTACGGTCCGGCCAGTGGCGCACCGTACGGTCCCGCACCGTACGGCCCGGCCAGCGGCGCGCCGTACGGCCCGGCGGGTGGCCCACCGGGTGGCCCACCCCCGTACGGCCCACCAGCCGGCCCGCCCGGCGGCGGCATGTCGCCCCGGCGCAAGAAGGGCCTGCTGATTCTCGCCGCCGCCCTCGCTGGCGTCCTCGTCCTCTGCGTCGGCGGCGGGGTCGGCGGCTGGCTCCTGCTCCGCGACTCCGACCGTGATGGCGCCGCCACGCCGACCGCCGCGGTGCAGTCGTTTCTCCAGGCGGTCTACCGCGACCAAGACCCGGCCGCCGCGGCCGCGCTGGTCTGCTCGGAGGCGCGCGACGAGGGTGCCCTCAGCACCAAGATCGATGAGGTGCGCGCCTACCAGGACGAACAGGTCGACCCCCGGTTCCAGTGGACCAGTCCACAGATCGTCGACGAGGGCGACGAACTCGCCGTAGTCGCGGTGACTCTCACCATGATCACCGGCGACGAGAAGGTCGCCGAGCAGTCGATGCAGGTAAGCGTCCTCGACAAGGATCCTCACGGTTGGTGGGTCTGCGACGTGGCGACGACCGACGGACCGCCGGACGACCCCGCGACCGGCGACGACCCGGAAGCTGACGACGAGGCAGATGGAGACGCCGACGGGGACGAAGCCGAGGACGACGGCGGCGACGAATCGGCCGACGACTAGCCAGCCCACCCGCGTGGAGGAGTAGCCTCAGCATCGTGCACCTGACGCAGCACGGGCCGGTCCACCCGCAGTGGCCGGCCCGCCTGCATGTGGTCACCGGCAAAGGTGGCACCGGCAAGACCACCGTCGCTGCCGCGCTGGCGCTGGCGCTCGCCGCCGGCGGCCACCGCACCCTGCTGGTGGAGGTGGAGGGGCGGCAGGGCATCGCCCAGCTGTTCGAGATCGACCCGCTGCCATACGAAGAACGACCGATCGCCACCACCACCGACCACGGTGAGGTCCGGGCGCTGGCGGTCGACCCCGAGCGGGCGCTGCTGGAGTACCTCGACCGCTTCTACAAGCTCGGTGCGGCCGGCCGGGCGCTGCGCCGGATCGGCGCCATCGACTTCGCCACCACCATCGCCCCCGGGCTGCGGGACGTGCTGCTGATCGGCAAGGTCAAGGAGGCGACCACCCGGACCGAGGACGGCCACCGCGCGTACCGGGCGGTGGTGCTGGACGCCCCGCCCGCCGGGCGGGTCGGGCGGTTCCTCAACGTCACCGCCGAGACCGCCCGGCTGGCGAAGGTGGGGCCGATCAAATCCCAGAGCGAAGGCGTGGCGGCGCTGCTGCGCTCGCCGATGACCGCGGTCCACCTGGTCACGCTGCTGGAGGAGATGCCGGTCCAGGAGACCGCCGACACGCTGCGCGAACTCGCCGACCTTCGGCTACCGCTCGGCAAGATCATCCTCAACGGCGCCGGGCCACCGATGCTGCCGGGCGAATCGGCCCCGGTCACCCGGGCCCAGCTGCGCGCCGGGCTGACCGCCGCCGGCCTCCCCGCCGACCCGGCCACCGTCCGCGGCCTCCACGCCGAGGCCCGCGACCAGCTGGCCCGGGAAGAGCTCGCGGCGCGGCTCCGGCGCGAACTGGCCGACCTCGGCCGCCCGATGGTCGAGCTGCCGTTCATCCCCGGTGGCGTAAACCGGGCCGGGCTCGGCGCGCTCGCCGCAGCGCTGACCCCGCCCCCCGCCGACGGTTGAGGAGATCACAGAGATCGGCGCCGGGCGGTGCCGGCGGCTAGCCTCGATGATGTGTCGGATCACCTCGCGCTGGCCGTCGACGAGCTCCTCGCCGACCCGGGCGTAAAGATCGTGGTCTGCTGCGGCGCGGGTGGGGTCGGCAAGACCACCACCGCCGCGGCGCTAGCGCTGCGGGCGGCCGAGGAGCACGGCCGGCGTACCGTCGTGCTCACCATCGACCCGGCGCGGCGACTCGCGCAGGCGCTGGGCCTGACCGAGCTGGACAACCAACCCCGGCTGGTCAAGACCGACCGGGACGCCGAGCTGTACGCGATGATGCTCGACATGAAGCGGACCTTCGACGAGATCGTGGCCGCCCACACCGATGAGCAGCGGGCGCAGGAGATCTTCGGGAACCCCTTCTACCAGGCGATGAGCTCCACCTTCTCCGGCACCCAGGAATATATGGCGATGGAGAAGCTGGGCCAGCTACGCGCCGCGGACCGCTGGGACCTGATCGTGGTCGACACCCCGCCGTCCCGCAGCGCGCTCGACTTTCTGGACGCGCCCGCCCGGCTCGGCCGGTTCCTCGACGGCCGGATGCTGCGGCTGCTGTTGGCCCCCGCCCGGGCCGGCGGGCGCAGCATGTTTCAGCTGGTGACCGCGTCGTTCGGGGCGTTCTCCCGGACCGTGCAGCGGGTGCTGGGCAGCCAACTCCTGGGGGACCTGTCCGGCTTCGTGGAGGCGTTGGACTCGATGTTCGGCGGGTTCCGGCAACGGGCCGAACACACCTACCAGGTCCTGCAGGATCCGCAGACGGCGTTCCTGCTGGTGGCGGCGCCGGAGCCGGACGCGATCCGGGAGGCGTCCTACTTCGCGGAGCGGTTGGTCGCCGACCGGATGCCGCTGGCCGGGCTGCTGCTCAACCGGGTCCATGTCACGGCCGCGCCGGGGCTGTCGGCCAGCGAGAGCCTGCGCGGCGCCGAGGTGGTGGCGCAAGAGCATCCGCAGACCGCGGCGGCGCTGCGCGCCCACGCGTCGTTGGTGCAGCGGGTCGGCCGGGAAGAGACCGTGGCGGCCCGGTTCACCCGGGCGTTCCCCGCGGTGCCGGTGGCGACGGTGCCCGCCCAACCCACCGACGTCCACGACCTGGCCGGGCTACGGACAGTCGGGGCGACCCTGGCCTGAGGTTGGTGGGGGTCCGGGCTTCGCCCGGACCCCCACCAACCCTTCATCGACTAGGCGGAAACGAGCTCCTTGTCCCGCATCGCGGCCTCGAAGGCGCGGCGCCAGCTCGCCACGTGCGGGTGCCGGCGGAGCAGCGCCCGCCGTTCCCGTTCGGTCATTCCGCCCCACACCCCGAACTCGATCCGGTTGTCCAGCGCGTCAGCGAGGCATTCGTACTTCACCGGGCAGGCCCGACAGACCCGCTTGGCCACGTTCTGCTCTGCCCCCTGCACGAACAGTGCGTCCGGATCGCCATCCCGGCAAGCCGCTTTACTCGGCCAGTCCGCGATCATCTCCATCTGCCCGCGTCCCCCTTAGTGTTCTCCCGTTTCCCCCGGGCCGCGCCCGCGTTACCTTCCCGGTAACCACGAGGCGGCTGTGCGGCGCATGCCGCCCGCCCATCATGCTCCGTATCCGGATGGTTACGCAACGTCGTCAGGCAAATCTGGCGAAAACAAGTCCAATCACCCCGTAACCCCGAGCTCGACACCGCAAACGGCGCCCCGAACCGGCCCCGGGCTCACCCGACCGTGGTCATCGACCGGCCACCGCGGGCGGCCACGGCCAGGTGTAGCCACGACTCATCACCACCGGAACACCACCGGCGAACCCGCCGCCACACATACCTCGCCGGGCACTGGCGTGTGCCGATGTCACTCCGCCCACCCTCACGTACCCTGTAAACGTGAGTTGGATGCGCCCCCGGGATAACAATCTTTTCGCCAACCTAGGCTCCTTGGTTCTTTGTGGAGCGATCGCCGGAGTGGTGGTGGCGGCCGCCTTCTTCCCCGGCGTCGCGCTCTCCGGCCTGATGGCGAAGGAGAGCCTCGAGCAGTTCGACCAACTCCCGGCCGAACTCCACGTCGACGACGGGCCACAGGTCAGCTTCGTCTACGCCGCCGACGGCACCACCCGGATCGCCGCGATGTACGACGAAAACCGGCGCAACGTGCCCCTCCACGACATCAGCCCCCACATGCTCGAGGCGATCCTCGCCGCCGAAGACCGAAACTTCTACGAACACAACGGGGTCGACGTCCGCGGCATCGCCCGCGCCTTCGTCGCCAACACCGCCGCCGACCAGGTGACCCAGGGCGCCTCCACGGTCACCCAGCAGTTCGTCCGGCTCTCCCTCACCTACTTCTCCGAAGACCTCCAGGACGTCGTCGACGCCACCGAGGAGACCAACGGCCGCAAGCTCCGCGAAGCCCGGTACGCGATCGCCGTGGAGCAGCAGCTCACCAAGGAAGAGATCCTCAACGGCTACCTCAACCTCGCGTACTTCGGCGAGGGCGCCTACGGGATCTTCGCCGCCAGCCAGGTCTACTTCGACAAACGCCCCGCCGAGCTGGAGATCGACGAAGCCGCCTTCCTCGCCGGCCTGGTCCAGGCCCCGTCCCAGTTCAGCCCGAGCGAGGGTGGGCTCGCCGCCGCCACCGAACGCCGCAACTGGGTGCTCGACCAAATGGTCGACACCGGCGCGATCACCCGCGCCGAAGCCGCCGAAGGCAAGCGGGTCGAGCTGGACCTGGAACCCGAGCGCCAGCCCAACATGTGCGTCGGCGTCGCCATCAACCACTGGGGCTTCTTCTGCGACTACTTCTACCGGTGGTGGCTGGAGCAGGAGACCTTCGGCGCCACCCGGTGGGAGCGCGAGCAGCGGCTACGCAGCGGCGGCTTCCACGTCGTCACCACCCTCGACGTGGACACGCAGGAAGCCGCCAAGGAGCACGTCGAAGAACAGCTCGCCACCGGCGACGAGCACGCGCTGATGGTCGCCGCGGTGGAGCCGGGCACCGGCAAGATCCGAGCGATGAGCACCAACCGCAACTTCGCCATCGACGACCCGCAGAACCCGCAGAACGGCCCCCACACCAATCCGCAGGCTCGTGACGAGGGCGTCCGCGGCTCGTACCCGAACACCACCAACCCGTTGATCTCTGGCGGCGGCGACATCGACGGTTACCAGGGCGGCTCGACCTTCAAACTCTTCACCCAGATCGCCGCGCTCGAACAAGGCCTGCCCCTGTCCACCAACATCGACTCGCCCACGCAGATCACCACCAACTTCTACGCCGAGCCCGGCACCTCGGCGGCCTGCGGCGACCGGTGGTGCCCGGTGAACTACCCAGACCAGGAGCCGGGCAACTACAACATGTGGACCGCCTTCGGGCAATCGATCAACACCTACTACGTCCAGCTCGTCGACCGGGTCGGCGCCGACAACGCGGTCGACGTCGCCAAACGGCTGGGGATCAAATTCCGGGCCAGCGGCACCGAAGAGAACCCGCAAGACGCCCAGTACGCCTCCCCCGGCCGCTCATCCAGCTGGGGCCCGTTCACGCTCGGCGTCTCGGCCACCACCCCGCTCGACCTCGCCAACGCGTACGCCACGGTCTCCGCCGAGGGCGTCCACTGCGAGCCGATCCCGGTGGAGGAGATCCGCACCCAGTACGGCGAGAGCCTGGACGTCGCCGATCCGGACTGCGAACGGGTGCTCGACGAGGATGTCGCGCTCGCCGCCATCGACACCGGCCGCTGCGTCACCGGTGCCGGGTCGGAGCTGGGCGGCTGCAGCAGCGGCAGCGGCACCGCCCGGCAAGCACACGACACGGTCGGCAAGCCGGTGTGGGGCAAGACCGGCACCAGCGACGGAGTCCGCGCGTACTCGACCGTGCTCTCCACCAAACAGCTGGTCGTCGCCGGCCAGCTCACCGACCCGGACTGGGCCCAGACCAACCAGCAGATGGAGACCGAGCTGGTCCGCAACGCGGTGATGCGCATCCTCCGCGACGGCACGGCCGACCACGACAGCGAGGACTGGGACGTCCCCGACGACCGGGAGCTGGTCCGCGGCAGCTCGGTCACGATCCCGAACGTCTCGTGCCAGTCGGTGTCGCAGGCGGAGTCTCGGCTAGCAGACGCTGGCTTCGCCACCCGGGTCGCCGGCGGCCGGGTCGACTCTTCCTGCCCGGCCGGTTCGGTGGCCGGCACCTCCCCGAGCGGCGAGACCTCACCGGGCGACACCATCACCATCCAGATCTCCAACGGGTCCGGGGCCGGCAACGGCGGCCCAGGCAACGGCAACGGCGGCCCTGGCAACGGCAACGGCAACGGCGGACCGGGCAATGGCAACGGCCCGCCCGGCGACAACGGTGACAACGACGACGACGCCGACCTCGGCGGCAACACCGACCCCGGCGACGGCGGCGACTAACCCGGCGCCCGGCGCCCGGCGCCGGGTTAGTCGCCGGGCGCGGCGTTCATGAGCGTGTTGACCGACATGCCGGGCGTGTCGGTCAACACGCTCATGATCGGCCGGCAGGTCGGGGCGGTCTGAGCGCCCTGCCGACGACGCCCGTTGCCGGCCACCGTATGTTGACAGCTGCTCATCTGTGATGAGATCGTTCCCGATCCGAGTCTCGTGCTGGAGGTATGCCGTGGGTCCCATTTCAAGTGTGCTGGTGGGGGTGGGGGTGCTGGTACTCCTCGGGCTCATCGTCGGCGGAGTTCTCCTGTTGAGCCGCCGGGCCCGCGCCGCCGACGCGCCGCTGGCGCCGAATCCGCCGGTCGCCCCCACCGCTTCGCCTGACGTACCGATGGACCCGCCGGCTGATCAGGTTCCAGCGCCGAGGACGTCTCCGGAGAATGAGTCCGAAACCGAGGTGCCGCCGGCGCCGGTGCCGGTCGGGTTGAAGCCCGAACCGGTCGTCCCGGACGAGCCCACGCCAGCCCAGCCCGCCCCCGCCCCCGCGGCCACGACGCCCGCCGCTCCGCTCGCGGCCGACCCCACCACCGCGCAGCCGACCCCGGCCGAACCCACCCCGGCCGAACCCACCCTCGCCGAACCCGCGGCCGACCCGATCGCCGCCGCAGAGCCCGTCGCCACAGAGCCCGTCGCCGCAGAGCCCGTCGCCGGGCAACCGGCTGATGCCGGACCGGCCGACGACTTCCGCAAGATCGAAGGCATCGGACCGAAGATGGCCACTGCGCTGCAGTCCGCCGGCATCCGTACCTACCGCCAGCTCGGCGAGACCAGCGAGGCGGAGCTACGCGCAGCGGTCAAAGCTGCTGGGATGCGCGCCACCGCCGCGCTGCCCAAGTGGCCCGAGCGTGCCCGGGAACTCGCCGGCGGCGAGTAGCCCGAACTCGAGTGGGGATGGGTTCGGTGGCCGGAGCCACCAAACCCATCCCCGAACCGGGAGTGCCCGGCCGTTCAGCCACCCAGCTGCCGGCGTACCTCGGCCGCGACCCGGGCCCCGTCTGCCCGCCCCGCCACCGCCGCCCGCGCCGCCTTCATCGCCGGCCCCATCGCCTGCGCACCCTGGAACCCGCCGTCGGTCAGCGCCGCGGCCACCAACTCGGCGACCTCCTCGTCACTTAACTGCGCCGGCAGGTACCGCTCCACCACCGATAGCTCGGCTCGTTCCCGGTCGGCCAGCTCCACCCGGCCGGCCTGCTGGTACGCATCCGCCGCCTCCCGGCGTTTGCGAGCCTCCCGGGTCAAGACGGTGGAGACCTCGTCGTCGGAGAGTTCCCGCGCCGCCGCCTCGGCCACCTCCTCGTTGCGTACCGCCGACAGCAGCATCCGCAGGGTCTCGGTGGTCAGCTGCTCGCGCGCCTTCATGGCGGTCCGCAGATCGGTGGTGAGCTGTTCCTTCAGCGTGCCCATAGTCGACCAACCTACCGGGCACCACCGCGAACCTGCTGGAAGCGCGACCCCTAGGCTGTACGGATGCGGATGCGAACGCTCGGATGGCTCGGCGGCGGACTGGTGGCGACCGGAGCGGCCACCTTCGCGTACGCCTCGTTGGTGGAGCGCAACCTGTTCACCCTCCGCCGGTTCGACGTGCCGGTGCTCGCCCCCGACGCGGAACCGCTGCGGATCCTGCACCTGTCCGACCTGCATCTCACCCCAGGGCAGCGCCGCAAGCAGCAGTGGGTGGCTGAACTCGCCGGCACCGACCCGGACCTGGTGATCGTCACCGGCGACAACCACGCCCATCCGGCTGCGGTGCCGGCGATCGAGTACGCGTACGGGGCGCTGCTGGATTACCCGGGCGCGTTCGTCTTCGGCTCCAACGACTACGCCGGCCCGGTCTGGCGCAACCCGCTCAGCTACCTGCGGCCCCGCGAAGGCCGGCCCTACATCCAGGGTGAGCAACTCCCGTACGAGGAGCTGCGTGCCCTGTTCACCGGCGCCGGCTGGGTCGACCTCAACAACGCCCGTACGGTGATCAAGGCCGGCGGCCGGGCGGTCGAGTTGGTGGGCGTCGACGACCCACACGTGGAACGCGACGACTACCCGGCGGTGGCCGGGCCCGCCTCGCCCGACGCTGATCTCCACCTGGGGGTGACCCACAGCCCGGAGCCGGCGGTGCTGGACGCGATGGCCGACGACGGCTTCACGCTGCTGCTCGCCGGCCACACCCACGGCGGGCAGGTCCGGGTGCCCGGCGTGGGCGCGCTGGTGACCAACTGTGGGCTGGACCGCAAGCTGGCCCGCGGGCTGCACCGGTGGCCGGGCGGGGCCGATCCGACCTGGCTACACGTCTCGGCGGGCCTGGGCACCCATCCGACCGCCCCGGTCCGGTTCGCGTGCCGGCCCGAGGCGTCACTGTTGACGCTCATCCCCCGCTGAGTTCCGGCGGCCGGCTCAGCTGCTCAATGAGCATCCGCAGCCGCTCACTGCGCTGCGCCGGCCGGAGCCGACCGTCCCGGGTCAACATCACCAGGCCGTGCAACGCCGCCCACACCACCTCGGCGAAGGTCTCCCGATCACGCCCTGCGGCGAGCGGCGCCACCACCTCGACCAGTTCGGTGAACGCCTCCCGGAGGTCGGCCGGCGTGTCAGCCTGCGCGAACTGAAGATCGCTGGCGAGGACGAACATCGCGTCATACCGGGCCCGGTTGACCTCCGCGAACTCGACGTACGCCTGGGCGGCGGCGGGTAACCACTGGTCGGGGTCGTGCGGAAACATCGCCCGGGCGCTGCGAAGGGCGGTAGCCAGCTCCGCGAACCCCGCAACGGCGACCGCCGCGACGATCGCGTCCTTGTTGGCGAAGTGGCTGTAGAGGACGGGCTGGCTGTACTCGATCCGGTCGGCGAGGCGCCGGGTGGTGACCGCCTCCCACCCCTCCGCCTCGGCGAGCGCGCGGGCGGCGTCGATGATCAGCTGTCGGCGCTGAGCTCGTTCGCGAGCCTTCCGATCTCCTGGCGGCACCGGTTCACGCTAGCACCGCTAGCACCTTCACCTGGACTACTGCTAGCGTTGCTAGAGAATCGGTCAGCGCTAGACACGGAGCTGTGATGCCACGAACACCCCTGATCCTCGCCGGGCTCCTCGGCGCCGGCATCATCGTGATCGGCCTCCGGTTCCTGATCAGCCCGGAGACGGCCGCAACCAACTTCGGAGTACCAGCCACCGGGTCCGGCGAGGCCTCGGCATACCTGGCGACCAAAGGGGTTCGCGACATCGCCTCCGGCCTGTTCGGCCTACTGCTGCTAGCACGCGGGCTCTACCGCACGCTCGGCGGCTTCCTGCTGCTGGCAGCGTTGATCCCGATCGTCGACACGGTGATCGTGCTCAACCACGGCGGCAGCCTGCCGGTGGCGCTCGGCATCCACGGCGCCACCGCGGCAGCTCTCCTCGGCCTCGGCGGCTGGCTCCTCAGCCAAGCCCGCGACCAGCCACGACACCACGCCGGGGGTATCGGGTAGTAGCGCCCCGCAGGCGTCAGTTAGTATGGCCCAGTCACACTCGGGGTGTGGCGCAGCTTGGCAGCGCGCTTCGTTCGGGACGAAGAGGCCGTGGGTTCAAATCCCGCCACCCCGACCAATGAAAGACCAGGTCAGGGGCGGTTTCTCGAAAGAGGAAACCGCCCCTGAAATTCGTCCGGAGGCCGTTCGGGAGAATTCTGGGAGAAGATCTTGACGGGTCGCCTCCCCGCCGCTGCTGCGGCGGCTACTCACTACGCAGCAACGCATCGAGCGCTGCCACTGGTGACCGCGGGCTCATCTCCCGCCGGGTGGTGAGCGCTTCCCGCCACATCCGGTCCAGCCCGGCCAGCAGCCGGCGGCGCATAGTCGGGGTGACGTGGGCGTAGCGGGCACCGATCGAGCCATCGGTGTGGCCCATCCGGTCGTCCATGAGTACCCGTTCTGTTCGCAGCTCCTCCAGGTGCGTGCGGTGCGAGTGCCGTAGCCCGTGCGGGGTGAGCCCGGCCGCGATCGGTAGCCAGCAGGCATCAGCCCGGCCGCTGGCGTTGCGGCCGCGCGCCGGTACCCCGGGCCAGGGCTCGGCGAGGACCGGCACCGGCCGAGCCTCTTGTGGGGCCTTCTTCGGGTACCAGCCGGAGGCGGCCGGGCCGAACAGCCAGGTGGCGAATCCGGTCCGGCGCCAGTGCGGTACGGGCTCGGCCCGCAGCCGGTGCCGGGCGAACCCGAGGTCCGCGATCGCGGCCTCAACGCGGACGCGCGTACGCTCGGCCACCACCGCGGGCCGGTTGAGGACGTTGGACACGGTGCCGGTGGACACCTCGGCCCGGCGTGCCACGTCGACCAGGGTGGCACCGAGCTGGCCGGAACTCCCCCGGCCTTGGAAGACGTAGGTCTTGCCGTGGCAGGCGCAGGGCTTCGGGCGGGTACGTGCGAGGTGCTGGGCCACGAGGTCAGCCAGCCAGCCGGGCAGGTCGATGGTGCGGTAGCTGTCGTCCTTTGGCGGGCACCGCACCAGCTCCCCGGTGTCCAGCTCGTAGAGCTGCCACTCCACCCGCACGGCACCCGGGCGGATGAACTCGGTCTCCAACCCGACCAGCTCACCCCAGCGAATCCCCGTGAACCCCTTCAGCAGCAGCGCCACGAACTCGTCATCCCGACCAGACAGCAGGGCGGCCCGCTCGGCGATCAGCAGCACACCGAGCGCGGTGGTCACCGTCTTCTCCGGACCACGGTTGCGGGACCGGCCGGCCCGCTTGCCCCGCCCGCGCCGCTTGGTCGCCGGGTTCGCGCCAATCAGCCCTTCCTCCAAGGCGTCGGCGAGCACCAGGTGCAGGGTGCTCCGCCAGGTCTTCACACTCGCCGCCGCGTACACCTTGCGCTCCCGCTTCTCCCATGCCTCCACGTCGGCGCTGAGGATGCTCACCAACGGACGATCACCGAACTCGGGCAGCAGGTGTTCCTCCAAGTGGCGCCGGTAGTTCTGCATGGTCGAGGCCGCCAGGTCCTGGGCGGCGTACCACCGTGAGGCGTAGGCCCCGAAGGTGACCTGGCCGGCGGCTGGGTCTCGCCAGCTCCCGGCGCGGATCTTGGCCTCTTCGGCGTCGGCGGCCTGCTTGGCTTCCCGCTTGGTGCGGAAGCGAATCGTCTCACCATGTGCGTTGCACACCGTGCCGTACCGGCCCGCGCCGATCTTGTACCGGCCGCGCCAGTAGCTCCCGCGGTTCTCTGCGTATCCCAAGGTATGACTCTCCTTTGTGTTGGCTATGCCGCGTCGCGGGCACGGCGGGGCGGGCGTGCCCGTAGTTCGACCAGCGGCCGCACGGGTTGCACGACCGGTCGGCGCTTCCGGCCGGTGGTCACCTCGGGCTCGCGGTGCTCGTTCGGTCGCTGCTCGAATATGCGGACGATCTCGTGGACGTGCTCGGGGGTGAACCGGTAGGCGCCGCCGGTCTTGGTGAAGGGGATGCGCCGCTTGCGGGCCTGTTCCTTGATCCACCACTCGGAGCAGCCGAGGGCGCGGGCGACCTCGGCGGGCGTCAGTAGTCGTAGGAGTACGTCGCCGGGGGCATGGTTCCGTCCTGTGCTGGTGCGGGTCATGATGGGGGCGCTCCTCTCGGCTCGGGCTGATAGGGGTGCGGCCCTGGCGCGGTTGCTTGCAGGCGGTGCGCCAGGGCCGCTGCTCCGGGGGTGTCAGTCGTGGGCGAGGGCGGTGCGGATCGCAGCGAGCCACTGGTTCATGTCGCGGGGCGGGCTCCACATTCCGGCGGCGACCTGCTGGGCGGCCTCGGTGATGGTGCAGTCCATCGCGGCCAGGTGCTTGCGGTCGCGTAGCACGAGGGCGACGGCGAGCTGCTGGCCGGTCGACCAGGCCCGGTTCGGGTGGCCGTTATTGTGGGCGAGCGCCCACCGGCATCGGGCCAGTACGTCGGTGGCGAAGCGGTCGAGGGTTGCGGTCACGGTGATCGGTCCTTTCGCGGGATGAGAGTCGAAGGGCGTCAGCGGGGCGTGGTTGCCGCCAGGTGTTGCGCCTGGGCCGCATTTCTCCTACGCGGGTCAGGTGTGCGTCACCTCCCCGCGCTGCCGGTTGCGAACGGGTCGACCCCGCTCCCTCTGCACCTGTCGCATGCGTTTCCGGTGAGGCGGGATCGGCCCGTACCTCCGCACATCCCGCAAGGCACCTGCTGTCTGCGATCCACGGCGATCACTTCCTCCCGGTGGTCAGCGAGTACGGGTGACCTCGGCCTGGTCGATGACGGCGAGGGTTCGGGTGGTGGTTCGGGATTGCCGGTGGTCAGCGCCTCGCGGATCTCGTCGCCGGCATCCCAGGTGCGGCGCATCTGGTCGAGCAAGGCTCCGGTGTGGTCGAGCCGCGCCCGCTGGAGGGCGAACATCTCGGTGATCACCGCGTCAGAGATGCGGTCGAACTCGGCGTGCGCTTGGGTGACCCGCTGCCGTGCGGCGGTGATCTTTGCGGCGTCACCTTCGCGTTGTGCTCGGGTCAGGCGGCTCTGGGCGGCCGAGACGCGGCGGTAGGCGCTCTGCTGCGCGGCGGCCAGTTCGGCCATCCGGGCGCGGGTGACGACGCCCTCGGCGCTGCCGACCACGGCCAGGTCGTTGAAGCGGCGGTGCTCGGCCTCGTAGCGGGCGTTCGGGTCGCTCACCGCTTCCTCCCCGTCGTGATCGGGGTCAGCCGGGCGCCGATGAGCCGTTGGCGGGCGTCGTTGGCGTGGCCGGTGCACAGCAGCGTTTCGCCTCCGGCGGTGTCGCGTACCTGGTAGGCGGCTGGCTCGGTGCAGGGCAGCCCGGCGCGGTCGTGATCCCACCGGCGGCGGCATCCGATCCGCTGGCACCAGCTGCGACCGCCGGAGCCGGCCAGGGTGTTGCCGTGTTCGGGGCACAGGCCCCAGTCGGCGGCGCAGGTGCCCCGGTTGGCGATGCGGGTCAGGTAGTCGGCGGTGGTGATCAGCTCGCCGGTCACCCGGTCAGCGGCCGAGACAGCTTCATCCAACCGGAAGCCGGCCCTGCGGGTGGGCTCGTCATCGGTACGTCGCAATCGGTCGCCAGCGGCTCGGATCGCGCGTGCGAGGTTGGTGGCCTGTTCGGCGAGGCGGCGAAGGTCGTTGATGGTGGTGGAGGTGGTACGGGACACGGTCGGACCTCTTTCGACGGTGCTGTTGGGCGACGGTAGGAAGCGGGCGTGTCCGGAACCGTGTCCGGAACCGTCATCGAAACCGCCCCTGGTTCAGGTGTTCGAAGCCTCCGAGGATGGGCGTGGCCTGCGCGAGAAGCTCCCGGGTGGTGGCGCGGAGCCGGTGGTCGGACCTCTTCGGCGGTGCTGGTGGCGACCGTAGGAAGCGGCCGTTAGCGAAACTGCTACTAGTAGCGGTGGGCTCAGAGGGCGGGCGAGTCCACTGGCAGCGCGAGCCGAGCAACCCGGCGGTTCGTCGGCCGTGCCCAGTGGCCGGGTATCGGCAGGTTGTCCTGTTGCGGGAGTGGCCGCCCCCGGTCTGGCGCCGAACAGGCGCAAGTTCCTGGTTTCGCCGTTGCCGACCGCGCCCGGTCGGCTGGCCGCGCTTAGCGCCGCCATAGCTTGCTGCGGCTACGGTTATCCCTGCTCTACCTTGCTGGGGGCTGCCCCGGCGGGGGCAACCCAGCGCTACTACCACCGCGCGCGCAACGGCGCTGCGCGAACTCGTTCGGGGCACCGGAGTGTGGCAGCCCCAGCGCGAGGCCGGGGAAGCCCTTGTTGTCGGATCGCGTCATCGGGTCCGGTGCCGGTGTGGTTGTCGACGCCGGAGCATCGGCGCTGTCGTCAGGTAGGGCCGGCGGTTGTCGTCAAGGGCCGGCCGGCGCTGTCGACAAAGCTGTGCGGCCCCGCCGCGCACCGCTACTAGTAGCGCTGGCGGCGATACTAGTAGCGGTACCCGTGGTGGTGGCCCGGCGCGGCGAGGCAGCTACCGGAGTGCGGCGATGCGGCGTTCGAGCTGCCGCCGGAGCTGCTGCTCACTTTCCCGGTCGCGTGCGATCACGGCGTTGCGGATGTGCTGTACGAGAGTGACGATCGCGGTCCGATCGCCGCGGCCGAGGTCGCGGACTACCACGAGTGGGCCGTTGATACCGGGCCCGCCGCGGTCGATGATGGGGCCGGCCCGGTCTTTGCCGATGACGATGCGCCAGTCGTATTTCCCGGGCCGGCGCTCGACGTCGATAACGTTCCAGGCGAACCCGCGCCCGCGGTTGTCGACCGCGATTTGCATACCTACCTCGACCTCGGTCCAATAGATGTCGTAGGGCTTGGATGCCATGGGTTTCCCTTTCAGCGTGGCTGCTGGGGGTGCCGCCGGAGGCGGCGGGGGAACGGGATGACCTCCTCGGTGCCGTCATCGAGGTAGCGGACGTGGACGTTGCGGGGTCCACCACCGGGACCACAACGGGCGAGCACGACGCATGGCCGGGGCGGGTCGTAGCGGCCTGCTTGCCGGTCGCCGGGGTCGAGGTAGCGCCGGCCGATCACCGGTGCCCGATCAGGGCGTCGATGGCAGCCTCGGCGCCGCGGTAGCCGTGGGCGAAGCCGCCCCGGCCGTCGCCGACCAGGTCCAAGTTCGGCCCGGTGTAGATACCCCAGGCGAAGGCGTCGGTGTGCAGTACCCGGTACTCGCGGCCGTCGACGGTGACGGTGTACCCCTTGCCTTCCTTACGTACCCGCCGGTCCCGCTCGTACCTGCCGAGCCGGCTCACGAGGGCACCTCCCGGTAGCCGCGGAAGTCCCAGGCTTCCATCTGCTCCTCAAGCCTCACCGCATCGACGGTGACTACCCGATTCGCGGTCTGCACCGTCCACCCGCCACCACGGCCGGGGGTAATCGTCACTGTGCCGGCGCCGGGCTTGGCCAGGATGAGCGTGCGGCGGCTCGCGGCCGCCATCCAGTTGAGTGTCTTCATTTAGTCACCTCGTAGTCACTTGGCCAGCGCGTCGGCCAGCATCTGCCGGTGCGCGGCGAATACCTGGCCGCGGTGCTGCGTGGCCAGGTGGCGAGTGAGCTTCTGGTAGGTGTCGGCGATGCACCATGCCGCGCGGGCGGCGTCGTCGCCGCCGTGCACCGCAGGAAGCCGGTCGACGGCTCCGAGGCCGATCCGGACCAGAGTGGTCACCATCCATGCCTCATCGGTGGCACGCGGGTCGGGGACGATCCGTGGCCGCTGCGCGGTCGTCGGGGTACGTGCTGGCAGCCGAAGCCCGGTCTCCTCCCGCAACTCGCGGATGGCGGCGGCTGTTGCCTGTTCGCCGGGGTCGACGTGCCCGCCGGGCAGGGCCCAGCCGTGCCGGTCGGCTCGTTCGACCATCAGCAGCCACCGGTGTCCGTCGTGGTCGGCGGTGACCATCGCGTCGGCTGCCTGCGCTTCGCCCCAGTGGCCGAGTTCGCCGCGGCCGTGGCGGATGCCGGTCGGCGCGGTGGGGTTGAGGGGGCGGCCGTTGATGACCTTGAACGGGATTGCGGCGTGACGTTGCCGGCTGGGCCAGTCGATCCGGGTCGGGTCGGTCTGGGGGTCTGCCCAACCCTCTCGGACTCCGCGAGTCAGGACATCGGGGTGGGTCCAGGTGCGGCCCATGCGTTTCTCCTTCGATGATTTGAGGATGTGGACAAGTCAGCGGCCCCGAGAGGGATCTCTCGGGGCCGCGGTGAACGAGCGGGTCAGAGGCGGAGTGTGATCTCGCCGGCGCCGCGGGGTATCAACAGGGGGTTACCGCCGGGGGGCGGCCGGGTGCGGTGGGTCCGGGATGGGTCCGACATGCCGCCAGTACGGGTCACGCCCGGCGACCCTCTCGATGGTCTGGCCGCACGTGCGGCACGTGTCGCAGCAATATGTCTTCATGGGCATCTCCTATTCGGTGACCGCCCCAGCGGGGGGAGGGTGGGCATCTCAAGGGGGCAGGCGGCGGAGGAGGCTGGCTTAGCGGCTCACTGGTCGCTTAGCGGCTCACTGGTCGTCGTCGGCGTTTCCACCGGTTTCGGCGTACTCCTCCCACTGCCGGGAGTAGTACGCCTGCGAACCAGCCAGCTCCTCGTCGAACTCCAGCGGGTCGATGAGGGCACCGGGCCGAGCCGGGACAGCGGTTGCTCGGATCAGGTACGTGGGTTCCTGCTTGGACATGTTGGTCTCCTTCTGGGCGCCACCGTGACGCCCCAGCCACACCCGGGACGGCCGGGCCGGGCATGACTGGTGCTCCAGGGGTGCGGGTCAGGTGATGATCAACGCGGCGACCAGTAGCCAGGCGATGTGCCAGGACTGGTCGAGGGCGTAGGCGCCGGTGCCCAAGCTCGGGTTGTCGTCGCGGCCTGGCCGCGGCTGACCGAGCGTCCAGAACTGTGACGCGCCTAGTAGGTCGGCGAGCCGGCGCAGTGGTGTGCGCCGGTCTGCGAGGTAGTGGGTAGCGGCGGAGACCGCGAGCCCGGCGGCCAGGGTTCCGGGGTGCAGGTGGAGGCTGGTCGGCCAGGCCACAGCCAGCAGGGCGATCAGCCCGGTGGCGGTGTAGGTGGCGACGTGCCGGGCGCAGGCGAGCCGGCCGGGCCAGCCTGGTTCGCCTTTGCGTTCGGCCTGGGCGCAGGTTTGGATCCAGTGGTCGCCCACCTGGTGGGCGACGTAGAGGGCGACGAAGGCGGCGGCGAATTCGCCGGCATCGGTCATCATGGGGGTGCTCCTTCGTGGGAGTGGCGGGCCGGTCCTGTGTGCTGTCCAGGCGAGGCAGGGCCGGCCGCGTGGTGGTTCAGGCGTCGGTCGGGCGCCAGACGCCCTTCTTGATCCGGCGGGCCTGGCCACGGTCGGCCAGCTCCCGCAGCGCGTTCTCTACGGACTTCTCGCTGTACTGGGAGCGTTCGCGTAGCTCTTTGGGGCTGGTTACACCTTGAGCGAGCAGCTCGCGCACGGCCTCGACCGCGGTCCGGGGCCGGCCACCGCCACCGTCTGGGGTGGCCTCGGTGTTGTCTCCGGTCGTGGTGTCCGCTGGTGGCCACGAGGGGAACGGGTGGACCTTCGGCCCGGCCGCCGCGGCGGCCAGCACTGGCCGTTTGGCGGTGAGCGTGGGTACGTCCTCCCCGCGGGCCAGCGCCGCCAGTGCGGCGCCGAGGGCTTGCTTGTCGGACTGCTCCCGCTCGCGGCGGTTCTGGTAGCCCTCGCCGACTGCTTTGGTGCCCATGGTGTCCAGCTCGGGCCAGGCCACCTGCGCGGCGGCGTTGTCACGAGTCTGGTCATCGAGGTAGAACCCGCGAAAGGGCGCGCTGCGGCGGGTGCCGGTGTCGTCGACGAGGAACCCGTAGCCGGGCACCCTCGGGAACCCGGACGGGTCGACATCCACCCCCGGCAGGACACTCTTGGCCTGCTTGGACTTGATCCGCATCAGCACCACGTTGCCGGCGCACACGTTCGACCGCAGCGCCTCAGAGCCGCCGAAGGCATCCAAGGTGGGTACCTGGGAAGCGAGTACGAGCGCGATTCCGACCTTGCCGCCTTCGCGGGCCAGCTCGGTCGCGGCAGCGCGCATCTTCTCGTCTGCCATCGGCCCGTGCGATTCGTCGATGACCAGCAGCAGCCCGCGGCGGGACTGGGTCGGGGTCCAGCCTTCCCATTCGTGGTAGGCGTTCTCGACCTGGCGTAGCCGCTTGAGCGCTCGGGCGGCATCCAGCATCGCGGCGATGCCGTCGGGGTCGCGGGCGACCCAGTCGGCGTGCCCGGCCAGAAACGGTGAACTGGCGCCGCCTTGGGGGTCGCCGAACCACACCACGGTGCCGGCGCCGCCAGCCGCGCCCAACGCCAACGCCTCCAAGAGGCGGGATTTGCCGGATCCGGTGGAGCCGACCACAAACCCGCCGTAGAGCCGGTTGTCGGCCGCCAGCAGCCACTCGGCGCTGCCTTCCCCGTCGACGTAGGGGCCGAGCACGATGTTGCCGCTGTGCGGGTTGTACGCCGGCCCCGGCCACGGCTGAGCCTGCCGGAGCACCTTCGACTGGCGCACGATCGTCAGCTGGATGATCGACTCGTCGGTCTCCGGGTGCGGTTCAAGGATCAGGTCCTGGTCGCGGCGCAACCTCAGCCCAGTACGCAGCTTCGGTAGCGTGTTCTGCGCCCCGGATAGGGTCTGCCGGCCGGGGACCAGGTGTAGCTGGTACCGCACCCCGGTCGGGATCACCTCGGCACCCGACAGCGAGCTGCCCGGCAGGGCATCACCCGAGTTGCCGCCGATGTGCTCTGCCCACAGCAGCGCGGGGTCGTTCGGGTCGTCTTCGACCATCACCGGCGGCATGGTCACCGGCGGGTCAGGTAGCCGGTGCCGGCGCCACCATCCCAGCGCCGCGGTGTATCCGCCGGCCGCCAGCACCGCGGTTGAGGTCCAGTCGATCCCCGCGGCGGCGGCCACCCAGCCGCACCAGCACGTCGCGGCCAGCCCGGTAGCCAGCTGCCGGACCGTGCCCGCCCGGCCGGTCTTGCCCCGCCGCATCAACCACCGCACACCGGTGCCGGCGGCCCCGGCCGCGAGTACGCCACCGGCGACGGTGGCCGGGTCGGTGACCGCGGCGAGCTGCCCAACCGCAGCGCCTCCGGCGGCCAGCCCGGCCAGCAGGTAGTGCGGCCGCGCCTGCTTCGACAGCCGGGTGGGCATCGTGTTGGTCCGATCGCGGCGCAGCCTGGCGTTCACCGTCGCGCCCAGCTCGTCTTTGCTGGTCTTCTTGCTCATCTGCGGCTCCTAGATGCGGTCGGCGCGGTAGCCGATCACTGTGCTGCCTGGCTTGACGACATCGATCCCCTGGCTGACGTGTGCATCCCCGCCGCCGAGCACGGCCGTGAGGGCGTCGCGCAGGTTGCGGGCGGTTCCTGCGTCGGTGGCGACACAGTCGTGCCCGTCGCGAAGCGAGACGCTGATCGTGACCTCGCCGTCTGGGGAGAGGGTGACGGTCACGGGGCCTCGGGTTGCGGTGCGCATGGTGTGTCCTTCCTGGTCGGTTGTGGTGTCGGTAGCTACGACAGGGCGCCCGAGAGGAGATGTCCTCTCGGGCGCCCGATCGATGCGGCCGACGCGCCGCTCACTCGCTCCGGACGAACTCCCGGCTGCCGGCGTCGGGGTGGGCGTCGTACTGCTCCTTGACGCCCATGTGGGACTCCAGCACCGACTGCGCTGCGCGCCAGTTGGCGGCAGCCTGCTGCTGCGATTCCATGGCCTGGTGCGCAGCTGCCACGGCAGGCCCGGACACCCCGTTGGAGGCCAGGCTCGCGGCCCACGCTTCAGCCTCGACGGCGTTGGTCTCGTTGGCCTTTGCCATGGCGGCGGCGTAGTTGATTGAGGTGGTCAGTCCGGTTGCCTCTGCCATCGGTGTACCTCCTGTGGATGGTGGTTGGTTGTCCCGCCCCGGCTGGTGCTGGTGCGGGTTCGGCCCGGCCCCGGCGGCCGGACCGTGGTCGGTGTCGTTGTCGGTGACCCACCGGTCGCCGACACGGCGAGCATCAAGAACCCGTGTTGGTTCCTTTCCGCTCTGGTCTGGTGTCTGGTTCGGTTTCTGGTCGGCGTTGTCGTGTGGGCGGTGCTGGCCGTCGGTGGCCGGCTGCGGATCCGGCCCAGCCGCGGCACCGGGCCGGTGAGGGTCGGTGCCGCCGTCCGGGCCGGTAGGTTCCCCGGCTGGTGGGGTCTGCTCCGGTCCACCCGGCCGGCTCTGGGTGGGCGGCTGCTCGCCCGGCTTTCCGCCTGGTCCGGTACCCGGGTTGTCGGCAGGTCGGGCGTGGGACTGCCCCTGGTCGCCACCTTCGCGGCCGCGAGGGTTATGCCGCTCCTCCCACCGGCCCCACGCGGCCTCCCACCGGTTTCCGACCGCGTGACGCAGCCGCGACCAGCGCGAGGTTCCATCACCTCCGCCGGTTGCGCGGGCCTCGCGTTTGGCTTCCCGGCGAGCGCGGGCGTCCTGCCAGGCATCCGAGTACAGGTCGGCCAGATAGCTGCGGGCGCCGTACCGGCCGGAACCCTTCCGGCCCCCGCCGCGGCCGGAGGTGCCGTTCCACCGCGGCGGGGCGTGGCCGCGGATCGCCGCTGCGCAGTCGACCACGCCCTTGCGGATCATCCACCAGACGATCCCGGTGAGGATCAGCAACTCCAAAGGACTCATCGGCGGCGGCTCCCTATCCCAGCGAGCCGAGCCAGCCGGCCAGGGTGGTCATGGCCTCCCCGGCCGCACCCAGCGCGGTGTCGGACATGCCGATGTAGACCCCGCCGACGACCGCGAGCATGCTGGGCAGCGCCAGCGCGATCCACGGCGTGGCGATGTGGATCGACCGGTCGCGCATGTCGACCACGATCCAGGTCACCATCACCGCGATGACCACCACCGGCACGCTCACACCGAACAGCCGACCGGTCCCATCTCCAGCGGCGCCGCCGATCATCCCGCCGAGCCGGCCGAGCATCTCACCTACCAGCCCGACCCCGGCGATACCGAACCCGGCCACCAGCATCAGGCACACGATCAGCCGCGAGCCCTGCCACTGGTGGCGCCACATCACGGTCAACGCGACGGACAGCGCGATCACCGCCACCGCCGTACCCGTAAACGTCATCTCAATCTTCTCCTTCGATCAATGTCATGGGGGATGCCCGGCCGCCGGGGAGCCGGCCGCCGGGCATCACAGGAAGGGTTGGCCACCACTCGGCCCGTCAGCGCACCTCCTCCGGCACGCGGGCGAACTCTTCGGGCCGCAGGTGCCAGGTCTCCACACGACCGACGCTGCGCCGCTTGGACGCCTGGACGATCTCGGCCTTGACCGCCCACATGCTGTCGGTCGGCGGCGGATCCGGGTGGAGGAGCCGCACCTCAATGACCCGGATGACCGTCAACGTCTTGAGGAAGATGAGATGGTCACCCGGCCTGGGTGTGTCCGTGCCGCGGAGGTCGGACACCCGCCCAACGGGCAAGCGCAGATACCTGCCTTGCTCCCTCCGCCGGCTCATGAGCGCACCGCCATCCACACCACCACCGCCACCAGGGCGGCGGTCACCGCGCGGGACGGGCGGGCGACCAGCCAAGCGGTGTAGTGGCACACCAGCGTGACCGGCACGGCGATCAGCCGGTACCACCACACCCCGCACCGGCGGGCCGGCCCTTCCGGGCCGGTCCAGCCGCCCCGGGCGGCGTAGCGGGCCATCGCCGCCAAGGACGCGGGGCGGTGGGCCCACGGCTCCGGCGGACGAAGCTCGCCCACCAGACGCTGCCAACCACCCCCGCGAACGTCACTGTCGGTAGTGGCTGGCGGTGCGGTTTCAACCGCGCTATTCTCGCGCGCACGCGCGCGTGCACGGGGGCGCGTTGGGGCCTCCTCGGCGGGTTCCGCACCCGAAACCGCACTGCGGGATGCGGTATCACTGTCAGTAGTCACTAGCGGGGTCCTTTCTGTCGGGTGGTGGCCCGGTCAGCGGCCGAGACCAGCGCGTCAACCAACTCGCTGGCGAGCATCTCGGCCTGGTGGGGTGGCAGTTCCTGGATCGCGGCGCGGGCATACCCGTAGGCCACGCCCAGCCGCTCCGCCGGGGTCTGCGCCCGGCCCATCCGGGTAATCAGCAGTGCGCGGCGCCGCTGCGCGCGGGTCTGCGCTCGGCTTGGACGGCGTACCGCCACTTTGTCCTCCTTCGACTTGGAAAAACCGGCGTGGCAGGCTCGCGGCGACTGCGGGCCTGCCACGCTCAAGGGGGGTTGGGGTCGGGTGGCCGGGAAAGGTCTGTCCGGACAGATCCGCGTTCGCAGACCGTGCCTTGTTCACCCGCATGTCCGGACAGCTCTGCTCGGGCGGGGGTGAGTCACCCGTGGGTGAGTCAGGCGACCGGCACCGGCGGGGTGTCGCCGCGCGGGTCCGGCGGCGGGGTGAGGCGCCACTGCGCCGCACGGCGTATGCCGGTGGCCGCGCTGACTCCCCCAACCGCCGCGAGCTGGCGACCCGACGCCTGCCCGCTGGTCGCGTGCCACAACCACGCCATGCGGGTGTCGCTGTCGTCGCTAACCGTCTTGGCCTGCGCGAGCAGTGAGTCAGTGACTTCCGGGTCGCCGCTGGCGGCGGGCTGGGGTCGCCGCTGGCGCCGCGCCGATGCCTTCCCCGCCGGTGCGTCACCGGGCGGGATAGCGTGCGGCGGTGATTGGCCGGGCTCTGGTGACTCACCAGAGGTCGGGTGGCTCATCCACTCGTCCGGCACGTACAGCGGTGACTCACCCACCGGCGGCGCATCCGGCATCGACGGTGACTCATCCGTTGCGGTGTCGACTGGGGCGGTCACAGCCGGCGCAAGCCGTGCGGCCCACCCGGCGTAGTCGGCCCGGCCGGCTAGCTCAGCAGCGATCCGGTCAAGGTCCAGGGTCGACACGGCGATCTCGGCCATGCGGGGGTCGGCCTGCTCAGCCCGAATCGCCGCCCCAACCGCGGCCGCGATCGCCGGGCGGCGCCGCTCGGCTCGTAGCTCCAACTCCGCAGCCCGCAGCGACTCGTACAGCCCGAGGCCACGCTCACGGGCCAGCTCGGCGGCCCGTGCGGTCAGCAGCGGGCGGCGCAGCCGCCGCCACCAGCCGTAAGCCGGGGCGATTTGGGCGAGCTGCCCGGCGGCACGCATCGCGTCGCGGCGCCGCATCGCCATGTGCGCCATCGACAGCAGGTAGGCCGCTACCGACAGGCCGCCGAACGCGGCGACCACGTACGGGTCTCCCCAGTGGCCGACCACGATTACGCCGGTCGCCAGCACCGCCACCGCCGCCGAGAACACCCGCAGTACAACCGCCCGCTCACCAAGCCGCATCCGGTGGTCAGCCATGACCGCCAGCACCACAGCCAGCAGCTCCAAAGTCAGCGCGAACGGCGCCACCGCACCGATCCGCCACCCCACGTGCAGGTCATCCGACCACGGCAGTTTCTTCAGCGCCACCCACGTCTGGCCTATCACCGCGGCCGCCGCGGCCGTGGCGTAGAACGTGAACGCCAACCGGTGTATCGCTTCGGTCGACAGTGTGCCGGCCGCCGCCGCACCCTGCGTTGTGCTCTCCTCTGTCATGTCTCGTCACCTCCCGGCGGCAAAGGGCCGCCGTGTCGTAGCAGGACCAAGACACCCGGCCAGGCGGCCGTAGCCGACCCAGCCGGGCGTACCTGGTGTCACGCGGCGCGCGCCACCTCGTGCGCGGTCAGATCCCGGTAGGCCACCGGCAGGGGCAGGTCGGGCCGCCGCCCGGCGGCCGTGGCCGCGTCCAGTTCGGCCACCAGCTCGGCGCCTCGCTCGTACAGCTCGGCGTCGGAGTAGCGGGCCAACTCCGGGTGCCGCGCGGCCGGCGGCGGCCCGAACTCGGCCATCATCGACCGGGTGGTGGTCCACGACCGGCCGGTCAGCAGCTCGTACAGGGTCTCGATCACGTCGCACTCCTCACAGCGGTCAGCAGCAGCACGGCGCCCGTGGCGGCCACCGCCAGCGGCCCGGCGACCAGCCCGGCCAGGTGCCACCAGTCCGGGCGGTCCAGCCGCAGCCACGGCGCCGGCTCACCCTCGGCCAGCTCGGCCCGCTTGTGGTCCAGGTCCAGGCACGCCCAGCACAGGGGCACCGGGCGGCCGACGGGCGGGTAAGTCATCACAGCGATCCCACCGGGGCAGATCGCGCACCAACCACCGGCCAGGGCGGCCTGCCGACGGGCCCGCAGCCATACCAGCAGCTCGGCGCCGACCCGTACAGCCACCCACACCAGCAGCGCGACGCCGCCCACGGTGGCCAGCGGATAGCTATGCTCAGCCAGCCACGCCCGGGTCTCGGTGCGTGGCTGCTCCAGCTGCTCGGCGAACACCGTGGTCAACACGATCCCCGCCAACCCGACGCCGGCCATCCCCAGCAGGGCAGCGAAGGCGCGGTCCACTGTCTGACTCGGCTTACTCACCACCGCTCACCTCCCACGGCGCTGAGGGGGCCAGCAGGTAGGGCGGCGGGGTGTGCGCCACCAGCGCCCACAGCAGCGCGTCAACCGCCTGCGGAGGCAGATCGGTGGCCACCCGAGCGCCCGCCCGTACCGACACCAGCGCCAGCTGGGTGCAGTCACCCCGCCGGCTGATCTCCAGGTGCGTACGCGGGGTCACCGGGATGGTGGTCACCGGAGAGGTTTCCTGCTCCACCACCGCCGGCACCGGGCCAGGGTCGAACGTCGTCGCGGTATCCTGACCGCGACCTGTACCAACAGCCATCTTGTGGCTCCAATCAGGTCAAGACGCGCGGCCGGATGCCGCCGGCCGCGCGTCGCTTTCGGTTTCTAGCCGAGACTTCGCAGGTAATCGGCGATCTCCGCCGCCGCCTCCCGCTCCAAACGCAGGCTCAGCCATTCCGCGTAGCAGGGGCGGCCACGGCCACCCGATCGCTCGAACTCGACACCGCGGCGGCACCGGTACCGGTCGCCGCGCAGATCCGCCGGCCCGCCGCAATGCGGGCACTCCGTCTCCGTGTCCTTCATAAGTGCTCCTCACATCAACACCAGGACAGCGGCCACCACGACAGCGCCCAGCAACAGCAACGGCGCCAGCCGACGCAGCACACCCAACACCAGCCGGGCCACCAGCACCGCCAGGACCAGGACACCGACGACCACCAGCACGTCATCGAGGGCCATCACGCCACCCACCGGATAGCGGACTCTTGCCCGTCAGCCGCACCAACGGCGCTCACCGGTCCGCCTCGCCGACGAACTGGCGGCGCAGCCGGCGGCGTTCCCGCTCCGACATGCCACCCCAGACGCCGTGCCGCTGACCGGTGGCCACCGCCCAGGCCAGGCACTCGGGCCGAACCTCGCAGCGTTGACAGATCCGCTTCGCGTCCCGCGGAGAGCCGCCAGGGTCAGGGAAGAACGCCTCCGGGTCGGTCTGCGGGCACAACGC
Source organism: Natronosporangium hydrolyticum (assembly GCF_016925615.1). Lineage (NCBI taxonomy): Bacteria > Bacillati > Actinomycetota > Actinomycetes > Micromonosporales > Micromonosporaceae > Natronosporangium > Natronosporangium hydrolyticum. The sequence continues at coordinate 5,392,497 of NZ_CP070499.1, forward strand.
CTTCGACCAGTCCGGCGCCGGGACCACCGGCGCCGGGTCGGCCAGTTCGACCAGCACCGCCGCCAGCTCAGCCTTGGTGGTCATCACGGCCGCCACGTTTGGCCGGGTGCGCTTCGACGTAGACGCGCACCTGGCGGGAGTCTCCACGGTTGGGGTACGGGTTGGACACCTCAACCACCGAAAGCCGCGGCGAGGCAGCCAACGCCGTCACCGCCGCCTGGCACTCCGCCGGGGTGCCCATAATCCGGACCTTCATCACAGACCACCAGCCATCCGCGCCAGCTCGGCGTCCAGGCTGGCCAGCTCGGCCGCGATCAAGTGCTCCTCGGCCACCAGCGCGGCCAGCTCCGAATCGCTTGGGCCTTCCAGACCCGCCAACGGGTCCAGGTCGAAGTCCACGTAGAACAATTTGGTCACCTCCAGAAATGCCGAAAGGCCGGGCGGTCGCCCGGCCTCTAGATCCATATGAAAGCGGCGTGCTGCTACCTCATCGATGGGTTACGCTCCGCCAACCGCAGCCGCGCCAGCCATTGCTCCGGCTGCTCATCGACCGTGATCCGCTGCCCGGAGCCCGGACACCGGGTGCGTCCGTCGTCGGCGCGGTGCGGACGCAGCATCCCGCGCTCCAACAGCCGCCACCGACCACACACCGCACAGGCCACCTGCACAGGCTCACCACGACGCAGGCTCACCCGGCTGGGAACCATCCGGCTCGTCCGCAGCGGCGGCCGCCGATTGTGCCGCATATTCACCTCCAAGATCGTGTACGTTCCCCACCCGTCGCCGACGGATCCGGCGGTGACGGACGGGCAGCGCACACAACGCTGCGGTGCTGCACTCATTGCCTACCCGGGGACCAAGCCTCCGCTCCGGCGTTACACCGGCCTCCCTGCTGATCGGGAGGTGGGCGTCAACCCAGGCGCGGCACCCGCAGGCGCCGCACGGCAACGTGCCCAACACCTATGAAGTTCGTCAAGGAACAGGACGGCTACGCCCAGCGTTCCCGCTATGTCCCCTGCAAGGGGGGATTGCGGGTAACCTTAGGCAAGGGGGGCTTGCTATGTCAACCCCCTCTAGCGCAGAGGGTCTAGCGCAAGACGGGGTAGCCTGCGACGAGATCAGGATGGGACGGTGGTCGCGGTGGACCAGGAGATTGACAAGCTGGCGGAACTCGCAGACCCGACGACTCGAGCCAAGGAGGCGGGAGACCTGCTGGTCCGCCACCAGCAGATCGTTGGGGAGCTGTCGCGCATCCGACGCGAGGCGCTCGAGGAGCTCGCTGCTCAGGGGATGACGCAGACCCAGATCGCTGAGCTCCTCGGCACCACCCGCGCCCGCATCGGCCAGATTCTCTCCAGCGGCCCTCGCCCGGAGCGGGCGTTGCTTGGGTTCGGCACCCTGACGGTGGCTCTCGGCGGAAAGATCGAGGGCGACAAGCAGAATCCCGGACCGGTCGTGGCGCAGGAGGACTTCGTCGCCTACGAGAACCTGCGCGACCTCGCCCAAACGGTGGGCCTGAGCACCAGATACGAAGTGATCTCGGCGGGCGGCGCCCTCAACGTCAACCGCGAAGGGCTGATCGTCATCTGTGGCCCGCGACTCTCCTCGATGATCGCCCAGATTCTCGCCAGCGATCCGCACCTAGCGTTCGAAGAAGACGACAGTGGCTGGTACCTGGTCGACAAGCAGGCCGGCAGAATCTACCGGTCGCCGATAGATGACGGACAGTCGGCCGACTACGCGTACCTCGGTCGCCTCCCCCGGCTTGACGGCCGCGGGAGCTTCCTCTACATCGCCGGCATCCACGCCGCCGGTGCCGCGGGCGTCATTCACTACCTCGCCAATAACCTCGCCGACCTGTACCGGGAGGTCAAGAAGCGGCGGTTCTCAACGCTCATCGCCTGCACCTTCGATCCGAAGACGCGAGAGGTCGAATCCAGCGAGATGCTGACTCCGATCTACCGCCCGGACGGTGCCTGACGTGTACATCTCCACGGCGACAGAGGCCGGCGACAGCGGCCAGAACGAGGACTGGGTCGGCACATGCCCGACCGCCGTAGTGGTTCTGGACGGTGTCTCAGCACCCCCCGGAACGTCTACGGGATGCCGCCACGGCACTGCGTGGTACGTCAACCAACTCGGCTCGCGGCTCCTCCTCCACCTGGCCGGAGACGATCTGACACCGGACGCCAGCCTCTCGGCAGCCATCCGCGAGACCGCGGACGCCCACGCTGGCACTTGCGACCTGAGGCACCCCGGCACGCCCTCGGCGGCGGTTGCGATCCTCCAACTCGGGCCGGAGGAGATCACCTACTTGGTGCTGGCCGACACAGTGGTCGTGCTCGACGTCGACGAGAAGCTAACGGTCGTCACTGATGACCGCGTGACCAGGGTCGCGGCGGATGCCCACACACGGACGCAGCGCCACCCTGTGGGTTCGCCTGCACATATCGAGGCGGTCGCCGAGCTCTCGCGGACTCAACGGCTCTCCCGCAACCAGCCAGGCGGCTACTGGGTCGCTGGCTCCGCACCGGAGGCCGCGGACGAGGCAATCACCGGGAGCGTGCCGCGACGCGGCTGCCGGAGGGCAGCAGTACTCACCGACGGGGCTAGCCGGGTGGTCGACGGGTTCGGTCTGGCGACATGGGAGGAGTTGCTTGATCGCCTCGTCTCCGCCGGGCCCGCCGATCTCATCGCGTGGACCCGCAGTGTGGAGCGCGATGACACGACCGGGGAGCGCTGGCCCCGCTACAAGGCCAGCGACGATGCCACGGCCGTTTACCTGAATCTCGAAAGCCGTGACGACAGCGGGGCAGCTGGGACATAAGTTCCACACCGGTCGGAGGGCTAGGGGTGCGTGCCCAAGCGGTGGACAGCGCGGCGGCCGGCACCGCGAGTACGCCCGTGACCGCCCTAGCCGCAGCACTGGCGCCGCGTCGCGCTGTGTGACATCCTCATATCATCTTGTAGTGTCGTGATTACTCCCTTCCCCCTCGGGAGGACACCGTGGCGCAGCCCTCGTTGTTCGACCAGGACTCGGAACCGATAGCGAAGCCAGTCAGCGACGGCGTCGTACGGTTGCGCGTACTGATCACGGTCAAGGCAGCACCGAACCCCTCAGAGTCCTATGGGGAGACCGTGTGCGTTGCCGGCCTCCGTCTGGATCAAGCGCGACTGGGCTGGGTGCGGCTATACCCGATCAACTTCCGGGCTCTGACCAGCAGCGACCAGTTCAAGAAGTATGAGGTGGTAACCGTTGACGCTGTCCCCGCTCGCCAGGACCAACGTCGGGAAAGCTGGAAGCCTCATCTACCCACTCTCAAGAGGGAACAGTTTCTACCCCCGTGGAGGGCCCGGCGCGGCTTGTTGGACCCGTTGATCGAAGAATCCATGTGCAGGCTCAACCGGGCCGCGCGCGAGGACGCGAACTCCCAGTCGCTGGCACTGGTGCGACCGCGGCAGGTCTATGGTCTATCGGTCACCCGCCATCCGGGATGGACACCCGAGCAGCAGCGAAAGATCGACGCGTACGCCAACCAGCCTGACCTGTTCAACCACGAGGACCCGACACCGCTGCAACCGCCCCGCTTCCGCGGCACGTACCACTACCTCTGCCACGACGATCAATGCCGAGGGCACAAGCAGGGGATGCTGGACTGGGAGTTCGTCGCCCTACAGCTCAAACTCCAGGGCGGCGCGGATGACGCACTCACCGCACAGCTACAGACGAGGTTTCTGACCGAGATGTGCAAGCCGTCCCGTGACGTGGCGTTCTACGTGGGCAACCAGGCCAGACGACCTCACGTGTTCAGCGTGCTCGGGGTGTACTACCCGCCGCGCTAGACCGCCGCCCGCCCAGCCAGCGCCTCGATCACCACATCCCGGTGGCACCTTTGCTGATCGGCCTCGTAGCACAGCAGCGCCACCAGCTGCTTCTCACTCGCCGCCGCGATGTCGTCAAGTGCCAGGGCCGAATTCGGTTCCTCCAGCAGCGCCCTATACACCGAACGAGCTGCCGCAAGCTCACTAGCTGAGCCGGTGAACCCTGCCCGGTTGGGCCGTGGGTTGCCCAGCTCAGGGCGATGCTCGTAACAGATCCCTGCGCTGGCCAGCGCTCGCGCCAGCGCGGTCTTGCTGAACCCCGACTTGCGGGAAAGCGGCGTCAATCGGACATCTACTACCAACGACACCCCTATCCGGCCCAGGTCATCGACGAACTCGGCTGAGGGTCGCTGCTGGTAGCCCACACCGACCACGCCTCGGGACCTCGTAGCCACGATGCCGCTCACTGGATCAACCCCTTTCACGCTCACCGACCGTGCAGTAATACTATGCGCTCCGTAAACCGACATTCGGTACGCCGATGACCATCGAACAGGTCACCCACGTGCTTCCTATCTCACCGGGACCCTAGCGCCCGGCCCCGCTCCCGCCTCGCGCTGGTTGACGCCACGAGGGCCGCCCCATACGGCCCGCCGGATGGGTGGGCGAAGTTCCCATTCATCTAATCCCTGCTTGGGCGCCGGCCACGAGCAGGCAGAAACGGGGAGTCAGGGGTGGTCCGGGCCGCCGGGTGCCCGCCGGCAGTCGTCGCATCCCCGGTGCATGGGGGTGGCGCTGACCAGCCACCACCCGTGGACGGTCACTAGCTCGGCACGCCGTGCTGGTTCGGGCTGGTCGAGCCCGGCCTGGATCTGGCGGGCGGTGGCTTCGATCTGGGCGGCGCGGGCGTGGTCGCCGGCCGCGGTGGCGGTGCGCCACTGGTCGCGGAGCACGGCGAGCCGGCGCCGGAGATCGCCACGGCTGGTCATGGTCACCTCCGCTCGAAGTGAAGAGACGGGCTGCACCCGGGCACGGCCGGAGCGAATTCTCAGACCACCTGGAACCAAACCCGCAAACCCGCAAACCCGCTTGATCTTCAATGAACAGGCCCTGAACTGGGGTGTTGTCTGGTGGGATGATGCGGGTTTGATGCGGGTTTGCGGGTTTGCGAAGTGACGAACCGATCACTCTCGGGTTTGGTCAGCGATCTGCGGGTTTGTTGCGGGTTTGGCCAGACCCAAACCCGCAAACGTTGCCGCAGGTCACAGGTAGGTTTTGAAGATCAGGCGGGTTTGCGGGTTTGGTTCGGCGAGTCTGAGCCATGTTCGTCAGCTGGAGACCTTGACGACCGACCACACCTGGCAGCGGCGGTGGCTGTCTTTGCGGCAGGTGAGGGCGTAGTCGCCGTGTGGGCGTCCGATCTGTCCCCGCAGCCGCCGGCCGAGCGACTTTACCGTTGGTAGCCGACCGGCGTCGTCGGTGATGAACCGGCCGTCCCACCGGTCGACCGGCTTGCCGTTGAGGTAGTCGATCTCCGCCGCGACACGTAGCTCGTTGGCGGTCAGTTCCCGGTCGCCGTAGAGTTCGGCCCACCGGGCTAGGAACACCACCCATTCCTCGTCTTCGTCGTCCAGCTCCCGCACCACTTCGGCGTTATCGAGGAACCCGCGGATGCCGTGGTGGTTGAGGAACCCGCCGGTGGCCGCGGCCCAGGTGGTGAACTGCCGCATCGTGTGGGTGGACCGAGGTGCGCCGTGGGCGATCCAGTCGACGGCCAGGATCAGCAGGTGGCGTAACAAGGTCACCCGGTTGTCGGGGTCTTTGATCCACTGGTCGAGGTTCGGGATCGTGAAGTTCGTCCGCAGCTCGGGCCGGGGCATCTTCGGGTCCAGCCGGACCAGCACGGTCCGGGTGGCCATGTCCCCACCGATACGCAGGTTGTTACCGGTGGCCAGCCACAGCCGGTCGTTGGCCGCGGTGAACGTGCGATTGCTGCCCAACGTGCGGTCCGACCAGGACGGCGAGGTCAGCAGCTGCGCCAGCACCGGCGAGTCGATCGCCGTACCTTCCTTGAGGTTGTCCCACACGATCACCGCCGCCGCCGAGCCGAGCATGGCCGTGATGACCTTCCGCAGCTCGGCATCGTCACGGCCCCAGGTCGGGGTGTTCTGCCCGTAGAGCAGACCAATCCCCTCCGTCAACAAGGTCTTGCCTGACGACTGGGTGGTCGCGGAGACCATCCCGAACGGGGTGATCGTGCGCAGATAGGGCCGTAGGATCTGCGCGACGAGCAGACCGACGTAGTTGGCCTTGTCCGCCTCGGCCACCCACGGGAAGTCACCGAGGAACTCCCGCAGCACGAACCGCCGCGCCGCGATCACCTCACCGCGGCTGGGCCGGGTCGGGATTGTCGGCACGGTCACCTTCGGCGCCAGGTACAGCCCGGTGGGCTCGTCGTAGCCGGGGCTCTGGAGCAGGCTGCCGTCCGGTCGCAGCACCGGCGAGCCGACCACCCCATACAGCGGCCGGACCCCCGGCCACCAGCGACGCGAGAGGATCGAGGCCAGCACCCGCGCCGGAGGCAGCCAGGGCACATCCGCAGTGGAACCGTCATCCTTGGTCTGCCGGCGGAAGGTGTGGGTGTGGTGGGCGAGCAGCCTCGTGAGGCTGTCCACCGACAGGGTTTCGGCCCGCACCGGCAGCGGGCTGCCGTCGCCGGCGGTGTCCACATCACCCGAGACCTGAGACAGCCCGACCAGCGCCCCGTTGGTGACATAGACGTCCGGCAGGATGCCGTCAGCGATCGTTTGGGTCAGGGTGCGGATCGTGGAAGCCGCATCCCCCAGTCGGATCTGCGGCAGCTCGTCCGCGTCGGTGTCGGTATCGATCACCACGTCACCCCTTCCGCTTCAAAGCCGCCCGATATCGCCCGGCGGGTGTCTCTTTCGGACTGGCCAGCGTCGTATCCGGCCCTGGTCAGCGCCGCGACCGCAGCGCCGCTCGTGATGGCCCCGGCGGCGACCATCCGGGCGGCACCACGCGCCGCGCCGTAGAGAGTCACCCGGCGGCGGCCTTCCGGCGCACGAGCCACGGCGTCCAGGTGCGCCGCCAGGAGCCGATCCGGGTAGGAGATGCCCTCCGCGCTGGCGGTAGCCGGGCGGACAGGCTCACCCCTGGTTTGCACCGACAGTGACGGAGGCAGGCACGCCTCCGCCAGCGCGGAGGGCATCTCCACCACCTCCCGCGGGCGATCGGCCCACACGTACCGGCGGCCGGTACGGGGATGCGCCGAAGGTGGCACGACCACGTAGCCGCCATCACCACGCACGTCGACTCCGGGGGCGATCCGACTCGCCGAACAGGGGACCAGCCGGCCTGGCCACCGGTACCACAGGTGCCACCCACCCGAGCCGGTGACCACATGAGCTGTCGGCGGGGCCAGGCCCCTGCGGATCAGCGCAGCGAGGTCGCCACCGTTGCCGGGGTCGATGTCAATCACCACCACCCCGGAGGGCTGTCCGGTGCGGACCGCCAGCAGCGGCCGAGGCACGGCCGCAAGCATCGCCGCGATCCGCTCCGGGTCGCCGGTGGCGGCGTAGAGCCCGTGGCACAGCAGGCACGGGCACGCCTGCCGATCGTGGTCGGCGTCGCGGCACCGGTCGCAGTTGGCCACCGGCCGCTTCGAGGAAGCCAGCGGGAACACCTGGTGCCCAACGGCAGCGTGCCGCAACGCGGTGGCGAGCACGTCACCCACTGCGTTTCCTCCTTCCATGACAAAGGCCCTGGTCAGCGCACTGACCAGGGCCGAACGACAACGACCTAACGCGATTGAATCAAGCTGTATGCAGGGAAAACGGCCTCAGAGCCACGGAGAGCCCTCGAAACCGCGCCGCCCACCCCAAAGTAGGGACGACGCCCGAATGTGCATCACCGCCGAACGTAGGTACAGCTACTGCGCGGCCTCCACGCCACCACCTACGCCGGCTGGCGGAACTGCGATACGATATGCATCTATGACAAGCCCTCAAGGCCCGATGCCGGCGCCGCCGTTTCCGGATCCTCAATCAGCGGTCCTCAAGCTGGTCATCGACAACGCGATCAATGCGATGCGCTCCGGCGAGGCGACTGCCGAGGATGCGATCCTCCACGCCGCCGTGCACGGCTGGTATGAAGGTCATATCCAGGGCGAGGATTCCTGCCATGGGTGCGACTTCCGCGGCGAACTGTCGAAACAGGAAGACCGTGACAGCGCTGTGGAGCTTGGGAGAGATCTGGGAGAAGATCTTGCCTGAGAGACATCCGGACCGCTGGTCATAGCAACGCAGACCAACGCTCTGACCTGCGCCTTCGTCCACAGAAGGACGTGCGGATACGGCACGGACCTAATTCGGGACGAAGAGGCCGTGGGTTCAAATCCCGCCACCCCGACCAAACCAGCGCCCTGACCAGCAACAATGCGGTCAGGGCGTTGACTTTTGTCTATTGAATTCTGAACCGCCCCTCGAAAACCCCCCATAAACGCGGTAAGGGAACCAGGTCCGCCAGGCTGGGGGGTTGTGGGCTGCCCGGTAGGTGCCTACTCGGTTGACCGCGGGCGGCGGTCCCCGCTGAGATCGCTGGCCGCTCGTTCGGCGCTGAGCTGCTCAAGGATGTCAGAGACATCGGGCGCGAGGGCGGGCTTGGCTATGTAGTACGTGTTGGTGACCTCCTCGCTGGCGTGTCCAAGTTGGGCAGCGGCACGCTTGGCGTCAGCTTCCCTGTCGATCAGTGTGGCCACGGTCTTACGGAAGGTGTGCGGAGTGACCCAGGTGAGATCGGTCGCGGCCCGGGCCTGCCGCCATTGACGGCGCACGTTGTTCGTGGACAGCCAGGTACCCCTCCGGGAGGCGAAGATCGCGTCGTGGGCATTCTCGGCGGCCACGAGCTTGCGCCCCATCAACACAGCGACCGCGAACCGCGGCAGTATGACCGTCCGATAGCTGGCGTGACTCTTCGTCCACTCCTGCCGGAAGAAGCCCTTTCCTTTGACGTAGACGATGGTTCCACAGATCGTGAGGGTAGGGCGGTCCGCGCCGAGGTCCAGGTCTTCCCAGCGGAGAGCAAGAATCTCGCCGATACGGGCCCCGGTAGCGAGCATAAGGTCGATGATGTCGGCCAGGTCGCCGGTATGCCGTGGCCCCGGCTTGCCGGGTTCAGGTTGTTGCCAGTCGCGAATCGCGGTACGGACGGCCTGGAGGTGTTCCTCAGTGAGGGTGACCACCTTGCGGCGTCGTTTGCGGAGCCGACCGGTGTCCCGTACAGGGTTGGTCGAGACCGCGCCGTGACGCACCGCCAGCGCGAACATCTGACTCAGGACGATCTTGGCTGACCTGGCTGCTGCCGGACGCTCCTTGGCTATGTCACGGAGGAATCGATCCAGGCGACCGACGCTGGCTTCCCGCACCCGCAGGTTGCCAAGGGCAGGCACCACTGCGGTGTTCAGGCTGGTCTGGTACCGCTGGATGGTCTGCGGTGCGAGGCGCTCCTCCGCGGTGATCTCTTCGATCCACAGCTCGGCGAGCTTGCTGATGCGCGTCTCACGGTTGATCTCATCGTCGGTCGGGCTGCTGCGATCACGGAGCTTGATCTTCAACGCTCGGGTGGCAGCAGGACCCGTTGTGTCGGTGGCTTCCACGTCGCGGGTGGTGCCGTCATAGTCACGAAACCGTGCTCTGGCACGGTGCCGGTTCGGGCCGACCTTCTCGGTTCGGATCTTGCCCCCGGCGCCGGCAGGCGTCAGGTAATCACCGCTCCGTGAAAGCGGGGGGAACTCACCACCAGCTGCGTGCTCTCCAACGCATCCCGCAACCCGATACGCTCGACCCCACCGGCATCAGCGGCGGCAGCCAGCACATCCAACGCATCAGCGCTGTAGACAGCGTGACCGTGAAAGTTTCCGTGGTTGGTCACATAGGTCTCGAACCACAGCCGCCGGGTCACTCGATGCGGCAACGACGCGATCACCTGATCGGCCACCAACGTCTCCACGAACAGTGCCCGTGCCCCATCCAAGGCCTGCCCCGGTGGCCCAGAGATCACCAACTCGCCGACCGCGGCCGGATCCAGCCACAACTGCCCCTGGAAATCGGCCTCCACCAGCGCCAACGCGATCTCGCCGGACAACACCGGGGTCGAGGTCCACACCACCACCGCATCCGGGCCCGGCTCGACCGGCCCCGGAACAAACACATCCACCGGCGGCGGCGGTGTCCACGCGGCAACCCGTGACACCGCCTGCCCGAGCCCGTCGCCGGCGACCGGCTCGTCGATCACCAACTCGATGTCGTGCACCGCCAGCGCTGCCGCCAGCTCCCGCGCACCATCCGCCCCGTACTCGTCGTCGGAGGTCAGCACCCCCACGGTCGCCGCCCCTGCCCGAGCAAGCTCCAAAGCCATCACGTCGGCGGCGCCGGACGGATGCGGAGCCAGCTGAAACACGAAGCGACGTGCCTCCACCGGCTCGGCCACCCCGGTCGAGGCAGCCAACACCACCACCGGCACCCCCAGCTCGTCGATCACATCCACCGCGCCCAGCGCACACTCAACGCAAGCACCGGCAACCACCGCGGACACCTCACTAGCGGCGAAGCTCTCCACGTTGGCCACGGTCGTCGCCGGGTCTGACCTGTTGTCCAGAACCCGCAGTTCCAACCGCGCCTGCCCGGCCTGCTGCCGCTGCTCATTCACCTGCTCCAGCCGAAGCAGCAACGCCCGGTGATGCACCTCGTCCAACTGCTGGGACGAACCCGTCAACGCAAGATCCACACCGATCAGCATCGGCGCCGGCTCCCGGGCATCACCAAACACGCCGCAGCCGCCGAGCGTCACCACCACCACACTTAAAACCGCTGCGATGCTCAAGCGCCGAAGGTGGGAGCGGGGGGTGGCACCGGCACCAGCCGGCACATAAGACAGCATGAGAAGACCTCCACATCTGGTTGGGGGTGGACCGGTCCCGGGGCGCTCAGGTCTTTGGCGAGAACGGCGCCCCGGGGCCGGGGCAAAAGAGCTCCGCGCCGCCGTCACGACGGCACGGTCTAAAGAAGAGGTCTACGGGCTCAGCGGCCTCCCCAGAACTGGCCGGGGTGACGGTTCGGAGGGCAGCGACCAGGCCACGAACCGGTCGAACAGCTCCGTCACCGTCAAGTCAGGCCGATCACGAACTGCCTGCTCCAACATCTCCCAGGCCCGTTCCCCAAGGTCAGCACTGAGCCCGTACCGAACCAGCAACTGCTCACGCGCCGCCCGACACGGATACGGCAAACCGCAAAGGCCGCAGTCCCAAGCCGGACGCAGCGGCTCGTGCACCACGAAACCCCTTGTCAACAGCCGCTTCACGGTCAGCTCAGCAGCCCGCGTAACCCCAGCCATCACCCGCCACCCCCCGACTGATTTGGCGCCGGCCGGACCATGACGTACAACGCAGGGACCGTGTCCGTAAGCACCCCCCGCTCATCGCCCCGGTGGTAATCGACCAGCACAGCCCCATCCGAGGCCGCCCGAACCGTCCCCGGGTTCCAGGCCCCATGCCGATGCACCCAAACCGCATCACCCGGCTTATAGCTACCGGCCACCGGCACCTGATCCCGATCAAGCGGATTCACCACTGGTAGGTCCACCATCGCTTCCCCGATAGAGGTTCAACTCCGTACCTGCGCTCTTCGTATCGGCCACCTAGCGGGATGATCATCGGAGGACATCCGCGCTCGCAGACACTGATCAGCCGCGGCGACCGGCGCTTATGCCTCGTAGCCTGCCGCCAGCTGTCAAGGGCGGGTGAAAGTTGGCTCTGGCTCAAGTTCCGTGATCATCTGGAGTTGATCATTATCGTCTGTGCCCTCTGTGGAGAACGTTGCGGCGTTGCTGCCGCACATGGCGCAGCTTCGGCTGGAGCGGATCTGGCTCAAGGCCGGTCGGGTGCGCATCGAGGCGGCCACGACCCGCGGCAAGGCCGAGTGCCCCGGGTGCCGGGTGACCTCAGGCCGGGTGCACAGCCGCTACCAGCGTCGGCTGGTCGACTCGGCGATAGGTGGCCGAGAAGTGCTGGTGACGCTGCGGGTGCGCCGATTCTTCTGCGACCATCCCGACTGCGAGAAGAAGACCTTCGTCGAGCAGGTCCAGGGCCTCACCTCGCGGCACGGGCGGCGTACCGCGCCGGTTGAGCGGACCGTGCAGGCAGTTGCGATGGCGTTGGGTGGGCGGCCCGGTGCCCGGCTGGTTGAGCAGGTCGCGGCGCCGGTGAGCCGTTCCACGCTGCTGCGGGCGATCCGCAGAACGCCGGACCCGCAGGTAGCGACGCCGCGGGTGCTGGGGGTGGACGAGTTCGCCAAGCGGCGGGGACACCGTTACGCCACGATCCTGATTGATGTGGAGACGGGCAGGCCGGTGGATGTGCTGCCCGACCGGGAGGCGGACACGTTCGCCGCCTGGCTGCGTGACCATCCTGGTGTGGAAGTGATCTGCCGGGACCGGTCAGGTGGCTACGCCGAGGGCGCGGCCACCGGCGCCCCGCAGGCGGTGCAGGTGGCAGACCGGTGGCATCTGATGCATAACCTGTCGCAGGCGGTGCGCAAGGTGGTCACCGCCCACCGCCGCTGCCTGCGCACCGCGCCGGCTACCCCACCTGCCGAGCAGGCGCCGTCGCCACCGCTGGGTGAGCAGTCGGGACTGCCCCCGGCCGCCAAGAGTGAGGGCAGACGGGCCAGCAATGCCCGCGCCCGTCACGCCGCCGTGCATGAGCTGTTGGCGCAGGGCGTGGCGCTCAGAGGGATCAGCCGCAGGCTGCAGATGAACGTCAAGACCGTGCGCAAGTACGCCCGCGCCGAGCATCCTGAGCAGCTGATCGCCCCGAACCCGCCTACCGGGCGCGACGTTCTCGGCGCGTTCAAGCCCTACCTGCAGACTCGAATCGAGCAGGAGCCCGAGATCGGCAACCAGCTGCTGTTCGCCGAGATCCGCGGCCGGGGCTACCGCGGCAGCCTGCGTACCCTGCGCGAGTATCTGGCACAGATCCGCCGCCCGGTGCCCGCGGTGCCTCCGGCACCCGTGGTGCCTTCCGCCCGGCAGATCACCGGCTGGATCATGCGCCCGGACGACAAGCTCGATGAGGACGACCGGCTGGGGCTCAAGACCGTCTGTCAGGCATGCCCGGAGCTGGCCACGCTGACAGAGCTGGCGCAGGAGTTCAATCAACTGGTCCGCACTCGCAGCGGCCACCGGCTGGAGGAGTGGATCAACAAGGCCACCAGCAGCGCATTCCCGGAGGTGCGGGGCTTCGCCAAGGGCCTCTACAGCGACTTCGACGCGGTCAAGGCCGGGCTAACCTTGCACTGGAGCTCCGGCAAGGTGGAAGGCGCCGTGACCCGCATCAAGATGATCAAGCGGCAGATGTACGGCCGAGCGAAGCTCGACCTCCTCCGCAAGCGGATCATCGCTCCACCATAGACCCGGCCGGGAGGCGATCACGGAACTTGAGCCAGAGCCATTTTTCACGCGTCGTTGACACCAGCATGCAGTGACAGTGAAGGGTCTTGGTGGTAGCTGCCATCCAGGCAGCGGCTGCTACCAGCTGGCCGCGTACCGGACCTGCACCCGACTGGCCAGACGTGGGCGCACCCGGCAGCATGGTTGGCATGTGGGAGCAGCGGGCGATGTCGGCGGCGAGGAGAGCGGCCACGGCGAGAGGCTTGGATTCGGGCGGTTCCCGGATGGTACGTGTGGGAGAGAACGCCGTTGTCCACCTTTCTGCAGCCGGCGTGATGGCCAAGGTCGTCCCAGACGAGGGCCTGATCGAACTGGTTCGGCACGAGCTGGCGGTAGCGCAATGGCTCGCCTCGGCCGACGTGCCCGTGATGCAGCCGGTGGCGGAGGAACCAGTGATCATCGACGGCTGTGTCGTAGCGCTCTGGGAGTACCTTCCAGAGGCTCGGTCGGCAGACCTGATCACTCTGGCGCGTTTCCTCCGTCGTCTGCATGCTGCGCCGATCCCGGACTCACCTGCCTTGCCCTCGGTCCAGCCGTTCTCGCGACTCCAGGAGCGGCTGACGTCGGCAGTGACCCTCAACGCGGCTGACCGGTCGTTCCTTGCGGCGCTGGGCAACCAGCTCAGCGAGCAGTGGAAACAGGCCACCTTCGATCTGCCAACCACGGTTGTCCACGGCGACGCGCACATGGACAACCTGCTCGTGACCGACGGAGCAGACGGCAGACTCGCGTTCGTCGACCTAGAGCATGTCGCTGTCGGGCCGCCAGAATGGGACTTGACGCTGACGGCGCTGTACTACGAGTGCGGCTGGTTTACAGCAGACCAATACAGGAGTTTCACCGGCGAGTACGGCTTCGATGTACGCATGAGCGCCGCGTGGCCCGTGCTGCGTGGCATCAGGATGCTGCGGATGACGACCTGGCTCGCCCAAACCGCCGCCGACTACCCGGAGCGCCAAGCGCAGTTAGAGCATCGCATCGCGAGCCTTCGTGACGATTCTGCGCCAGCCGGTTGGACCGGCTTCTAGCTACCGACGCTGGCCAACTCCCGCACGTCGACTCGGACCTTGGCGACGTGGTCGAACGTTTCCCCAGTCGTGGGGATCTCGCTCAGCGACGCATCCAGGATGCGGAGATCATCGGTGATCCGTCGTGACGACACTTGGCGAGCATCGTTGATCCCGCTCTCGGCTGCTGAGCACGCCTCCTCCGGGTCGCCGAAGCGGGCCTTCAGGCAGGCAATCCGGATCATCGTCAGCGCCCTGGAGCGGTGGGCATCGAGAGGATGGGTGGTGTAGGCCGTTTCTAGCCGATCGATTGTTGCTGACCCAATCAGCTGGTCGCCGGTGGCCATGGCGAGATCGAACAAGGCATGACCGGCATCGCCCAGCACCTGCCCCTCATCGGCGTAGTAGCTCCACGCCGGATCGTCGGCGCTAGCGGATGTGCAAACGGCGAAGTGCTCGTCACACACGCCAACAGCTCGCTGGCATCCCTGCCGATCACCGATCCGGCCGAGGGCGCGAGCCTCGACGATGCCGATCACGCACCGCCCCAATGGCGGGAGATGGCGCCAGGACAACCGGGCGAGGTCGACGATTTCTAGCGCCGCCTCGTCGGCCCGAAGGTATGCCAGCTGCCTGCTCATTGTGGTAGCGGTGTGCGTGCGCTGTTGAAGATCACCTGCTTCGCCAGCGAGCTGCAGGGCGGCGAGGAGGTACCGTCGTGCGGCGTCATCTTCGCCAGCGTCGAAACTGGCCCAGCCGAGCAGATCGCCGAGTCGCGCGGCTGCGGACTGCCACTCCCTGCGCAGGTCATCGGTCATCGACGCTGTCCGCGCCGCCCGACAAGCCCACTCGAACTGGCCGCCCATAGCCGCGCGTACCACACCCCCGCCGTATTGGTGATCCCATTGCTCGAACACACTGATGCTGCTGCGCAAGGCGGTGACGTGCGGATACTCCAGTTTCGCGGGCGTACTCGCCAACACGGGCGAGAGGCCCAGAAGCTCGCCCTCAGCCACCTCCGTAGGCAACATCCCGAACCAGGCTGCCCCGGCGAACCGAGTTAGCGACTGATCCGGGTCGGCACCGAGGCGGTTAACGATCTTATGGGTAGCGACCGGTTCCGCAAAGTCCCGTTGCTCGCTGGACTCGGCCACGGCAAGCGCGATCAGCTCGCCTTCGGCATCTAGGACCTTGTCCAAACGGGCTGCCGTGGCTTGTGACGGATTCCTCCTACCGCTCTCCATGTCGGAGATGTGGGGGTGTTTGCACGGCACCTTGCTGGCCAGGCCCCTGAGGGACAGGCCGCGGGCGACGCGCAACTCGCGTAGCCGCACGCCAAAACGTGAGTCGGGTGCGGTGTGGCAAGCCATTCCTCGGCGCTCCCAGGTAGCGGGCTGGGGCGGACCTACCGGCCGCTACTCCGGCGGCCCGCCTATTCATCTAAATCTACTCTTTGCCCAGCCAAGAGTCGCCGACCTAGATGGTAGCTACCACCTGAGCCATGGCGATCTCGCGGTGACCAGCCGTACGCTGCCGGATACAACCAGACATCAAACTGCACACTGCAAGGAGGTACTGATGCCCACAGCACCGGATCCACTGGTCGCCGCTTCCGAGCGGTTCGCGCTCGGTCGTCCCCGGTTTGCCCCGGTCGACGCCAGCGACTCGGCCAGCTCGTTGCGACCGTTCGGGCTTCGCTTCGCCACCGCACCGCTGCCTGCCCCTGGGCTGGATCAGGCCGACTGGTCGATATGCCCCGACCGCCAGATCGCCATTCATCCCAACGGCGCGGACATCCTGGACATGACCCAGCGGACCACCGGCCCCTCGGGCGACGGCAACAGTGGGGGCGGCGCGGAGGAGTGGGGCCCCGACAACCACCACGACGACGGAGGCATTCCGGCGTGACCGTGCTGGTGCTCACCGAGCAGATCGACCCGACCGCCGACCAAGTGATCGCTCTGCTCAACCAGCGTGAGGTGCCGGTGCTGCGCGCGGACACAAGCTGGTTCCCGAAGTGCCTGCAGGTGGCCGGCGAAATGGTCAACGGCGAATGGGTTGGCCAGATCCGCACCCAGCACCGGCAGGTCGCGCTGAGCGACGTCCGCGCAATCTGGTACCGGCACCCCACCGGGTTTGAGTTCCCTGAGGGCATGTCCGCCGCCGAGCGGCGTCACGCCGCCTACGAGGCGAAGTTCGGCCTTGCCGGGGTGCTGTGGTCGCTGCCGGTGCAGTGGGTCAACCACCCGGCGCGGCAGGCCGACCTCTACAAACCCACCCAGCTCGCGGTCGCCTCACGTTGTGGGCTGACCGTGCCGGACACCCTGCTTACCAACCGTCCAGATGTGGTGCGCAGGTTCGCCGCGCACCATCCGGCCGGTGTCGTGGTTAAACAGCTCGGCTTCGCCTCGATCGCTGAGGAGGGCGGTCGTCGAGCCCTGTATACCCACCTACTCAGCGGCCACGACCTTGAGGACCTGGCCGGTGTTGAGCACACGATGCACTATTTCCAGGCATACATACCGAAGACACACGATGTTCGGCTGATCGCCGTCGGCCCACATCAGTTCGCGGTAGCGATCCTGTCCGGCTCTGACACTTCCCGAGTCGACTTCCGGGCTGACTACGCCTCGCTGTCCTACTCGGTCGTTCCGATCCCGTATCAGGTGGCGAAAGGGGTCGAGGCGTTCATGGACCACTTCCGCATCTCATACGGAGCCTTCGACTTCGCCGCGGACTCCGATGGATGCTGGTGGATGTTGGAATGCAACAGCGTCGGCCAGTACGCATGGCTCGAAGATGCTACCGGCCTGCCGATGTCCGCCGCGGTCGCCGACCTATTGGAGAAGGGACCCTCATGATCGACTGGGAGCGGCTGGCCAAGGAACTCGCCGAGGCAGTCGCCGCTGACGTCAACCTAGAGGCGCCATGGCGGGAGGCGATCACACGCACTCCACGACATCACTTCGTTCCCCGCTTCTGGGACCTCGACCAGAACAACAACCCCACCGAACTGGTTGACGGTGCCCACCCAGACCATCGGGAGCGGTGGCTAACCGCTTGCTACCGCAACCAGGTGCTAATCACCCAATGGCACGGACAGCGCGGACGTCGGATTATCACCAGCTCAGCGTCGATGCCCTCGCTGGTTG
Source organism: Natronosporangium hydrolyticum (assembly GCF_016925615.1). Classification (NCBI taxonomy): domain Bacteria; kingdom Bacillati; phylum Actinomycetota; class Actinomycetes; order Micromonosporales; family Micromonosporaceae; genus Natronosporangium; species Natronosporangium hydrolyticum. Next base: position 5,410,000 of record NZ_CP070499.1, read on the forward strand.
CCCAGATGCTCCAGACACTCGATGTGCACGACGGCAACCGGGTACTGGAGATCGGCACTGGAACCGGATACAACACCGCGCTGCTGTGCAATCGACTCGGCCACGCGGCCGTAGCCTCGGTGGACATAGACCCGCTGCTGGCCGCCGAGGCCCAGCAGCGCCTCAACCGGCTCGGTTACCAACCGGTCGTGGAGGCCAGCGACGGGGCGAACGGGCTGCCGAGCGCAGCGCCCTACGACCGCATCCTGTCCACATGCTCCGCCGCCACCGTCCCCGCTGCCTGGATTGACCAGCTCACAGATGGCGGATTGATCGTCGCTCCCCTCACCTACGGCGGCGCCCTGGCAGTCCTGCGCAAGACCGCCCTTGGCGAGGTGTCAGGTCACCTCGCTGCCGAGCAGGCGTACTTCATGCCGCTGCACGCGGCGGGAGAGCCGATGCCGAACGGCTTCGTCCCGGATCTACCGCAGCTAAGCGAGATCGGCGCCTCACACGAGGCCACCACCGCAATTCCGCTGAAGCTCTGGAACAACCCGGACTGGCGGCTGTGGCTGGCGCTTCACCTCCCGCACGGCCACATCGCCGATCTGGTCAACGAGCATATGGACCGCACAGGCGCCATCGTCTACACCGCCGACCGCCGGGCACAGGTCGATTATGCGGCCGCCGAGCCAGGGAGGTGGCCGGTGACCCAGGACCGAGACCGCCTCTGGGACACCGTCGAGGCCGCCTGGCAGTCGTGGACGCGTTTCGACGAACCAGACCGCACCCGTATCGGGATCACTGCCCGCAGCGACGGACAACAGTGGGTATGGATAGACGAACCCGACCAGCCCGTACCTGTGCACCGCGAACGCTAATTTGACGTTGACCAGGACCGGGACACCAGATCATGACCATCGCCCGTGATGCGCGAGCGCAGGGCTGGTGGAGCACCTACGCCACGCGGATGGGCCCGCGCCAAGCCTTGTAAGAAGCTGCGCTCAGCCCCACCGGCAGCCATAGGCACCGATGTCAATGCCGAGCGCGGCGAGGCTGCCCAGGTAGAGCTCCTGGGCGGCACCTGGTTCGGGTTTGAGAATGACCTGGAACTGCGTGTGAGTCTGGATCCGGTTCGGGTTCTCCCCGTATCGGGCATCGTCGGGACTCACGCTGGGTTCAACGTACGCCACCCGCCACGGCTCAGGCCCCAACACTCGGAGGAACGTGGCCGGGTTCAGCGTCTCCGCACCTACCTCGGTGTTCATGGGCTGCACCACCAGGCAGCCACGCAACGGGCATGCACGCTGACCGGGACTGCGCGGGCGACCTACTATCGGCGGGCCAAGCCGGTCGGGCCGCGGCACGGCCCGTGGCTACCGCGCACCCCGCCGCCCCAGACCCTCAGCACAGTTGAGCGCCAGCGGGTGCTGGCGGTGCTGAACTCGCCGGCCTACGCTGATCTGGCGATTCCGCAGGTCTGGGCTCGGGAACTCGACGCGGGCCGCTACCACTGCTCAATGTCCACGATGTATCGCATCGCGCGGGCGGCCGGGCAGAGCCGGGAACGGCGGCGGCTGGCGTCGCATCCACCGCGGGTGCGTCCGGAGTTGGTCGCGACCGGGCCAGCTCAGGTGTGGTCCTGGGATATCACCGCGTTGAAGGGTCCGGTCAAGGGCGTCTGGTACCGGTGTTACGTCGTTATCGACATCTACTCGCGTTACGTCACCGGGTGGCTCGTCGCCGCCGGCGAGGACGCGGTCGTGGCCCGCGACTTCCTGGCCGATGCGATCGCCCGTAACGGGATCGAGCCGCATACTATCCATGCTGACCGAGGCGGGGCCATGGTGTCGAAACCGGTATCAGAGATGCTCGTCGACCTCGGTGTCCTACGGTCACATTCCCGGCCCCGGACCTCGAACGACAACCCCTACTCCGAGGCCCAGTTCAAGACCATGAAATACGTGCCGGACTTCCCCGCAAGGTTCGGGTCTCTCGCCGACGCGAGAGCTTTCTGCGACGGCTTCTTCACCGCTTACAACCACTAGCACCGACATTCCGGGATCGGCTGGCACACCCCAGCGTCGGTGCACTACGGCACCGCCGAGCAAATCCGCCAGCAACGCCAGACCACCCTCGACGCGGCCCACGCCGCCCACCCCGACCGGTTCAACCGCCGGCCCCACGCACCGAAACTGCCCGACCAGGCCTGGATCAACCAGCCAGCCCAGCAGCAACAGACCGTCTCAGTTTGACTTGACAACTACCGGGGCGCCTGCGCCAACATCTGCGAGCACTGCCCCAGCTTCCACACCGACGCCAGCTCATTGCCCATCCTCGCCGCCCAACGCGTCAACGCCACCACTCTGGCCGCCGACGCCGAACAACGCGGCTGGATCAGCGAAGCCGAACGGCACCACGAACTCATCGCCCGCGAATGCGTGGGCTGCCCTCGGCCTCGCCTCGCACTTGCCCTCTGCCTGTGGGTCTGCTGTCGGTCGTGCGGCAGGCCTACGAGCTGGTTGGGGTTCGGCACGGCCCAAGCGTCGATGGCGGCTCAGCGGGGAGTCCGCCGCACGCTAGTTCATGGACGAACCGAGCTTGATGGTACGGCGCTTGAAGGGTACCGGGCCGCCTTCCAGATGGTAGAGGGCCAAGACGTTGAGGTCGTGGCGTTCGAGAGAGCCGGTGGCCTCGACGACGCCGTTCTTCGCGTCAGAGGTCATGGTGATGATCATTTCGGCGTCAGCGGAGACGACGAGGCCGGGGCTTCGAGTAGCAAAGAGGTACTGCCTGCTACCTCGTAGGTCGCGCAGCTTCGCGACGAGGTATTCCTCGATCCACGGTGCGTGGAGCGCGTCTTCGGGCTGGTCGATGATCAGAGGGGCATCGCCGTCGGCGAGGGCGATGATCAGGATGGCCGTGCACTTCTGGCCGTGGGCCAGCCGCTCGATCGGCACATAGTCGTCGTTGCTGTGCTTGCGGAACTCGACCGCTAGCCCGTCGTGCAGGTCGAGCGTCTGCAGCTGCAGGAAGTCCTCGATGGTGCCTTTCTCGATCACGTGCTCGAACAGGGTCTCGATGTGCTTGCGCTCGACGTCGGTGGCGGCGCACACGCCGTCGATGTCCCCCGCCAGGAACGAACGGACCAGCTTGACGGGGGTCGACTTGTTGCAGATCTGTTGGAGGATCGGGGCGCGCAGCCGGGAGCCTTTGGCGATAGCCGACAGGTTTGACAGATAGGCCGAGTCGTCGTTCTCGGGGAGCATCTTGATCCGGACGATGCCGCCCATCAGCTTGTTGAGCGCCTTGATCCGGTTATCGCGCTGCTGTCGTCGTGTCTTACGCGTCTCCAGGAGCTCTGCTATCAACTCCTCCCGGTACGTTGTGGTTGCGGCCCGGTTCGGCAGCAACTCGTGGTTCATTTGGGTTAGCTGCGCGTGGAGCTGCACCTTCTCCGTCTGTAGTTCCACCAGGCGGGTCCGTAAGGCGGCGAGCCCCTTGTTGTCGACGTCAATCCGGCTGACTGCCTCGGCGAGCTGATTGTCGAACTGCTGGTACCGCTCGAGCCACTCCTGCCGGATGGCAGCCAGTTCCTTGTTGACCGCCAGCAGCACCTGGGACAGCTGTGTGTTGGCCGCGTTGATCGCCTCGCACAACTGGGCATAGGCTGCCTGCGCTCGTGCGTAGAGGCCCTGGTTGTCGACAACAGCGGCTGGGTCCCCGAACTTGTCCCCGCTTTCAGTCGGGGCGGTAAGCTTCAGTTCGGGGTGACCGACCAGCTGGTCGAACAGGGCTTTCTCCGTGCTCCAGTTGGCCTGCATCTTGACGCAATGCCGTTAAGGTAGGGCGTCTGGGCAGGCCAGGATGGGTGTGGGTGGTCCGGCATGTCGGATGATCTTGTCGGTGGGTCGCTTGACGCGGTAGGAGTTGTGGCGGGCGCGTTTCACCGCGCGGGGGCAGGTACGTTGACGCCGTCGTGGGTTGAGATGCCGCAGGATTTCCTGTGTGGACTCGGCGATCGCTTCGGTGAGGTGTTCAGGGGGAAATAGCCGCCTGGTCGGTGACCTGGCGGCGGACCACACGAAGGCCACGTATGAACGATGTCCGGTCGGGGTCGTAGCCAGCCTCGTCGGCGGCGTCGACCAGTAGGGCGCGGATGCCGTAGTGTGCCAGCAGCAGGCCCCACAGCTCCTGCTCGACCAACTCGGGGGTCTTCGACCGCAACACTTGGCCACGGCCCCGCAGGTCGGTCTTGACCTCGTCGATAGCCGATTCCTCTTCCCAGCGCTGGTGGTAGGCGCCGGCCAGCTCGCCAGCGTCGACCTGCCGCGGATCCAGCATGGTGGTGACCACGGCGATCAGCTCACCGCCGGGGTTACGGTCGGGCACGGTGTACTCGACCACCCGCACCAGGCGGGCCAGTTCGGCAGGCACCTCGGCGCCGGTTTTGGCCGCCGCGGCCAGCCGGGCACGCCGGTCGGCGTCCAGCCCGGGCCGGTAGATCAGGGCCAGGTAGGAGCCGTCGGCCAGCCACCGCAGGTGCCCGATCGACACCGACGCGCCGATGCGCCAGAGCAGGTCAGCACCCGTATCGGCGAAGCTGTTGAACAACTCCCAGGAGTACAAGCCGGCATCGGCGGTGACCAGCATGTCCGGCTCGATCTTGTCGACCAGTTCGGCGGCCAGGGTTCGTTCCCCGGCGCGGGCCGCGCCGGGCACCGCGGCCACGATCGCCCGGGTGCCGCACTCGGCCAGGGCCATCACCTGCAGTTTCGGGAACGCCGAAGCCTTCGGACCCGACCCGATCCGCCCGAAATGTTCCACGTTGGCGTCGCTGTCGGGCACGTCGAAGCTGGTGCCGTCGATAGCCATCAGCCGGCGCCTTGCCAGCCACGCCCCCTTCGTACCAGTGGTGGCGATCGGCACCGCTGCCCGGTCGAACAGTTCCTTGACCGGTGCCGCACCCAGCCGTTTACGGGCCTGGCAGATCGCCGAGGCGGTGGGCACCTGCCAGTCATCGACCCACGAACCGAGCTTACGAAGGTTCCCCACCAGCCGCCGCATCACTTCCTCATAGGACTCGTTTGAGTACAGGCCCAAGGCGATCGCGTAGCGGATCATCACATGAGCAGGAAGCAGCCGGCGGCGTTTCTCCCGTACACCGGTGTCGTTGATGACTTCCTCGATCAGGTCCCGGCCGAACCTCGCCGACAGCACACCCAGCCCGATGTGGTCGGTCAGCCGGTCACCCGAAACCTGCTCATCTTCCTGCCCCTGCGGCACCGCCATGACCGGGAACGGTAACCCACCCGCCGGCGCAACGCTCACCCCACCGCGCTGACCTCGAAAAACGCCCCTACCTTAACGGCATTGCATCTTGACGACCTCATCGTCGAACAAGCCGGACAGCTCCTCCAGCCGCTTCTCGACCTCCGGCAGGGCCTGCAATCTGTGCCGGGCTTGCGCGATCGTCGACTCGAGCTCGGCGATGAGACGGCCGTTGTCGTTGAGCCGGGCTACCGTGTCCGTTTCGCGGATCTCGAACTCGGTCAGGTCGAGTGCGGGGTCGATGAGCGCCATCCGGCCGACCTCCGTTCGCGCGTACTCGATCACCTCGCCCTGGGAGAATCCGGTGATCGGGATCCGGCCGGACGGGCCGGTCAACTGCTCGGTGTCGCCGATGAACTCGGGCTGTGTGGACCCGTCCTCGAAGTACGCGCGGCGCACGAGGCACCGCGCGTGACCGCGGGTGAGCACGATCTCGACGGTCGAGCCCGAGGTCAGGGCGTATCTGAGCCGGGACTCTACCTCTCTGCGGACCTGTGGGAAGTCGTCGGGATCGCTCTGCTGGTCGAGCGCAAACCGGACCAGCTCGATGAGTAGCGACTTGCCTGTGCCGGTGCCGCCGAGCAGGCAGGTGAGGTCGCCTGAGAACTCGAACTGCTGAGCGTCGAGGAACCCGCCGGTCACTGTCACCGACTCGATCACCGTGTGCTCTGGCGCCGCGGGCTCCACCAGGCGCACTCGCAGCGGCGGATCGGCCAGCGCGTGCCGCAGCCCGCGCAGATCCGGCCTCGATGCCTTGATCCAGGTCCGGCGGTGCCCGATGCCGTGGAGGGCGTGGGCACTCGCGCCGGGCGCGGTGGTGTCGGAGCTGCGGACGACCGCCAGGTCGCGTTTGCCATGGAGCCGAGTTCTGATCTTCTCGGCCTCGGTGATGTCGACGACCTCGACGGCCGCGATGGTAGGGTCCAGCAGGGTCCGGTTTACGTGGTCAGCGACGGGAAGCTTGAGCAGACCCTTCTCCCGGTCGGCGTGTGCCGCTATCGTCAGACCGCCCCTGGCGGAAATGATCTTCGCGGTATCGGCGAAGCCGGTGCGCAGGGCCTTGTGGAGGTCGCCGTGGTCGGCGCGGAGGATCCCAAGTTCGACGAGTACGTCCTCGATGAACTGTGCCGGTGTGCCTTCTTCCCAGATGGCGAGGAGGTGGCCTTCGGCTGTGCTGAGTTCCACGCCGGGTAGCACCACGAGAGGGGTGTCCCGGGCAGCCTCCGCCATCGCGTCGCACCAGTCGGCGGTGTTGTGGTCTGTGACGGCGATCGCGTGCAGTCCCGCGGCGAGCGCCGCTTCGACGATCTGTCGGGCGTCGCTGGCGCCGTAGGTACGGAAATCGACATCATTCGACGCTGGGGTATGAATGTGAAGGTCGACAGCCCAGAATCGCGCGGGCGCGTGCTTCGCATCTGCCATCGATACCGCCCCACCGCTCTCAGTTGGTGCTGTTGTTGACGTCACAGCACTCGCTCCGTGTTCTTTCGCCTTTCGCTCGAGTCGACACTGTAACGATTACTGACCGAAGAGGAGACGCGACCTTCGACCACACGTGTGAATAGGGCCGACAGGGTGACTCCTTCCAGACCATCGGGCTCCACTATCCGCCGTTCCGCCGAGCGAGGCCGACGAACATCCTCCGCGGCCACCGATTGGCGCAAGAGCGTCGTCTATGTTCGACGAAGTTGTTGGATGATCGCTGTTGCGCAGCCCTCGGCGTCGCGGACGATCTCGCCACCCCAGAACGACAGCACAGTCCATCCGGCGTCGGCTAGTTGGTCGCGCTTGGCTTTGTCGGATGCCTGCCGTTCGGGGTAGTGGTGGTGTTGCCACCCGTCACAGAAGACCGCGACCTTGTGCTCGGGCCAGGCGAAGTCGGCGATCGTGACGGGGCGGGTGGTGCCGTCCGTCCCGACTAATGAGAGTTGCTGGGTCGGTCGTGAGGCAGATTCGGTACCGGTGGCCACCGGCGGGTGAGCACTTTGTCCTGGCTGGGCCTTGGAGCCCTTCAGCCCAAGACCGTTCCCCCGTCGGGGTCCGGGAGGGTTGATCGCTGCTGGGATGTTGTGCCCGCCGCCTGACGTGAGCACTGTTCATTAGTCTGCCGATGGTTCTCCCCTGGCTGCTGCAGAACGGGTATCTGGACATGGGTGTGCCGGAGGGAGAGCACGGATGCGGCTGTGCGTGGGTGATGACTGGGCAAAGGACCATCACGACATCGAGGTGATCAACGAGGTCGGCAAGGTGCTGGTCAGAAGCGGCTACCTGAAGGGGTCGCGCGAATCGGGCAACCGCACGAGCTGATCGGCCGCTTTGGCGGCGACAAGTCGTCCGGCGGTCCCATGGCATAGCTAGATCTCGATGTTAAGCACAGACGTCGCACAGCGCTGGCGGTGAGTGCTCGAATCGCACACATCCTTGAGCTACGGACTAGCTGCCCGGCCGACCATGAACTGACATGTGGCCGCGGCTAGGGTGTGACGGTGGTGGTCATCCTGGTGGAGAAGTTCGGCTCGGACGGCTTCCTGGAACGTTCTTGGGATCTGCCACCAGATGTCGTTGGGCCACTGCGTGCGCACGTCAACGTGACACCTGAAGGCTGGATCGTGGACGTGTGGCCGGTGACGACGGACGTCGCTGCAGTCCTGCAGCCATGGATCGACGAGCCCATCGATGTCAGATCCGGTGCCTTGTTCGTCAGTTCCGCTCAGGTGGAGGCGTAGGACGGCCGGCGCAAGCTCCACCAGGCTCGGGAGGCAGCGGCGCGATCACTGCCCACGCATCGCCGGTCACCTCGCCACGACCCCACCGCACATCGCCAAACGACCGACGGCTACAAGATCGGCAGCACACCCAATCCGGCCGCGTGCGCTTTGGGCGGCCTTGCGGTTGGCGCGGAAGACCCGATTAGTGCGCACTTCTCGCCGTCTTCGTGGGTGAATCCGGAGGTCAGCGAGCCGAAACCCGTCAAGATCAGCGATCTTGAGCCAAGACAGGTCGTCCTCGTCCACGAACTGGCCCACCTCAACCACCCCGGCACACCCCCGACGTTCTGGGCCACCGTCGAACGAGCCCTACCCGACTACGAACGCCGCAAGAACGACCTCCTCATCGCAGGCGCCCGCCTCTGGCTCGGCTGGGCCACGCGACAGACCAACACCAGGCCTGATCAACAGCGCCCCCGTTTACCCCCCGAAAACCCCGTCCGCGGATCGACGAACGGCGACAAGTAGTGATCATCAGCTGGCCGCATTCCTGCAGCTCAGGGGCGAGTTCTGACAACCGATGACAAGTCCGGGCGAGCGCCGGTTCGGGAGAAGAGGCCGTGGGTTCAAATCCCGCCACCCCGACCAGCTCATGGGCCACTTTCCATCGATGAAGGTGGCCCTTTTTAGCGGTTGCGTTCGCGGCTTGTCTCAGTGACTGCCTCGCGGAGCGGCTTGTCCTCGGCCACGCGTTGCACCACCACGGGCCACTCCCACCCGACCTCGGCCCCTTGCTGGCGCCGCAGCCACCCGAACATCGACCGTGGATCGTCGCCGACCGCGGGCGGCGGGATCGGCGGGATCTCACCCGCGACGGCATAGACGAGGGCCAGGTAGAAATTGACGGCTCCGGTGGTGCCGCCGTCTCCCCAGTTCACGCCCTCTGCGTGGGAGGCGACGCCGCCGGCAACGGCACCAGTCGCCCGTTGTCACCCGCCACGAACGCTCGGCCGGAGCAGGCCCGCACCGCCGTTGGCTGCCCGATGCCGGCCACCGGTCGCTGCACCGGCCACAACAGCCGCAGCTGATCGTCGATGCGTACTACGAGGTTCCCGGCGGCGCCGCGAAACACCGCCTGCAATCGCTGGGGCGCCTGGTGTAGTTCCGCCACCGCGGTTGCCGGCGCCGTTGACGCGTCCGGCATCAGGGTGTGGATCAGGTCCAGCATGGGGACCTCCGCCAGTTCGACCTGGTCAAGCGTTTCGGCGTAGGCGATCACCAGCGGCGACGCGGCATCCAAGCTCACGCTGGTGTGATGACCCGGCTCGACTTGGGGGGTCGACGTGAGCTCTCCCGGTCCGGTCGGCTGCCCCGCCGAGTCGCCCGCTGGCCGCGGAGCAGCGCCGGAGCGGCGGACGATCCGGTCCGCCAGCACCTCGACGGCCGGGATCATCGCGAGCAGTAGCAATGCTGCGGCACCCCACCACAGGGACAGCAGGCCCGCCGTAGCCATCACGGCGAAGTTGCCGACCCCGTGGCCGACGTGCCGGCGGATCTCACCCGCCGCACCCGGCAGCTGCACAGCCGCGGCGGACCCGTTGCCGGAGCATCCTCCGGCGGTCGACGACTCAGCCCGAGGCGAGGGAGCCGAACAGCAGCGTCAGCCAGGCCCAGCCGAGGACGATAGCGCCCCGCTGCACCAGCCCGGCCCGGGGTGAGTCCTTCTCCCACGCAGTGCCGAATCCGACCACCAGCCCCACCAACGCGATCCCGACCACCAGCGATAGCCAGCGCAGGACACCGTCCAGCGCCCAGGCGCCGACGAACGCCAGCAGCGGCATCGCTCCGAACACCGCCGCGCCCGCGCCGTCGTGTAGCTGGTGTCGGCGGCTGAAGCTGGTCGGGGTCTTATTGGGCGTGCCCGGCGGGTAGCCGCGCATCGGATCCATCGGGAACACCCCGGAGGCGATCAGGGCCAGGCCGAAGCCCCCGATGGGCAGCGCGAGCAGGATGCTGTCGGCGGCCGGGGGCACCGCTACAGCCGCGAGCGTGACCAGGCTGCCGCAGAGGATGAAGTTCGTGGTCTGCACCCATCCGCGCCGCCCGAGGGCGAGCGCGCTGACCGGATGCCGGGCCGGGTGGTAACCGGACCTGGTCGCGCCGTCGATCGTGAAGGTCAGGACGAAGATCGCCGTGCCGGCGGCTCCGGCCCACAGCAGTGCGGTCATGAACACCTCTCCGGTCCCCGGCAGCGTACCGCTGGGCGGTGCGGTATCGACGTCGTGAGCCACGTCACTAGCTACAGCAATGTAGCTACGTTGTCGTAGCTACAACTTTGTAGCTACGCTCTACCAGCCGAACCCGGAACATCTCAGGAGGACCGGTAGCTATGACCAGGCCAGTGATCCCGGTACAGACCGACTGGAGCGACGTGATCCGCTCCTCCCGCACCACGCTGACCACCCACATGTGGAATGCGCCGCCATTGCAGCCCGGCGCGCCCACTCGCGGCCCCGCCTTCCAGGCGCTCCGCGAGCTGAAGGCGAACTGCGCCAGGTTCCTGACCTTCTGGACCCATCCGCAGCTCGCGGTCCCAGCCCTCACGCCGCCGACCGAGACCAGCACGTCCTGGGACTTCAGCCGCATCGACCCGTTCGTGGCCGACTTCATGGCCGCCGCCGAAGGGCGGCCGGTCGTCGCCCACCATGCCACTATTCCGCACTGGATGTTCGACGTCCCGGACAGCTTCGAACTCGACCCGGACCCGGGCGCCACCGTTTGGGACTACGAAGTAGGCAAACAGCCGCGGGACCCGTCGCTGCGCGAGATCGCCGACTACTTCGAGCGCTTCGCCCGCTGGTACATCTCCGGCGGGTTCACCGACGAGCGCGGCGTCCACCACGCCTCCGACCACCGCTACCGGTTCGCGCACTGGGAGGTGCTGATTGAGCCGGACATCGGCCACCAGCTCTCCCCGGAGGTCTACACCCGACTGTACGACCTGGTGGTAGAACGGTTGCGGCCGCTCGACCCGGAGATGCGCTTCGTCGGGCTGTCGCTGAGCCCGGTCACCCAGGACGCGGATTACTTCTGGCACTTTCTGAACCCGGCCAACCACCAGCCGGGGATCCCGATCGACGCGTTCTCGCACCACTTCTACGCCTCCCCAGCACTGATCAACCCGCTGGGGAGCGAAGGCAACGCGCCGTTCCACACCTGGCCGACGACGTTCTTCGCGCAGGCCGACGGGTTCCTCGACAAGGTGGCGCTGGTCGACTCCATCCGCCGGCACCTGAGCCCGAACACCGAGCACCACATCAACGAGATCGGCAGCTTCGCCCCCGACGTGTTGGCGGCAGAGCCGCAGATCCCGCAAGAATACTGGGCGCTGGGCGGCGCGCTGATCGGATATCTCTGGTCGCGGCTGACCACAATGGGCATCGAACTGGTCGGCGTCGCGGAGTTTCTCGGCTACCCGGGCGTGATCCCGGGCACCACGCTGGTCGACTGGGACACCGGCGAGCCTAACGCCCGTTACCAGGTGCTCCGGTTGCTGCTGGACCACTTCGGCCCGGGCGATCAGGTGGTGACCACCTCGGCCGGCAGCGAACTCGCTCCCGAGCCGCCGGTCCATGCCCAGGGCTTCCTCACCAACAGTGGCGAGCGGCGGCTGCTGCTCGTCAACCGTTCCGCCGAACCGGCCGAGGTCGACCTGGCGACGGTCGGCACGCCGGTCACGGTGAGCTCGGTGAGCGTCGACACCGCGGCCGGCCCGCCGGTGACCGCACAGGTCCACGAGCCTGCCCTGGTGCTGGCTCCGTTCGCTACCGCGGTCGTGACCTTCACCTGAGAACATGGTGGCGGGCGCCCGGCGGGGGCGCCCGCCACCAGCCTGCCGAGCGGAGGGAAGCGCGGATGGGGGGACGCGGTCGTCGCACCGAGTCGGAGATGCTCGCCGATATTCACACCGCCGCCCTCCAGGAGGTGTTGGCGGTAGGTGTCGCCGGACTCACCATGGCCGGCATCGCCGAACGCTCCGGGACCGCGCGGACCTCGCTCTACCGCCGTTGGAGCAGCGCTACCGACGTACTGCTCGACGCGTTGGAGAGCGACTTTCCGCGGGAGGAGGTGTCGCCCCGCGCCGACGATCTCCGCGGCGATCTGCTCGCCGCCCTGGAGCAGCTGGTCGGGTGGACAGCTACCCCCACCGCACAGGCCGTCGCCGCCATCATGATGGAGCGTCGCCGGCACCCGGAGCTGGTCGATGCGCTCTTCGAGCGGGTCTTCGACCCGCACGGTGTCCGGTTCACCCGGACCGTACTGCTCCATTATGGCCAAGCCGGCGTGATCGACCCGGCGCTGATCACCGATGTGGTCACCGAGATCGGCGAGGCGCTCGTCTCGGCGTACTACGCGAACACCGGTGACCCGCCTAACCGCGACTATCTGGAGCGCATCGTCGATCAGGCGATTCTGCCCGCGGTCGGCTACCCCGTCACCGTCGGGCGGCGTCGCGCAGTTCGCGGGTGATCCGGTGCCGCGGCTGGGTCAGCACCTGTTCGGCGGTGCCGAGCTCGACCAGGGCACCGTCGGCGATGACCGCCACCCGGTCGGCGAGTTGCTCGACCAGCGCCAGGTCGTGGCTGATCACCACCAGCGCCAGGTCGTTCCGGGCGGCCAGGCTTGCCAGCAGCGCACTCACCGACGCCTGGGTGAACGTGTCGAGGGCGGCGGTGACCTCGTCGCAGATCAGCACGTCCGGCTCGGCCAGCAGCGCCCGCGCCAGCGCGGCGCGCTGGAGTTCGCCGCCGGAGAGTTGGTCCGGCCGGCGCCGGGCGGTGACCTCATCGACGCCCAGGGTCGCCAGCAGCGCGGTGGCTTCGGCCCGGGCGTTGCCGCGGCCCAGCCGCCGCAGCCGTACGGCGGTACGGGCGACCTGGTCGAGCACCGGCCGGTCGGCCACGAACGACGCCCGCGGGTCCTGGAAAACGTACTGCACCCGGCGCCGCTGCGCGCTGCTGCGCTGCGCCAACCGGGGCGGCAGCGGCTCGCCGGCCACGGTGACGGTGCCGGTCTCCGGCGGGTGCAGGCCGGCGAGGCACCGGGCGAGGGTGGTCTTGCCGCCGCCGGATGGCCCGACCACCGCCAGGCACCCGCCGGCCGGCACCGTCAGGTCGATGCGACCGACCGCGTTGCGCCGCCGGACCCGACCCGGCGCCCGGTGGCTGGCGGTCAGGCCGGTGACCACCAAGCCGGCACCGGACACCTCAGTCTCCGGGTCGGGCGCCGGGTCCGGACTGGCGGCCGGGACCTCAGCCGGGACCTCGGCCGAGGGCGTCGCCGTGCGCGCCGGCGCTGCGGTCAGGGCCGGGACTCGCTGCGCCACAGTGACGGCTGAGCGCAATCGGGGCTGCGCCGCCAGCAACTCGCGGGTGTAGGGGTGGCGCGGGCGGTCGAACACCTGCGCCACCGGGCCGGCCTCGCAGCACCCGCCGTGGCGTAGCACCAACACCCGGTCGGCGAACTCCCGCACCGCCGGCAGGTCGTGGGTGAGCAGCACCACCGCCAGCCCACGGTGCCGCAGCTGTGCCAGCTCGTCGAGGACCCGACCGCGGTGCAGGGTGTCCAAGCCGGTGGTGGGTTCGTCGAGCACCAGCAGCCGCGGCTGGCCCAGCAGCGCCCCGGCCAGCACCGCCCGCTGTTGCTGCCCGCCGGAGAGCTGGTGGGGAAAGCGACGGCGCAGCGTGTCGGGCTCGGGCAGCGCCGCGGCCAGGGTGGCATCGGCGACCCGGGCGGCGGCGTTGGCGCGCCGCTCACGCCGCGGTACGTCGGCCGGCTGGCTGACCCGGGCGAGTTCGGCGAGCAGGCCGGTGACCCGGCGGGCCGGGTTGAGCGCGGCGCCGGGCTGTTGCGGCACGTACCCCACCGGCGGCCGGTCGGCAGCGGGCCGGTGGCGGGGATCCCGGCCGGCGACAATGATCGTCCCGTGTAGCCGGATTCCCGGTCGGGCTTCGCCGAGCAGCGCCAGCCCGGTGGTGGTCTTGCCGCTGCCGGACTCGCCCACCAGCGCCAGCACCTCGCCGTCGGCGACGGTGAACGACAGGTCTCGCACCAGCGCCGTCGGCCCCGTCCCGCCGGCGACGGCGACCGCGTCCGCTCCGAAGTGCTTCACCTGTACCAGGTCGGTCACCGTCGCCTCCGGGTAAGCGTGTCCGCGCACAGGTTCACCCCGACGGTGAACAGCACGATCAGCACGGCCGGCAGCAGCACCGCCCAGGGCTGCAGCAGCAACCCGGCCCGGTTGCGGTCGACCGCCACCGCCCAGTCGGCGGCGGTCGGCGGTAGTCCGACGCCGAGGAAGTTCGCGGCCCCGACCAGGTAGACGGCGGCGGTGATCCGGGCTCCGAGGTCGGCGAGCAGCGGTCGCCGCGCCACCCGCACCAGGTGCCCGATGGTGACCACAACCCACCGTTCGCCCTGCAGGTGCATCGCCTCGGCGGCCGGCGACCGCAGCGCGTCCAACCCGACCGCGCGGACGATCCGGGCGATCGCCGGGGCATTGACCAGCGCCACCACCAGCACCACCATGCCGGCGCCACGGTCGGTCAGGGTCGCCACTAGCAGCAGGATCAGCAGCGAGGGCACGGCGAGCAGGATGTCCAGCGGCCGGCTGAGCAGGTCGTCGAGCCACCGCCGCCGGGTCGCGGCGGCGGCTGCCCCGAGCGCGATGCCGAGCGTGTACGCGGCGACCGTGGCGACCGCGGCGAGCACCAGCATGGACCGTCCACCGGCGAGCGTCATCGCGAGCACGTCGCGGCCAAGCTGGTCGGTGCCGAACGGGTGCCCGTCGGCGCTGCTGTACGGGGCGGCGCGGGGCTGGTCGACCAGCGGCACCAGCGCTGGGCCGACCACGGCCAGCAGCAGCGGGCCGAGGGCGAGTACCACGCCGACGGCCAACGTCGCCCGGCCACTGCCGGCCGGGCCGCGCCCGCGTCCGTGGTCCCGCTCGGTTTCGGGTGTCGCGGTCACGTGACCACCGCCGAACGCGGCGCCAGCCGGTGGCAGACCAGGTCAGCCAGCAGGTTGACCGCTACTGTCACGACCGCGAACAGCACCGCCAGCGCCTGCACCACCGGGATGTCCCGGGTCGATACCGCGGTCACCAGCACCGATGAGACTCCCGGCACCGCGAACACCGCCTCCACCACGATGATCCCCCCGATCAGCCAGTCGGCGGTGCGCGCCAACTGCTGCACCGCCGGTGGCAGGGCGTTCGGCAGCGCGTGCCGCAGCAGCAGCCGCCCGCCGGTCACCCCGTGCCGGCGGGCGTAGGCGACATACTCGGCGTCGAGCGCGTCGACCATGCCGGCGCGCACCAGCCGGGTGAGCGCGCAGAGCGACCGGCACAGCAGCACCGCCACCGGCAGCGCCAGCAACGAAGGTTCGGCGAGCAGGCTGCTGCCGGTGGCGCCGACCGCAGTCGCCGGCAGCACCCCCAGCTGCAATGCAAACACCGCCACCAGCAGCACCGCCAGCGCGAACTCTGGCACCGCGTTCAGCGCCACGGTAGTGGTGGAGACCGCGCGGTCGTACCACCCGTCGGCGCGTACCGCCGCGGTGACCCCGAGCGTCAGCGCCAACGGCAGCAGCACCGCCAGGGTCACCACGGCCAGCACCACGGTGGGGCCGAGCGCCGGCGCGAGCAGCTCGGTCACCGGCTGGCCGGTGCGTAGTGAGCTACCGAGGTCGCCGGTGGCCAGGCCGGTCAGCCAGGACAGGTACCGCTGCGACGCCGGTTCGTCCAACCCGAGCTGCTCGCGGATCAGCGCGATCCGGGCCGGGTCCGGGTCGTCACCGGCGGCGACCACCGCGGCGTCGCCCGGCAGCGCCTCGGCGAGCCAGAACACCGCGGTCGCCACCACGAGGATCTGCACCAGCCCGATGCCGCCGCGGCGCAGCAGGTAGCGGCGCACCGCCGGGTCAGTCGCGCCAGACGCGGTCGAAGCGCGCCCACTCCAGTGTGTTCGGTGGGGCGCCCTGCACCCCGTGCACGCCGTCGGCGGTGCCGACCAGCCAGTCGGCGAAGCCCCACACCAGCAGCCCGCAGCTCTCGTGCAGCTGCTGCTGCATCTCGCCGAGCATCTCGCCGCGGGCGTCGTCGTCGACCGTCCGCTGCATCTCGGCGTACCGGTCGTCGAACTGCTCATCCTGCCAGCGAGTGATGTTCTGCGATGCGTCGGAGAGCAGGCGGTTGCCGATGTGGGTGGCGATCGGCATCACGCCGGAGCGGTAGCTGGAGATCGCTCCGTCGGCGAACGAGTCGGCCCAGAAGGTGTCCGCATCGCCCACCTCCACCCGTACGTCCACACCGGCCTGTGCGGCCTGCTCGGCGAAGAGGGCCGCGGCGTCGACCAGCCCGCCCCCGGCCTCGGCGGTGTGCAGGGTCACCGACAAGCCATCCGCGCCGGCCCGGTCGAGCAGGTCGCGCGCCTGGTCGAGGTCGCGCTCCCGCTGCGGGAGGTGGTCGGCGTAGAACCGTAGCCCTTTGCCGAACAGGTCGTTGCCGACCTCGCCCATGCCGGCGAGCGCCGTGTCGACGAGTTCGGTGCGGTCGGCCAGCAGCCGGAACGCCGCCCGGACGTGCGGGTCGTCGAACGGGGGCCGGTCGAGCTTCATGGCGAACGCGTGCATCAGCGAACCCGGCGCGGCGAGGATCTCCACCCGCGACTCGTCGGCGTAGGTGCGGGCACTGGTGACGCTCAGGTCATGTGCGTAGCCGACCTGCCCGCCGACTAGGGCGTTGATCCGGGCGGTCTCTTCGTTGACCGGCACGAACTCCACGGTGTCCAGATGGGGGGCGCCTTCCCAGTAGTCGTCGAACCGCTCCACCACCAGCGAACCGCCGGGGGTGAACGAGCCGAACCGGAACGGGCCGCTGCCCACCGGCGCGGTGAAGTCCTCGCTGCCGGCAGGCACGATCCAGGCGCCGAACGCCGCCAGCGCGGTGGCGAACTCGGCCACCGGCCGGTCGAGCACCAGCTCGACGGTACGGGCGTCGACCGCCCGGCTGGCGTCGAGGTCCAGCGGGGCCAACTGGGCGGCGGCCCGCCGGCCGCTGTCCGGCTCCAGGATCCGGGCGAAGCTGTAGAGCACGTCGTCGGCGGTGACCGGGGAGCCGTCGTGGAAGGTCGCCTCCCGCAGCGTCGCCCGCCACACCCGGGCTTCGTCGTCGGGTTCCAGGGTTTCGGCCAGCCGCAGCACCGGGGTCATGTCACCGGCGAGATCGACCAGCTTGTCGAAGAGCGCCTTGCCGCGGGCACCGTCGACGAAGAGCGACGCCGCGTGCGGGTCGAGGGTCTCCTGGGAGCCGCCGGTCTGGAACGCCACCGCCAGGTCGCCGCCGCGGCGGGGTTGGTCGCCGCTGGCGGCTGAGTCGGCAGCGCCGCGACCACACGCGCCGAGCAGGGTGGCGGCGCCGGCGAGCCCGGCGCCGGCCAGGCCGGCCCGGGCAAGCACCGCGCGTCGGGTCAATCGAGGTAAAGGCATGAGGTTACTCCGTTCATGGGGTCATTGTGGAGCGCACGGGGGTGCCTGGACGGGGTGGTTCGAGGTTGGGGCGGTCACGCGGCACGCGGGCGCTGCGCCACCAGGTGCAGCCGATCGCCCCGCAGGGTGGTGCCCAACGGCGCGTCGTCGCGCCAGCCGGGCCGGGTACGCGGTCCGGGGGTGTCGAACAACGCCAGCACGGTCAGCCCGGCGGCGGCCACCAGCGCCCGCAGCTCCTGGGGGAAGAGCAGCCGCCACGCCGACTCCTGCCCGATCGGGTCCTGGCCGTCCCAGCTCCAGCGGCGGCGGCGGCGCAGTAGCTGGGCGGCGTGGTCGATCCATAGTTCGGTGTGGGCATGGTAGGTGACCCCGCGCCACTGCACGGACCGTTCGGTCGGTGAGGCGGGTGGGCCGCTGCCGAGGAAGTAGGCCCCGTTGCGCTGTTCGGCCAGCAGCAGCCCACCGGGCGCCAGGTGGTTCCGGCAGGCGGCGAGCGCGGCGGCCAACTCCTCGTTGTGGTGGCAGTAGAGCAGCGCGCTGTCCAGGCAAGTGATCAGGTCGAACGGTTGCTCCAGGGCGAACGACTCCAGCCGTCCAGGCAAAAAGGTCACCCGCGGGTGGTGGCGCCGGGCGTAGTCGAGCATCTCTTCGGATGCGTCCAGGCCCACCACCTGATGCCCCTGCTCGGCGAGGTAGCCGGCGTCGCGGCCGGTGCCACAGCCGAGGTCGAGCACCCGCGCCGGGGTGGGTGCCCCGAACCGGCGCATCACGCCGGCCACGAACCGACCGGCGTGGTGCTCCGGGTCTGGAAACACCGCCTCGTAGAGCGCTGGGTTGTCGGTGAGCAGGTTGTCGCTCACCACCAGCGGAGCGTCAGCCGCTGTGCCCACCGTAGCTCCTGGTGGCGACAGTGGGCCGTTGCGTAACGCAGCACATCCGACTCATAATAATGCTTACGACAACCGTTTTCAAACCCTGGTCCGATAATGACGCTCCCGACCAAACTCGCCGAACCCCGCCCGGCGCAGCACCCCCGGCGGTGGTGTCCACTCTGGCCCGGGTAAGCGCCAGCGTCGCGCCGGCTGCGCTCCCCCGCCGGAGCAGCGCAGCCAATAGCACCCGAAACAGTCCCCGACCCCGGTAGGCCGGCAGCACCGCAGCGCCCCACAGCCGCGCCACCGCATCCACCACCGTCACCCCCGCGGTAGCCACGGCCAGCCCCGGCACATCGTCGCCCGGGCCGGCTCCCGCCCGCTGGTCGCCGTCGACGAGCATCAGATACCGGCACGGCCCGGACCCCACCACCCCGGGAGTCCGCTCCTGCTCCAGTTGCGCACGCAGCGCCGCCGCCGCCTCGCGCCGGTACGCCCCGGACCGAGGCGGGGTGCCGAAAACCTCGGCGTCGAGGTGGTACGCCTGGTCCAGCAGCTGTTCAGTGTCGACCCGCCGCAGCCGCAGCCCTGCCGGCGGGTCGCCCGAGCTCAGCGCGGGGAGCGGCAGCGGGCAGGCCGACAACTCCAACTCCTCGACACAGACCGCCCCGGCCTCGACCAGTACCGGCGGCACCGGCACCGCCGCGGCAGCGACCCCTGCCGCCGGCCGCTCCGGCTCGGCGACCACCCAGGTCACCGCCTGCGCGCCGGCCTCGGCCGCCCGCCGGTGCACCGCGTCCACCAGTACCGCGTCCGGTGCCCCCGCGAGGTGGATCCGAGCCTCCTGCCCCCGGACGATCAGCTCCTGGCCCGCAACCGCCACCCGTTGGGCGTCGTAGGGGACCCACCGCCACGCCGCGGCGGCCCGCTGCACCGCCGCGGCGAAATCGTTGGCGCCTTGGTCGGCTGCGGTCATGCCGGCCCGCATCGGCCCGGCAGCGGAATCTCAAAGTGGATGGTCTGAGGACGGTCGGCCACCCCGTCGCGGGCGTCCCACACCGGCGTGGCCACCGAGCGCCAGAACGCCTCCGCACCCGGCACCCGGGCATCGGTGTGCAGGTAAAGCCGCTGGTACCGCGGCTGCGCGGTGACCACCTCCACCGCCCGGCGCACCAGCGCCCGCGCCAGTCCGCGGCGCCGGTGCTCCGCGTGCACGTAGACCCGGAACAGCTGGGCGGTGGACCCGTCTGGATACCGCTCCACCAGCCACTGCGGGTGCGGGGGGTGCCGGGGACCGTGCGCGCGGACCGCGGCGGTGGCCACCACCTGCTCATCGCCGCCCGGGTACGGGACGGTGGCCGCGACCAGCAACGCGTGACCGGGGGTGGCGAGGTAGGTGCCGGCCAGGTCGATCACGTCGTGGTGCCAGTCGGCCACATAGCCGTGGCCGAACTCGCGGTAGAAGGTGTCGAGCATTACCTTCCGGGCACCGTGGAGGTCAGCCGGGGTGGCCAGCCGCACCACATAGTCACCCACTCGCCGCTCCGCCGGCAACGCAGCCGCCACCGGCCGCCCGTTCGGCACCGTCATTACCTCGTTCATCGTTGATTCCTCACCTTCGATCATTGTTGGTACTCGTCGTCTGCGCGGCCCCGGCCGCCGCGGCTTCCGGGCTGTCGGCGGGGGTGAGCTGACCGGCTCGTTCCAGCAACCACACCGCCGCGGCGGCGGTCAGCCCCAGCCCGGCGCACAGCCACCACGCCGGCGCGGCGATCGCTGTCGTGGCCGCAGCCCCCACCTGGCTACTCGCTCCGGCGGTCGCGGCTTCGGCCCGACCGGCGACCCACCCGATCACCGCCGTTCCGGCCGCCGCCACCACCCCGCTGACCATGTAGAAGAAACCGAAGTAGGTGCCGGCCAACCCGTGCCGGCCGCCGAACGCGCCGATCCGTTCGAGCATCACCGGCATCACCGGCAGCAGACCGGCCGCGAGCAGCAGCGCCGCGGCCAGTACCGGCAGGTATCCGTCGGCCAGCGCGGGTAGGGCAAACCCGGCCGCCATCACCGCTAGCCCGGTCGCCATCGCCACGCCGGGCCGCCATCGGCGGCACCACTGCGCCACCCGCACCTGCCCCACCACCGTCACCACCGTCGCGGTGACGAACAGCAACGCCACCGCCCAGGCCGCCCCGGTCGCCCGTTCCGCCCGCACCGGCAGGATCAGGTACAGCTGGCTCTG
This sequence comes from Natronosporangium hydrolyticum, assembly GCF_016925615.1. NCBI lineage: Bacteria > Bacillati > Actinomycetota > Actinomycetes > Micromonosporales > Micromonosporaceae > Natronosporangium > Natronosporangium hydrolyticum. The sequence goes on from NZ_CP070499.1 coordinate 5,430,675, forward strand.
CAGGGTGTAGGTCGCCGACAACGCCAATGTGAACAGCACGAAACGCCGGTCAGTGAGGCACCGCCGCCAGTCGCTCCGCAGCGTGCCGCCGGTGCGGGTGGCCGGCCGCGGCGGCAACGCCGCCAGCTGGGCCAGCGTCAGGCCCGCGAACACCACCGCAGCGGCCGCCGCCACCAGCCGGAAGTCCACCAGCAGCAGGACGCTGCCGACGGCCGGACCGGCCAGCGACCCGACGTTGCCGCACACCTGGAACAGCGCGAACCCCTCGGTGCGCCGGTCCCCGGCGGCGTCCGCGAGATAGGCGCGCGCCGCCGGGTTGAACAGCCCACCGGCCACCCCGGACAGCACCGCAGCCATGAGCAGCCAGGGCACCGAACCGGCGACCACGAACAAGCCGAACCCGACGGTCCGCAACGCACATCCGGCGATGATCACCGACCGGGCACCGAGCCGGTCCGAGGCGGACCCGCCCACCATGAACAGCCCTTGCTGGCTGAGGTTCCGCACCGCCAGCACCACCGCAACGGTCGCCAACGACATGCCCACGTCATCGGTGAGGTAGGTCGCCAGGTACGGCAGCACTAGATAGAACCCGAAGTTGATGCCGGCCTGGTTGAGCACGAGCAGCCGCACCGGCCATGGGAAGCTACGCCACAGCCGCCAGGTCGCGATCACGGCCGGTGCCCCGGCTGCGCCGGCGCCGCCGCCTCGGCCGCACCGTGCCCCGCCACCGGGCGTACCCCGAGGCCGGGGGCACCGGATAGCCGCAACCAGCCGTCGCCGCCGCCGATCCCGGTCCACGGATCGGCGGCCAGCAACAGGTGTCCGTCCAGATCGACCCATCGGGCGAGACCGGTCAGGTGCACCGCCGGGGCGATCCCGAGCGAGCTGGCGACCTGGCATCCCAGCATCACCGCTAGCCCGACCCGATGGGCCGCGTCGGCCAACTGGCGGGCGGCGGTGACCCCGCCGCACTCAGCGAGCTTGATGTTCACCCCGGCGACCGCCCCGGCCAGCCGGGGCACGTCCGCCGCGGACCGGGCGTCCTCGTCGGCGATCACCGGCGCCGGGCAGCGGGCCGCCACCCACGCCAACGCCGCCGCGTCACCGGCCGGCACCGGCTGCTCCACCGCCTCGTACCGGTAGTTGGCGAGCTGCTCAAGGAGCCGCACCGCCTGCTCCGGCGACCAGGCAGCGTTCGGGTCGAGCAGCAGCCGGGCCGTGGGGGCGGCTGCCCGTACCGCCGCTAGCCGTGCCTGGTCGAGCGCCGGATCGTCGGCGCCGAGCTTCACCTTCAGGTCGGTGAACCCCTGCGCCACCAGCTCTCGGGTGGTCGCCTCGGCGGCGGCCGCGCTACCGAGGCCGATCGTGCGGCAGGTCCGCACCGGTGACCAGCGCGGCTGGCCGATCAGCCGGTGCAGCGGCACGCCCCGCCGACGGCCCACCAGGTCGTGCCCGGCCGCATCCACCGCCGCCAGCACGCCTGCGGACAGCCGCTGCTGTTCGGCGAGGGCGGTCAGGTCAGCGAGGAGCGGCTCGGGTGCGTCGTAGTCGGCCAGCCGCGGCGCCAGCGTCGCCAGCTCGGCGGTGATCCGTTCTTGGGACAGCTGTAGATAGCGGCTGGTGACCACCTCGCCGTAGCCAGCTTCGCTGCCGTCGGGTTCGGCTCGGAGCGCCACCTGCACGGCGTCGCGGGTGGCCATGGCACCGCGGGCGATCCGCAGCGGTTCCCGCAGCGGCAGCGCAATCGTGCGCCAGCAAAGCCGCATCAATCCGCCACCTGCTGACGGGACCGTGGATCGACCACCCGCCGGCACCGGGCCCAGCTGGTGACCTCCACCGCCCACGGGTCGGCGATCTGCACCGGATGCCAGGAGGTTTCGCGCAGTAGCCCACGGCTGCGGCAGAACTCGTCGTCGAAGATGGACTCCAGGTAGCGATGCGGCCCATCCGGGAAGATCGCCACCACCCGGGCGGCCGGCTCCACCCGTGCCACCCAGGCGGCGACCCGGGCGACCGCACCGGTGCTCCAGCCGCCGGTGACGAAGCTGCGCCGGGCCAGCAGCCGGCAGGTCTCCACCGCCTCCGCCGGGCCCACCCAGTGCACCTCGGCGAACTCGTCGTACGCGACGTTGCGCGGGTGGATGCTGCTGCCGAGCCCGCGGGCGAGCCGATGCCGGGCCGGCTGGCCAAACACAGTGGAGCCGACGGTGTCTACTCCGATCATTCGCATCCCTGGCCACCATCGCCGCAGCCGGCGCACCACTCCGGCGCTGTGCCCGCCGGTGCCGACGCTGCACACCAGTACGTCGGCCGGCTCTAGTTGGTCGGCCAACTCGACCGCCAGACTGGCGTACCCATCTGGATTGTCCGGGTTGTGATACTGGTCGGGCCAGAACGCCCCGGGCGACTGCGCCAGCACCTGCTGCAGCCGGTCCCGGCGGGCTTGCTGCCACCCACCGCGGGGATGCGGCCGCTCCACCACCTCCAGCTGGGCCCCGTGGGCGCGCAGCAGCGTACGCATCGCCGGCTCCAACTCCGCGTCGACCACCAGGATCACGGGATGCCCCAGCGCCTGGCCGGCGAAGGCCAGGCCCAGTCCGAGCGTGCCACTGGTCGACTCCACCACCGGCGCGTGCGCCGCGAGCTCGCCGCTGCGGCGGGCGGCGGTCAGCATCGCCACCGCCGCCCGGGCCTTCATCCCACCCGCCGACAGGCACTCCAGCTTGGCCCAGAAACCGGCGTGTGGCAGCGGCAGCGGCGCCTCCACCCGCAGCACCGGGGTCTGTCCCAGCAGCGGCAACAACGCCGGGTTCGCGGCGGTCGCGGCCGCTGGCGGTGCCGGGTTGGCGACCAGTGAACTCACGACGCCTCCCCAAGATCGGCCGGTGACCTCACGACGCCTCCCCACGGTCGGCCGGTGACCTCACGACGCCTCCCCACGGTCGGCCGGCGGCCGACCGGCGGCCCGGTCCGGGCTGCGGTAGTGGTACAGCACCGTCGGCTCGCCGTGCAGCCAGAAGAATGGGTACGGCTCGGCGGAGGCGGCGGTGACGCCCGCGCGCAGCAGCCGGGGCACCACCCCGCTGCCGGTCTGGGCGAACACCACCAGCGGCACACCGGCCCGTCGCGCGTACGCCAGCAGCGGCGGGAAGCTGCCGTTGCCCAACGTCATGCCGGAGACCAGCAGCGCGTCACAGCCGCGGGCGAGCCCGTCGGCCGCGTCGGCCAGCACCGGTTCACCCCACTCGGTCTCGCCACCGGCCCGATCGCACGGCAGATATCCCACGCCGCGGCGGCGCAGCTGCGCCAGCAACGAGTTCACCACCCCCACCACCAGCACCCGCTGCCCGGCGCGCACCGGCAGCAGCCCGACCACCGCCTGGGCCCGGGCCAACGATTTGGTCAGCGAGTCCCCCGCCGGCACGGTCACCGGCTCCGCCTGCCCGGCCTGGACGGCTGCCGCGTGCGGCCGACTGGCCAGCAGGTACGCGTCGAGGGCGGCGAACCGCACCGCCGGGGTCGGATGGTCCAACAGGGAGTGGATGTCGCGGCCGGCACAGTCGGCGATGACATCGTCGTCGGCTTCACCCGGCTCCACCGCGCAGGAGCCGACCGCGGCGCCGACCCGCAACGACACCGCCTGATTGCGGTACCAGGTGCCGCGGCCCGGATGGTGGGCGCCCTGTCGGGTCACGAAGCCGACGCTCACCCGGGTCTCGGTCGGATCGGGCCCGAGCTGCCCGGCGCGCACCGCGGCCGCCAGCTCGGCGACCGGGTCCGGCACCGTGACCGTAGGCGCGGCCGGCTCACCCGGCGCCGCGACGCCCGGGGCGCCCCCGCTGGAAGAAGTGGTGGTGTCGGCGGCGGTCATGACCCGGCCACCGGGGCCGCGGCCGATGTGTCGGGGACCGGGTCGGCGGCGACCGTCACCAGGAGTTGGTCGGCGAGCTGCTCGGCGCGGGCGCCAGCGCCCCCGCCCGGGTCGGTGACCAGCACCTGACCGACGTACGCGTTGTTGCTCGTCGGGTCGGCCACCCGGGTGCCGGGCGGCTTCACCGACCACTCCACCACCTCGGCTGCGGCGGCGAGGGGGTCGGTGCCAGTGACACTGGTGAGCACGCCGCCGTGCGGTGGCAGCCGGAACGCCACCGCCGCGCTACCCACCCCGGTGTGCTGCGGCTGGGTCGCCGGCCGCTGCCCCGCCGCCAGCTGGGCGGCGACCATCGGCAGGTCGACGCCGGTGACCAGCCGGACCAGCTCGGTGATCTGGTTGCCGGCCGGACGCGGGTTGATCTCCACCACTCGCGGCCCGGCCGCGGTCAGCCGCAGCTCGGTGTGGGCGACACCGCGGTCGAAGCCGACCGCCGACAGCGCCTGCACCGCTGCTTCGGCCGCCGCGGTCGCGGCCCCGGCCGGCAGGTCCGCCGGGAACATGTGCCCGGTCTCGATGAAGCATGCGTCGCCGGCGAGCCGCTTGTCGGTGACGCCGATCACTTCGGTCACCCCGTCGATAGTGACCGTCTCGACGCTCACCTCCGGCCCTTCGAAGATCTCTTCCAGCAGGATCTGCGGCGCCCGGAGCTGTTGGCGGGCGTTGACCGGGAAGCCGGCCAGCGCCTCGTAGGCGGTGCGCAGCTCGGCCCGGTCGCCGACCCGCCGGACGTACATGCCGGCGCACAGGTCGACCGGTTTGCAGATCAGCGGGTACCCGACGCGGTCGGCGGCTGCGGCCAGCTCCGGCCACTGCTCGGCGACGGCGAACCGGCCGGTGGGCAGGCCGGCGTCGCGCATCGCGCGCCGCGTCTGGTCTTTGCGGGTCGCCCGGGCCACCGCCGCCGGCTCCGGCCCCGGCAGGCCCAGCTCGGCGGCGAGCCGGGCGGCGACGGTGAGGTAGTAATCGCAGGAGGTCATTACTCCGTCGAACCGGAACACGGAGTGCCAACGAGCGACCTGCGCCGCCAGCGACTCCGGATCATTGGTCTCGGTCGTGAGCACGTGGTCGGCGGTGAGCAGCGGGTGCACGCCGGGTCCGCGGTAGGCGCGCAGATAGTGCGCCAGCTCGCGGGTGACGAATGTGAACCGGTGCCCCGCCTCGTGGATCGCGCGTGGCAGCAGCGTACTCATGGCGCCGACCCAGCTCTCCACTAGCAACAGATGACCCACCGGGCGCTCCTCTCATCAGGACCGCGCCAATGATAATCGTTATCGTTACAAATCGCAGCGCCACCCCACGCCGATTTGCCGAACATGGAGTGGGGCGGGCGGCACGCATCCGCTGACTGGGCAACCCAGCCCGGTTACCGTGGACCGATCATGACCAGAGAGCGGCTCGAACGCCACCAGGTGTGGTGCTACCTCGCCACCCTCGCGCTCGGCCTCACCGTGGGGACGCTGTGGCCGGCGGTCGGCGAGACCGTCGAGTCGTTGGTCTGGCCAACGCTCGCGCTGCTGCTCTACGCCACCTTCACCCAGACCCCGCTCACCTCGATCCCGACCGCGTTCCGGGATGGACGCTTCTTGCTCACCGCGCTGCTCGGCAACTTCGTCATCATCCCCGCCGTCGTCTGGGGCCTGGTCGCGTTCGCACCCCCCGACGACGCGCTGCGGCTGGGCCTGCTGCTGGTGTTGCTGGTGCCCTGCACCGACTGGTTCATCACCTTCAGCCAACTCGGCCGCGGCGACGCCACCCGGGCCACCGCGCTGACCCCGGTCAGCCTGCTGCTCCAGCTGCTACTGCTGCCCGCGTACCTGTGGCTGATGTCCGGTGCCGAGTTCACCACCGTGTTCACCCCGGGCCAGGTGTGGCCGGCGTTACTGGTCGTCCTGGTGCCGCTCGGGCTGGCGGCCCTCACCGAGTTCTGGTCCGCCCGGCGGCCCGAACCGGAACGGATCCGCCAGCGGTTGGGGTGGTGGCCGGTGCCGCTGCTCTCGGTGGTGATCTTCCTGGTCGCCGCCGCCCACGTCCGCGCGGCGCGGGCCTCGATCGATCTGCTGCCGCCCGTCGTCGCGATCGCGGCCGCCTTCCTCGCCGCCAGCCTGATCGTGGCCCGGATCCTCGCCACCATAGCGAGAATGCCGGCGGCCCAGGGGCGGACGCTGGCATTCTCGCTGGGCACCCGCAACTCGTTCATCGTGTTGCCGTTCGCGCTCGCGCTGCCCGCCGGATGGGAGATAGCCGCGCTGGTCATCGTCGTGCAGTCGCTGGTGGAGCTCTTCGGCATGATCTTCTGCCTGTGGTTTGTGCCCCGGATCCTCTTCCCCGACCGCCCGGCCAGCCCGACGAGCTGACGGCACCCAACGGTGACTCGCCGAGGTGGCCGGATCTGCAAGGTACGTGTCGTTGACGTCAACGTCGACCGGTGGCGACGATTGCTGCCATGCAACGACACGTCGTCATCGTGGCCTTCGAGGGATTCCAACTCCTCGACCTGGCCGGGCCGGCCGACGTGTTCGCGGGCGCCACCCTGCTCGCCGGCGACAGCGGCTACCGGGTCGAGGTCGCCGCGGTCACCGCCGGCGAGGTGGTGGCGCACAACGGGGTCACCATCGTGGCTCCGGTACAGCTCCCCGACCTCCCAGGCCCAGTGGACACCCTGCTGGTGACCGGCGGCTTCACGGTGCCGAGGAGGTTGGCCGACCGGGTCCTCGTCGAGCACATCAACCGGCTGGCCGGTCCCGCCCGCCGCGTCGCCTCAGTCTGCAACGGGGCCATGCTGCTCGCCGAGGCCGGTCTGCTCGACGGCCGCCGGGCGACCACCCACTGGCTCGCCGCCGGCGGCCTCGCCGACAGATATCCGGCGGTCGACGTCGACGCCGAACCGATCTACATCCGTGACGGCAGGGTGTGGACCTCGGCCGGCGTCACCGCCGGGGTAGATCTGGCACTCGCCCTGGTCGCCGAGGACTACGGCCACGAGCTGGCCCGTGACGTCGCCCGCGGCCTGGTGGTGTATCTGCACCGGCCCGGCGGACAGAGCCAGTTCAGCACTCCCATGCTCGCCGCTGTCCCGCGCCAAGACCCGCTCCGGGAGCTGCAGACGTATATCGACGGCAACCCGGCCGCGGACCTCAGCGTGGCCGCCCTGGCGAGTCGGGTGCAGCTGAGCGAACGTCACTTCTCCCGGGTCTTCACCGACCAGACCGGCGTCTCCCCGGGCCGGTACGTGGAGCGCAGCCGGGCCGAGGCTGCCCGCCGCCTGCTTGAGACCACCAACCATCCGCTGGATCGGGTTGCCCGGGAGTCGGGTCTCGGTGCGCCGGAGACCCTCTACCGAACCTTCCGCCGGCACTGGCGGATCTCTCCCGGTGACTACCGTCGCCGATTCAGCTCCAAGGAGGATTGATGCGCAACATCGCCATCCCGCTCTACCCGCGGTTCACCGCCCTCGATGTGGTCGGGCCCTACACCGTGCTGGCGTTCGCCCCGGAGTGCAAGGTGAGCTTCGTCGCCGCGGAGCGGGTCCCGGTCAGCGACGACCGGGGCACGCTGTCGCTGACCGCCAACGCCACGTACGCCGAGGTGTCCCACCCTGATGTGGTGCTGGTCCCGGGTGGTCCGGGGACGATCGAGGCCCTGGCCGACCAGCAGCTGATCGGTTGGCTCCAGGGTGTACACCAGCACACCCAGTGGACCACGTCGGTATGCAGCGGCTCCTTCCTGTTGGCCGCCGCCGGGCTGTTGCCAGGGGTACGGGCCACCAGCCACTGGGGATGGCGGGAGCGGCTGGCCGATTTCGGCGCCGTCCCGGTCGAGGAGCGGGTGGTCTTCGACGGCCGGATCGTCACCGCCGCCGGGGTCTCCGCCGGTATCGACATGGCGCTCGCCCTCCTGGCCGAGCTTCACGACCCCACCATCGCCCAGGCGGTACAGCTGGCGATCGAGTACGACCCGCAGCCACCTTTCGGCGCCGGCTCCCCGGCCACCGCCCCGGCCGGCATGACCGACGCCGCCCTGGCGCTCATTCGCTAGCGCCCACCGGAGGTGAACCGGATCCCACGCCGGCGGAGACTCACCAGCTCCCACCCTGCCAACCCGGTGACGGTTGCCGCGCCGCTGACCGCTCGAACCCCTGTACTAGTTGTACGATAGTCCAAGTAACTGCCTGATGGGGGGAGAGCTGCTGTGTCGGATGTCCAGGTGGCGCGCGCGGGAGCGCGAGAGTGGGCAGGCCTGGGGTTGTTGGCGCTGCCGACGATGCTCCTCGGCCTGGATGTAACCGTGCTCTACCTGGTGCTGCCAAATCTGGCGGCGGCGCTGGACCCGTCGGCTACCCAGACCCTGTGGATCATGGATGCCTACGGCTTCCTCATCGCCGGATTCCTCATCACCATGGGCACCCTGGGCGACCGGATCGGCCGCCGCCGACTGCTGTCGATCGGAATGGCCGCCTTCGCCGTCGTCTCCGTCCTCGCCGCCTTCGCCCCCAGCGCCGAACTGCTGATTCTCTATCGCGCCCTGCTGGGTGTGGCGGGGGCGACGCTGATGCCCTCGACGCTGTCCCTGATCTCGAACATGTTCGCCGACGTACGCCAGCGGGCGGTGGCGATCGGGGTGTGGGCCACCATGTTCGCGCTCGGCATGGCCGCCGGGCCGGTCGTCGGTGGTGCGCTGGTCGACACCTTCTGGTGGGGGGCGGCGTTCCTGATCGCCGTACCGATCGCCGTGGTCGTACTGGCCGGTTCGCGGACCCTGCTGCCGGAGTACGCGGACCCCCGAGCGGGGCGGTTGGACCTGGCCAGCGTCGCCCTCTCGCTCGCGGCGATCCTGTCGGTGGTCTACGCCATCAAGCACACGGCCGCCCACGGGGCGACCGTCAGCGCCGTCGTGCTGCTCGCCACCGGCATCGCCGCCGGGGTGGTGTTCGTGCGCCGGCAGCGACGCCTCCCCTCGCCGCTGCTAGAGGTCAGGTTGTTCCGCAACCGGGCCTTCTCCGCGGCGCTGGCCGTGCTGTTGATCGGGCTGGTCGGGGTGGGCGGAACCATGTACCTGGTAACCCAGTACCTCCAGCTCGTTGAAGGGCTCACGCCGTTCGTGGCCGGTCTGTGGATGGGCCCACCCGCACTGGCGATGCTCGTCGCCGCCATCGGCGCGCCGTTGCTCGCCCGCCGGGTGCGTCCAGGTCTGGTCATGGCGGGCACGCTGGGGCTGTCGCTGCTCGGATACGCGGCGCTGGCCACCGCGGACACCGGCGACGCGCCCCGGGTGGTGGCTGGTTTCGCGCTGATCTATCTAGGCCTCGGGGCGATCGCGGCGCTCGGCACCGACATGGTCGTCGGTGCCGCGCCCGCGTCCCAGTCCGGCTCCGCCGCGGCGATGTCCGAGACGGTGCAGGAACTGGGCGTCGCCGTCGGCGTCGCGCTGCTCGGCAGTCTCGCCACCGCCCTTTACACCGCCCGCATGGTCGCCCCCGCCGGCGTCTCCCCTGAGGTCGCCGACCGGGTCACCGGCAGCCTCTCCGGCGCCCTCTCAGCCGCCGACCAACTGCCCCCACAGACCGTCCCCGCCGCCCAGGAGGCCTTCCTCGCCGGTGTGAACATCGCCTCCGCCGTCGCCGGGGCGGCCATCCTGATCACCACGCTGCTCTGCCTGTCGGCGCTGCGGCAGGTGCGGCCGCTCGGCGCGGACCAGGAGATCGAGCCGGCCCAGCGGTGAGCCGCTCGACTATCCTGGAAGCCCAGGAGGGAGCATGCACCACGCCGAGAGCGAACCCGTCGACGGTCGTCGCGCCCGGGGGCAGAAGCGCCGGGCCGAGATCATCGAAGCTACCCTCGCCGTCGTCACCCGCGACGGTGCCGCCGGGGTCACCCACCGCACCGTCGCCCGACAGGCGGGCATTACGACCAGCCTGACCACCTACTACTTCGCCACCCTCGACGATCTGCTGGTCGCGGCGCTGGCCAGCGTCGCCGACGGGTACACCGCCCGGATCCGCCACATCATCGACGACCCCGGCGACAAGCTGCGCGGGCTGGCCCAGCTGATCGGAGAGTCGGCTGGCGCCGGTCGGGAGCGAGCGCTGGCCGAGCGGGAGTTGGCCACCATGGCCGCTCGGCGACCCGCCCTGCAATCGTTGGCCCGTCGGTGGCGGGAGAACGTCGCCGACCTCGCCGCCACCCTCACCGACGATCCCGCGGCGATCGCCGCGCTGGTCGCCGCCGCCGATGGGCTGTGCACGGCCATCCTGCTCGACAACGCACCCGCCGACCCCGACTACGTGCACCGCGTCCTCGCCCAGGCGCTCGGCGACCGCCTCGACCGGGCCGCCTCGCCCGGCTGAACCGCGCGCTACTGCCCGGCCTGACGGCGCTGCGGATATATCGTCTCACCTCGGCCGAGCATTTCGACAAACTGCGCGATCCGACGGGCCCGGGTCTCGGGCCGCTTGGCGCTATGAATCCGGTGCAGGATCGCGAACCGGTTCTGGCTGGTGAGGATCTCGAACATCGCCTGCGCCGCCGGCTGCGCCGCCAGCGCCGAGGTCAGGTCGGCCGGCACCTCGATGGTGGCCGGGCCGGCATAGGCCGCTTCCCAACGGCCGTCCGCCTTCGCCCGCTCCACCTCGGCGAGCCCGGCCGGGTGCAGCCGGCCCGCCTCGGTCAACCGGGCCACCCGTTCGACGTTCTTCTTCGACCAGATGCTGCGGGCCCGGCGAGGGGTGAACCGCAGACTGCTGGTGGTCTCATCCCGGCGCCGCGCCTGGCCGTCGATCCAACCGAAGCACAGCGCCTCGTTTACCGCCTCCTCGTAGGTGAGACTGGTGGGGTCGGTAGCTCCCCCCTTTGCCAGCACCAACCACACGCCGGGGGCACGGTCATGGTGTGCCGCCAGCCACTCGCGCCACGCGGCGGCGTCAACGACGATCAGTTCCGGCAGTTGCTCAGCCATGCCAGTCAGTGTAGGGACGGCATGGGACAACCCGGCCCAGCTCAGCGGGGGTCGACCGCCACGTAGACGGTATTGGCCGACTCCTGCTCAAGGAACGGGTTGCGGAAGCGCACAGTCTCCGCCTCGACGGTTGTGAACAGGTCGGAGAGCGCAGCGGTGAACCTGGGCTCCGGCGGGTCGTCGGACCACAGCGCGAACACCCCGGCTGGCCGCAGGTGGGCGGCGAGTCGACGCAGCCCGGCCGGCCGATAGAAGTCGCCGTGGCCCGGGTGCAGCAGATGATCCGGCGAGTGGTCGATGTCTACCAGGATGGCGTCGAACTGCCGCCGGGGGCGTTTCGGGTCGAAACCATCGGCGGCGGCCATGGCAAAGAAGTCGCCCTGCACCAGCCGGCAACGGCGGTCGGTGACCAACTGCTCACCAGTCGGCAACAGCCGCCACGTGTGCCAGTCGATCACCGCTTCCAGGGCCTCGACCACCAGCAAGGTGCCGACCTTCGGCTCGGCCAGCACCGTCGCGGCGGTGCATCCGAGCCCGAGACCGCCGACGACGACATCCCAGGGACCGTCGCCGCGGATCCGGGCCAGGGCCAGCCGGGCGAGTTCCACCTCCGCCTGGGTGAACAGGCTGGACATCAGGAACTCGTCGTCGAGCTTGATCTCGTGGACCTCTCGGGCACAGGTGGGATCCCACCGGCGCCGGAGGCTGATCTCACCGATCGGGGTCTGCCGCCAGTCCAGCTCTTCGAAACGGGCACTCACCATGGCAGGCGGCCCTTATCTACCACCATTCGCGCATCGTAGGCCACCTCAGCGCCCACCACCTAGCCCCGCTCCACCCCCACCACCCCACCCGCGCGATCATGGGGCTAGGGACAGAGTCAGCGGCCGATCCGGCACCTATGTCCATGATCGGCCGAGTGGGCGGTGGGGGGAAGCGCAGGTGCAATCGGTGACGGCTCCGGGCCAGGCGAACATCCAGGCAGAGGCGGCCCGGCGGCGTACCTTCGCGGTGATCAGCCACCCGGACGCCGGCAAGTCCACGATCACCGAGGCGCTGGCGCTGCACGCCCGGGTGATCGGGCAGGCCGGCGCGGTCCACGGCAAGGGCGGACGCCGCGGGGTGGTGTCCGACTGGATGGCGATGGAGCAGACCCGCGGCATCTCCATCACCTCGGCCGCGCTGCAGTTCGCGTACCGCGACGTGGTGGTCAACCTGCTCGACACCCCGGGTCACGCCGACTTCTCCGAGGACACCTACCGGGTGCTCACCGCGGTGGACTGCGCGGTCATGCTCCTCGACGCCGCCAAAGGGCTGGAGCCGCAGACTCTCAAGCTGTTTGAGGTATGCCGGCATCGGCGGATCCCGGTCGTCACCTTCATCAACAAGTGGGATCGGCCCGGCCTGGAGCCGCTGGCGCTGCTGGACGAGATCGAGACCCGGATCGGGCTGCGGCCGACACCGTTGACCTGGCCGATCGGCCTCGCCGGGCAGTTCCACGGGGTGGTCGACCGACGCACCGGCACAGCCATCCACTTTGAACGGGCACCGGGCGGCGCCACCGCCGCCACCGAGCAGGAGCTGACCACCGACGAGGCCGCCCGCCGGTTCGGCGAGGACTGGCAACGCGCCGTCGAGGAGCTGGAACTGCTCGACCTCAGCGACGCCGACCATGATCAGGCCACCTTCACCGCCGCGACAACCACCCCGGTGCTCTTCGGCGCCGCCGTCGCCAACCTCGGGGTACGCCAACTGCTGGACACGCTGGTGGAGCTCGCGCCGGCGCCCGGCCCCCGCCCGGACGTCGCCGGTGAGCCGCGGCCGGTGGCGGCGCCGTTCGCCGGATTCGTCTTCAAGATCCAGGCGAACATGGACCCGGCTCACCGCGACCAGGTCGCGTTCGTCCGGGTCTGCTCGGGGCGCTTCGAGCGGGGTGCGCAGGTCACGAACGGCGCGACCGGCCGGCCATTCGCCACCAAGTACGCCCAGCAGCTGTTCGGCCGGGAACGCGACACCGCCGACTACGCCTACCCGGGTGACGTGGTGGGGCTGGTCAACGCCACCGCGCTGGGCATCGGCGACACCCTCTACAGTGATCGGCCGGTGGAGTTCCCGCCGCTGCCGTCGTTCGCGCCGGAGCATTTCGCGACGATCCAGACCAGCGACACCTCGAAGTTCAAGCGGTTCCGGCGGGGCGTAGCCCAGCTGGACGCCGAGGGCATCGTGCAGGTGCTGCGATCGGAGGCTCGGGGCGACGCCGCCCCGGTGCTCGCCGCGGTCGGTCCAATGCAGTTCGAGGTCGCCACCCACCGGTTGGCGGCCGAGTTCGGCGTACCCACCACTGTGGACCATCTACCTTACCAGTATGTCCGCCGTACCGATCCGGCTGGGCAGGAGGCGCTGAGCCGGGTCCGCGGCATCGAGGTGCTCACCCGGGTACGCGACGGGGCGCTGCTGGCGCTCTTCCCGAACCGGTGGCGGCTGGACATGATCGCTCGGGAGAATCCCACGGTACGGCTGGACCCGCTACTCGCCGACGCCGACGACCGGTGACGGGTGACCGGTGACGGGTGACCGGTGACGGGTGACCGGTGACGGGTGACCGGTGACGGGTTCGACAGATTCGGCAGCCGACCTCGGCCGGTCTGCGCAAGCGGCTGGGCGGGAGTGCGTACGCTATGGGCTGACCTTGGCGGATTGCGGACCAGGCGACGCCGGGTGTGACGGTTCTGGCCTCCATCTGGGTTGTATGCCTGGTTGAGGAGGTACCGGCTTGTCCAACCAGTTTGTGCACCTGCACGTACACACCGAGTTCTCGATCCTCGACGGTGCGGCGCGGATCAACGACATGATGACCGAGGTGCAGCGGCTGGGGATGCCGGCGGTGGCGATCACCGACCACGGCAACATGCACGGGGCCAACGCCTTCTACAAAGCCGCCACCGCCGCCGGGGTCACCCCGGTGATCGGCATTGAGGCGTACCTCGCCCCGGACTCCCGGTTCCACAAGAAGCCGGTGCGTTGGGGGCGGCCGGAGCAGAAGGACGACGACGTCTCCGGCGGTGGCCGTTACACCCACGCCACCCTGTGGGCGACGAACAAAACCGGCCTGCACAACCTCTTCGCGCTGACCTCCCGGGCGTCGCTGGAGGGCCAGTACGGCAAGCCGCGGATGGACGCCGAACTGCTCTCCGAGTACGCGGGTGGGCTGGTGGCGACCACCGGCTGCCCCTCCGGGGAGGTGCAGACCCGGCTGCGGCTGGGCCAGGAGGAGGAGGCCCTCGCCGCCGCCGCCCGCTACCAGGACATCTTCGGCAAGGAAAACTACTTCCTGGAGCTGATGGACCACGGCCTGGATATCGAGACCCGGGTCCGCTCCGGGTTGCTCGACATCTCCCGCAAGCTCGGCATCCCGCCGGTGGTCACCAACGACTCCCACTACACCCAGGAAGACCAGGCCAGCGCCCACGACGCGCTGCTCTGCGTGCAGACCAACGCCCGGATCACCGACACCAAACGGATGCGCTTCGGCGGCTCCGGCTACTACCTGAAGTCGCCCGCCGAGATGTACGGCGTCGACGGCTCCGACGCCTGGCTGGAGGGGTGCCGCAACACCCTGGTGATCGCCGAGCGGGTCGAGACCGAGGGGATGTTCGCCTACCACGACCTGATGCCCCGGTTCCCCACCCCGGAGGGTGAGACCGAGGAGAGCCTGTTCACCAAGGAGGTCTGGGCGGGGATGGCCCGCCGTTACCCCGGCGGCATCCCGGAGGACCGGCGGGCCCAGTGCCAGTACGAGGTCGAGGTCATCAGCTCGATGGGGTTCCCCGCCTACTTCCTGGTGGTGGCCGACTTCATCCGGTGGTCGCGGGAGAACGACATCTCGGTCGGCCCCGGCCGCGGCTCCGCCGCCGGCAGCATCGTCGCCTACGCGCTGGGCATCACCGACCTGGACCCGCTCACCCACGGTCTGATCTTCGAGCGGTTCATCAACCCGGAGCGGGTCGAGCGCCCCGACATCGATGTCGACTTCGACGAGCGTGGGCGGGCCGCGGTGATCCGCTACGTCACCGAGAAGTACGGCGACGACCGGGTGGCCCAGATCGCCACCTACGGCACGATCAAGGCGAAGGCCGCGATCAAGGACGCCTCCCGGGTGCTCGGCTACCCGTACGCGCTCGGCGACCGGATCACCAAGGCGATGCCGCCGGCGGTGATGGGTAAAGACATCCCGCTCTCGGCGGTCACCGACTCCGGCCACCCCCGTTACCACGAGGCGACCGAGGTCCGGGCGCTGGTCGACTCCGAGCCCGACGTCGCCAAGGTCTTCGACATCGCCCGCGGCCTGGAGGGGCTGGTCCGGCAGACCGGGGTGCACGCCGCCGGGGTCATCATGTCCGCGGAGCCGCTGATCGAACACATCCCGCTGATGAAGCGGGAAGACGACGGCGCCATCATCACCCAGTTCGACTACCCCACCTGTGAGTCGCTCGGACTCATCAAGATGGACTTCCTGGGGCTGCGTAACCTGACCATCCTCGCCGAAGGTCTGCGTAACGTCGAACGCAGCACCGGCCGCAGGATCGACCTGGATTCGCTGGGCCTCGACGACCGCCCCACCTACGAGCTACTCGGCCGCGGGGAGACGCTCGGGGTCTTCCAGCTCGACGGCGGCCCGATGCGGTCACTGCTGAAGATGATGCGGCCGGACAACTTCGAGGACATCTCGGCCGCCATCGCGCTCTACCGGCCCGGCCCGATGGGCGCCAACAGCCACATCAACTACGCGCTGCGCAAGACCGGCCAGCAGGAAGTGGTGCCGATCCACCCGCACCTCGCCGAGGCGCTGGAGGAGGTGCTCGGCCCCACCCACGGCCTGATCGTCTATCAGGAGCAGGTGATGGCGATCGCGCAGAAGTTGGCCGGCTACACCATGGGGCAAGCCGACAACCTGCGTAAGGCCATGGGCAAGAAGAAAAAAGACGTGCTCGACAAGCAGGTCGTCTTCTTCCGGGACGGGATGCGGGAACGCGGCTTCTCCGACGAGTCGATCCAGACCCTGTGGGACATCCTGCTGCCCTTCGCCGACTACGCCTTCAACAAGGCCCACTCGGCCGCGTACGGCCTGATCGCGTACTGGACCGCCTACCTGAAGGCCAACTATCCGGCCGAATACATGGCGGCGCTGCTCACCTCGGTCAGCGACGACAAGGACCGGATGGCGCTCTATCTCGGCGAATGCCGCCGGATGGGGGTGAAGGTGCTGCCCCCCGACGTCAACGAGTCAGAGGGTCCGTTCAAACCGGTCGACGGCAACATCCGGTTCGGCCTGCACGCGGTCCGTAACGTCGGCACCAACGTGGTGCGTTCGATCATCGAGACCCGGAAGGCGAAGGAGGCGTTCACCTCGTTCGCCGACTTCCTCGCCAAGGGTGAGCTGGTGGTGTGCAACAAACGCACCATCGAGTCGCTGATCAAGGCCGGTGCCTTCGACTCGCTCGGGCACACCCGGCGCGGCCTGGTCGAGGTGCACGAGGCCGCGGTCGAGGACGCCCACCACATCAAACGCCGGGAGGCGGAGGGGCAGTTCTCGCTCTTCGACGACCTGGTGCAGGCCGACGAGCCGGCGGCCGGGTTGACGCTGACGGTGCCGGAGCACGAGTGGGAGAGCAAGACCCTGCTCGACTTCGAACGGGAGATGCTGGGCCTCTACGTCTCCTCGCACCCGCTCGCCGGCGCCGAGCACCTGCTCCGCCGCAACTGTGAACAGGCGATCACCCAGATCGAGGACGACGAGCTGCCCGACGGGGCGCACGTCACCCTGGCCGGGATGATCGTCGGCCTGAACCGGCGGGTGACCAAGCAGGGCAAGCTGTGGGCCTCGGCCAGCCTGGAGGACCTGGACGGCGCGATCGAGGTGCTCTTCTTCCCCAGCACCTACGACGCGGTCTCGGACCAGCTCGCCGACGATCTGGTGGTGGCGCTCAAGGGCAAGGTCAACCGGCGCGACAGCGGCAGTGTCTCGGTGGTGGCGCACGACCTGGCGGTGCTGGACACCAGCGCGGTGGCGGCGGCCGGTGGCCGGCCGGTCACCATCCGGATGAAGGACTCCGCGGTCACCGAGGGCGCCGTGGAACGGCTCCGGGAGGTCCTGGTGCAGCATCAGGGCGACACCGAGGTCCGGCTGGAGCTGCGGTACACCGGCAACCGGCAGCCGGAGCTGTTGAAGCTGCCCCGTTACCGGGTGCAGGTCTCACCGGCGCTGATGGCCGACCTGAAGGCGCTGGTCGGCTCCGGCAGCGTGTTGTAGAGCGGTGACGTGATGGTGGGGCCGGCCGAGACCCCGGGCCGACCCCACCACCCCCGTCGCGAATTCAGTCCAGATTGACCCGCCAGCCCCGCTCGATATATTGGCGCAGTTGGTTTCCGGCCTGGTCGGTGGCGACCACCCGCACCGAACCGAACTCGGCCGCCGCCGGGGCGGCCGGGACGGTCGCCTCGAACCCGCCGTCCACCTCGCTGACCGGCGCGGCCGCCCAGCTCGCACCGTCGTCGAAGGACACTTCCACGGTCAGCTCGAAGTCACCGGGCCCGGTCACCCCCGGCTGGTAGCCGGGCACCAACCGCAGCGGGTACGCGTCGGTCGCCTCGACCTGGTTGTGCAGCCCGGTCTCCAGGTGGTAGTCGAGCTGCACCAGCGGCAGCACCTCCCGCCCATCGACGGGCCGGCCGGAGCTGAACTCCCAGCTGGACTCGGTGACCACCGAGGTGCCGGCCCAGTTACCGGCGCCGTTGCGGACTATCAGCTCCACTTCGTACCATGACTCCTCCGGCGGCACCGACACCTGCAGATCCGACCAGTCACCCTCGCCGACCAGCTCACCGTCCCGGTACACCCGCATCACCACCTCGTCGCCGAGCTGGTGGTATGGATACCCGTACATCCGGCCGTTGTCGTAGAGGTAGGTGGGGATGTTGAACCGCAGCGCGTCGTGGAACCGGGCGGCCGGCAACCCGATCGCCTCGTAACCGGGCAACTCTGGCACACCGGGCCGGGTCAACGCCCCCCACCACTGCTGCTGGTAGACCTCGCCGGGGTGGTAGCGCTCGACGCCGGTCCAGATCCAATACATCCCGGGGAACTCATGATGCGGCTGACCGAACCGCTGCCACCGCACCTGCTCGGTGCTGATGAACTCGGTCCGGTGACCCGGCGCGTTGCGGGTCCGCCCCATACGCAGCCCGAACTCGGAGCTACCCAGCAGCGCCACCCATGACTCCATCCGGCCGGTCTCCGCCGAGTCGGCGTGGAACGCCGACTCGACCGTCGCCAGCTCCGCCTCGTCGACCACCTGCCGCTCCCCGCCGGGGAACCGGCCCGCCGTGTGGAAGGCTAGGTCGTAGGTGTACGCGGGGTCGATCACCCCGTGCAGGTCCAGCTCCAGCTCCGGGTCGGCGGCGAGCTGCTCCCGCAGCGCCATGCCCTCGCCCTGGTTGAGCCGGTAGCTGGGCAGGAAGCTGGTGTTGTCCGGGTCCCACCAGTTCGCCGGCTCGTCGTTGTGCGCCAGCAGCAGCACCGCCCCGGCCTCGGCCGCAGCCTGCGACTGGTCGGAGATGTAATGACCGGACCGGGCCCGGGTCACCAGCGCCACCTTGCCGGCGGCGTCCACCGACGCGAACTCCTCCGGCGTCCCCTCTCCGGCGTAGACCACCGGCAGCGACTCCTGGCCTTCGTAGACCAACCGTTGCGTCGCCAACACCGGGGTCGTTTCGATCGGCGCCCCGTCCGGGCCGGGCGCGGAGAGTCGCAGCAGCGGCTCCGACTCCTGCCACAGCACCGACGCCTCGAAGACCCCAGTGTCGGCCTCATCGCTGGGAAGCAGGTAAAGGTCGGTGCCGGTGAGTCCACCACTGGACGTGGTGGCGATGGCCCGGTCGCCGACCTGCCGGTGCCACAAGATGTCGAACGAATCGGTCACCGTCTCCCGTGGCGTCTCCACCTGGAAAGGTTCGGCGTCCCGGCCGTCATACCGCAGCGTCAGGTCCCTCGCCACCGTGAGCTCCGGGTCGCCGCCGAAGACCACGCTGCTCGGCGGGAAGGCACCCGCCGGCGACTGCACCGAGAAGACCAACGTGTACCGCCCGGCGGGCAACTCGAGCTGGGTCTGGCCGTCGAAGAACCAGCCGTAATACATCTGCCCGGTCTCCAGGTTCCACGCCTCGACCGAGCCCGAGCCGGCCGGCTCCCCGTCCCGGTCGACTCCCTCGACCGTGACCGTATGGATCGGCGGCGGGAGGGTGGCGGTCAGCACGGTCTGCACCGGCGCCGACTGGTTCCGCCGGTCCTCGGCCAGGATGTAGCCGGTATAGGTGCCCGGCGTCGTCGCCTGGGTCAGCAGCGACACGTCGGCGCTGGCCGACCCGCCCGGGGGGATCACCAGCGCCGCCGGCCGGATCCGCACCACCGGCCGGGCGTCGTTGAGGTCGCCGGCCGCGTTGACGTGCGGCGTCAACCGCAGCGTCATCGGCTGGTCGGAGTGGTTCTGGTAGGTCAAGGTGCGGGTCTCGAACCGGCCCGACTGCCCGACCTCGCCCAGCGACAATGCCGCGTCGCTCACCGCGACCGTCGCCGCGACCGACGCGGCGGCGTCGAGCCGGCCGCCGCCCTGGAACGAGACCCGCTCGTCGAGCGGTTCGGCGGTGGCGACCAACCGGGCCTTCAGCTCCGCCGCCGTATCGTCCGGGTGCTGTTGGGCCACGATCGCGGCCGCCCCGGCGGCATGCGGCGCCGCCATCGAGGTGCCGCTCATCGCGGTGTAGTAGTCGTCGATCAGCTGCCCCGAGCTGGTGCCCGCGGCGCGGGCGGCGACGACATCCACCCCGGGCGCCACCAGCTCCGGCTTGATCGCCGAGTCGCCGGGGCGCGGCCCCCGCGAGGAGAAGTCCGCCGGCTGGTCGTGATGGTCGGTGGCGCCCACGGTGAGCGCGTGCTCGGCGGCCCCGGGCGCGGTGATGCTGCCCTCGGCAGGGCCGATGTTGCCGGCCGACACCACGAACAGCACCCCCGACTCTTCGGTGAGCCGGTCCACCGCCATGCTCAACGGGTCCGAGCCGTCACTCGGGAACGACGAACCGAGGCTCAGGTTGACCACCCGCGCTCCGGCCTCGACCGCCCACTCCATCCCGGCGATCACCCAGTCGTCGTAGCCGACACCGGCGTCGCTGAGTACCTTGCCGATGAGCAGCTCGGCGCCGGGCGCCACCCCGGGACGCCCGCCGTCGGCGGCCTCACCGGTCCCGGCTACGGTCGCGGCCACATGCGTCCCATGGCCCTGCCGGTCGATCCCGACCACGCCGGCCGGGTCCTCGTCGGGCGTGAAGTTCGCCGAATCCGCGACCTGGCCCACCAGGTCCGGGTGGTCCGGATCGTAGCCGGTGTCGAGCACCGCCACCGCCACCCCGGCGCCGTCGTACCCGAGCTCCCACGCGGCCGGGGCACCGACCTGGCCCACGCTCTCGCCGAGCGTCGGCTCGACCTGACCGTTCAGCCACACCCGTTCGGCCGCTGCGAGCTGCGGCTCCGGATCCTGGGCCGCGGCCGGCTCCGGCCCGCGCAACGCCTCCCACACCTGCCGGATCTCCGATTTGTCCACCTCGACCGGCAGCGCGTCGATGCTCGACAGCACCCCGACCTCACCGCCGGGCGCCGCCCCCGCCGGAAGCGCCGCCAGATCGGGCGCCGCCAGCAGCAGCGGCAGGTCGTCCCGGGACCGGTCGTCGTACCCCTGCGCCACCAGCCCGGTGACGTTGAACAGCCGCTCGTCGAGCACGCCCGCGGCCAGGTACGGCTGCACCTCGGCCGGGATCACATGGACCTGGCCGTCCTGCTGGTAGATCTGCGGCGCCGCCCCGCTCGCCGGAACCGCCGGCTCGGCGAGCCACGCCGACTGGGTGCCGTCCGGGCCCTGATGCACCACCACCACATCGCCGGTGAGCAGGGTCACCGGGACGGTGTCACCTGCGGACGGCGGCGCGGCCATCCCGCGTACCGGGTCGGCCGGTGCCGGGGCGGCAGTCGCTGGTACGGCCGATCCGCCGAGCAGCGCGGCGAGCGCCGGCACCACCACGGCGATCCGCCATCGCCGGGCCGGCCGCTCCCCGCCGGGGGGTAATGGGATGGGGGACATCAACATCCTCTTTCTCCGGGCGTCACAACGGCGGCATCGCCGTCACCTGATCACGCTCACCCGGTACGGCCGAGGTTGCGATTGGGTAGATCACCCATTCTTGGCCGGCGCGGCCGGCAGCTGGCCCGGCTCGCCCGCCGACCCGGCCGGCTCCGCGACCAGCAGGCCGGTGTCCGCGGCGGCCACCGCGAGCCGGGTACGCGAGGTGACCGCCAGTTTCTGCATCGCCTTCTGCAGATGGCGGTCGATGGTGCGGGGCGACAGGTACAGCACCTTGGCCACTTCGCGGTTGGTCAACCCCTGCGCGACCAGCCGGACCACCTCCAGCTCGCGGGGGGAGAGCTGGTCGCCGTAGCCGCGCCGGCCACCCCGCCAGGTACGCGCGACCTCCACCCCGAGTTGCCGCAGCCGGTACGCCAGCCGGTCGGCGTCCCACCTGGCACCGAGCGCCCACAGCCCCTGCTGCGCCGAGGTCAAAACCGGCAGCGCCCGGTCGTCCTCGCCGGCCGCGAGCAGGTAGCCGCCGTACCGCTCCAGCGTCAACAGCTCCTCGTAGCGCCGGGGCAGCGCCGCCCACGACTGCGCGGCCGCGAGCGCCAACTCTGCGGCGCGACCCGGCTCACCGGCGGCGTTCGCCACGATCGCCCGGCACACCTGCGCGGCGGTCGCTGGCGCTGGCGCTGGCGCGTCCAACCCCGCCAGCGCGGCGACGTACTCCTCGGTCAGCCGGGTCGCCGCCGCCCGTTGCCCGGCCCGCACCAGCGCCGCCACATGGACCGGCGCCAGGTCGGTCGCCCACAGCCAGACCCCCTTGCCGGCGATCAGGTCGATACCGGGCTGGGTGACCCGGATCGCCTCCTCGACCGCGCCGTCGGTGAGCCACAGCCGGCCCAGCGCCGCCGCCGGCAACAGCTGGGTGTCGACCAGCCCGCGGTGGGTGGCCTGGCCGAGGATCTCCCGCAGCTCCGGTTCGGCCGCCGACCGGCGGCCGGCCGCCAACGCCAACAGCGCGGTGACCAGCCTTGCCTCCAGGTACGCCTCGGGTAGGGTGTCGTCGGCGTCGGCCAGCTCCGCCACCCGGCCGGCCAGCCCCGCCCACGCCCCGGTGTGCCAGTCCAGGTACGCCCGGGTGAGCCGGGCCGAGTTGAGCAGCCGCTCGTAGCCGGTGTCGCGCATCAGCTGCTCGGCGGTGCGTAGCCGCTGCTCGGCGTACGAGTAGTGGCCCCAGATCACCCCCATGTGGCCGGTGTTCATGGCGCACCGCGCCAGCTGCCGCCGCTGGCTCAGGGTCGGCGCGTCATCGCCGAGCTCGGTCGCCGCCCGCCAGCCGGCTGCCTGACCGAGCAGCAGCAATGCGCCGACCCGGTCGACCGCCAGCGACGTCCGCTCGGCCTGGTCGGCGACCTCCGGCAGCAGCGCGGTGGCGCCGTCCAGCCAGCTCAGATGCTGCTCGACCGGCCAGGTGTTGCCGCGCGGGAACCCCAACGACATCATCGCCCGCGCCGCCAACGTGGGGTGCCCGGACAGTTCGGCGCAGGCCGCCTGGGTCTGCGCGTACGCCTCCTCGAACTCGCCGAGCTGCAGGTGGAGCCGGCCCAACCAGAGCCGGACCGGCCCCCGGTCGGTCGCGGTCGTGTCCGCATCGGACAGCACCTCCCGGAGCGTGCCGGCTACCTCGGCCGCCACCTCGCCGAGCGAGGCCACCCCACCGACCGCCGCCTCACCCAGCTTGCCGGCCAGCCGGGCCCGCGCGGTCGGCGGCGGTGGCGGGGCGGTGTCGAGCAGCCCCCGCAGGGCCGCCACCGCGGCGAGTTCATCCCCGGAGGCCAGGGCCAGCTCGGCCGCGGCTTCGGCGTAGCGGCGCCAGCCGGCGATGTCGCCGGCCTCCCGAAGATGGTGACTCAGCCGGGCGAACGGCGGATTGTCCAGCCGCATCAACACCTGCCCGGCCTGCTGGTGCAGCCGCCGGCGCTCGGAGGCCGGGGTCGCCTCGGCGATCGCCCGGGCCGCCAGCACGTGGCTCACCTCGAACCGACCCGGCTCGGCCTCCCGCAACAGCCCGCGGGCCAGCAGCTCCGCCACCCCGACCTGCCCCGCCGCCGGGTCGAGCCCGGCGACCGCTCGCAGCGTCGGCTCGTCAGCGGGCTCCGCCAGCAGCGCCGCCGCGGTGAGCAGTCGCCGGCCCACAGAGTCCAATCTCGACACCCGCTCCAACACCGAGTCCCGAACCGTCGGTGGGACCGCCAGCCGGTCGATGTCCCGGCGGCGCAGCCGGCCGTCGCCCCCGGCCCGGTCGCCACCGCCGGCCCGGTCGCCGCCCCCGCGCAGCTCGCCACGGTCCCGTAGTAGCGACAGCGTCTCCGCGAGCGCCAACGGTAGACCCTGGGTATGCGCGTGCAGGAACTCCACCAGCTCGTCGTCGGCCGCCTCCGCCGGGAAGACCGACGCGACCATGGCGGCGGTCGCGGTTGCGCTCAACGGCGCCAACGCGAGCCGTACCGTGGGTAGCCGCGCCGGCGGCCGAGAGGTCAGCCGCAACAACGGGGAGCCCGACGGGACATCGGTCGGCCGGTAGGTGAGCACCATGCTCACCGGCGGGTGCCCAGTGGTCGCCAGCGAAGTCAGCAGTTCCAATGTGGCGGCGTCCGCCCAATGGGCATCCTCGACCACCAGCACCTCGGTGCCGAGAGCCTCGAGCAGCTCGGCCAACGCCCGGAACAGCCGGTGCCGGACCGCGCGCCGGTCGTCCAGCGGCTCCAACGCCGGTGGCAGCTGATCACCCCACTCCGGAAACAGCGGCCGCAGCGCCCCGGCGAGCGGGCTCAACGGCACCGGACCTGCCTGCCGCCACCGGCGGCTGAGCGCCTCCACCAGCGGGCCGAGCGGAAATGGTTCCCGCAGCGGCGGGCACGCGGCCTCGACCACCACCGGCTGCGGCGCCGCCGTCCGCAGCGCCTCCGCCAGCAGCCGGGATTTGCCGATCCCGGCCTCCCCCTCGATCAGCAGCAGCACCGGCGACTGCGCTATCGACGCCGCCACAGTGGTTACTTCTCGATCGCGGCCGACGAACGCCGGAAGGGCCGACCTGGCCCCCGCCGGTTGGTCGGCCTGCTCCACCACTGCGTCCCCCGTCCCCCTGCGACCCCCATACCGGTAATCGCCCCCCGCGCCTGCCAGGGCACGATCTTGCGGTCCAAACCCTAGAGCGGCGGACGGCCGAACGGCGCTCCACCTTCCGTACCGATTGGGAGATGGCCGGTGATAGCACCATTTGATCATCATCCATCGCCACAGCTCAGGTGGTTTGTGGGACCGTTTGCTCTGCACACGTATACGCCATCGGGGGGCTGTTGGCTGCAAGATCGGCGGGCAGATCGTCTCACCCGACTTGGTGGGCTGAGTGGTGCCTGGTTTGCCAGTAGAACCCGCTTTGTCGCCCTAGTGGATCACCACTCAACCCACCAAGAGGGCCAACCTGGCGCGCCGGTGCGACGGCGGTCGCACACCGGCGAAGTCGCACACCCCGAATTGGCCAAGCGCAGGCGTATAGGTGTGCAGAGAAAACGGTCCCGCAGACCCACCTGAGCTGCTGCGATGCCTAATGATCAAGGCAGGCTAGGCCAGCTCAGAACCCGTGGTCTGCGCAGGCGTCGGCGAGGCGTTCGGTCGCCTCGGCCAGGCCGTCCTGGTCGTATAGGTGAACCGCTCGCTGGATGTTGAGACCAGCCTGTTCGAACTCGTGGAACCGGTCATCGGAGAGCCCAGCCGCCAGCCCGTAGCCGGAGGCGGCGAGCCAGCCATCGGCGGGCACCTCGCCATCGGTGATCACGAACTCGGCCTCGGTCAGCTCCCAGTCGGTCAACGCCTGGCAGGCACCCCGGGCGAACCGTTCCGCATCGGGTCCGCCAGCGGCCGTCCCGCCGCCGGAGGGCGTGCCGCCGCCGGAGAGCGTGCCGCCGCCGAGGGCCGCGCCGCCCACCCCGCCGGCGATCCCGACCGCCACCGCGGCCAGCGCTGCCAGCAGCAGCGGCCACCAGCTCCGCCGCGGCGCGGGGCCGGTAGCTGGCTCGACACCGCCACCGGCCGGGGGGTACGGCGAGGGCGGGGGGTACGGCGAGGGCGGGGGGTACGGCGAGCCCGCGGGGTACGGCGAGGGCGCCGGAGCGGGCGGGGGCGAACCCGCCGACGGGAAGGCGCTGGAGTCACTGTGGTCGGGGACGGGCGGATGGGACAACGTGGCCTCCTCGGCAGGGAGAAACGCGGGCGCGAAAAGCGACGGTCAGAGTCCGCGGTCGGCGCAGAGCTCAGCGAGCGCGGCCTCAGAGTCGGCCAGCGCGTCGACATCGAGCCGGCTCAGGTCCGGCGACGCCGGCGCCTGCCCGGACCCCTCGGAGATGTCGAAGTCCGGGTCCGCCGTCGCCGCCGCATGGGAGTAGCCGATCACCGCGGTCCACAGGTGGTAGGTGACGAACGCGTCATCGCGCCACGACTCCGGGTCGTTCCAGGTGACACCGCCGCGCTGGAAGTCCGCGAGCGCCTGGCAGGCCCCGCGAACATAGCGGTCCTCGCCACCGTCGCCGCTGTCCCGGATGAGCGTGAAGCCGCCCCAGCCGGCGGCGAGGCCGACCAGCAGACCGACGACGACCACTGCGGCGTAGCGCAGCCCACGGCCCCGACTGCCCGGCGGCGGACCAGCCGAGGCCGGGGCGAGCGGTGGGTCGGGGCTGCCGGGGTGGGACACGGAAGGGCTCCTCGTCGGACGGGTTCGGTGGCCACCCGGCATCGTGACACAGCGCCGCAACCGGCCGGCCGACCGCTCCGTCGCAGATTCTCCGGCCGAAGCTAGTGACGCGGAGGGTTCAGTGTGATTAAGCTCTCGTGAAAGAAGTGGGAGCGCTCCCACTTCCACCCCCGTCAGTGGAAGGATGTGCTGTGCGTTCGCAACGCAGAAGCAGCCGGCGCGCGATCGTGGCCACGGTGACCAGTTCCCTCTTGGTCACCAGCCTGTTCGCGGCCCCGCCGGCCCAGGCGCAGGACGAGGATGGACCCCCCAACCTGGTCAGCAACGGCGACTTCTCTCCGCCCGTAGCCGACCAGTGGTGGGGCATCAGTGATGACGACCTTCAGGACGGCCAGCTGTGCATCACCGTCCCGGAGCATGAGCGATTCGGCAACTTCGTCGACCTAGGTCTCGCCGAGGACGAGACCTACCTGTTCGGGTTCACCGCGCACGGTGACCCGGGCACCGGCGGCCTGCAGGCGGCGGTGCAGTCCGACGGCGCTGCCGGCCCGGAGATCTTCGACGTGCAGGAGACCTTCGCGGTAGCCGGCGAGCCGGAGACCTTCGAGTGGTCGTTCACCGCCTCCGGTGACGCCCAACGGGTCCAGTTCGAACTCTCGAACGCCGACGCCACCAGCGAGGTATGCCTCAGCCAGGTGTACGTCACCCCAATCACCGAACTGTTGCAGAACCCGACCTTCGACGGGCTGGCGCCGTGGTGGACGACGCCCAACCTGACCCTGGAGCCGGGCCCGGACGGCGGCGTCTGCGGCACCGTACCGGCCGGCGGTGAGCAGTGGGACGTCATCCTCGGGCAGGGCGCCGTGGCGATCGAGGAGGGGGCGACCTACACGGTCACCGTCACCGCGACCGCCGAGCCGCAGGCCGCGGCCCGGGTGCTGATCCCAGAACCGGGCGTGGACTGGCCGCCGATCTACGCGGCGGACATCACGCTCCGCCCGGACGGCCAGAGCTTCACCGACACCTTCGAGGCCGAACTCAGCGCCGACACCGAGTTCCAGCTCCAGCTCGGCGGTAACGCCAGCGAGTTCGACCTGTGCCTGCACCTGGCATCGCTGACCACCGGTGGTGAGGTCGAGGACTTCGAGCACGAGACCGGGCCGCGGGTCCGGGTCAACCAGGTCGGCTACCTGCCGCAGGGCCCGAAGAACGCCACCCTGGTCACCGACGCCGAGGAGTCGCTGGCGTGGCAGCTGCTCGACGCCGACGGCGCAGAGGTCGCCACCGGGGCGACCGCGCCGGCCGGGTTCGACCCGTCCGCCGGCCTCGACGTCCACACCATCGACTTCAGCGAGGTCAAGGTCAGCGGCACCGGGTTCCAGCTCGCCGCCGACGGGGAGGTGAGCTACCCGTTCGACATCACCGAGACCCTCTACGACGACCTGCGCCGGGACTCGTTGGGGATCTACTACACCCAGCGTTCCGGGATCGAGATCACCCCGATCGAGGCCGACGGCGAACTGCACAAGGAGGACTACGTCCGGCCGGCCGGGCACGTCTCGGAGTACGGCGGCGCGGACACCAACCAGGGTGACCTGGCCGTGCCGTGCCTGCCCAACGAGGGCGCCGTGGATCACCAGGGCAGCTCGCAGCTCGGTGGCTACGCCCACTACGGCCCGGACGGCTGGGACTGCCCGCAGGGGTACACCCTGGACGTGACCGGCGGCTGGTACGACGCCGGCGACCACGGCAAGTATGTAGTCAACTCGGGGATCTCGGTCTACCAGCTGCTCGCCACCTACGAGCGGACCCGGCACGCCGGGGTGGTCGCCGACGGCGCGCTCGGCGACTCGACGTTGATCATCCCGGAGCGGGGCAACGACGTACCGGACATCCTCGACGAGGTCCGGTGGAACCTGGACTGGATGCTCGCGATGCAGGTGCCGGACGGTACCGAGATGGGCATCGGCGGCGAGACCATCGACGCCGGCGGCCTGGCCCACCACAAGCTGCACGACATCGCCTGGACCGGCATGAACATGCTGCCGCACGAGGATCCGATGCCGCGCTACCTGCACCGGCCGTCGACCGCCGCGACGCTCAACCTGGCCGCTGCGGCGGCCCAGGGCGCCCGGCTCTACGACGACTACGACCCGGCGTACGCCGAAGATCTGCTCGCCGCGGCGCGGCGGGCGTGGGACGCGGCGCAGGCCCACCCGGAGATCTACGCGCCGAACACCAACGATCTCGATCCGAACCCGGGCGGTGGCCCGTACGACGACAGCAACCTGGGCGACGAGTTCTACTGGGCGGCGGCGCAGCTCTACCTCACCACTGGCGAGGAGGAGTTCGCCACCGCGGTGCTCGACTCGCCGTACCACGTCGGTGGCGCCAATGAGGACATCTTCGACCCGGCCGGCTTCGGCTGGCAGTGGACCGCACCGGCCGGCCGGCTCGACCTGGCCACGGTGCCGAACAACCTGCCGGGCCGGGCCGACGTGATCGACTCGGTGATCGAGGCCGCCGACGACTACCTCGCCACCCAGGCCGAGCAGCCGTTCGGCCAACCGTACGGGGTGGAGTTCTACGACTGGGGCTCGGCGCATCAGGTCATCAACAACGCGGTGGCGATCGCGACCGCGTACGACCTGACCGGGGACCCGGCGTACCTGGACGGTGGCCTGGAGGCGATCGACTACATCCTGGGTCGCAACGCCATCAACAACTCCTACGTCAAGGGGTACGGCACGCACTACTCGCAGAACATGCACAGCCGCTGGTACCGGTCGGCGGACCGGCTGCCACCGTTCCCGGACGGCAAGCTGGCGGGTGGTCCCAACTCCGGCATCCAGGACCCGGTGGCGCAGGCGAATCTGCAGGGCTGCGCCCCGCAGGCGTGCTACATCGACGACATCGGGTCGTGGTCGACGAACGAGACCACCATCAACTGGAACGCGGCGCTCTCCTGGTACGCGTCGTGGGCGGCGGACATGGCCGACGGGGCGCCGGAGTGGACCCCGCCGACCACCACCTGCCAGGTCAGCTACACCGTCCACGCCGACTGGTCGGGTGGCTTCCTCACCCAGGTGTGGGTGGAGAACCTCGGGCCGGGGTCGGTAGACGGCTGGACGTTGACCTGGGACTTCCCCGGCGACCAGCAGGTCGGGCACGGTTGGGGAGCGGAGTTGCGTCAGTCCGGTTCGACCGTCACCGCAACAAATCCGGAGTGGAAGCCGCTGCTCGCCGCCGAGGGGACGGCCGCCGGCCACACCTTCGGGTTCGTCGGCGATCCGGCCGGGGCGAGTGACCACGCCCCCGAGTCGGTGTGGCTGAACGGCGTTCGCTGCGCGCTCGACTAGCCCCCCACCCCCACCGGTCGATCGTGAGCGTGTTGACAGAAACGCCGAGCGTGTCTGCCAACACGCTCATGATCGGCCGGAACGGGTCGCGTAGGATGATCACTAACGATGACTGTCGACCGGCTTCCGCACGACATCCGGCACCACCTCACCCGGATGTTCGGCTCGACCCCGGAGCCCGACTACCGGCTGCTGCGGGAGGCGTTGGCGAGCGGCCCGTACCAGGAGCTGATCGCGGCGCTGGCGGCCCGGTTCACCGTCGACGAGGACACCGACCCCAACTTCGACCACGGCCGTTGCCTGCTCCTGCAGGACGACCCGCAGCTGTGGGCCCTCGATCTGTCCGCGGTCGGCCCGTTCGCCGCCTTCGGCCGGGTGGAGCTGGGGTGGACCCGGGTGATCGAACCGGGGCAGCCGGATCTGGACGCCGCGGAACAATGGGTGATCGCCCAGCTCGCGGCGCATGACCTCCGGCTCCTCGATCGCGACGTGCTGGAGCTGCCGGTGCCGCTGCGGCTGGCACACGCCGCCGACCCCCGGGTCTACCAGGCCCTCTTCTCCGACACCGATCTGTTGCCCTGGGATGAGGAAGCCCTGGGACGGCTAGGGCTGCTCTGAGCTCACCGGCGGGTGGCGGTGGTCGGTCTGCTCGGGCAGCGGCCACGGCGCACACTCCTGGTTGGGGCCGAGCGGCTGCGGGCCGGGCCGGAGCGGATGCGGGCCCGGCTGCTCCGAAAGCACCGCCCGGGGCACCCAGCCGGTCTGCCCGTCGGCCACGCCGCGGACCCGGACCAGGTCGGGCCGGGCCGGCTCGCCGGCGTCGAGCAGCCGCACCTTGCTGGAGGGGGCGAACTCCGCCGCTCCGGCCGGCACCGGGCAGGACGGGGCGGTCGGGTCGACCAGGTGCAGCTCGCCCCGGGAGAAGTAGTCCCCCACCCAGCCCCGCACCGGTTCGCCCTCGGCGAGGACCACCTCCAGCCAGCCGCCGGCCTGGTCGTGCACCCAGGCGAGGCTGCCCGCCGGCACCGAGGTCACGACCGGGCCGCCGGGTTCGGCGTGCACCGGCACCGTCTCGTACGCCGGCAGCAGGTGCTGGTCCAGGCCGCTGAGGTAGACCAGGGCGGCCGGTGGGGGCGGCGCCGGTTCCCCACCGATGCGCGGGCCGACCAGGCCGGCGATGATCACCACCGCCCCGCTGGCTAGTGCCCAGAGCCGCCGTCGCCCCGGTCGCATCGCCTTCGCTCCGGCCCGGGTCAGCTGGCCTGGCCCAGCGAGCTGGTGGGCTGCGACGCGGCGGGGCCGAGGAAGTCGGCGGCGTTGTCGTCGGTGTCGACCGACCCGGCACCGTCCCGGTGGAAGGAGACGTCCGCGTCGCCGGTGGGGAAGGTGAGCCCGGCCCCCTCCCGACACTCCGAGCTGGCCGGCGCCGCCGACCCCACCCCGTCGACGTACCCGCCGCTGGCGGTGACGAGCCGTACCCCGCCCTCGTCGGCGATGGCGGCGCTGAAGGTCAGGTCGGCGGTGGCGGCACCGGTGTAGTGGGTGTCCCGGGCGATCAGGTAGTAGCCGCCGGGGGGCAGCACGGTCCCGGCCGGGATGGTGGCCCGGTTGGTCGCGGCGCCGGAGGTGGCGGCGCACCCTTGGAGCCGCCACCCGGAGATGTCGGCGCTGCCGGTGCCGGTGTTGCGCAGCTCCACGAACTCGTCGTTGGCGCCGCCGGGTCCGCGCAACCGCAACTCGGAGATGAGCACCTCACCGGTGGGGGTGGGTCCGCCGTCGACCGGTGGCAGGCCGGCGGGGTAGCTGTTGGACCCGGCGTCGTAGTGGATGGTGTAGCCGGTGCCGCCGCCGGTGGTGTGCAGGGCGATGTCGCCTTCGGTGTTGAGCACCCCGGTGTAGTCGATCGGGTCGCCGCTGCGGTCGTCGATGGCGCACGGGTTGTTGGTGAGGTAGATGTCGGCGCCGACCCCGAGCCCGTTGACGACGGTGCGGAGTTCGTCGAGCACCCGGTTCGCGGGGTGGCCGTACGAGTTGTTGCCGCAGGAGATCACCGCGCTCTCGGGGGCGAGCACCTCGGTGTAGTACGAGGAGGTGGAGTGCCCGGAGCCGTGATGGTTGACCCGCATGGTGTCGACGTCGCCGAACTCCTCGGCGACCGATGCTTCGACGTCGTTGTAGGAGTACCCGAAGCCGCTGATCGAATACTCCCCGTCGAGGTCGCCGGCGGTGGCGTACCGGTACTGCCCGTACTGGACCTTCAGCGCGATGGAGTAGTCGTTCTCACTGGGCGGGTAGGCGGCGGTGGTGTGGTCGCCCGGCACCGGGGTGACCCCGTCGGCCTGCATGACCCCTTTCGCGTTGGCCTGCAGCACCTCGGCGGTGACCCCGGGGCCGAGATCGAACGACGGCCACGGGTCGTCGTTGGTCAGCCGGAGCACCCGGCCTTCGATGTGGAGCCGGTCGCGCTGGCCATCCGGCCCGTAGAGCCAGCAGATCAGCCGCCGGGTGGTCTGCGAGGTGGTGCCGGCGTTGTGCCACACCACCTCGTCGGAGGGCTCCGCCGAGGTTCCGACCTCACATGTGCCGTCACCGTTGGTGTCCACCCAGTCGCCGGCATCCCGGTCGATCACCGTGCCGACGGTGAACGCCTGATGGTCCGGGTGTAGCAGCTGCCAGAAGCCGTTGCCGATGTTGCCGTCGTCGTGCGGGTTGCCGGCGTAGCCGACGTGGTCGAGGTGGTGGTGGGAGGCCATCACATAGTCCAGATGCACCGGACCGCTGGCGATGCCACAGATCGCTCGGATCTCTTCGGCGACCCGCATCGCCATCGTGGTGTGGTAAGCGTTCCAGGAACGCTCCCCGAGGTCGATCAGCATGGTCCGGCCGGTGGGGCCGACGATCAGCTGGGAGTCGCCCTGCTCCACGTCGAAGAAGTAGATGTTCAGCTCACCGGCTTGCCAGCTGCCGTTGGTCGAGCAGGCGGGTGCGGCAGCGACCGCGGCCTGCGCGGGGCTGGCGAGGTGGACCGCTCCACCGCCGACGAGCAGGGTGGCGGTGACGGCGGTGACGAGGGTGCGGCGCATCCGGGGGTCTCCCTACATCCGACGACCTGACCCCCCGTTGTCAGCAGCGTACGGGAGACCACCCGGGTGACGGTAGAGTCAGCAGTGGTCTAGGTGGTGAACGTCGCGGAGACCTTCGGTGCCGTCGAGCGACCAGCTCGTTACCGATGGTCTACCTTACGGCTGCCGGGCGACGCCGCCATACCCCAGCGGGCGCGCCAGGTCCTGCGCCTCGTCCGGTGTGTCCGGTCGCCAGTCCGGCAGGAACGTCACTCCGGGCTCGACCAGCTCCATCCCCGCGAACCAGGAGCTGATCTCGGCATGGTCGCGGATCACCAGCTGCTCGTTGGCTTCGCGGTAGGCGGCGACCGTGGCCGCCAACTGCGCCTGCAGCTCCGGCGAGGCGTGCTCGCCGGTGATGTGCGAGATCGCCAGGTAACTGCCGGGCGCCAACCGTTCCCGGTACGCGCGCACCAGCTCGGCCGGCTGGTCCTCTGGTCCGATGAAGAGCAGGACGCCGACGATCAGCAGCCCGAGCGGGCGGGAGAAGTCGAGCAGCTCCCGGGTCTCCGGATGGTTGAGGATGAACTCCGGATCGCGGATGTCGGCCTGGATGATCGTCGCGTTCGGGTTGTCGGCCAGCATGGCGCTGGCGTGTTGATAGGCGACCGGCTCATAGTCCACATAGACGACCCGGGCGTCCGGGACCCGCTGCTGGGCGACCTCGTGCACGTTGCCCACAGTGGGGATGCCGGAGCCCAGGTCGAGGAACTGGGTGATCCCCTGGTCGAGACAGAACCGGACCACCCGCCCCAGAAACGAACGGTTCAACCGGGTCACATTGGGAGTCCACGGGGAGTGCTCGCGAACCTGGTTGGCGAAGTCCCGATCGATCTTGAAATTGTGTGAGCCGCCGAGCAGGTAGTCGTACGCCCGGGCGGCGCTGGGCACCTCGAGGTCGAGCTCTTTCGGGCCGTAGTCTTCGTGCGCGCTCATCACGACCTCCGGTTAGCAGACGACTACCCGTTCATCCGCGATCGTATGGCACCAAGACGATGTGGGTAGGTCGCTCCGCCGCGTAGACTCGACGAGGTGACATGGGCCGACGAGACAGTTGGCGCGGGGGCGAATGGGTTCGTAGCGGCCTGGTCGGCGTCGTTGTATGGAGCCGTCTATGCCCCGCTCAGCCCGGATGAGCGGTTTGGGCTGTTGAGTGGGCTGACCTCCCGGTTGTCGGAGGCGGCCGGTCGGCAACCATTCCCCGCGGAGCTGGTGCGACGGGTGGGCGCCGACCTGGTGGCCGCCGGGTTCAACTCGTCGGAGGTGCTGGGCCGCACGATCACCCTGTTGACGACCCGGTTCGCCGCGGATCTCGGCGTGACCGATCCGCACCGGGCCACCGAGGTGGCGGCCGCGCTCGCCGACGGCTTCGCCTCGGCGATGCGGGACCGGGCGCTGGACGAGCAGGAGGAGGTCCGGGCGGCGGCGATGCGCGCGCAGCACCGCGCCGAGCAGGCGCTCCGGGCGAGCGAGGCGAAGTTCCACCACTTCGCCACGCATGACACGGTCACCGGCCTCCCCAACCGCACCATGTTCACCGAACAGCTGCGGGAACGGATCATCTCTGCCCGGCCGGAGACCCGGGCGGTGGTGTGCTGCGTGGGCCTGGACCGGTTCGCCGCGGTCAACGACAGCCTCGGTTTCCGGGTCGGCGACCGGCTGCTGGTGGCGGTCGCCGACCGGCTGCGCGCGCTCGCCGCCACCGCCGGCTGGGTGATCGCCCGGTTCGAGGGCGACCAGTTCGCGTTGCTCGCCGAGGCCAGCAGGGGCAGCGACGACGCTACCAAGACCGCCGACCGGATCCAGTCGGCGATGGCGGCGCCGTTCCACATCGAGGACGCCGAGTTGCCGATGACCGCGAGCATCGGCGTGGTCGAGGGTCCGATCGCGACTGCCGTCGCGGCCGAGTTGACCCGCGCCGCGCAGATGGCCCTGCACTGGGCCAAGGCCGACGGCCGGGGCCGCTGGCGGCTCTACTCCCAGGCCCGCGCCTATGAGGACACCGAACGTTACCGGCTCTCCGCCGAGATCCCCCGAGGGCTCCGGCGGGGCGAGTTCGACCTCGACTACCAGCCGCTGGTCGCGCTCGACACCGGCCACCTCGTCGGGGTGGAGGCGTTGGCCCGGTGGCATCACCCTAACCGGGGTCGGCTCGCCGCCAACCAGTTCATCGGTCTGGCTGAGCACACTGGGCTTGTCGTCCCACTCGGGAGCCAGCTCCTGATCCAGGCGTGCCGGGAGGCGAGCACCTGGCCCGCCGGCACCGGCCGGCCACCTTATGTGAGCGTGAACGCCTCCGCGGTGGAGCTGCAGCAGTCCAGCTTCGTCGGCCATGTGGCGCAGGTGCTCGACCGGTCCGGGTTGGCGCCGGAGCGGCTGCAGATCGAGATCACCGAGCACGCGATCATCGACGCGAGGGACGCTCCGGGGACGTTGGCG
Organism: Natronosporangium hydrolyticum; assembly: GCF_016925615.1. NCBI lineage: Bacteria > Bacillati > Actinomycetota > Actinomycetes > Micromonosporales > Micromonosporaceae > Natronosporangium > Natronosporangium hydrolyticum. The sequence continues at coordinate 5,465,411 of NZ_CP070499.1, forward strand.
GCGTTGGTGGGCCTCGGGGTCCGGATCGCCGTCGACGACTTCGGCACCGGCTACTCCAACCTGGCGCGGCTGCGGGATCTGCCGTTGCACACCCTCAAACTCGACGCGACCTTTGTGCAGAACCCCCAGGTACGCGACGACGCGGGCGCCGATCCCGAGGAGTTCATGGCGGCCGTGGTCTCGTTCGGGCACACCTTGGGGCTCCGGGTCATCGCCGAGGGCATCGAGACCACCGAGCACGCCGAGCGGATGCGCGCCGCCGGGTGCGACGCCGGGCAGGGGTGGCTCTTCGGCCGGCCCGGGCCGGCCGAAGAGGTGCTGCCCGACCCGCCCTGAGCCGGTGCCTCAGCCGTTCTCTTCTTCCCACCGCTTCATGACCTCGGCGGTGATCTCGCCTTCGACGGCCGGCGGCTCGCCGATCCGGATGTGGTTGCCGAACGGGTCGCGAATGGCGCAGTCGGTGCCGTAGGGCTGTTCGGTGGGCTGCTGGCTGAACTCCACCCCTTTGGCGCTCAGCTCCTCGTAGGTCTTGCGGCAGTCGTCGGTGCTGAGGATGAACCCGAGCCCGAGCGCTCCCTTGGTCAACAGATCCCGCACCTGGCCGGCGGCTTCCTCGCTCACCGCTGGCGGGGCGGCCTTCTCGATCAGGATCTCCCGCGCATCGCCGGGCACCCCGATCGTCAACCACCGCATGAAGCCGAGGTCGACGTCGCTGCGGACTTCCAGGCCGAGCTTGCCGACGTAGAACTCGATCGCCTCGTCCTGGTCCAGTACAAAGATCGCTGAGTGGGTCACAGAATTGAACATGCCGGCCACGCTACGGCTTGAGCGCGCTCGCTGGCTTATCCGAAACTGACCGCTGGCGGTCCGGGATCCGCAGGCCGGTGGCGGGCCGGTTCCAGGACATGGCGAAGCAGCTCGGGACCGGCTGCGGCACCCGGCCGCGCCGGTAGGCGCTCGGCGACTCGCCGACGATCGCGTGAAAGGTCCGGCTGAACGTGCCGAGGCTGTTGAAGCCGACCGCCAGGCTGACCTCGGTGACGCTGCGGTCGGAGGTGCGCAGCAGGGCCATGGCCCGCTCGACCCGGCGGCGCTGGAGATAGCGGTGCGGGGTCTCGCCGAAGGTCGCCTGGAAGCTGCGGATGAAGTACCCCTCGGACACGTGCGCCAGCCGGGCCAGCGCGGGGATGTCGAGCGGTTCGGCGTAGTCACGGTCCATCGCGTCGCGCGCCCGCAGCAGCCAGCGGTTGCTGCGCTCGGTAGCCTGCCCCCGGCCGCGCGGGCTGGCTTCGTCGCTGGTCACCGCCTTACGATACCGCGCTCCTGGCCCCTTTGGCGTGGACCGCCAGCGTGGTGCCGGCGGCGGCGGTCAGCGCGATCCCCCAGCCGATCGGCCCCACCGGCCGGCAGGCCAGCAGCTGGCTGAGCAGCGGTACCTGGACCGCGCCGATCAGCACTGCGAGCGACCCGACGCACGCCGCCACCACCACCGGGTCCCGCCACCCCACCAGCAGGGTCTGGCCCAGCTGGGCGCAGACCAGCGCGATCAGCGCCACCGTGGCGGCGCGGGTTTCGGTGCCGGTGAGCCGGGCGGCCAGCCACGCCATCGCGGCGGCGCTGGCGGTCGCGGTGGCGCGGGTACGGATGTCCCGGGTCAGCTGCTCCCCGAGCGAGCTGGTCGGGCCTTCGGCCAGCAACGTCTCGGGGGTGACCCCGGGTGGTTGCCGGGCCGCCAGCGCCATCGCGGGCGCGACATCGGTGAGCATGTTGACCAGCAGCAGTTGCCGGGGGCGCAGTGACGCCGCCCCGACCATGCCGGCTCCGACCGTGAACCCGATCTCGCCCAGGTTCCCGCCGAGCAGCACCGAGACCGCTTCCCGTACCGAGGACCAGAGAATCCGTCCCTCCACAATCGCGTCCACAATGGTCTCGATCTGGTCGTCGGTGACCACGACGTCGGCGGCTTGCCGGGCCGCGGCGGTGGCCCGGGTGCCGAGCGCCATCCCGACATCGGCTGACCGGATCGCCGGTGCGTCGTTGGCGCCATCCCCGGTTACCGCGACCACCTCGCCAGCTGCCCGCAGCAGCCGCACCACCCGGACCTTGTGGCCCGGGTCCACCCGGGCGAAGACGGTGACCTCCGGCAGCCGCGAGCGCAGCTCTTCGTCGCCACACTCGTCCAGCTCCGCACCGGTCATCACCCGGCCGCCGTTGAGCAGGCCGAGCTCCGCCGCGACCGCCTCGGCGGTGCTGGGGTGGTCGCCGGTGACCATCACTACCCGTACCCCGGCCTGCGTCAGCGTGGCTACCGCTGCGGCGGCGGCTGGCCGGGCCCGGTCGGCGAGCGCCACGAACCCGACGAACGCCAGCTCACCCAGGTCGGTGTCGGCCTCCATCGGGGTGTGCGCCGGGGTGTCGCCCTCGGCTACCGCGAGCACCCGGTGCCCGCGGCGGGCCAGGTCGGTCGCGGCCTCGGTGAGCCGGCGCCGGTCGGCCGCGCGCATCGTCCGGAGTTCCCCGCCGGTACGCCGGGTGGTGCACATCTCCAGCACCACTTCGGGGGCGCCCTTCACGCTCAACAGATGCTCATCGCCGACCGACCCCAGCACCGCGTGGAAACCGCGGGCGGGCTCGAACGGCAGCTCGTCCACCCGAGTCCACTCTGGCCGGTCATAGTCCTCGGTTACGCCGGCCTCCTGCCCGCCGGTGACCACCGCCTGGTCGGTGGGGTGCGGCAGCCGCCGGCCGCTGCTCGCCGGCGGTGGCGTGGCCCGCAACGCCGCCGCCAGCACCGAGCGCAGTCGGGGCGACAGCGCCGCGGCCCGGGCCTGCTCGCCGTCGTCGGCCACCATCCGCAGCCGCAGCGCCCCCTCGGTGAGCGTGCCGGTCTTGTCGAAGCAGAGGGTCTGCAACCGACCCAGCGACTCCAGGGCGGTCGGGTTGCGGACCAGCACTCCGCGCCGGGAGAGCCGGTTGGCCGCCGAGAGCTGCGCCACCGTCGCCACCGACGGCAGCCCTTCCGGCACCGCGGCGACGGTGAGCGACACCGCCGCGGTGATCGAGTCGCTCAGCGGTCGGCCGCGCAGCAGGTTCGCCGCCAACAGCGCCGCCCCGCCGGCGAACGAGAGCTTCAGGCTGGCGTTGGTCAGCTCCGCCAGCCGGGCCTGTACGCCGCCGGCCGGCGGCGGGTCGGCGAGGGCCTCGGCCTGATGGCTCTGGGTCGCCTCCCCGGTCGCCACCACAGCGGCGCGCGCCCGGCCAGCGGCGATCGCGGTGCCCTCGTACACCATGGAGTGGCGTTCGGCCGGCTCCCGGGCGACGCTCGGCTCGGCCGACTTCGCCACCGGCAGCGACTCGCCGGTCAGGCTCGCTTCGTCCAGCTCCAGCCCGTCAGCGGCGAGCAACCGGGCGTCGGCCGGCACCGCATCCCCCGCCCGCAGCTCGATCACGTCACCCCGGACCAACTCCTGGGCGGGCGCGCTGATCTGGTGGTTGTCCCGCCACAGCCGCAGCGGCACCGCGGTCTGGCCGGCGAGCCGGCGGACCGCCCGCCCCGCACCCCACCGCTGCGCGCCACCCACGAGCGCGTTCACGCCCAGCACCGCCCCGATCAGCACTGAGTCTAGAGTGGAGCCGCTGGCGGCGGCGAGGCCGGCGCCGGCGGTCAGGGCGGGGGTCAGCGGGTTGTCCAGCTCGTGGGCGGTGGCCCGGACCATGCCGTCGGGCGGGATGTCGTCACCGGCGGCGTGGTGCCGCCGGTCCGCCTCCCCGGTGGACAGCCCCCGCAGCGAAGAACCGAGCCGCCGCAGCACCTCCGGCACCGGGACCGCGTGCCACGGGATCCGATCGATCGGGTTCGCCGGGCGCCCGCGTACCACCGGGTCGGCGTACCAGGCTCCGGTGATGATCCCCGCCAGCGCCGCCAGGTTGGTGGCGACCAGTGCGTTCCGGCCGGCCTGTGCCTGCCCACCCAGCCCGCTCAGGCCGACCAGCGCCCCGGTTGCCGCGCCGTAGCTGGCGGTGAGTACCCCCGCCTGAGCGGCCCGGCGGGCGCTCGGCACCGCCGCGAGCAGTCGGGGCACCTCGGCCAGGCCCGGGCCGCACGCCAGATGGCCACCGGGTGGTTCGGTCAGCGTCGCCGTCCCGACCACCGCGACCCCGCAGTCGGCGGCGGTGAGCGCTGCCCGCTGCCGCTGCCCGGCACCGGTTCCGGTGCCGGCGTCCGCCACCAGGATCACCCCGTGTCCGGCCGCTTGCAGCTCCCGTACCTGCTCGGCGAGTCGATTGCCGGCGGGCACCGCCCCCGCGACGTCGAGCCGCCGGTCGAGCCGACTACCCACTCCGGCGATCCATACTGGACCGACTCGTTGGGCGGCGGCGACGACCGCATCGGCGTACGGGTCGAGCTCCGGGGCGGCGGTGACCGCGGCGACCGCCCGACCGTCGTGGTGCAGGGTAAACAGGGCACCGCCCGGAGTCAGCCGCCGGGCCAGCTCCCGGTACGGGGCGGGACCGCTGCGGGCGGCCGGGGTGAGTTCCCACCCCTCGGGGGCGGGCGCGTCCGGGGTGAGCAGGGTCAGCGCCATCCCGTAGAGGTCGACCGACTCGCCGTCGGCGTCGGTCACCTCGGCCAGCGGCACCACCTCCTCGACCGCCAGCCGGCCCGTGGTGAGCAGGCTGGCCTCGATCACCACGGTGTCGACCCGGTCGAGCCGCCGGAACGCCTGGGGATCGACGATGATCAGGTCGTGGTTGGCCGCGGCGCGGGCGACCCGGGCCGCCCAGGACTCCTTCGTCAACCGGGCCGCCTTGGCTGACGCACCGGCCAACGCCGCCATCCGCAACGCCGGCCGGCCGGTGACCACCCCGCCGGCCAGCCCCGCGAGCCCGGCCGAGGCCGCCTGGGCGGCGTACCGCTCGACCGGCCCGGCCGGCAACGGCACCGGCCGGCCCGCCGCCGCCGGATCCTCGGCGAGGGTGCCACCGATCGTGAAGAGCCCCGGCGCCCGCCGCGCCCACACCCGCTCCCGTGCCTGCGCCTCCAGGACCTTCTGGCCACTATGGATGGCGGTGACCAGCAGGCCCGCTGGCTGCCCGGCGAGCACGCCGAGGACCGACTCACCGGTGGCGACCAGCCGTTCCGCACGCCCGGCCCCGAGCCGGGCCCGGAGCACCTCCCGCAGCTGCGGCACGTTCGCCGCCACGCTGGTCAGCGCCGGCACCGCCGCCGGCAGCCGGGCCGCCCGGGTCACCGACCCGACCGTCGCCAGCCCGGCACCGAGCACATAGGTGCCGAGGGTGATCAGCTCGCCGCGGGCGGAGCCGGCCACCGGCGAACCCGACGCCGCCGGCTCACTGGTGGCGGCTCGTTCCCACTCCCCGAGCAGCTCGCTGAGCCGCTCCACCGGCAGAATCCGGCCGGCGCTCCCCGCCAGCCGGCGCAGGGCGGCCACCCCGTTCACTCGTGCCAACCCGCGAGCAGCCGCTCCAACTCGTCCTCATCGTCGATCTCGTCGGCCAGCGCGTCCCGGGCGATCTGCGCGGTGACCGGGTCGACCTCCCGGGCGACGTCGTACAGGTTGCGGTAGAAGCGGATCGCCGCCCGCTCCCCCGCCAGGCTGTCGCGGACCATCCCCCGGACATCGGCCGGATCCTTGGGCGGCGGCTGATACGCGACGTACGAGCGTTCCCCCGCCTCGGCCGGGGCGAGCATTGGATCGCCCCCGAGCTGAGTCACCCGGTCCATCAGCAGCGCGACGTGCCCCCATTCGTGTTGGGAGGTCCGCTCGAACAGCTCGGCCACCGGACGGCTGTAGATACCGGCCGCATACCTCGACAACAGCAGGTACCGGTACGCGTCGTTCACCTCCGCCGCGATGCCCTGGTTCAGCAGATCGATGATTTTGTCGGCCTCGGGACCGATGATCTCCCGGCCTACCGTGCCCATGCGCTGACCTCCCGGATTCGGCGAGCTGCTGCCCACGTCGTGGATCTGGATACCCGCCGGCCAGCACCACCAATCGCGTTTACGGTGCATTGAATCGGGAAACCCGGCAACTGGGGAGGAACGACCAGCAGAACCGAGCACGGAGGTGGAGCGTGACGCACCACCCGTACCTGCCGGTGATCCGGGCCGGCGCCCGGGGCGCGATCGCGGCCATGGCGATGACCGGGCTACGCCGGTTGACCACCACGCTGGGCTGGGTGGAACGGACCCCGCCGGAGCGGGTGCTCCGCCAGCAGGCCCCCCGGCTCCTCGGCACGCTCCCACCCGGGCGCCGGCCCGCGCTGGTGGAGAGCGCCCACATCGCGTACGGCGTCGCTGGCGGAGTGATGTTCGGGGCGCTCCCGGACCGGTTCCGGCGCCGCCACCGGCACTGGCTGGGTCCGGCGTACGGCGCCCTGTTCTGGGGCGCCTACCAGCTCGTGATCTCGCCGCTACTGGGGCTGCCCCGAGCCGAGCACCGCCGCGCCGAACAGCTGGCGCTGCTCACCGACCACGTGCTGTACGGGGTGGTGGTAGCCGCCGCTCCCTGGCCCTACCGGGACTGAACCCCGCTGGGTGGACCTTCGCCGCAACCACCCACCCGCCCGTATTTTCTGTGGTTGGCTGGCAAGCGACGCGACGCGCAGGCGGGGGAGGTTGCGGTGGTGGCGGATACGACGCAGGTGGTCATCGTCGGCGGCGGCTTTGCCGGGGTGGCCTGTGCCCGACGACTCGCCGGCACCCCGGGGATCGCGGTGACGCTGGTCGACCAGCGAGCCGAGCAGGAGTTCACGCCGCTGCTCTACCAGGTCGCGACGGCGGAGCTACCGGCCACGGATGTCCGGTTCGACCTCCGGCAGCGGCTCGGCGCCGACGCCGGCAGCCAGCTCCAGGTTCGGACCGCGACCGTGGTCGCCCTGACCGCTGCGCCGGACGCCGCGCCCGGCTACACCGTGACCCTCGACGACGGCGAACTGCTGCCCGGCGACGTCGTCGTGCTCGCCGCCGGCTCCCGGCCGGCCTACGTCGATGTGGCCGGCGCCGACCGCTTCGCGTACCCGCTCTACTCCATCGACGGCGCGGTGCAGATCCGCGACCGGCTCCGGCAGCGGCTCGGGCCGAACCGGCGCGGCCGCGGCTTCCAACTGGCGGTGGTCGGTGGTGGCGCCACCGGCGTAGAGGCCGCCGGCGCGCTCGCCGACGCGCTCGGGAACGGCACCGGACCGCTCGGCTCGACGACGACGCTGACCCTGCTCGAGCAGGGGCAGATCCTCCTGCCCGGCTTCCACGACCAGTCACAGCAGGCCGCCGCCGCCCACCTACGAGAACGGGGAGTCGAGATCCGCTGCGGCGCGACCGTGACCGAGGTCGCCCCCGACCACCTGATCCTGAGCACCGGTGAGGTGATCCCCAGCGACCTCACCGGATGGGCGGGCGGGGTCACCGCCGCCCCGCTGGTCGCGGCCGCTGGGCTGCCGACCGGCCCCGGCGGACGGGTGACCGTGACGCCGGAGCTGACCGTGCCCGGCTACCCCGGCCTGTACGCGGTCGGCGACGCGGCGAACATCCCAACGCCGGGCGCGGCCGGCGGGTGGCTACCGCAGCTGGCCAGCGTCGCCGCCCAGTCTGGACAGTGGGCGGCCCGCGCGATCGCCGCCGCCCGGCGCGGGGAGCCCGGGCAGCCGTTTCGCTACCAGGACCGCGGGGTCCTGGCGCTACTCGACCGCCAGACGCTGATCGCCGAACTCGGGGAGCGCTACCACGAGGTGCATGGCCGGCTGGCGTTCGCCAGCTGGCTGGCGGTCCACGCCGAACTGGTGCCGGACGCGGAGACACAGCTGGCCGGGTGGCGACACTGGGCGGCCGAGTTCTATCTGCATCCGGCCCGGCAGCCCGCGACGGCCCCGGCCGAGCCGGTGCCGAGTTGACCGGTTATTCAGCTGCGAAAGCCGGCGGGCACCCGGTATACATCGGAGATGCCACACTTGTCTGCCCCCACCACCGACGCCCGAGCTTCCTTCCTCACCGCGATGGCGGAGTTCATCGCGGAGGGCCGGGGCGAGCCGGGCGACGACAGCCTGGTCGGTGCGGAGCTGCGCCGGTTCCGCGCCGACTGGGCCACCGCGGCGGGGTTCGCCGGTTACGTCGCGGGGCTGCGCGCGGAGGCTGACCCGGACATCCCGCGGCCACCCGGCCGGGTGCCCGCCACCACGCTGTGGTGGTTGGCCGGCGAGGTCTACCTGGGCCGGCTGGCGATCCGGCACCAGCTCACCGAGCAGCTGCGGGAGGTCGGCGGCCACATCGGTTACGACGTCCGCCCGAGCGCCCGCCGGCGCGGCCACGCGACCGCCATGCTCGCCGCCGCGCTCCCGGTCGCCGCCTCGCTCGGCATCGACCCGGTGCTGATCACCTGCGACCACGACAACCTCGCTTCCCGCACAGTGATCGAGCGCAACGGCGGGGTGCTCGAGGACCAGCGCGGCAACAAGCTGCGCTACTGGCTGTCGACCAACTCCGGATAGAGGTCCGCCGCACTGACCAACTGCACCCTCGGATCAGCGGCGGCGGCCTCCCATAGTTTGTCGTCGAAGCCGGCCGCGCTGTAGCAGGTCATGATCGTGTGGGAGGTGTCCAGCCCGGGCTTCGCGAGTAGCTCGACCGCCCGGCGCAAGCGGTCAAGGTGCGTCGTGGTCATGACCTTTCCCCACTTCGCTTCCCCGATCGAGAGCAACCGTCGCGGTCGACCCGGTTCGGTGGGCGCGAAGACGGCCACATCCACCTGAATCTGACTCCGGCCACCCGCATCGGCGACCACCCCGGTACCTACCTCTCCCGGCAACCCGCCAAACCGGCCGGGTTCGGCGAGCAGCGCCCAACGACGGCACAGACTCTCAAAGTGCGGCCCGAGGAGCTGGGCCGTAAACCGAACCCGAGCGTCCTGCCACACCGCCGCGGCGCGGCCCGCTTCGAGCTGTCCCCACCGCGGGCGGCAAACCACCTCGTAGAAGGCGATCACCGGTTCTGCGATCCGGTAGGTGCTCCGACCTGGTCGGAACACATCGACCTCCCGGACAAGCAGGCCGGTGTCCTCCCAGACATTCAGGTAGTGACTAAGGTCGTTGGCTTTGCGGCCGACGTAGGAGGCGATACCACCTCTAGTGTTGTTGCCCGCCGCGACCGCCGCGAGGACTGAGTGGTACAGATTCGGCTCCCGCTGACTCACCATCTCCTCCGCGAGCAGATAGCGCCCCTCGAGGAACAACGGGGTCCCTGGGTTCAGCACCGTCCGCAACACCCAATCATCGAAGTCGCCGGGGCCGAGCGGAACATCATCGTTGACGAAGGAGCGGTACGCCGGGGTGCCGCCCACCACCGCGTGGGTGAGCACGGCGAGGCGGGGGTCGGTGATCCCCCAGTAACGGGCAGCCGACTGGTATTCGAAAGGCCGGACCACGAACTCCAGGTTCGCCCGCCCTCGCAGCGGCGCGGAGCCAGCGAGCAACCGCCCCATCACCGACAGCGCCGAGCCGCACAGCAGCACCGACGGCCCTTCGTTGCGGGAGACCGCGCGGTCCACCTCCCGCTGCAGGATCGATGGCAACGCCGGCACGGCGTCGGTCAGGTAGGAGAACTCGTCCAACACCACCACTGTGCCGCGTAGCTCCGGAGCGGAGTAGAGGTGGGTGATCGCCTCGTCCCAGTCGGCGAACCGGTGCGGCGTGACGGGTGCGAGGTGACGGTCGAGCGCCGCGGCGAACAGCGCTAACGACTCCGTGGCGGTCGCCTGGGTAGCCCCGAAGTAGAGGCCGCCGGCCTGACTGGTCAACGCATCGAGAAGGTACGTCTTACCTTGCCGCCGACGGCCAGTGACGACGCCGAGCTGTGGCCGGGTTTTCGCCCGATCGGCGAACCGGGTGAGGAGATCCCATTCGGCTTCTCGGTCGTAGATTCGTGACGGTTTTGCCAGCATCCGACCCCCGAAAGCAAGGAACACGTTTCTTAGAATCGTACTCCTTCATCGCGGTTGCCGGTCGCGGGCAGTGTGGCGCGCCGCCGGCCGGGCCGGCGCCCCTAAGGTGCCGGGTATGCCTTCGCCTTCCCCGCCGTCCGGGATGAAGCCGGATCCCGCCCCGGAGCCTGCCCCGGACCCTGCCGCCGCCTTGCCGACCGCGGTGGTGACCGGTGCCACCGCCGGCATCGGCGCCGCCTTCGCCCGGTTGCTGGCGGCCGAGTCGTACCGGTTGGTGCTGGTGGCCCGGGACGCCGACCGGCTGCGGGCGGTCGCGGCGGAGCTGGCGCCCGCGCCGGTGACCGTGCTGCCGGCCGATCTGGCGACCGAGGCGGGCGTCGCCGCGGTCGCCGAGCGACTCGCCGCGGACCCGCCCGAGCTACTGATCAACAATGCTGGGATCAGCCTGAATCGATCCTTTCTCGACTCCGACCCGGCCGCCGAGGAGCGGCTGTTGCGACTCAACGTGCACGCGGTGATGCGGCTGACCCTGGCCGTGGTGCCCGGGATGGCCGCCCGCGGTCACGGGGGCGTCGTCAACGTCTCCTCGGTCGCCGGGTTCACGGTGCCCCGCGCCGGCTCCACCTACTCGGCCGGCAAGGCCTGGGTGACGAACTTCAGTCAGTCCATCGGGTACGCGGTTCGTCCGCACGGCGTACGAGTGATGGCGTTGTGTCCCGGACTGGTCCGGACTGAGTTCCATCAACGCGCCGGGATCGACCTGTCCCGTACGTCGGATCGATGGTGGTTGACGCCTGATCACGTCGCGGCGGATGGACTCCGGTCACTGCGACGTGGGAGAATAGTGCGGGTGGTCGACTGGCGATATCGGATCCTCGTGGCGCTGCTGCGGGTCGCCCCGGGCGCATTGGTTCGCGCCATTTCGCGCGGTGGCGCGGCGTCTCGGCAACCACCCCGTACGCTGTAGGTATGGCTGATCGGGATGACCTGTGCAAGTTCATCACTGACCTGGCGGTGGTCCATGGTCCGGTGGTGCTCTCTTCGGGGCAGGAGGCGGACTGGTACGTCGACCTCCGGCGGGTGACGCTGCACCACGCCGCCGCACCATTGGTGGGGCGGGTGATGCGGGAGTTGACCGCTGATCTGGAGTACGACGCAGTCGGTGGCCTGACCTTGGGGGCGGATCCGATAGCGACCGCGATGCTGCACGCGGCCGCGGCGCGGGGGGAGGTGCTTGATGCCTTTGTGGTCCGGAAGTCTGAGAAGACACACGCGCTGCAGCGGCGCATCGAGGGCCCGGACGTCGCGGGCCGTCGGGTATTGGCGGTCGAAGATACCTCCACTACCGGCAGTAGCGTGCTCACTGCGGTGGCTGCGCTACGCGAAGCCGGAGCGGAGGTGGTGGGTGTGGCCGTTATCGTGGATCGCGGTGCTCGCGACGAGGTCGTATCCACTGGTCTGGCGTACCGGTCGGCCTACACGTTGACCGATCTCGGCCTTTAGGCCGAAAGAATTTATAGATATGACCAGGTAGGCAGATCGATTCTGCTGCTGGAAGGATGAAGTACGTGGGTACTGCACTGGTAGAAACCAATCTCGTCGCCTCGCCGCTCGCTGGCGAGCCGATCCAACGGACTGATGCCGAGAAGCTGGCGGGGGTGTTGAAGGCACTAGCGGACCCGGCCCGGCTGCGGCTGTTGAGCCTGATCCAGTCCTCGCCGGACGGTGAGGCGTGCGTGTGTGATCTGACCGAGCCGGTGGGCCTGTCCCAGCCGACGGTCAGCCACCACCTTCGGATCCTGACCGAGGCGGGGCTGCTCGAGCGCGAAAAGCGGGGGGTGTGGGCGTATTACCGCCTGGTGCCGACCGCGATCGGTGAGGTCGCTCAGCTGCTCACGCCGCCGAAGCGGCGCCGGAAGCGCTGAACCGCAACGACCGCACCGCCGCCGACCTGTGCGACCAGCTCGCACAGGTCGGCGCGGACGCGGTACGCGCCGGCCTGGTGGTCGGTTCGGGCGGCAACCTCTCGGTGCGCGCCCCCGGCGGCGCCGAGTGCTGGGTGACCGCTCGGGGCACCTGGCTGGACCGGTTGACGCTGCGCGACTTCGTCCCGGTCCGGATCGCCGACGGCGCGCCGCTCGACCCGGCGGCGCCGGTCGCCTCCACGGAGGTGGCGCTGCACCTTCACACCTATCGGGCCCGCCCCGATGTCACCGTCGTGGTGCATCTGCATCCGCAGAGCGTCCTGTTGCTCGACGCGCTCGGTGAGCGGATCCGACTGGTCACCACCGACCATGCCTTCTATGTCGGCCGGATCGCCCGGGTGGGCGCCTATCCACCGGGCTCCACCCTGCTCGCCGAGCGGGCGGCGGCGGCCGCGACCGAGGCGGAGTGCGTCATCCTCGCCCATCACGGCTGTTCCGTCCTGGCCGACTCCGTCGAGCTGGCGCACAAGCGGGTACGCAACCTGGAAGAGGCGGCCCAGCTGACCTACCGGGCGGTGTTACTCGGCCGTGGGGACATTCCTGAGTGCCCCCCGGATGTTCTGCCCGCGCAGGGGCAGACCGCCACCCAGGCAATATGAGATAGTTTCCGGTTACGGATCTAGCTCAGCCCCTGGACCGCGCAGTCCACTGGGGTAGGGGGAGGCAAGCCTGTGCCGGGACGACACCGCACCGCCAGTACGCTGCGCCGGCCGACGATCCGCACCCCCGCCGTCATCGCGCTGGTCGCGCTCGTCGCCACCGGTCTGGTGCTGGTGGTCCAGAACCTCGCCGACGCCGAGGGCTGCAGCGGCAACACCGGGGTCCGGCTCACCGTGGCCGCCGACCCGGCGATCGCCCCCGCCGTCCGGGAGGCCGCTGACGCGTGGATCGCCCAGGACGCCCCCGAACTCAACGGCGGCTGCGTCGCGGTCGACGTGACCGCCGCCGGCACCGCCGATGTCGCAACCGCACTGGCCGCCTCGGCCGGCGGCTTCCTCGACGCGGCGGAGCCGGCCGAGGCCGGGGAGCTGCCGGATGTCTGGGTGCCCGACTCCAGCTACTGGGTCTCGCAGTTGCGGTCGGTCAGCCGCGGACTCTTCGCCGGGGAGCCGGCCCCGCTGGCCACGAGCCCAGTGATGCTGGCGGCATCCCCGGCCGCGGCAGACCTCTTCGACGGCGGGCCGGTCGACCCGGAGCAGTTACGGGAGCCGGTGCTCGGCGCGCTCGACGCCGGCTCCCCACCCCCGATGCGGCTGACCGAACCGCGCCGCGACACCGCCGGGGTGGTCGGCGCCGGCTGGCTCCAGCAAGCGCTGGTCACCACCGACGAGGAGTTGCCGAACCTGGTCGGTGCGTTCCGCGCGCTGGACCAGCCACCCGCGGATGCGCCCGGCATGCTTGTCGAGTTCGACGCGGTGGCTACGGCCACCGGCGGTCCGGACGATGACGAGACCGGATCGGGCCTCGACGGGGTGGTGCTCGCGGCCGTCAGCGAGCAGGCGATCGAGACTCACAACCAGACCGCCGGCGCCAGCCGGGTGGCCGCGCTGCCGGTGACGGATGCGCCGGTGCTGGACTTCCCCTTCGCCGGGCTGGCCCGCGCCGTGCCCGGCGCACAGACCGCCGCCGGGATGCTCCACGACGCGCTCACCGACCGGGCGGCGGTCTTCGGCGACCACGGTTTCCGGCCGGTAAGCGACGAGCCGGTGGTCGGCCCACCAGAGCAGGTCGCCGGCACGGTGCGGATCTGGACCTCGGCCACCCGGGACGCCCGGGTGCTGTCAGTGATCAACGTAAACGCGTCGATGGCGGAGCCGATCGGCCCGGTGGAGGTGCCGCTGCGCCGGATCGACGCCTTCCAAGCCGCCGCCGAACAGGGCCTCGGGTTGTTCACCCCCGAAAGTGAGCTGGGGCACTGGGAGTACACCGACGATTGGCGGGAAGGAGCGCCGATCGCCACCCTGACCGAGGAGCACCAGGCGGAGATCCTCGCCTCGATCGGGTCGGTGACCCTCGCCGAAAGCAACGATTCCGCGTTCTTCGAGGTGCTGCTCGACGGGTACCGGGAGTTGAAGGAGGGTTACGACCCGGCCCGCTCCAACACGTTGATCGTGTGGACGGACACCGGCGACAACGTCGCGGACGACTCGGGCCTGACGGAGACCCTGGAGGAGCTGGAGCGGTTGGCCGATGTCACCCGACCGATCCGGGTAATCCTGCTCGGGCTGGGCCCGGATGTGGACATGACCCAACTGACGGCGGTCGCCGACGCCACCGGCGGCGGCGCCTTTCAACTGGAGAATCCGGACGAGATCGGGCTGGTCTTCCTGCGGGCGCTGCTCACCTGACCGGGGCGGCCGGTGCGTCCTGGTCTCGGGCCCGCCGCTCCAGCAGCATGATGCCGACCACCACCGCCGCCCCGATCAGGCACAGCACCACCGCCAGGCCGACCAGCTCACCCGGTGCCTGGAGCTGGTTCTGCTCGGTCTGCCACGGCCACAACGCCCGCAGCGCGCCCAGAATCAGCCCGGTCATCACCGCCAGCGTGGCCCGGTGCCAGTTGCTCAGCAGCCACTGCAACGCCTTGACGAACAGCGACAGTCCGCAGACCGCGCCGAGGAAGAAGGTGGCGATGTACGCGAGGTCGAGGTGGCGTACCGCCTCTCGGGTGGGGCCGTAGAGCCCGAAGGCGAGCAGCAGGAAGGCGCCGGAGACGCCCGGCAGCACCAGCGCGCAGATCGCGATCGCGGCGACCAGGAAGACCAGCGGCAGCGCGGGCGAGACCGAGAGCTGCAGCTGCCCGGTGAGCACGAACGCCGCCAGCGCGGCGACCGCGGCGAACCCCACCTCACGCCAGCCCCACCGGTCGACCATGGTCGCCGGCACCGCCAGCGCGGCCGCCACCATCCCGAGCAGCAGCGCCCGCATCGGCACCGGGTGCGCCTCGATCAGCGGCGCGAGCAGCAGCAGGGCGATCACGAGGGTCGGTAGCATCCCACCCAGCAGCGGCAGGATCACGTCCCACCGGACCGACCGGAACTCGGCGCGGGCCCGGTCCCGGTCGGTGAAGACCGCCCGCACCCCGCTGACCAGGTGTCCGGCCGAGTCGATGAGGGTCTCATACACCCCGGTCACCAGGGCCACCGTGCCGCCGCTGACGCCGGGGACCGCCTCGGCCGCCCCGATCAGGCCGCCTCGGGCGACGTTCGCGGCACGGGCGCGGGTGACTGACATGCGCGACACCTTATCCGAGCCCGACGGGGGTCCTGGCACGTACCGGCCGGCACCCGCTGGTCGCGGCCCACCGCCCCGGCACGCCCTGAGATAAATGCACGGTATGCCGGATTTGCACATATAGCATGCTGTGATGCGTACCCAGCTAAAGCGACTCGCCGCCGCCGGCAGCGCCGGGGCGCTACTCGCCGCCGCCGGCTGCGGCGGCAACGACCCGGTCGACCTGCGCGCCTACGAACTGCTCCCCGGCATGCCGGAGTACCTCACCAGCGACAATGTGTACGGTGGCGCCGGGCCGGAGATGTTCGCCGAACACGTCCGCGACCACCCGGCGGTGGTCTACGCGGCCAGCTACCGCGACGACGAGGTCTACATCATCGATCAGGCGACCGGCGAAGTCGTCGACATCGTCCCCGGCGGACCCGGGCCCCGGTACATAGTGCCCGGCTACGACCTGAGCACCCTGTACGTCGCCGCCAGCGACCCGACCGACAGCGGGCTGGTCGTGATCGATCCGGCGAACAACTCACCAGCCGACTTCGTCGACCTCCCGGAGATCAGCAACCTCTACTTCGCACCCGACGGCACGTACGCCATCGCGGTCGCCGAAACAGCCGGCGGCCTCGACTTCTACCACCCGAACAGCTGGCAGCACGCGGGCTCACTGGACCTGCCCGGCTGCCATGGCGCCAGCCACCTGGACTACTCCGCCGACGGCCGCACGATGCTGGTCAGCTGCGCCGGCGCCGGCAAAGTCGTCGCGCTGGCCACCGACAGCCTCGACCAGCTCGCCGAGTTCGACTTCACCGAACAGGACGCCAGCTCCCCGCAGGACGTCCGGCTCACCCCGGACGGGCAGTACTTCCTGGTCGCCGACGCGGGCGCCGGCGGGGTGCAGCTACTGGCGGGCGACGCAAGCACGGTAAGCGGGTTCGTCGCCACCGGCGAAGGCGCGCACGCGATCTACTTCAGCCGCGACGCCCAACACGCGTACGTGGTCAACCGCGACGAGGCGAACGTCACCGTGCTGGACCTCGGGTCGTTCTCGGCGGTCGCCGAATGGCCGGTGCCGACCAGCACGCTCGACCTCGGCGGCGTAAACGCCGACGGGACCCTGCTGTGGCTCGCCGGCGGCGACGACGAGGTCTACGCCATCGACACCGACAGCGGCGAACTCCGGACCCGGACCACCGTGGGCCCCGGCACCTACAGCGTCACCGTCTGGCCGCAGCCGGGGCGCTACTCGCTCGGACACACCGGCAGCCTGCGGTGACCTCGCCCACCCCGGCCACCGCGCGCGGTGGGTCAGCGGTCGTAGTCGTCCTCGATGTCGATCACGATGGACTGCTCCATCGCGTCCCACTCCCCGACCTCGAAGCTCCGGCTCGGGGATGCCACCGGCGCCGGCTCCGGCTCCGGGCTCGCCGACATCGCCTGCTCGGCAGCGTCCTCCGGCGGCGCCTCCAGATCACGTTCGTCCGGATCGGGGCGCCCGGCCGGGTCGCCGGGAGCAAGCTCTTCGTCGGGTCGGGCCATGCTGGAACCTCCTGCTCGTCAAACTCCTCCCCACGGTACGGGGTGACGCGTGGAGACGCACCCGGCTGGGGAATACTTCGGGACAGGGACGTCGTGGTCCCGCGTACCCGCGTTCGCAGATTCAAGGAGCAGACATGCCCATCGCTACGCCAGAGGTCTACGCCGAGATGCTCGACCGCGCCAAGTCCGGCGGGTTCGCGTACCCGGCGATTAACGTGACCTCCTCGCAGACGCTCAACGCCGCCCTGCGGGGCTTCGCCGAGGCGGAGAGCGACGGCATCATCCAAGTCTCGACCGGCGGTGCCGAGTACCTCTCCGGCCCGACCGTCAAGGACATGGTGACCGGTAGCGTCGCCTTCGCGGCGTTCGCCAACGAGGTGGCGAAGAAGTACCCGGTCAACATCGCGCTGCACACCGACCACTGCCCGAAGGACAAGCTCGACAAGTTCGTCCGGCCGCTGATCGCCATCTCCAAGGAGCGGGTCGCCCGCGGCGAGGAACCGCTCTTCCAGTCCCACATGTGGGACGGGTCGGCGGTGCCGCTGCCGGAGAACCTGGAGATCGCCGAGCAGCTCCTGGCGGACGCCGCCGCGGCGAAGATCGTGCTGGAGATCGAGGTCGGGGTGGTCGGCGGCGAAGAGGACGGCATCGTCGGCGCCATCGACGACAAGCTCTACACCTCGGTCGAGGACGGTATGGCCACCGCCGCCGCGCTGGGGCTGGGTGAGAAGGGCCGCTACATGGCGGCGCTCACCTTCGGCAACGTGCACGGGGTCTACAAGCCCGGCAACGTCAAGCTGCGGCCGGAGATCCTGAAGGAGATCCAGGACGCGGTCGGCGCCAAGTACGGCAAGCAGAAGCCGTTCGATCTGGTCTTCCACGGTGGCTCGGGCTCGCTGATCTCGGAGATCCACGCGGCGCTCGACTACGGCGTGGTCAAGATGAACATCGACACCGACACCCAGTACGCGTTCACCCGGCCGGTCGTCACCCACATGTTCACCAACTACGACGGTGTGCTCAAGGTGGACGGTGAGGTGGGCAACAAGAAGGCCTACGACCCGCGTACCTGGGGCAAGGCCGCGGAGGAGAACATGGCCAAGCGGGTGGCTGAGTCCTGCGAGGCGCTGCGCTCCACCGGCACCACCGCGAAGAAGTAACCACCGAGCTGTCGGGGTGGGGTCTGCCGCGCTGGCGAACCCCACCCCGATCGTCGACCAGCGGGGTGAGGGCCACCACCGGCGACGGCCAGACCGCGGCCGGTCACATCGCCCAGCGTCCTGCTTGCGCCATCGGCCGCTTGGTGGGTTGACTGGTGATCCGCTACGGCGACAAAACCGGTTCATACTGGCAAACCTGGCGCCACTCAACCCACCAAGTCGAGTGATACGAGCTGCCCGCACCGACAGCCCGACCGCTGGCGTATGCATAAGCAGAGCAAACGCTTCCAGCAACACACCCTGAGCTGCGGCGATGCCTGATGATCAAGTGACCCCACCCGGCCGGCCGCGACGGAACCAGCGCAGAGCACCGACCTCCCATGTAGCTTAGCCTTGCCTTAGTTAGGGGATGCTAAGCTCTCGCGCGATGCGATCTTCCTGGGTCCCGGCGACGGTCGTCGGCGTGCTCCTGATCGCTGGCACCGCGCTCGCCAGCCTGCGCTACGGCAGCAACACCACCACCGACTGGGTGACCGTCGTCCAGGCCTTCACCGATCCGGCCCCGACCGAGGCCCACATCATCATCCGCGAGCTTCGCGCCCCCCGTACCCTGATCGGGCTCGGAGTCGGGGCGTCGCTGGCGGTGGCGGGCGCGCTGATGCAGGCGCTCACCCGCAACCCCCTCGCCGACCCAGGCATCCTCGGCGTCAACGCCGGCGCATCGCTCGCCGTCATCTCCGCGATCTATCTACTAGGGATCTCCGCGCCGATCGGGTACGTGTGGTTCGGTTTCGCCGGGGCGGCCGGGGCGGCGGTGCTGGTCTACACGCTCGGGGCCAGCGGGCGGGGTGGGATGACCCCGCTCAAGGTGACGCTGGCCGGCGCGGTGCTGGCAGCGCTGCTCGGCTCGGTCACCGCCTCGATCATGTTGCTCGACGAACGCAGTCTCGACCAGTTTCGATTCTGGATGGTCGGCTCGATCGCCGGCCGCGACCCCAGCGTGGCGGTCGTGGTCGCACCGTTCATGGTGGCCGGTCTGGTCATCGCGGTCGCCGCGTCGCCGTCGATCAACGTGCTAGTGCTCGGCGACGACGTCGCGCGCGGCCTCGGCCAGCAGGTGCTGCTGACCCGGCTGCTGGTCGGCGGCGCGGTCGTCCTGCTCGCCGGCAGCGCGGTCGCGGCCGCCGGACCGATCGGCTTCCTCGGCCTCGCCGTCCCGCACCTGGTCCGGATGGTGACCGGCCCCGACTACCGGAAGATCATCTTTCTGTCGTTGCTCTACGGACCGGTGATCCTGCTCACCGCCGACATCGCCGGTCGGTTGCTGATCCGCCCCGCCGAACTGCAGGTCGGCATCGCCACCGCCCTGATCGGCGCGCCGCTCTTCGTGGCCCTGGCCCGTCGCGGCCGGCTGGTGTCGGTATGAGTCGGCAGCTCACCCTCCGGATCCCCGGCACCCCCTTCTCCCGGCGCCTCGACCGACGCATCCTGATCCTCGCCGCCGCCGGCCTCGCGCTCACCATGGCGATCGCCGGCTACCGGCTCACGCTCGGCGACGCGCCGATCCCGGTGACCGAGCTCTGGGGCGCTCTGACCGGCCACGGCTCCGCCAGCACCGAGTTC
The DNA here is from genome assembly GCF_016925615.1 of Natronosporangium hydrolyticum. Lineage (NCBI taxonomy): Bacteria > Bacillati > Actinomycetota > Actinomycetes > Micromonosporales > Micromonosporaceae > Natronosporangium > Natronosporangium hydrolyticum. The sequence goes on from NZ_CP070499.1 coordinate 5,484,905, forward strand.
ATCGTCCGACAACTGCGGCTGCCTCGGGTGGCGGTGGCGGTCCTCGCCGGTGCCGCGATGGGGCTCTCCGGCGCCCTCCTCCAGAGCCTCGCCCGCAACCCGTTGGTGGCACCGGACATCATCGGGGTCAACGCCGGTGCCGCGCTGGTGGCGGTCGCCGTCCTCACCGTCTACACCGGATATCGCGGAGCGCTGGAGGTGGGCGCCTTCACCGGGGCGATCGCCGCCGCCGCCCTCGTCTACCTGGCCGCGCAGCAGCGGGGCCGGCTCCAGCCCTACCGGCTGGTGCTCATCGGCATCGGCGTCGACGCCGCCTGCCGGGCCGGGATCTCGTTTCTGCTGGTCGCGGTCGAGAGCATGCCCGCGCAAGCCGCGGTGCTGTGGATGGTCGGCTCGCTCGCCGGCGTCGGCCCCGGCGACGCCTGGTTCCTCCTGGTGATGCTGCTGCTACTCACCCCGGTGGTGGTCGCGGTCCGCCGTCCGCTGATGAATCTCCAGCTCGGCGAGGACACTGCGCAGGTGCTCGGCACCCGGACCGGCCCGGTCCGGCTCACCGTCCTGATCGTCGCGGTCCTGCTCGCCGCGAGCGCGGTCGCGATCTGCGGACCGGTGGCGTTCGTCGCCTTCATCGCCCCCCATCTGGCCCGCCGGATCGCCCGCGCCCCCGGGGCGGCGGTGCTCGGCATCGCCGCGCTGATCGGCGCGCTGCTGTTCCTGCTCGCTGACCTGGTGGCGCTGCACCTGCTGCCGGTGCCGCTGCCGCTCGGGGTGATCACCCCACTAATCGGCGGCCCCTACTTTCTCTACCTGCTGCTTCGGATGAGCCGGACGGAGGCCACCTGAGATGGCGACCCTACGCACTGATGGCCTTCGGCTCGGCTACGACGGCGCGCTGGTCATCGACGACCTCACAGTCAGCGTGCCGGCCGGCCGGATCACCGCCCTGGTGGGCCCGAACGGCTGCGGCAAATCCACTCTGTTGCGGGGCATGGCCCGGCTGCTCCGGCCCGCCCGGGGCGCGGTCCTGCTCGACGGCGCGGACATCGCCCAGCTGCCGGCGAAGCAGCTCGCCCGGCAGCTCGGGCTGCTGCCGCAGTCACCCACCGCCCCGGAAGGGCTCCTCGTCGCCGACCTGGTCGCGCGCGGCCGCTATCCACACCAGAGCTGGCTGTCGCAGTGGAGCCGCGACGACGAGGCCGCGGTCACCCAGGCACTGGCCATGACCGGCGCCGAAGAGCTCCGCGACCGGGTGGTGGATGAGCTCTCCGGCGGGCAGCGGCAACGGGTCTGGATCGCGATGGCGCTCGCGCAACAGACCGACACACTGCTGCTCGACGAGCCCACCACCTTTCTCGACATGTCCTATCAGGTCGAGGTGCTGGAGCTGCTGCGCCGGCTCAACCGCGACGAGGGCCGCACGATCGTCGTGGTGCTGCACGACCTGAACCAGGCCTGCCGGTACGCCGACGAGCTCGTGGCGCTGGCCGACGGCGCCGTCGTCGCCCAGGGTCCACCGACCCAGATCGTCGACGAAGACCTGGTGCGCCGGGTCTTCGCCATCGACTGCCGGATCATCGACGACCCGGTCAGCCACACCCCGCTGGTGGTCCCGATGGGCCGGCCGGCGATCCCGTCCCCGCGGGGTCGGGAACCCAACCAGAGAGAGGAATCGCAGCCGTGAATCAAGCTGCCCCCACCCGCGCCGCCCGGCACCGCCTGCGGTGGCTCGCGCCGCTCACCGGTACAGCCCTGCTCGCGACCGTCGCCTGCGGCGACGATTCCACCGAGCCGGACGCCGAATCCGGCGCCGAGACCCGCGTCATCAGCCACGAGTTGGGCGAGACCGAGGTACCGGCAGCACCGGAACGGGTGGTGGCGCTCGACCCGTACGCGTCGCTGCCCACCGCCCTGGCCGCCGACGCCACCGTGGTCGGCACCTCCTACCAGCCCTTCGGTGACCCGTTCCCGCCCTACATCGACGAAACGGTGGCCGGTGACGCCACCGACGTCGGCTGGTTCACGGAGCTCAATGTGGAGCAGATCGCGACGCTGGAGCCCGACGTGATCATTGGGCTCATCTCGTTCGTGGAGCCCTACCACGACCAGCTCAGCGAGATCGCCCCCACGATCGCGCTGCCGCTCGACGACATGGTGTGGCAGGAGACCGTCACCACCGTGGCGGCCGCGGTGGGTGGTGCCGAGCCGGTCGGCGCCGAGCTGGCCGCTTACCAGGAGCAGGTCGACGACCTCGCCGCACAGCTCAGCGACGCCGGCATCGACCAGGAGACCGTCTCGCTGCTCAACATCCGGGCGCTGGATGATCTGCGGGTCTACACCCGTTCCTGCGCCGCAGCGGTCCTGCACGACCTCGGGATCGAACCGCACCTGCACGACGAGACCGAGGACGGCGAGAACGCGGTACGGCTGAGCGTGGAACGGCTCACCGACGCCGACGCTGATCACCTCTTCTACTTCGTCGGCTCCACCGGCACCAACCCGGAGGACGCCCAGTCCACGTTCGACCAAGTAGCCGAGAACCCGTTGTGGGAACAGCTCGACGCGGTCACCGCCGGCAACGCCTACCCGGTCGACCCTCGGTGGTGGTTCAACTGCGGTTCGCTAGCCGCCGCCGAGCTGATCCTCGACGACGTGGCGGAAGCGCTGCTCCACGGGCAGGCACCAGCGGCGTGACCCGCTATCCGCTCGCGCCAGCGCCGGCCAGACAGCCTCGCCCTGGCCGGCGCCCGACCGCCGCCGACTTCGCCGGACTCGCCGAGCCCGGCCCCCCGGTCCTCTCCCCGGACGGCCGGTGGGTCACTTTCGCGGTGACCCGGCCCGCCGAGGCGCCCTACGCGTCGATCTGGCTGGCACCGGCCGACGGTGGCGAGAAGGCGGAGCCGGTGGCGGCGCAGGTCGCCCTCGCCTCCCCCCTCTGCTTCGACCCGGAGAGCCGCCACATCGGCTACCTCACCGGCGACGGTGCGACGCGGTGGCTGACTCGGCTCAGCCTGGCCGGCCTGCCCGCGTCCGAGAGCGAGATCGTGCTCCCCGAACCTGTCACCGGGACCGGGACGCTCGCCTTCCAACCCGGCGGCGGCCAGCTGGTCGCGCTGCTGCGTACCCACCAAGTCGGTCGACTGTGGCGGATCGATCCCGACGGTGGCGCCGCGCACGCCGCCAGCCCCGACGGGCTGGACGTGCTCGCCTTCACGCTCTCCCCGGCGGGAAATCGGGCGGCGGTGGTAGCGCGGCCCACCGCCGGCCAATCCGGCCAGCTCAGCCTGATCGACCTGGCCACCGGCGAACTGACCCAGACCCTGCACCACCGGGTCTGCGCCCCCACCACCCGCGACCAGACGCTGGACTGGTCGCCCGACGGGACGGCGGTGTTGTTCAGCCGGGCCGGCGCGAGCGGCGGACACGAACCCGCCGTCGCCGACCTCGCCAGCGGCGCCGTCCGGCCGATCCGGTGGGGCGGGCCGGCGACGGTGCTCGCGGCCCGCTGGAGCGGAGCGGGAGACCGGATCGTCGCCCAACTCTTCCGCCGTACCACCTCGGTCCTGGTCGAGCAGGACCTGGCCGGCGGGCCACCCCGACGGCTGGCCCGGGCCCGGGTCGGCTACCCCCGATTCAGCCATCGCCGAGGCCGCACCGCCTACCTGACCAGCGACGCCGACGCCGCCCCCGACGTCTGGCTCCGGGACCCGACTACCGGTGCCCGGCAACTCACCGACCTCAACCCGCAGCTGCGCGAACTCCGGCTCGGCACGGTACGCGAAATCTCCTGGCGCAGCTCCCGCGACCGGACCCGGGTCGACGGGCTACTGGTCCACCCGCCGGACGCACCGGATGGACCACTGCCGACAGTCGTCAACCTGCACGGTGGCCCGCACTACCACTGGTGCGACGGCTGGCACGGCTCCTGGGTGGAGTGGGCGCAGCTGCTCGCCGGAAACGGGTTCGCGGTGCTGCTGCCCAACCCGCGCGGCTCCACCGGCCGCGGCTGGCGGTACGCGCACGCCGTCCGCGGCGCACTCGGAACCCTGCCGCTGACCGATGTCCTCGACGGCGTGGACCGGCTGGTCGCCGACGGGGTCGCCGACCCGGACCGGTTGGGGATCGGTGGTTGGAGCTACGGCGGGTACCTCACCGCCTGGGCGATCACCCAGACCACCCGGTTCGCCGCCGCGGTGGTGGGCGCGGGCATCTCAGAGGTCGCCAGCTTCCTCGACGAATCACCGATGGGGCCGGTGTGGCGAGGCTTCTTCCCGGGCGCGAGCCGGGACCGGACGGCCGGCTACGCGGCCGCCTCGCCGCTCACCCACCTACACCGCTGCCGTACCCCCACGCTCGTGGTCCACGGCGAACAGGACCGCAAGATCCCGGTCGAACAGGCCCGCCGGCTACACCATGGACTCCGCGAGCAGCAGGTGCCGACCGAGCTGATCACGCTGCCCGGCGAGGGGCACACGCTCACCAGCGTGGCCGCCCGCACTCGGCTGCTCGACTCGACCCTCGGCTGGTTTGCGCACCAGCTCGGCGTAGCCGGCCGTCGGCTGATATAAGGGGAGCCCGGCAGCTTGCGCCGCCGGGCTCCTAACCGGGTCCTGGGGAGGCTCCGGACTTTTATTTCTACTCTGCTCCGGGCAGGCACACACCCACCGTACGCGGGAGTAGCGCATCAGCCGTTCGGCTAACGGGGGGCGGGAACTGTCACCGACCAGCTGCCCGGGGTTGAATAGAGGGCATGCAGAACCTCCTCGAACCACCAGCCACGCTGCTGCCGAGCGACGACGACGCCGAAACGGCACTGGCCGCCGCGCTGGCGACCGACGCCCCGGCGACGGCGCTGCCCCAGGTCGCGGCCGACCATCCCACCTTCAGCGGGGCCTGGGCGGCGCTCGCCATCCGGGCCCACGCCAACGACGACCCGGTCAGCGCCTACGCGTTCGCCCGCACCGGGTACCACCGCGGCCTCGACCAGCTGCGCCGGTCGGGCTGGAAGGGCGCCGGGCCGGTGCCCTGGTCGCACCGCCCCAACCGGGGCTTCCTGCGGGCGCTCCACCAGCTCTCCCGGGCCGCCGACGCCATCGGCGAAGCCGACGAGGCGGCCCGGTGTGCGCAGTTTCTGCGCGACTGCGACCCCGCCGCCGGCGACGCCCTCGCCGGCTGACCGCCCGCCCTTCATGCGGCCCGCCCGGCCGGTGCCGCCGATCATGAGCTTGCTGTTCGACACGCCGGGCGTGTCGCGCAATTAGCTCATGATCGGCGCGACCGGGCGGGCGGCTCATGATCGGCGCGCCCGGGTGGGCTGGGTGTAGACGGCCCAGGCGCCGGCCTCGACCCACCACGAGCGCTGCCGAGTCAACTCGGCCGCCACCCCGTCATCGAGCATCGGCACCCCGTCGTCGGCCGGCCGGACCATCACCGCCCGGCCGCTGGCGCGCCGCACCTCCATCCGCACCCGGCGCCGCAACCGGCTGCGCACCGGCACCGCCACCGCCGCCTCGATCAGCCCGTCGGCCGGGTCGGCGCCGGTCACCAGCGGCAGGTCATCCACCCGCTGGTAGCCACCGGCGTTGGCGACCAGCCCCGCCAACAGCGGCTCCTTGCCGTCGCTAAGCAGCGCGTCGTCCACCTCCACCCGGGCCCGCCACGGCACCGCCCGGCCCGCCTGGTCGCTGCCGCCGAGCAGCGCCCCGTCCAGGGTCACCGAGCCGCCGTCGTGGCGCAGCAGATCCAGCCGGCGGACCTCACCGCCGAGCACCGCCGCGGCCACCGCCGCAGGATCTCTCGGCAACCCCAGCTGGCCGGGCAGTCCGGTCGGCGCCGCGCCGGCCGGGTCGAGCGGGAGCACCCCCAGCGGCGGCAGATCCGGGATCGTCCGGTGCGCCGGCAGGTCCGCCGGCCGCTTCGACGGCGCCGGCGCCCACCGGCGCACCATCCGCCGCACCACCGCCCGCAGCTGCGCGTCGGCCGCCGAGGCCACCACCAGCCGCGCCGGCGCATCGCCGGTCAGCCGGGCCGGCTCGTCGCCGTCCAACCGCGCCAGCACCTCGTCGACCGCCTGGTCCGAGGTCGCCACCACCGACTCCGCCCGTACCCCGCCGGCCGCGAGCTCGTCCAGGCAGGCGCGCACCGGCGCGCGTACCGCGCAGGCCTGGTCCGGATCGGCCAGGGCGAGCACCACCACGTCGTACACTGTCTTCTCCTTGTTACCCTGGCAGGTCGTGGGGCCCCTGGAGCCCTCTGGAGGCGATCACGATGCCAGCAATCGTGCTCCTCGGCGCCCAATGGGGCGATGAGGGCAAAGGCAAGGTTACCGACCTGCTCGGGGCGCAGGTCGACTACGTCGTCCGCTACTCGGGCGGCAACAACGCCGGCCACACTGTGGTGACGCCGGACGGCCAGAAGTACGCGCTGCACCTGATGCCCAGCGGGGCGCTCTCGCCGAACGCGGTGACGGTGCTCGGCAACGGCGTGGTCATCGACCCGAAGGTGCTGCTCGGCGAGATGGACGGGCTCACCGAGCGCGGCGTCGACGTCTCCGGGCTGCTGATCTCCGGCGACGCCCACCTGATCATGCCGCACCACCGGGCGCTGGACCGGGTGGTGGAACGCTACCTGGGTTCGGCCCGGATCGGCACCACCGGCCGCGGCATCGGGCCGGCCTACGGCGACAAGGTGGCCCGCACCGGCATCCGGGTGCAGGACCTGCTCGACCCGGGCATCCTCCGGCAGAAGCTGGAGCTGGTGCTGCGGGAGAAGAACCAGGTCCTCGCGAAGGTCTACAACCGCAAGGCGCTCTCGGTCGACGCGGTGGTCGAGGAGTACCTCGGCTACGCCGAGCGGCTGCGGCCCCACATCACCGACACCCGTACCGTCCTCTGGCAGGCGCTGGCGCGGGGCGAGACGGTGCTGTTGGAGGGCGCCCAGGCGACCATGCTCGACCTGGACCACGGCACCTACCCGTTCGTCACTTCCTCCAACCCGACCGCCGCTGGGGCCTGCGTCGGCACCGGCATCCCGCCGACCGCGCTGAACCAGGTGATCGCGGTCGCCAAGGCGTACACCACCCGGGTGGGGTCGGGGCCGTTCCCGACCGAACTCTTCGAGGAGGTCGGGGCGCACCTGCGGAAGATCGGCGCCGAGTACGGCACCACCACCGGCCGGGAACGCCGGTGCGGCTGGTTCGACGCGGTGGTCGGCCGGTACGCGGTCCAGGTCAACGGGGTGACGGATCTGGTCATCACGAAGCTGGATGTGCTCTCCGGGCTGGAGCGGGTGAAGATCTGCGTCGGGTACGAGGTGGACGGTGAGCGGGTGGAGGTGATGCCGACCACCCAGACCGAGTTCCACCACGCGGTTCCGATCTACGAAGAGCTGCCCGGCTGGTGGGAGGACGTCTCGAAGGCGCGCACCGAGGCGGAGCTGCCGGCGAATGCCCGGGCGTACCTGGCCCGGTTGGAAGAGCTCTGCGGCGCCCGGGTGAGCATGGTCGGGGTCGGCCCCGGCCGGGAAGAGAACGTCATCCGCCACCCCCTTCTGAGTTGATCATGGACTTGGGTACATGGTCGGCGCGATTTTGCGTCCCTAACCCCATGGTCAACGCCGGGTAGCTGGGGGTTCGGACGGACCGTCGTCCACAGGCGGCCGTTATCCACAGGCCGGCACCGGCTCGACTGGCCCGAAGCCGGCGGCCGGCGGCACCGTCTCCGACATGGAGAGTGCACACACAACGCAACAGGTCCTGACGCTAGCCAGCAAACAGGACGGAATCGTCACCGCCCGGCAGTGCCGGCAGCTGGGCATCAGCCCGGCAGAGATCAAAGCCCGCTGCCGCAGCGGCCGCTGGCGGCGCATCTACCGCGGCACCTACCTGGTGATGGGCGCCAGCGTGGCGGAGTTGCCCGCCCGGGTACGCACCCGGGCGGGGTTGTTGGCGGCCGGACCGCACTCGGTGGCGGTGCTCAGCACCGCCGCCGCGGTGCACGGGATCGAGGGCCTGCCGCCGCCCGACGGCCAGGTGCACCTGAGCCTGCCCGGTGAGCACGCCCGCGCCCGCCGAATCATCGACCGCCAGCTGGCGCTGCACCAGCTGGCGATCAAACCGGCAGAGATCACCAAGGTGGACGGGCTCATGGTCACCACCCCGCTGCGTACGGTCGCCGACCTGATCCTGCGGGTCGGCCGCTTCTCGGCCGTCTCGATCATGGATTCGGCGCTGCATCAGCAGCTGATCAGCGAGGCCGAGTTCGCGACCCTGCCGCAGCTGATCGCGGGCAGACGCGGCGCCGTCCAGACGAAGACCTGGGTGCCGGCCGCCGACGCCCGGGCGGCGTCGCCGCTGGAGACCCGGGTACGGCTACGGTGTGCCGACGGCGGCGTGGCGCCCGACGTCCTGCAGTACCCGGTCCTCGATCTCGATGGTGAGCTGCTCGGGATCGCCGACTTCGCCTGGTTGGGGGCGCGGGTGTTGGGGGAGGCCGACGGGGGCGAGGTGCACTCTCGCCCGGACGCGCTGTTCCGGGACCGCTGGCGACAGAACGCGCTGGCGAACGCGGGCTGGCGGATCATCCGGTTCACGTGGGAGGACACGCTGCGCCCCGGCTACATCCCGTACGTGGTCCGGCAGGCGCTCGCCGGCGCCCACCCGGGGTCGTGATCATGGGGCTGGGGACGCGAGAGCCGGTGTTGACCATGGGGCTAGGGACACGAAACCCCGCCAACCATGTACCTAGGTCCATGATCGGCCGGGCGGGTCGGCCGGGTGGGGGGCGGGGTTGGGCGGGTGGGGGCCTAGACTGCGTCGGGTGCGGACTCTTCTGGTGGGTGGCGGTGGGCGGGAGCACGCCCTGGCGCAGGGGCTGCTTGCCGACCCGACGACCGAGCAGCTGATCGTGACCCCCGGCAACCCGGGCATCGCCGCAGCCGGGGCCGAGCTGCGCGACGACATCACCAGCACCGAGCCGGCGGCGGTCGCCGGCCTCGCCGTGGAGATCGGCGCCGACCTCGTCATCATCGGGCCGGAGGCGCCGCTGGTGGCCGGGGTGGCCGACGCCGTCCGCGCCAAAGGCATCGCCTGCTTCGGGCCCAGCGCCGCCGCAGCCCAACTGGAGGGCTCAAAAGCCTTCGCCAAACAGGTCATGGCGGCGGCGAACGTCCCCACCGCCCGTTCGTACGCCTGCGCCGACGCCGACTCGGCCGCCGCGGCGCTGGACGACTTCGGCCCGCCGTACGTGGTGAAAGATGACGGGCTCGCCGCCGGCAAGGGGGTGCTGGTCACCACCGACCGGGCGGCCGCCGCCGCGCACGCGGCCGCCTGCCACCAGGTGGTGATCGAGGAGTACCTCGACGGTCCCGAGGTGTCGCTGTTTGTGCTCTGCGACGGCGAGCACGCGCTGCCGCTGCTGCCAGCGCAGGACTTCAAGCGGCTCGGCGACGGCGACGCCGGCCCGAACACCGGCGGGATGGGTGCCTACGCCCCACTGCCCTGGGCACCCTCCACACTGGTGGAGGAGGTCATGACCTCGGTCGTCCGCCCGACCCTGGCGGAGCTGGCCCGGCGCGGCACCCCGTACACCGGTGTGCTCTATGTTGGACTGGCGCTGACCGCTGCCGGTCCCCGGGTGGTGGAGTTCAACTGCCGGTTCGGCGATCCGGAGACGCAGGTGGTGCTGGCGCTGTTGGAGACGCCGCTCGCCGGGCTGCTCTACGCCGCCGCTACTGGCCGGCTGGCCGAGCATCCGCCGCTGCGTTGGCGCTCCGGCGCGGCGGTGACGGTGGTGCTGGCCGCCGCCGGATATCCGGCCAGCCCGACCACCGGGGACGTTATCGAGGGGGCGGACCGCCCGGGTGTGCTCCACGCCGGCACTCGAAGCGCTGACGACGGCTCGCTGGTCACCGCCGGCGGGCGGGTCCTCTGTGCCACCGCGACCGGCGCTGACCTGGCCGGGGCTCGCGACGCCGCCTACCAGTTGGTGGGCCAGGTGAGCTTCGCCGGTGCGCAGCACCGCGGCGACATCGCCCTAGCCGCGGTACGCGGCGAGGTGCGCGCTCCCTAGCGCGGCGAACCCGGCTGTCCCGGTGCCGGCGCTGATCCCGGCTCCGGCCCTACCGGCGCTGATCCCGGCTCCGGCCCTGCCGGCGCGGTGGCCTCGGCTCCGGCCGGCGCCCCGAGCGCCGCGACCTCTGCCCGCAGCTGCCGCAGCTCGGCGACCACGTCGGTCAGCTCCGCCTGGGTCTGCTCGGTCGTGCTCGCAACCGTGGAGATGCGCTCCATCACCCAGCTCGCCAACGACCCGGTGACGAAGCCGAGCAGGCCGATCCCGCAGAGCATCAGCCCGACCGCGACCGCCCGGCCGGCGCCGGTGACCGGGAAGTGGTCGCCGTAGCCGACCGTGGTCACGGTGACCACCGCCCACCACAGTGCGTCCGGGTAGGAGTCGATGTTGCCGGTGCCGCGTTCGGCGTCGAGCAGCGCGAGCGCCCCGACGCCGACCAGCAGACCCATGGTGGCGCCGACGTAGACGGCGAGCTTGCCGCGGGTCATCACCTCGGTCCGGCGTTCGATCACCATCAGCGCGGTGACCAGCCGAAGCAGCCGAAGTGGTCGCAGCAGCGGCAGCGCCAACACGAGCAGGTCGAACAGGTGGCTGCGGACGAACCGCCACCGGTCGCCGGCGAGCAGCAGCCGGATCAGGTAGTCGGCTCCGAAGAGGAGCCAGATCACCAGGTTGGCGGCTCGGCAGGCGGTGAGGACCTCGGCCGGCAGCTCCGGCTGCAGCACCGGCCACGCGTAGACGACGAGGAAGAGCACGGCCAGCGCCATGAGCCAGGGGCCGGTGCGCCGTTCCCAGCTGTGGACCCGATCCGCCATGGGTGCGGGTTGCCGTCAGCCCTTGGGGAGGTCGAAGAACTTGGGCAGGCTGGTGGCGAGGCCGAGGTCGCCCTTTGCCTTGACCTTGCCGGTCATGAACATCATCATCGGATTGCCAGAGCCGGAGATGAGCTTCAGGAACTCGACCGGGCCCATCGCCAGGGTCAGCCGGGGCTCCCGGTCGGTCGTCGCCGAACTGGTGCAGACTCCGTCCTCGATCACCACCTGGTAGGTGTCGAAGCCGCCGTCGGGGGCGCCGCCGACCTGCCAGTGCATCACCGCGGTGGTGCCGGCGGCCTGGTCGGCGCGGAACACCTTCGGGAACCGTTCGAAGATCGCGTCGAGGATGGCGCCGCGGTGCGGCCCAGTCATGATCTCGGCGATGGTGGCGTCCGGTGTCGACTTTACGAGCCGGGAGAACTCCGCCGGCTCGATCGCCGCAAGGTCAGACATATTGGACAAGTCAGACGGGTCGAACTGGGTCACGACAGCGCCTCCCGGGGGTCTCTACCAGGTGGTTACCCTACCGCGCCCCACCGCGCCGATGGGTTGACCTACCCTCGGGGACTGTGAGCCATCCCCACCCACGCATGGCCTCCCGACTCCACGGACTCGGGACCACCATCTTCGCCGAGATGTCCGCGCTGGCCACCCGGACCGGGGCGGTCAACCTGGGGCAGGGCTTCCCCGACACCGACGGCCCCGCGCCCATGCTCGACGCGGCCGCCGAGGCGGTACGCGCCGGCGGCTACAACCAGTACCCGCCCGGCCCCGGGATCGCCCCGCTGCGTACCGCCATCGCCGACCATCAGCGCCGGTTCTACGGCCTGGAGTACGACCCCGATCAAGAGGTGCTGGTCACCACCGGCGCTACGGAGGCGATCGCGGCGACGGTGCTCGCGCTCGTCGAACCCGGCGACGAGGTGATCGCCCTCGAGCCGTACTACGACTCGTACGCGGCGGTGATCGCGATGGCCGGTGGCGTCCGGGTGCCGGTCACCCTGACCGCGCCGGAGTTCCGGCTCGATCTTGCGGCGCTGCGGGCAGCGGTGACTCCCCGTACCAAGCTGTTGTTGATCAACTCGCCGCACAACCCCACCGGCGCGGTCCTCAACCGCGACGAGCTCGCCGGCATCGCCGCGCTGGCGCAGGAGCGCGATCTACTCGTCGTCACCGACGAGGTCTACGAGCACATGACCTACGACGGGGTGCCGCACCTGCCGCTCGCGACCTTCCCGGGGATGCGGGAGCGGACGGTCACCATCTCCAGCGCCGGCAAGACCTTCGCGGTCACCGGCTGGAAGATCGGCTGGGTGTGCGCGACGCCGGAGCTGGTCACCGCGGTCCGCACCGCCAAGCAGTACCTCACCTACGTCTCCGGCGGCCCGCTGCAGCCGGCGGTCGCCGCGGCGCTGGCCCTGGACGACACGTACTACCACCAGCTCCGCGCCGACCTGCAAGCCAAGCGGGATCTGCTCTGCGAAGGGCTCGCCGGCCTCGGCCTCACCGTGGCGGTCCCCGCCGGTACCTACTTCGTGACCACCGACGTCCGGCCGCTGGGGTACGACGACGGGGTGGAGTTCTGCCGGATGTTGCCCGAGCGGTGTGGCGTGGTGGCGATCCCGCACGAGGTCTTCTACGACCGGAAGGAGGCCGGCCGGCCGCTGGTCCGCTGGGCCTTCTGCAAACGGGACGAGGTGCTCGCCGAGGCCCTGACCCGGCTCCGCGCCGGCCTCGGCACCCGCAGCTGACCACCATCGGGAAGCCGCACCCCACCAGCCGGCCGCTCTCCGGCACAACCCGTCGTCGAGCCGCCCCTCGGTGACCGGGACCACCGTCGCCAGGTCGAAATCGAGGACCGCCCGCCAATCGGTGCTGGTCAGCTTCGCGAGGAGCCGGTCTCCGGTAATGCCGCTGTGGTGGGCCACTGTCGACCTGGCCATGCTGGTCGGCATCGACGGCGACGCGTTGGACGCCGCTGTCGGTGCATGGCTAGCTGGCCTGTCACCGGCCGCGGCGCCACCAACGGTCGAGCCGCCGACCCCACGCGGCCCGTGGCCGGCGGTCGCCGTCGACGGAAGAACCTTGCGCGGCAGCAGCATCCACACCGATGCGCAGGTGCATCTGCTGGCGGCGATGCGCCACGACACCTCTGCGGTGCTCGGCCAGCTCGCCGTGGCGGGCAAGAGCAACGAGATCACCGCCTTCGCGCCGCTGCTGGCCGATCTGGAGCTGGCCAGGACTGTGGTCACCGCCGATGCACATGCACTTCACGGTCAGCGTGAACACGCCCAGTTCCTGGTCACCGTCAAGCACGCCGCCTACGTGCTGCTCATCAAGCCGAACCAGCCACATCTGTATCGGCAGCTGGGGCCCTGCCCTGGGGTACGGTACCGGTCGGCGACCGCACCCGCGGCCGGGACCACGGCCCCGACGAGGTCCGCCGCCTGCAGGTGCTGACCGCACCCGGGCCGCTGTTCCGAATGCCGTGCAAGCGCTGCGAATCACCCGCCGCACCAGAAACCTATGCGCCGCTCGCCGGCCCCTCACACTCGTTGCGTGAGCCCGCCGTGAACCCGACAATTCGGCACCTCGCCGGGGCCCTGGCCGAAGCCTCGAAGGCCGCCCATCTGCATAAAGCTAGGGAATGTGTCGATGTTAGCGCTCTGTGTGCGCACCATATGCAGCTTGTATGCGCGTGGTTGCTACCTTCTATAGCATCGGTTGGCCGCCGCAGCCCATCTCGCTGCGGCGGCCGGTGAGACCCGTGCAGAGAGGAGAAACTGTGCGTTACACGGGCTCCAGAAGGATCATAGCGCGGACCGCCTCGGTGGCTGCTGTTGGTTTGCTCGCGCTTGGTGCTGTCTCAGCAACGCCGGCGTTCGCTTCCGGCTCCTCCGAGCAGTCCAGGAATGGACTGGAGTGTCAGAATCAGTGGTGGAACACGGCTGGCCGGACGGACTGCGCTGGCACGTCCCAGTCGAGCCAGAACCAGGATTGGCGGATGCACATTGCCTGCCAATTTCAACCCGACCCCTCGCGACACTGGCAGCAAGGGGATGGATCAGACTCCTTCGAGTGCACTTTCAGCGTGCAAAGCGTAAGCGTCGAATGGGGATAGGCTCCTGATCAGTAGGCGGCGTTGACACTTCTTCGACAGTGTCGACGCCGCCTACTGTCAGTCTTGAAGCAACCGTCGAGTTGAGAGTATTCATGACCAGAATCAAAGTACGCGGATTGTGCCAGGGCTATAGCGGTAAACACGTCATTAGTGACCTTAAGCTGGATATCGATCGTGGCGTGGTAGCCATGTTGGGACCTAACGGCGCGGGAAAGTCGACGCTATTGCGAACGCTAGCAACGGTAGTTCCTCCCAGCGCCGGCGTAGTCGAAATCCTGGGACACGATGTAAGCACTGCCCGAAGTGCCCGCGCTGCACGGGCGGAAATCGGCTACCTGCCTCAAGACTTCGGCTTCCTTCCCAGCTTCACCGTTCATGAATTCGTCCAATACTGCGCTTGGCTCCGAGGAATGTCCGGTAAGAACGCCAGCGAGGCTGCCTCACTGGCTATCACAGCGGTCGGGCTCAGTGACGTAGCAGGCCTGCGCCTGCGGAAGCTTTCAGGGGGAATGCTCAGGCGATGCGGTATCGCACAAGCGGTTGCAGGTTTCCCTGAGGTCGTCCTTTTGGACGAGCCAACGGCGGGCCTGGACCCCGTGCAGCGGGTGGAGTTCCGCGCTCTGCTTCGTCGACTAGGACAGTCCGCAGTCGTAGTCATTAGTACACACCTCGTGGAGGATGTCGCCGCAGCCTGCAACCAGGTGCACGTCCTAAAATCTGGGCACATCCGCTTCAGCGGCAGCCCGGAGGCACTGGCCGCTGCTGCTGCTCCGAGTGCGGCCGGCGACACTCCCCTGGAACGGGGTTACGTCACGGTACTCGAGGAACCGGTGGCCGCATGAGCCCAGTTGTTTGGAGTGAGATTCGTCGCTCACCGCTTCGCTGGTGGCTACCGGTCGCAGCAGCACTGCTACTTCTGCTGATTCTCGGAATCGATCGCGGCTGGGTCGACGTTTGGTCGCAGGCCTCGGCTAGGGCGCAATACCCGGTACCGTTCGTCGGAGCAGTGCTAGCCGCTGGCGCCGCTTGGTCGGCGTCACGTACACGTCGCCGCGCGCTGACTCACCAACTGATGTGTATGGCGCGACCTCGTTGGCAGGCCGAGGTGCTCCACCTCGGAGCAACGATGGCGTACGCCATGGTGTGTTATGTCATCGGGGTGGCATCAGCCATAACCGCCGCGTTTGTTGTCGGGCCTCCAGGTGGACCGTGGCCAAGCTACCTCGTACTGGGATTCGTGACGCTCATTGGAGGTGTGGCGGTTGGTCATCTACTCGGATTGTTTTTACCGCCCTTTCTAGCCCCGATAGCATCCGCTGTTACGATATATGTATGTTTGATCTTCACGTATCCGTATCCGCACCTTGCCTTCTGGGTAGTCTCCGGCCGTCCACAGGCTGAGATAGATCTCTTTTCATTGGCGGTTAGGTCAGGCGTGGCTCTCTCACTTGCGCTCGCGGCGGTCCTCGTAGCGAGCCTGGCAACGGCTGATGTGGTTAATCGGCAGTATCGGCTTGCCGGCATCTTCGCGGTTGGCTTGGTTGGACTCAGTGTGTGGGTTGTCGCTACCGGTGGCGACCTCCGTCAGCATCGAGTGGCCCCCGATCCCCTGTGCTCGGAGCCTATCCCTCGAGTCTGCGTGTGGCCTGACCACGCAATGCGACTGGATAGAGTCGCCGAGCTGGCGCAACGACTGCCGCAATCGACCCTTGGCGTCCTCCCCGTACCCGATGCCTTCTATGAAGAAGGGCTCCGAGGCCCGGCTCCCGGCATCACTATGGAGGCTGGTAAACCACCGTTCGAGCTGACACTTCACGACGAACGATCAGCGTTAGCGATGATGGTCTGGCAGCTCATACCCAATGTGGGCGACTGTGTCTGGGAGGCTGGAGATGCCGAAGTACGCGAGGCGCAGAACGCACGTGAAATGTTGTTCGCCTGGGTCTACTCAAGGACGGTCAACAGCACTTCGGAGTTCGCCGATGAACCGGTCCTGGAAGCGGCTATCGATGACGTTGTAGAGCAGCCTCCGCCGTCGCAGGTGGAGTGGGCAGAACTGCAGGTCGAAGTCGTAACAGGCGATGCATGTGGCTGACTGGATATCGGCTCTTTCCTCCTACTTGCGGGCCCGACGGCTAGGGCTCGGCATGGCTGCCCTAAGCCTGGGGGCGCCCGCTGCGTGGCTGGCAGCAGACGCCCGGGTGGAACTGCCGCAACTCGGAACCGGCACCCTCGTTTCGGTAGCAGTGCTACTGCTGCTCCCTGCGCCGCTAGCGGCCCTGACCGCGACAATGTTGCACAGCAGCATGGCAGACTTTGAGTCATTCGCAGCTCGACGCCTCCCCGCATGGGAGATCGGCCAGCTAGCAGTCGTGGCCGCCTTTGTTTGTCTCACCATGGCAGCGGGGTTTGTCCTCGGAGGTGAGACGGTGGGAGCGACGGTCGCCGTGCGCGCCTACCTTCTCTGGCTCGGCATCGCCCTCCTCTCCGGGAGGCTGATGGGACGACATTTGGCCTGGGCAGCGCCGACCGCTCTATGCCTCGTATTCAGCTTAATGATCTATGATTCGGCGGGCACAGTCCGGGCTTGGGCGTGGCCGGCGCACGGAGCTGATTCGTTCTCATCTTGGATACTTACCTTCGCCGTACTCGTTGTGGGCGTGTGGGCCTGCCTCCTCCCGGCGCAGTCGATACCACGATGGCTGCGGGTGCTTCCGGCGAGAGTGTTGCGGAGGCCGTTGCGCGGGTGACCGCGGTGGTTGCGGTCAGTCGCCAGTAGGAACACACCGGCCGCAGTACGCACCCTGCGCACTTGGTCAACTGTATCCTCACCGGTGGATGACGCTCGTCTGGTGGCGCGGGCGATGTTGGGCTCGCCGTTGCTGCGGTGGAAGCTGATGGCGGTGTTGCGTAGCACCGCAGCCACGGCGGGCCGTTGCCGGTACGTGCCTGGTGAGCATCCTCGCCGAAGGTCACGTCTCTCACCCAATGAAGGCGGTTTTCGATGTGCAAGGCGCGGCGGGACCAGTCGGCAAGGCCAGCTGGCTGGGCGTCTGCGGCGGGCAGGCTGACCACCAGGTAGGCCGTCTGGCGAGTCGGCTTGCCGCCGAGGGGGCGTGTACGGGTAATCCGCACCGCCTGGGCCGCGTGCGGGAACTGCAACCCATCCGGCGTGGCCACGGTGACCGCCTTGACGGTGCGGGTCTCGCGGCGGCCGTGAGCGCGGCTGCGGCTGCGGTGCCCGACCGGCACCTGCGCCCAAGGCAGCGTACGTAGTTGCTCCAGCAGTGGGCCGGTTGGCCTTCACCGTGACCATCAGATACCCACCGTGGGCGGCCACCGTGTGGGCGTGGCCCACCTGGGCGTGCAGCGCGCCGGCAACGATGATCGTGCCGGCAATCGACCCCAGCCGGGCCTGCACCTAATCCAGCAACGGAGCGAACGCCGGATTCTCGTTCGACTTCGCCTCGGCGGTGCCCGAGTTCTGCGACCTGGTTCGGTAGGCCGAGTCGGCAGGCGGCGGCGTAGCCAGCCGGTCAGCGCCGCCTGCAACACTGTCGCGTCCACCCGGACCAGGAAGCGCCACACCGTACTACCGGCCGGTATCCGTCCCCAGCAACCCCAACCGGCGCCTGGCCGGTGGATCCAGATCAGCAGCCCAGTCCGCGATCGCGGCGAACGAGGACGCTCCGGCCAGCACCGCACAGACTGCTACCGCCAGCAGGTGCGGTCCCACAGCTCCATAATAGACTCTCGTGACTACGCGGACCTAGTTGAACAGTTACCGCGGGTTGCGCGGTATAGACCACTTCGCGTAACCTACACAGGAGAGTTCGGGCACAGGAGGATGGTGCAGCTGTGGGGAGGCTTTACTTCCAAATATTGGGGGAAACACGCATCTCAAACGCTGATGGCCGAGTATACTCGATCAACTCCGTCATGGTCAGAACAATGTTAGCAGCACTGCTCCTGGAGGGCTCCGGCAAGGTAGTCTCAACCGGACGCTTGGCCGACTTAATGTGGAATGAGAGACCGCCATCAGCGGCGAGTAACCTGCGGACCTACAAGAGCAGGCTACAACACATTCTGAGGGTGACCACGCAATCAAACAGAATCCTGACAGGTCAACGAGGAATCGGCGGCTACAGCATAGTCGCAGATAGTCAGGAAGTCGACCTCCTCTCATTTCGTTCACTGCGGGCGGAGGCAAAAAAAAAGCTCCTAGCAGGGAGAAACGAAGAAGCTGCCGTAGAGCTGAAGAAGGCGATTGCAATATGGCGAGGGCCTTTCGGAGAAGATCTCGCCAATACCGGCCGCCTAACGGCGATTGCACGTGGTGTTAACAACGAGCGAACGTTGGCTGTGGAACAGCTCGGAAGGGTGGCTATTACGATTCGCAACGTAGGTGAGGCAATACAGTTATTAGACAGACACGTGAATGACTCTCCCACCAGAGAAAGTGGTTGGGTACTACTGGCTTGCGCTCATTACATGAATGGCAATCCCGCCATAGCGCAGAGCACTGTACGTCGCGCGTGCCAAGCCTTGTCAGAAGAAGTGGGACTATTGCCAAGCGCCGACCTTCGGGCTGCAGAAAACGCAGCTGTCCGCCACGATGACCGTTGGTTCCAGCGCCATCTGGGTTCAATGAGGTGATCTCAGTAACCCGATATGCCCTCGAAATGCCCACCTTTCCTCACTGTCCTGACTGGATCAGCGCTTATCGGATGAATCAAACTGGATAGATGGTATAGACGTCGATCACTGCCGGGATCAGGATTGACAAGATTGGAGATAGAGCCCTCGATCCCGGTTAAAGGTACGACTCTCGAACTCACACAAGGATCGGCTGATTGAACTCAGGCGCCGATGATGGACTGACCGCAGACCCGGACCACCTGGCCGGTGACCCCGGCCGACCCCGGCGAGGCCAGCCAGGCGATCGCCTCCGCGACGTCGCCGGGGCGGCCCGCCTGCGAGAGGCTGTTCATCCGGCGGCCGAACTCGCGCGGCACCTTCGGCAGCTGGGCGGTCAGCGGGGTGTCGATGAACCCCGGCACGACAGCGTTCGCCGTCACCTCCCGCGGCTGGAGCGCCGGCGCCCACGCCCGCGCCAGACCGATCAACCCCGCCTTCGCCGCGGCGTAATGGGTCTGGCCAGCCTTGCCCGCGAGGCCCGCGAGCGACGAGACCATCACGATCCGTCCCTGCTCCGGGACCAGCCCGTCGTCGAGCAGCCCCTCGGTTATCCGTACCACCGCGGCCAGGTCGAGTTCGAGGACCGCCTGCCAGTCGGTACCGCTCAACGTCGCAAGCTGGCGGTCGCGGGTGATGCCGGCGTTGTGGACGACGATGTCGACCTGCCCGTACTGGCCCGCGAGATGCTCGTTGATCCGTTGCGCCGCCGCCGGATCGGCCAGGTCGAGCTGCAGCGCGGTGCCGCCAACCCGGTTCGCGACCGCCGCCAGGCTGTCGCCGTGACCGGGCTGGTCGGCGCAGACCAGTTCGGCGCCGTCGCGGGCCAGCACCTCCGCGGTGGCGGCGCCGATCCCGCCGGCCGCGCCGGTCACCAGCGCCACCTTGCCCGCCAGCGGCCGGTGCCAGTCGGCCGGTGTGGTGACTTGCGCGGGCTGCAGGTGCAGCACCTGTCCAGAGAGGTACGCCGACCGGGACGAGAGTAGGAACCGGAGGGTGCCGGCGAGGTTCTCCTCGGCCCCCGGCGTCACCTGCACCAGGTGGGCGGTGCTGCCGCGGCCCAGCTCCTTGGCGAGGCTGCGGGTGAAGCCGGTCAGCGCCTCCTGTGCGGCGGCCGCACCGATCCCATCGGCGGCGGCGGGCGGCAGCCCGAGGACCAGCACCCGCCCGTTCGGGTAGAGGCTGGACAGGTGAGTCCGGAAGAAGTCGTGCAAGCCCCGCAACGACTCGACATCGGTCACCCCGGTCGCGTCGAAGATCAGCGCCGCGTGCAGCCGGGGCCGGTCCGGCCGGCCGCCGTTGGCCTGCGCCGGGACCGGCGCCGCTGGCGCCACCCGCTCCACCCCGGCAGCGCTGAGCACCTGCGAGATCATGCTGGTGACCCGGCCCCCGGTCGCGGTGCTGATCAGCGCGGGCCCGCTCAGCAGTGGGTCACCAGGGGTGTAGCGGTGTAGCCGTGGCGGCTCGGGGAGCCCGAACCGACGGACCAGCGCCCGGCCGGGTCCAGAATGCGCGAAACTTGCGTACCTGTCGCCCATCGGTCCACCGTACGTGTGAGTAGGCCTCCGGTGTGCCGCGGTAGGTGATCTCGTCGACCCGGTCGGGTGAACGGCGACGTGGCGCGGCCGGTCTAGGATCAGGTCGGCCGTTCACCCCCCGCGACGCGCGATCGCGGCGCGAATCACCCCGGAGTCGCCGTGACCGAAGCGCCCGTCGCCGACCAGACGCCGCAGACCTCCCTCGACCAGTGGCGCCCCGCCCGACTGCTCGGGTTGGTGCTGCTGGCGCCGTCGCTGATCATGTTGGTCGTGGGCTACGTGCTGCCCAGCGTCGCGACGCTGCGCGAAGGGCTCGGCCAACCCGGCGCCTTCGATCGGCTGCGCTCGGTGGACTACTTCGCGACCTACGGGTTCGCCGGCTCGGTCCTGGTGTGGCCGGTCGTAACGGTCACCGGGGTGGCGTTGGTGGTGGCGTACTTCGCGAACCGGGCGGGCTGGTTCGCCCGGTGGCTGGTGCGGCTCACGCTGGTGCTGCCGATGGTGGCGCTGGCCCCGACCGCGTTCGCGCTGGGGTGGCGGCTGGACCGGGTCGACCCGGACGCCGGCACCGCGGAGGCGTTGGTCCGCTCGGCGGTCGGCTTCACCATGTTCGGGCTGCTGGTGGGTGTCGGGGTGACGCTCTACCTGGCCACGTTGCGGCACCGGGCACAGACCCGCCCCGGGGCGGCCACCGTGGTCGTGGCGCTGCTCGCCGGCCTCACCACGGTGGCGGTCGGGCTGCAGCTCTACTCGTACCCGACCGTGCTGGGCAGCGACCCGGAGTCGGCCGCGACGCCGCTGGTCACCGTGGTCGAACTCGGCTTCCGGCAGGGTGACCTCGCCGCTGGCGCGGCCGCGGCGGCGGTGCTACTCGCCGCGCTGGCGGTGCTCGGGCTGGTGACGGTGCTGCTCGCGATCGTCACCGGGTTGCGGATCCAGATCTCGCCGGTACGCCGGGAGGACGTCCCCGAGCCCGGGGCGCGCCGCCGGCCCGCCGCGGCCGGCACCTTCCACGGCACCAAGGCCGCCGCGCGGCATCCGGAGGCGGTGCTCGGCGCGATCCTCAGCCTGGCCGTCGTGCTGGCGGTCACGCTGTACGGACTGTGGCCATGGCTGAGCCGGCTGCTCCAATTCCGGAGCGCCGACCAGACCGGGCAGCTGCTCCTCAACACTTGGCTGCCGCCACTGATCGGGGCGGTGATCGGGATGGTGGTGGCGGCGCTGGCCGGCTTCGCGATCGGCGCGCTGCGCCCGCTGGGCCGGTTCAGCCCGGCGCTGCTGCTGCTCTTCGCACCGTGGCTCTTCGTCGGCAACGGGGTGCTCAGCATCGCCGAATATCAGCGACTGAGCGACGCTGGCGGCGCCGACGGTTTCTGGTCGCTGGTGCCGCCCGGCTGGGTGGTGGTGCCGGCGGTGGTCGTGTTCACCCTGCTCTTCCGCGGTCAGGAACCCCGCTGGCGGGAGCTGCGGCAGGCCGGGACCGGGCTCGGGGCGGCGACCGTCCGGGCGCTGATCGGGCCGGCGATGCCAATGTTCTGGCTGGTGGGCGCGGTTACCTGGCTGGTGCAGGCGCAGAGCCTGATCTGGAATCAGGTGACCGCGGCGCCGGACCAACAGTCGGGCCCGCTGGCCGCGTTGCGACACCAGCAGGAGCTGGCCGCCGCGCAGGCCGAGCCCGCGATCGGGCTGGTGCTGCCGTTCGTGGTGATCCTCGCCTTCGCGGGCGGGTTGGCGCTGCTCCAACTCACCTATCTGGACCGGTTGACCATCCGGGTCGGCCGGGCCGAGCCGGCGCCGCCCGTACCATGAGCGGGTGATCCCCAATGTGCTGGCGCAGCGGTACGCCTCCCCGGAATTGACAACCATCTGGTCCCCGGAGGAGAAGGTGCGCATCGAGCGCCGGCTGTGGCTGGCGGTGCTCCGCGCCCAGCAGGACCTCGGCGTCGAGCTGCCGCCCGGCGTGATCGAGGCGTACGAGCAGGTGCTCGACCAGGTCGACCTGGACTCGATCACCCAGCGGGAACGGGTGACCCGGCACGATGTCAAGGCCCGGATCGAGGAGTTCAGCGCCCTCGCCGGCCACGAACACATCCACAAGGGCATGACCTCCCGGGATCTGACCGAGAACGTCGAGCAGCTGCAGGTCCGGGCCTCGCTGGAGCTGATCCGCGACCGGAGCGTCGCCGCCCTGGCCCGGCTGGCCCGGCTCGCCGTCGCCCACCAGGACACGGTGCTGGTGGGTCGGTCCCACAACGTGCCCGCCCAGGCCACCACCCTGGGCAAGCGGTTCGCCACGGTGGCGCAGGAGCTGCTGCTCGGCTACGAGCGGGTCAGCGACCTGCTCCGGCGGTACCCGCTGCGTGGTCTCAAGGGGCCGGTGGGGACCGCCGCCGACCAGCTCGACCTGCTCGACGGGGACGCCGACCGGCTCGCTGGGCTGGAACGCCGGGTGGCCCGCCATCTCGGGTTCGATCGGGTGCTCGACTCGGTCGGCCAAGTCTATCCGCGCTCGCTCGACCTGGACGTGGTCTCGTCGTTGAGCCAGCTGGCCGCCGCCCCCTCGTCGTTCGCCACCACGCTACGGCTGATGGTGGGGCACGAGCTGGCCACCGAAGGGTTCCGGCCGGGGCAGGTCGGCTCGTCGGCGATGCCGCACAAGATGAACACCCGGTCGAGTGAACGGATCAACGGGTTCGCGGTGCTGCTGCGCGGCTACCTCTCGATGGCTGGGGAACTCGCTGGCGACCAGTGGAACGAGGGCGATGTCTCGTGTTCCGTGGTCCGCCGGGTGGCGCTGCCCGACGCGTTCTTCGCCGCCGACGGCCTGTTCCAGACCTTCTTGACAGTGCTCGACGAGTTCGGCGCCTACCCCGCGGTGATCGCCCGGGAGCTCGACCGGTACCTGCCGTTCCTCGCCACCACCCGGATTCTGGTCGCCGCGGTCCAGCGGGGGGTGGGGCGTGAGGTCGCCCACGAGGCGATCAAGGAACATGCGGTGGCGGTGGCGCTCGCGATGCGGGAACAGGGCGCCCGGGAGAACGATCTCCTCGGCCGGCTCGCCGAAGATCCCCGGTTGGGGCTTTCCCGGGCCGACATCGACGCGCT
This sequence comes from Natronosporangium hydrolyticum, assembly GCF_016925615.1. Classification (NCBI taxonomy): domain Bacteria; kingdom Bacillati; phylum Actinomycetota; class Actinomycetes; order Micromonosporales; family Micromonosporaceae; genus Natronosporangium; species Natronosporangium hydrolyticum. Next base: position 5,508,243 of record NZ_CP070499.1, read on the forward strand.
GGTCGCCGACGAGTCGGCCTTCACCGGGGCGGCGTCGGCGCAGGTCGATGCCGTGGCCGCCGAGGTGGCGCCGGTGGTCGCCGCGCACCCGGACGCGGCCGGGTACGCCCCGGTGCCGATTCTCTGACGCCCGCTCGCCGGGCCGCGTGGCTGACCCGCTGCCGGGCGCCGCGGCTGCTGCCCCGCGGGTATGGCGACGGCCGGTTACCATCAGCTCACCTGTTCCTGTCCAGGAAGGACCGTGCTGATGCTGCCCACCCCGCCGCAACCGCCGCAGCACCCAGCACCGCAGCACCCTCCACAGCAACACACTCCGCACCAGTACCCGGCGCAGCCGTACCCCCCGCAGCAGCCACCTCCTAACCGGGCGCCCGGTCCGGGAGTCGATCCGGCCCGGGCCAGGCCGATGCGGGCCAACCCGCTCGGCCTGCTCCTGCTGCTGCCGGCGGCGGTGGCGCTGCTCGTCGGCTACGGGTGGCCCACCTTGCGGACGGTGTGGCTCAGCTTCGACCAGCGGCAGCGCTTCGTCCCCGAGGACGGCGACCGCACCCTGGCCAACTACGAGCGGGCGTTCAACATCCTGTTCGACGGGTCGGTGGTCGACTCGTTCGTCGGCCGCGGCGCGCAGGGCTACCTGCTGGCGCTCTCGTTGGCGTTGATACCGCTCGCGCTGCTGGTGGTAATCGCCCCGTTGCTGGCGTGGGCGATCAACGGGGCTCCCACCCCACTCCGGCGGGGTGTCCGGCTGGCATTGACGCTGCCGCTGGTGATGGTCGCGCCGTCAGCGCTGGTGGTCGGCTGGGTTCGGGATCGACTCGACCTGACCGAGAGCACCGGCGCCGGTTCGGCGCTCCGCTCGGCGGTGTGGTTGACCTTGTTCGGCGCGTTGCTGGCGGTGGGGACCATGCTGTTCCTGGCCGCCATGCGGGAGCCGCGGACCGGTCCCCAGGCCGGCGGTGGGGCGGGCTGGCTGCCGAACCGGCGGGTGCTGGGCGGCATGGGCGCGGTGGCGGCAGTGATTGTCCTGGCCGCGTTCGCGATCGCGTTGCAGTCCTTCACCTACCCGGCATACCTGCCGGGTAGGCCCACGGCGGGCATACCGCCGCTGGTGGAGATCTACCAGCAGGGTCTGGCGCGGGGGGACTTCGGCCTCGCCGCCGCGCTATCGGTGCTGTTGCTGGTGCCGGTGATGGTGCTCGGCATCGCCGCAACGCTAGTGATCATCTTTACTCGGATGCGGATCGAGGTCATGAGCGCCGGCGACCGCTCGGTGGTCGCGGTCGCCGCGCCGGACCCGGCCGCAAGCGCCGCCGCCAGCGCCCCGGCCGGCGCGACCGACGGGCAGCGCCGCCTGGTCAAAGGGGTGATCGCCGGGGCCGGGGGGTTGCTGGTGCTCGGAGTGTGGCTTTACCAAATCTGGCCCTGGTTGTCGCGGCTGGGCGGGCTCGGGCCGGGCGACCGGAACGCCGCCGCCTCGATCGTCCTCCACACCTGGGCGCCGCCGCTGATCTCCACCCTGATCGGGGTCGGGCTGGCCGCACTCGCCGGTTACGGCATCGGCGCGATGCGGCCGATGGGCCGCTGGAGCGAGCTGCTCCTGCTGCCGTTCGCGCCGTGGCTGTTCGTCGGGGTCGGCCCGCTGGCGATCGCGAAGTACGACAGCGCCGCGTTCGGGCCCTTCCCGCGGCTGGACACGTTCCTGGTCTACATCCCGCCGATCTGGTTGACCATTCCGGCGCTGTTCGTCTTCACGCTGTTGTTCCGGGGGCTCACCGGGCAGCGGGCCGCCGCCGCAGCCGCCGGGCCTGATCCGGGCGCCGGTCTCCAGCTCGTCCGGGCGCTGCCGATGGTCGCGCTCGTGGCCGGCGCCACCTGGTTGCTGCAGTCGCAGAGCCTGCTGTGGGGGCTGCTGGTCTCCCGGGAGGAGTTCACCGGCCCGGTCTGGGCGCTGCGGATGATCGGGTTCGGCACCGGGCAGGAAGATGCGGGATTTGGCCTGGTGTTCCCGATTCCGATGCTGTTGCTGTTCCTCGTCGGCGCCGGTGTGCTCCAGCTCATGTACCTCGATCGGGTCGCCATCCGGGTCGGGCGCGGCAGCTAACCTGATCGCGTGGATTGGCTCCTGTCGGCCGGCATGGCCTTCGCCGCGATCGCGCCGGTGGAGCTACCGGATAAGACTTTTGTGGCGACCCTGGTGCTCAGCACCCGGTTTCGGCCGCTGGCGGTCTGGCTCGGGGTGGTCTCCGCGTTCGCGCTCCACTGCCTGATCGCGGTCGCCGCCGGCAGCGTCGTCGGGCTGCTGCCCACCAGCCCGGTGCGGCTGGTCGCCGCCGGCCTCTTCCTGGTCGGCGCGGTGATCATGGTGCGGGGGGCGCGGCAGGCCGACGCCGAGGAGCGGGAGCAACACCAGCACTACCAGGAGAAGCTCAGCGAGCGGGCCGGGCCGCGGGGCGGCTGGGCCGCGTACAGCGCCAGTTTCGTGCTGCTCTTCACCGCCGAGTGGGGCGACCTGTCGCAGCTGTTCACGATGGGGCTGGTCGCTGGCGGCGAGCCGGCGACCGCGGTCTTCCTCGGCGCCTGGGGGGCGTTGGCGGCGGTCTCCGGGGCGGCGGTGCTCGCCGGCAGCTGGATTGTCCGGAAGGTGCGGCTATCGCTGGTGCGGTACATCGCCGGGGCGGTCTGCCTGGTCCTGGCGACCGTGTTGACCGTCTCAGCGATCATGGAGGCATCGTGGAGTTAGCCCGTCGGACGGACGCGGTATCCTGGGCCTGGCCTAACCTGAGCACATCCTGGTCACCGCGGTAGCCGGGGCCGGGCCGTCCAGACCCCATGACGTCAGGAGTAGCTGGTGACGCGCGTCGTTGTCGACGTCATGCTCAAACCCGAGATTCTCGATCCGCAAGGTCAGGCGGTCGCCGATGCGCTGCCGCGACTCGGCGTCACCGGCGTCCGGTCGGTGCGGATCGGGCGCCGGATCGAGCTCGAATTCGAGAGCACACCGGAGCGGCAGCAGCTCGACGAGCTCGCCGACCAACTGCTCGCCAACCCGGTGATCGAAGATTATGCGATCAGCCTGCCGGAGCAGGCGATTCCGGAGGAGGCCGCGTGAGGATCGGGGTGGTGACCTTCCCCGGCTCGCTGGACGAGGTCGACGCCGCCCGCGCGGTGGCGCTCGCCGGCGCCGAGCCGGTCTCGCTGTGGCACGGCGACCAGGACCTGCGCGACGTCGCGGCGGTGGTCCTGCCAGGCGGCTTCTCGTACGGAGATTACTTGCGGTGTGGGGCGATCGCCCGGTTCGCCCCGGTGATGACCGCGGTGCGCCAGGCTGCCCACGACGGCCTGCCGGTGCTCGGCATCTGCAACGGCTTTCAGATCCTCTGCGAGGCGGGGCTGCTGCCGGGGGCGCTGACCCGCAACCGACACCTGCGGTTCCGGCACCGCGACCAGTGGCTGCGGATCGAGACCGCCGGGACCGCATGGACCGACAGCTACGAGGCGGGCCAGGAGATCGTGATTCCACTCAAGAGCGGCGAAGGGTGTTACGTCGCCGACCCGGACACGCTGGCCGAGCTAGCCGCCTCCGGTCGGATCGTCGCCCGCTACCTGGGCGAGAACCCGAACGGCTCACTCGACGACATCGCCGCGGTCTGCAACGAGACCGGCAACGTGGTCGGGATCATGCCGCACCCGGAGCACGCGGTGGAGATGCTGACCGGCCCGTCCACCGATGGGCTGGGATTCTTCACCTCGGTGCTCAAGCATCTCACCGGGGCCGAGACCACGGGGGTTCCCGCGTGACCACGGCATCGCCCACCTTCGTCGACACTGTCGAGCAGGCCGCCGCCTCCCCAGATGATCTCCAGCCCTACGAGGAGCTGGGCCTACGCAGCGAAGAGTACGAGTCGATCCGGGCGGTCCTCGGCCGGCGGCCGACCGAGTCGGAACTCGCGATGTATTCGATCATGTGGAGCGAGCACTGCTCCTACAAGTCGAGCAAGCTGCACCTGCGCCAGTTCCGGGACCGGGCGCCCGAGTCCGACCGGCTACTCGCCGGGATGGGCGAGAACGCCGGGGTGGTCCGGGTCACCGACGAGCTAGCCGTGACCTTCAAGGTGGAGTCGCACAACCACCCCTCGTTCGTCGAGCCGTACCAGGGCGCCGCCACCGGCGTCGGCGGCATCGTCCGGGACATCCTGGCGATGGGCGCCCGACCGCTGGCGGTGATGGACCCGCTGCGGTTCGGCGCCGCCGAGCATCCCGACACCGGCCGGGTCCTGCCCGGGGTGGTCGCCGGGATCGCCGGCTACGGCAACTGTCTGGGCCTGCCCAACATCGGCGGCGAGGTCGTCTTCGACCCGTCCTACCAGGGCAACCCACTGGTGAACGTGCTCTGCCTGGGGGTGCTGCCCACCGACCGGCTGCAGCGCAAAGAGGCCACCGGTACGGGCAACGTGGTGGTCCTGATGGGGGCCGCCACCGGCCGCGACGGCATCGGCGGTGTGTCGGTGCTCGCCTCGGCGAACTTCGACGACGCCAGCCAGCAGCGACGCCCCAGCGTGCAGGTGGGCGACCCGTTCATGGAGAAGCTGCTGATCGAGTCCTGCCTGGAGCTGTACGAGGCCGGCCTGGTCGTCGGCGTGCAGGATCTGGGCGGGGCCGGGTTGACGTGTGCACTGTCGGAGACCGCGGCCGCCGCCGGCACCGGCATGGACGTCGAGCTGGACCGGGTGCCGCTGCGAGACTCGTCGATGCTGCCGCACGAGGTGCTGGCCAGCGAGTCACAGGAGCGGATGCTGCTGATCGTCGAGCCGGAGCAGCTGGCGACGGTGCTGGCGACCGCGGAGAAGTGGGGGGTCACCGCCACCGCGATCGGCGAGGTGACCGACTCCGGAGTGCTCCGGGTGAGTTGGCGCGGCGAGACCGTGGTGGAGCTGCCACCGGGCAGCCTCGCCGACGACGGCCCGGAGTACGCCCGACCCGTGCGCGAACCGGCCGACCTGGTGCTGCTGCAGGCCGATCGGGCCGAGACCCTGGCCCGACCACAGACCCCGGAGGAGCTGCGGGAGGCGGTGCTGCAACTCGTGGCCTCGCCCAACCTGTGCGACAAGACCTGGGTCACCGAGCAGTACGACAAGAACGTACGCGGCAACACCGTGGCCGCCACCCCGGAGGACGCCGGGGTGCTCCGGCTCGAGGGCGACGGCCAGCTGGGCGTGGCGATCTCGGTCGACGGCAACGGCCGGTACGCCCGCCTCGACCCGTACGCGGGTGCCCAGCTGGCGCTCGCCGAGGCGTACCGGAACGTGGCGGTGACCGGGGCAGAGCCGGTGGCGGTGACGAACTGCCTCAACTTCGGCTCCCCCGAGGACCCGAATGTGATGTGGCAGTTCGCCGAGGCGGTCCGCGGGCTCGCCGACGGCTGCGCCACCCTCGGCATCCCGGTCACCGGCGGCAACGTCAGCTTCTACAACTCGACCGGCGCCGCCGCGATCCACCCCACTCCGGTGGTCGGTGTGCTCGGGCTGCTGCCTGACGTCACCACCCGGGTGCCGATGGGCTTCAGCAACCCGGGCGACGTGGTGATCCTGCTCGGTGAGGTCCGCGAGGAGCTCTCCGGCTCGGAGTGGGCGTGGCTCACCCACCGGCACCTGGGCGGGTCCCCACCGGCGGTGGATCTGGCCGCCGAGCAGCGGTTGGCGGGGCTGGTCTCGACCGCCAACGGGCGGGGGCTGCTCCGCTCGGCCCACGACCTGGCCGATGGCGGTCTAGCGCAGGCGCTGATCGAATGCTGCCTTCGCGGCGATCTCGGGGCCACGGTGCAGCTGCCCGCCGACGCGGCCGGTGGCGCCTTCGGCTACCTGTTCAGCGAATCCACCGCCCGGGCACTGGTCAGCGTGCCGCTCGGGGTGGAGCGGGCCTTCCTCGCCCTCTGTGAGGAGCTTGAGGTTCCGTGGACGGCGCTGGGGGTGGTCGGCAACCCGGGCGCCTCGCTGGAGGTGACCGGCGAGTTCGACATCCCGCTGTCGGAGCTCCGGGCGGCCTGGTCGGGCACGCTGCCGGCCTGGTTCGACCGGCCGGGCTCGGTCGCCGAACTGGTCGCCGGGGAGCCCCCGGCACCGACCGCGACCATCCCACCCGCCGCCGCCGAAGCGCAGGTCGCCACCGAACTTCGGGGCACCGAGCTGCCGGACGACGGCGCGGCCGAGCATGCCGTCGAGTATGCAGGCGGGGACGCGGCCGTAACCCCGGCCGTGGACGCGGCCGTGGACGCGGAGCCGCTTTCCGCGCAACCGGACCTGGCGGGTTCGGCGGCCGGCTCCGATCCCACAACCCCTCACGAACCGACCAACTAGCCTGACTGCCCCCTCGTTCCCGCCGAACGAGGGGGCATCCTCCCCTTAGGGCGTCCTCCCCTTAGCGCAAGCGTTTGCTTTGCTTACGCATACGCCGTCGGCCGGGCTGTCGAGCTGCAAGATCGGTTCTGGGCGGCTCGTCTCGCTCAGCTTGGTGGGTTGAATGGCGCCTGGTTTGCCAGTATGAGCATGGTTTGTCGCCGTAGTGGATCACCACTCAACCGACCAAGCGGCCGACCGGCGGCACGCAGGCGGCCACGAGGTCCGCTGAGGTGCCTGCCCCGGCCGCCGGCCAACTCGACGGTGGCGGATCACTCCGATACGCCGCCCATCGTTGATCAACTACCCGGCAGCTGTACGACCCGCCGCGTGTCGTACAGCTGCCGGGCCTTTGATCTTCAGCTCGACGCCGACGCCGTGACCCGGCCGCGAGACCGCGAGATCGCGAGACGATGCAGCCGACCGTTTCCGACCTCCGGCGAGACGTCCCCACGCCGGCCGGTCCCGCGAATGGGCTTGTCAACAGCCCCTTGCGCGCCGTCGATCGCTGAGACGAAAGAGGGCTACGATGGTCGTTACTTTGGCCGCCCGAGCAGCACGAAACGGGCATAGCTGAACATAAGTTAGGCTGCGAGTTCAAGATCGCTAGAACTCTGCAGGTTTCACGTGCCCTCTTTCATCCACCTACGGGCGGTCCCGCCACGGCCATGTGTTTCTTGGTCGGTTGAGTGGTGATCCACTACGGCGACAAACCAGGTTCAAACTGGCAAATCAGGCGCCACTCAACCCACCAAGAAGACCTGCCCGCTGACGCTCGCGTATGCATAAGCAAAGCAAAGGCTGCCGCAAGCACCACCTGAGCTGCGGCGATGCCTCACGATCGATCGGGCTGCCGACTCGACGTGCCTTGGCGGGCGAGGGCCTGGCGGGGGGTCTTGGGTACGGAGCAGGTGGTTACTCCGCCGCTGCGCAAGGTGCCAGCCGGCGGTCAGCCCTGGGGCCGGTCGAACCAGTCGTCGCTACGGCGCCGGTCAGCCGGCGGCGCCGAGCGCCGCGGCGGCCCACCGGGCTGATTCGGGTCCTGGTAGCCGCCCTCGTCGCCATACCCGCCGCCGCGATAGCCCTGGTCATACCCGCCGCCGTACTGGTCGTGGCCCTCGGCGCCGCCGGGCTGACCGGGACCGGCCGGATAGCCGCCCGTCGCGTAGCTGCCGCCCGAGTAACCACCAGCCTGATAACCGCCGGAATCGTAGCCGCCAGAGTCATAACCGCCAGAGTCATAACCGGCCGCACCGTAGCCGCCGCCCGACTGCTCGTAGCTCGGCTGGCCGTAATTACCCGACTGCTCGTAGCCGGCGCGCTGGTCGTAACCGCCGGACTGGTCGTAACCGCCGGACTGGCCATACCCGCCCGACTGGTCGTAACCGCCCGACTGGCCATACCCGCCCGACTGGTCGTAACCGCCGGACTGGCCATACCCGCCCGACTGGTCGTAACCGCCGGACTGGTCGTAACCGCCGGACTGGCCATACCCGCCCGACTGGTCGTAGCCACCGAAGTGGCCGGTCGGCTCGTCATACCCGCCCCGCTGCGGCTCCTGTTCATAGCCGCCGCCCCGCTGCGGCTGCTGCGCATAGCCGCCGGTGTCGTAGCGAGTGCCGGCGTCGTACCCGCCGCGCTGGTCGTAGCCACCATGCTGATCCGCACCATGACCCTGGTCGTAGCCGCGCCGGCCGCCGCGCTCCTCCGGCTGGCCACCGCCCCGGCGGCCGTACTGGGTCGGCTCGTCATACCCGCCGCGTGGTGGGGCCTGCTCGTAACCGCCGGTGTCGTAGCGGGTGCCGCCGTCGTCGTAGCCGTTCGCCGGCCGACCCTGGCCACGTTGGGTGTACGGGTCGGGTCCGTAGCCCGCACCCGACTCGGGGCGCCCGGGCGGCCCCGACCGCGGGCCCCCAGCTGGGCCACCGGAGCCGGGTCGACCCACCATGGTCGGGTCCCCGTATCCGGTGCCGCTGCTCTGCGCGGCACCGCCGTAGACCTCGGTGGACTGGCCGGCGCCGTAGGTGGGGGCGGCGGATCGTGGCGGAGGAGGGGTGCCCGGGACCGGCGGTCGGGGCCCGGCCGGGTCGCCGCCGGGCGGCCCGCCAGCGGGGGGTCCGCCAGCGTCGGTGGCGCGCGGGATCATGGCCGTCGCGTCGGCCGCTCCCGCCCGCGGCTGCAACGCGGTCGCGTCGGCGGCACCAGCCCGCGGGATCAGGCTGGTCTCGGCGTTCGCCATCGCCGCGGTCGGCCCGATCGCCGTGGCCGGTCCGGCGCTGCGAACCTGGGTCGGGGTCGGGTGGTAGACCCCCCGGCTGCCCGGCGTCGGCCCCGGACCATCCGGCCCGGAGGTCGGGTCGTCGGCATGACCGAAGCCCTCGTCACCCTCGTCGCCCTCCTCTTCGGCGGCCTCCTTGCGCCGCCGGTAGATCAGCAGCGCGATGGCGCCCACGCCCAGGAGTACGAGCAAGATGCCGAGAAAGATCATCAGTCGGGTGAAGAAGCTCAACCCGGAGGAGGTGGGTTCTTCCACTGCCGCCGCCGCTGGCGTGGTGCTCGCTTCCGGGCTGGGGCTCGGGCTGGCGCTCGGGGAAGGGCTCGGGGTGGCGGTGTCGCGCAGGGTCAACTGCACGTCCCGCAGCGACTCCCCAGCACCGACCGAGAAGGTGCCGGACTCGCCCTCGAACCCCTCCTTGCGGGGGCGCAGCCCGATCGACCCGGGGGCGATGTTGCCGTCGGCGAACCGGAACTCACCGTTGTCGTTGGTGGTGGTGCTCAGATCGACACCCTGGCCGTCAACGAGCAGCACCTCGGCGTTCGAGATCCGCTCGCCGGTACTGATGTCGGTGACGAAACCGGAGACCTCGGCCACCGACGGCGGCGCGTCCGGCCCCTGCAGCCGGACGCTGAACTGTTGCCGACCGCCGTTGCTCACCGTGACCTCGGCGTTCCCGCTGCGGCTCTCGCCGGACTGCAGGTTGCTGTTGCCGTGGACGGCGATCTGCACCTGGCCGCTGAAGGACTGGCCCGGCGGGATGTCGAGCTGGCAGTCCATCCGGCTGCCATTGCCGCTGATGTCGCAGCCGCCCGGGGCGCTGGTGATATGGACGCCGAGGTCGGTCAGCGGCAGGGTCATCGTCAGGGTGGCGCCTTGGGCGGGGCCGTCGCCGCGGTTCTCGACCTGGACCTGCACGGTCTGCTGGCCGCCACCGACCTGCAGGTCGATGCCGCCGATGCCGCCGATGTTGAGGTTCGGCTCACCCTCTTGGGCGTGGGCCGGGCCGACCGGGGCGGCGAGCAGGGCAGTACCGATCACCGCCACGACCGCGACCCGGAGCGCACTACGCAGCCCCGTCACGTCAACAACCTCCGATGCCAACCACCCGACGATGGGAATGCCGGACCCGAACGTACGGATCTCGTCGGAAACTATGCCTTGCCGATGCCCGCTCGCGCGACCCTGGTCCGGGTGGACGGGGGCTCGTGACCCGGCGTATCGTCCCGGCATGTCCGGAGGGCCAGGAAAATCCGCCGCAATATTGACCGTTACCGGTGAGTTGGCGGCTGGCCGTACACCCGATGCCAGTGACCTCGCCGCCGCGGTGCGGACCCTGTTGCGGGCACTGAGCGCGGCAGCGCCGGGACGTTCCGTGGAGGTCCGGGTGCCGCCGTTCGGCGCGGTGCAGTGCGTCGACGGGCCCCGGCACACCCGCGGCACACCCCCCAACCTGGTCGAGGCCGACCCGGTGACCTGGGTAGAGGTCGCCACCGGCCAAGTGTCCTGGGCGACGGCGGTGGCTACTGGCCGGGTTCAGCTCTCCGGCGGCCGGGCCGACCTGTCCGCGTACCTGCCGCTGTGGGCCCCCGGTGACGCCGAATCCGGACGCGATGTTGGTCACTCTCGGCGCTGAGCGCGGCTATGTGGCTTACCGGAAACCTCGCGTAGACTTGGCCGCGCCAGCGAACGAGTCTGAGGAGTGGCAGGTGCCCGACCTCCAGTTGTCGGAGGCCCGCGACGAGTGCGGCGTCTTCGGCGTCTGGGCACCCGGTGAAGAGGTGGCGAAGCTCACCTACTTCGGGTTGTACGCGCTGCAGCACCGCGGCCAGGAGGCCGCCGGGATCGCAGTGAGCGACGGCTCCGGAGTGGTGGTCTACAAAGACCTCGGACTGGTAGCCCAGGTCTTTGATGAACCCACCCTGGCTAGCCTGCGCGGCCACCTCGCGATCGGGCACTGCCGATACTCCACCACCGGCGGCTCGACCTGGGAGAATGCCCAGCCCACGCTGCAGGCCACCCCCACCGGCAGCACCATCGCGCTGGGGCACAACGGCAACCTGGTCAACACCGCCGAGTTGGCGCAGCGGGTCGAGGCCGGCGGTGACCGGACCGGACCCCACCAGCCCTGCACCTCCTCCGACACCGCGTTGGTGACCAGCCTGCTCGCCGGGTTCCCGGACCTCTCGGTGGAGGAGGCGGCGCTGCGGGTGCTGCCGACGCTGCGGGGTGCGTTCAGCTTCGTCTTCATGGACGAGACCACCCTCTACGCCGCCCGGGATCCGCACGGGGTGCGCCCGCTGGTGCTGGGCCGGCTGGAGCGGGGCTGGGTGGTGGCGAGCGAGACCGCTGCGCTCGACATCGTCGGCGCCTCGGTGGTGCGGGAGATCGAACCGGGTGAGCTGCTCGCGATCGACGAGCACGGCCTGCGGTCGGCCCGGTTCGCCAACCCGACCCCGACCGGCTGCATCTTCGAGTATGTCTACCTCGCCCGCCCCGACAGCACCCTGGCTGGGCGTAACGTCTACGCCACCCGGGTGGAGATCGGCCGCCGGCTGGCCGGCGAGCAGCCCGCCGAGGCGGATCTGGTGATCGGGGTCCCCGAGTCGGGCATTCCGGCGGCGATCGGCTATGCCGAGGCGTCCGGCATCCCGTACGGTGCCGGCCTGATGAAGAATTCCTATGTCGGGCGTACCTTCATCGAGCCCTCGCAGACCATCCGGCAGCTCGGCATCCGGCTGAAGCTCAACCCGCTACGGGAGAACGTCCGGGGCAAGCGGCTAGTGGTGGTGGACGACACCATCGTGCGCGGCAACACGCAGCGGGCGATCGTGCGGATGCTCCGCGAGGCGGGCGCCATCGAGGTGCATGTACGCATCTCGGCGCCGCCGGTGAGCTGGCCCTGTTTCTACGGTATCGACTTCGCCACCCGGGCCGAGCTGATCGCCAACGGCATGGACGTCGCCGGCATCCGCCGTTCCATCGGCGCCGACACGCTCGGTTACGTGTCGCTCGACGGGCTGGTGGCGGCGACCGAACAGCCGAGGACGCGGTTGTGCCGGGCGTGCTTCGATGGGGAGTATCCGATCGAGCTGCCCGCCCAGCACCTGATCGGCAAGCACGTCCTCGAAGGAATCACCGCTACCGGCCGCGCCGGCGACGACCAGCCGTCTGAGCCGCCCGCACCGGCCTCCCCGCCGGCGCCGGAGCGCCTGGCCACACCGATGAGGGGTGAAGCGTGACGCACGTGAGCGAGGGCCCGCGGCAGCACACCGGCCACCAGCCCTGGAGTGCCGGCCGCAACGGTAAGCAGGCCCGAGGCCGGACCGCGACCTACGCCGAGGCCGGGGTCTCGATCCAGGCCGGGGACGAGGCGGTGGAGCGGCTGAAGCCACATCTGCAGCGCACCATCCGGCCCGAGGTGCTCGGGTCGGTCGGCGGCTTCGCCGGCCTGTTCAAACTCGACGTGGCGAAGTACCGCAGCCCGGTGCTCGCCTCCTCCACCGACGGGGTGGGGACCAAGCTGTTGATCGCCCAGTCGATGGACGTGCACGACACGGTCGGGCTGGACCTGGTCGCGATGGTCGTCGACGACCTGGTCGCATGCGGGGCCGAGCCGCTGTTCCTGCTGGACTACGTCGCCTGCGGTGAGGTGCGGCCGGACCGGGTGGCCGACATCGGCGCCGGGGTGGCGCTCGGCTGCCAGCTGGCCGGCTGCGCGCTGATCGGCGGCGAGACCGCCGAGCATCCCGGGGTGATGGCCCCGCACGAGTATGATCTCGCGGCGACCGGGGTCGGCGTGGTCGAGGAGGACGCCATCCTCGGCCGGGAGCGGGTCGAGGTAGGCGACACGGTGATCGCCATGGGCTCCTCTGGCCTGCACTCCAACGGCTATTCGCTGGTGCGGCATGTGCTGCTCGGGGCCGGCCGGTTGCGGTTGGACTCGGTGGTGGAAGACCTGGGCGAGCAGCGGACCGTCGGCGAGGAACTGCTCACGCCGACCCGGATCTACGCGAAGGATTGTCTCGGGCTGCAGGCGGAGAGCGAGCTGCGCGCGCTCGCCCACGTCACCGGCGGCGGGATCCCCGGCAACCTGGTTCGGGTGCTGCCCAACCACGTGGACGCGGTGGTCGACCGCTCCACCTGGTGCCCGCAGCCGATCTTCAATCTGGTGCAGCGGCGCGGCCGGATCGACGACCTGGAGATGGAGTCGACCTTCAACATGGGGGTCGGGATGTTCGCGATCGTCGCGGCCGGCGAGACCGACCGGGCGCTGGCGTTCCTGCGTGGGCGCCGAGTCGACGCGTGGGTGGCCGGCGAGATCATCGAAGGGAGCGGCAACGTCCAGCTAGTGGGGTCGTACGCGGGCGGCTGAGCGTCCCGCGCTGCGCTGCGAAGGAGGGCGTACCTCTTGGTCGACGGCTGGACCGGGATGCGCGGTGTGGTGGAGATCCCTTCCTACCTCCTACTTCAGCCGACGACTCTGTGCAATCTGGACTGTGCCTACTGCTATCTGCCGCACCGGGCGGTCGATCGGCGGATGTCGGTGCCGGTCGCGGCGGCGGTGGCCGAGACTGTCAACGACTGGGCCACCCGGGTGGACCGTTTCTCGGTGGTGTGGCACGGCGGTGAGCCGTTAGCCGCCGGCCGGGAGCATCTGGCGTCGCTGATGGCGCCGTTCACCGGGGTTGAGCACCACATCCAGACCAACGGCACCTTGATCGACGACGAGTGGTGCGGCTTCTTTCGCGACCACCGGATCGAGGTGGGGCTGAGCCTCGACGGGCCGGCCACCCGGACCGCGCTCCGGGTAGATCGGGCCGGCCGGCCGGCGTACGAGCGGATCATGCGGGGGGTGGCGGCGCTCCGCGCCCACGACATCAGGTTCGCGGTGATCTGTGTGGTGTCGGAGCCGACCCCGGAGCTCGCCCGCGAACTCTACGACTTCTTCGGCCAGCTGGGCTGCTACTGGCTCGGGGTCAACATCGAGGAGCGGGAGGGTGTGAACCGCCGGGACAACCACCGCACCGACGCCGCGGTGCGCGGGTTCTGGTCCGCGCTCACCGCGGCGTGGGTGGCCGACCCGCGGTTCGAACTGCGCGAGGTCGAGTGGTCGCTGCACTATCTGGCGGCCGCGGTGCGGGGGGAGGCGGACTCGGTGCTGCCTCGCCGTCGGGACCCGGTCCCCACGGTCGCCTACGACGGCCGGGTGGTGCTCTTCTCGCCGGAGCTGGCCGGGTTCGACGCCGCCGGCGGCCACCGCGACTTCGCGCTCGGCAATGTGCGGCAGACCCCGTTGGCGGAGATTGTGGCCGCGGCGAACCGGCCGACCGGGTGGGTGGCGGAGTACCTCACCGGCGTGGAGCGGTGCCGGCGCGGCTGCGCCTACTTCGGGTTCTGCGGTGGCGCCCACGCCTCCAACCGATACTTCGAGCTGGGGCGTTTCGATGTCACCGAGACCGAACACTGCCGGAACACCAAGATCAGACTACTGGAGGGAGTGCTCGATGCCGCCCGAGACACCTGACGAGCTGGAGCAACGAGTGCGCGACGCCGAGCCGGGGCTGCGGCCGCTGCTCGAGCAGGCGGCGGCGGTGCAACGCCGACGCGCCGCCGCCGCCCGGGAGCGCGGCGCTCCGCGCTGGACGGATGTGTTCACCACCCAGTTCACCGAGTTCAGCAACCGGCCCCGCTGACCGGGGCTGGGAGCGCGGCTCGGTTAGCGGCGAGAAGAACGGCGAGCGTGGTCTGGCTCGTCGTCCTCATCCACCTCGTTGAGGTAGGGAGCGTACGGGTCCGGCTCCTCGTGGTGCACGGTGCCGTTACCCGTGCCCACGCTGCCCGTGCCCGCGGTGCCGTTGCCCGACAGCTCCCGCTGTAGCGCTTCGAGGTCGGTTTCCGGGGAATGGTACTTAAGCTCCCGGGCCACCTTCGTCTGCTTGGCCTTCGCTCGGCCGCGCCCCATGGCGACCCCCTCGCACAGAATTCGGGGCAGCCCGAAGGCGGGCCCCGATGTCTTCAGCATCTCTCGTGGGTCTTACGTTACATCGCAACCGCGGCAATCGACACCTCGGCCCCCGCGTACTGTGGCTAACCCCGCAGCATTTACGGCCTCGGCGCCATGATCGTCCGCAACCGGCCGACCTCGGCCATCCGCCGTTCGGCCATCCGGTCCGCCGCGGCCGCCGGCGGCACCCCCTCGGACTCCGCCTCGGCCAACAACTGCCGGGTGGTGTCGTAGATCTTGGTGGCCCGCAGTTTGGCCCGCTCGAAGTTGAACCCATCGATCTCATCCGCCACCTGCACCACGCCGCCGGAGTTGACCAGATAGTCCGGCACGTACAGGACCCCCCGATCAGCGAGCGCCTTGTCGATGCCGGGGTGGGCGAGCTGGTTGTTGGCCCCGCCGGCCACGATACTCGCCCGCAACACCGGCACCGTCTCGTCGTTGAGCGCCCCGCCGAGGGCGCACGGCGCGTAGATGTCCAGCTCCGAGGTGATCAACGCCTGGACGTCCTCGACCAGCGCCACCTCGGGGTGCTGCGCCCGCACCCACTGGCGCGCCCGTTCGCTCACGTCGGTACCGCTCACCACCGCGCCCTCGTCACGCAGATGGCCAAGCAGATGCTTGCCCACCTTACCCAGACCGGCGATGCCGACCCGCCGGCCGGCCAGCGACGGGTCGCCCCAGGCGTGCACTGCGGCGGCCCGCATCCCCTGGTAGACGCCCCAGGCGGTGAGCACGGAGGAGTCGCCGGCGCCGCCGTGCTGCTCGCTGCGGCCGGTCACCCACCGGGTCTCCCGGGCCACGATGTCCATGTCGGCGACGTAGGTCCCGACATCGCAGGCGGTGATGTAACGCCCGCCCAGGGATTCGATGAACCTGCCGTACGCGCGCAGCAGCGCCTCGCTCTTCAGTTGGTCCGGGTCGCCCCAGATGACCGCCTTGCCACCGCCGAGGTCCAGCCCGGCCAGCGCGTTCTTATACGCCATCGCCCGGGAGAGCTCCAGCACGTCGTGGACCGCCTCCGCCTCGCTGGCGTAGGGGTGGAAGCGGGTGCCGCCGAGCGCCGGCCCCAGCGCGGTGGAGTAGATGCCGATGATCGCCCGAAGCCCGCTCGGCTTGTCCTGACAGAAGACCACCTGCTCGTGGCTGGTGTCGACGCCGTCGTGGCCGGAGAAAACGCCCATGTCTCACTCCTGTGGGGGAACGTAACCGGCGCACCCTTGTGAGGTGACGCCGGCGGGGGCGGCGAGGTGTCGCCGCGGCACGCCCATCATCGGGTGCACCACCTCTGAGGGTAGACGGCAACCGAGGTCGGCGCCGGGCGCTAGCCCCGCCGTAGGATCGAGGCGTGTCCTCCCTGTCCGCCGCCTATCTGCGGGTCTACGAGCCATTGGCAGCCTTCGACCGTGAGCAGCAGCGCCGCTGGCGGCGATATGTCCGGGAAGGGCGGGCGGTAAGCCCGGGCGAAGGCCCGGAACGCCAGCGTACGGCGGTTATGGCGGCGCTCGGTTCGGGCTGGACCCGGCTGCCCGACCTCCCCGAGGAGGCGTATGTCCTGGAGCGGGAGGGCACCGTGTTGGTCTGCCCGTGGCATCTACGGGCCCGGGTGGCGGAGGCGGCGCTCAGCGCCCGCGACGGGGTGCCGGCGGTGATCGCTGACGCGTTCGTGCCACCCGCCTTCGCCGGGTTGGCCCAGGCGGTGCTCGACGACTGGCGCGCTGGCGAGGGCCGGCTGCATGAGCAGGTCGCGACCTGGGGGATCCCGCTGCGCTGGTTCGTCTTCGTGGACGAGAGCGAGCGGGAATTGATCATCGAGCCGGGGCAGCGCCGGCTGATCTACCACGCCCCGATGTCGAAGGCGCGCCGCCGCGCGCACCGGAGCCTGGCCATCCTCCGCAAGGCGGTGGGCGAGGACGCGCCGATCACCGAGGCGGTGGCGGAGGGCGCCCGCTGGCTGGAGGAGTTCCACCCGGGCTCGCTGGTGGAGCTCGACTACGGTGGGCTCGTGGACCTGCTACCCGACGAGGAGTTGGCTACCGATGACTCCCCCGGCCTGGTCGCGGCCGGGCTGGCGAGCCTGGCCAAGGGTGACGCGGACGCGGCGACCGAGGCGTACGAGAAACTGGTCGCGCGGTGGCGGGCGGTTCAACTATTGGAGCGGGCGAACTGACCGTACTGGCGGGACACTCACCCCATGTCCAGACAAGTCACCTTAAATCAGTCATTGGTCGTCCTTACATCCAGCTAGCTTCGGCCGTTCGGCCCATGTCGGACATCCGAGACTAGCCGGACGATGGAGACGCGTCGGCCGGAAGACCCCCCGGTCGATATGCGTCGAACGCGGCCTTCGCACCCCCGCGGAGGATCCGGCTAATGTGGAGGAACTTTACCGATGGCGTCGCGTACGCATGAACCCGAACCCTTGCTGACCCCGGCTGAGGTCGCATCGATGTTCCGCGTGGACCCGAAGACCGTGACCCGGTGGGCGAAGGCGGGCAAGCTCAGCGCAATCCGCACCTTGGGCGGCCACCGCCGATATCGCGAATCCGAAGTCCGCGCCCTGCTCCAGGGCCAGATCCCCCAGCAGCGCCCCCCGGGCGAATAACCCACACCCCCGAAGAGACCCCGAACCAAATTCGTCCCACGACCCACGTGGGTAGGGCGCCCCGGCTCCGGGAGGTAGCCGAGTCAGGGGCGCCCCGATCACTCCTCCGTCACTCCTCCGCCAGCAGGCCCTCGTCCACCATCGCCTGGATGATCTGTGCCGCCTCGCTGAAGCCGATCAGCACCACCGCGTCCGGCTCCGCCGCGGTCACGTCGTCGACCAACTCCGCCACCCCGGGCACCGGCCCGTCCTCCTGCTCCGGCGGCTGGTAGGTGAGCGCGGTCAGCTCGGCGTCGGTCACCCCGAGCCGGCGCAGCGACTCCTCCGCGTTCTGCGACAGTCCCCGCCCGTACGCGTCGTCGCGCGCGATGATCGCCACCCGCTGGTTGCCGTCTCGCAGGATGATGTCGGCGAGCGCCGCGCCCTGCAGCAGGTCCGAGGGCGCGGTCCGGAAGTAGTAACCGTCGCTCTCCACCCCGCTCAACTCGGCAGCGGTACTCGCCGGGGAGAACAAGATCCGGCCCGCGGCGACCGCGTCCGGCAGCACCGCCTGGGTGGCCCGGGACGCCGCCGCCCCGATGATCACGTGCACGCCGTCGTCGATGTGGGCGGCGAGCGACTCCCGCGCCACCTCGACGCTGCTGCCCTCATCGCCGTCGAACCACTCCACGTCGACCTCGAACACACCCCCGGCCTCGTTGATCTCGTCGACCGCCAGTTGGGCGGCCGCGATCAGCGGCGGGTACGCGAAGGCGAGGTCTCCGGTCTCCGGCAGCAGCCCGCCGATCCGCAGCGGCTCCCGGTCGAAGGCTGGTTCGGTGGGCCGGGGACCCGGCTCCGGCGGGTCCGCTTCGGTCACCGCGGCCGCGTCGCCGGCCCCCACGAACTCGGTCTTGTCCTGCTCGATGAAGCCCTGCCGGCCGAAGTGCAGGGTCGCATAGGTCGCCGCGGACGGCTCTCCCTGTTCGGTGAAGCCCCGCTCCCGCAGCGACACCCCGCGATAGGCGAGCTGCTCGCCGTCGCGGGCCAGCTCCAGGCACTGCGCCACCTCGGTACACGGGGTGCCGCCGGTGGTGACGGTGTTGATGTAGTCGCGCACCACCGCCGGGTCCGGGGTGCCCGCCAGCTCCGCCGCCAACGCGCTGATCACCACCGCGTCGTAGGTCTCCCCGCTGAAGAGGAACCCTTCCAGCGCCGGGTCCACCGCCAACAGCCGGTTGGTGAACTCCGCCGGCAACGGGTTCAGCGGGGCGGTGCCCTTCATACCGTTCAGCACGGTCCGGTCGACCAGACCGGAGCCGAAGGCGTCCTGCATCGTGCCGTCAGTGCCGTAGAGCCGGACCGACCCGGGCCCGTCCGGCCCGTCGTCGCTCGCCGACGAATCCACACATCCGGCCAGCAGCAGCGCGGCCGCCGCCACGACGGCCGGAACCAGGCGGGGCGTACGCATACCAGGGGCCCTCTCTCGCTTCGTGTCCCCGGCACAATATCCCGGGCGGCGCCACAAACGAACCCCCGACCGGCCTTGACCGCTGGTCGTACAGTGCCCTCGTGGACCTGTCGACGGCCGCCACCCGGGATGCAGCCGAGGTGCTGGACCGCGCGCTCGCTGGCGAGGCGGACGCGGTAGCCGGCACCTTCCACTCTGTGGTCGCCAAAGGCGGCGTGACCTCGGCGTACGACGTGGCCTGGTGCCTGGCACAGACTACGGTCGGCGACCAGCTCGCGCGCGGGCCGTGGCGGCTGGAGTTCCCCGACATCGACCAGGCACCCTACGAAGCCCGCTGGGTGGCGCGGTTTCTGAGCGCCTACGCCAACGGCGACCCCGGCACCGGCACCGCGCTGTGTCGAGCGGCACAGTCCGACGGGCACCTCACCGACTGCCTGCTCACCCTCGCCGGCTCCGCGGCGGCGACCCTCCGGCGAAGGTTCACGTGACTTCCCCGACCGGCCGGACGTCTCCGACCGGCCTGACACGGCGCTGGGGCCGGCCGGCCGGTGACCCCGGCGACCGCTTCGCCGGCCGGCGTCGGTCCACCTTGCGCCTCGATGGTGAAATGTGAGCGTGATTGAGTCGGCTGGTCAGCTTGTGGTGACGGTGAACGGGGAGCGGCACGCGTTCGGACCCGGCGTCCCGGTGGTACTCGGCCGCAGCCCCGGCTGCCAGGTGGTGATCGCCGACAGTCGGGTTTCGCGGCGACATCTGGAGATCAGCCGGCAACCGCACGGCTGGCTGGTGCGCGACCTCGGCAGCGCGAACGGCACCTTCTACGACGGCCAGCGGTGGGGCGGTGGTCCGGTGTCGGAGCCCACCGAGATCCGGCTGGGCCACGTCACCGACGGCCCGCTGGTGGAGCTGAGCGTCGCCAGCGCCCCGATCGCGGCACCGCCGCCGGCGACGCCAGCAGCGGCGGCGCCAGGTGTGGCTTCGCCGTCCCCGGCGACGGTGCCGCCACCACCGACCCCGCCGGGCGTGCCGTCACCGCCACCGACCCCGAGCCCGGTGCCACCGCCACCAGAAGTGTCCTCACCTGCGCCGGCCAGCAGCCCGGTGCCGCCACCTCCGCCGGATGTGCCGTCACCGCCACCGACCCCGAGCCCGGTGCCGCCGCCCCCACCACTGTCCCGGCCGATCACGATCGGCCGCGACAAGGAAAACGACATCGTCCTCACCGATCTGCTGGTCTCCCGCCGGCACGCCCGCCTGGAGCCGACCCCGTACGGCTTCCAGGTGCAAGACCTGGGCAGCAGCAACCGGACCTTCGTCAACGGGGTTCCGATCACCAGCGCACCGCTGCAGGCCGGCGACCTGCTCACGATCGGCCGGACCCGGTTCGTCCAGCAGGGTGGCCAGCTGCGGGAGGTCACCGACGAGCCGGCGGCCGGGCTGACGGTCAACGGGATCAGCTACACGCTGCCCAACGGCACCACCCTGACCGACAACGTCAGCTTGCAGGTCAACGGCGCCCGGCTGGTGGCGCTGCTCGGCCCCTCCGGTGCCGGCAAGTCGACGCTGTTCCGGCTGCTCTGCGGCGAGCTGGAGCCGACCGGCGGCAACGTGCTCTACCAGAACGTCGACGTGCACACCCATTACGCCGAGGTCAAGAGCCGGATCGGGATCGTCCCCCAGCACACCATCGCCCATCAGCGGCTCACCGCCCAGGAGGCGCTCCAGTACGCCGCCCAGCTGCGGCTTTCCGGCGACACCAGCGCCGCCGAGCGGGACCGCCGGGTGCAGCAGGTCGTCTCCGAGCTGGGCCTGAGCAAGCACGCCGGCACCCGGGTGGACCGGCTCTCCGGCGGGCAGCAGCGCCGGTTGTCGATCGGGTTCGAGCTGCTGACCCGGACCTCGCTGCTGATGCTGGATGAGCCGACCTCCGGGCTCGACCCGGCGTTGGCCTTCGACGTGATGAAGTTGCTGCGCCGGCTCGCCGACGAGGGGCGGCAGGTGTTGGTGACCACCCACGACACCGCCCACCTCAACCTCTGCGACTCGGTGGTGATCATGGGTGCCGGCGGCAAGCTGGCCTACGTCGGGCCGCCCGACGGCATCGCCGCCCACTTCGGGACCGACCAGTGGCCGGAGATTTTCTCCCGGCTGGCGATCGCACCCGCCGGCCCGTCCGGCGGCGCCACCGCTGCCGGCAAGCGGGCCCGGGCTGGCCAGCCACGGCCCCGGCAGGCCGCCACCCGCCCCGCCGGAAAGCTGGTCCGGCGGCAATTCGGGGTGCTGTTCCGGCGGCAGGTGCGGCTCCTGTTCGCCGACCGCGGCTA
Organism: Natronosporangium hydrolyticum; assembly: GCF_016925615.1. Taxonomy (NCBI): domain Bacteria; kingdom Bacillati; phylum Actinomycetota; class Actinomycetes; order Micromonosporales; family Micromonosporaceae; genus Natronosporangium; species Natronosporangium hydrolyticum. Next base: position 5,529,296 of record NZ_CP070499.1, read on the forward strand.
CCTCGCGTTCCTGGCCGCGATGCCGGTCGCGCTGGCAGTGCTGGCGTTGGCGGTGCCCGGCGGCAACGGGCTCGGTGATCCGTTCCCGGATCCCAGCTCGGAGGCGATGCGATTACTTGTGGTGCTGATCGTCGGCGCGACGTTCACCGGGATGGCCGCCTCGGTCCGGGATCTGGTCGGGGAACGCCCGATCTTCCGACATGAGCGGGCGGCCGGGCTGACCCCGGAGGCGTACCTGCGGTCGAAGCTCGCGTTCTTCGCCACCGTGGCGATCGCCCAGTCGGTGCTATTGGTGGGATGTGTCCGGCTGATCCGTCCCGGGCCGGACACGGCGCTGCTGCTGGGCTCGGGCACCCTGGAGGTGATCATTGCGGTCTCCGCCACCGCGGTCGCCTGCACCATCATGGGGTTGCTCGTCTCGGCGCTCACCACCACCGTGGAGCAGACGACGCCGCCGCTGGTGGTGGCGGTGATGGCGCAGCTGGTGCTCTGCGGTGGGGTGATCCCGGTGACCGGCCGGGCGGTGCTGGAGCAGGCGTCGTGGTTGGCGCCGGCCCGCTGGGGCTACGCCAGTGCGGCCGCCACTACCGACCTCCGCCGGGTGTCGCTCGGCACTCCGGACGACGTGCTGTGGTCACACCATCCGGCGGCGTGGCTCGGCGGCATCGCAGCGATGATCGGGATCTCGATCGTCTTCGCGCTGCTCACCCGGCGACTACTGCGCCGGCGGTGACCACCCATCGGGTAATCGTCCGGATGGCGGGCGACCGGGCAAAGATTGGGTGGTCTGACCCATTGCTAGCACGGCGTAACCAGCCGATCCTCAGATGTGAAGGATATGACGCCGATCCGTGAGGGGAGCGCAGGTGACCGCGGTATTCAATGCGTGGCCGCTCGGCGCGGCCGGCGGTCCGGGCCAGCCGGTGGAGCCGGGCCAGCCGGTGGACCCGCCGGCAGAGCTCGGCGGTGACGACCCGGAGCCGCTCCCCGAGGGGTACGAGCCGATCTAGGCGGTCAACCTTCCCGCAGATGTCCGGGCCTTCGACACCACCCCCGCTGTCGAAGGCCCGGATTTTCCTCCGACGGAGACTTTGCCTGACGAAAGTCAGGCCCCGGCACGGGCTCATCTGAAGCTCGGCGAAGCCGCATCCGCCAGCGGTCACTCGCGGCGGACCGCTCTCCGCTGGCCAACCACTGTGGGCATGACCGTCGCGGTCTGGACTTTGAAGACCCGCCGGTACGGAATTTTTCGGGTGGGTGGGCTCGGGCGTCGCTTCGCGGCCTACGAGAGCTGCGAGCAGAAACGGAGCAGCCCGACCAGCCAAGATCATCAGCTGGAGAGGGAGGAACCGCCAGAACTAAGTCAGCCAGTAGACCTCTTGCGCCCGCTCCGATCTGGCGGCAATCCCCACCGACAGCCCGGCCGCTGGCGTATGCGACTCTGCCGGCCGATTAGGACAAGCCTGTCGACCAACTGGGCGACAGGCGCGGCGTCCCCAATCCCACCCAACCCCGACATGGTTGGGCGGGGAGGGATCTTGCGTACAGAAATGTCGGATATTCCCGTATGCAAGATCCCTCCCCACCCAACCATGCCCGAAACGCCCCGGGCCTCGCGGCCGCGCGCCGGGACGCGGTGTCGAGCTAAAGATCCAAAGCCCGGCAGCTGTACGACACACGGCGAGCCGTACAACTGCCGGGTATTTGAGCAAGCTCAGGATGGTGCCCCAGCCGGCGGGAAACGCTCTTGCAGCACCACCTGAGCTGCGGCGACGCCTGATGGTCGAGTGACCGCTCCGGCGGCGTTCACCCACCGGGATCAATCCGCCACCGACAGGTCGAGCGAGTCCGTCATGGCGAAGAAGAGTTCAGTGTTGTCCAGGAAGGCGTTGAACCGGGCCGCACCCGGGCCGGAGGCGAAGACCGACACATCCTCCACCGTGTGCACACAGTTGGTCTGGTTGAAGGGCAGGTTCCCCACCTGCAGCTCGGCGTCCGGATCCCGCTCCGGATTGTCCACCGCCCGACCATCCTCGTCGAGCAGTGCCGGCTGCTTGAAGACCGGGTTGTGGTGGAAGTCGTCGCTGTGGTCCGGGTGGTTCGACCAGCCGAAGAAGAGCTCGACATCGGGGGCCGGGTCGTCCGGGAACCCGTCTCCGTCCCGGTCAGCGTAGGTGGGGAAGGCTGCGTTGCCGTATACCCCGTTCGCGGCTCGACCCGCAGCTTCCCGCTTGTCGTGGGTGCCGGCGATCTGCATCGAATGGTTGTGGTCGGCGGTGACCACGATCAGCGTGTCGTCCCGCCCGGCCGCCCACCGCTTCGCCGCCCCGATCGCCTGGTCGAACTCGATCGTGTCGTAGACCGCCCGGGGCCCGTCGAGCGGATGCTCCATCTTGTCGATGGAGGCAGCCTCGACCATGAGGAAGAAGCCGTTGGGCTTGCGCTCCAACACCCGCAGTGCGGCCTCGGTCATCTCCGTCAGGTTGGGCTGGTCGGTCCACTCACCCAGGACCTCGGGGTCCGGGGCGTGCTGCCGGTCGAGGTAGACGTTCATGTTGCCGAGGTGGAAGAGCCCCAGCAGCTTCTCCGGCCGCCGGCCCCGGACCGCTTTGTGCAACTCCCGGCGGCTGTCGGCGTACTCGAAGCCCTGCTTCCGGAACTCAGCCACCAGGTCCCGGTCATCCTCCCGCCGGGAACCAGGCTCCGACTGCGGCAGCAACGCGTGCAGCCCGCCGCCGAGCAGGACATCAGGCTGCTGCTCCGGGTTCAACGCCTGCTCCATGATCTCGACATACTCGGAGCGCCGGCGGGTGTGCGCCCAGACCGCCGCCGGGGTGGCGTCCTGGATCTCGGAGGTGGTCACCACTCCGATCGCCATGTCCCGGCTTCGCTTGAGCAACTCGGTGAGGTTCTCCACCCGGGGGTGGTTGTTGGGGTCCGGGTCATTGCCCTCATAGACCCCCATCGCGTTGACCGACGACTTGTGTCCGGTCATGTACGCCGACATCGAGTTGGCCGAGTCGGTGGCGAGCGCATCCGCCCCCGAGGTCCCGACCAGGCCCCGATACTGCAGCTGGTCCATCTCCAACAGACCGTGGTACTTGCCCTCGGTGATCCCCTTGGAGAGGATCCGGGCAGCGGTGATCGCCGCGGTTCCCATCCCGTCGCCGAGGAAGAAGATGATGTTCTTCGCCGGTGGGTGGTCCCCCAGCTGGGCGGTCACCACCTCGTGTTCGACCGTGGCCTGAGCGCTGCGACCACCGCGGCCGGTCACCCTCGCCCGTACGTGGAAGGTGCCGGCGGCCGGGAAGGTGACCTGCGGGTAGGTGATCTCCAGGCTGTCGGACTCGGTGCTGGTGCGGATCGGGTCACCGACCAGGATCGGGGCCGGCCCGTCCGGGCCGTGAACCTCGATGTCGATCCGGGCTGTCTCCGGATCCACGCCAGATGCCTCCACCCGCAGGTCGAATCGGACGCCGACCAGGAACTTCGCCCGGTCGATCGGGAGGATCCGCACCCCGGGCGCCGGCCGGGGTCCACCCCCGGGCCCGGTCCGCGCGGTGTGCGCGTGCGGGTCGAGTTCGTGCAGCTCTCCGAGGTTTCGGGCAGGGGAGGTCACCGCCTCGTCACGAGGCTGGGCCAACGCGGCCTCGGGCCGAAGCCCGAGTCCCACGACCGCCGCTGCCGCGACGCCGCCGACACCGCCGGCGCGCAGCAACGCCCGCCGCCCGATGCCCTCGGCGCCCGCTTCGGTCGCCTCGGCTCGCCGGGAACTCCGCTCCTGGTCTGGCATTTGCGCTACCTCATCTCGGTTGGGGGTACTCCCCGCAGCGTGGGGTAGGTGAGTGCCGACCAGGTGAACGGGCAGCATACATGCACATACAAGCATGGAATCAATACGGAAGACTTGCCTATTGCCATCAACTTGCAATAGCGTTGCGCCATGCGCAGATGCCTTACCGTAGCCTCCGCCGCTTCGCTCGTGCTGGCGGTCGCCGCTTGCGGCGACGACTCCGACGCCGGCGCCGACGACACCGCCCCGCTGGTGATCGCGGTCGGCGCCGAGCCGGACAACCTCAATCCGATCTTCGGCGACATCTACGGCACCATCTACGGTGACAAGTGGCCGATGTTCAGCGGCCTCATCGGCTACGACCAGCAGCTGAACCAGGTGCCCGACCTGGCCGCCGAGCTGCCCGAGGTGACCGGCACCACGGTCACGGTGACGCTGCGGGACGACGCGACCTGGCACGACGGCGAACCGGTCACCGCCCACGATGTGGTCTTCACCTATGAGTCGATTCTCGACCCCGACGTCGCCACCCGGCTCCGGGATCTGCTCTTCGACTCGCTGACCGAGGTGCGGGCGGTCGACGACACCACTGTCGAGTTCACGCTCGGCCGCGACGACCCCGCCTTCCTGGACAAGCTCTACATCGGGATCATCCCCGAACACCTGCTCGCCGACGAGGACCTGAACACCACCGAGTTCAACGTGGAGCCGGTCGGCAGCGGCCCGTTCGTCTTCGACCAGTGGCGTCGCGGCGAACGGATCGTGCTCACCGCCCACGACGGCTGGCACGGCGGCGAGGTGGCCAGCCCCCGGCTCACCTTCAGCTTCGTCCCCGACGAGAACGCCCGGGCCGCGCAGCTCGACACCGGCACGGTCGACGCCGAAGCGAGCAGCTTGCCACCGCAGACCGCCAACACCTTTGACCGCGACGGCTTCCAGGTTGTCGGGGTGCCCGGTGACTCGCTGGCGCTGATCCTGCCCAACGACAACCCACTCTTCACCGACGCGCGGGTGCGGGAGGCGATCGGGCTGGCGATCGACCGGCAGGCGATCGTGGACGGCGTCTTCGAAGGGCGGGCCGAGCCGGTCTACGCGGTGCTGCCGCCCGGCCACTGGGCCGCCGACGAGTCGATCAACCAGCCCCACGACCCGGCCGAGGCGCAGCAGCTGCTCGACGCCGCCGGCTGGAGCGCCGACGGGGACCTGCTGGTTGACGACGCCGGCGAGCCGTTCGCCTTCACCCTGGTCTACGGCGCCGGCGACGCCGGCGACCGGGGCGCGGCGCTCGCCGTCGCCGACGACCTGGCACAGCTGGGGATGCAGGTGGAGCTGGAGTCGGCCGGCCACGCCGTGATGGTCGACCACCTCGCCGAGGGCACCCCGGCGCTCAACCGCACCGGCACCGTCTTCGACCCGGACCTCGACTTCCTGGACACGTTCCACTCCTCCCGGATCGACGACGGCAACGCCTTCAACAACCCGGCGGTGATCGACGACCCGGCGCTCGACGCGGCCCTCGAAGCCGGCCGCGCCTCCTTCGACCCGGCCGAGCGGGCCGCCGCCTACGCCGAGGTGCAGCAGCTGGTCGCCGCCAACGGCGGCTACCACCACCTGGTACGCCCGGAACACGTCTTCGTGGTCTCCGACCGGGTGGCTGGCGTGGACGCAGCGATCGGCGAAGGACACCTGCACGGGTTCTCCCGCGGCCTGCTCTGGAATCTCCACGAGTGGCGAGTGACCGGCTGACCCGGTGACCACCCCCCGACGCAACCGCAGCGCGCTGGCCCTGGTGGGCCAGCGCCTGCTGGCGTTACCGATCATCCTGCTGGCGGTGGCGGCGTTCACCTTCGCGCTCGCCCAGCTCTCCCCGCGGGACCCGGTGCAGTCCTACGCCACCGTGCAGAGCCCGCTCAGCGACCAGACCGCCGCCGAGATCGAGGCCGCCTGGGGTCTCGACCAGCCGGTACACCTGCAGTTCTGGCACTGGTTGAGCAATCTGGCGCGGGGCGACTTCGGCAACTCCCGGCTGTTAGCTGGCCAACCGGTGCTCAGCGAGATCGGCGCCCGGCTGCTGCCCTCGGCGATCCTGATCGGAGTGGCGCTGCTGCTGGTGCTGATCGGCGGGCTGGTGCTGGGGGTGACCGCCGCCGCGTTCCGGGACCGCTGGCCGGATCGGATCGTCCGCACCCTCTGCTACGTCAACCTGGCCGCCCCGTCGTTCTGGCTGGGGCTACTGGGCATCTGGCTCTTCTCGGTCACCCTCGGCTGGCTGCCGCCCGGCGGCATGACCGACCCGCGGGCACTGGATCCGCCCCTGGTGGACCTTCGCCACCTGGTGCTGCCGGCGCTCACCCTCGCCGCGGCCCAGCACGCCTGGTTCACCCTCTACGTACGCAACACGCTGCTGGAGGTACGCCGGGCCGACTACGTACAGTTCGCTGAGGCGAGCGGAGTCCGCCGTACCGTGGTGCTGTTCCGGCACGCGCTGCCGAACGCGCTGCTGCCGTTCCTGACCCTGACCGGTGCCCACCTCGCGGAGCTGATCGGCGGCGCGGTGCTCGCCGAGACCATCTTCGGCTGGCCCGGTGTCGGCCAGCTGACCGTGCAGGCGGCGCTCGCCGTCGACCTGCCGCTGCTGCTGGCGATCACCCTGTTCGGCACCGTCCTGGTGGTGCTGGGCAACCTGACCGCCGATCTGCTCTACCGGGTCGCCGACCCACGGGTACGGGAGCCGGCGCCGTGACCGGCGGAGTGCGGCAGCTCCGCGCCCGGGTGAGCCAGTGGCGGCCCTGGTCCCGGCTGGCGTACCTCGGGTCGGACCGGCGGCCGGGCCGGATGCCGGCGGGCGCGGCCGTCGCCGCGGTGGTCCTCGGTGGGCTGGTGCTGGCGGCGGTGATCGGGCCGTGGGCCCGCCCCACCGGCGTCAACCTGGGCAACGTCTTCGCCGGCCCGTCCCTGAGCCATCCGATGGGGACCGACGCCTCCGGCCGGGACCTGTTGGCGATGGTGCTGGCGGCGATGCGGGTCTCGTTCACTATCTCGGTGCTGGCCGCCGCGGTCGCGGTCAGCATCGGAGTGACGATCGGCGCGGTCGCCGGGCTCTTCGGTCGCTGGGTCGACGGCCTGGCGATGCGGGTGGTCGACTTCATGGCCAGCCAGAACCACTTCCTCTTCGCGATCCTGCTGGTAGTGCTGTTCCGGCCGGTGCTCGGCGCACAGGGGGCGGTGCTGCTGTCGGTCGGCCTGACCCACTGGACGACGGTGGCCCGGATCGTGCGCGGTGAGCTGCTGTCGCTGCGAGCCCGACCGTTCGTCACCGCCGCGGTCGGTGGCGGCGCCGACCGTTGGCGGCTGGCGCGGCGACACTTCCTGCCGCACCTCACGCCGTCGATCATCACCGCGATGATCCTGCTGGTGCCCCATGCGATCTTCCACGAGTCGGGGCTCTCCTTCCTCGGCCTCGGGCTGCCGGCGCATCAGGCGTCGCTCGGCAACATGCTCGCCGACAGCCAACAGGCGATCTACGCCGGCGCCTGGTGGACCGCGCTCTTTCCCGGGCTGGTGATCTTCGCGATGGCGGCCTCGGTCGGCACCTTCGGCGAATGGCTGCGCGACCGTTATCAACCACAGTGGCGATCGGAGCTGCGCCTATGACCGCCCCGTCGGCAGATCCGCTGGCCGTCACCGGCCTGTCGGTACGGTTCCAGACCCGGGCCGGCCCGGTCGCCGCGCTGACCGAGATCGACCTGCGGCTGCCCGCTGGCGAGTTCCTGGTGGTGGTCGGCGAGAGCGGCAGCGGCAAGAGCGTCCTCGCCAGTGCGATCCTGCGCGCTCTGCCCGCCAACACCGACCTCGCCGGCACGATCTCAGTCGCCGGCCACGACCTCGCCACGCTGGACCGGGCCGCCCTCGACCGGTTCCGGCGCAGCCACCTCGCCTACATCCCACAGAGCCCGGCCACCGCCCTCAACCCGGTACGCCGAGTCGGGTCGCTGCTGCTGGAGCTGGCCAGAGCCCGCGGGCTGAGCCCGGCGGCCGCCCGGGTCACGCTGCGACAGGCGCTGGCCGAACTCGACCTGGACCTCGACCGGATCGCCCGGCGCTACCCGCACCAGCTCTCGGGCGGGATGCAGCAACGGGTGCTCAACGCACTGGCGATGGTGGGCGACCCGGCACTAGTGATCGCCGACGAGCCCACCACCGGGCTCGACGCCGACCTGGTCGACGTGACCGCGGCACAGCTGCGGCAGCTCACCGGCCGCGGCGCGGGGGTGTTGGTGATCACCCACGACCTGCGGCTGGCGCAACGACTCGGCGGCCGGCTGGCCCTGCTCTACGGTGGCTACCTGGTGGAGTCGTCGCCGACCGAGGAGTTCTTCGCAGCCCCCGCCCACCCGTACGGCGACGGGTTGCTGGCGGCGCTGCCGGAGCGCGGCGGTCTCCCGATCCCCGGCCAGCCGGTGGAGCTGACCGCGCCACCGCCCGGCTGCCCGTTCGAACCGCGCTGCGAGCTGCGCATCCCCGACTGTGCGGGGCCGGTACCAACGCCCCGGCCGGTGCCGGACCAGCCCGACCGGCACGTCCGCTGTTACCTTCCGGCGCCACCGATGGTGCCCGCGACCGCCCACCGGAGCACCGATGCTGCGCGCTGACCAGGTCCGGGTCAGCTACGGCGGCGGCCAGGACCGGGTGACCGCCCTGCCGGGCGTCGACCTCAGCCTCCCGGCCGGCGGCCGGATCGGCTTGGTCGGGCCCAGCGGCTCGGGCAAGTCGACGCTGGCGCTGGTGCTGGCGCTGCTGCTCGCCCCCGACGCCGGCCGGGTCGAGCTCGACGGCGAACCGGTACCCGGCGCGGGGCTGAGCCTCCCCAAGCGGCTGCGCCGCCGGGTGCAGCTGCTGTGGCAGTCGCCCCGCGCCGCCACCGACCCACGGCTGCGGCTGGGGCAGCTGCTGCTGGAACCGCTCGCCGCCCACCGCGAACTGCCGCCCCGGCCAGACCGGCCGGAGCTGCTGCGGCGGCTCTCCGAACCGGTCGGGCTGACCCCGGAGCTACTGCGGCGCTACCCCCATGAGGTGTCTGACGGGCAGCTGCAACGCGCCGCGCTCGCCCGCGCGCTGGCGCTACGCCCCGGGTACCTGATCTGCGACGAGCCGACCGCGATGCTCGACGTCTCCAGTCAGGCGGGGCTGCTGGCGACCCTCGCCGAACAGCAGCGCAGCCACGGCCTCGGGATCCTGCTGGTAACTCATGATCGGCTGCTCGCCGACCACTGGTGCGAACAGGTGTTGGACCTGCGAGAACTCGCCGCCGAACCCGCCGGGTGAGCCGGGTTCGCACTGCGGTCAGTCGGTGATCGTAGCGTCGTCGTCGGCCAACTCGATCCCGAGCGCGCCGGCGAGCGTGTACGAAAGGGCGAGCAGATCCTGCCCGCTCATCGTGACGCCGGCGAAACTGGTCACGCCGCCGATGCCGGCGAGCTCACACCTGCGGAATCGGGCGCCGGTCATCTCAGCGTGGGAAAACTGGGCACCGGTCAGGTCGCAGTCGACGAACTCGACCCCGCCCAACCTCGCGTACGAGAAATCGGCGCGAGCCAGCAGGCACCGCTCGAACCGGACATGGGTGAAGGAGCTGAACCGCCACGAGGTCAGGTCCGCCCGGCAGTCGGTGACCAGGACGTCCCGCAGCACCCCATCGTGGAGCTGCAGCCCGGTGATCCGGCTCTTCGCCAGACCGCTGCGCAACAGGGTCGCCTGCTCGGCCTGCAGGTTGGCCAGGTTGCTGCCGGTCACCTCGCTGTCGCGCAGCCGCAGCTTCGGCAGCCGGCAGTCGCTGAGATCGGCACGGGCGAACCGGCACTCGGTGAACTCCACCGCCTCGGCGTGCCGATCCGGCAGCGCCAGCCCGAACTCAAGCCGGTCGAAGCTCGCCTCGTCTTCGAGGTCATGATCGACCAGCGTGGCCGCCGGCAGGGTCGCCGGCAGGTTGGCGCTGGCGGGTGGGCGGGGCGATGGCTTCCTGGCGGTGCGCGGCATGGCGCCACCCTAGTCGCCGGATATGACCATCGCGGCTCGGCTCAGCGGCCGGGCACCCACAACCCGGAGCTCGGCGACCCCTGCGGCCGGGGTGGCGCCGCAGCACCCGGACCGGCCTCGCCCGCCGGCGAACCGGGCGCCTCGGCGAGGTCGTTCGGCTCCGCCCCGGGCTGCTGGGCCACCGCCTCCTCGGCCCGGGCCTGCTCCACCTGCAGCTGCTGGAACGCCGGGTCGAGCTGGCCGAGCAGGTCGGGGGAGAGGTAGGGGCGGGCGTGCTCCACCGCCACGGCGGCGACATCGATCAGCAGCCGCCCATCCCGCCTGCCTAACTTGGCCTGGGCCGCGTTGAGCAGCCCGCTGAGCACCTCAGCGAAGACCTGATCGACTGGTGCGGACCGCAGCTGCTGGAGATATTCACGCAACTGCTCTTCGGAGACTCCGGGCGCGGGGCCCGGGCCACTGGCATCGCTCACCCCCCGACCTTAGCGCGCCCGATTCCCGCCGCGCCCAGGCCTCCTCGGCGCGGCGGGCCCGGCATCCATCAGCCGTTGAAGATCCTGCTGCAACTGCTCCGCCACCCGGTCCACCATGGAGATCGCCACCGCAGAACTGGTTGCCGCAGGGTGGTCTGGCAGCAGCGAGGAGACGGCGGCGGCCGCCTCCGGATAGCGCTCGGCGAAGAACGCGGCGCCGGTGCCCCGGTCGGTGCTCCAGCCACCCTCCGCGGCCGAGTAGAGCACCGCGGCCACCTGCCACAGCCGCCGCGCCGCCGCGGCCGTCGCCGCCGCTACTTCGGACTCGCTCGTGGCTGCCTGCAGCTGCGCCCGCAGCCGCCCGACGATCCGGTCGAGGTCGCCGATGAACTCCCGGGCCAACTCCCGATCAGGCCGGCACCGCGGAAACTCCGGACGCAGGTCCACCCCGCTGACCGGGACGCAGTAGTGCTTCAGGAAACACCGGTCGGCGCGCCCTGCCGGCCCCGGCGCGGTCACCTCCGACAGCAGCCCGGCCGAGACCCCTACCGCACTGACTATCTCCCGGTGCCGCTGCGATAGCAGCGCAGCCAGCTCCCGGCAGCGCGCCAGCGCGGCCGACTCGGTGACGACGACCAGGAGATCCAGATCAGACACGGCTGGCCGCGCCTGTCCAGTAGCGACGCTGCCGTACAGATAGAGACCGTGTAGCCAGCTACCCAGCTCGGTGGTGAGGGTGTCCACCGCGTCGGAGAGCACTGCGGCAAAGGGTGGCCGGACCCGGTCCAGCGCTGCGCCGGTGGTGAGGTACCCCGCCGCGTCGATCCCTTCCTGCGGGTCAAGCGTCACGTCGCCACCAGCTCGGGACGCTGCCAGCGCAGATAGCTTCCCCCGCCGATCCGGACCGCGCCGGCCCGCCGCGCCACCCGGTTCGCCGCCCGATTGGCCATCGCTCCGGCCCGCTGGTCATCCGCGTACGCCGACCATCGAAACCCGTCGTCGGCTAGGTCGGGCGCCACCCGGATCACCATGCGCCGAGGATAGGGACGGGTAGGGACGCTCGACGAACGGTTTTCGCTGACATACCGCACTGGCACAGGCGGTCGCGTCGGCCACAGCTGCCAGCTGACCGCTCTTTCCCCGGCTAGGGTTGCCCGCGTGGCGGAGGATTCGCGGCAGCCGGCCCGGGCACGGCTGGCGCCGCGACCGTTGACCGAGCCACACCCCAGCCGCTTGTCGCCCGATCACCCCCGCCGGGCGGAGATCCTCGCCGCGCACTCGGCGGCGCTCGCCGCTGGTGCGAGCGGCTACCTGGACCCTGCGACCGGCTTGTTCGCGCTTACCGCCCGCTACCTGGCCGACCAGGGTCGCTGCTGCGGCAGCGGCTGCCGGCACTGCCCCTTCGTGCGTACGGGGTCGTGACGGCCGCGGCGCTCGACGCGAGCCCCCGCGCCTTGGTTGGCTGGGGAGGGATCTTGCATGCCGGAATGTCGGACTTATCCGTACGCAAGATCCCTCCCTGCCCAACCAAGGCGCGGGGGCTAGGGCGTGCGAGGGCTAGGGCGTGCGGGGTACGAGCGCGTGGGAGCGGCTTAGGCGGCGTGGGGCCAGCGTGCTTCCGCTGCCGGTTGCCCTCGATCGGGTCGGCCCGGGAAGGGGATCACCACACCGTCGGCCGACTGGGCGGCGCCCTCCCCCTTCGCCGGCCGGGGTGCGTCCGGTTCGGCCGCTTCCCGCTGCCCCGCCTCACCGACGACGCTGCCCGGCGGAGTCAGATCCAGCGCGCGGCGGCTCAACGCCAGCACGATCAGGTAGCCGGCGATCACGAAGACGTGGCTGGCCAGCCGCGCCGGCTCGACCCGACCTGCCCAGATGTCCGCCGCGCTCAGGACCACCAGCATCGCGATGAAGACGGTGAGGATCGGCACGATCCCGGTCGGGCGGCCACGCCGGGCCGCCACCCACACGAACGCCGCGCCCACCGCCACGTTCCACGCCGCCGACTCGTGCCACAGGTGTCCGGCGGTTGCCCCGTCGACGGTGGTGCCGTGGGCATGGGACTCGCCGGCCGGCCGCAACGTCGTCAACTGCAGCAGGCCCAGGATCAACTGCACGGTGCCGATCGCGCCCAACGCGACCCGCAACAGCACCGCCGCCCGGCTCCGCCAACGGCCCGGCGCAGCGGACACCACCCGATCCGCCAGGTCCGGCGCCGCCTTCGCTGGCCCGGTCCGGATCAGCCGGGTCACCGCCGCGGCGGACTGTTCCCACGCGCGGCACGCCGGGCATCCGGCCAGGTGCGCGTCTGTCGCTGCCGCCGGCACTGGCTCGGCCTCGCCGTCCAGCCGCGCCGACAACGCCTCCCGATACTGCTCGCAGCCCACGGTCCCATAGTCGGTCACCGGCGCCACGAAGTTCCCCTAGGGGGTAGGGGAGCCGGGACACCAGTAGGTAACCTGCATGTCATGGCAGCGGACGAAGTGACCATCACCAATCTGGCGCTCGCGGCTAAGGCGGGTGATCAGGCGGCCGCCGCTGCCTTTGTGCGGGCCACCCAACAGCAGGTGCACCGGTTCCTGGCGCACCTGGTCCACCCGCGCGAGGCCGAGGATCTGGCGCAGGAGACCTACCTGCGGGCGATGAAGGCGCTCCCCCGGTTCGCCGCCCGTTCCTCCGCCCGCACCTGGCTGTACTCGATCGCCCGCCGGGTCGCCGCCGACCATCTGCGCGCCGCGGCGGCGCGTCCCCGCCGGGCGGAGGTGGCCGATGTCGACGCGGCGGTCGACGCGGTGGTGACCAGCCCCCGGTTCGAGGAGCAGGTGGCGCTGCGGGAGCTGCTGGCCGGGCTGACCGAGGAGCGGCGGCTGGCGTTCATCGCCACCCAGGTGCTGGGCCTGTCGTACGCGGAGGCGGCCGAGGTCTGCGACTGCCCGATCGGCACCGTCCGGTCCCGGGTGGCGCGGGCCCGCGAGGACCTGGTGGTGGCGATGCAGGGCCACGGTTCGCGGCCGGGGCGCGGGTCGGGCGCCGCGGGCGGTCTCGCCGGCTGACCAGGTCTGGCCGGCGAGACCTCCGCGAGAGCGGTCAGCTGCCGGTGCTGCCCCGGCGCCGGCCGGTGACCAGCGCGGCGACCCCGGTGGCGAGCGCTGCGAGCGCGGCTACCAGTGCGATCACCGCGACCGCGTCGGTGCCGCCGCCGGTCTCGCCGGCCGCCTCGTCGGTCTCCCCGTTGTCGCTCTCGTTGCTGGCCGCATCCTGGTCGGCCGCGTCGTCGGCTTCGTCGCCGTGGTCCTCGTCGCTGGCTCCGCCGCTCACGCTGTTGATCACGTAAGGTGCGGGCTCGTCGAGCGCGCCCCACCCGTCGAGGGTCTCGGGGATGTCGATCCACCGGTGCTCAGTGTCGCCGCACTCCTGGATGGTGGGGAACCACAAGATCTCCGGTGCGTCGTCGAGCACCCGGAAGTTGATGCCGAACTCCTGGAACTCGGTGTCCGGCAGATCGCCGCCCACCCAGGCGATCTCGTCGTCGCTGATCTCGATCTCCCAGCCGCCGACCTGCTGGGGGCGGAGGTTCTCGATCCCGTCGGGCACCTGGACCCGGATCGCGGTGGTGGCCTCGCCGTCACATCCGTGCGGCACCCGCAGCAGGCTGGTGGCGTACCCGGAGCTGACCTCGTTCGGGTCGGCGGTCACGTGGGCGGCCGCAGGTGCGGCGAGCGCCGCCAGCAGCACTCCGGTCGCGGCGATAGCGATCCCGCCCCGACGTATCACAGTGGACATACTCTTCTCTCTTCTGGTTGCAGCGGACGCTACGGGTGGTGATCGTGATCAACACCGGTGCCGGCGTCCGCGACCGGCACCGTGACCACGGTGGTGATTCGTTCGAACTCGTCGACCAGGACTCGGATCTCGATCTCCCAGTCACCCGCGATCGAGAGTTCGCCGCCGGAGTGCTCCCAGCTGCCCGGCCCCGCCGGCTCCGGCTCCCGGCTGATCCGGTCGATCTCGGCCTCCGGGAGGCTGAACTGCAGCTCCGCCGGCACCTCCAGCGACACCGGGTCGCCGGCCTCATCCAGCAACTCCACCGTCACCTGGTTGTCGCCGGCGACCGCCGGGTCCACGGTGAGCTCCACCTGGTACTCCGGCCCCAGCGGGTGGGTCTCCTGATAGGGCTCGGCGGCGGCTGCCGCCTCATCGAGCGCCTGCTGAGTACGGGCGGGGACGGTGTTGACCAGCACCGCGGTGAGCGCGAGCACGCCGACCAGGATCACCGCCGCCTCGACCCGCACGGTCCTGGTGAGCCGCTGCCACGCCTGCTGGCCGCCCTGCCGCACCGCCGGCACCAGCCAGCGGCGGTTGTACCCGCCGAGCGCGACCACCGCGGCGACCAGGCCGACCTTCGCCAGCAGCAGCCAGCCGTACGAGGTGCCGGTGAGCCCGCTGAGGGTACGGATCTCCGCCCAGCCGAGGGCGATCCCGCCCACGGTCACCACCAGCACGCTGGCGGCGGCGAGGGTCGAGAACCGCGCCACCATGGCCGCTCCGCCGCTCGCCTCCCCGCCGGCCCGCCGCCGCAGGTGCAGCACCAGGCCGAGGAGGACCAGACCGCCGAGCCAGACCGCCGCCGCGGCGGTGTGGGACAGGTTCGACGCCCAGATCAGCGCCCGCGGCTCCGCGGTGTAGGTGTGGCCGGCGAACAGGAACGAGCCGAGCGCCCCGACTCCGCCGGCGACCGCGAGCGGGCCGGCCCAGGAGACGATGCCCAGCCCGGCCACCCCGAGCAGCAGTACCGCCAGCGCGGCGAGGCGCAGCAGGGCGCTCGCCCCGGTCGCCGAGCTGACCGCGCCGGCGAGCAGCTGCTCGTCGAGGAGCGCCTGCCCACCGGCGCCGCTGCTGACCGCCGCGTAGAGCGGGATCGCGACCAGGCTGCCCGCGGCGCCCGCCGCTACCGCCCAGCCGACGATTCTGGTCAGTGGCCGCCGCTCTGCCGGGGCCCGGTCGTGGACGAAGAGCAGGAAGACCGCGCCGCCGACCGCCAGCAGCGTCCCCGCATAGGTGAGCCAGCGGCCGGCCGCCGCCGCTGCGCCCCAGCCGGCCGGCGTGTCCGGCGGCGGCGCGATGGTGGCCTGGTCGACTACGGCCGGGTCGCCGACGACGAAGGTGAACGACCCGCTGACCGGGTGGGTGTCGGCGGAGATCGCCCGCCACGCCACCACGTACCCGCCGTCGGGCAGATCGGCCGGCAGCGACACCCGCAGGATGCTTCGATCCGACCCGTGACCGGCGTCGTCGGCGTCGACCCGCTCACCGTCGGCGTCGAAGACCCGCAGCGGCTCCGGCGGCGGCTCCACCGGTTCGTTGAAGTGCAGCACGACCTCGGTGGGGGCCTCCGCGAACACCTCGCCGTCGGCCGGGTCGCTATCGAGCAGCACCGCGTGGGCGTGGGCGGGCGCGGCCGCGAACACGGTCGCGGCGAACACCCCCACCAGCGCCGCCCACGCGTACCGCAGGTGGGGGTGTGGCTTGGTCACGACCGGGTAGTCGGCCAGCCGCGCCGTTCAGTTCCCGGCAATCGTGGCTAATCGACGCGAGGGGTGGCGCGCAGGCCACTGTGGAGGTAGGTGGCCCCGTCGGGGAGCTGGTAGAAGCTGACCGCCTGCCAGGTACGCGCACCGGGCAGCCGCACCGCGTACACCCCGGCCGCCGGATCGACCGGGTGCAACGTCAACTCGGTCGGCGGCCGGCCCAGCCCCGGGGTCCGATGATCGACGACCGTAACGAGCTGATCGCCCCGGACCTCGTACCGGACGCCGGTGCGCTGGTAGACCCCGGCCCACCGGCCGAGGTCGGCGGTGGCCGGTTCTGAGCTGGCCGATTCTGGGCTGGGGGTCACCGGGTCCGGCAGCCGCACCCCGGTCAGCTCCTCGATCAGTTCCCTGATCAGCACCGTATGCAGGTCGGCGGCGAACCCGCCGTTGGTCAGCAGGGTGACCGCCAGGTCGTGGTCGGGCAACAGCCGCAGGAAGGCGTGCTGGCCCAGGGTGCTGCCGTTGTGCCCGATCATCGCCGAGCCGCCGGCCGGGCCCCGGAACCAGCCGAGCCCCCAGGAGTCGGCGACCTGGTGGCCACCGGGCACCGGCGCCTGTTCGGCCTGCATCGCCGCCACCAGCTCGGCCGAGAGTAGCCGGCCGCCGCCGGTGGTCACCCCGGCGTCGAGGTGCAGGCCGGCGAAGGTGAGCAGGTCGTCGGCGGTGGCGCAGGGGGTGCCGCCGAATGCGGCGGTGGCGCGCGGCAACGACCACACCTCGGTACGCCGCAGCGGCTCGTCCGCCTCGTGGACGTGGCCCACCGCCACCCGGTGCAGCAGCGCCTGCTCGGGCAGGGTGCTGACCCCGGTCAGGCCGGCCGGGTCGAGCAGCAGCTCCCGCAGCGCCTCGTCCCACACCTGGCCGGTGATTACTTCGATCAGTCGCCCCACCACCGCGTACCCGCTGTTGCTGTAGGAGAGGGTGGCCCCGGGTGCGTGCAGCTGCGGCACCTCGGCGAGCGCGGCGACGTACCTGGCGAGGCAGTCGTCGCCGCGACCGAAGTCGTGGAAGAGGTCTCCGTCGATGCCGCTGGTGTGGGTGAGCAGGTGCCGCAGCGTGATCTGCCCGGTGGCGGAGCGGTCGGCCAGCCGCAGCTCCGGCAGGTAGTTGACGACCGGTTTGTCCAGGTCGAGCCGGCCCTGGTCGACCAGGCGCAGGGCGGCGGTGGCGGTCAACGGCTTGGTGATCGAGCCGATCTGGAACCGGGTCTCCGGCGTCACCGGCACCGTGGTCTCCACATTGGTTACACCGGTGGCGACGACCGTCCGGTCGGTGCCGCGGCGCACCCCGAGCACCGCCCCCGGCACCCGGAACTCATTGCTCAACTCGGCCAGCCGCCGCTGCCACCGGTCGCCGGCCAGGCGCGGTGCCGCGCCGGTGTGCCGGGTGACCCAGTCCACCACCCGCTGGCAGTAGTCGACCGCGTGCGACGGCCGACCATTGGCCAGGAACAGGTGGGAACCGCCCGGGTAGAGCACCAGCCGGGACGGCACCCCCCGCGTCCGCAGCGCCGCGAACCACTGCTCGGACTGGCCGGGTGGGCACCGGTCGTCCGCGGCTCCGTGCAGTAACAGGGTGGGCGCGGTGACTTCACCGACCCGCTGGTAGGGCGACTGGCCGGCGAGCAGCTCGGGGTCGCGCCACGGCAACGCGGTCAGCTCGTACTCGGCGATCACGTGGCCGGCGTCGGAGGTGCCGATCATGCTGCTCGCATCCGCGATCGGAGCGCCCACCACCGCCGCCCGGAACCGGTCGGTCCGGGTGGTCAGCCAGCAGGTCATGAACCCGCCGTAGCTGTAGCCGGTGACCGCCAGCCGATCCGGGTCGGCCACCCCCGCCGCGACCAACTGCTCGACCGGGGCGAGAAAGTCCTGCTCGTCAGCGACCCCCCAGCCGCCCACCGCGCCGGTGAAGAACTCCTCGCCGTACCCGTCGCTGCCGCGCGGGTTGACCAGCAGCACCGCCCAACCCCGGGCGGCGAGCAGCTGCCAGTAGAACCGGCCCGGATTCGGCACCGGGTTCCAGGCGTTGTGCGGGCCGCCGTGGATGTCCAGCAGCAGCGGCGCCGGGGTCCGCGTGGCCGAGTCGCGCAGCAGCCACCCCTGCACCCGGGTGCCGTCGGGGGCGTCGAACCAGCGCTCCTCGGGCTCGATCAGCGCCACCCCGGGCAGCGAATGATCGGTCAGGACGGTCACCGCACCGGAACCCGGATCGGCCAGCGCCACCTCGCCGAACGAAGCCGGCCCGGCGAGGGTGACCGCACAGCGGCCGGTCTGCCCCGCCACCGACGGCGCCGCCACCACCCGCCCGTCGCCACCGGCCACCAGCCGGGCCGGGCCGGTGAGGTCCCCGTCGAGGGCGTAGAGCTGGGTGCAGCCGTGGTGCCGGGCGCAGAAGAGCAGGATCTGGCCGTTGGTGGTGAATCGGGGCAGTCCACCGGGGTAGCCCGGGCCGCCGGGCATGACGTTGCGGTCCAGCTCCGGCGCCAGCTGCCGGACCCCTCCCGCAGCCTCCTCGCCGAGCGGGACCAGCAGCAGCTGGTCGTGGCCGACCCGCACCTCGGCCGCCCCGATCACGATCAGCGCGTCTCCGGCGGGAACCCAGGTCACCGCGGCCACGTGGCCGGCGAACACCTCCCGGGGCTCACCGGTGCCCAGGTCGAGCACCACCGCCTCGGACTTCCGGCGGGACAGGTCGTGCTCCGGCCGGAAGCTGGTCGCGAAGGCGAGCGAGCCACCATCGGGCGACCAGGCCGGGGTGCCGGCGTGCCAGTCCCCCTCGGTGACCTGCCTGGCCTCGCCGTCGGCGAGGTCGACCACGAAGAGCTGCCGCCGCCGGCCCCGCCACCAGCCCTGACCGTCGAGTTTGTACCGCAACCGGTCGGCGACGAGCGGCGCGTGGTCCGGTTGGTCGGGCTGCTCCCCCTGGTCGACCAGGGCGGTGAAGGCGATCCGGCTCCCGTCCGGGGACCAGACCGCCGGGCCGGCGCCGCCGGGCAGGCTGGTGAGCTGCCGGGGCTCGCCTGGCCCGGCCGGAAGCAGCCACAGCTGCGCCGGACCCCCTTCGGCCGGGCGGCGCAGGAACGCCAACTGGGTGCCGTCCGGGGCCCAGGCCGGCGACGAGTCGCCGGTGCCGAAAGTGAGCTGGGTAGGCTCGCCGCCGTCAGCAGCCACCCGCCACAGTGCGCTGCGCCGCTCGTCGGCCTCGCTCGCGACCGAGTGCATGGTGTAGACCACGCTGGCGCCGTCCGGCGAGATCGCCGGCTGGCTGGGCAGGCGTAGCCGCGCCAGGTCTGCCAGCTGGGGTCGCCGGGCCGTTGCCATGATCGACTCCTTCCGCGCCGCGCTCCGTCATCCCTATCACGGATGCCGGGCCCGCGCGGGAGTCGATCATGAACGCTGACGGGCCCGGCGGGTGCTCCGTTCGTTCGCTCGCTGGATCGCCTCGACCAGCTCCGGCTTGCTCATCCGGGATCGGCCACTGACCTCCAGCCGCTTCGCCACCTGCAGCAGGTCCTGCTTGGAGGCGTTGGCGTCCACCCCACCGGCGGTGGCGACCGGCCGCTGCCCCCGCCCCCGCTTCGCCTGCTCGTCGCTGGGCCCCTTCGCCCGCTTCGGCTCCCAGTGGTCGCCGACCTTCTGGAAGCTGTGCTTCAACGCCGCGAACGCGGTCTGGTGCGCCCGGCGCCCTTCGCCGTAGGTCTCGACCGCCGAATCGTGTGCCTTGACCCAGGTGTCGCGCGCCTTCTTCGGTGACCGCTGCACGGTGTCCGGCAACTCGTCACGTCCCGGCATGACCTCCTCCTCCCGGTGCTGCGCACGCTCAGACCGCGGTGAGCGCTGCCGCGCCCCGGCCCCCGGGGTACACCTCGGGGCTCACCCGCCCCGGCTGCAGCAGCACCTTGGTGCACTCTTCCTGCTTCTTCTGGAAAATCTCGTACCCGTGGGCGGCCTGCTCCAGCGGCAGATAGTGACTCGCCATATCCATCGTCCCTAGTGGATCGGAGTCGTCGAGCACCAACGGCAACAGCTCATCCACCCACCGGCGGACGTGGCACTGACCCATCCGCAGCTGAATCCCCTTGTCGAACATGGCCCGCATCGGCAACGGATCCACCGCCCCGCTGTAGACGCCGATAATCGAGACCGTGCCGCCGCGGCGTACCGCCGCCACCGCATCCGACAACGCCCGCAGCCGGTCGACCGCGGCGCTCTTCGCCGCCGGCCGGCCGAGGAAATCCGGCAGCACCGACGCGGCGTGCTGGCCCACCTTCGCCACCGGGTTACCGGCCGACTCCATCCCCACCGCATCGATCACACTGTCCGGCCCACGACCCCCGGTCCGCTCCCGCAACACCTCGGGCACGTCGTCGATCCGCTGCGCGTCCAGCACCTCAATGCCGGCCCGGGCCGCCATCGCCAACCGCTCCGGCACCAGGTCCACACCGAACACCCGGGCGGCGCCGAGCTGCAACGCCGCCCGCGCGCTGAACTGGCCCACCGGCCCCAGCCCGAACACGGCCACCGTCGACCCTTCGCTGATCGCGGCGAACCGGGCCGCCTGCCAACCGCTGGGCAGGATGTCCGAGAGGTACAGGAAGCGGTCGTCGGCCGGACCATCCGGGACCTTGATCGGCCCGAAGTTGGCGTACGGCACCCGGAGATACTCGGCCTGGCCACCGTCCACATGCCCGTACAGCTCGGTGTAGCCGAACAGCGACGCGCCCATGCCGTGGCTACGGTTCTGCGTGGTTTCACACTGGGCGTAGAGCCGCCGCCGGCACATCCAACACTCACCGCAGGAAACGTTGAACGGCACCACCACCCGATCGCCAGGCCGGAGGTGGTCCTGGGCGGCGGCCCCGACCTCCTCCACCACGCCCATCGGCTCGTGGCCGAGGATGTCACCCCGGCGTAAGAACGGCGAGAGCACCTCGTAGAGGTGCAGATCTGACCCGCAGATGCCGCTGCTGGTCACCCGCACAATGGCGTCGGTCGGATGCTGGATCTCCGGATCCGGCACCTCCTCGACCCGAATCTGCCGCTTCCCCTGCCAGGTAACCGCCTTCACAGGCTCACCCTCCTCGGTTGCAACCGGCCTCGTACGCCGATCGGCTCAGCCGGTGGCGGCGGTGACCCGCTCGGCCTTCGGGGCGGCTTCGGCCGCCGCCTCGGCCAACTCTGGCCGGAACCGGTAGGCGCCGGCGCCCAACGCGTAGGACAGATGCCCACCGAGCGCCCCACCGGCGCCGACCGCGGAGAGGCCCAGCAAACCCCACACCTGGCCGGCCAGGTGGCTGCCGCGGGTGCGATGCCGGTACGAGGCGAGGTAGCAGACGATGCCGGTCGCGTTGGCCAAGAAGTGGACGAACCCCACCCGGCGCTGCTGCTGGTCGAGATTGCGGAAGTCGACCGCCCCGGCTGCGGCGGCCGGCATCGCGGTCAGCAAGCCGGTCAGGACCATCGCCTGAGCTGCCCGTTGCTGACCCGGGATGGCGTCGAGGACGCTGGCGGAGATCCACGCCCCGGCCGGCGCGAGCACCAGCGCCGGATGCAGCGGATGCCCGGCCGATTCGCCGCTGAGGTGTCTCACCAGTGGTCGACCGTCCGGGAACACCCGTCGCCACCAGCGCTGCAGCGCGCTCGCCGGGCGGTCGACGCGTTCCAGCGTCTCGGTCTTCTCAAGGACGCGCTTCACTCCGCTCATAACGGACAGCTACCCCGTCGTCGCCATCACAAACCCCCCGCCGCCCTCCCCATGGCCAACCGCCCTCCCCGGCCGATCATGAGCTAGTAAGCAGACTCGCCGGGCGTGTCGGTCACCTGGCTCATGATCGCCGGGGAGGGGGCTGCAGCATCGCGTTACCCACCTCGTTCAGCGTCGCCAGTACGCCGGGTCGCGAGCGCAGCCACGGTGTCCGGGCCGCGTCGTTCACGATCGTCAGCACCGCGTGCACCCGGACCTTCGCCTCGGCCTCGCTCATCGCCGGGTAACCGGACCGAATCAGCTGGATCCACTCACCCAGGTAGTCACGCTGGGTCTGTTTGATCAGCGATCGCACCTCGTCGGCGAGGTGCGTGGCCTCACTGACCAGCAGGTCGAGCGAGGTGCTGTGGTCCATCGCGAACTCGATGTACGACCGCAGCAGCCGGCGCAGACCCTCGCCCGGGTCGGTGACGCCCCGGAGCGCCCGGTACATGTCGTACCGGAGCCACTCGTCGCCGCGGGTGAGTGCCGCCGCCAACAGCTGCTGTTTGGAGTCGAAGTGGTAGTAGACGCTACCGCCGGCGATGCCGGCTACGGCGCCGATCTCCTCCATGCTGACCGCCGAGTACCCCCGCTCGGCGAAGAGCGTGGTCGCCGCCCGTAACAGCCGCTCCCGCCGGGCCACCGGCAGCAGACCAGCCGGCTCCCGTTCGGCCGACGGGGCCGACGGGGCCGACGGGGCCGACGGCGCCGGACCGGTCTGCAGGATCAGCAGAATCACCTCGCTGAGCAGCTGCTCATACTGACCGCGCGGCAGCTCGTCAGGGTGGTAGGAGACGCTGCACAACGCCGAGTAGGTGGCGACCGCCAGCATCCGGGTGTCCGCCCGGGACAACTCCGGACGGCGGACGGCTACCAGGTCGGCCAGCATGGTCACCGAGGCGGTGACCTCACGCCGGAGCTGAGCGTAGTCGTCACGCGGCAGGCTGCGAGCCTCCCGTTGCCACAACCGGCCCAGGCGGCTGTGGTCGAGCGCCGCGGTCGCCAACTGCTCGGCGACGGCGATCAGTTCGGCGTCGGCCGATCGGTCGAGCAGTTCCCGGATCGGCGTCATCTCCGCGACCAGCGCCGCGGTGAAGAGTTGTGGCTTACCGGCGAAATGACGGTAGAGCGCGGACGGTGCGACGTTGACCGCTGCCGCGACGTCGCTCATCGACACCTGGTCATAGCCGTAATCCTGGAACAGGTCGGTAGCCGCGGCGATGATCAGGGCACGACGGTTGCGGGGCCGGGTGCCCCGGGGCGGCGCCGCGCGCTCAAGCGTCATCGGTCCCGATCAGCCGCCTTCCGGTCCGCTTCCGAGCACCAGGGTTACCTGCCAAAGGGCTATCACATTACGCCGCCGGTGGCTCCGTAACCACTCCCTGCGTACGGAGTCGACGCACCCGGTCCGTCGACCTCCTCAGCCCCAGCCAGCGGCCCCATCAGATCTGCCGCCCCGCCGCCGCCCAGTGCTGCGCCCGCAGCACCCGCTTGAGCACCTTGCCGGCGCCGGAGACCGGCAACGCGTCGGTCGTCTCCAGGCTTCGGGGCAGCTTGTAGGCCGCGATCTGCTGCCGGCAGAACTGCTGTAGCTCCGCCAGGGTGGGTGCGGCGCCGGCAGCCGGTACGACCACCGCGTGCACCCGCTCGCCCCACTGCGCATCCGGTACGCCGATCACCGCGCATGCCGCTACTGCGGGGTGCCGGCTGAGGGCGAACTCCACCTCCGCCGAGTAGACGTTCTCGCCACCGCTGATAATCATGTCTTTAAGGCGGTCCACCACGAAGACGTATCCCCGATCGTCCATGTATCCGGCGTCGCCGGTGTGCATCCACCCGCCCCGGAGTGCGGCGGCGGTCTCCTCCGGGCGGTTCCAGTAGCCGCTCATCATGTGCACTCCCC
The DNA here is from genome assembly GCF_016925615.1 of Natronosporangium hydrolyticum. Classification (NCBI taxonomy): domain Bacteria; kingdom Bacillati; phylum Actinomycetota; class Actinomycetes; order Micromonosporales; family Micromonosporaceae; genus Natronosporangium; species Natronosporangium hydrolyticum. Next base: position 5,552,837 of record NZ_CP070499.1, read on the forward strand.
GCGCCACGATCTCGCCGACCGACCCGCGCGGCACCTCCACGTCGTCCGGGTCCACGATCCGGACCTCGGAGTGCGGCGCCGGCCGACCAGCCGACCGGCGCAGCGATGGGTCCTCGTGGTCCCGCGGCGTGAGCACCGTCGCTACCGGCGCCAGCTCAGTCATCCCGTACGCCTGGGCGAAGCGGGCGTTCGGGAACATCGCACCCGCCTGGGCCAACAGCGCCTCCGACATCGGCGAGGTGCCGTAGGTGACCTGCCGCACGCTCGAGAGGTCGCGGCCGGCCAACTCCGGGCTGTCCACCATCACCTGCAGCATGGTGGGGACCAACAGGACATCGTTGATCCGCTCCCGTTCCAACGCGTCGAAGATGCCCGCCGGGGTGAAGCTGGCGAGAAACACGTGGGTGGCCCGGTTGATCATGCCGGTCAGCCAGATGAAGATGTCAGCCAGATGGAACATGGGCGCTACGTGGAGCATCCGGCCGTCGTGACTGCCCCACTCCCCGGTGGCCATGGTCCCGAGCGCGTTGACCAGCACCGCTTGGTGACTGAGCATCACCCCCTTCGGCAGCCCGGTGGTGCCGCCGGTGTAGAAGATGCCGAAGAGCGCGTCGCCGCCCCGGCGGGCGTCCGGGACCGGGGTGGACTCGGCGACCAACCGCCGGCCGTCGACCATGCCCTCCGGACAGTCCCCATCTCCGTAGAAGACCACAGTGGCCAGATCCGGACAGCGTTCCCGTAACTGCGGCACGATATCGACGAAGTGCTCGCCCACCAGCAGCACCCGGCAACCGGACTCGGCCAGCGAGTGACACATCTCGGCCGGGCTCCACCGGTAGTTGACCGGATTGAGCACCGCGTCCGCCCACGGCACCGCGAGCAGGTAGTCGTGGTAATAGTCGGAGTTCAGGCCCAGCATGGCGACCCGGTCATCGGGCCCGACCCCGAGTTCACGCAGAGCGCTGGCCAGCCGCGACACTCGGTCGACGGTCTCGGCCACGGTACGAGTCCGGTCACCGTAGACAGTGAGCGGGCGCGTCGGATCCTGTTGTAGAGCTTGGTGAAGAACCTGGGTGAGATACATCGCTGCGCTCCTTCACGCATGGTTCCGCCACGCCCCGCAGCCGCTACAGGGTGCGGGCGATGATTTCCTTCATAATTTCGTTGCTGCCGCCGTAGATCTTCGACACTCGCTGGTCGACCCAGCTGTGGGCGATCGGGAACTCCGACATGTAGCCGTAGCCGCCGTGCAGCTGCAGGCAGTCGTCGAGCACCCGACTCACCCGCTCGGTCGTCCACCATTTCGCCATCGCCGCGGTGGCGGCGTCCAGCTCGCCCCGGACATGGGCGGCGATGCAGTCGTCGACGAAGGTTCGCGCGACCCGGGCCTCGGTGGCGGCCTCGGCCAACGTGAACCGGGTGTGCTGGAACTCGAAGATGGGCTGGCCGAACGCCTGCCGCTGCTTGGTGTAGCTGATGGTCTGCGCCAGCGCGGTCTCCATCGCGGCCAGCCCGATCACCGCGACGGTCAGCCGCTCCTGCGGGAGCTGCTGCATCAGCTGGGGCAAACCCTGGCCGGGGACTCCCCCGAGCACGTTCTCCCGCGGCACCCGGACATCGTCGAAGAACAGCTCGGCGGTGTCCTGGCCGCGCTGGCCGATCTTCTCCAGCACCCGGCCCCGCCGGAAGCCAGCCCGGTCGGCCTCGACCAGCAGCAGCGACATCCCCGGCGAATCCGCCCCCGAGTCGGTGGTCGCTACCACCACGACCAGGTCGGCCTGCGATGCGTTGCTGATGAAGGTCTTGGCACCGGCGATCACGTACTCGTCGCCGTCCAGCGTCGCCCGAGTGCGGATGCCCCGCAGGTCCGAGCCGGTGCCCGGCTCGGTCATCGCGATCGCGGCGACCACCTCACCGCTGGCCAACTTCGGCAGCCACGCCTGTTTCTGCGTCTCGGTGCCGTAGTCGAGCAGATAGTGCGCGACCACCACCGAGTGCACCCCGATCCCCCAGGCGTTGTCGCCGACCCGGGCCTGTTCGGCCAACACCACCGCCTCATGGCGGTAGTCGCCACCACCCCCGCCGTACTGTTCGGGTACCGACAGGCAGAGCAGCCCCACCTGGCCACCCTTGCGCCACAGCTCGCGGTCGACGTGGTGCTGCTCGCGCCACCGCTGCTGGTGCGGCAGCAGCTCCTCGACACAGAAACGTCGAGCCAACCCGCGCAGGTCCGCGAGTTCTTCATCCATCCAGGGGGACTGGTAGTCGGTCATTACGCCTCCGATTCGGGTCACACCATGAACCCGCCGCCACACACGAGGGTCTGGCCGCTGATGTAGTTCGACTCCTGAGTACACAACAGGTAGACCGCGCCCGCAGCCTCCTCCGCCGTGCCAGCCCGGCCCAACGGGATCATCTGTTGCATCGCCGCAAGCAGCTCCGGGTTGACACCCACCGGCAGCTGCTTGCCGTCGAGCTCGATAGAGCTGCTCCCGTCCGCCGGCCCCTGGGTCAGCCGCGTGCCGATCAGCCCGAACGCGACCGAGTTTACGGTGACGTTGTAGCGGCCCCACTCCTTGGCCAGAGTCTTGCTCAGCCCCAGAATCCCGGCCTTCGCCGCCGCGTAGTTGGCCTGCCCGGCGTTGCCTCCCACCCCCGCGATCGAAGAAACGTTGACCACCTTGCGGCACCGCACCGCGCCCGCCTCCCGCTCGGCTTTCGCCGCCGCCGAGATGACCGGCTGGGCCGCCCGTAGGATCCGGAACGGCGCCTTGAGGTGCACGTCGAGGATGGCGTCCCACTGCTCATCGGTCATCTTCTGGATGACGTTGTCCCACACGTAACCGGCGTTGTTCACGATGATGTCCACCCCGCCGTACTCGTCCACCGCGGTCTGGACAAACCGCGCCGGAAAGTCTTGATCGGTGACGTTGCCGACGCAGGTGGTAGCCGTCCCCCCGGCGGCGGTCACCGCGGCCAGGGTCTCCTGCGCCGGTGCCGCATCCAGATCGTTGATCACCACCCGGGAGCCCTCGCTGGCGAGTTTCAGGGCGATGGCGCGCCCGATGCCGCGGCCGGAGCCGGAGACCAGGGCGGTGGTGCCGGTCAGTTTTCCCATCTTCGTCGTACGTCCTTCCGAGCCTTAGTCAATGGCGACGGTGGCGTCGCCGAGAATCGTCGTGGTCCCGTCCGGCAAGCTCACCCGGAGTTCAATCCGGGCCCGCCGTTCACCGGCCTGGTCGTCGATGGCGACCACCTGGCCGGTGCAGCGCAGCGCGGCGTGCACCGGGGTGATCGCGGCGAACCGGACCCGCATGCTCCGGATCCGCTGCTGCCCCGCCCAGCCAGCCAGCAGCCGACCGAGATAGGCCATGCTGAGCATGCCGTGCGCGAACACGTCGGCCATGCCGGCCGCCCGAGCTGCGTCCAGGTCGATGTGGACCGGGTTGTGGTCGCCGGAGCCACCGGCGAACAGGGCGAGCGTGGCCCGGGAGATCGGCGGCGGCGAGAGCTCAGGCAGTTCGGCGCCGACGCGCACGTCGAGGCTCATCGCGCCGGCTCCGGGTTTCGGACCACGATCGTGTCCCGCAGGTCGGCGATTGCGCGGCCATCCAGCCGAACGACGGTGGAGTCCCGCACGATGAAGTCGAGCGCCCCACCCTTCTTGCTGTACGCGTCGCTGATCCGGCTCCGCATGACCAACCGGTCCCCGGCGTACGCCATGGCGTGGTAGGTGAACTCCTGCTCGCCGTGCAGCACCTCGGCGAGCCCGACGCCGAGCTCCGCCAGCCAGTCGAACGGGTCGGGCCGTTCATGCCCGACGGCGGTGAAGAAGGTCGGTGGCACCGGCAGATCCGGGTGGCCGGCGCGCCGGGCCGTGGCCACATCGAGGTAGACCGGGTCAGTCTCGCCGATCGCCCGGCAGAACAAGCGCAGCCGGCCCCGCTCCACCAGCAACTCGGCCGGTGGCAGCTCCTTGCCGATCACCGATGGGTCGATCGCCATCTCAATCCACCTTCCGGTACATCGTCACCACGCACGCCCCACCCAGCCCGATGTTGTGTTGCAGGGCAACGTTGGCGCCGCTCACCTGCCGGTCGCCGGCCTGCCCGCGCAGTTGCCAAACCAGCTCGGCGCATTGCGCGAGCCCGGTGGCGCCGAGCGGATGCCCCTTGGCGAGCAGCCCGCCGGACGGGTTGGTGACCACCCGACCGCCGTACGTGTTGTCGCCGTCCTCGACGAACTTCTCTGCCGTCCCCGGCGGCGTCAGCCCGAGCGATTCGTAGCTGATGATCTCGTTAGCGGTGAAGCAGTCGTGCAGCTCGACGACGGGGATCTCCTCCGGTCCGATCCCGGCCGCTTCGTAAACCTGGTGCGCCGCCCGGGCGGCCATGTCGTAGCCGACCAGGTTCAGCAGGTCGGGAGGGTCGAAGGTGGTGGGCTGGTCGGTGGTCATGGCCTGGGCGGCGATCTCCACCCGGGCGTCGAGACCCCGACGCCGGGCGAACTCCGGGCTGCAGATCACGGCGGCGCCCGCACCACAGGTCGGCGGGCAGCACTGCAGCCGGGTCAACATGCCGAAGATGTGCGGCGAGTCGAGCACCTCCGCCACCGAGACCGGGGTGCGGAACACCGCGTTCGGGTTCTGGGCGGCGTGCCGGCGCGCCTTGACCGTGATCTGGGCAAAGGTCTCGGGTTTGGTCCCGTACCGCTCGGCGTACGCAAGCCCCGCGCCACCGAAGTAGCGAGCGGCGAGCGGCGCGTCGCGGTGGTCGGGATACCGCGCGTCGACGACCGCGCTGAACCGGGCGAAAGGCGTGGGTCGGTCGTCCCAGTGAGCACCGAGCGCCCCTGGGCGCATCTGCTCGAAGCCGACCGCGAGCACGCAGTCGGCGGTGCCGCCGAGCACCGCCTGCCTGGCCAACCACAGCGCCGACGAGCCGGTGGAGCAGTTGTTGTTCACGTTCACCACCGGCACACCGGTCATGCCGCTGCCATATAGAGCATTCTGCCCGGATGTCGAATCGCCATACACATAGCCGGCATAGACCTGCTCAACATCGGCCAGATCGACCCGGGCGTCGCGCAGCGCCGCACGGATCGCCACCTCGGTCATCTCGCAATAATCACCGCTCTTGCTGGGTGTTTCGAACTTGGCCAGGCCAACCCCGGCAACTCGCGGTCGATGCTCCGTCATCCGGCTACCCACTTCCCGCACGTTATGACTTGCGCCACTCATCTAGGAGTGATTCACTTAACGTACACAACGTCACCCCCGGTGGCAACCAGCTCAAGCGAAGGAGTAGGCGATGAGCACAACGACGGCGACCGTCTTGCTGGAGGGGTTCGGCTACCTGGAAGGCGCCCGTTGGTACCGCGACGAACTCTGGTGCTCAGACATCCCGACTGGCCGGGTCTACCGGCTCCAGCCGGAGAGCGGCGTCGCCAGGATCGCCACCGAGGTCGACGCCAAGCCCTCCGGGCTCGGGTTCCGGCCGGACGGGACCCCGCTAGTGGTCACACATGCCGACTCCGCGCTACGCCGGATCACCCCGGACGGCGGCACCGAAATCGTGGCATCCCTGAGCGCGGTGGCGGTCGCCGCCAACGACATGTGGGTGGACCCTCAGGGCCGCGCGTACATCACCCAGATCGGCTACGACCTGTTCAACGGCGGCGAGCCACAGGGCCGACCGGTGGTGATCGTGAGTCCGACCGGCGAGGTCACGGTGGCGGGTAAGGACCTGGTCTGCCCCAACGGAATCGGGCTCAGCCCGAGCGGGGACACCCTCTACGTCGCCGAGACGTTCAGCTTCCGGCTCACCGCCTTCGACGTCGACCCGCACGGTCAACTCTCCAACCAGCGGGTGCTCAAGCAGTTCGACAGCCTGGAGCGGGACGCACTGGACGGGCTCTGCGTCGACTCGGCCGGCGGGATCTGGGTAACCGCCCCCTTCAGCAGCGAGGTACGCCGGGTGCTGCCGGACGGCACCGTCACCGACACTGTCCGGACCCACACCCCGGGCCACTTCGTGGTCTCCTGCGCGCTCGGCGGCGACGACCTGCGCACCCTCTACCTCTGCACGGCCGACACCGACCTGGAACGGATGGCGAACAACTTCGACGGCACCGCGAGGATCGAGTCGGTACGCGTCGAAGTGCCGGGCCTCGCCATCCCGTAACCCCCGGCCCCCGACCCCCGGGCCCCGGCCCCCGGAATCCGCCGCCGATCATGAGCCAATTGGCAGACACGCCGGGCGTGTCGATCAACTAGCTCATGATCGGCCCGGCAAAGGGCTGGCTGTGGCTGTGATCAGAGCGCCTCGCGGAGCCGGTCGGCGAACCCGGCCGGATCATCGACGAAGCCGGTGTGGTCGCCGGGGAAGCTGACCGGCGCCACTGCCAACGCGGTCGCCAGCGCCCGGGAGGTCCGATCACACAGCTGGCCGGCCGAGTCGACCCCGATGCCCACCACCACCCGGACCGGTCCCGACCGGAGGGTGTCGAGGTCGGGCCGCCACCGGGTGGTGTGCCGCAGCTCCCGGGCGAACCAGAAGTGCTCGTCCGCCGCCTGTTGCCGATCCCGGGGAGAGCCGAACGCCGCCTGGAAGACCTCGTCCGGCAGCCAGATTCCGGCCTGGTGGAGGAACATCCGCCAGGCTCCCGGCACATCCCCGGCGAGGTAGGTAGCGATGATCTGCTCGGTGCGGGCATGGCTCGCCGCCGGATCTTCGAGCAGTTCGTCCAGCGGCGGTTCGTGAGCCACCACGGTGTCGACCAGGCCGGGGTGGGACTGCGCCATCGCCAGGGCGGTGACCGCGCCGCCGCTGGACCCGAACACCGCGGCCGGCCCGACGTCGAGGTGGGTCAACAGCCTCGCCAGATCGTCGGCGCGAAGCTCCGGGGTGGAGTCCTGCGCCGGGTCCGCCACGATGCTGCGGTGGATGCCCCGCGGGTCGGTAGTCACCACGGTGTGGTCGGCGGCGAGCAGGTCGGCCAGCGGAGCGAACGCCCGGGCGTCCATCGGGGCGCCCACCATCGCCAACAGCGGCCCCTCGCCGCGTACCTCATAGTGCAGCGTGGCCCCGGGCACCTCCAGGGTGCTGGTACGGGCCGGGCCGGTGGCCTGGGTGCGGTTCATCTGTTCCTCCTGGCAGTGTCGGTTGTCATACTGATGACCGGCGGGGAGGGGGCAGAATCATCGGTGGTGAGCAGACATTCTCTGGAGGCCGGGCCCGAGGCCGCCGCTGACCTGGCCCGGGCGCAGGCGGGAGACGGCAGCGCGTTCACCCGACTGGTGGGCCCGTTACGGCCAGAGCTGCATGCCCACTGCTACCGGATGCTCGGCTCCGCCCATGACGCCGACGATGCGCTGCAGGACGCTCTGCTGCGGGCGTGGCGCGGCCTGGCCGGGTTCGAGGGCCGCAGTTCGCTGCGGTCGTGGCTCTACACCGTCACCACCCGGGCGTGCCTGGACGCGCTGACGGCCCGGGGCCGGCGGGCGCTGCCGATCGATGTGGGGCCGGCCAGCGACCAGGTGGTGGTGGATGACCGGCCGGCGACCGAGGTCGCCTGGCTCGGGCCGTACCCGGACATCGCCGATTCTCGGGGCGATGCCACCGGCCCGACCGGCCGGTACGAACAACGAGAAGCGGTCGAGCTGGCGTTCGTCGCGGCACTGCAGCACCTGCCCGGCAACCAGCGGGCGGCATTACTGCTGGTCGAGGTGCTCGGCTTCACCCCGGCCGAGATCGCCACGATGCTGCGGACCTCGACGGCCTCGGTAACCAGCGCCCTGCAACGGGCCCGCCGGGTAATCGCGGAGAAGGTGCCCGCCCCGAGCCAGCAGCGGTCGCTCCGGATGCTCGGGGACGCCCGGCTGCGGGAGGTCGTCACCGCTTTCACCACCGCCCTGGAGCAGGGTGACGTGGCCGGCCTGGCCGGCCTGCTAGCCGACGACGTGACCTGGTCGATGCCACCGCTGCCGCATTGGTACGAGGGGGTGGCTGCGGTGGTGGAGTTCGTCCGGGAGGTGCCGATGAGCCGGTGCGGTTCCTGGCGCCACCTGCCGACCTGGGCGAACGGGCAGCCTGCGGTCGGCTGTTACCGCCGCACCGACCCCGGCGGGGATTACCAAGCCTGGTCGGTGAATGTGCTTCGGTTCCGGGGTGACCGGATCGCCGAGGTCGTCTCGTTCATCGGTGCCGAGCACTTCACGCTGCTGGGCCTACCGACCAGCCGACCTGCCGACTAGCCGACCTGCCACCCTGCACAACTGCGCTCCGCGGGTTCATAGTGGGAAGGAGCGAGCGCAGGGGGATCGCGCAGGGGGCTCTGGATGGCGACCAGACCGGTGTTGTTGACGGTAGAGGACGATCCGGCGGTGAGCCGGGCGGTGGCCCGCGACCTTCGCCGCCGCTACGGCGACACCTACCGGGTGGTCCGCGCCGACAGCGGACCCGACGCGCTCGCCGCGCTGCGGGAGCTCACCGTCCGGGGCGAGGCCACCGCGGTGGTGCTCGCCGACTACCGGATGCCTGGCATGACCGGCGTCGAACTGCTCGAACAGGCGATGGACATCGCCCCCACCGCGAAACGGGTACTCCTCACCGCGTACGCCGACACCGACGCCGCGATCCGGGCGATCAATGAGGTCGACCTCGACTACTACCTGCTCAAGCCTTGGGACCCGCCGGAAGAACGGCTCTACCCGGTCCTCGACGAACTGGTCGAGCAGTGGGCGCGCAACGCCCGGCCCAGCTTCGAGGGCGCGACCCTGCTCGGCCACCAGTGGTCGGCCGGCACCCAGGAGCTCAAGGAGTTCCTGGCCCGCAACCAGGTCCCGTACCGGCACCTGCCGGCGGCCGACGCAGCTGCGGTGATGGAGGCGGCAACCCTAACCGAGGCTGACCTGCCGGCGGTGGTGCTCGCAGACGGGCAGGTGTTGCGCCAACCCACCCTCCGCGAGCTCGCCGAGCGCTGCGGCCTGGCCACCACCGCCGGTAGCGCGCTCTACGACGTGGTGGTGATCGGGGCCGGGCCCGCCGGTCTGGGGGCGGCGGTCTACGCCGCCAGCGAAGGGCTCCGCACACTGATGGTGGAGCAGGAGGCGATCGGCGGGCAGGCGGGGCAGAGCAGCCTGATCGAGAACTATCTCGGTTTCCCGCGCGGGGTGAGCGGGGACGACCTGGCCCAGCGGGCCCGGGACCAGGCGGTCCGGTTCGCGGTGGAGGCGTTGACCACCGCCCAGGTGGTCGGAGTCGAGCCGCGCGGCGACGGCCGGGTGGTCCGGTTCTCCGACGGTAGCGAGGTGACCGCGCACGCGGTGGTGCTCGCCACCGGGGTGGCCTGGCGGCGGCTCGCCGCCACCGGCGCCGACGCCTTCGCCGGGCGCGGGGTCTACTACGGCGCCGCCCAGCACGAGGCGGCCGGCTGCCAGGGCGAAGACATCTACCTGGTGGGCGGCGCCAACTCGGCCGGCCAGGCGGCGTTGCACTTCGCCAAGTTCGCCGACCGGGTGGTGATGCTGGTGCGAGGTGGGGACCTGCGGCACAGCATGTCCGAGTACCTGGTGGCGCGGATCGAGGCGCAGCCCCGGATCGAGGTCCGGCCCCGCACCGAGGTGGTCGCGGCGCAGGGCGACGGGCGGTTGCAGCGGCTGGTGCTCGCCGACCGCGCCGCCGGCACCGAGGAGACGGTGGCGGCGAGTCGGCTCTTCGTCTTCATCGGCGCCTCGCCGCTGACCGACTGGCTCGACGAATCGTTCCTGCGCGACAGGCACGGCTTTCTGCTGACCGGGCCGGCGCTGCTTGATCAGGAGCGGCGGCCGCCGCCGTCCTGGCCGCTCAACCGCGACCCGTACCACCTGGAGTCGAGCGTGCCGGGCGTCTTCGTCGCCGGCGATGTGCGGGCCGAGTCGGTCAAGCGGGTCGCTTCGGCGGTGGGCGAGGGGGCGATGGCGGTCACCTTGATCCATCGGTATCTGGAGACGATATGACCGGCCCGAACATTGCCATCGACGAGCTTCGTAGCCTGTTTCTCTTCGAGGCGCTCACCGATGATCAGCTGGGCTGGATCGCCGAGCGGGCACAGGTGCGCACCTTCGACGCCGGGGCGGTCGTCTACCGGGCCGACGAACCGGCCGAGGCGCTGTGGGTGCTGCTGGACGGCCGGCTCCGGCTGACCCGCACCGCCGACGGCGAGGAGGTGCCGGTCAACGAGACCGCGCACCGGGGCGCCTACGCGGGCGCGATCCGCGCGTTCACCGCCGCCGCGCCAGGCATCTACCAGAGTTCGATGGTGACGGTCGCGCCGAGCCGGTTCCTGCGGATCTCGGCCGACGACTTCTCGACCCTGATGCACGACTGGTTCCCGCTCGCGGTGCACCTGCTCGACGGGCTGTATCTGGGCATCCAGAACACCGAGGCGACGATCCGGCAACGTGAGCATCTGGCACAGCTCGGCCACCTCGCCGCCAACCTCGCGCACGAGCTGAACAATCCGGCCGCGGCGGCGGTACGCGCCTCGGCGCAGCTGCGCACCCGAGTGGCCGGGATGCGGCACAAGCTCGGCCTCCTCGCCGGCCAGCGGATCGACCCGGAGCTGCTGCGCACCCTGGTCACGGTGCAGGAGGCGGCGGTGGAGCGCGCCGCCAAACCGCGCGAGCCGCTGTCGTCGCTCGCCGAGAGCGACCTGGAAGATGCGCTCGCCGACCAGTTGAGCGACCTGGGGATCCCCGATGCGTACGCGCTGGCGCCGGTCTTCGCCGGTGCCGGGCTCGACGCGGACTGGCTGGCCGAGGTCGCCGACGGGCTGGCGCCGGACGCCCGGGAAGGCGCGCTGCGGTGGCTGGCGTACACGGTGGAGACGGAGCTGCTGATGGACGAGATCGAGGACGCCTCGACCCGCGTCTCCACCCTGGTCGCCGCGGTTCGCCAGTACTCCCACCTGGATCAGGCCGCGCATCAGGAGATCGACCTGCATCCCGGACTGGACAGTACGCTGGTGATGTTGGGGCACAAGCTCACCGCGGTCCAGGTGCATCGGGAGTACGACCGGGAGTTGCCGACGGTGCCGGCGTACGCCTCGGAGCTGAACCAGGTCTGGACCAACCTGATCGACAACGCGGTGGACGCCATGGCCGGTCGGGGCGACCTGTGGATCCGGACCTACCGGGACGGCGAGTGGGCGGCGGTCGCGATCACCGACACCGGCCCGGGCATCCCCGACTCGGTCCGGGGGAACCTCTTCGACGCGTACGTCACCACCAAACCGGTCGGCCAGGGCAGCGGGCTGGGGCTGGACAACGCCCGACGGATCGTGACCCGGCGGCATCGGGGCGAGCTGTCGTTCACCACCGGGCCCGACGGCACCACCTTCACCACCCGGCTCCCGCTACCACCGGGGGTCGAAGCGGCAGCCACGGAGCAGGGGAGGCAGACATGACCGGATGGGTGGCGGCCCAGCCCGCCGGGCCCGGCTGTGCGCACGCACAGAGCGCCCCGGTGATCATCGAACCCGCACAGGTGTGCGCCGAGTGCGTGGAGCAGGGCACCGAGTGGGTGCACCTGCGCCGCTGCCTCAGCTGCCAGCACATCGGATGCTGCGACAGTTCGCCGCAGCGCCACGCCAGCCGGCACTGGCGTCGCAGCGACCACCCGGTCGCCTCGTCCGCCGAGCCGCGCGAGGGCTGGGCCTGGTGCTTCCCGGACGAGCTGCTGCTGGTACCGGCGGGTTAGACCGGACGCGGCACCGACCGGTCGGGCTACGCTGACCGGAACTCGTGCGCCGGGCACCGGCCGCAGAACCGCCGCAGCTGCCCGGCCGACTGCGGCGACCATTGCGACCACTGCGACCACTGGTGCTCCTGCCGCTGCCGGTGCACCAGCTGGTGATCGCAGCGCTGGCACACGTAGATCTGGTCGCACGGGCCGGGTGACGTCTTCAACATCATCTCGAGCAGGTCGTTGACCGCTGCCCCGATCGGGTTCCGGGGGCGCCAGTCGGCCGCGTACACATAGCTGTAGCTGTGGTCCGGGCTCACCTGCTGCTGCTCGCCACACCGCGCACAGATCTGCTCCCGCTGGCAGGAGTAGTCCTCAGTGAAGTAGGGGGCTGCCCAAGCGTGATCGGTGCGTTGTTCGGAGTGGTCGCAGCGGCGACACATCCGGGTGAAGAAGCACGGGTCGGCCGCCGACGGCGACCACGGCGGCAGGTCGTGCTCCACCTTGGCCGAGCTGCGGTCGCAGGCGGAGCAGTCGGACTCGAACCGGCAGGGGGTGGCAGGGTCGGCCGACCGCTGCCAGTCGAAGATATGGAACCCGAGTTTGCACTTGGCCTTTTGAACGAAGCCCATGACGTCCTCGATCCCGAGTAGGAACGCCGACCCTCCTGTGTGGCTGATGTTACGCCGAGTAAGACCGCCGCCCGGTCGTCCGGACAGTCGGAAATCCGACGGCTCCCGGGTGAGGGCGGGCAGCTGATGGGTGTGAGCCTGGCCACCGACGGCGGATTCCGTTCCGACGATGAGTCAGGATTGGTACGAAACGCCATAATTCACCACACAATCGGGGTACCGTGGAACTCGCTCGGCCCGCCAGCCGACCACCTGCTCGACAACACCCGCGCGCGGCCGCCCCTGGGTGATCGCGCAGACCAGAGAAAGCAGCCATGGCAGACAAGAACCGGACCCGCCAGCCGGCCAACCGGGCCGGCCGGCCACGCAACCGCGCGGCCGACCGCGCCGCCGCCTCGCTGAGCCGCCAGCGCGGGGTCAGCACCAACACCAAGCTCACCGTGGGCCTGCTCGCGGTGCTGCTGGTCGGGCTGGGTGCGCTCTTCTTCTTCGTCGACCGCTCCGACGAGGGCGCGGTCGACGGCAACCTGGTGGCGGCCGACAGCCACCGGCTTGCCAGCACCGAGGGCGATCAGGTGGCGCTGGTCGAGTTCCTCGACTTCGAGTGCCCGGCCTGCGCCCAGGTGTTCCCAGCCGTGGAGCAGCTACGGACCGAGTACGACGGGCAGATCACCTACGTGCCGCGGCAGTTCCCGCTCTCCTCGCACCCCAACGCGGAGAACGCCGCCCGGGCCGCCGAGGCCGCCGGCGTACAGGGCCAGTTCGAGCAGATGTATGTCCTGCTCTTCGAGAACCAGCCACAGTGGCGGGGCGCCGGCGGCGACCAGACCGAGACCTTCGTCGGGTACGCGGAGCAGCTCGGCCTCGACGTCGAGCAGTTCCGTGCCGACCTGACCAGCCCCGAGGTGACCGAACGGATCCGCGAGGACCGCACGGCCGGGCAGGAGGCCGGCGTCACCGGGACACCCACGTTCTTCCTCAACGGCGAACGGCTCGACGTCCCGCCCACCTACGACGCGCTCAAGAGCGCGGTCGACGAGGCGCTGGCGGAGTAGGCGAACCAGACATGGCGCTAGAAACGCCGCCGGCCACCGGCCGCGACCCCGCCACCCCAGCCCAGCAGCCCGCCCACCGCACCGGTGAGCGGCTGCTCGGCTGGGTGCTGACGCTCGGCGGCCTGATCGGGCTGGTCGCCGCCGGGGCGCTGACGGTGGAGAAGATGGCGCTGCTCGCCGACCCCGCCTACCAGCCCACCTGCAGCATCAATCCGGTCCTCTCCTGCGGCTCGGTGATGATGACGCCGCAGGCGGAGGTGTTCGGGTTCGCCAACCCGCTGATCGGGGTGGCCGGCTTCCCGGTGGTGGTCACCCTGGGGGTGGCGGTGCTCGCCGGCCTCCGGTTGCCCCGCTGGATTTGGTTGGGGTTGCAGGCCGGTGTCACCTTCGGCGTGGTCTTCGTCCACTGGCTGATCTACCAGAGCCTCTACCCGATCGGGGCGCTGTGCCCGTACTGCATGGTGGTCTGGGTCGCGATGATCGCCGTCTTCTGGTACGTCACGCTCTACAACCTGCGGCAGCGCAACCTGCCGGTGCCGGCTGCGCTCGCCGGGGTCGCGGACACGCTGGTACGCAACCACTCGTTCCTGCTGCTGCTCTGGTACCTGGCGATCGGGGCGCTGATCGGCGTCGAGTTCTGGGACTACTGGCGCACACTACTGCCCTGAGCTGCCCGCGGCCCGGCCGGCCGCGGGCAGCCTGCCGGCGAGGCATCCGCTAACCCTTGACGCAGACCACCTGGCGCAGGTGGGCCACCACCTCGACCAGGTCCCGCTGCTCGGCGACCACCTGCGCCAGATCCTTGTAGGCGGCCGGGATCTCATCCACCACGCCGGCATCCTTCCGGCACTCCACCCCCTCGGTCTGGGCGGCCAGATCGTCGGTCGTGAAGCTCCGCTTCGCCGCCGCCCGGGACATCCGGCGACCGGCCCCGTGCGAGGCCGAGCAGTACGCCGCCGGGTTGCCCAGGCCCCGGACGATGTACGAGCCGGTCCCCATGCTGCCGGGGATGACACCCAGCTCCCCGGCACCGGCCCGGATCGCACCCTTCCGGGTCACCAACAGCTCCACCCCGTCGTAGGTCTCCTCCGCCACATAGTTGTGGTGGCACGAGATCGGCTCGTCGAACCGGACCTGCGGCACCTGGTCGCGGAGCACCCCGCAGAGCAGCGCAAGCATGACCGCCCGGTTCCGGGCGGCGTACTCCTGCGCCCAGGCCAGATCCCGCCGGTAGGCGGTCATCTCCGGGGTGCCGGCGACGAAGACCGCCAGATCCCGGTCCGGCAGGTCGGCGTTGTGCGGCAACCGGCGGGCGGTCGCGATGTGCCGTTCGGCCAGCTCCTTGCCGATGTTCCGGGAGCCGGAGTGCAGCATCAACCAGACCCGCCCGGCGCCGTCGCCGCCCTGCTCGACGCAGACCTCGATGAAGTGGTTCCCGCCGCCGAGGGTGCCGAGCTGCTGGGCCGCCCGGGACTCGAGCTTGCCGACGCTGGCGTGCAGATCGCCGAACCCGGCCCAGAACGGCTCCCAACCCTTTCCGTCCAGGCCCCGGACCCGCCGCGGGTCGACCGGGCGCTGGTGCCGGCCGAAACCGACCGGGATCGCCGCCTCGATCGCCGACCGCAGCCGGGACAGGTCGTCGGGCAGCTCAGCATCGACCAGCGAGGTGCGGACCGCGGTCATGCCGCAGCCGATGTCCACCCCGACCGCGGCCGGGGCCAGCGCCTGCCGCATCGCGATCACCGAACCGACGGTGGCACCCTTGCCATAGTGGACATCGGGCATCACCGCGACCCCGTCGACCCACCGCAGATTGCCGATGTTGCGCAGCTGCCGGGTGGCCCCCGGGTCAATCTGGTACGGGTCGGTCCACACCTTGACCGGCGCCCGGGTGCCGGGCAGGGTCGTGTACGGCATCGCCATTCCTTTCAGTCGGTCCCGGCCAACAATCGGATTACTGCGCCGGGAGCGCCCTCGGGAGGAGTCGAACCTCCACATGTCACAGCTTCGTAGGCTGCCGCTCTGTCCATTGAGCTACGAGGGCTGGTGGTGCGGGACCGATCGGCGGAGATGACAAAGCCGCCCGGTCCGGCGGGGACGGGGCGGCTCACGCGTCGCTCGGCTATGCGCCTAGCCTCGCCACCGCCCGGGGTGCAGCTGGTATCGGTCACCGCGCCGGAGCAGACCGGCACGGCGCGCCTGACCGACGTGCGGCTGCGGCCGCCGTGGTTGCCAGGTGTGCCGTGCTTTCACAGGTCTCTCCTCTGTGCGCTGTGGTCGGTGGTGGACGGTGTTCACCGTACCCATCACGCCGCCGCCGCGAAAGCGGTTATCCGCTCGTGGGCCCGCCTAGCGGTTATTGTCGGACCCGGCTGCCAGGATCCGCGCGAACCTGCCAGTTAGTAGTAGGAGGGCACCATCGTGATCATCATCGCGGGCAGACTCGACGTCGACCCGGCCGGCCGGGCGGAATATCTGGCCGGCTGTCGGCCGATCATCGAGCAGGCCCGGAGTGCCGACGGCTGCCTCGACTTCGTGCTCGCCGCCGACCCGATCGAGCCCGGCCGGATCAACGTCTACGAACGCTGGGGCTCGACCGAGCAGCTGGAGCAATTCCGCGGCGAGGCGCCGGAGTCACCAAGTGCGGTGCCGATCCTCGACGCCAGCGTCCAGCGGTATGAGATCTCCGCGGTCGGCCCGCCGTAGCCGACCAACCGGACAGCGCCGGCATCGGGACGCGGCTAGTTCGGGGGCAGAGAGAGCAGTTGCTCCGCCACCTCGGTCAGATCGTCGCCGGTCACGTCCGCATCAGCTCCGGCGGCTGGCCTATCTCCTCGAACCGGGCACGCAGCGGGCCAGGTCGGCGAGGGTCTCCGGCACATCAAAGGCGACGGCGTGCGGGCGAACTGACACCGTATGACGCGGCCCATTAGCCGGAGGTCAGTTTGCGGCGGTCAGGGATGGGCCGAGCGTCTCCACCCGCACCGAGGGGTAGCGGCGAGCGAGTTGACGGTCGAGCGTTACCAGGCTGAGGTCGGCGGCCTGCGCAAACGCGGCAAGATAGTCGTCGGTCCACAGCTTGTGGCTACCGTCGTCACGGGCAGAGATCGCCCGCCAGACGTGTTCAAGCTGAAGTGGCTCGTCTGCCCAGGACACCCGGTCATCGGCTCGAAGCCGGTCGACGACCGCCCACGCATCACGGCGACTGGTGGCGTCTGCGCCCATAACCGCCGGGTTGGACAGCAACCGGAGCAGACTCATCTGGGTGACCCGGCACAGGATGACCCCACCCGGTTGCTGCTCGAACCAGCTCGCGGCAACCGGGTGGTGGACGTGCCTGCCCCAGACGGCGGCCAGCCAGACACCGACGTCGGCCAGGAGACTCACCCGCCGTACCTCTCCGCTTCGTCCGCCGCCAGCGCGGCTTCGATGTCGGCGTTCGTCACGTGGACCGCTGGTGTGGCGGCGACTCCGACCAGCGGAAGGGTTACTCGGCTAGCCCCTTGCCGAGCAGCGGGCAAGCCGAGCTCGTGGGTGATGGCGCGACTGAAGAGCTCTTTGAGAGTCACCCCGAGCTCTGCTGCCCGGATCTTCGCCGCCTGCATGACCTCAGCGGGTAGATCAATCGTGGTGCGCATAAAGACATATTAGCATCACCCTGGCGACCCGTCGACTTCCCGCCGGGAAAGCCTCACGCTGGGTGATACCCAAGATGATCATGGGAAAGTGGCGGTAGCAGCGAACCGGCGACCTTCCGCTTTTCAGGCACGCATCTTTTCCCAGCTCAGAGCCGGTACGATCGGCATTCGTGCGACTGGCGTGCGACTAGCTCCGCTCAGGCGGCCGCGACCATGTCGACGCCTACCGCGGTCCCGGAGTATCCCCGAGCGCGACGCACCCGGGCAGGTCGGGAGACCGCGCCCCGTACACCATCCTCGGCGTGCTGGCATTCGGTGGATAGCTCAGCCCGGCCAACCTGCCGGCCTCCGCCCGGCGGGCAACCCTACAGGTCGTGAGCGTTCCATCAGCCCGTCATGCCTCAGCGCCGGAGGCGTCGCAGAGTCCTGCCGCAACCACCTTTAACACCACCGGCGATCAAGGCAGAGGTGCCCGACGAGGACCGGATTGTGATCGACATGCGAGTGGTCCTCCACGATGCTGCCAGGATGGTCAAGGGCTTGCTTTTGGACTTCTACGGCACGGTGGTGGAGGAGGACGACCGGGTCGTGGCGGCGATCTGCCACGATGTCGCGGCTTCGACCGCGGTGCAGGTGACGCCGGCGCAGGTGGGTACCGCGTGGTGGCGAGCGTTCCAGGCTGCCATGGCGGCGTCGGATTTCCGGTCACAACGGGAGATCGCCGTAGCGAGCTTGGCCGAGGTCGCGATGACATTGGAGTGTCGTGGTGATCCGGCCGGATGGTGCGAACGACAGTTTGCGTACTGGCGCAGGCCACCCATGCGGGCGGGTAGCCGGGCCTTTCTCGAGGCGACTGACCTGCCGATCTGCATAGTTTCGAACATCGACCGGGATGATCTCGAAGCTGCCCTGGAGTATCACGGTCTCGCCTTCACAGCGGTGGTCACCAGTGATGACGTGCGCGTATACAAGCCTGCTCCAGCCATGTTTCAGCAGGCGCTGGCGGCCCTGGGCCTGGACGGCGATCATGTCGTTCATGTCGGAGATTCGCTGACCGCCGACGTTGCCGGAGCACATGCTGCGGGACTCGCGGCGATATGGGTAAACCGCAGGGGTCGCGAGGCGCCCCCATGGCTGGCTGCCCGCCACATAGTTGAGAGCTTGACCGAACTAGGGCCCATGTTGTCCGTGCACGGTCAACCCCGTCCGCTTCCTGAAGTTAGATGACTGCCGGTGCACTGATCTCAGCAGATGAGGGCACCTTCGCGCGGGTCTACGCAAGGGCGAGGCTTGCCAGCGAGCTTGCGACGGCCCGCTCGACACGTGGTGGACATCGACGTTTCGGTCAAAGGATGTCGAGGACAGCTCGAAGCAGCCGATTGACCTCGGCCATCTCGGCTGGACTCAGTCGCCCGACCCGGTCGCCGATGGCCTTCTCGACGTCAACGGCGCGCAGTTGGTCCAGCATGAGTCGGGTCGGCTCGCCGCGCACCGTGACTTCGGGTCGGAACACGTACGGGTGTGCCGAGGTGGAGGTTGGGGCGACGATCGTCGTTGACAGGTGGAGATCGTCGGACTGCACCACCACGGCGTACCGGCGACCTTGCTGCTCGTGACCCACGGCATTGCGGGGTGCGCGCAGGCGGTATACGTCACCACGCACTGATCTCGTCCATCTCCGCCTGGACCCGGCGAACCTCCGCAAGATCATCGGCGTTGTCGCGAGCATGTTCCGCGTCGGCACGTATCCTCGCCCGCAGTGCCTGGTCGGCGTGCTCGTCAAGGAGCCGCGTAATTACCTCGTCAATCGGGGCGTCACCGAAATCCTGCGCGCGGGTCCGCATCAGCCGGTCGCGAGTGACTGTGCTGACTCTGATCGTCGTCGTCGCCATGCAATAAGTCTACGTATCAGGCTACGTTTTGTCTACATGTTTGATCTACATGCGTAGCCCCTGCCATCTCGTTTCGGCCGGCCCATCGGGCATGACGCACATGATCACGCTCATCGGCATCAAGCATTAAGGCGGAGGCTGCGATGCGTGGCGCGTAACCGGGCGGAGCGGCGATGACTGCTACCGACTCATCGAGAGGCACCGGTCAACGGCCATCGGGTCGCGGCCACCAGCCGACGGTCGCCTCGGCCCAAACACAGTCAATCTTGGAGAGTTGCTGTTCGTAACGAACAGCAACTCTCCAAGATCTGGCCCACGGCATGCTGCTGCCGAGGAGCTTGAGTGCACACAACCTCCGCAGCTCGACCCTGCCTTACGACAGCTGCTCAGGCGCAAGGCTCCGCAGTCGACCTCTGATTGGGAACCGCGTGCGACAAGCTTCGGTGATCATGGGGAAACAGGGGTCAGCAGCGAGCAAGAAGACTGGTTGAGGCAAGGCGCCGAGACCGGCTCTGAGCTGCGAAGACGCTGACTAGTGGTGGTGGCCAGGGCCGGGGTCGAACCGGCGACCTTCCGCTTTTCAGGCACGCATCTTTTCCCAGCTCAGAGCCGGTACGATCGGCATTCGTGCGACTAGCGTGCGACTAGCTCCGCTCAGGCGGCCGCGACCATGTCGACGCCTACCGCGGTCGGCTCGGGCACCGGCTCGCCGCGCTCCTGCAACAGCTCCACGTGCAGCCGGATCGCCGCACGCATCTCCTCGACGGCCTCGGCCGGAGTATCCCCGAGCGCGACGCACCCGGGCAGGTCCGGAGACCACACCCCGTAGCCGCCATCCTCGGCGCGCTCGATAACCACTGCGTATCCGCTCACAGGTACTCCCAGGTTGGGGCGCGAGTCGCTTCGGCCCCACATTCTTGGGTTCTGCGAACCGGGGTTACCGGTTGCACTGCACGCCGCCCGGCACTGGTTGAGCCGGGGCCTGCTACGGCATCGACGATGCTGGGTGCCGGCTATCCCGTAGCGGGCCGCGGACCGCGGACTCTGCACACTATCCTGTATATGGATACACTATCCGACATCTGAGCACAGCATCCTGGAGACCAGTGGACGTCGCCCATCCGATCCGAACCGTTACGCCAACCCTGGACGGCGTGGTCCTTGAGGTCTTGGCGCGCACGACCTCGTCCTTGACCGCTCCCGAGGTGTACCGGTTGGCCGGCACCGGATCGACCAATGGTGTCCGGCTGGCTTTGAACCGGTTGGCCCACCAAGGGCTGGTGGGAGCCGAACGTCGGGCCAACACCGTTTTCTATCTAGCCAACCGGGATCACCTGGCGTGGCCCGCGGTCGAGGCCCTGACCAGTCTGCGTCGCACGCTGATCAATCGAATGGTCGAGGAGATGACGGCCTGGGAGGTAAGGCCCGTGCACGCATCCTTGTTCGGCTCCGCCGCCCGAGGCGATGGCGACGCAGACTCCGACATCGACCTGCTTCTTGTCCGCCCGGACCGGGTTGACGAGGAAGCACCGCCCTGGGCCGAGCAGGTCGACCGGCTTCGCGGGCTGGTCTCGGCGTGGACGGGCAACCACTGCCATGTGTTTGAACTCGACCGGGCCCGGCTCGCCGAACACCTCCGAACACGGGACCCGATCGTCGATGAGTGGCGGCGAGATGCGGTCAAAATCGCCGGTGACGAACTACGGCAGGTGCTGCGGCGGCTGCCCCGTACTGGAGGCAGAAAATGAGCCCGCGACCGGTCGGCCGGACCCAGAACTGTGGTGCGGCGGAAGGGCGGGTCCGGCTGGACCAGGCTCGGGCATTCCTTGACGTCGCTGAGCTGGTAGGTGCAGAGGACAACGAGCTGGCTACACCAAGTGTCGCCACAGCGCTAGCGGTGCTGGCCGGGATAGCGGCGGCGGACGCAGCCTGCTGCACGGTCCTGGGGCGGCGGGCGCGAGGCCAGGACCACCGACAGGCGGTGGATCTGGTCGCACAGGTTGCCCACGGCGGAGCGGCGATGTCCCGTCATCTCCGCCGCCTGCTCGCGGTAAAGGATGATGCCCACTATGGCCTACTGCACGTCAGCCACCAGCGGGCCACCGCAGCGCTACGACAGGCCAGGCAGTTGGTGGACACCGCAGCAGATCTGCTTGATGAGTCGTAACCACCTGTTCCGCCAGCTTTAGCCACTCCCGGGAGGCCGCCGAGTCTCGGCCGCCCGCGCCCCACCCCGATCCCGACTGCCGGGCCGCGGACGCCCGGCGCAGCTCACCTCCCCGGCCACGACCGGGAGCAGGGCGGCGGCGGACGAGTCGGCCTGTACGCCGGAGGCTGTAGGCGAGGGTGAACCGCCCAGAGCCGCCCCTACGGTTGTGGTTCGCGCGCTAGACTCTCGCCATCCCAAGCCACTGTGGAGGACGTTGGGAATGTCAGAAGCCGTGGTCATCGAAGCGATTAACGTCACGCCGAGCGTTCTCTGGGTATTTGTCGCCTTCATCGCGTTCTGGATGCTACGGAGAGCGATCCAGACCAAGCTCGGACAGGTGAAGAACGTCAAAGCCTCCGGCGTGGAGTTCAGCTTCGCTGAGCACTTGCTTGATGAGGCCGCTAGCAAGGTCGACACGGGCCAGGCGCCGTCGGCGGCCGATCGGCGGTCGGTGATCTCTCGCCTTGAACATGCTGTTGATAGTCTCGCCGGCGGTCGCATCTTGTGGGTGGACGACAACCCAGACTGGAACCGGCCGCTCATCGATCTCTTTCGTCAGGCCAAGATGACCGTAGACATCGAACAATCAACGGCGAGCGCCATGACCTTGGCTCGCAGCCGACCCTACGACCTAGTAATCACCGACATGCGTCGCGACAACGAGCATCCAGCTGACCGGGCGGGGATCACCCTTGTCCACGAGCTGCGCGGATACGGCGTACAGGCGCCGGTCGTTATCTTCGCCACAGCCTTCGACCCAAGACTCGGCGTGGATCCGGCGATCTTCGCCTACACCAACACCGCCGACGAACTGGTTCACCTCGTGATCGATATCATGGAGCGCGTCAAGTTCGGTGCAGTCTTCTGACCTCCTACTCCTCTCTATCGAGCTAGACGGTGCAAGTGGGCGGCAAGATCCGACTCGCCGCGCGGGTAAATGACGAACTGCGTGGCAATGGAGCCGTACACCGGTGGACCGTCCTGGCGGACGATGCGCCCAGCTCGCGAGGCACGCTCCGGCAGCCAGGTGGACCCGCTCGTGCGCTTCGAGACGAAGAGGCCACCGTCCGTGATCCACAAGTACGGAACCAGGCACCTGACAGCCTGAAACGGCCCGCTCTGGACCACCGACGCGTGCGATCCGCGTGCGATAAGCCTCGGTGATCATGGGAAAGCAGCGGTCAGCAGCGAGCAAGAAGAGAAGCCGGGGCGAAGCGCCGAGACCGGCTCTGAACTGGGAAGACGCTGACTAGTGGTGGTGGCCAGGGCCGGGGTCGAACCGGCGACCTTCCGCTTTTCAGGCGGACGCTCGTACCGACTGAGCTACCTGGCCGAGATGATGCTGTTGTGCGGTCCTGACGGGATTTGAACCCGCGACCTCCGCCTTGACAGGGCGGCGAGCACTCCACGCTGCTCCACAGGACCATCACTTGCTTGCTCTGCCGGGACACTCTACATCCCGGCATCGCGTGCCCCCAACGGGATTCGAACCCGTGCTACCGCCTTGAAAGGGCGGCGTCCTAGGCCGCTAGACGATGGGGGCGACCCACCCATCCGGCCCCGCCGGAGGCCACCAAAGCATACGCGATGCTCCCCGGGCTCACCAACCGCAACCCACCTTTGCATCATTGCCGCAGGCCACCGGCCCTACGGTGAGGCCGGAGGCCGGGCTGGCCGGCGGCGCCGGGTCACCTGTCGGGGTGACCCCGACCGCCGGCACCGGGGCCGGCCGGTAGGTCACGAACGGGTCCGGGGCCGGCGGGTGGTCACTGGTCGTGGCCGGATCCAGGGCGGCGGCGCCGACCGCGACCACGAGCAGCGTCGGCACCGTCGAGAGCAACGCCAGGAGGAGCACCGCGGCCAGGTAGCGGCTCCCGGTCAGCCCAGTGGACATGGTTGCCATCCATCAAGCGTGCAATATCGGACAGACTGGATGCTAGTTCTCTATGCGTCGCAAACTGCCGGGTATCTGACAGTAACCTGCTCCATGCCATGATCAGCCGACCGCAACGGTGGAGTGCGCGCCAGCAGTCTGCGAGGATGGACCCGGCAGCGATGTCAGGCCCCGCGTGACGACTTTTACCCAGGTCGGCGCGGGTTTCGGCGAATTGGGCGCACGCAGGACACCCCCGCGATCGCGCAAATAGGACAGGAGAACACGGATGGGCGCTACCGGCACCCGGGCCCGTCCCCGTCGCGGCAAGACCGCGGCGGGTGGCACACCGGAGATGGTGCAGCTACTCACCCCCGACGGGAAGCGGATCCCCACGGCCCGCGACTCGTACGGCACCGAATACACCGTCGACTTCACCGACGATGAATACCGCGGGCTCTACCGCGACATGGTGGTGGTCCGCCGGTTGGACGCCGAGGCCGAGGCGCTGCAGCGCCAGGGTGAGCTCGGCATCTGGGCCAGCCTGCAGGGTCAGGAGGCGGCGCAGGTCGGCTCCGGCCGGGCGCTGGAGCCGCAGGACATGGCCTTCCCGACCTACCGCGAGCATGGCGTGCTCTACTGCCGCGGGATCGACCCGATCATGCCGCTGGGCCTGTTCCGGGGCGTGGACCAGGGCGGCTGGGACCCCAACAAGTTCAAGTTCAACATGTACACGATCGTGATCGGCGCCCAGGCGTTGCACGCCACCGGGTACGCGATGGGGATCACCCAGGACGGCAAGGTCGGCGGCGCGGACAGTGAGGCGGTCATCGCGTACTTCGGTGACGGCGCCACCAGCCAGGGCGATGTGAACGAAGCCTTCATCTGGGCCAGCGTCTACCACGCCCCGATCGTGTTCTTCTGCCAGAACAACCAGTACGCGATCTCGGAGCCGATCGAGCGGCAGACCCGGGTTCCGCTCTACCAGCGGGCCGGTGGCTTCGGCTTCAAGGGCATCCGGGTCGACGGCAACGACGTCCTGGCCAGCTACGCGGTCACCAAGGCCGCGCTGGAGCAGGCCCGCCGCGGCGAGGGTCCGACCCTGGTCGAGGCGTACACCTACCGGATGGGCGCCCACACCACCTCCGACGACCCGACCCGTTACCGGCTCGCCAGCGAGCTGGAGGAGTGGCGGGCCAAAGACCCGATCGCGCGGCTGCGCACCTTCCTCAGCGAGCAGCAGCTCGCCGACGAGGCCTTCTTCACGGAGGTCGACGAGTCGGCGAAGGCCGCCTCGCAGGAGCTGCGGGAGCGGGTGCTGGCGCTGCCCGACCCGGCGCCGAGCCAGATGTTCGACCATGTCTATCCGCACGGGTCACCCGAGGTCGACGCCCAGCGTCGCGAGTTCGAGGCGTACGCGGCGTCCTTCGAAGGGGGTGCGCACTGATGGCCACCGAGAACCTCACCCTGGGCAAGGCGCTCAACCTCGGTCTCCGCCGGGCGATGGAGGACGACCCCAAGGTGATCATGATGGGAGAGGACATCGGCAAGCTCGGTGGCGTCTTCCGGATCACCGACGGTCTCCAGAAAGACTTCGGCGACGACCGGGTGATCGACACCCCGCTGGCGGAGTCCGGCATCATCGGCACCGCGATCGGCATGGCGATCCGCGGCTACCGGCCGGTCTGCGAGATCCAGTTCGACGGGTTCGTCTACCCTGCGTACGACCAGATCGTCAGCCAGGTCGCGAAGATGCACTACCGGTCGCAGGGCGCGGTCCGGATTCCGATCGTGATCCGGATCCCGTTCGGCGGCGGCATCGGCGCGGTGGAGCACCACTCCGAGTCCCCCGAGGCGTACTTCGCCCACACCGCCGGCCTGAAGGTGGTCAGCTGCGCCAACCCCACCGACGCGTACTGGATGATCCAGCAGGCGATCGCCTCCGACGACCCGATCGTCTTCCTGGAGCCCAAGCGACGCTACTGGGAGAAGGGCGACGTCGACACCGCCGCCCCCGCCACCGACGCGTACCCGCTGCACGCCGCCCGGGTCGCCCGGTCCGGGACCGACTGCACGGTGCTGGCGTACGGGCCGATGGTCCGGGTCGCGCTCGACGCCGCCACCGCGGCCGAGGAGGACGGCCGGGCGCTGGAGGTCATCGACCTGCGTACGCTCTCCCCGCTCGACCTCGGCCCGGCGTACGAGTCGGTGAAGCGCACCGGCCGGTGCGTGGTGGTGCACGAGGCCCCGGTCAACCTCGGCCTCGGCTCCGAGGTCGCGGCCCGGATCACCGAGCAGTGCTTCTACTCGCTCGAATCACCGGTGCTGCGGGTGGGCGGCTTCGACACGCCGTACCCGGCGTCTCGGCTGGAGGAGGAGTACCTGCCCGACCTGGACCGGGTGCTCGACGCGGTCGACCGAACCTTCGGGTGGTGACCAGATGAGCGTCAACGAATTCCCCCTGCCCGACCTCGGCGAAGGGCTCACCGAGGGCGAGATCCTGAAATGGCTGGTCGCCGAGGGCGACACCATCGAGCAGAACCAGCCGCTGGTGGAGGTGGAGACCGCCAAGGCGGCGGTCGAGATCCCGGCGAAGTGGCCCGGCCGAGTCGTGAAGATCTACCAGCCCGAGGGTGCCACGGTGGCGGTCGGGGCACCGATCGTCGCCATCGACACCGGCGGTGGCGATGGGCCGGCCGAGCCGGCGCCGGCCGCTTCGGCGGAACCCGCTCCGGCGACCAACGGCGAGGGCAACGGCGGCAAGATCGGCGAGGTGACCGCGAGCGGACGCACCGCGGTGCTGGTCGGCTACGGCCCGCGTACCGCTGCGGCGGTGCGACGGCCGCGCAAACGGCCGGAGCCCGCGACCGGTCCCGCAGCGTCGCCGGCCGCCGCTGCCGCACCGGTCGCACCGACCACCCCCGCCGCACCGGCGGTGGCTGAGCCGGCACCAGCCGTCAACGGCGGCCCGGCGCTGGCGAAACCGCCGGTCCGCAAGCTCGCCCGGGACCTCGGGGTGGACCTGCGGACGCTGCACGGCAGCGGCCCGGCCGGGTCGATCACCCGGGAGGATGTCGAAACGGCGCTCGCTGGCGCACCGGCCGCCGCGCCGGCCCCGACCGCCACGACGGCACCGGTCTTCGGCCCCGACCGCGAGCAGCGGGTTCCGGTCAAGGGAGTCCGGAAGCTCACCGCGGAAAACATGACCGCGTCGGCGTTCACCGCACCGCACGTCACCGAGTTCCTGACCATCGACATGACCCGCGGGATGCGGGCGCTCGGTCGACTGAAGGAGCAGCGGGAATGGCGCGAGGTGCGGGTCTCGCCGCTGCTGTTGACCGCGAAAGCGGTGCTGCTGGCGCTGCGCCGGCATCCGATGGTCAACTCCAGCTGGGACGCGGGCGCCAACGAGATCGTGGTCAAGGAGTACGTCAACCTCGGGATCGCGGCCGCGACCGACCGGGGGCTGATCGTGCCGAACATCAAGGACGCGGGCCGGCTGTCGCTGCGGGAACTCGCCGAGTCCATGACCGAGCTGGTGCAGACGGCGAAGGCGGGGCGGACCGCCCCGGCCGACATGTCCGGCGGCACGTTCACCATCACGAACGTGGGGGTGTTCGGGGTCGACACCGGCACCCCGATCCTGCCGCCCGGTGAGGCGGCGATCCTGGCGTTCGGCGCGGTGCGGGAGCAGCCGTGGGCGCACAAGGGCAAGGTGAAGGTACGCCAGGTGACCACGCTCGGGCTCAGCTTCGACCACCGGATCATCGACGGTGAGCTGGGTTCCCGGTTCCTCGCCGATGTGGGTGCGTTCCTGTCGGATCCCGAGACGGCGTTGCTCGGCTGGGGCTGAGCTAGGAGGCCGTTGAATCTGGCGGCCGATCACATCGGAGGCGGGGCGGGTGCCGGGAGTCCGGCGCCCGCCCCGCCTCCGGTTTTTGCGGGTTGATCATGGACTTAGGTGCATGATCAGGGCCCGATCATGCACCTAAGTCCATGATCAACTCACCGGGTGGGCCGAGGGTCGTTAGGAGAGTGGGCCGGATCACCGAATAATCGTTGGCTGTTGGCCGCTATCGGTGATGTAATCGTAGGTGTCCACGAGACATCCAGCCAGGGGGACAGCATGAACCCGTTGCGGCACCGACTCCGCAGCCACCGCGAGGCCGCGCGCCACGCCCAGGCGCTCCGGCGCGCCATGAGCAGCACCACGTCCAAGGCAGTCCGAAACGAGATGCTCGCCACGATCGGCCGTTGACCCGAGCCGATGGCGATGACCGCGGCCCCGACCGGAGATCCCGGCGGGGCCGTCCGCGTATTCCGCGCTATGCCCGGGATTCCCTCCCCGAAGCGCGCCCGGTACGGTTGTCAACTGTCGTCGTTTCAGGAGGCGGGCACACATGACGTCCGAGGGCCAGCCGGACAGCCAGGCGACCAACGCCCCCCACTCCCCGTCGAGCGGTCAGTACCAGCCTGGGCAGCCGCCCCCGGCGCCGTACGGCATGCCACCGGAGAGCGAACCGGACCCACCGGCTGAGCCACAATCACCAGTAAGCGATCCCGGTCACAGTGGCTGGCCGGAGTCGGTGACGCCGCCGTCACCGAACCGGATCCGCGGCTCCGCGGCGGTCTTCTCGCAGGCACCGTCCCAGCCGGACAATCCCGCAGCCGGGGAGCCACCCCATCCGGAGCCGCCGGGGCCGTCCGAGCCGCGCCCCGCCGGCTGGCCACCGGGGCCGCAGCAGCAGCCTGGGCAACCGCCCCCGTTCTCGCCGCCATCGGCCGGCCACTCCCCGTATCAGGCCAACCCATACCGGGACAGCCCGTACGGCGAGCCGCCCCCTTCGCCACCGAGTGACCACTCCGGACCGGAGCATCCGGTACGCGAACCGTTCCTGCCCGGCCCGCCGCCAGCCGCCCAGGCGTCACCGGCCGCCGGTCCGCCGCTCTCCCCGGCGCCGCCGCTGGCCGGCGAGGCACCGCCGACCCGGGCCGGCGCCCCGTCGGCGGAGCCCACGCCCCCGCCGGGTTACCGGCTGGTGCATCCGCCGCCGGGGGCTCCCTCCCCGGAGTCGCCGTCCGCGCCCCCCGCTCCGCCCAACCGGCCCGCGCCCCCCGCGCCGTACGGCTCACCGGCCGGAGCCGGCGACGGCGGCGGCTACCCCGCGCCGAACCACCCCGACCCGAGCCACCCCGATTCGAGTTATCCGGAGCCGAGTTACCCGGAGCCGAACTTTCCTCGCCCGGACTATCCGGAGCCGAGCCGTCCGGAGCCGAGCCGTCCGGAGCCGAGCCGTCCGGAGGCGAGCCATCCGGGAGCGAACCATCCGGGAGCGAGCTTCCCTCGGCCGGACTATCCGGAGTCCCGGTACCCGGAGTCGAGGCCGCCGAGTGACGGCTACTCAGCGCCGCACCACCCGGTGGGCGACCAGCCCGCCCCGGGGTACCCCCACGATCTCCCGGCGGCTGGTGGGCCGGCGAGCCAGGGTGGGTCGGCGGCACCCGGCAGCCCGGTGGCGCCGGAGTTCCCGCCGCCACCGCCGCCTGCCGCGCCGCCGGTGCCACCTGGCGCGATCTCGCCAGCACCCGGCCCCATCAGCGGCGGCCCAGGCGGCCCGAGCGCTGGCGGGCCGGGCCCCATCAGCCCAAGCTCCGCGGGCCCCGGCGCCGCGCCCGCACCTTCGTACCCATCGGCGGCTGACTCAGCAGCTCGCGGCCCGGCAGCTCGCGACGCGGCAGATAGCGGCCCAACCAATCGCGGCCCTGCAGAACGCGGCTCTACAGATCGCGGCCAGGCCGGAGGGTCGCCGGGGGACGGCGTACGGCGCGCCAGTGGCGCCGCCACCGTGCCGGTTGCGAACCGGGCGGCGCCCACCCCAGGCGATTCAGTTCCGGGGGGTAGCCGGCCGCAGGTGTACCAGACCGCCGCCGGCCCGCCACAGCCGGTGGATCCGCCGGCGCCGCGGCAGCCGCAGCCACCGCACCAGCCGCACCAGCCGCACCAGCCGCACCAGCCGCACCAGCCGCACCAGCCGCCGGGAGCATCGCACCAGCCGCCGGCGGTCGCGCCCGATTCGCCGTACCAGCGGACCCCGTCGTACCAGGGCGGCCCGCCGCCGGGGGCACCGCAGCAGCCGGCGAGCGCGGCGGCGCAGGCCGCCAATCCGCCGCTGCCTACTCGTACCCCTGGGGAGCACGCCGGCCTCAGCCACCCCGGCGAAGCGCCCGAGCAGCCGGCCGGCGACGGGCCAGCGCGGGGTGGCGAACCGCCGGAGCGCGGCGGGCCGGCGGGCGGGCCACCGAGCGGCGCCGCGGCGCTGCCGGCACCGGTGGAGCGACCGCCGCACCCGGGGGCCGGCGACGCGTACCCGCCGGATGGTTGGGAGTCACCAGCGCAGCCCGCGCTGCCGGCCGGTGGGCAGCCCGAGGCGGCCGCTGGCGTTGCCGCGCGCCCGCCTCGGCAACGGCAACCGGGCGTGCCTGTCTACGGCGATCTGCTCACGCCGGAGCGGCCGGGCGGTGGGTCCGGTCCGGCGGCGGACGGAGCGCCGACCGATCAGGGGCGGCCCGATGACCATGAGCAGCCGGTGGCCGCGCCCACCCCGGCGCCGGAGCCCGGCAAGTCGGGCCCGTCGACCGGTGTGATCGTCGGGCTGGTCATGATCGGCGCCACGCTGCTGGTGCTGCTCGCCCTCAGCATCCCGTTGCTGTTGCAGTACCTGAACTCGGCCGGCGGGGGCGACGAGCACTCGATCGGGGACTGCGTGGTCCGGGACGGGCAGGATGCCCGTACCGCCGACTGTGGCTCCCCGGGCGCCTACGAGATCGTCGCCGAGGTCGAGTCCCGCGACGAGTGCGCCGACCCGACGCAGCCTGCGATCGAGATGACCGGCCCGCCGAGCCACTTCTTCTGTCTGGAACCGGCGGGCGAGGCCGCGGAGGAGCCGCTGGGCGAGCCGGGCGAGGTCGACGCCGAACAGCCGGCCGACGAGGACGAAACCGGATGACCGAGCCCAAGGTACGGGCGCCGGAGCTGACCGGACGTGGCTGGCTCAACACCGACGGGCGACAGCTGCGCCTGGCCGACCTGCGTGGCCGGATCGTGGTGCTCGACTTCTGGACCTTCTGCTGCATCAACTGTCTGCATGTGGTGGACGAGCTGCGGCCGCTGGAGGAGCGCTACTCCGACGTCCTGGTCGTGATCGGGGTCCACTCGCCGAAGTTCGCCCACGAGCGGGATCCGGCCGCGTTGGCCGCGGCGGTGGAGCGGCACGGCGTCACCCATCCGGTGTTGGACGACCCGGAGCTGGTGACCTGGCGGCAGTACGCCGCGCGGGCCTGGCCCACCCTGGCGGTGGTGGATCCGACCGGCTACGTAGTGGCGAGCATGGCTGGTGAGGGGCACGCCGACGGGCTGGCCCGCCTGATCGACCAGCTGATCACCGAGCACGAGGAGCGGGGGACCCTCCGCCGGGGCGGCGAGGTCGCCACCCTGGCCGCCGCCCCGCAGACCACATTGCGCTTCCCCGCCAAGGCGCTGCCGCTGCCGGACGGCGGGTCGCTGGTGGCGGATACCGTTCACCACCGACTGGTGGAGCTGGCCCCCGATCAGCAGACGGTGCGCCGGACGATCGGCGACGGCAGCCGGGGCCGACTCGACGGCCCGGCCGAGGAGGCACAGTTCAGCGAACCGCAGGGGCTGTGTTGGCTGCCGCCCCGGATCGCCGAGATCGCCGGGTACGAGCTGGTGGTGGCCGATACCGTCAACCACCTGCTGCGGGGCGTGCAGTTCCCGGCCGATGGCGGGCCGCCGCAGGTCCGGACCATCGCCGGCACCGGCCGGCCGTGGCGGGCGAAGGCGGACTTCCACCGACACGACGCGTACGCGATGGATCTGTCCTCGCCGTGGGATGTCGCCTGGTACGCCGATCGGGTGATCGTGGCGATGGCCGGCGTGCATCAGCTGTGGAGCTTCGACCCGGGCGCCCGTACCGTCGAGATGTGGGCTGGCACCACTGTGGAGGGCTTGCGGGACGGTCCGCTGCGGGAGGCGTGGCTGGCTCAGCCGTCCGGGTTGTCGGTTAGCCCCGACGGGGCTCGGCTGTGGATCGCGGACAGCGAGACCAGCGCGCTGCGCTACGTGGAGCAGGAGCAGCTGCACACCGCGGTCGGCACCGGGCTGTTCGACTTCGGCCACGCCGACGGGCCGGCCGCCACCGCACTGTTGCAGCACCCGCTGGGGGTGGCGGCACTGCCAGACGGGGCGGTGCTGGTCGCCGACACCTACAACGGCGCCATCCGTCGCTTCGATCCGGCCACCGACCAGGTCGCCACGGTGGCGACCGGGCTGGCGGACCCGAGCGACCTGGTGGTCGCGGACGACGGCACAGTGTTGGTGGTGGAGTCGGCCGGGCACCGGCTGGTGCCGCTCGCCCCGGCCGAGCTGGCGCGGGCCGAGCAGGCACCGGAGTCCCGGCTACGGACCGAACGCCCGGCCACCGCGTTGGCGGCGGGTGAGGTCGAACTCACCGTGGTCTTCTCGCCAGCCCCCGGGCAACAGCTCGACAGCTCGTTCGGGCCAGCGACCCGGCTGGAGGTGTCGGCGATGCCGGCGGAGCTGCTCCGCGACGGCGCCGGGGTCGGCAGCGAGCTGACTCGCCGGTTGGTGCTGGACCCGGCGGTGGGGGGTGGTGTCCTGCAGGTGGTGGCGCAGGCCGCCACGTGCGACGCGGACGGTCCGCACGCGGCCTGCCACCTCACCCGCCAAGACTGGGGCGTGCCGGTGACCATCGCGCCCGACGGCGCGGGCTCGCTGCCGCTGGTGCTGCGCGGCGTGGACCCGCAGCTGGGGCGCGCCGACCCCGGATAGGCTCGACCTCATGACCGCTACCGCGCACCCCGCGCCGGCCGGGTTGCCGGCGGCGACCGCCTGGCCAGCAGCGATGACCGCCGCCTGGGCGGCGGGTCGGGCGCTCACCCCCGCCCCGGTCCAGGCCGGGTTACCTGCAGCGGACGGTCGGGTGCTGGCCGAGCCGCTGGTCACCCAGACCGACCTGCCGGCGTTCCCGACCTCAAGTGTGGATGGTTGGGCGGTCCGGGGCCCGGGCCCGTGGCGGATCACCGGCCAGATCCTGGCCGGCTCCCAGGCGGCGCCGCTGACCGCCGACGGGGAGTGCGCCGAGATCGCCACCGGCGCCATGGTGCCGACCGGCACCACCGCGATCGTCCGGGTGGAACACGCCACCGTCGGCGCCGACGGCCGGGTCAGCGGCGAGCCCCGGGAGCGGCCAGAGTGGCGGCTGCCCGGAGAGGAGGCCCACGCCGGCGAGGAACTGTTCCCGGCCGGCACCCCGGTCACGCCCGGGCTGCTCGGCCTGGCGGCCTCCTGCGGCTACGAGTCGTTGGCGGTACGCCCGGCCCCCCGCGCGGCGGTGCTGATCTTCGGTGACGAGTTGTTGTCGAGCGGGCTCCCCGGCGACGGGCGGGTGCGGGATGCGCTCGGGCCGCAGCTGCCCGGCTGGCTCAGCCGGCTCGGGGCTACGGTCGACCGGCCGGTGACCGAACCCGGCGTGGACACGCTCGCCGCCCACGTCGAGGCGATCTCGGAGGCGTTCGCCGCCGGCGCCGACCTGGTCTGCACCACCGGCGGCACCATGCACGGGCCGGTCGACCATCTCCACCCGGCGCTCGCCGAGCTCGGCGCCGAGTACATAATCGGCGCCGTACGGGTCCGGCCCGGGTTCCCGATGCTGCTGGCCCGGGTGCCGCTGCCGGGCGGCGGCTCCGGCCTGCTCGCCGGCTTGCCCGGTAACCCCCAGTCGGCGGTGGTGGCGCTGGTCAGCCTGGTCGCCCCGGCGCTCGCCGGCTGGGCCGGCCGCGGCGACCCCGCCCACCAGCCGGCGCCGCGGGTCCGGTTGGGGGCACCGGTGCCGGGCCGCGGCGGCGACACCCACCTGGCGCTGGTCCACCGCGACCCGGCCGACGGGCTGGCCTATCCGCTGCCACACGCCGGCTCGGCGATGCTGCGTGGGCTGGCCCGAGCCGCCGGCTTCGCGGTGATCGCCCCGGAGACCAGCGCCGCCGCCGGCGACGAGGTGCCGCTACTGCCGCTGCCGCTGCTGCCCGGGGAGGTCGGATGAGCGCGCCGACCGCCACCTGGTGGGCGGTGGTCACGGAGTCGCCGCTGACCGTCCCCGAGCACGAAGCGGCCGTGGCGGACCCGCGCGCCGGTGCGGTGATCTCGTTCGCCGGGGTGGTCCGCGACCACGACCACGGCCGGTCGGTGGTCCGGCTGGAGTATGAAGCCCACCCCCGGGCCGAGGTGGTGCTCGCCGAAGTCGCCGCCGAGATCGCGGCGGACCCTGCGGTCTACGCGGTCGCCGTCTCCCACCGGGTGGGCCCGCTGGGGATCGGTGACGTGGCGCTCGCCGCCGCGGTCGCCACCGCCCACCGGGCAGCGGGGTTCGCCGCGTGCGCCCGGCTGGTCGACGAGGCGAAAGCGCGGCTGCCGATCTGGAAGCACCAGTTCTTCACCGACGGCACCGACGAATGGGTCAACTGCCCCTGAGTTCCCGGCCGGGAGGCACGGAAGGGTCGCCTTAAGGTGCGGCGGCCGGCTTGATGGGGCAGGCTATCGGCATGACGGCACGTCGACTCGTACTGTTGCGGCACGCCAAGGCCGAGAATCCGGTCGGAACCTCGGATGAGGACCGACCACTGTCGGCGCGGGGCCGCGCCGACGCCCACGCCGCCGGCGGCTGGCTCGCCGCCAACCAACCACCCGAGCTGGTGCTCTGCTCACCAGCGAAACGCACCCGGCAGACCTGGCACGCGGTGGCCACCGGGCTGGGCCAGGTGAGTCCACACGTCAGCTACGAACGCCGGCTCTACGCCGGCGGTCTCGCGGATGCGCTGACGCTGCTCCAGGAGGTCGACGACGCGGTGGGCAGTGTGCTGCTGATCGGGCACAACCCGACCTTGTCGCAGCTGGCGTTCGACCTCGCCCCGGAGGGCCCGCTCGACTCCGACGGCCTGCGTACCGCCGGGTTGGCGCTGCTTGAGATCCCCGGTGGCTGGGGCGAGTGCGCGCCGGGCAACGCCCGGCTCACGGCGACCCATACCGCCCGCGGCTAGGCCGCGCGGAGGCCCCAGGGCTCCCCGATCCCCTACCCGGGTCCAGGGAGCCCTGGGGCCTCCGAAACCGGGGCCTGAGCGCGCGGTCTAGAAGGCCTCTTCTGCGAGGTCCATGGCGTCGAGGGTGGTGTTCTCCACCACGCGCTTGTCGGCAGCCAGCCGCGGCAGCACCTCACGGGCGAAGAACCGGGCCGCCGACAACTTGCCCTCGTAGAAGGTGCGGTCCCGCTCGGAGACCTCGGCGCCGGCCAGCGCCGCCAGCGCCACCTCAGCCTGCCGCTGCAACAACCAGCCGACCAACAGGTCACCCATGGCCAGCAGGAATCGCCGGGAGGCGAGGCCGGCCTTGTAGAGTTCCCGGGTCTCGCCCTCGGCTACCGCCCCGAGCCAGCCGGTCATGGTGGCGAGCATGCCCTGGACATCCCCGAGCGCCTCGGCGAGCGCCCGCCGCTCCTCCTTGAGCTGCCCGTTGCCGGCCTCGTCGTCGATGAAGTTCTGGATCTCCCCGGCGACGGTCATCAGCGACGCGCCCTGGTCCCGCACGATCTTGCGGAAGAAGAGGTCCTGCGCCTGGATTGCGGTAGTGCCCTCATACAGGGTGTCGATCTTGGCGTCGCGGAGGTACTGCTCCAGCGGGTAGTCCTCAAGGTAGCCCGAGCCACCGAAGGTCTGCAGCGACTCCGACCCCAGCAGTTCGTACGCCCGCTCCGAACCGACCCCCTTGACCAGCGGCAACAGCAGATCGTTGACGTTCTTGGCAGACTCGGCGGCTGCCGAGTCACCGCCGGCCATCGACATCCAGTACCGGTCCTGCCAACCGGCCGTGTACGACACCAGGGCACGCAGCCCTTCCGCGTACGACTTCTGGAGCAGCAACGACCGGCGTACGTCGGCGTGGTGGATGATCGTGACCCGCGGCGCGGTCTTGTCGGTGGCCTGCAACAGGTCGGCGCCCTGCACCCGCTCCTTCGCGTACGCCAGGGCGTTGAGGTACCCAGTGGAGAGGGTGGCGATCGCCTTGGTGCCCACCATCATCCGGGCATACTCGATGATCAGGAACATCTGCCGGATGCCCTGGTGCACCTCGCCCATCAACCAGCCCTTGGCCGGCGTACCGTGCTGGCCGAAGGTCAGCTCGCAGGTGCTGGAGACCTTGATCCCCAGCTTGTGCTCCAGGTTGGTGGCGTAAACGCCGTTGCGCTCACCCAGCTCGCCGGTGGCCGGGTCGAAGTGGAACTTCGGCACGACGAAGAGCGACAGCCCCTTGGTGCCGGCGCCGGCGCCCTCGGGGCGGGCCAACACATAGTGGATGATGTTCTCGGTCAGGTCGTGCTCGCCGCCGGTGATGAACCGCTTCACCCCGTCGATGTGCCAGGACCCGTCGGCCTGCTGGACCGCCCGGGTGCGGCCGGCGCCCACGTCGGAGCCGGCGTCCGGCTCGGTGAGGACCATGGTGGCGGGCCACTGCTTGGCCACGAAGAGCTTCGCCCACTCCTGCTGCTCCGGGGTGCCTTCGCGGAGCAGCGTGTGGGCGAAGGACGGCCCGGAGGCGTACATCCACACGGGGGCGTTCGCGCCCAGCACCAGCTCAGCGACGGCCCACCAGAGGCTGCGCGGGGCGAGCGTGCCGCCGAGGTCCTCCGGCAGGTCCAGCCGCCAGAACTCAGAGTCCATCAAGGCCTGGTACGCGGAGTGCAGCTCCTCGGGCACGGTCACGGTGTGGGCGGCCGGGTCGAAGACCGGGGGATTGCGGTCGCCAGCGGTGAAGCTGGGGGCGATCTGCTCGCGGGCGAGCCGCTCGACCTCACCGAGGATGTCGCGGGCGGTCGATTGGTCCAGCTCGGCATAGGGTCCCTGGCCGAAAACCGGGTGCCCCGCGTCAGGGCCGGACCCGAACACCTCGAAGAGGTTGAACTCAAGGTCGCGGAGGTTGCTCAGGTAGTGGCTCATGGGCGCCATGTTACCAGCGAGTAACCCAGTTCGTTACCCCTCAGTAGGAAGACTCGTTGGTCCTGGCACGCGCACACCGACCCCCCGGGAGGAATTGTCGTGTTGACCACTGCACCCACCGACGCCACCGAACCCACCGACGCCACCGAACCCACCGATGCCACCGAACCCACCGATGCCACCGCGCCCGCTATCGAGCCGCCAGCCGGGCCCGAGATCGCCGCGCCGAACAGACTGGATCCCGCCCCCGGCCGGTCGACGCGCCCCCGCCGGTACGTAGGCCGGCACCGCGCCAACCGGCTGGCCCGGTTCGTCGGCAGGGTGGCGCTTCCCGGCGCTGGGACTGCCCGGCCAGCCGAGAACCCACTGGGTTGACCATGGGGCTACGCCCGCTGGGTTGACCATGGGGTTAGGGACCGAAAATGGCCCCAACCATGTACCTAGGTCCATGATCAACGCGGGTCCGGGGCGGCGGTGTTGAACTCCCAGCTCGGCGCCGGCCGCTCCGCGGCGCCGTTGGCTCCGGTGTACTCCATCAGCACCAGCGCGATGTCGTCATCCAACCGGCCGCGTACCCACTCCACCAGGGCGGTCTCCAGCGACGCGAGCCCGTCGTCGACCCGGCCGTGACCGAGCAGCCCCCATGCCCGGTCAGCGGTCGGGAAGAACTCGCCGTCCCGGCGCGCCTCCCCCAGACCGTCGGTGAACAGCAGCAGCCGGTCGCCCGGCTCCAGCCGCTCCACCCGGGTCTGCACCACCGGCATGAACCCCAACGGTGGCGCAGTCGCCGGCGGCTCCAGCGGGATGGTCGCCCCACGCCGGAGCAGCAGCGGCGCCGGGTGTCCGCAGTTGACGATCGACAGCGTGCCACCACGCTCCTCCAGCAGCACCGCGGTGACGAAGTCCTCGTCCCCCACCGACCTGGCCACCGCCCGGTCCAGGTCGGCGACGACCGCCCGCAGGTCGGCCCGCTCATAGGCGACGTGCCGGTAAGAGCCGAGCACGATGCTGGCGAGCCGGACCGCGTCCAACCCCTTGCCCCGCACATCGCCCACGATGATCCGCACCCCGTACGGCGTGTCCAGCGCCTCGTACAGATCGCCGCCGATGTCGGCGGCCGCGGTCGCCGAAACATACCGGCCGGCCACCGCCAAGCCGCCTACCTGGGGCCCGATCGGCCGCAGCACCGCCTGCTGGGCGACGGTCGCCAACCGGGCCAGCTCCGCGATCCGCTCCGCCTGCCGCTCCCGCAGGCTCGCCACCACCGCCGCGATCGCGGTCGCCAGGGTGACGCCGGCGACGTTGACCCCGGACTGCAAGGTCGGCTCGGGAGCGGCGAGGTTGAATCCCAGCGCCACCAATGTGGCGAGCACCCCGATCAGCAGCACCACCCGCCAGCCGGCGAAGACCGCCGCGAGGAACGGGGCGGCCGCGATCAGGCCGACGTAGTTGGGTTCTCGACCGTCTGCCAGCTCGACCGCCGACACGAGCGCGAGCAGCACCAGCGCCGCGCCGATTCCGGCGCGGGAAGCGGGGCTCAGCGGGCCTCGGCCTCGGACGAGCGGCAGCAGTTTCATAGTCGATAACAGCATGCCTGATCTCGGAGCCAAACTGACCAACGTTGACCGAACGCCGATCCGGAACTGACCCGGTGGTCTGCCCGCCTCCGCCGCTCAGACCGTGGCAAACGAGGTCTGCCGCAGCTCCCGCCGGGTCAGCGAGTAGGCCAGTTGCAGGATGAGTCCGCCACCGCAGACCGCGCAGGCCACCGCCACGCTGGCGGTGCCGGCGAGGACGCCGAAACCGGCGACCGACAGCGGCACTGCGGCGGAGTCGGTGAGGCCGATCACCGAGCCGACCCGAGCCAGGTACGACTCTTCGACGATCGCCTGCACCGCGCCGGCTAGCAGCGGCGACGCCACGCCGGCGGTCAGGCCGACGGTGATCGTCGCCGCCAGCGCGACCGGGAACGGCGCGAAGCCCACCACCACGAGCCCGACCGCCTGCCCGAGCAGGGCGACCAGCGCCACCAGCACCGGGCGGCGCGGGCGCCACCGGAGCATGCCGACGGTCGCCAGCGCGGCGGCCGCCCCGATGCTGCCGAGCAGCACACCGAGGCCGCCCGCGCCCCACCCTTCGTCGGTGGCGCGCAGGGCGAGACCGACTGCGGTCACCGGGGCGGCGAAGACATTCAAACCGGCCACCGCGATCAGCAGGCCGCGGACCCGGGGGGTACGCCCGATGTAGGCGAGGCCGGACCGGATGTCGGACCACATGTTGGCGCCGCCGGCCCGTTCCCGGGGCCAGCGCGGGCGGATGAGCAGCAGTAACACAGCGACCATCGCCACCAGGAACGCCTCGGCGGCGAGCACACCGGCGAGCCCCAGCGCCGCCACGAGCAACCCGGCCAGCGGCGGTCCACCGATTCCGGCGGCCCGGTCGGCGAGCTGGCGGACGCCCGCCACCTGGCCCATCTCGCTAACCTGCCGCAGCTGGCGGGGGAAGGCGAAGGTGGCCGGGTTGTACATCGACATCGCGGTGCCCGCGCCCAGCGCGACCGCCAGCAGCAGCCAGATCGACGCCCCGGTGGTCAACAGCACCGCTAGTCCGCCCAGCATGACCAGGAGCAGCAGCAGGTTGGCCGCGACCATCACCCGGCGCGCCTCGGTCCGGTCCACCAACGCGCCGCCGAGCAGCCCCAGCACCGCCTGCGGCAGCACCGCGGCAGCACTGACCAGGCCGACCTGCGCAGGTGGGGCGACCTGCGCAGCGGTGTAGACCAACCCCACCATGATCATGGTGTCGCCCAGTGACGACAGGCCGTGGCTGGTGACCCAGCCGAACAGGCGGGCGTCCCGGCGCAGCGGCGGCAGCGTGGGATCGGCGGTCGCCGTCGACGTGACCGGCGCGCTCATCGTGGCGCCGCCGGGCCCGCCGCGGCCGGATCGTCGGGGAACGCGTACAGCAGAATTAGGAACGGTCGCCGCTCGCCGCCGGCCGCGGGCGGATCGGCGCTGCGCTCGGCCCACCGGCCCAGCACCGCGTTCAGCTCGGCCTGTGCGGCCCGGGCCTCCTCCGGGGTGAGCGAGAGGAACGACCTGGTGATCGAGGATGCCTCCCGCCACGCCGGGTCTTGTTGATCACCCGTCTCGAGGTGCCGGCGGAGGCGCTGCAGATCCCCGCCCACCAGTTGGTGACTGAGCTGTTCGGCGATCGCCCGGTCCGCCGGGTCGTCGAACAGGTCCGGGTCCCAGTCGGTGCTCTCCATCACCGCCCGCCACCAGCTCTCTCGCCGGTCCCGGTTGAGCTCCGGCGCGCGGACCACCCAGCCGCCCGTGGCCAACTCTCGGAGGTGGTAGCTGACCTGGCCGGGGTCGCAGTCGGTATGGCTGGCCAGCGTGCCCACCGTGGCCGGGCCGCGCTGCATCAGCAGCCGCCACAGCCGTTGCCGCAGCGGGTGCGCCAGCGCCCGGAGCGCCGCCGGGTCGTCGATCCGCCGCCGCTCGCGCGGCCGTTCGCCATCCACCATGCCGAACACCGTACGAGCGGACCGAGAGATGCACAAGACTCCTACTGGATCTTACTAAGTTAGATATATGCGCTCGATGCGGCAGGTCGGCTTCGGCGTTCACGGGCTGGTATCCACAGTGCCGAAACGGCCCGAAGCTGCTTCAATGGGGAGACAGAAAGCCGCATCGGCGCTCACATGGGAGGCCAGTGCTCAACGCCCGCAAAACTCCCCGCCAGAAGCGTTCCCGCGAGACGGTCGCGGTGATCATTGAGGCGGCTGCGCAGGTCTTCCAGCGCGAGGGGTACGCGGCCACCACCACCAACAAGATCGCCGAGCGAGCCGGGGTGTCCATCGGGTCGCTCTACCAATACTTCCCGGACAAGGACGCGCTGCTGGTTACGCTGGCCGAGCAGGAACTCGCCGCCGCCACCGAGGTGATCGAAGGCTTGCTCGCCCAGCTCGGCGCGGCCGGGACGTCCGGTGCGGAACTGCTGCGGGAGCTGGTGTACGCCACCGCCGCCAGCCACATCGAGCAACCCCGACTGCACCAGCTTCTCTTCGACGAGGCACCGCGGCTGCCGGCGCTGGTGACCCGTTTCCGGCTGACCGAACGACGGCTCGCCAAGGC
Source organism: Natronosporangium hydrolyticum (assembly GCF_016925615.1). Classification (NCBI taxonomy): domain Bacteria; kingdom Bacillati; phylum Actinomycetota; class Actinomycetes; order Micromonosporales; family Micromonosporaceae; genus Natronosporangium; species Natronosporangium hydrolyticum. Next base: position 5,593,081 of record NZ_CP070499.1, read on the forward strand.
GCTGGCTCCGCATCTTGAACGCTCCGGCGAGGCCACTGCCGACCGTGAACTCGCGGCGCTGCTCGCGATCCAAGGCATCGCCGCCCAGTTGCACGGCGCCGTGCTCGATCCACCCGAGGGCTACACCTGGCGGGACTGCGTGGAGCAGATCATCACAATGTGGAGCCGTGCCCTACAGCTGGGCGAAGCCCAGTCGGAGCCCCGCCACCCCGGTCCGATCCCCCCTGCCCAGCGGTCCGGCTGACCCGCCACCCCGTCATCCCCACAGTACGATCGCGAGCGCGCCCGCGCCGAACGCGGCGCCGAGCCCGGCGGCGACGCTGGCCACCACGTTCAAAATCGCGTAAAGCCAGGAGCCGGTCTCCAGCAGCCGCATGGTCTCGTAGCCGAAGGTGGAGTAGGTAGTCAACGCGCCACAGAAGCCGAAGCCGACTCCGGCCATCACCAGTCCCGGCACCGCGCCGGCGATCGCCCCGGCCGCGACGAACCCGAGGATCGCCGATCCGACCACATTGACCGCCCAGGTCCCCCAAGGAAACGCCGAGTCGAACCACGACTGCACCCACCGGTCGGCCAGGTAGCGGGCCGGCGCCCCAAGCATGCTCCCGGCCAGGACCAGCAGCCAAGTAGCGGCCGTCATGCGTCACCCTGCCGACCGACGGCCTGGACCAGCTCGGCCCGTCCCCCGATCCCCGCCGGGTGGACCCCGGCCCGGCGGCGGATGACCCATCGAGTGCCGGCCATGCCGGCGGCCACCGCCAGCAACCCGGCGACCGCGGTGCCGGCGAGGTAGAGCGCTGCCGTGCGCACCGCGGCCTCCTCGATCAGGTGCTGCGCCTCCACCATATGAAACGAGAAGGTGGTGTAGCCGCCCAGCACCCCCACCCCGAGGAACGGGCGCACCAGCCGGTGCCCGCCCCACACCTCGGTGACCAGCACCATCAGAGCGCCGATCAGGAGACACCCGGAGACGTTGACGCCGAAGGTGGTCCACGGGAACGCTCCCGGCTCAACCGGCGCCCACACCCCTAACCCGTACCGCGCCAGGCCGCCAACGCCACCGCCGAGTGAGATCATCGCCAGCACCGACCACGGCGCCCGCCGCAGCTCCCGACGCTGTCGGGCGACCCGCAGGTCGACATCCGAATCGACCGGCATCGCTGCTTTCGCCTGCTCGCTCAACGTCACCCCTGCCAGCTAGATGGACATCTGCCCGGCAGGGACCGTTGGCGGCACGAGACCGCAGATTATCCGCACTGTAACCACGCGGATGCGGTGAGCCCCACCACCGCTACTCAACGGGCCAGAGTACCTGTCGCGTAGCCGTTATGCCGATGTCACCCGGTTGCACGCGTGTGATGTGCTTCCCGAGTCCCTTTCACAACGTGCGAAAACCAGAGGAGCGGCTTCGGTGGGCAGGCGCGCAGGTAGAAGATCCGGGTCCAGTCGCGGTGGGAGATCACCTCGTCGCCAATCAGCCCGCCGGTCGTCGCCGGTCGCCAGGCGCTCGTCCGGCGGCGGCCTACGGTTCGGTGGCCGCCGGTTCGGTGGGCCCCGGGTTGGTGGGCCCCGGATGGGGGGTGGCGGCTTCGGCTACAGCCGATACCGCCGCGGCAACGCCGGGTGCGGCTGTATCGGCGCGATCGTCGCCGTGGTGGCGTTGTTCGTCGTCCTGCTGGTCGCGCTGATGCTGCTCGGGGTCTTCTCGCTCAGCCTGTAACGACCGGCCAGCAGTTGGTGTTGCTCGGGTCGCGACGCCCCCGCCCCGGCTCAGCACCCACCGCTCAGGTGCCGGCGCAGAAACGCCGCGATCCGCGGGCGGGCAGCGGCCGCCGAGGACTCGTCGTAGCCGATACCCACCACCCGCATGACCCTCGCGACCGGGTCCCGGTGATCGTTGAGGAATCCGTGGCCGGCCGCCGGATACTCCATGACGTCGTGCTCGACCCCCGCGCTGGTCAGGGCCTGATCGAGCCGGCCGGCGGCGCCCCGGGCACCGGGAGTCCAATCCCGGCCCCCGTAGCTGGCGACGATCGGGCAGGCGCCGCGGAGCAGTGTCGCGGCGTCCGATGGCACCGTCCCATAGTTGATGGCGGCTGCCGAGTACCCGGGCCGCGGTGCGAGGAGGAGCGCGAAGCCACCACCCAGGCAGAATCCGATCACCCCGATCCGGCCAGTGCAGGCAGGCTCGTCGGCCAGCCTCGTCCGGGCCGCCGCAAGCTGTTGGAAGGCGGTGCCGTCCCGGGCCAGCGCGTCGCGGATGAACGCCCGCAGGCAGCGACCGGCGCCGCCCCAGTGGAACAGGTCGGGGGCGAGCGCCAGGAACCCTTCCGAACTGAGCCACCGTGCCTGCGCTCGTAGGTCGGGGCTCATCCCCGCGGCGTCATGGACGATGATGACGCCGGGCCAGGGTCCGGCGCCCACGGGCCGGCTGAGATAGGCGGGCATCCGGCCGGTGGGCGAGGGTACGACGACGTAGCTCGACCGGGCCGTGGCCGGCTGCTGCTCCAGATAGTCCCGGAACCGTTGCCAGGTCTGGCGTTCCTGGCGCTGCCCGAGCCGGCGCAGCAGGGGTCGCACCAACATGAGTGGACCGCGCGGGATCAGATCCCACGACCAGTGCAGGACCGTGCCGTCGGGGCTGGGTTCGATCCGGAGCTCCCCCACGACATCGAGGCCCGGCGCATGGGTACGCGAGCCGAGGCGGACCGGTCGTTGGTAGTCGGTCAGCTCGATCGTCATGGTGCGGGTGGGGCGGGTAGCGAGGTCGGCCTCGAACCGCGTACCGGCGCCGATCGGGCCTGGAGTGATCTGGCGTACCCGACGCAGCCGGGGGTTGTAGCGCGGCTCGTTGCGTTCGTCGGCCAAGGTGTCGAAGACCACCTCGGGCGGGGCATCGACCGCCTGGGCCCCCTCGATCCGCTCGACGCGGCGCGACTTCCCGCTCACCATGGGCACTTTCTACCCATCCTGCGGGAAACCACACGGGTCCCGAGAGCTATCTCGCATGGACCGGATATCCCCTGAACACCGCCGCTCAGTGAGGCCGCAACCGACTCTTACCGTGAGTCATCTGGCCGGTGACACAATTGAGCTGATGGCGAACCGTGCCGCCACGGGGGGTGAGCAGGTGCGGCAGTCGATACGTTTCGGCCGGATCGCCGGTATCCCGATCGGCAGCCACTGGTCCGTACTAGTGATCATGCTGTTGCTGGTGTGGCTGCTGGCGTTGACGATCCTGCCGGCCAGCGCACCCGGGGAGCCGGCCGGTCTCTACTGGCTGTTGGCGGTGCTGGCGGCGGTGCTGTTCATGGCGGCGCTGCTCGCCCATGAACTCGCCCACGCCCTGGTGGCCCGCCACTACGGCGTACGGGTCCGCGCGATCACGCTGTGGCTGCTCGGCGGCGTCTCCGAGCTGGACGGGCGGGCCCCGCACGCCCGCGGAGACCTATTCATCGCGCTGGCCGGCCCGATCGTGAGCATCGCCGCCGCCGGCGGGTTCGCGGTGCTGGCGGCCGGCGCCTCGCTGATCGGACTCGATCCGCTGGTGGTCGCCGCGCTGGTGTGGCTGGCGATCGTCAATGTCGTCCTCGGAGTCTTCAATATGCTGCCGGCGGCGCCGCTAGATGGCGGCCGGGTGCTGGCGGCGGCGCTGTGGGGCCTGGGTCTGGACCGGGCCGCCGCCCAGCGGGTGGCCGCCCGGGCCGGCATGGTCTTCGGCGCCATCCTGATCGCCGCCGGCCTGGCCCAGGTCATCGTGCTGGCCTGGCTCGGTGGGCTGTGGCTGGCGTTGATCGGCTGGTTCCTGATCACCGCCGCCGGCGCCGAGACCGCCGGCACCCGGCTCCGGGAGACCGTGGGCGACCTGCGGGTGGCGGATGTGATGACCACCCCCGCGGTTGCCGGCTACGCCCACCAGACCCTCGACGACTTCGCCGCCCGGGTGGCCGGCGGCAGCCCACACCGCAGCTACCCGGTGCTCGACATCGGCGGGCGGCTCACCGGGGTGGTGACCCTGGCCCAACTCGGGCGGGTGCCGCCGGCGAGGCGACCCACCACCCGGCTGGCCGATGTCCAGACGCCGCGGGACCGGACCGCGGTGCTCGATCCGCAGACCTCGCTGGTGGACGCGGCACCGCTGCTGCTCGCACCGGGTCACCGGCTCGCCCCGGTCCTCGACCGGGAGCAGCTGGTGGGCGTCGTGTGCAGCGGCGACCTGACCCGGGCGACCGAGTTGGCCTCGCTCGGCGTGCGGCCATCCCGGCAGCAGGACTCACCATCTGCGACCACCGAGGGACGGGCCGAGTGATGGCGAACCCGCCGCCGTGCGTACCGAAGCTCTGGCCCACCGATCAGTTGCCGTAGTGGCACCGAGCGAAGTAAGCGCGGCCGCAGCTGTCGCACCCCTCCTGAAAACTGAGCACATGTCGACCCTCACGGTCCTGGACGCACCCAGCAACCTCGGGCTCCGACCCTCGGCGGCTGGTGAGGCGCCGGGCTGCCGACAGCTCCCGGCTGCCCTGCGCGCACAGGGGCTGCTCGCCCGGCTGGGCGCCACCGACGCCGGGGCGGTGACGCCACCGGACTATCACGACTACGGCTGGCGCCCGGGTGACGGGGTGCGGCACTCCGCCGAGATCGCCGGATACTCGCGGCGGCTCGCCGACCGGCTCGGCAGCCTGCAAGGCAGCGGGCACGTCCCGCTCGTACTCGGAGGTGACTGCAGCATCCTGCTCGGGGTCATGCTGGCCCTGCGGCGCCGCGGCCGGTTCGGGCTGGTCTGTCTCGACGGGCCGGACTTCCGGCACCCTGGCAACTCCCCACATGTCGGCGGAGCCGCCGGGGAGTCACTGGCGCTGGTCACCGGCCGCGGCAGCCCCGACCTCGCGGACATCGACCGGCTGGCGCCCTACCTCCGGGATCAGGACGTAACCCTGATCGGCTGCCGGGACGACGACGAGTTCCGCACCGAGGCCGAGCAGACCTTCCACACCGTGCGCGCCGCCGAGGTCGCGACCGCCGGTCCGGCCGCCGTCGTCCGCGCCGCGCTGGCGCGACTACGCGACCCCGCGCTGGCCGGGTTCTGGGTTCATCTCGACGCGGACGTGCTCGACCCCAGCGTCATGCCCGCAGTGGACACTCCAGAGCCCGGCGGGCTAAACCATGACCAGCTGCGCGCACTGCTAACGCCGCTGCTCGCCGCACCCGGTTGGGTCGGTCTCGATGTCACCATCTATGACCCCACTCGCGACCCGGACGGCACCGCCGGGGTCGCCCTCACCGAGACACTGGTGACCGCGCTCGGGTCATGACCTCCCTCAGGGGTCGGCCGCAGCCGGGCTCGGAGCCCACAACGGCCCCAACACGGCGCCGGGTTCGGCATCCAGGGCCAAGGTCGCCAACACCTGCCGGAGCTGGCGTTCCTCGTACCGGAAGTGCGACTCCATGATCGCTGCCAGGCCCTCCAGGTGCCGGGACAGCTCCTCGGGCGGGGCGGCCCGAGCCACCGCCGCCTGGAGGCCGCCGAGTAGGTGCTCGATCATGGAGTGATCCTGCTGTAGGTATCGCAGCGCCTCGCGGAGCTCCGGATACTGCTCGGCGATCGCCGGAAACAGCTGCCGATCCTCGCCCTCATGATGGGCCGCCAACGCCGCGCAGAAGCCGTGGCAGAACAACAGCAGATCCCTGGTCGCAGGCTCCGCTGGCGCACCAGCGGCCACCGCCTCCCGGGTCACCGCGAGCGCATCACGCAGTCGATCGTGGACGCTGTGCAGCTCCCAAGTCCAGGCCACCAGCCTGGCCTGCTCGCCCTCAGCCACAGGGGGAGGGCGAAGGGACGACGAACATCGTCGTCGTGCTCCCTTCGGTCCGGCGCCTCCATGCCTGGCACAGCCTGCCACCGACACGCGACGCTGCCCCCAGGTTACCGGACTGCCCGCGGCAGTTGCGAACCCGACGATGCGCCAACCGGTGATCGGTTAGCGCATCGAAGGCCGGCGTGGTCAGCTCACCCGGGAACGCAGGGCGAGCAGGGCAAGGGTCGTGGTCACTACTACCATCACTCCGATAGCTGCGAACCCGCGGCGACCCGGCCGCTGTCCCAGCCGGTCAGGACAAGGGCGCGTTGCGCCTCGATGACGTAGGTGACCGGGTTGAACTGGGCTACCGCCTGCACCCACCCGCTCATGGACTCGCGGGGTCCGAACGACGGCGCGAGAAACAGGAACGGGAAGAAGATCGGGAAAGCGGCCTGGGTGATGGCGGCGCTGCCGGTCTTTAGCGCGATCGCGTAGCTGATCGCACCGTAGGCCAGCCCTCAGCACGCGGTGAGCACAATGACCACTAGCGCGCCACCGATGCCGGTGGCGAAGGTGCCGTACCCGTCCTGAGTAAACGGCAGCGTTACCGACAGCCAGACTGGCCAGGCGGACGTGGCCGACATCCGTCGCCGCCAGGACGCTGGCGAGATCGCCTCCGACCTCGACCCGGCCCTCTTCCTGCTCGCCATCATGGTCGCCATCATGGGCGCCATCGCCGCACCGATCACCCTGCCCCAGGTCGCCCGCCGGATGGGCATCGACCCCAGCGCACCCAAGTTCGAGGCGCGCTACGCCGAGGAGGTCAAGCGGTTGATCCGAGCGCAGTGGGCCGAGACGCTGGTCGACGGGGCCCCGGAAGGCCCGGACGGCGCGTACCTGAGCCACCCGCCGACCCGGAGGGCTTCCGGCTGAGCAGTTGCAGGTCAGCTGTCCGCCGGTGGAATGTTCGGGTTGAAGCAGAAGCGGTTCTGGGGATCCCAGCGTGCCTTGAGCTGGCGCAGCCGTTCGTAATCCTCGGGCAGGTACGCGTCGCGGGTCAGGTGAACGCCGGTGTTTACCCCGGCGAGGAAGTTCAGCTCCGCGCCCGGTACCGACCAGGGCGCAAGGGCGTCGAGGAAGGCCTGCTGCGCGGCGGCGATGGCGGGTGCCTCTGCCGGCTCGGGCACAAGGGACGCCACGTAGACGTTCAGGACTGCACCGCGCGGGCGGCGGGCTGCTCCCGGTACGGGGGCCGCTCGGTCCAGGGCGCCGCCCAACAGCCGCACCTCCACGCCGAACACCGACCCCGACCCCGCCCGCTCTACCAGGACGTCGAGCAGCCCCGCGTCCGGGCGGGCGAGCCGCACCGTGCGGCTTTGGCTAGGAACCGGGGACGGTGGGTCGCCGTGGACGCTGCCGGACTCGCGGTAGGGCAGGACAGCGAGCGTGTCCTGGAACGCCGGGGGCAGGGCATCACGCAACTCCGCGAAGCGTCGGCGGCCGACTTCCAGGTCGGTCCCCACGTATGCCAACCGGATCTGTAGCACGTAACGGCCGTTGAGCGACTCCGGCAGTGTGTCGTCCTGCGGGAACTGGGTCATGAAAAACGACGTCGATGTCTCGTCGTCCAGAGTCGCCGTCCATCCCGTCCAGGTGTCCAGAGCCGCCCGCAAGTGTTCGCCGTCGAGAAAGAGGCGGCCGCCGTAGATTCGCTCGACGGGAAACAGCCGGACGGTCAGGGAGGTGACAATCCCGAGGTTGCCCTTGCTCCCGCGCACCCCCCAGAAGAGGTCCGGCTCGTTATCCGGGGTGACGTGGCGCAGCTGGCCGTCAGCGGTGACCACGTCGAACGCCACGACGTGGTCCCAGGCCAGGCCGTGGGCGCGGGACATCAGGCCGAGGCCACCGCCCAGCGTGAACGAGACGGCGCCGACGAACGGCGCCGACCCGCTCAGCGGAACCAGGCCGTGCGGCTCGGCCGCGGCGATGACTCGCTCCCACCGGACGCCCGCCTCGATAGTCGCCGTGCCCGCCACTGGGTCGACGCTGACCCCGTCCAGGCGACGGGTGTTGAGGAGCACCGCATCATCGGCCGGAACCGAGGCGCCGTGGCCGGTGGCCTGGACCGCCACCGGCAAGCCTCGGTCGGCGGCCCACCGCACAGCTTCGACGACGTCGGCCGCGCGGGTGACACCCACGATGACCGCCGGATGATGCGTAACGGTCAGCTCGAACCCGGACCGTTCCTCGTCGTACCCCTCGTCGCCAGCGAGGACCACTGGTCCGTCCACGAGGGCCGTGAGTTCCTTGACGGCGGCTCGGTCCAGGGAGTGGCGTGGTCTGGTTGTTTGCTCGTGCACCGAAATCCTTTCACGGTGGGTATTCGGCGGTCGGAGTCGAGGGGGTCGTCACAGGTGTACCGGCAGCGCGCGGATGCCCAGTGGCAGAAGATTGCTGTGGTGCTCGACATCGTCAACTGGCGCTGCCAGACGGACGCCCGGGAATCGGGCAAGCAATGCGCCCATACCGACCGACAACACCGTCCGGGCCAGGTCGGCGGCCGGGCAGGCGTGCGGGGCGGAACCGAAGGCGATGCTGCGGTCCGCGACGCGGTCAACATCGATCCGGTCCGGCTCCGGGAAGTACTTCGGGTCGCGGGAGGCTGCGCAGACCAGCGGGAGCACCGCCGCGTCCGCGGGAACCGGCGTCGTCCCGAGTACCACGTCGCGGGTAGCCACCCGCAGCAGGCCGTCGTTGCTCGACGGATAGCAGCGCAGCAGTTCCTCGATCGCGCCGGCGATGGCGGCCGGGTCTTCGCGCAGGCGCGTCGTGCGGCAGGCTGCCGTACCGGCTCCCGGGGCGGGATGCTCAGAGCGCCGAGAACAGGTCTACGGCGTTGCCGTCAGGGTCCTTGACGGTGGCGTAGCGCTGGCCCCACGGTGCGTTCCAGGGCGGCAGGTGACCCTCGTAGCCGGCGCTGACGAGGTCGTCGTAGGCTGCGTCTACCGCAGCGGGGCCGTCGTACTCGAAGGCGAGCGCGAAGCGGTGGCTGCCGCCGGCCGGGGGCTGCCACTGGGAGTCGAACGACCGAACCGTCTCGGCAGGGTCCCAGGCTAGGCGCAGACCGCCGGGAAGCGTCACCTCGACGTGCGGCGCCTGGTCCGCCTCCGGTGGGATATCTAGGCCGAGACGCCGGTAGAACGCGAGCGTCTTAGGAAGATCATCGGCGACGATCCCGAACATGGAGAGCTTCGCCGATGCGGTGGGGCTGGGCATCTAAGTTTCCCTTTCGTTCTGTGCGTTAGCAAACGTGAATGGCATCACACCTTGACGAGTTCGAATGATCTCGTCCCCTTTGGTGAATCCGTATCGGACTCTAGCCGACGGAACGTACGTATTCAGCTGACAGGCCTAGGTCTTTGATGATCTCACTGCGGTGATCTGAGGTCGATTGTAGTCGCTTAAGCGTCGAAGCCGGCCGTTACGTACCATGCAGATGGCCCACCGGATCATCCATCCGATTGCGATCATGAAGCTGGTTCAGATAGGGCACCACGTCGGTCATGAACCTGCTGACGCTGTCCAGTGCCGGGTAGTCACGGAAGTAGATGCCGAACTCGGTGACCCCCGCATCGACGTACCGCTGAAGCTTCTCAAGGATGCGCTCGGGTGTCCCGATCAGATTGCGTCGCATGTAGATGTCGGGATGATCGCTCCAAAGAATGGTGACGTGCGGGCTGGACAGCCACCGGTCGCGCTCCAGCTCGTCGTCGAAGAGTCGGCAGTCGAGAAAGATCACACACTGTTCGGAACGAGCCGCGTCGCCCCGTTCTCTGGGGTGAACTCGTCGACCATCCACATGCTGTCGGCGACGAGCGCATACCACGGCCAGGGCGGTGGTACGAACGTCTGATCGGCTTGGTGGCTCACACGGGAGCGGCGGCGTGATGAGCTCAGCTTCGGCCATCATGCCGAAGTGGCCGCCCTGGCTGAACCCGAGCAAGACTTCTGGCTGCGCAAGGCGGAGACCCTCGGCTGGTCCCGCAACGAGCTACGGCAGGGTGTCCGCGCCAGCCTGCGTGAGCGGGAGAAGCCCGCCGATCCGCCGGCCGAGGACGCGCCACCGGTCGCCGATGGGACCGACGAAGGCACCGGCCCGAACGTCGCGAGCCTGCCCGTGCTGACCGTAAATGAGTCGGGCCAACGCCTCGACATCCAGCTCACCCCCCGGCAACTGGACATCATCCGCCAGGCCGCGGACAGCGCTCACGTCACGATCGACATTTGGGTCGCCCGGATCCTGGAACAGGCCGCCAGCCAGGCCGTCGGCTTGACCGACCAGGACTCCGCCGCCTGACCAGACTGCGGCCGGGGTCCTGCGACGGCAGGGCCCCGAGACCCGGCGGAACCGGAATCTGACCACTAGTGCCTCGGCACGATAGGTTGGGGCACCCAACAGCAGATCAGCCGATGGCATCGATCGCCGATCAGGCCGCTGATCTGCCGACCTGCCGAAACTCCTGGAGCGGGTGAAGGGAATCGAACCCTCACTGTCAGCTTGGGAAGCTGATGTTCTGCCATTGAACTACACCCGCAGGTGATGACACTCTACCCGGTTGCCACCGGCGATGCACGTGGGGCGGGAGCATGCCTCACCGGCTGGTTAGCGCGCCACACCTGGTGGGTGGGGCCGGGGCGGTAGCCGGCAGCGGGCAGGGTTCCGGCCGGCGTCGGCGGCGATGGGTGACCGACCATCGCCACCTCGACGGAGAGCTCGAACAGCCGCCAGTCGACCTGCCCCGAGGCGCTGAACCGGCGCGCCAGCTCCGCGGCCCGGGTAGAATCCCGCACCGGACTCGCCCGACCTGCGAGATAAGCCTCGTCATCGGTCAGCTCCGGCGGAAACGAGTGCAGCGCATATCTCCCGTCGCGCTCCAGGTCTCGGCGTTTCGGCGAGCGCAACAGAAAGCAGAACAAGCCATCTCCCGCGATCACCGGTGCCACCGGGTGCACCCGCGGGCCACCATCGGACCGGATGGTGGCCAGATAAGCCAGGCCCGGCCCGTACTGCTCCAGCAGTGCCCGCGCCCGCCCCGCCAGCCTCGGTGCGGCGGCGGCGAACTCCCCCCAAGATGCCATGTCTGAATTCTATCGAACATGTGTACCATGGGCAAGCATCCGCCTCGCTCGCGCGGCCCGACACTGACGACCGTCAGGCCGCTCGTGCTGCACTATCGGTAGGCTGCCAAGGTGCTGCTCTCCGACCGTGACCTGCTCGTCGAAATCAAACACGGCGGGCTGCGCCTCGATCCGTTCGACCCGGAGCTGCTCCAGCCTTCGAGTATCGACGTCCGGCTCGACCGGATTTTCCGAGTCTTCAACAACCACCTCTACACCCACATCGACCCGGCAATACGGCAGGACGACCTGACCGCGGCGGTCGAAGTCGCCGACGGGGACCCGTTCGTGCTGCACCCGGGTGAGTTCGTGCTCGCCTCGACGCTCGAAGTGATCACCCTTGGGGATCAGCTCGCGGGCCGGCTGGAGGGCAAGAGCAGCCTCGGGCGACTCGGCCTGCTCACCCACTCCACCGCGGGCTTCATCGACCCGGGCTTCTCCGGTCACGTGACCCTTGAGTTGTCGAACGTCGCGACGCTGCCGATCAAGCTGTGGCCGGGCATGAAGATCGGCCAGCTCTGCATCTTCCGGCTCTCCTCCCCGGCGGAGAATCCGTACGGGTCCGCGGTCTACGGCTCGCGGTACCAGGATCAGCGTGGGCCTACCCCGAGCCGCGCCTGGCAGAACTGGCGTACCTGGCCCACCCGCTGACGCCCCGTTCTATGCGTTGATCATGGAGTTTGGGGCGCTTAGCGGCCCTGATGATGTACCTAGGTCCATGATCGGCAGGAAAAGGTAGTGGCGCCCGCCGCGCGACGGGGATGCGCGCGGCGGGCGCCCAGGGTTCCCGCCCGGGGGGATTGGCGGGAGCCTTAGTCAGGCCGTCCGGCTACGGTCGGCCATAGCTGTGGATCGGCATCTGGTCGATCTGCATCATCCTCACCGGATTACCCGCCTGGGGGGCGTGGACGATCCAGCCGTTGCCGGCGTAGAGACCGACGTGGCTCAGCCCGCTGTGGTAGAAGACGAGGTCACCGGGTTGAAGATCAGTTCGATCGACCTGTCGGGTGGCGTTGCGCTGCGCGGCCGCGTTGTGCGGCAGGCTCGCCCCGGCCTGCTCCCAGGCCCGCATGGTCAGCCCGGAGCAGTCGAAGGTGTCCGGACCCGCGGTGCCCCAGCCGTACGGCTTGCCCAGCTGAGCGCAGGCGAAGGCCATCACGGCGTTGGCGCCGCTGGGGCAGTTGCCCGAGCCACTGACCGCTGGCGCCGAGGTGTCGGGGGCGGCGTTGGCGAGCGCCTCCTCCCGGAGATCCTCCAGCCGGTCGATCTCGGCGTCGATCTCATCTGCCCGCTCGGCGAGGTCTTCCTCAGTCGCGGTCAGCTCGGCCACCAGCGCGTCGAGCTCCTCCTGCTCGGTCTCGTACGCTTCCTTGGTCTCCAGGACCTTCAGGATCTTGCCCTGCTGGGCGCGCGCGAACTGGTCGAGCGCGGTCAGCTGCTCGGCGAAGGTGAGCGGGGAGCCGGTGGTCAGTAGCGCCTTGAAGGCGGTGACGTTGCCCCCCTTGAAGTTGTAGAGGGCGATGTCGGAAATTTCAGCCCGAGCCAGGTCGACCTGCAGCTGCAGCGGCTCGATCTTCTCCTCGAGCTCCTCGGCCTCTTCCTGGCGCTCCTCGAGCTCGATCCGGATCGCGTTGTGCTCCTCGATGATCGGCTCCAGCTCGCGCCAGGCGTCGTCGATCTGCGACTGGAGCTCCTCGGGGGAGTCTTGCGCGTAGGCCGGACCGGCGAAGATGACCGGCACCGCGACGACCGCGGCGGCCATGATGGAGAGAAGTGAACGGGTCATTGAACGAGAGCGGGCATTGTGCGACCGGTCGGACCGGCTGCGCACCCGCCTGGCAGGTTCTGCCACGGGGACCGTACCCCTTCTTCCCTGACCGCCTACCGGGTTAGCTGACGGGTTCGGGCGGGAAGTGTCGCCCTACCGCGAAGTCGCGGATTCACCCCGGGGTGTTGCGTGGTTCCCCGGCTCGTCGGGACGGTCACCCCGACAACTCGGCGGTGCTGGCTCGGGGTCGCCCCTAGTGGGCAACCGACATCCGACCCAACGACCCCGAAGCCTAAACGGATTGTCAAGCAGTGGTCAAGGGCGGCACGAAAGGGTTTCACTGGGTAGTGGCGCCATCACTCGAAAGTGGCCACTAGGTGGCCGAATCTGCATTGGCGCGAAGCAGCACCGTGGCGACGTCGACCACCTCTACCTGCGATTCCTGGCCTGCCTGCGCACCAGCTACGCCATCGCCCAACATGGTGTAACAGAACGGGCAGCCCACCGCGACCGTCCCGGCCCCGGTGGCGATCGCCTCTTCGGCCCGGTCGGTGTTGATGCGCTTACCGATCCGTTCCTCCATCCACATCCGGGCGCCACCAGCGCCGCAGCAGAAGGAGCGTTCCGAGTTGCGCGGCATCTCCACCAGCGCGTCGCCGAGCAGCTCACGCGGTGGTTCGTACACCTGGTTGTGCCGCCCCAGGTAGCAGGGGTCGTGCCAGGTCAGGCCGCCAGCCACGGAACGAATCGGGGTCAACCGACCGTCACCGACCAATTGGGAGAGCAATTGTGTGTGATGAATCACTTCATACTCGCCGCCGAACTGTGAGTACTCGTTACCGAGCGTGTTGAAGCAGTGCGGGCAAGTTGCCACAATTTTCCGATTAGGCCGTGACCGATCGCCGAACGCCTCGTTGAGGGTCTCCACATTCTGCTCGGCGAACATCTGGAACAAGAACTCGTTGCCGATCCGCCGAGCCGGATCACCGGTGCAGGTCTCACCCTCACCGAGAATGGCGAAATTCACACCGGCCTGATGCAGCAGCGTCGCCACCGCCCGGGTCGTCTTCTTTGCGCGGTCCTCCAGCGCCCCGGCGCAGCCGACCCAGAACAGGTACTCGAAGTCGTTCGCCGAACCGTCGCCGACCCGCGGCACCTCGAAGTCGAGGCCTTTGGTCCAGTCCTCCCGGGCCTTGTTCGCCGCCCCCCACGGATTGCCCTTGTTTTCCAGATTGCGCAGCATCGCCCCCGCTTCGGGCGGGAAGCTCGACTCGATCATCACCTGGTGCCGGCGCAGATCGACGATGTGGTCGACATGCTCGATGTCGACCGGGCACTGCTCCACGCACGCCCCGCAGGTGGTGCAGGCCCACAGCGCGTCCGGGTCGATGATCCCGGCCTCCTCGGCGCCGCCGATCAGCGACCGTTGCGCCTCCGCCAGCGCCGACGCGGGCACGCTCGCCAACTGCTCGGCCGAGGCCTTTTCCTCCCCGGCCGGGCTCTTGCCCCCGCCAGCGAGCAGGTACGGCGCCTTGGCGTACGCGTGGTCGCGCAGGCTCAGCACGACCAACTTGGGGGAGAGCGGCTTGCCGGTGTGCCAGGCCGGGCACTGGTCCTGGCAGCGGCCACACTCGGTGCAGGTGGTGAAGTCGAGCAGCCCTTTCCAGCTGAACTGCTCGACCTCGGCCACGCCGAACTGGTCGGTCTCGGGGTCGGCCGTTTCGAAGTCGATCGGCTCGCCGCCGGTGGTCATCGGTTTGAGCGCGCCCAACGCCGGGGCGGCGTCGCCGGAGCGCTTGAAGTAGATGTTGGGGAAGGCGGTGAACCGGTGCCACGCCACCCCCATGGTCACGTGGGTGGAGATCACGATCACCCACGCCATCGAGATGAGAATCTTGAGCAACGCGAGCAAGCTGATCAGATCGCCGCTCGCCGGCATCACGCCGCCGAGGGCGTGACTGACCGGCGCCGCCCACACCGGGTAGGCGAGCGCCCCGTCGGCCGCCTTGGTGCCGCGGACCAGCAGCCCCACGACCAGCACCGCGAGGATCGTGTACTCGACGTAGTAGGCCTGCCAGGAGGTCGAGCCGGCGAACCGGGACCAGCTGCGGCGGCGTGGGAGGTTCAGCAGCCGAACCACGATCAGCAGTCCGATCGCCAGCACCCCGAGCACGCTCAGCACCTCGGTGACCAGGCCGAAGATGGTCCAGCCGCCGACGATCGGCAGCGTCCTGGTGGGGTCCAGCACCTCGAAGTAGGCGGCGACGACGAGCGACGCGAGCAGGATGAAGGCCACCATCACGAACCAGTGGGCGACCCCCACCACCGACCACTTCAACATCCGGGTGTGGCCGAGGGTCTCCCGCAGCATCGTCGCGGTCCGGCCGCGGCGGTCGTCGAACCGGGATGGGTCGGGCTGCCCGAGCCGGATCACCGCGACCATCCGCCGGGCCGCACGCACCGCGAACGCCACCGCGACCACGGTCACCAGGTACGCGACGACGGTAGAGAGGATCTGGACGGCGCCCACACTCGCTCCTAATGTCCGTTTTGAAAGCTATGCCGTTATCCACAGTGTGGATAACGGCTGTGGATAACTACACCACGGTAGTTCCCCACAAACCCTACTCGTCAGTAGCCTACGGACCGGTGCGGCGGCACGCCAGCCTGGCTCGCCCCGGCGACACGCCGGTACGCTGCGCACACGTGACAAACGGCACCCTCGGCGCTCGGCGGCGAGCAGCCGCCACCGACGGCTTCACCCCCGCGTACGCAGGGGCGAAGTGGGCAGACCGGGGGTCGCGCCGGTCAGCGCCAGCGGGACAGGACCGCCAGCGAGCTGACCATCGCCCCGAACCCGATGACTAGGTTCCAGTAACCCCAGGCTGCGACGGGATAGTCTCCGGTGGTGATGTAGAAGACCACCAACCAGGCGATGCCGAAGACGATCATGCAGACCGCACTGACCGGCAGCCACGGCGGACTGGGCTTCCGGCGGGTAGCGTCAGAAGCTGGCCGCACCTCCGCCGGCGGCGTGTAGACCTTCTTCTTACGGATCGTTGACTTCGGCACGAGATACTCCCCGAGGGGCCGGCATGCTGAACAGTAGGTTCGATGGTTGTCGCATTACGTACCCCGACAGCCTAACCGAGACCACGCCCAAAGGGGGCACCCAGTGAGTGCGAGGAGCGAGCGAAGCGAGCCCCGCAGCGCGAACACCCACCCCACAGTGAGTGCGAGGAGCGAGCGAAGCGAGCCCCGCAGCGCGAACACCCACCCCACAGTGAGTGCGAGGAGCGAGCGAAGCGAGCCCCGCAGCGCGAACAGGAAGCCCCGCGGCGTGGGGGTGCGGTCGTGAGCGAGTACTCGCCGGGTCCGGCCAGCTGGCGAAACGTGTACGGACACCTGCGGCAGGCGCTGCGTCGCCGCCCCGCCCGGCGACCGGGTTGGGCGGTGGGGGTTCCCGTGATCGCTCTCGCCGCCGGGCTGCTGTTCACGACCTCCGCCACCTCGGCCAGCGACGTTCCGCTGCGGGAGGACCGGCAGTTGCAGCTCGCCGACTTGATCGAGGAGCGCGCGAACCGGGTGGCCGCCGCCGAGGCCGAGGTGGCACCGCTCGAGGCCGAGGTCGCGGCGCTCACCGAGGCGTTGGCGGGGGCGGACGCCCCGGTGTTGGCGGAGCAGGACCGGGCGGCTGAGCACCGGGAGGCCGCCGGCTTCTCGGCGTTGCGGGGGCCGGGTCTGACCGTCCACCTCGATGACGCGCTTCGCCCCGACGGGGTCCGTCCGCCTGGTGCTGAGCCTGACGACCTGCTGGTGCATCAGGAGGACGTGCAGGCGGTGGTGAACGCATTGTGGGCCGGCGGCGCCGAAGCCATGACCATCATGGGCGAGCGGGTGATCGCGACCAGCGCGGTGTTGTGCGTCGGGCCGGTATTGTTGCTGCACGGCCGACCTTACTCGCCGCCGTACGAGATTACGGCGATCGGGGATCCGGCGGCGATGAGCGACGCGTTGGCGGGTTCATCAGGTGTTCAAGTGTTTTGGGAGGCGGCCGACGCGTACGGGCTTGGCTATCGGGAGTCGGTGGAGGAGGATGTCAGCGTGCCGGCGTACGAGGGGACCAGCACGTTACGGTCGGGGCAGGTGCCGCGGTGACCGCGGGGCCCGATCCGGGACGTCGTCGGGGGCGCCATCGGGCCTCCGACACTGACGAGTGGGTGCGTGACGACTCGTTCCCCCCGGAAGGGCAGGCGGACGAGCAGCCGGGGGCCCGAGTCGGGCAGGCCGGGCAGCAGGCTGAGCCGTGGGGGCAGCAGCCCGTACCTTCGCAGCAGCCCGCTCCGCCTCGGCCGCCCACGTTGAACCCGCCGGCGCCGAATTTCTCGGCGCCGCCGCCGACGCCACGGCCGGCGCAGCCACAGCAGCCGGCGCCAGCGCCCGCGCCGGCCACCGGCCAAAACTGGGACCCGTGGGCGGACAGCACCGACCCCGCTCCGGTCAGCCCGGCGGTGGAGGCGACGACCGTGCTGCCGCGGCTGCGGGACGCCGACCAGACCGCGGTGATCGACGCCGGGCGGGTCGACGCCGACCAGACCGCCGTCATCTCCGCGGTGGGGGCCCGGACTCGCCACCGGGAACCAGCCCGCACCGGGCCGCCGCCGGCGGCGGAGACCAGTCTGCTGGGTATCGTCCCGCCCGCCCCGCCGCCGGACCCCGACGACGACGCGCCGAAGCCGGAGCCGAAGGCCGGCGAGCAGGTGATCCCGTTGCGGGCACTGCAGACCGACACCGGCGGGTACCGCAGCGTCTACTCCGCGCTGACCCGTACCACCTTCGGCACGGTGGTGCGCACCACCGTCCGCGGCTTCGGCGAGTTGCTGATCACCGTCGGGGTGATCGTGCTGCTGCTGGCCGCGTACGAGGTCTGGGGTAAGGCCGCGGTGGTCGCCTCCCACCAGGATGAGCTGGACCGGCAGCTCGAGGAGATGTGGGCCGAACCAGTAGCGCCGACCCCGAGCCCGGACGACGAGGAGCCGGAAGCGACCCCGGAGCCGCTGGGGCCACCGCCCGGCCACGCGATCGCCCGGCTGTACGTGCCGAAGCTCGGCAAACACTGGGTCGTTGTGGAGGGTGTGGAGCTCGACGACATCCGGTACGCACCGGGGCGCTACCCGAGCGGCGCGATGCCCGGCGAGGTGGGCAACTTCGCCATCGCTGGTCACCGTAATCCGGCCACCTTCTGGGACCTCGACAAGGTGTACGAGGGCGACGCGATCGTGGTGGAGACCCAGGGCAACTGGTACACATACCGGGTCACCCAGAACCACATCGTCGCACCGAGCGCGGTGGAGGTGGTGGCACCGGTGCCGGGCCAGCCGGGGGTGGAGCCGTCGCAGGCGATGCTGACCCTGACCACCTGCCACCCGAAGTGGGACAACTACGAACGGCTGATCGTCCACGCGGAGCTGGTCGACCACCAGCCCCAGTCGGAAGGGCGCCCATCGGTGCTCGGCGGGCTGGGCGGCTAGGGGGTCGGGCAAACATGTACGCGTGGATCTGGCGCCACCTGCCGTTCGGGCTCCCCGGCAAGCTGTTCGGGTCGGTCCTGCTCGCTGGCGGGGCGATGGCGATGCTGTGGTTCGTGGTCTTCCCGTGGGCGGACCCGTGGATCGAGCAGACCCTACTGCCGTGGAACGAAGGCCAGCTGGAGGGCGAGTTCGACCCGGGTGAGGGCGACGCCCCACCGACCCCGGGCGGCGACCCCGGGCTGACTGATCCGGCGGAGGAGGACGACGGCCTGGTCGGGCCGGACGGGTCTACGCTGGAGGACGAGCACGACATCCCGTACGACACGGATGGGTGACGGGTGCGCATTCTCGTCGTCGACAACTACGACTCGTTCGTCTACAACCTGGTCCAGTACCTGGAGCAGTTGGGCGCCGAGTGCCTGGTGCGCCGCCACGACGAGATCACGGTGTCGGAAGCGGCGGCGCTCGCGGGCGATGGGTTGCTGCTGTCACCCGGGCCGGGCGGTCCGGCCCAGGCGGGCATCTGCCTGCCGCTCGTCGACGAGCTGGCCGGGCGGGTGCCGATCCTCGGGGTCTGCCTCGGTCATCAGGTCATCGGCGCCGCGTACGGTGCCACCATCGACCAGGCGCCGGAGCTGCTGCACGGACAGACGTCGCTGGTGAGCCATCACGGTGAGGGGGTGTTCGCGGAGCTCCCGGACCCGTTCGAGGCGACCCGCTACCACTCGCTGGCGATCGTCGAGTCGACGCTGCCGCCGGAGCTCGCCGTCACCGCCCGCAGCGAGCACGGCGTAATCATGGGCGTGCGGCATCGCCGGCTCCCGATCGAGGGGGTGCAGTTCCACCCGGAGTCGGTGCTGAGCCAGGCGGGGCATCTGCTGCTCGCGAACTGGCTAGCGGAGTGCGGCCTGCCCGCGGCGCGTACCCTCGCCCCGGCGCTCGGCGCCGAACTCGACCTCCGCCGGCAAACCGCCTTCGCCGGCCTCCGCTAGGTCCCCCGCCGCGGGCCCCCACCCCCGCCTTGCCGCGCCCCGCCGCGCCCCGCCGCGCCCGCCACAGCGCCCCGGCGCCGCGCCCCGCTTGGTTGGGCGGGGAGGGATCTTGCGTCCAGTTATGTCGGATATTCCGGTACGCAAGATCCCTCCCCAGCCAACCAAGGTGCGGCGGGGCGGGCAGGGTGCCGACGTGGACGAGCGCCGGGTTGCACGGGTCGGCGATAGTCAATGTCATGGGCTCTTCGTATCCGTCACCCGACGCTCCGTGGCCGCCGCTGATCACCACTGATCCGCAGCGCAAATCGGCCCTCCGCGCGCGCCACGGCAGGGGCGAACTCGTGCGGTTACGACGCGGACTGTACGCCCTGCGAGCGGACTCGATCATGGAGATCAGAGCGGCGACGGAACGGCTCGACGCGATCGCGAGCCACGAGACCGCGGCGATGCTGTGGGGGATCCCCACGCTGGGCGCCCCGGATCATCACCAGCTCACCCGCGCGCGCCGGACACAGGGCACGGCGCGGTATCCGGGAGTCGTAGTACATCACTCTCGGGTGGCACCCGGCGAGCACACCATGATCAGGGGAGTTCCGGTCACGACGCTGCCTCGTACGGTGGTGGACCTGAGCCGGCGCCGGCCGTTCCGGGCCGGGGTGGTGGTCGCCGACGCTGCGCTCCGGCGTCGCTGCCCGCGCGACGAACTGCTGGAGGTGCTCGATTCATGCCGGGGGTGGCCGGGCATTGCCCGAGCGCGACACGTGGCCGCCTTCGCCGACCACCGGGCCGAGTCGCCGCTGGAGTCGATCTCCCGGGTGGCGTTTCACCACCATGGGCTACCGACACCGACCCTGCAGGCGATCATCGGCGGCCTGGAGCGGGCCGACTTTCTCTGGGCACCGTACCGGGTCATCGGGGAGGCGGACGGACTCACGAAGTACACCGCGCCGGAGGTCCTCCGGCGAGAGAAGCTCCGCGATGCCGGCTTCGCCGAACTGGGATTCACCGCCTTCCGATGGACCTGGCGGGACGCGTACCAACGGCCCGACGCGCTGGCTTACCGGGCTGAGCAGATGCTGGTCCGCGGCGGCTACCGTCCCTGACCTGACTGTGACTGATCGGCGCGCGCCGCGACCTCCGGGCCCACCCGCGACCTGCGGCGCATCATGGTTGGGCAGAGCGGGATCTTGCGCCCGGTAATGTCCGACATTCCGGTACGCAAGATCCCTCCCCAGCCAACCAAGGCGCGGCACGCGCGCAGGCGCGGCACGCGCGCAGGCGCGGCACGCACGCAGGCGCGGCACGCACGCAGGCGCGGTTACGGCTCGGGTTCGATCGTCACCGAGACGCTCTGGCTCCGGCTCGAGTCGTCCTGGGCTGTGACGGTGATCGTGAACTGCTCAGAGTCGCCCGGGGCCACCTGGTAGGTGTGCGGGTCGCTCGGGCCCTCGGAGCTGCTGTAGTCCTCGGTGGTGCCGTCGCCCCAGTCGATCGTGACCCCGCCGAAGATGTCATTGTCCCAGTTGATCACCACGGTGACGCCGTCGTCGCCGACCACCGGCTCGCTGATCTGCAGGGCCTGGCCGTCGGCGTAGATGAAGATGGTCACCGTCGTCTCGTTCACGTTGACTTCCTCACCGCTGGACGGGTTCTGCCCGGCCACCGTGCCCGCCTGATCCGGCGAGGAGGGTGAGCTGTCGGCGTTGTCCGTGTTCACGGTGAAGCCGGCGCCCTCCAGGCGGCCCCGGGCCTCTGCCTCCGAGAGGCCGACCACGTCCGGCACCGAGGCGATGTTGCCCTGCGAGACGTAGATCGTGACCTCGTCGCCCGGGAGCACGTCTTCGCCGGCCTCCGGATCGGTCTCCACGACCGTGTTGGACGGCTCCGAGCTGGCCCGGTCCTCCACGGTGACGTCCAGGCCGGCGTTTCGAAGCTGGTTCACGGCGCTCTCTTCGGTGGAGCCGACCACGTTCGGCATCGGGAACGCTTCCGGGCCGGCGCAGAGCTGGAAGGTGACCACCGAGGCCGGTTCGACCTCTTCGCCTGGCCCGGGCGACTGGGCGACCACCGTGTCTTCTTCGCAGTCGTCGCCGGCGAGCGGTTCGCCGACCGCGGCCGCCAGCTCCAGCGCGTCGATCTCCTCGGACGCCTCTTCCTCGGTCATCCCTTCGAGGTTCGGCACGACCACCTGTTCGCTGCCCTGGTTGCTCAGGATCAGACCGGTGATCAGGGCGATCACCGCCAGCACCCCGAGCACCCCGAGCGCGGCGAGCACCCAGGTGGAGGCCTTGCGCTGCTGCGGGTCGCCGACCCGGGCCGGTTCGCCGCCGGGCCCCTGCCCGAGCATCGCGGTCTCGGCGTCGCTCATCACCGGGGTGGCGAGCACCGGCCGGCCGCTGGCGGCGCGGAGCAGGTCGGCCCGCATCTCGGCGGCCGACTGGTAGCGGTTGGCCGGGTTCTTCGCCAGCGCCTTCAGCACCACCGCGTCGATGTCCGGCCCGATCTCCGGGTTCACCTCGGAGGGGGCCTTGGGGTCTTCCCGGACGTGCTGGTAGGCGACCGAGACCGGACTGTCGCCGGTGAACGGCGGGTCGCCGCAGAGCAGTTCGAAGAGCAGGCAGCCGGTGGCGTACACGTCGGAGCGGGCGTCGACCGCCTCGCCGCGCGCCTGCTCGGGGGAGAGGTACTGGGCGGTGCCGATGACCGCCGAGGTCTGGGTCATGGTGGTGGCGCCGCTGGCGAGGTCCCGGGCGATGCCGAAGTCCATGACCTTGACCTGGCCATTGGTGGTGATCATCGCGTTGCCGGGCTTGACGTCCCGGTGGATGATCCCGTGCCGGTGGCTGAACTCCAGCGCGGCGCAGATGTCCGCGGTGACCTCCAGCGCCCGCCGAGGCTGCAGCACCTGCTCGGCGGCGAGGACGTCCTTGAGGGTCTGCCCGTTGACGAACTCCATGACGATGTAGGGCAGCGCC
This sequence comes from Natronosporangium hydrolyticum, assembly GCF_016925615.1. NCBI lineage: Bacteria > Bacillati > Actinomycetota > Actinomycetes > Micromonosporales > Micromonosporaceae > Natronosporangium > Natronosporangium hydrolyticum. Next base: position 5,615,323 of record NZ_CP070499.1, read on the forward strand.
TCGCCGGTTGCGGCCTTCTCCTCGCCGGTGTCGTAGACCGCGGCAATGCCGGGGTGGTTCAGGGTGGCGGAGTTCTGCGCCTCCCGGCGGAACCGGAGCTGGAACGTGTGGTCGCGGGCGAGGTCGGTGCGCAGCATCTTGATCGCTACGTCGCGGCCCAGGCGCCGGTCCCGCCCCCGGTGCACCTCGGCCATGCCGCCGTAGCCCAGCAGCTCACCGACCTCGTACCGGCCGCCCAGCAGCCGCTCTGGCGCGCTCATATCGTCATTGATCCTTCGATGGGATGATCAACCTTGACCATGGTGAAGAGGTTGGAGAGCCCACCGTCCGTGGCCTGCCGGAGCAGGTAAGCACTCAGCCCAGCACACATTACGATCGCGACCGCGAAAAGGATCACCGCGGCGATCGCTAGCGGTGACGGGCGGTCGCCGCGCGCCGGGCCGCCGGCGCCCGGCGCGGAGGCCGGCGCCCCGGACGCGGGCGGCTGGTAGTGCACCTGCTGGGTGGCGAGCGGGGCGTGGCCTGGTTGGTAGCCATGGTGGGGCGCCCCGCTGGACGGCGGCGGCCCCGGCTGCTGCGGTGGCGCGGAGGGGTGGGCCGCCGGCTGCCCCGGCATCGCCTGCCCAGGATTGGGCTGGCCGCCGGAGACCGGGGCCGGGGAGCTGGGGGCGGTGCCAGCGGGCGGACCGGGAATCACCACGCCCTGACCGAGCGTGGCCGACGCCTGCCTGGCCACCGCCGAGAGCGAGGCGGCCGAGGGCCACCGGTTGCCCGGGTCCTTCGCCAGCGCTCGCATCACGATCTCCCGGACCGCGGGCGGGGTGTCGCCGGGCAGCGACGGCGGGGTCTCGCGGACATGCTTCATCGCGATCTCGAGCGGGTTGTCGCCCTCGAACGGCCGGCGCCCGGCGAGGCACTGGTAGGCCACCACGCCCAACGCGTACACGTCGGAGGCGGGGGTGGCGACCTGGCCGGCGGCCTGCTCCGGGGAGAGGTAGGAGGCGGTACCGAGCACCGTGCCGGTGCCGGTCATGCCGGCCATCTCCGAGCGGGAGATGCCGAAGTCGGTGAGCACCAGGGTGCCGTTGGCCCGCACCATCAGGTTGCCTGGTTTGACGTCGCGGTGGACGATGCCGGCCGCGTGCGCCGCTTCCAGCGCGTCGGCCGCCTGCGCGATCAACGCCATGGTGCGGGCGGCGGTCAGCCGCCCCACCCGGTTCAGGGTACGCGACAGTGGGTCACCGTCGATGTACTCCATCACCAGGAACGCGGTGGTGGCGTCGCTGCTGTAGTCGTACACGTTGACCACACCGGGGTGCTTGAGCCGGGCCATGGTGCGCGCCTCGGCCTTGAACCGCTCGGCGAAGCCCGGCTCGTCCAACAACGCCGGCAGCATGATCTTGACGGCGACGGTCCGGCCCAGCACCTCGTCGGTGCCGCGCCACACCTCGCCCATGCCGCCGCCGCCGATCCGTTCATCCAGCCGGTATCGACCACCCAGCTGCATCCCGGCGCCGTGCATCAGCTTCCCCCTTGGTCGTTGACGACCGCATGCATCACCTGGCCCGCGATCCGCGCCGCCTCCCCGCTGCCGCCGCTCCCGGCGTTCTCCAGGAAGACCGCGACCGCACTGATCGGTTCGCCGTCGTCGATCACGAAGCCCACGAACCAGCCGTGTTCGGCCGCGCCGTCGCCGGTCTCGGCGGTGCCGGTCTTGCCCCCGACCCGGTAGCCGGGGATCTGCGCGTTGGTACCGGTGCCACGTTCGACCGCGGCCACCATCATGTCTTCCAGCTCGCTGGCGACCTCACCGGTGATCGGCTCGCGCAGCGACTCCGGGGAGGCTTGGTACACCGGGCGCAGCTGTCCATCCTGGAGCTGCTCCACCAGGTACGGCGCCATCTGGGTGCCCCCGTTGGCGACGGTGGCCGCGATCAGCGCCCCCTGGATCGGGGTCATCTGCACGCTCGCCTGCCCGATCGCGGTCAGCGCCAGGGTGGGCTGGTCGTACTGGCCGTCTTCCCGGTGCAGCTCCCCGAGCTGGCTGGTGGCGACCGACATGCCTTCGCCGTCGAGCCGGCCCACCGAGAGCTCGTCGTCGCGGAACCCGAACGCGTCCGCCATGCCGCTGAGTTCGTCACCGCTGAGCTGCTCGGCGGCGAGCCACGAGAAGGCGGTGTTGCAGGAGACCACCAGCGCCTGCTCCAGCGTGATCGAGTTGGGGCAGCTGACCCCGGGGGCGTTACCGATCGGGGAGCCAGCGGTGGGGGCGGTGTACTGGGCGCCGCCCTCCAGGTTGCTGTCTGGTTGGTAATCCCCGCTCGCCAGCGCCGCGGCCGCGTCGATCACCTTGAAGACCGAGCCGGGTTCGAACCGCTCCGAGAGCACCCGGTTCGCCAGTGGCCGCTCCGGGTCGGCGTCGAGCGCCTCGTACGCATCCTGCGCCACGTCCGGGTCGTGGGAGGCGAGCGGGTTCGGGTCGAAGCTGGGCATCGAGACCAGCGCCTGCACACCGCCGGTGCGCGGGTCGATGGCGATCACCGCGCCCCGGTCGGCCCCGACCTGGTTGTCGTTCAGCTCCTCGAACGCGGTCTGCTGGCCGCCGCGGGAGAGCGTGGTCTGGACGGTGCCGCCAGCGCTCTGGTCGCCGGTGAAGAGGTCCCGCATCCGGTCGACGAAGAACCGGTCGCCGGTGCCGGCGAGGGAGTCGTTCTCGAACCGCTCGATGCCGGTGGCGGCGAGGTTTACCGGCTTGTAGCCGACCACGTGCGCCCAGCGCCCATCCTCCGGATAGGTGCGCAGGTAGGTTAGCCGGCCGTCGGTCTCGATACTGACCGCCGCGGCGGTGCCGTCCCGGCCGACCAGGATCGGGCCGCGTTCCCGCTGGTACTCGGCGATCTGGACCCGGCCAGCGTTGTGCGGGCTGTTGCGGTACTCGTCGGCCTTATACCCCTGCACCCAGTTCAGGTTGGCGAAGAGCAGGCCGAACATCACCATCACGATGATCCCGACCCGGCGCAGCGGTGCGTTCACTCGGACCATCCCTTCTGCGCCGCCTGCCCGTCGGCGAGCCCTCGCCCGGGCGGGGCGGCTCCCCCGTCCGGGGCGCCCTGGCCACCGCCCGGGGCCGGGTGGTGCTGGGCACCGGAACGGTCGGCACCCGGACGCTCAGCACCCGGACGCTCGGCACCGGAACGCTCGGCACCCGGACGCGCCGGCATCGGGGAGGAGACCACCGGCGGCGTGGCGGGTTGCCGGGCGGCGTCGGAGATCCGCAGCAGCAACGCCACCAGAATCCAGTTCGACATCAGCGCCGACCCGCCGGCTGACATCAGCGGGGTGGTCAGTCCGGTCAGCGGGATCAGTCCGGTCACCCCACCTAGGATGACGAAGATCTGCAACCCGAGCGTGAAGGCGAGCCCGCCGGCGAGCAGCTTGCCGAACGAGTCCCGCACCGCCAACCCGATCCGAATGCCCCGGGTGACCACTACCAACAGCACCATGAGCAGGGCGGTCAGGCCGAACAGGCCGATCTCTTCACCGATGCCGGCGAAGATGAAGTCGTTATGGACCTCCGGCACCTGGGTGGGTTGGCCGGCGCCCGGGCCGGTGCCGAAGAGGCCGCCGGTGCCCAGCCCGAGTAGCGACTGCAACGGTTGATAACCGGCGCCGGTCGGGTCGGCGAACGGGTCCAGCCAGACATCGACCCGCCAGGAGAAGTTGTAGAACGGCCCGCCGATCGTGGAGCCGAGCACGTACGCGAGCACCGCCCCGCCGGTGAACAGCAGGAACCCGATGATCATCCAGCTGATGCGTTCGGTCGCGATGTACAGCATCGCCACGAACATGCCCAGATACATCAACGACATGCCGAGGTCGAACTGCATCACCAGGACCAGCAGCGAGAGCAGCCAGACCACCACCACCGGGCCGAGGTCGCGCCCGCGGGGGAAGTCGATGCCGAGGAACCGCTTGCCGGCGAGCGACAGCACCTCCCGCTTGCGCACCAGGTAGTACGCGAAGAAACAGAGCAGCGCCAGCTTGGCGAACTCGCCGGGCTGGATGGAGAACGGGCCGATCCGGATCCACAGCTTCGCCGACTCGTCGTACTCGCTGGCGGAGATGCTCGCCGGCAACAACCCTGGGATGATCATGAGGACGATCCCGACCAGCCCGAGCGTCCAGGCGTAGCGGGAGATCAGCCGATGGTCCCGCACCAGCCAGAGCACGCCGACCACGCCAGCGATCGACACCGCCGTCCAGATCAGCTGCGACCCGCCGATGCCGCTGAACGGTGACGCGCCTTCCCCCACATCGTCAGGATTGGTGACGCCGAGGTCGAGCCGCCGAAGAAAGGCCACCCCCACCCCGTTCAGCAGGGCCACCGCCGGCAGCAGCACCGGGTCGGCGTACGGGGCGAAGATCCGTAGGGCCACGTGTGCGACGAGGAAGGTGACGGTCAACACCGCCGGTTGCACCCAGAACGAGGCGCTCAGCGTGTCGAGCAGCTGCAACTCCACCGTGGCGGAGAAGCCGGCGATCACCCCCATCGCCAGCAGCAGCAGCCCCAGCTCGGCATTCCGCGGGTTGCGGGACGCGCGGCCACGGCCGGTCGAGCTACGAGAGCTCGGCGGCACAGGCATGGTGGCTGGCGCAGTCACCGGGGTTCCGTCTCTCCTACTCGGTCCGGCAGTCCGTCGGGTCGGTCCGGGGTGGGGTCCGGTTGACCGGCTCCCCGTCCGGGGAAGGATCGATCGTCCCGGTGGCGGTCGCCGCCGGGTCCGGAGTCTCCTCCGGGTCCGGTTCGTCCTCGTCGTCGGCGGGGGTCGGGGTGGGGGTCGGGCTGGGGGTCGGCCGGCACAGCGGCTTCAGCTCGTCGTTGAGCAGCTCGGTCATCCGCTGCTCCGCCTCGCCGGAGCTGCCGGCCCGGATGCTGCCCTGCCGGACCCGCTCCTGGGCGTGTGGCCGCAGGTCGTCGACCGCGTAGTCGCTGACCGTGTGCAGGCTGGAGAGGTCGAGGCCGGCCACCCGGCCGGGCAACCCTTGAAAGACCGCGACCTCGCCCTCCTCGGTCGCCCCGACGTAGTAGGTGGACTGGGTGACCGACCAGCCATACCAGAGCCCGCCACTGAGCAGCGCCAGCAGGACCAGCACGATCAGGGCGGTACGCAGCGGACGTCGCGGCGGGCGGGCCGGCGCCTCCTCCTCGACGGCCGCCGACTCCGGCTCCGGTTCCGGCGCGGGCGGGCGAGGGTTCAACGCCGAGGCGCGCGCCGCCGGGGTGGACTCGTGTTCGGTGCTGTCGCCGCTCGCCTCACCGCGGGCTGCGGCCCCGCCCACCACCGGCGTGCCTTCCATGATGTCCTGGTCGGTGGCGTCCGCGACGATCACGGTGACGTTGTCCGGGCCGCCGCCGCGCAGCGCCAGCGAGATCAGCCGCTCCACACACTCCTGCGGATCGGTGTACTCCCGGGTGGTGTCGGCGATGGTCTCCTCGCTGACCACCCCGGAGAGGCCGTCGGAGCAGATCAGATACCGGTCGCCGGGGAGCACCGTCCGGACCGAATACTCGGGGTCGATGTCCCGGCCGTCCATCGCCCGGGTGAGCAGCGACCGCTGGGGATGGCTGCCGGCCTCCTCCGCGCTGATCCGGCCTTCGTCCACCAGCATCTGGACGTAGGTGTCGTCCTTGGTGATCTGGTGGAACTCGCCGGAGCGCAGCAGGTAGGCGCGAGAGTCACCGATGTGCACCAGACCGGCCCGCGAGCCCGCGAACAGCAGCCCGGTGAGCGTGGTGCCCATGCCCTCCATCTGCGGATTCGCTTCGACGGTGTCGCGTAGTTGTTGGTTGGCCGTATCCACGCTTCCCCGGATGGTGTCGAGGATCGCGTCCCCCGGCACGTCCTCATCCAGTGGCGCGAGTGCGGCAATGACAATGTTGCTGGCGACGTCACCGGCGGCCATGCCGCCCATGCCGTCGGCCACGGCGAGCAGCCGCGGGCCGGCGTAGACGGAGTCTTGATTACCGTCTCGCACCAGGCCGCGGTCACTGCGAGCCGCGTAGCGCAGGGTCAGATTCATGGGCCGTAGCTTCTAGGGACGTAGCTCTATGGATGTTCGCCCGATCCGGATCGGCACGCCGATAGGTACGGGGGTGGGGCCACTAACCTTGGACCGATCCAGATATGTGCCATTGGTCGAGCCAAGATCTTCGATATACCACTGTCCGGCGCGGGGCACCAGCCGAGCGTGCCTGGCTGATGCGTAGTCGTCGGTGATGACGAGTGTAGAGTCCTCCGCCCTGCCGATGGTGATCTGGGTCTCGCCCAGACTGATCCGGGTGCCCGCGAGCTGGCCAGCGGTCACCACGAGCTGGTGGGCGGCCCGGCCCTTGCGGACCTTGGCCGGCGCCTGACCGCCGCCGCCGCCCCCAGCGGCGGCCGCCGCCGCACGCGGCGGCGCGACCACCCGCCGGGAACGGCCGCCGGCGAACATGTCCCGCCGCACCACCCCCACCACCGCGAACACGAAGATCCACAGCAGGACCAGCAGCCCGATCCGGGCCGCAGTCAAGACGAGCTCGTCCAAGGTCGGTTAGCCGTCCACCCGGAAGGTGAGCGTGGTCGTCCCGATCTGGATCATGTCGCCCGGGTTGAGCGCCACCGCGGAGATCCGCTGACCATTCACCATCGATCCGTTGGTCGACCCGAGGTCGGTAAGGACCACCTGGGCCCCGTCGAAGTCCAGCCGGGCGTGCCGGCGGGAGATCCCGACGTCAGGCAGGCGCAGCGTCGCCTGGTCACCCCGGCCGATCACGGTCGAGCCGATCGCCAGCGGGTAGTTGCGCCCATCACCCGAGATCAGCCGCGGGTTCCGGAAGCCGCCACCCGGACCGGCCGGCGGGCCGCTCGGGTGACCATGCTGCTCATACTGGGGTTGCTCATACTGGTGGGCCTGCTCGTACTGCGGCGGATAGCCCTGATGTTGCTGGTCGTATGCGGTCGGGGCGGCGGGCGGCGCCGGATCTCCGCTGAACACTTCGGCGGTGACCCGGAACATGCCGGTGTCCAGGCCCTCCCCCCGCTCGATCTCGACGATCACATCCCCGTAGACCGTCCAGGCCTGCTCACCGATGAACTCGGCCTGCGACTGCGCCAGCTCTTGCGCCAGGGCCGCCGCGTACGGCGCGAGCCGGCTGTGGTCGTACGGGGAGAGGTCGATCACATACCGGTTCGGGACCAGCGTGCGACCGCCGGCTAGGATCGCCTTGTGCGCCTCGGCCTCCCGTTGCATCGCGTTGAGGATCTCCACTGGGTGGACGACCCCTTTGAATACCTTCGCGAAGGCCCCCTCAACGAGACCCTCTAGTCGCTTCTCAAAGCGCTGCAGCACACTCACCGGCTCCTCCTCGTGCCCGAGAAGTTGATGGTATCGGTTGCGCGCACCCCCCGACCGCAGGCCGACCGCCTAGTCCGCCTGCGCCAGCTGTCGCGCCCAGCGAGGCAACCATACGCGCTATCGGCGAAAATCTCCCGCCGGAGCGTGCGGCCGCCACCGGCGGCCAGCCGACGCCCTCGGGGCGACCGGGAAGCCGGGGGACCGGGGCGAAACCCCCCTCGCGGGACGGGCGGGCGGGGAGGTAGGCTATGACGGCTGCCGCGGGGAAGTGGCGGAATGGCAGACGCGCACGGTTCAGGTCCGTGTGCCCGAAAGGGCGTGGGGGTTCAACTCCCCCCTTCCCCACCACTGACACACCACTCGATGCCCCTGGTCAACTCTGGCCGGGGGCATTGCCGCGCGTTGACCCGCCGGGCCGAACCGACCGGATCAGCCCAGGTAGGACGGGTTATGCTCGCGCTGACTCAGGGCATACCCACCCGACCACGACCAGGAGGGTCTGAAGTGAGCGTTGCGCTGGTGACCGGCTCCGCCGGGCTGATCGGCTCGGAGGCCGCCCGCCACTTCGCCGGACTCGGGTTGGACGTGGTCGGCATCGACAACGACCTGCGCCGCTACTTCTTCGGCGACGACGGCTCGACCGCCTGGAGCCTGCTGCGGCTCACCAACGACCTGGGCGACGGGTACACCCACTTCGACGTGGACATCCGCGACCGGGACGGGCTGGAGCAGATCTTCAAGAAGTACGGCGCCGCCATCTCGGTGGTAATCCACACCGCCGGGCAGCCCAGCCACGACTGGGCGGCGAAGGAGCCGTACACCGACTTCGACGTCAACGCCGGCGGCACCCTCAATGTGTTGGAGAACACCCGCCTGCATTGCCCGGAGGCGGCGTTCATCCACTGCTCCACCAACAAGGTCTACGGCGACCGTCCGAACTTCTTGCCGCTGCGGGAGCTGGCGACCCGGTACGAGATCGCCGAGGACCACCCGTACGCCGGTGGGATCACCGAAGACATGTCGATCGACGACTGCCTGCACTCGATCTTCGGTGTCTCCAAGGTCGCCGCCGACGTGATGGTGCAGGAGTACGGCCGCTACTTCGGGCTGAAGACCGCGTGCTTCCGGGGCGGCACGCTGACCGGGCCCGCCCACTCCGCCGCCGAGCTGCACGGCTACCTCGCGTACCTGATGCGCTGCGTGATGGCGGGCCGGACCTACACCATCTACGGCTACCAGGGCAAGATGGTCCGCGACGCGCTGCACTCGCACGACGTGCTCACCGCCTTCGAGGCGTTCTTCCGCAACCCCCGCTCCGCCGAGGTCTACAACCTCGGCGGCGGCCGCTTCGCCAATGCCTCCCACATCGAGGCGTTCCGGATCGCCGAGGAGATCACCGGCCGGGAGGCGAAGACCGTGTATGTGGACCAGCCGCGAGTCGGCGACCACCAGTGGTGGATCAGCAGCATGGCGAAGTTCCAGGCCCACTACCCGGACTGGCAGATCACCTACGACGTGCCCACCATCCTGCGGGAGATCTACGACGCGCAGGTCGAGAACTGGGTCGCGCATGATCAACCGCGGTAAGCGGAATGTGCTGGGGGTCCTGGTCGACGCCGTCGACTACGAGGCCGCCATCGACCAGATCCTCACCGCCGCCCGCGACCGCCGGCCGCTGGCGGTGACGGCGCTCGCCGTCCACGGGGTGATGACCGGCGCCACCGACCGGGCCCACGCCGCCCGGCTGAACTCGTTCGACCTGGTCACCCCGGACGGCCAACCGGTCCGCTGGGCGCTGAATCTGCTTCACCGGTGCCGGCTGTCCGACCGGGTGTACGGGCCGACGCTCACGTTCCGGGTGCTCGCCGCCTGCGCCGAGCAGGGCCTGCCGGTCTACCTGTACGGGTCGACCGACGAGACCCTGCACCGGCTGGTCGATCGGCTCACCGCACAGCTGCCCGGCTTGAAGATCGCCGGGCAGGAGAGCTCCCAGTTCCGGGCGATCAGGGCCGACGAGGCGCCGGAAGTCGCCGCCCGGATCCGGGCGTCAGGCGCCCGGGTCGTGCTGGTCGGCCTCGGCTGCCCCCGGCAGGAGCTGTTCACCTACGCCATGCGTCCGTTGCTCGACGCCCCGCTGCTGGCCGTGGGCGCCGCCTTCGACTACCACGCCGGCCTGCTCCGCACCCCGCCACCGTGGATGCAACGGGCCGGCCTCGAGTGGTTGTGGCGGCTCGGCCTGGAGCCGCGCCGGCTGTGGCGGCGCTACGTCATCCTCAACCCGGCGTACCTGGCGCGGCTCGGCGGCCAGCTGCTGCGGCTCTGGCGGCCGGCGCCCCCGCCCCCGGCCACCGAGCAGCTCCCCTCGTTCCCCGGGTAGGAGCGGCGGCGTAGATCACCGACGCGACCCGCCGGTCGGCTCAGCGCCGGGTGGGCTCGATGTCATAGAAGAGGTCCAGGATCGACCGGGCAGCCTCGAACCACCGGTCCAGCCAGCCGGGCGGCGGCGCTGACCCCTTGGGCGGCAGCTCCAGCAGCAGACCCCGCAACAGCGGATGGTCGGCCAGGTTGCCGGGGCCACCGTCCAGCCAGCCGTCGGTGGCGAAATCCGGCTCCACGGGCACCTCCAGGTCCACGAGCGAAGGCAGCCGCGGCTTCTCGGCACCGCTGCTCTCATAGGTCGTACCGTTGTGCTGATCGCCGTCGGCCGCACCGTCGGCCGCCGAGTGGTAGGTCGTACCCATCACCGTGCCGTACCGTTCCTGACTTCCCACGTGTCCACCACTGATCGTCTCCGGGCTCATAGTCACGTACTCGCCTTCGGTCCGACGCCTGTCTTCTCGGTGCAACGAGCGACGCTGGCCGAAGACGCGAAGCAACCGCAGGTCGCACCCGGTGTCGGTTGCGCGGCGCCCGCCGGTGCGGCAGGCTGCCGGTACAGCCCGGCGTACCTCGGGAGGTAGACATGACCGGTATGGGTCGATGTGACCGTCCCAGCCTGGCCGCGGGGGAGCCGGAGCTACCCCGCTCCGGGGATGTCCTGCAGGTCACCCGTGAAGCCAGCGTCCAGTTCCGGGTGCCGATCTACTTCCGGGTGATCCGGGTCCACGACTGGCCGACGTACGCCGGCTGGGTGTGGCTCGACGGATACCAGCTCAACGACGCGGGTGAGGCGACCGAACGGCGGTCGATCTTCGTCCAGACCGCTGGCCTGCGACGGGTGTCCGGCCCCACCCCTGCGAAGAATCCGCGGCCCGGCGGCCGGGGCGGCCGCCGCACCGCCGGCACCTCCCCGCCGGCCCCACCGCCGCCCATCGCCGGAGTCTGACCGCAAAGCCCCGCCGCGCCCCCGGGCCCGCGACTATCATCGGCATTAGCACCCCACCGCCTGCCGACCCTCCCACGCTGGACCCCACATCTTCGGGGGACGGCATGATCGACAACAAGCACTGGGTACGCGCACCGGCGCCGCCGCATCGACGGCCCGCCCACTACGACGCAGGCCGACCGGAGCCGGCCACCCTGCTGCGGGCGTTACTGCTCGGGGTGGTGGTCTTCGTCGCGGCGCTGCTCGCCGCCGGACTCCTCGCGGGCGCCGCGCCGGCCGGCCCGGCCGAGCCGGTCACGGGCGACGCAGCCGACGCAGCCGACGCAGCCGGGTCGACGGTATCTGTCGCCGAACAGCAGCCGCCGGCAGCGCAGGCCGATCTTGACTTCGCCCACTCCATGGTGGTGTCCGGGCTGGTGGCGCTCACGCTATCGGTGATCGGCACGGTGATGGTGGCCCGGCGACGCCGGCTCTGGTGAGGCCGGGTTGCGAGGCATCCTCACTTAGCCGCCGCCGTCGCCGCCGTCATCGTCATCGTCATCATCGTCATCGTCTCCGCCGTCATCGCCATCGTCATCTCCGCCGTCATCGCCGCCCGTCGGCGGCGGCGAGGGGGCCGGCGGCGGCTCCGGTGACTCCGGCGGTGGCTCCGGCGGATCCGCCGGTGGCGGCGGCTCCGGCTGCTGGTCTGGCGGCTCCTGCGGCGGCGGCGCATCCGGGGTGGTCGGGGTCGGGCTCGGGGACTCGGTGGCGGTGGGGGACGGCGAGGCCGGCGGCACGATCGGGTCATCCTCGCCCAGCGCCTGCGCGATCAGGAAGACACCGAAGCCGAGCGCCCCCAGCAGTACCAGCGCCACCAACCCGAGCAGCGCCGGGAGCCACCAACGCCGACGCGACGCCCTGGGCCAGTCCTGGCTCCACTCGTCGGTGCTGGTGAGACCGCGGTCCCGCGGATCGGGCGGGCGCACCTGGGCGCGGCCAGACCAGGCGGGCGTACCGGCGGCGGAGGCCCCGGCAGCGGAATCCCCGGCGGCTGAATCGATCTTGGTGTCGAATCGGGTGTCGTCCGGCTGCCCCGGCAGCGCGGCGGTGGCGTCCGGGTCCGCTGCCGGTAGCTGTGCGGTGGCGTCGCCGGGCTCGGGAACCAGCTGCTGGGTCGCGTCCGACGGCCACTGCTGGGTGTCACCCACATCACGCGCGAGTTGCTGGGTCGCGTCCGAATCCGACGGCCACTGCTGGGTGTCACCCAGCTCACGGCTTATCTGCTGAGTGTCGGCTTCGCCAGGCTGAGCGAACACCTCCGGCTCCGGCTCCGGCTCCGCGTCGGGCTCCGGCTCCGGCTCCGCGTCGGGCTCCGCGTCGGGCTCCGGCTCCGGCTCCGCGTCGGGCTCCGCGTCGGGCTCGGGCTCCGGCTCCGGCTCGGGCTCCGGCTCCGGGTCGGGCTCCGGCTCGGGCTCCGAGTCGGGCTCCGAGTCGGGCTCCGGCTCCGAGTCGGGCTCGGGCTCCGGCTCCGGCTCGGGGTCGGGGTCGGGGTCGGGATCCGGGTCCGGCGCTGCCGCCGGCTCGGGTTCGGTCTCGGCCGGCTCGGCCGGTTCCTCGGGGCGCTCCGGCTCCTTGGGGGTGGGATCGCTCGACACAGCGCCACGGTACTAGCGACCCGACTGAGGACGGTCACTGCGCTCGGGCGGGTCGCGCCGCTGGCCGGCGGGCGTTACGCTCCCCGGCATGGTCGTTCGAGGATGGGGTGGGGCGGTCGCTGCCGCGGCGGGGGCGGCCGCGGCGGCCGGTGCCGCGCAGCTCGGCCTCGGTTACGGAATGGACATCATCAGCTGGCCGGTCGCGAGCGAGCGCAGCGCCGAGGCCTGGATCGCCAGCCTCACCTGGGCCGCCTGGATCGCCGCCAGCGCCACGATCATCGGCGCGGTGGTGGCCGCTCGGCTGCAACCCGCGCCCGCCGAGCTGGAGCGGACCAATCAGGTGCTGTGGCGGGTGGCGGTCACCGTCGCGGCGGCGCTGGGCGCGGGCGCGACCGCGGTGCTGGTGGCGGTGCCGGCCCGGGTCGCCGAGGTCGCCGGCACCCCGTCCCCACAGGCCGAGGCGGGCAGCTACGCCCTGGTCGGCGTGGCGATCGGCCTGGTCATCGCGGTGGTTGCGCTGACCGCCCGGTCGGTCGCGGCGAATCTGCTCACCACCGCCGGCTGGCTGTGGCTGCTCGCCGTGATCGCCGTGATCGAGGGAGTGGTCTCCGGCCGGGAGTGGGCGAGGATCCCGTTGGCCTTCTTCGAGTTCGACGCCGCTGGGCCATGGTTCCGCAGCGTGCTGCTGCCCGATGCGGCGCTGGCCATCGGCGCCGCGTTGCTGATCGGTGCGCTCGCCGCGCTGCCGGGCGCGCGGCGCGGCGACCCTCCGGTTGGGGTGGTGCTCTCCGGCGCCGCCGGCCCGGTGGTGGTCGCCGCCGCGTACCTGGTGACCCATCCGGAGTTGACCGGTGCGGCCGCGATCGACCTCTCCCGGCAGTTGGTCGTCCCCCACCTGGTGATCGCCGGGTTGCTCGGTTCGCTGCTCGCCACCGCCGTGCCGCGGCGTCGGGCCAGCGGCCCACCCGAGGCGCCGCCGGTCGGCCCCACCTCGCCGGCCTCGCCTGCCGCTCCCACTTCACCAGGCGCTCCGGCTTCGGCGGTGACTCCCACCTCACCCGCATCGCCGACGTCGCCGGCCGGGTCGACTGGCTCGGTGACAGTGCCTAGCCAGCCCATCCGGTCCCGGTCGGTCGACGAGGCGCCGGCGACCGACGGCGATAAGCCGAGCCTCGGCGGGTCGGAGTCGGGAGCACCGGCCGAGCACAGCGCGACGCCATCGTCGCCCAAGGGCCGCGGTGGCCGAGCCAAGAGCCGGCGGCCGAAGACCACCGACACCGCCGCGGACACCGACGCCGGCGCGGACATGTAAGGCTGGGCGCTACTCGACCGGCCAGCTGTGCACCGGCTCGTTGGTCCGCTGGTGCGCCGCGTACTGCTGGAGCATCAGCTGCAGCGCCGCTGGCCGGGAGTAGCCCCGCCGCTCCGCCGCCTCCACGGCTTCGATCTGCCAGACCGCGCCGTTGCGGCGGGTCAGGCACCGCTGCTCGATGATCCGCAGCAACCGGTCCCGGATCGGCGCGGCGACCCCGTAGCGGTCCAGCCCTTCGTACGCCTTCGGGAGCAACCGCTCCAGCACCAGGTCGCTAACCGGGAGTTCGCCGAGCCGGGGCCAGTGCACTAGCGCGGTGATGCCGTGTCGGGAGGCGGTGTGGAAGTTCTCCTCGGCGTCGGAGAAGGTCAGCTGGCTCCAGATCGGACGATCTTCCTCGGCGAGGGTCCGGGTGAGCCCGAAATAGAAGGCGGCGTTGGCCAGGAGGTCGACCACCGTCGGCCCGGACGGCAGGACCCGGTTCTCCACCCGCAGGTGCGGGCGGCCCGCCATGACGTCGTAGATTGGCCGGTTCCAACGGTAGACGGTGCCGTTGTGCAGCCGAAGTTCGCCGAGCCGGGGCACCCCGCCGGTGTGTAGGACCTCGACCGGGTCCTCGTCCTCACAGATCGGCAACAGCGGCGGAAAGTACCTGACGTTCTCCTCGAAAAGATCGAAGATCGAGGCGATCCACCGCTCGCCGAACCACGCCCGAGGTCGTACTCCCTGCGCCTTGAGTTCGTCCGGCCGGGTGTCGGTGGACTGTTCGAACAGCACGATCCGGGTCTCGTGCCAGAGCCGCCGACCGAACAGGTACGGCGAGTTGGCGCCCACCGCGACCTGGGCGGCCGCGATCGCCTGGGCGGCGTTCCAGTAGCTGGCGAAGGTCTCCGGCGCCACCTGCAGGTGGCACTGCACGCTGGTGCCGGCCGCCTCGGGGCCGATCGACTCGGTGGTCGCCTGTAGCCGTTCCACGCCGCGGATGTCGAGCGCGATGTCCTCGCCCCGGGCGGCGACGATCTGTTCGTTCAGCAGTCGGTACCGAGGGTTGGGCGAGAGATTTTCGAGCACCGTGTGCGCCGGGGTTAGGGTCGGCAGGATGCCGATCATGAGCAGGCTGGCGTCCACCTTGGCGGCGCGCTGGTCGGCGCGGCCGAGGCTGTCGGCGAGGTCTGCCTCGTAGGCGGCGAGTCCGTCGCCCTCGATCAGCCGGGGCCGGGCGTTGAGCTCAAGGTTGAACTGCCCGAGCTCGGTCTGGAAGGTGGGGTCCGCGAGGCTGGCGAGGACCTCGGCGTTGCGCATCGCTGGTTGGGCGTCACCGTCGATCAGGTCGAGTTCGATCTCCAGCCCGGTCATCGGCCGTTCGGTGTCGAAGCCGAAGGCGTCCAGCATCAGCGCGAACACGTCGAGGCACCGGCGGACCTTCAATCGATACCGGGTGCGGTCTTCCCGGGAGAAGGCCAGCGGCTCGACATCCTTGCCCATGAGGCCTCCGGCTGCGTTCGGTGGTGGCGTCTCTACGGTAGGGAACCAGAGGCTGATTCGGCTAGTCGAGAACTTATTTGACTGATCAATTATCGATTGGTCAAGAGTTGGTACGATCTGGCGATGGAAGCCGAGCTGTACGACGACGAGCGAATCACCGCATTCGGCCTCTTCGCGGAGGTCTATACCGGGCTGGTGACCCGCTTCTCGGCGCAGCTGGCTGAGCATGGGCTGGCGCTGATCGAGTTCGAGGTGCTGGTCAGACTGGCCCGCACTCCTGCGCAGCAGCTGCGCATGACCGAGCTGGCCGGCCAGGTGGCGCTCACCACCAGCGGGATCACCCGGGTGGTCGACCGACTCGAACGCGAGGACCTGGTTCGTCGCCGGCCCTGCCCCGAAGACCGGCGCGGCTCCTGGACGGCGCTCACCGCCACCGGCCAAAGCCGGCTCAGTGCGGCCCTCCCCGACCACCTGGCCCTGCTGGATCGGCACTTCACCGGCCACTTCTCGGCGGCGGAGCGGACCCAGCTGGTGGTCCGGCTCCGGGAGATCCGCGACGAGGTCCATCCCGCTGCCCGACCCGCCTCGCCCGGACCACAGAACCGGACCGGCAGAACCAGCGGCAGAAACCGTGACCGACCCGGGAGTCCGCCGGAGTTTCCCGACAAATCACCCAGCACTGCTCGCTAGGCTTCGCAACCGGGAGGACCCAGCGGGTCATTCGGGCGAATCCCCTGGGGACGGGGTGGCGGAGCGAGGTGACGCTGGGGGGCTAGCGCACCCCTCGCCCGCCACCCGCTCCCATCTGCCCGGGGCGAGGTCCCCAGCGAGCCCGCTGAGGGGGTGTGCCGGCGGCTCCGCCGCCGGCACACCCCCTCAGCTCTTCTCGAACCCAACCCCGGGTCGAGCTACCATCCCGCGCACTGGCCCGAGCGCGGCCCGTGCCCGGAGTTGGGCACCCCGCCATCGACCGGTGCCGGGTCATTCCCACGGCAGTGCAGCAGCCCGGTAATGGTGTTCCCGGAGATCACGATCGGCTCGGCACCGGTCTGGTTACCGGCCACCGTCACCGGCCCGGCGATCCGGTTGCCGGCCAGCTCGACCAGTCCGGTGGCGCCCGCGATCGTCACCGGTCCGCTGACCTCGGTGTCGTCCCACTGCACCACCACGGCATCGGTCACCGACACCGGACCACGCACCACCGCACCGGTCGCGATCAGCGACCCGCCGTCCCGTACCGTCAGCGGACCGAAGACCTCCGCACCCTCGGTGAGGCAGAGCGTCTCCCCGGATACGGTCAGCGGCCCGGTGTGCCGGCCATCGATCGTCCGGTCGCAGTCCGGCCCGCCGTCGTCGGCCGCCACCAGCCTGGCCACCCCCCACCGGGAGGTGTCCTGGTAGGACTGGCCGGTCGGGTCGTGCCAGTTGTGCACCGAGGTCCGCGACCCGTCGGTGGCGTCGTTGATCTGCAGTTCCAGACCCACGAACGAGCCGGGCTCGGGCTCCATCGTGTTCAGCTCGACCGACGCCTCGATCCGGTAGCCACCGTCGACCACGGCGGTCTCGCTGGTCAGGTTGTCCCCGATCACATCGAGCATGCCGTTGATGGTCTGGTGATTCTCGAAGTTGATCCGGTACTGGCCGTCGTCGGCCTGGTAGGGACCGCTCTTCGTGTTGTTGGGGTCCACGAAGATCTCGATCGAGTCCTGCTCCCAGGAGTTGGAGTTGCTGGCGTCCAGGTGTGGATCGGCCACCTCCGCGAGCAGGTAGAGCCGGTCGTCGTCCCACAGCAGCCGTACCTCCGCCTGGGCGCCGTCGGCCGAGCCCTCCACCAGCACCTCGGTAGCCACGCTCGGCGCGGTCTCCCAGACCGGGTCGATCTCACCGTCGATCACCGGCGCGGTGTCGGCGAACGGCACGTCCACGTGCCGCAACGGCTCGATCAGGCTCAGCGTCCCCCACCGGGAGGTGTCGCTGTCCTGTTCGTGGCTCTGGTCGCTCCACGAGAGCTGCTCGCCGGTGGCCCCGTCGGTGACCCGGATGTCGAAGCCGACCTCCCGGCCCTGCTCGCCATCGGTAACCAGCGGCAGCGCCGCCTCCAGCTGGTATCCGGTGTCGGTCGCCAGCACCTCGGCCACCGCGCCGTCCCCGGTTACCGTGCCGTCCCGTTCGACCGTGTAGTGGGCGTCACCTTCCTGGTAGTCGCCGGCCTTGGCGTTGCTGTCATCGACGTACAGCTCCACCCGGTCACCCGAGTCGGCCACCTCGTCGGTCACCTCCGCCAGCACGTACAGGTGCTCGGTGTCCCACCGGACCTGGAATCCAGTCTCGCCGCCGGGCGTCAACGCCGTGTCCGGTAGCAGCTGCCAACCGAGTTCCCGCTCCCCGTCCACCTCGACGGTGTCCCCGGGGACATTCAGCGACTGCGGGAAGTGGGGCAGCTGGTCCGGATCGACCACACCCCAGTACGCCGGCTTGGACTGCAGCTGGTCGTCGAAGAAGAGCGGCGCCTCGTGTGGCCGGTCCACCGGCCAGGTCCGCAGCCAGCTCCGGCCGTCGTGCAGGCCCCAGGCGGTGACCTGGGTCAACACATCGTCGTAGGCCCGGAGCACGTCGAACAGATCCCGGAAGTAGTACCCCTGCCGGACCAGCCGCTCCGGCGGCGCGGTCGGCAGCGACTCCTCGGCGGTCTGGGAGATGCTGACGTCCAGCTCGGTGACGGCCTGCTGCACCGGAAGTTCCCGGAAGCGTTCCAGGGTGTCTTCCACCATGGCGACCGGCCGGACCAGGTTCAGGTGCAGCTGGTGCCCCACCCCGTCGAGCGGAACTCCCGCGTCGAGCAGGTCGGAGACCACCTGGAACATGGCTTCCCGCTTGGCCGGGAACTCGGTGTTGTAGTCGTTGAGGTAGAGCTGCACGTCCGGGCCGAAGGCATCCCGGGCGAAGTGGAACGCGTGGGCAAGGTAATCCGGTCCGAGGATCCGGTACCACTCACTGCGCCGGAGCCCGTCGTCCTGACTCTCGTCGATCGCCTCATTGACCACGTCCCAGGCCCACATCCGGTCGCCGTAGCGCTCGGCGACCGCCTCGATGTGGGTCTGCATCCGGTCCAGCAGCAGCTGCTGGTGCTCCGGGCTGTCGGTCAGCGGGTTGCCATCGGCATCCTCGAAGACCCAGTCCGCGGTCTGGCTGTGCCACACCAGCGTGTGCCCGTATACCCGCAGGTCATGGTCGTCGGCGAAGGCGACCAGTTCGTCGGCCGCGTCGAAGGTGAAGGTGCCCTCGACCGGCTGGATCTCCTCCGGCTTCATGTGGTTCTCGGCGGTGATCCCGTCGAAGTGTCGCAGCAGCAGCTCCGCCGAGGGGTCGCTGGTCTCCCGGGCATCGATCGCGGCGCCGAGCGGGAAGTGCTCGGCGAGCTCCTCATGCAGCGACGAGATGTCTTCGACCTCCGGCGGGGTCACCCCGGTGAGGACGAAGTCGTCGAGATGGAAGTCGACCAGCGCCTCGTTGGACTCGGCGTAGATGGTGAACGCGTCCGCCTCCCCCGCGGGAGTCCAGACCGCGCTGACGGTGGTCCACTCGTCTGCGGTGACCGTCGCGTTCGGGGTGAGGTTGGTGAAGCTGGAGTCGCCATCGGCGTCGGTCTGCAGGCTGAGCCGCAGGCTGGCTGGGTCTTCGCCATCGGCGAGCCGCAGCGCGGCGGAGATGCCGTAGCTGGCCCCCGGGGTCACATACTCGGTGACGTCGAGCGCCGGGCCGTGCCAGGTTTCGTCGCGTTCGCGCACGCCCAGGCTCCACTCGCCGCTGGCGGCGACGCCCTGCACGGCCTCGACCTGCTCGGTGTCGCGCGCCACCCAACCCTCGGTGGTGCCGCTCTCGAAGTCGGTGCCGATCAACACCTGGTCGGGCAGTTCGGTGGTGGTGATCCGGACGTCGTCCAGGTAGAACGAGACGGTCTGGTCCGGGCTCTCCACATAGAGTTCGAGCTCGTCGTTGACCGAGCTGCTGAACTGGTAGCTGCCGGCGAGGCGCACCCACTCGTCGCCGGTGGCTACGACGTCGGAGTCCACCCGCTCATACTCGGTGTCGCCGCCGGCGGGTCGCCGTTGCACGGTCAGGTGCAGGTCGGCCGCGTCCGCGTCGGCCAACCGCACGTACGCCTCGACCTGGTAGGTGATGTCGGGCTGCAGGATTTCCCGCAGGTCCCGGCCGGGCCCGTGCCAGTCGGCGTCGCGGCCGGTGGTGAGCAGGCTCGCTGCTCCGGTGTGTGCTTGGGCGGTGCTGATCTCGACTTCGGCGTCGCCCCGGCCGAACCAGCCGTCCGTCGCGTCGTCCTCGAAGTCGCTGGCCAGTACCACTACCTCGGGGTCAGGAGTCTCGGCGAGCGCGGAACCGGCCGGCACCCCCGCTAATCCCGTCCCCAGCAGACCGAGCACGCCGATGGTGGCTACGGTCCCCCTGCGTCTCATGGGTTCTCCTCTCGGAGCCGATGGTTGCCGGCCCAATTTCCCGGAAGTTTCGGAAAGTTTCGGCAATGTTGTCCGGAAGATATCTGGCGCGGTGTGACGAGGTCAACAGTTGACGCCCACCGATCCGTACGGAGGGGGTAGTACGCCCCAATCGCACCGAGAATTTCTCCGGCCCACCGCTGCCGCTGGCGGAGCCCGCGGCTGACTGCCCTACGCTGGGGAGCCATGACTTCGACGATCTCGTTCGCCCGTGGTGCCCCGTCGACCGACATCGTTGACGTAGCCGGACTCTCCGAGGCGGCTACCGAGGCGTTCGCCGCCGACCCGGCCGGCATGGTCGGCTACGGCACGTCGCTGGGCTACCTGCCGTTGCGGCAGTGGCTCGCCCAACGACACGGAGTCGCCGTCGACCAGGTGCTGATCACCAACGGGTCGATGCAGGCCGACGCGTTCCTCTTCGACCAGGTGGTGGGCGAGGGGACCGACGTGGTGGTGGAGCGCCCGACCTACGACCGCACCCTGCTCCGGCTGACCGGGTCCGGGGCCCGGGTCCACCAGGTCACCCTGCAGGCGGACGGGATCGACGTCGCCGAGCTGAAGTCGCTGCTCGCCAGCGGGGTCCGGCCACGCCTCGCCCATATTATTCCGAACTACCACAATCCTGGCGGAGTGACGCTCTCGCTGGCCAAGCGCCACGAACTGCTGGCGCTCGCGGCCGAGTACGGGTTCACCATCTTCGAGGACGACCCGTACGTCGAGATCCGGTTCCGGGGCGAGCCGTTGCCCTCGATGCTCTCGCTCGACCAGCACGGATCGGTGGTGCACGCCTCCAGCTTCACCAAGACCGTCTGCCCCGGCGTCCGGGTCGGCTACCTGGTGGCGCCGGCCGAGACGATCGCCGCGATCGCCGCGGCGGCGACCCAGACCTACATCTCGCCCGGCATGGTGGCGCAGGCGATCGTCTATCACTTCTGTGTCTCCGGCCGGTGGGAACGGTCGATCGAGACCGTCCGGACGGCGCTGGCGCGCCGGTCGGCCCTGCTCGCCGATGAGCTGCGCAAGCAGCTACCGGAGGCCAAGTTCCAGGAGCCGGACGGGGGCTACTTCCTGTGGATCGACCTACCGGGCGACGTGCCGGCCGATCGGCTGGTAGCGGCCTGCGCCGACCGCGGCGTGGCGGTGGTGAAGGGCAGCGACTTCCTGCTCTCCGGTGGGGACACCTCGCTACGCCTCGCCTACTCGGCGGTTACTGAGGATCAAATCCCGGAGGGCGTCGAGCGACTCGCGGCAGCCGTCCACGAAGTACGGCGCTGAGCACTGACTCTTACCGAGAGTTATCTACTTTCTACAGAAAGTTGTGACGATTACTCGCGGTCAGGGGTTCCCAACTGGGCGCGGGATGGAACAGAATACCCACAGACATGACACCCGCCCCCCAAAAAGGCGCCGGGTGGGCCGTTCGCACCCCACCCCCCCCCGCAGCGGTCGGTCCACCCGGCGCCCCACATCTTGGGCCTAGCGGGGGGGACCGGTCCCCCCGCTACATCTCTCCACAGCGGCCCGCGCCGCCACATCTCTCCACAGCGGCCCGCGCCGCTACATCTCTCCACAGCGGCCCGCGCCGCTACATCTCTCCACAGCGGCCCGCGCCGCTGGCGCAATCACGTCGCCGGCAGCTCCTCCGCCGGCGTCGCGTCGTACTCCTCCCACTCCTGCTCCCGGCTGCGGCGCACCGCCGCCGCTACCACCACCCCGACCGCCACCCCGCCGGCCAGCAACCCGACCAGCGCCGGCCACCGGCGGCGACCCTGGTCGGGTTGGCCACCGCCGAGCTTGCGCTTCGCGTCCCGCTTCCGGCTCCGCTTCGAATCGCCCACGGCCGCCTCGCTGAGGGGCGCGAGCGCGGCCCGGGTCGAATCCCACCCGTCGGAGGCCACGGTGCGGACCCGCTGCGCGGCCGGCGCCATCCGGGGGCCGACGGTGGCGCGTACCCCGCCCGCGGCGTGGCCGGCAGCCCGCAGCGCGTGATCCAGCGACTCGCCGAGCTCGACCCGAGCGAGTTCGGCATGCCTAGTTTCCTGCTTACGTCGCAACACTGTATGTACCTCCTGGCTGTGCTTCCGCCTCCCCGCGGCGGGCTGATTCCCCGGCCATCCTCTCTTGTCCCACGCCGCCGCACCGGCGAAACACGTCACATGGGAGGACTTGCCGGTACCTGACCTTCACACTTGAGGTGGTTCCGTGGCGACCTCTGCCACCCTGCACACCAGCGCAGGCGAAGCGCGATCCGGCTCAACCTGTTCCCGAACCACGCGCCGGAGACCGTCAAGAACTTCACCGCACTCGCCACCGGCGGTCGGACTACGTGGACCCCGGACCGGCCAGCCCGGGTAGTGGACGCGATCGCGACCACTGCGACCGACCGCAACGACCGGCCGCGTACCGACGTGGTCATCGAACGGGTCGAGGTCGGCTGATACCCGACCGGCCATTGCCCGCGGGAGCGGCCAGCGACGGCTGGACACGTTAGGGTAGCGGCGTGAGCCAGCCGACCATCCCGGTCTGTTACCGGCACCCGTCGCGCGAGACCTACCTGCGGTGCAGCCGCTGCGACCGCCCGATCTGCCCGTCGTGCATGAACGACGCGGCGGTCGGTCACCACTGCCCGGACTGCGTCGCCGAGGGGCGGCGCAGCCAACGCTCCGCTCGCACCGCCTTCGGCGGCACCCAGGCCGGCAGGCACGGGCACGTCACCATCGCGCTGATCGCGCTCAACGTCGCGGTCGCCGCGATGGTGCTGGTGATCGGAGGCACCCAGTCCGCTGCCGCGGGCGGCTGGGGCGGCCTACTCGGTGGGCTGACCCCTGCCCACCTATGGGGTGGTCTACAGCCCGGCCCACAGATCTGGACCGAGATCGTCGGGGACCGGCTGCTGCGGGGCACCGGTGGGGTCGCCGAGGGCGAGTATTACCGCCTGCTCACCTCGATGTTCCTGCACTACGGCGTGTTCCACCTGGCGCTCAACATGTTCGCACTGTGGGTGGTCGGCGGGGTGCTGGAACCCCTACTCGGGCGGCTCCGGTTCCTGGCCCTCTACCTGGTCTCCGGGATCGGCGGCGGGGTGGCGACCTACCTGTTCGCGAGCATGGGCACCGTCGCGGCGGGCGCGTCCGGCGCGGTGTTCGGGCTGTTCGCGGCCTTCTTCATCATCATGCGCCGGCTCGGCCGGGACACGTCGATGATCACCATGATCCTGGTGGTCAACTTGATCCTCACCTTCGTGATCCCGCAGATCTCGATCTGGGGCCACCTGGGCGGGTTGGTAACCGGCGGGTTGGTGGCGCTGGGGCTCGCCTACGCACCCCGACAACACCGCAACCCGATCCAGCTCGCCACCATCGTCGGGATCGTGGTCGTGCTCACCGCGCTGACCATCACCCGCACCCTGCTGCTGACCTAAGCCGACACGGGCCGATGATCCGTCCGGGCCGATCCGCCTCGGGGTGGACGGCTCGCCCGGCGGCACCCGGTGGTCGCGAAGCAAGGTTGTGCATTCGTTGTCGCACCAACAGCAACAGATGTTCATGCTCGCCCGGCTAGCGGTCCCGGCCATCATCATGGTGATGAGCTGGCTGCCCACACAGCCGCCCCGTCACTATGATCTTGGCAGTACGCCGGACTGAGCTAGGGGCGGGCTTCGGCTCGGATCGAGGTGAGCTCAGCGACCACCTCGTCCAGGTCGGCGTCGAGGTCGTACCGGCTGAACAGGTAGAGCTGCTCGCCAGTGTCCACCTCCAGCATCCGGGAGTGACGCCGGGCATCGACCCGGATCCGTTCGACCTCGGACCACGTCACCCGGTGCTGGCGGGCGAAGCCGGAGAGCATGGTGAGACCGTCCGGGTCGGCGGTGAGCCGTACCGGTGCGATCAGGTCGCGGGCGGCCCAACCGATCAGCCCGACCACTGCGGCGATGGCGAGGGCGTACTGCCACCATTGGCCGCTGGCGAGCACGCCGGGCGCCGCCACCGCCGCTAGCAGCGCCGCGACCACCAGCTTTCCGATCGGCACCTTGCGCGGCACCCGCCAGTCGCGCTGCAACGTCGTCACCCCGTCACCCTAGGCCAGAGCGGGTACCGGCGGAAAGCGGCTAGCATGGGAGGAACCAGAGGTTACCGATGAGTAGTGTCGGTAGTGCGGGCGGTCGGCGAGCGGAACAGGAGTGACAGGTTGATGCGAGATGCGGTGATCGTCGCAGCGGTGCGCACGCCGGTCGGGCGCCGTAAGGGCGGGCTGGCGCAGCGGCACCCGGTGGACCTCTCCGGGGAGCTGCTCGGCGCGCTCGCCGCGCGTGGCGGGTTCGATCCGGTCGCTGTCGACGACGTGATCTGGGGCTGCGTCGGGCAGGTCGGCGAACAGTCGAACAATGTCGGCCGCAGCGCCGTGCTCGCCGCGGGCTGGCCGGAGTCGGTCGCCGGCACGACCGTCGACCGCCAGTGCGGCTCCAGCCAGCAGGCGGTCCACTTCGCCGCCGCCGCGGTGATCTCCGGCCAGGCCGATCTAGTGGTGGCGGGCGGAGTCGAGTCCATGACCCGGGTGCCGATGGGCGCCAACGTGGCCGACCAGCAGCCCTTTGGAGCCGACATCCGGGCCCGCTACCGGGGCGCCGACGGGTTCGACAGCGACGCGGTGGTGCCCTTTAATCAGGGGGTCGGTGCGGAGATGATCGCCGCCCGGTGGCGGCTGCCGCGCACCCAACTGGACGAGTTCGCGCTCGGCAGCCACCAGCGGGCCGCGGCGGCGCAGGATCAGGGTGAGTTCGCCGCCGAGATCGCCCCGGTCGCCGGGGTCACCGACGATGAGGGCATCCGCCGGGACTCTTCGCTGGCGAAGCTCGGTGAGCTGGCAACCCCGTTCGACCCGAAAGGGGTGGTGACCGCCGGCTCGGCCTCCCAGATCTCCGACGGCGCCGCGGCGCTCGCGATCACTACCAGCGACTGGGCGCTGGCGCACGGGCTGCGGCCGCTGGCCCGGATCCACACCGCGGTGGTCGCCGCCGACGACCCGGTGATCATGCTGACCGCGGTGCTGCCGGCGACCGCGAAGGCCCTGCAACGGTCCGGCCTGCGCCTCTCCGACATCGACGTCTACGAGGTGAACGAGGCGTTCGCGCCGGTGCCGCTGGCGTGGCTGGCCGAGACCGGCGGCGACCCCGCCCGCCTCAACCCGCGCGGTGGCGCGATCGCGCTCGGCCATCCGCTGGGAGCCTCCGGCGCCCGGCTGATGACCACCCTGCTGCACTACCTACGGGATCACGAGCTGCGGTACGGGCTGCAGACGATGTGCGAGGGCGGCGGCATGGCCAACGCCACGATCCTCGAACGACTCGACTGATCACAGTATGTGACGCGATCGTGACGTCACGGCCGGCGTGGCGGTTCGTTAGAAGGGTATGGACGTGTTCTCGCGTACCTTCCTTCCCGCCACATCAGAGGCCGGGCTGGCGATTCCGGTCGTCAGCCGGCACATGCCGGTGCTTCGCCGGTGTGTCACACCGGAAGAGACGACCGTGCTCGTCACCCGCTGCCAACGCCCCGCCACCCCCATGGCCGGGGCGTTTCTGTTGCTGCTGACCAACCGCCGACTGGTCATCTCCCGCGAGGGGCGGCTGCTGCGCCGGGCGCAGTTGCACCTGTCGGCACCGCTCCGGGAACTGACCAACGTGATCTGGATCTCGGACGAACGAGCGCCGGCGATCGAGCTAGCCGTTACCGGCGTCGATGGGATCCGGGAACGGTTCTGGATCCCGCTGCCCGACCAGTTCCGGGTGCGGCACGTCGACGCGCTGCTCAGTCACGCGTTCCGACCCCGCACCGGCGAGGCCACACCGTACTATCCGGCGCCCCGGTCGGCCCGCGGTCGGACCTCGACCCGGACGCTGGCGCCGACCTGAGCAGACAGACACGCCCGGTCGGCAGCCCGGCAGTGTTGATCTGCTGTGGTCGGCGTGTAACCCTGAGATAGATGCCGCCACACTCACACCTCCTGCTGACGGGCGCCACCGGCTTCTTGGGCCAGGCACTGCTGGAGCGGGTGCTCACCAGCTACCCGGAGACCCGGGTCACCCTGCTGATCCGGGGCCGCGGCAGCGCCTCGGCCGGGGACCGGCTGACGAAGCTGCTCCGCCGGCCGGTCTTCGCGACCTGGCGCGAACGGGTCGGCGAGGAGCAGGCCGCGAAGATCGTCGCCGACCGGGTGACGGTGCTCGATGCCGAGCTTGGCAGCGCCGAACTGGCGCTGCCGGGCGACCTGACCGCGGCGATCCACGCCGCCTCCACGGTCTCATTCGACCCGCCGATCGACGACGCGTTCCGGACCAATGTGCAGGGTGTGGTCGACCTCTACCAGGCGATCCGCCAGCTCGACCAACCACCCCACGTGGTGCACGTCTCCACCGCCTACGTGGCCGGCACCCGCCGCGGCAGCGTCCCGGAGGAGTCGCTGGACCATCAGGTGGCGTGGCGGACCGAGCTGGCCGCCGCCAGCGGCGCCCGGGACCGGGTGGAGCAGGATTCCCGGCGCCCCGAGGTGCTGCGCCGGGCGCTCGCTACGGCCCGGCGGGAACACGGCAAGGCTGGGCCGCAGTCGACCGCCGCCGCGGCCGAGCAGTGGCGCCGCGAATGGGTCGACCGGCAGCTGATCGAGTATGGCCGGCTACGCGCACAGACCTTGGGTTGGCCCGATGTCTACACGCTGACCAAGGCGCTCGGGGAGCGAGCCGCTGAGGAGCTACTCACCGGCGTGGCACCGCTGTCGGTGGTGCGGCCGGCGATCGTGGAGAGCGCGCTGCGCCACCCGTACCCGGGGTGGATCGACGGGTTCAAGATGGCCGACCCGCTGATCATCGCCTTCGGCCGGGGGGTGCTGCCGGAGTTCCCGGGCCTGCCCGACGGGGTGCTCGACGTCATCCCGGTCGACCTGGTGGTCAACGCCACCATCGCCGCCGCGGCGGCGCCGCCGCCGGTCGCCGAACCGGCCTATTATCACGTCGGTTCGGGCGCCCGGAACCCGTTGACCTTCCGGGCGATGTACGACAACGTCCGCGAGTACTTCACCGACCACCCGATGCCCGACGGCGGCCGGGGTCAGATCAAGGTCCCGACCTGGGACTTTCCTGGGGCCCGCCGGGTCGGCCGGATGCTGCGAACCGGCGAGCGGGTGCTCACCGCGGCGCAACGCACGCTGCTGGCCACCCCGGCCGGCCAACGCACCCGCCGCTGGCAGGACGACCTCACCCGGGAACGCGACAAGCTCGACTTCCTGCGGCGCTACGCCGACCTGTACGGGGTCTACACCGAGGCGGAGGTGCTCTACAGCGACTCCCGGTTGCTGGCGCTGCACCGGGCGCTGCCACCGGACCGGATCGACGAGCACGGCTTCGACGCGGCCGCCATCGACTGGCCCCACTACCTCCAGCAGGTCCACTGCCCGGCGATCACCGCCACGGTACGCCGGGCCACCGCGGGCCGGCCGGGTACGGCGGCCAGCGCCCCACCGGTGGCGGGCAACGGTGGCCGGCCCGACGCCGACCGGGTGGCGATCTTCGACCTGGAGGGCACCCTGGTGGCCTCCAATGTGATCGAGACCTATCTGCTGGCGCGGCTCGCCGACACCCCCCGCGGCGACTGGCTCGCCGAACTCGCCGACCTGGCCCGCGGGCTGCCCCGCTACTTCGCTGCCGAGCGGCGCGACCGGGGGGAGTTCCTGCGGACGTTCCTGCGCCGCTACGCCGACGCTGATGAGGCCGCGCTGCACCGGCTGGTCGCCGACCGGCTCGGCGGGGCGTTGCTGCGCCGCGCCTACCCGCAGGCGCTCCGGCGGGTTCGGCAGCATCGCGCGGCCGGCCACCGTACGGTGCTGATCACCGGCACCATCGATGTGCTGGTGCAGCCGCTGGCGCCGCTCTTCGACGAGGTGGTGGCGAGCCGGCTGCACACCCGCGACGGTCGCTACTCCGGGTTCCTCGAATCACCACCGCTGGTCGGCGAGGCGCGGGCGGCGTGGCTGCGGCGCTACGCCCAGACCGCCGGGGTGTCACTGACCGACTCGTACGCCTACGGCGACAGCTACTCCGACCGGCCGCTGCTGGCTGCGGTCGGCAACCCGGTCGCGGTCAACCCGGACCCGCAGCTCTACCGCCACGCCCGCCGCCACCGGTGGGCGGTCGCCGAGTGGACCAGCCACACCCTGCCCGCCGCCGAGACCTTCGCGGAGACGGTCGCGTGAACCTCACCCTCGAATACCACCGGTCACCGGTGCGGTACCTCAGCGGCCGGGCCGCCACCGCCACCCCGCTCGGCGCCCGCGCCGGCGGCGTCCTGGCGGCGAACCTCTCGCCGTTGCGGCTGCTGAACCGGCCCGACCCACGGCCGCCGGCGGCCGGCTGGACCCGCGTGCGACCGTTGCTCTCCGGCGTCTGCGGCTCCGACCTGGGGCTGCTGACCGGCCGCAACTCGCCGTACCTGTCGGCAGTGGTGTCGATGCCGTTCACCCCCGGCCACGAGGTGGTGGGGCAGACCCTCGACGACCTGCCCGACCTGCCCCGCGGCAGCCGGGTGGTGCTCGACCCGGTGCTCGGCTGCGCCGCCCGGGACGTGCCCGCCTGCCCGGGCTGCGCCGCCGGGCTGCCCAACCGGTGCGACCGGATCACCGCCGGCACGGTCTCGGCCGGGCTGCAGACCGGCTTCTGCGCCGACACCGGCGGCGGCTGGAGCCGGATGCTGGTCGCCCACCGCAGCCAGCTGCACCCGGTGCCGGACCCGCTCGACGACGCCACGGCGGTGCTGGTCGAACCGTTGGCGTGCGCGATCCGGGCGGTGCGCCGGGTGGCGGTGCCCGACGGGGCCAGCGTGCTGGTGGTCGGCGCCGGGGCGATCGGCCTGCTGACCGTGCTGGCGCTGCGCGAGTACACCAAGGCCGGCCCGATCTACGCCCTCGCCCGCTACGGCCATCAGCGGGAACGGGCCCGGGCCATGGGCGCTACCGACGTGCTGTCACCGAAGCGGGCCGCCCGGGCGCTGCGCCGGGCCACCGGCGGGTTCCTGGCCAGCCCGGACCGCGGCGGCGAGTTCCTACTCGGCGGGGTGGACCTGGTCTTCGAGTGCACCGGCGGTTCCGGACTGGACACCGCGCTGCGGGTCACCCGGGCCGGCGGCACGGTGGTGCTCACCGGAATG
This sequence comes from Natronosporangium hydrolyticum, assembly GCF_016925615.1. NCBI lineage: Bacteria > Bacillati > Actinomycetota > Actinomycetes > Micromonosporales > Micromonosporaceae > Natronosporangium > Natronosporangium hydrolyticum. Next base: position 5,644,185 of record NZ_CP070499.1, read on the forward strand.
CCCAACCAGCCGGTCGATCTCACCCCGACCTGGTTCCGGGAGCTGTCGCTGGTCGGGGCGTACGCTTCGGGCAGCGGCGACTTCCCGGACGCGCTGGCGCTGGCCGGGACCGCCCCGCTCACCGGATTCGTGGACGCGATCTATCCGCTGTCCCGGTGGCGTGATGCGATCGGCCACGCCTACGCGGCGGGCCGGCTCGGCACGGTCAAGGTCGCGTTCGATCCCAACCGCGAGTAGACAAAGGGGAGGTACGGTGAGCAGACCCGGCTTCGTGCTGGAGGTGGACGAGCGTACGCCGGCGTTGCTGGTCCACCAGGGTGAAGGCTTCCGGCTGGAGCGATTGCCGCTGGGCAGCCGGGTCATCTACCCGCCGGAGTCGCTGCCCGGGCTGACCGATCTGGACCGCCGGATCCACCAGGCGTTGACGAACCCGCTCGGCTCCGAGCCGCTGCCGGCGTTGCTGAAGCCCGGGATGCGGCTCACCATCGTCTTCGACGACCTGTCGCTGCCGCTGCCGCCGATGCGCACCCCGGACATCCGGCAACGCATCATCGAGCATGTGCTGGAGCTGGCGGCGGCCGCCGGGGTGGACGACGTGGCGTTGATCGCCGCGAACGCGCTGCACCGGCGCATGACCCCGGCGGAGCTGAAGCGGACCGTCGGCGAGCGGGTGTTCCGGTCGTTCTTCCCGAACCAACTGGTCAACCACGACGCCGAGGACCGGGCACAGCTGGTCGAGGTGGGCACCACCCGGCACGGCGAGGCGGTGGAGATCAACCGGCGGGCGGCCGAGAGCGACTTGATCGTCTACGTCAACATCACGCTGACCGCGATGAACGGTGGCCCGAAGTCGGTCTCGGTGGGGCTGGCCTCCTACCGCAGCCTGAAGCACCACCACAACGTACACACGCTGCGGCACTCGAAGTCGTTCAACGACCCGCCGAACTCGGCGATGCACCACTCGTACCACCGGATGGCCGGGGTGCTCGACGAGCATCTGAAGATCTTCCAGATCGAGACCACCCTCAACAACGACACCTTCCCGGCCCAGGTCGACTTCCTCAACAAGCGGGAGTGGGAGTGGTCGTTGAAGGACCAGGCGGCCTACCTGGCGGTCAAGCGCGGCAACGACCTGTTGCCGCCGCGGCGGCGACGGCAACTCTGGCACCGCACCGCGGCACCGTACGGGGTGACCTCGGTGACCGCCGGGGCGCCGGCCGAGGTCCACGACGTGACCCTGCGGCAGGTGCTGCGGCAGCAGTTGACCGAGGTGGCCGGGCCGGCCGATGTCGGGGTGTTCGGGCTGCCCTACATCTGCCCGTACAACGTCAACTCGATCATGAACCCGATTCTGGTGATGAGCCTCGGGCTGGGGTACTTCTTCAACCTGTACCGGAACCAGCCGATCGTCCGGCCGGGCGGGGTGGCGATCTTCTACCACCCGGTGCGCAACGAGTTCCATCCGGTGCACCACCCGAGCTACATCGACTTCTTCGAGGAGGTGCTGGCGGAGACGACCGACCCGGCGGCGATCGAGGCGAAGTACGAGGAGCAGTTCGCCACCGACCCGTGGTATGTCCACCTGTACCGCAACAGCTACGCGTACCACGGGGTGCATCCGCTCTACATGTGGTATTGGGGTGCTCATGCGATGGAGCATCTCGGGGACGTGATCTTCGTGGGCGGAGACCGGAAGACCACTTCGGTGATGGGGTTCCGGTCGGCGTCCACGCTCGACGACGCGCTGGAGATCGCCCGGGACCGGGTCGGCCGCAGCCCCAGTATCACCTACCTGCACGCACCACCGATGACCATGGCCGACGTCCGCTGAGCCGGCCTTGCCCGCCGCCCCTTCCGGCCGATCATGAGCGTGTTGACAGACACGCCGGGCGTGTCGATCAACTAGCTCATGATCGGCCGGGCCCCCGGCTCATTGATCGGTGAACTGGCGGGCGGGGCCAGCGACGAGAGAGGGGAACCGATGGGACTGATCCGGGAGATCCGGGTGCTCACCCGCGGGCGGGACTGGCGCGGCCGCTCCCGGCTGCCCCGGTCCGCCAACGGGCACCAGACCGCCGAGCCGGCCCGTGAGTTCCCCACCGGCTGGGCCCGCACCCGCACCGCCCACGCCGCCCGCCGCGCCGTACAACGCGCCGTGTTGACGCCGCTCACCTGGACCCAGACCAAGCCGGAGGTGACCGGGGTCGACCGGCTGGCTGGACTCACCGGCCCAGTGGTGCTGGTCGCGAACCACAGTAGCCACCTGGACGCGCCACTGATCCTCGGCTCGCTCCCGCCCCACCTCGCCGACCGGGTCGCGGTCGGCGCCGCCGCCGACTACTTCTTCGACGCCCGCTGGCGGGCCGCAGTCACCGCTCTGGTCTTCAATGCGTTTCCCGTGGAACGGTATCGATCTTCACGACTACGTAGTCTCGCCCCGTACCTGCTAGCGCGCGGGTGGAGCCTGTTGCTCTTCCCGGAGGCTACCCGCAGCGAGGATGGCTGGATGTCCACTCTGCGCCTGGGCGCCGCCCACCTGTGCGTCTCCCGGCAGGTGCCGGCGGTGCCGATCGCGTTGCGCGGCACCTATGCGGCGATGCCCCGGGGCCGGAACTGGCCCACCCCGGGCCGGCCGCGGGTCGTCGTCCGCTACGGCACACCACTGTTTCCGAGCGAGGGCGAAGAGACCCGCCGGTTCAACACCCGACTCGCCGACTCGATCTCCCGGCTCTGGGCGGAGGAGGAGTTGGGGTGGTATGAGTCGTTGCGGGCGGAGCAACGGGGCGAGTTGTCGTTGCCGACCGGGCCGCCTGCGGCGTCGTGGCGGCGGATCTGGGAGTCGAGCCGGCCGCTGCCCCGCACCGAACCACCCCACACCTGGCGCTAGTAGGCGCTCAGCCGCTCCTGCTGGAGGTCCGGCACGATCCGGGAGACGGTCTCGTAGTCACCATCCTCATGGAGCACGGTCAACCGGTGCCGCAACGCACTCGCCACCACGAGCAGGTCGGCGACGGAGAGCCCGTGATGCTGGCTGTGCCCGGCCAGCTCGCGCCGCACCTCGTTCACCGTCCCCCAGAGGTCGTCCGGCATCGACACCCACGGATAGGCATCGTGGAGCCCTTGCTCGACTCGCTGATAATGTTTCGCGTCAGCGATGGTCAGAACTTCGGCGACGACGGGATCACAGATCGCGATCAGCCCCCGCTCGATCTGCTCCTGCCGGACCAGCGACGCTTGCCGGCGCAGCACCCGCACCAGCGCACTGGTGTCGATCAGGTAGGTCACTCGTCCAGCTCGTGGTAACGGTCGAAGTCGAAGCCGCCCTCGTCCGCGACCTGCTGCAGCTCGGCGAGCGCGTGGCTGCGGCGGGTCCGGCTCGCCGTCACCGCGGCCCGCAGCGCGCTGGTCACAGTCTCCTTCTTGGTCGTAGTGCCGAGCGCGATCGTCGCCTCCGCGAGCAACTCATCGTCGATATCCACTAGAGTCTTGGCCACCCGACACCCCCTTGAATATAGGACCACCGCGAGTATATCCGACACAGGCCCGGATAACGAGCGGTCAGCGCCAGCGGTCGGGGTCCGGCAGCAGCTCGTTCATCGAGCCGGAGCGGAACGGCTCCACCACCAGCGGCGCCGCCCCGAACCCAGCCGCCGCGACCGCCATCGCCACCGCTGACTCCGCCCGCGCCACCGGCACCGCCTCGGCGTCCACCTCCAACCGGACCGCCTCGCCCAGATCCCGGACCCGCAGGTTCCGAACCCCGTGGCGAGCCAGCAGCGCCCGCACCGCCGACTCGGCCCGCTCCACCCGCGCTAGCCGGGCCGGTGTCACCGACACGCCGTACGCGATCCGGCTGGACAGACACGCCGCCGCCGGTTTGTCCCAGGTGGGCAGACCCCAGCCGTGGGCGATCCGGCGCACCGCCGCCTTATCCAGGCCGGCGTCGGCCAACGGGGTACGGGCGCCCTGCTCGGCCGCCGCCCGGATGCCTGGCCGGAACCCGGCCGCGAGATCGGAGGCGTTGGTGCCGGTCGCGATCACGTCGAACCCCTCGGCCGCGGCGAGCGCCACCGCCTCGGTCAGCAACGTCCGCTTGCAGAAGTAGCAGCGCTGCGGGCCGTTCTCCCGGTAGCCGGGCTCGGCCAGTTCGTCAGTAGCGACGGCCCGGTGCACCACCCCCAGCTCGGCACAGAACTGCTGCGCCGCTGCCAACTCCACCCCCGGCAGCGACGGCGACACCGCCGTGAGCGCCGCCACCCGATCGGCGCCGAGCGCCCGGGCCGCGCCGGCCAGCACCACACTGGAGTCCACGCCGCCGGAGAAGGCCACCAGCGTACGGCCGTACCCGTGGAAGGCTGCCAGCAGCCGCTCGGGCGCCGGCAGCGACGACGTATCGTCCAAGAGCGCGTACTCCGATCGCGAGGAGGTGTCGATGTCCGAACCGTACCCGGTCGCCGAGCCGGTCCTGGATCTCGGCTTCGCGCAGCTCGACGTGGACCGCGCCGGCCGCACCGGCGACCCGGAGGTGGTCAACGGTGGCGGCAAGACACCCGGACAGGTCGTCGGTGCGCTGCGGGCGCTGCACCAGGCCCACCCCGGCCGCGCGGTGCTCGCCACCCGGCTGACCGACGAGGCGCTGGCGCGGTGCCGCACCGAGCTGCCGGAGGCGGAGCTGGACGAGCTGGGACGGGTGGCGACCCTCGGCCGGCCGGTGCCGCCCCGCGGGCGGGTGGCGGTGGTCGCCGCCGGCACCGCCGACCTGCCGGTGGTGCGCGAATGCGCCGCCACGGTACGGGTCTTCGGCGCCACCCCGCACCAGATTGTCGACGTGGGCGTGGCCGGGCTGCACCGGCTGCTCTCCCGCCGCGCCGAGCTCGCCGCCGCCGAGGTGGTGGTGGCGGTCGCCGGCATGGAGGCGGCGCTGCCGTCGGTGATCGGTGGTCTGATCGGCGCCCCGCTGATCGCGGTGCCGACCAGCGTCGGCTACGGCTGGCACCTGGACGGGCTCACCGCCTGGCTGGCGACGCTGAACAGCTGCGCCCCCGGCGTGGTGACAGTAAATGTGGACAACGGGTTCGGCGCCGGGGTCGCCGCCGCCCGGATCGCCCGCCAGAGCGTCGGCGGAGGTGACCGGTGAAGACCCTGTGGGTCGACGCGGGCAACGGCGCCGCCGGCGACATGCTGCTGGCGGCGCTGCTCGACGCCGGCGCGGACCTCGAGGCGGTGCGGGCCGGCCTGGCCCGGCTGCCGGTGGAGCGGGTCGAGGTCACCGTCGAGCAGGTACACCGGCACGGCTTCCGGGCGGCGGCCGTGACCATCGACGCGCCGGCGAGCCACGTGCACCGCGGGCTCGGCGACGTCATCGAGGTGATCCGCGCCGCCGACCTGCCGGCTGCGGTCACCGAGTTCGCGGTGGCGACGTTCGGCCGGCTCGGGCAGGCCGAGGCGCGGGTGCACGGCGTCGACGTCGACGCGATCCACTTCCACGAGGTGGGGGCGCTGGACGCGATCGCCGACGTGGTCGGGTGCGCGCTCGCCCTCGACCAGTTGGGCCTGCTCGACCCAGCGACGGTGGGCCCGCGGGTGGTCAGCCCGGTCGCGGTCGGCTCCGGCACCATCAACGCCGCCCACGGCCGGCTGCCGGTGCCGCCCCCGGCAGTGGCGGAGCTGCTCGCCCAGGCGGCGGCCCCGGTCGCCGCCCACCCGGCCCAGCGGGAGCTGTGTACGCCGACCGGGGCGGCGCTGCTCGCCACGCTCGCCACCGACTGGGGTCCGATGCCGGCGGGCCGGCTGCGAGCGGTCGGGGTCGGCGCCGGCCGCGCCGATCCGCCGAGCCACCCCAACGTGGTCCGGGTGCTGCTGGGTGACGCGGCCGCCGCGGCCACCCCGGAGCCGTGGCGGGAAGAGCAGCTGGTGCAGCTCGAAACCACAGTGGACGATCTCGATCCGCGGATCTGGCCGGACCTGCTGGCGCAGCTGCGCGCCGCCGGGGCTGCGGACGCCTGGTGCACCCCGGCGCTGATGCGCAAGGGTCGACCTGGTCAGGTGTTGACGGTGCTGGTCTCGCCGGAGCAGGTCGACCTCGCCTGCCGGATCGTCTTCGAGCAGACCACCACCCTGGGGGTGCGGCTGCAGCCGGTGGCGCGCCGGGCGCTGCGCCGCGACCAGGTGTCGGTGGCGCTGCCGCAGGGCACGGTCCGGGTGAAGCGGGGCTACCTGGACGGCACGCTGGTGACCGTGCAACCGGAGTACGACGACGCCCTGGCGCTCGCGACGGAGACCGGGACCCCCGTGGCGGAGCTGCTCGACGCCGCCCGCACCCAGGCCGCCGCCCCACCGCAGCTTGATGAGCTGAGGCCCTGTGGTGGACCGCAGCTTGGTGGGCTGAGTGGCGCCTGATTCGCCATGCTTGACCCGATTCACAGGTTAGTTGATCAACCACTCAGCCCACCAAGCTGGGTCAGCGGGGCGGGCTTTCGCTACAGCGCGATCAGCCCGGCCGCGGTCGGCCGAAACCCGCAGGCATCGAGGTAGAAGTCCCGCAACTGCTGCTCGAAGTCGACGTGCAGCCAGGCGCAGCCGGCATCCCGGGCACCGTCGGTGGCGGCTGTGACCAGGCGGACGCCGATACCCCGCCGTTGCGCATCCGGCGCGACCATAGTGTCGAGGAGGAAGGCGTGGTCGGCGCCGTCCCACACCACGTTGACGAAGCCCACCAGTCGCAGCGTCGCCTCCCGAGCGCAGACCCAGCCGAGGCTGTGCCGGCTGACCCGCCCCCACCAGTCGGACCCGCGGACCGGATGGTCGAAGCACGCGCTGTGCAGCTCGTTCAGCTCGGAGTTGCCGAAGCGGCCGCGCCATTCGAACGTGCTGGTCACTCTTTTCCCCGGAGGCAGCGTGGGCGACGGATCGACCAACGGTCAGCCGATGGCCATGTCTACGAACCGGGAGAAGTGCAGCTGGGCGGCGACGGTGATGGTGTCGGTCGGGCCGTTCCGGTGCTTGGCCACGATGAAGTCGGCCTCACCCGCCCGCGGCGACTCCTTGTCGTAGTAGTCGTCCCGGTGCAGCAGCAGCACCACGTCGGAGTCCTGCTCGATGGCGCCACTCTCCCGCAGGTCGGACAGTTGCGGCCGCTTGTCGGTCCGCTGCTCCGGCCCCCGGTTGAGCTGGGCGACCGCGATCACCGGACAGTCGACCTCCTTGGCGAGCAGCTTCAGGCCACGGGAGAGCTCCGACACCTCCTGCTGCCGGCTCTCCGTCCGCTTCGCCGAGCTCATCAGCTGGAGGTAGTCGATGACCAGCAGTTTCAGGTCGAACCGCTGCCGCATCCGGCGGGCCTTGGCACGGATCTCCATCAGGGTCATGTTCGGGGTGTCGTCCACGTAGAGCGGAGCTTCGCTGATCTCGCCCATCCGGCGGGCCAGTTTGGTCCAGTCGTCGTCGGAGAGTTGGCCGGACCGCAGCACGTGCAGCGGCACTCGGGCTTCGGCCGACAACACCCGCATGACGATCTCGACCTTGCTCATCTCCAGCGAGAAGACCGCGGCAGCTAGGCCGGCGCGGATCGAGGCGTGCCGGACGAAGTCGAGGCTCACCGTCGACTTGCCGAGGCCCGGTCGCCCGGCGACCACGATCAGCTGGCCCGGGTGCAGCCCGTTGAGCAGCGTGTCCAGGTCGGCGAAGCCGGTGGGGACGCCGGTCATGACGCCGTCGCGGGCGCCGATCGCCTCGATCTCGTCCAGCGTAGGCTGCAGCACCTCGGCGAGGACCTGGTAATCCTCGGTGGTCCGCTTCTCGGTGACGTCGTAGATCGCCTGCTGGGCGATGTCGACCACGTCCTCGACATCGCGGCCGGCGCCGGCCGCCGCGCCGTACCCCAGCTGGACGATCTTCGTCCCGGCCTCCACCAGCCGGCGCAACACCGCCCGCTCGGCGACGATGCGGGCGTAGTACGCGGAGTTGGCGGCGGTCGGCACGGTGTGCACCAGGTCGTGCACGTACGACATGCCGCCGACCCGGCCGATGGTCCCGGCGTTGGTGAGGAACGCGGTGATGGTCACCGGGTCGGCCGGCTCACCGCGCCCGTAGAGGTCGAGGATCGCGTCGAAGATGGTGGCGTGGGCGGGCCGGTAGAAGTCGTTGGAGCGGAGGATCTCCACCACATCGGCGATGGCGTCCTTGGAGAGCAGCATCCCGCCGAGCACGCTCTGCTCGGCGGCCAGATCCTGCGGCGGCGAGCGGTCGAACTGGCCGTCACTGGCCGGCGGAGTAGCCGCCGGTGCCGTGAGCTCTTCGGTGACTGACACCCCGGCCCCCCTTCCGCTGTGTCGCCGGCAACCATCTCAGGACCGTCCGACAGTCGTCGCCACCTCCGGCGCCAGCCCTCGACCGAAGCCGTCTTGAGCCGGTCCGGCGGCCAGGCACGGCCCACTGATCCCCGGGCAGCCACGGTAGGCGGGTCGGGCGCGACCTTCAACCATCCCCGGTGGATGAGTCTGGGGGAAACCTGTGGACAGCCCCGGGAAAGCATGTGCGTAGAGCTGTGCACAGCCTGTGGACAACTGTTGGGGACAACCGTGCAATTCTCGGTTGAGCTGGGCAGACATTGTCCCCAAGGTGTGGGGAGAAGAAACTAGTCCGGCCGGCCAGTAATCCGCCGACCAACTCCGGCTGTCCGGCCGATGGCGGACCGGTGGTGACATCGGCCACGCTGCGGCGGTGGACGACCGCTGGCCGGGATCCTCACCTACGCCGCCGGAGCAGCCGGCTGGCGAGTGGGGTGTGCCCGAGGCCGACCAGCGGCCAGCGTTCCCGCCGTACCTGCCACCACCGACACCCGCCGCCGAGCCACCGATCGGGCCCGCCGAGCCGGTCGCCGAACCAGGCTGGGCGTGGCGCACCAATCGACCGCCGACGCCGCCGGAGCAGGACCCGGAACCCAGCTATCTGCCTTACGAAGACCAGCGGTACGAAGACCAGGCGCGCCAGCGCCAGCAGTACGAGAGCCAGCAGTACGCGGGTCACCAGTATCCGAGCCCGGCTTACCCGGAGCAGCGTTACGAAGACCAGCGGTACGAAGACCACCGGTACGAAGAACATCGGTACGAGGAGCAGGCGTACCCGGCCCAGCAGCGCCACCATCAGCCGCACGTAGCAGCGGCGGGCGCTCGCGCCGCCGCTACGGTCGCGGAGCCGCTGAGCGAGTCACCGGTGGAGCCGGTCGACGAGGCGGCCCCGGCCCGGCCCGGGCTCCTGGGAACCCTGCTGTGGACGCTGGGGGCGTTCCTGGTGCCGCTGCTGGTCTACCTCGGGTGGGCGGCGACGCTCAGCACCACGCCCCGGCCGGGGTGCGTCGATGTGGCGGGTGGGCCGTGCCCGGGGCCACGGGCGCAGGCGGTGACGAACCTGCTGAACGTGCTGCCGGCGGTGGTGGTGGCGCTCGGCGCCGCCCTGCTGCTGGCGCTGGGGATCCGCTACATCGCGGTCACCTGGCGTAGCTACAAGGTGGCGTTCGCTGCGAGCGTGATCGGCGCGGGCGTCACCACGCTGCTGGTGAGCGCGCTGAACTGAACAGCCCGCTGACTGGGCGGCCAACTGCGCCGGTCACGGATCGAGCGGGGCGCTGACCGAGCGGGCCGGAAACGCCGGAACCGGCGGTGCCGCCAGGGGCGGCACCGCCGGTTCCGGGCGCTGCTCGGCGTGGGTTACTTGCTCTGCAGGACAGCGACGTCGAACTTCGCCACCACCTCCGGGTGCAGCCGCACCCGAACGTGGTGGGAGCCGGTCGACTTGATCGGGCTCGGCAACTCCAGGCGCCGCCGGTCCAGCGACGGGCCGCCGGCCGCCTTCACCGCGTCGACGATCTCCGCCGGGGTGATGGAGCCGAAGAGTCGCCCGCCCGAACCAGCCCGCGCGGAGAGCTTCACGTTCAGCCCGGAGAGCTGCTGCGCGATCTCGTTCGCGTGGTCCAGGTCGCGGATCTCCCGGGCGGCGCGGGCGCGGCGGATGGAGATGACCTCCTTCTCCGCACCCTTGGTCCAGCGGATCGCGTACCCCCGGGGTAGCAGGTAGTTGCGGCCGTAACCGTCCTTGACCTCCACCACGTCACCGGGGGTACCCAGACCCGACACCTCTTGGGTCAAGATGATCTTCATCAGGGCCTCCGGTCAGCGAGTGGTGGTGGTGTAGGGCAGCAGCGCCATCTCGCGGGCGTTCTTCACTGCCCGGGCGATCTGCCGCTGCTGCTGGGAGGTCACTCCGGTCACCCGGCGGGCACGGATCTTGCCCCGGTCCGAGATGAACTTCCGCAGTAGCGCGGTGTCCTTGTAGTCGATGTAGGTGATCCCCTCTTTATCGAGCGGGTTCACCTTCTTCTTCGGCTTGCGTACCGCCGCAGCCTTGGCCATTGTCTTCATTCTCCAGTTGCTGCTCGAAACCTATCCAGGGTCGCTCACGCACCGGGCGCGGCTCAGAACGGTGGCTCGTCCTGGTAGCCGCCGCCCGCGGAGGCGCCGGCCGGAGCGGCCGGGGTCGCCGAGGCCCATGGGTCGTCGTTAGCCGCCCCGGAGCCACCGAACCCGCCGCCGCCGCCACCCGAGGAGCGGGACATCTTCTGCACCTTGGCGGTGGCGTACCGCAACGACGGGCCGATCTCGTCGACCTCGACCTCGAAGACCGTGCGCTTCTCGCCCTCACGGGTCTCGTAGGTCCGCTGCCGCAACCGCCCCCAGACGATGACCCGGGAGCCGCGCTGCAGCGACTCGGCCACGTGCTCCGCCGCCTGCCGCCAAACGTTGCAGGTCAGGAACAGCGCCTCGCCGTCTTTCCACTCACCGCTCTGCTTGTCTAGATAGCGGGGGGTGGACGCGACCCGGAACTTGGCCACCGCCGCACCGGAGGGGGTGAACCGCAGCTCCGGGTCGTCGGTCAGGTTGCCGATCAGCGTGATGTTGGTGTCTCCAGCTGCCATGGCTGCCTCTCCTCGGTTACTGCTCCTGCCTCACTGGCGGGTCTCGGACTCGCCAGCAGAGTGTCACGCCCGTACGACACGGACGTCGGCCTTGGTCAGTGACCTTGGTCAGTGGACCTCGGGCCGAAGGACCTTGGTGCGCAGGATGGACTCGTTCAGCCGCAGCTGACGGTCCAGCTCGGCTACCGCCTCGGAGGTGGACTGCAGGTCGATGACCGCGTAGATCCCCTCGGTGTTCTTGTTGATCTCGTAGGCCAGCCGGCGGCGGCCCCAGACGTCGAGCTTCTCTACCGAGCCGCCCGCGTTGCGGATGACCTTCAGGTAGTTCTCGAGCGACGAGGAGATCGTCCGCTCCTCCAGGCTCGGGTCGAGGATCACCATGACTTCGTAATGACGCAAGACTCACTCACCTCCTGTGGGCTCAGCGGCCACGGTCCGTCCGTGGCAGGAGGGTCATGCGTGCGGCCTGGTGATTACACCAGGCCGCGTGCCATCGTAGCGCGCGGATGATGACCGCGGGGCGCCGGATCCACTTCTTTTGGGTGGGACCTGGGGAGGAACGACCACACCGACGAGGATGGACCTCTGGCGCCCCGCGGGGCTTATATGTATTTTATCGCCTTAGGCAGTCTATGCCCATTTTGCCGCGCTGACGCGCCGACTAACGAGCACCCGGGCCGCCCCCACCGACGCACCCACCAGGCAAATCGTCGCGACCAGCGCCAGCAACCCGATCAGCCCGTCGTCACCCCGGGTCCGCGAAGCCGGCGCCATGTCACCCGACTGGCCCGCATTCGGCGGATTAACCGTAGCCGCCTCCTCAAGCTCCGCGCCACCCTCGACGGCGGACGACCGGTCCGGCGCCGGCTCCGCGCCGCCGGGCTCGCTCATCGGGCCATCGGCCGGCGAGTCGAGCTGGCCGCCGCCGGGGTTACCGTCCGAATTCGCCGGCGGCGCGGCACCCGGCCCGTCCGGCGACGCCGCGGAGCCGCCACCGTTGGGCGAGTCGCCCCCGCCCTCGGCGGACCCGTTCTCGGCGGACCCGCTCTCAGGCGGGGCGACACCGTCCCCCGCACCAGCACCGGCCGACTCGGTCGGCGTGCCGATGCCACCCGGTGGGCCACTCGCCGGCGGCGGGCTAGCGGACGGCGGGCTGGCAGAGGGAGGACCGGCAGAGGGAGGGCCGGCAGAGGGCGTACCCTTCGGCACCACATCGACCGTGACCTCGCCGACCGGCTTGCCGATCAGGCAGCTGATCTGCATACTCACCGGCACTGTGCCCACCTCGGAGAAGGTCACATCCGCCGTACCACCGGCCGGCACCGAAGCCTCCGGCTGCTCACCCAACCAGACCGTGGCTCGCTGGCCGAGCTGGTTGCCGAACCGCAGCTGCGAGCCGGCGGTTACCTGGGCCGTGGCCACGTCCGGAGTCGAGATACCGCCGATCCCCAGCAGCCCGCAGCCGCCGGTGAAGGTGATAACCGGCGGCTGGTCAGCCACCGGCTCGGCTGCCCCGGTGGCGCCCGCCACCGAACTGGTCAGCAGCGGCGCCCCGACCAGGGCGGCGGCGGCAACGACAGCGAGGCCCCGGCGCGGCGCCCGGGCCGATGGCAATGGTGATGGCATCCTTCTCTCAGCCCCCCAGGGTCTGCGCTCCCGGCGCGCGGTCGGGCCGGAATGGAACGTCCTGGACTCATCCGGCACAACGAGATGCCACCCGCGCCGGTGACGCGGCGGCTCGATAGGGTTGGAGCCCATGCGCATCGGTGCCCATGTCGAGCGGGCCGACCCGCTCGCCGACGCGGCCGCCCGCCAAGCCGAGGTGGTCCAGTTCTTCCTGACCGACCCACAGGGTTGGGAGGACCCCAAACCGCGGGCCGACGCCGAGGCGCTGCGGACCGCCGAGGTCGACATCGTCATCCACGCGCCATACCGGATCAACGTGGCGACCCTCAACAACCGGGTCCGCATCCCCAGCCGCAAGCTGCTGCTCGCCCACGCCAACGGTGCCGCCGCCGTGAACGCCCTGGGGCTGGTGGTCCACGGCGGCCACGTCAACCAGGGCGACGACCTGGCAGCCGGGTTCGAAAACTGGCGGAAAACCTTCGCCTACGCCGCCGACCAGGGCGGGTTCCCGCTGCCGGTGCTGATCGAGAACACCGCTGGCGGCGACAACGCCTGCGCTCGCAGCCTCGACGCGCTGGCCCGGTTGTGGGATGTGGTGGGGCCGCTCGGGGCTGGCTTCTGCCTCGACACGTGCCACGCCCACGCGGGCGGCGAAGCCCTACTCGACCTGGTCGACCGGGTGAAGGCGATCACCGGCCGGATCGACCTGGTGCACGCCAACGGCTCCCGTGACCCGTTCGACTCGCGCCGCGACCGGCACGACAACCTGACCCAGGGCCAGCTCGATCCGGAGCTGGTGGTCGCGGTGGTGCGGGCGGCGCAGGCACCGGTGGTGGTGGAGACTCCCGGCGGCGAGGCCGGCCAGGCAGCGGACATCGCGTTCCTGCGAACCCAACTCGCCGGCTGAGGGTCACCCGCCATGGCCACGACCGAACAGCACGACCCCGAACCCACCACCGAACCCCTCGCCGAACCCGCTGGGAGCGACGAGGCCGCCGAGCCCAACGACACCGCCGAGACCGCTGGGACCGCTGGGACCGACGAGACCGCTGGGCCCGCCGAGACCACCGAAACCGATGAGGCCGCCGAGGCCGCCGAACCAGAGGAGGTTCCGGCCGAGGAGCGGTGGGCAGCCTTCGCGCCCACCCCGGAGCGCCGCCCGGGCCGCATCCGCCGCGCCGCCGGCGTGGTCGGCGGCGTACTCGGCCACGAGTGGACCCTGGTCTGCGCCGGCGCGCTCGCCCTGGCGGTGCTGCTGACCTGGCCGGCGCTCCGGTACCCCGCCTACACCCTGCCGCAGGACCTCGGCGACCCCACGCTGGTCTCCTGGATGCTCGCCTGGCCCGGCCACATTCTGCTCAACGATCCCAGCTCACTGTGGCACGGCAACGCGTTCTTCCCCGACCGGTGGAGCTACGTCTTCACCGACACACTGCTGGGGTACGCCCCGGCCGGCATGATCGGGGACGGGCCGGAGGCCGCACTGGTCCGCTACAACATCATGTACGTGCTGGTGCACGCGCTCGCCTTCGTAGGCGCCTACGCGCTGGCCCGGCAGCTCGGGGTGGACCGGATCGCCGCGCTGGTGCCGGCGCTCGCCTTCGCGTACGCGCCCTGGCGGCTGGCCCAGGCGGGCCACCTGCACGTGCTCTCCACCGGGGCGATCGCGTTGGCGCTGGCGATGCTGGCCCGCGGGCACGGCTGGACCCTGCGACGCAAGGGGTTCACCCCTCGCAAGGTACGACCGGGGTGGATCATCGCGGGTTGGCTGGTCGCCGCCTGGCAGATCAGCCTGGGCTGGGGGATCGGGCTCCCGTTCGCCTATGTGCTGCTCGGCGTGTGCGCCGCGGTGGGGATCACCTGGCTGATCCGCCGGATCCGACGCCGCCCCCGACAGCGGATCCGGCGGATCGTGGTGGCGAACCTGATCGGTGGTGCGGTCTTCGCCGCCGTGGCGGTGCTGATGGCGCTGCCGTACCTGGCGGTCGTCGACGCCCACCCGCAGGCCCGCCGCAACTTCAACGTGCTCTACGACTTTTCGCCACCGCTGCGCGGCTTCTTCACCGCACCGGAGGAGTCCTGGTTGTGGGGGGCGCTACACGCCCCCAGCCGGGACCTGGTCAGCTGGCCGCCGGAGATGGCGCTGCTGCCCGGGTTCGCCCTGCTCGGCCTGGCCGCCGCCGGGGTGTGGTTCTCGGTCTGGTCGCTGCGGGTCCGGGTGGCGCTCGCGGCCGGCGTGGTGGTGACCGTGCTGCTGGCTATGGGCACCGAGTTCTTCGACGGCCTGCTCTACCGGCCGCTGCATGAGTTCCTGCCTGGCTGGGACGCGCTGCGCACCCCCGGTCGGCTGATCATCTGGATCACGCTGCTGCTCGGCATCCTGGCCGCGGGCGCGCTCGCCGCCTTCCGGGAACGGTCCCGGGAGTTCTCGTTGGTGCGCAACGGCTCCGCCACCCCGGGGCCGTGGCTGCGGTTCGCCGCGCTGGTCCCGGTCATGCTCGTACTGCTGGAAGGGTTGAACACCACGCCGCATGAGGTGGTGCCCCGCCCGCCGGCCCCGCTGGCCACCGTGGCCAGCCCGGTGTTGGTGCTGCCCACCAACCAGGACACCGACCAGCTGGTGATGCTCTGGTCGACCGACCGGTTCGAGCCGGTGGTCAACGGCGGCTCCGGCTTCACCCCGGCCACCCTGTATGAGACCCGGCAGGTCACCCAGTCCTTCCCGGACCACGAGAGCGTCTCGCACCTGCGGTCACTCGGCGTCGCGACGGTGGTCGTCCTGCCGGACCGGATCGTGGACACCCCGTGGGAGGACGTCCTGCTGGAGACCGGGGAGGAGCTGGGGGTCGCGCGAGAAGATGTCGACGGGGTGGTGCTGTTCCACCTGGACGGTCCGTGACGACCCGCCGGGCGGGTCGTTGAAGACACCACCTTCCGGGTCCGGGCCGGCCGGGTCGTCGCGGTAGCTGCGGCGCACCACGTCGTCGCGCGGGTGCAGCGCGTCATGGATGATGTACACGCAGAGCAGCACCACCGTCCCCCAACGCAGGGTGGCGGCGAGGATGAACCACCCCTCCGGCATCACGAACTGGCCCTCTGGCCGCCCGGCGTCGCCCACCCCACGCAGCAGCTGCCCGTAGAAAGTGAAGAAGTACGCCACCTCCGCCGCCTGCCAGGCCAGGAACGCCCCCCACCGGGGCCGGGCCAGCACCACCAGGGGCAGCAGCCACAACACAAACTGCTGCGACCACACCTTGTTGAAGAGCAGGAACGCCGCCACGGTCAGGAACGCCAGCGCCGCCACCCGAGGTGGCTGCGGTGCCTTCAAGGCCAACACCCCGACCCCGACGCAGGACAGCGCGAACAGGCCATAGGTGAGCCAGTTCAGATGCGGGTCGACGTTGGCACCCAGCCACTGGAACGGGCCCGGGCCGGTGAGCAGCTGCCGGTCGAGATACTGGCCGACATACCAGAAGGTGCCCCAGTCGATCGCCCGGTCGGTGTTGAGCCGCAGAAACTGCAGCCAGTTGTCGATGCTGCCGTTGCGCAGATAGTCCCCCACCACCGCGGGCAGGTTCGCCGCCACCCAGGCGCCGACCGCCGCCGCCACCGCCAGCCACGCCGGGCGGTGCCGGCCGGTCCGCAACGCCAACACGATCAACGGCAGGAGCAGGAAACCGGGCCAGAGCTTCGCCGCGGTGCCGAGCCCCAGCAGCACCCCGGCGAGCACCGGCCGCCGCCGGGCCCAGGCGAGCAGCCCACCGACGGCGAGCACGATCGGCAACAGGTCCCAGTTGACGGTGGCGCTGAGCAGCAGCGCCGGCGACGCGGCGAAGAGCATCGCGTCCCACGGCCGGCGTCGCCGCAGCGACAGCAGCAGGGCGACGCTCGCCACGCCGCAGATCCCGAGCAGCAGCGCGTTGCCGTCGTAGAACCAGGTGAACTCGTTGATCCCGAACGCTGCCCCGAGCTGATTGACCGGCCAGCCGACCAGGCTCATCAGATAGCCGGTGAGGACCGGGTACTCCAGCGGATAGTCGAGGTAGGGCAGTCCGCCCTGGCTCAGCCCGCCCTCGGCGCCGTAGAGCGCCATGATGTCGCTGTAGCAGAACTGGGACAGCTGGCCGGAGAGCACCCAGGTCTCGCCCTGCCGGCACGGCGACTTCTGCAACCAGTGCGCCACCAGGGTGAGGCAGGTCAGGGCGAGCACGATCCGGCCGGCGCTCCAGAACCGGCCCGGCCGGCCGCCGGCCGGCTCCGGCACGGCATGATCACCGAGCCGGCCGCCGATCAGCTCGGCGAGCCCGCCGACGAACCGGTCGCTGCGGCTGGGGGCATCCACCGCGGGACGCCGCCGGCCGGCGTGCGCGGAGGTTGACGGGGGTTGATCGGGGCCGGTCACCACGCGCTGACGCTATCAGGGTTACCGGGGTGCCCGCCGATCATGAGCGTGTTGACAGAAACGCGCGGTGTGTCTGCTTACACGCTCATGATCGGCGCTCAGGTACCCGGCCCACCGCGAAGACCGACTGGCCGAACGGTGGCCGCAGGAACCGCTCCAGCCACGAGACCGACCTGATCACCGTGGCGTCGTAGCAGCGCAGCGCCAGCGTGTCCCGCGGCACCATCCGCAGGCAGCGCATCAGCAGGAACCAGGAGATCAGGCCGACCGAGTTGACGTAGTGCAGCCGCTCCACCCGCAGCCCGGCCGCGGTCATGGTGGCGGCGAGGCTGCGCTTGGTGTACCGCCGGTAGTGGCCGATCATCCGGTCGAAGCGGCTCATCGCCCCGTTGAACGCGGGAACGTAGACCACCACCGCACCCCCTGGCTGGACCAGCCCGGCGAGGCTGCGCAGCGCGGCGCTGTCGTCCTCGATGTGCTCCAGCACGTTGAACATCGCCGCGCCGCTGTAACCGCCGGTCTGGTCGGTGGGCAACCCCAGCCGCCGGGCGTTGATCACCGGGTGGTCGGCGAACCGGTCGGCGAGCACCGCGAACCGTTGCGGGTCGTACTCGGTGGCGGTGTAACTCTCCCGCCCGACCGCCAACTCAGCGGCGTAGTCACCGATCCCGCTGCCGATCTCGATCGGGGAATCCCCGAGGTACGGCGCGGCCAGCCGCACCAGCCACCGCCGGTAGTGCCGGGCGCCCCGGAGATCTTCCAGCACCTCCGACTGCAGCTCGGTCTCGCTCTGCTCGCTCACCACCACACGCCCCTCGTCCAGCTCAACCGGCGGCCGAGACTACCAGCAGGCGGCTAGGAGGGGGCGGGAGACGGCTCCGGCCGGCGTTGCGTGGACGGACACGGGTCCACCGCCGCCACCGTCCACTCAGCGGCGGCGTCAACTGCGGCGGCTGGCGAGAAGACCAGCTCGTAGCAGGCGTCCACCACCGCGCTGTGGTTCAGCAAGCTGTTGTACCTCGCTTGGGAATCGACGACCAGGACCAGCGTGGCGTCCCCCGGTGGGTCACGGATGATCTGCCGCACCGTGGTGTCTCGCTCGGTGGCAAGCTGGTCGATGCGAAGGTCGGGAAGGTCTTCACCACCCTCCGCCGCGACCGCCGCAGCGAAGTCTTCTACCTGCTCGGCGACGGCCTGCTCCGCCTGCCCTCTGCGCTCGTCCACCGGAGCCACCGCCTGCTGCGCCTGGTGTCGCAGGTAGAGGACCGGCGCGGCCAGGCACCCCAGGGCCAGCAGGGACATCGTCACGACCACGGCCCCGGTCGGGACATACCCACGACGGGAGAACCATCTGGGGCGTCCGTCGCTCACACCCGTCATCCGTCAGATGGTATTCACCTGATGCGATCGACGCTACGTACCGGCAGGCTCACGTGCACCGAAGCCGGGGCGACCTGGGAGCACTCTCTCCCCCCAGATCGCCCGACTCGGTCAACCCTGATCTTGCCGTTCGCCGTCGTCTCCTTCGTCACCAGGGAAGCCGGGTGGCGGTGGCTGTGGCACACCTATGTTGCCACCACCGCCGTTTTCGTCGCCGTTGTCGTCACCGTTGCCGGGGTCGCCGTTGTCGTCGCCGCGGTCCTCGTCGTCATCGGGCTCCGGGCAGCTGACGTGGGGCAAGCGGCACCGCGGGTCGCCCGGCTCCCGGGTCTCCTGCTGCGGCTGCTCACCGTTGGCGAACTGGTGGTTCGGGTCGCCGACCGGCAAGGGTTGGGGGAACTCCGCGTTCTGGAGCTCCTTCGCGGCGTGGGCAGCGTCCATGAACTGCTTCCAGATCTGCGATGGCAGGCCGGAGCTGCCGATGTTGTTGCCGAACTGGTCCAGAATCGGATCGCCCTTGGCGTCACCGACCCAGACCGCGGCGGCGATCTGCGGGGTGTAGCCGACCATCCAGGCGTCGGCGTTGCCACCGTTGTCGTGCTCCCAGGTGCCGGTCTTGGCAGCCGCGATCCGGCCATTGTCGAGCGGCACCCCGGTCGAACCGGGCACCTCGGTGAGCACGCCGGTCACCGCGTCCGCGTGTGCCGGCTCAATCCGTTGCTGGCCATTGATCCGAGCGGACTCAACTGTCTGCCACTCGCCGTCGATCCGCTGCTCGACCTTAGCCACGAAGTGCGGCTCGTTGTAGATGCCGCTGTTGGCCAGAGTCGCGACGCCGCTAGCGTGATCCAGGACGGTGACCGGGTACATGCCGAAAGAGACGTGGTAGTCGAAGGGTTCGCGGCCCAGGCTGCTCAGGTCCTCGATCTCGGTGAGGTCCCGGGGGTCCGCCCGGAAGGCATCGCCGTCATTGGACGTGCCCGTGATCAGCTGGATGCCGGAGTCGCGGGCAGCCTCCAGGATGCGAGCCGGGCCTTCGCCATTCGGGACAGCCTCCGCGAAGTGGAAGAAGGGCACGTTGAAGGACTCGACCGTGGACCACGCCAAGGTGCAGTAGTCCGGGGCGATGCCGTCGCAGCCAGTCTCCCGGGCGTCCCGACCGGCGTTCTCGATCGGCCGGCCAAAGCCGGGATCGTACTCCGAGGTCCGCCAGTGCGAATCCACCGAGACGCCCTCGCGAATCGCCGCCAGCAGGGTGTAGATCTTGAATGTGGAGCCGGGGGGCCGGCCGCCCTCCCAGCGCTGCTCGGCCTCGTTCCAGTTCTTGCCGGCCATGTCGAACGCGGTGCCGTCCTCGCCGCCGTAGTAGGCGAGCACCGCCCCGTCTTCCGGGTTGACCGCGACCATCGCGGCGTCGACGTTCTCCGGCAGGTCCTCCCAGTGGGCGGCGTCGTTCTGCCGGCGGACCGCGTCGAGCGCGGCCTCCTGGACGGCCGGGTCGATGGTGGTGGTGATCCGGTAGCCGCCGGTGGTGAGGTCTTCGATCCCCATCGCCTCGAGCTCACGCCGGACCTGCCGGACGATGTTGCCCTGCGGGCCCTCGTGCCAGTCGGAGATGCTGTCCGGGTTGATCGCCTCCGGCAGCTCGGTGAACTCGGCCCGCTCCTCCGGGGTGAGCACGCCGGTCGCCACCATCTGACCCATGACGTAATTCCACCGGTCGATGGCGATCTGCTGGTCGTCCGGGCTGTGCCGGGGGTCGTACGGGGAGAGGCCGCTCTGGTCGTCCGGCAGCCTGATCACACCGGCGAGCACCGCCGCCTCGCTGGCGTCCAGCTCCTGCGCTTCCTTACCGAAGTAGGACTGGGCGGCGGCCTGGATGCCGTAGGCGCCGCGCCCGAAGTAGATGGTGTTGAGGTAGAAGTCGAGGATCTCCAGCTTGGAGTAGTCCTGGTTCATCTTGTAGGCCATGGCGGCCTCTTCCATCTTCCGGCTGTAGCTGGCGTCGCTGCGGATGTCCGCGGCCACGCCGACGTACTGCTGGTCGATGGTGGAGGCGCCCTGCCGGGGACCGCCACGCATGTTGTTCACGGCGGCCCGCATGATCCCCATGAAGTCGACGCCGCTGTGGTCGAAGAAGTCGTTGTCCTCGGCGGCGACCACCGCGTCCCGGACGATCTGCAGCTCCGGCACCTTGGTGTCGATGATCTCGCGGTTGACCTCTTGCATGACGGCCATCTCGCTGTTGTCGGCGTAGAAGATCGTGCTGGCCTCTTCGAGGTCGAAATCCTCGGGGGGCGGGACCGACTCGACGTAGTAGCTGAGCGCCACCATCCCGCCGCCGGAGATGATCACCAGCACCGCGAGCGCGGTCAGCGCGGAGTTGCGCAGCCAGTGCCGCTTTTTCTTCTTCCGTGGCGGCTTCGGCTCGCCGTCACCGGCGCCGGCGCCGGGCTTGCTTGGGCCACCTCCCGCCGGGCCGCTCGGGCGGACGCTCGCGCGGCCGGCGGGACTACCCGGCGCGGCCGGGCCGGCGCCGGGGGAGACCGGAACGGTGGCGCGACCCGCCACCGCCCGACCGGCGGCGGGCGCGGTGGGCGCGGCCGCCGCACCGGCGGCGGCGCCGCCGGACCAGTCATACCGGGGGCGGTGCGGATCGTCGTGGTCGATGTCGGGCGCGGCCGGCTGCGTCGGCACTGGCACGCTGGCGCGGCCGGCCGAGCCGGCGCTGACCGGCGCCGCCGCCCGGGCGACCGAGGCGCGGCCAGCCGGCTGGCCGGAGACGACCCGGCCGCTGCCGGTCGGTTCGTAGTCGTCGTGCCGCTGACCGCCTCGCGAGTAGCCACCGGACGGGTAGGGGTCGCGGGCGTACTCGTCGCGCGACGCCGCGCCCTGGGGGCGGCCGCCCCGCCCCTGGTGGGCCTCCGGCTGATACGAATCGCGAGCGTACGGGTCTCGTGAATAGGAGTCGGCCGGGTACGGGTCGGCGCCGTAGGAATCGGCGGTGTATGCGTCCTGATACTGCCCGTACTCGTCGTACGCGTCGTCATAAGCCGCACCGGAGCCACCGGTGCGGCGATACGACTGGGGGTGGTCGTACGAACTCATCACTTACACCATGCCCTCGCTCCGACGGATTTACGACCCACCAGTGGACAGACGTGACCTACGCCACCCCAGCATCTCATGCCCGCGCACTCCGTCTCGGTCGCGTGGACACCGCCTGTCCCGCTGGTTCGGTCACCGGTTGCACCGCACTACCCAGCACAAACTGTTCGACGAGTAGATTCCAGTCACAGCCCCGACACACCTCCACCACGTACACCTGGAACTCGCGCAGCCGCGCCGCCAGCGCCGGTAGATCCGCCCGGGGACGGGCCTGGCCGGCCGCGTGACGCAGCTCATCTCCATATACGTAATGGACGAGCGTGAGGTTCTCCCGGCGGCAGATCGGGCATCGCGCGTCGATCGGGTCGCCGTGGTATTTCGCGGCGTTCTTGAGGTACGGCGAGGCGTCACACACCTCGTAGGTCGAGACCAGGCCGGCGTAGACATCACGCAGCAGCGCTCGCCGGCGAAGCGAGTAATCGACCAGCTGCCGCTGCGTACGCATGCGCAGAAGCGTACGCAGCACGGGGCTCCCACGCCAGCACGCTTGCCATCGCCACGCCAGCCGATGTATCGTTTCGATACATCGGCTCGACACGTCGGGTCGCTACATCGGTTCGGTAGATCGAGCGACACCCCGGAAGGAGGTTACGGCATGGCGACGCTGGAGTTTGCCGTCCTCGGCCTCCTCCATGAGGGCCCCATGCACGGCTACGAGCTGCGCAAGCAGCTGGCCACCAAGCTCGGGGCGATCCGGGCCGCGATCAGCTACGGCACTCTTTACCCCACGCTGCGCCGGATGAAAACCACCGGGCTGATCGCTGAATCGGGGGAGACCCCGGCCACCGACGACGCCGTGCCGCCGCTAACCAGCCGCCGGGGTCGCATCGTCTACAAGATCACCGCGGAGGGCAAAGAGCGTTTCGACGATCTGCTCGCCCAAGCCGGCCCCGAGACCTGGGACGACGCCGGCTTCGGGGTGCACTTCGCCTTCTTCGCCCGGACCGACCGGGCCACTCGGTTGCGGATCCTCGAAGGCCGCCGCCGCAAGATCGAAGAGCGTCGGGAAGGACTGCGCGACGTGCTCGGCCGCGCCGCCGAGCGGCTCGACGCGTACACCCTTGAGTTGCAGCGCCACGGCCTGGAGGCATGTGAGCGCGAGGTCCGTTGGCTGGAGGAGCTGATCGCCAATGAGCGCTCCGGCCGGCCACCCCAGGCGCACCGGGACGAACCCAGCCCCGGCACGTCGGGAGCTCCACAAGCCAACCCGCCACAGGATTTCCTGGGGCACTGACCAACCAGAAAGGGAGGACCCGCAATGGGCCCGATCCGCGTCGCCATCGTTGGCGTTGGCAACTGCGCCTCGTCCCTGGTGCAGGGCGTCCACTATTACCGCAACGCTAACCCCACCGACCGCGTACCTGGGCTGATGCACGTCCAGTTCGGCGACTACCACGTCTCGGACATCGAGTTCGTCGCCGCGTTCGACGTCGACGCCAAGAAGGTTGGCCGGGACCTCGCGGAGGCGATCGTCGCCAGCGAGAACAACACCATCAAGTTCGCTGACGTCCCGCCCACCGGCGTCAGCGTGGTGCGTGGGCCGACCATGGACGGGCTGGGGCAGTACTACCAGGAGGTCATCGACGAGGCGGACGACGCCCCGGTCGATGTCGCCGAGGTGCTACGCGCCGCCCAGGCCGACGTGGTGGTCTGCTACCTGCCGGTCGGCTCGGAGGACGCCGCCAAGTTCTACGCCCAGGCGGCGATCGACGCCGGCTGCGCCTTCGTCAACGCGCTGCCGGTCTTCATCGCCTCCGACCCGGCGTGGGCGGCGAAGTTCGAGGCCGCCGGGCTGCCGATCGTCGGCGACGACATCAAGTCCCAGGTCGGCGCGACCATCGTGCACCGGCAGCTGGCGAAGCTGTTCGAGGACCGCGGCGTCGAGCTGCTGCGCACCTATCAGCTGAACTTCGGCGGCAACATGGACTTCATGAACATGCTGGAGCGCACTCGACTGGTCTCCAAGAAGGTCTCCAAGACCCAGTCGGTGACCTCGCAGGTGCCGCACGAGATGAACGCCCACGATGTGCACATCGGGCCGGCCGACCACGTGCCGTGGTTGGACGACCGGAAGTGGGCCTACATCCGGCTGGAGGGGCGCACCTTCGGCGATGTCCCGCTCAACGCCGAGCTGAAGCTTGAGGTCTGGGACTCCCCGAACTCCGCCGGCGTGATCATCGACGCGCTGCGGGCGGCCCGGATCGCGAAGGACCGCGGGCTCGGCGGACCGGTGCTCTCGGCCTCCGCCTACTTCATGAAGTCCCCCCCGAAGCAGTTCTTCGACTATGAGGCGCACGCCGCAGTCGAGGCGTTCATCCGCGGAGAGTGACTGGGGTATCAGCGGCTTGTGATCAAAGAGGGCACGCCGAGGGAAGTGATGGCCGTCACGGTAACTGCGGCCGCTCGCATGATCACAAGCCGCTGACCGGGGACGGTTCATCACAACGGATGATGCCAGGGTCGGCCATCACGCCGAGTGAGGGAATCGACGCGAGGGCTGGACTCCGTCGCCGCGCAGACTCATAGTGAGGGCATGGGCAAGACATACGTCCTTGACCGGGTGGCCGCCGACCTGGCCCGTGGCTCCACCCACCCCGCTATCCAGCGGCTAAGCAGTCTCGTGGCAGCGTACCCGAACGATTTGGACCTTCGGCGCCGGCTCGCCGCGGTCCACCGCCGGGTGGGCAACCGGATCCAGGCCGGGCGATGGGACTACCTCACCATCGGTGCCGACTCCCGCGACACCCACGCCTTCGAGCGGGCGTTCCCCTCGGCGGCGGTGCGGTTGCGGCAGGTGCGCTGGCCCTACCGGGCCAGTGAAGCAGCCACGGCGTACGCGCGGCGCCGGCTCACCAAACTGATCGCCGCGGCAGAGGCTGAGCGACCGGGTCGACCAGTCGTGGCCGGACGCGCCGGCCAACTGGTAGCGACGGCGCCACCCGACTCGTCGACGGCGAACGCGACAGCGAAACCGACAGCGAGCGCAACGGCGACGGCGACGGTCGAGCGGCCGGACCCACCCGCGACGGCAAAGCGGCCGGACCGACCGGTGGCCGGGGCGGAGTCCGCGCCGGCGCCGGGGCTCGCGGATCGTTGGCGTCGACTGGCCGCCCGCTGGTCGCCGCTGCCTCGTCGGCATCGCCGGGCACTGACCGCCGCGTCGGTGGCGGGTACCCCGTTCGCCGTACTCGGGTTGGCCACTGTCGTGGAGTGGTTGATCGGCTGACGTAGCGCAACCCTCCGATAGGGAGCGTTACCGTTTTGTTATCTGGTTGCCGGTAGTACGGGTGGCGATGGACACCCATTCTCACCGATGATCGGAGCGTGGCAAAAGCGGACGTGCTCGCACGGGTCAAACAGGACCTTGCGCTCGGCCACACCTACACCGCGACGCAACGGCTCCGGACCCTCGTCGCGATCCAGCCCGAGGACCTTGAGCTTCGCCATCTGCTCACCACCGTCTACCGGCAGACCGGCAACCTCGTCGAGGCCGGTCGATGGGCGTTCCTGCTCGACGACGTCACCGACGAGGAGCGCGCCGCGTTCGAGCGGGCCAATCCTGACCCGTGGCTCCGGCTCCGGCTGCTGCGCTGGGACAGTCCAATTAGTGCGCTGCCGGACGCGGGTGCTCGCGAGCGGCTGACCGCGCTGACTGAGGAGGCGGCTGCAGCCGGCCCGCCGAGCACCTACGATGGGCCACTCTCGTCGCCCTCCCGTAGCCGCACCGCCGCGATCCCCTGCCTTTTCGTCATGATCGCGCTTGGGGTGGTCGGCATACTCGCCGCGATCGGCGTCTTCCGCATGATCACCTGGGTCATCGGGGGCTAACCCCACCGTTGAGCTGTGCTTCTTGGTTGGCTGGGGAGGGATCTTGCATGCCGGAATGTCGGACATAACCGGACGCAAGATCCCTCCCCAGCCAACCAAGTCCGAAATGTCCGCAGCGTCGGCGGCGGCGCACGGACGACGCGCGGACGACGCGCGGGCGGCGCGGGGGCGGCGTGTGGACGACGCGCGGACGGCGTGTGGGGGCCCGGGTAGCGGCGCGGGGGCGGCCCGGGTGGCGGCCGAGGGCTATCCTCGGCTCACGGGAGTGTAGAGAGGGGAGGGTGGCGATGGCTGCGATGACCGTGCTCTTCCTGATCATCGGTGGCGTGGGCGTGCTGTTGCTGGCGCTGGGTCTACTCGGCGTCGAACTGCTCGACATCGAAGGCTTCGTGCCGGTCGAGGTGGTCGCCGCCGGGCTGGGCGCCTTCGGCTTCGCCGCGGCGATCGCCAGCGCGTCACTCGACCAGCGGCCCCTCCCTGCGCTGCTGGCCGCCGGTGGCATCGGGGTCGTCGCGGCGATCCCGGCCGGCTGGCTGACCCTGCGGTTGACCCGGGCGGCGCAACACATGGCCACCGACGCCACGCCCACCACCGACGACCTGCCCGGCATGCTCGCCGTCGTGATCACACCGATCCCGCTCGAGGGGTACGGCGAAGTCCGGCTCATGCTCGGCGGACAGCCGGTCAAGTTCAGCGCCACCGCCGACACCGCCGTCCCGTTGGGGGCAGAGGTCTTCGTCATCTCGGCCCGCAGCGAGACCAGCGTCTTCGTCGAACCGTTGCCGACGCAGACCATTCCCTGAGCGAGTCACCCGGCCACCGCGCTGCCGTGCGGTGGCCGGCTCCGTCCCACCCGCACCTGACCTTAAGGAAAGCATGGAACCTCTCGTAATCGCGATCGGCGGCAGCGTGCTGCTGGTCTTCCTCCTCATCGTCTTCGTCATCTCCCGGATAAAGGTCGCCGGGCCGAACGAGGCGTTCATCGTCACCGGGCGCAAGGGCCGCACCACCAGCGCCGCCGACGGCACCCGGATCCGTGACCTCTCCGGTCAGAAGGTGGTCATGGGCGCCTCGGTGTTCGTGCTGCCGGTGGTCCAGAAGCTGCATACTCTCGACCTGTCCAGCCGCGGCATCCGGGTCGAGATCAACGGTGCGGTGAGCAAGCAGGGCATCCGGACCAATCTCCAGGGCGTGGCGATCGTCAAGGTCGGCGGATCCGAGACCGCGATCCGCGCCGCCGCCCAGCGGTTCCTGCACCAGCAGGCGGAGATCGACCAGTTCACCCGGGAAGTGCTCGCTGGCGCGCTGCGCTCGATCGTCGGCCGGCTCACCGTCGAGGAGATCATCCGGGACCGGGCGGCGTTCGCCTCAGCCGTGGCCGAAGAGGCCGAACACTCGATGACCAACCAGGGTCTGGTGCTCGACACCTTCCAGTTGCAGGACATCTTCGCCGAAGGCTCCTACCTGGACGATCTGGGCCGGCCGGAGGCGGCTCGGGTACTCAAGGACGCGGCGATCGCCGAGGCCCAGGCCCGGCAGGCCGCGGAGCGGGAGCGGTTGATCGCCGAGGAGTCGATCGCCGAGTCCGAGCGCAACCTGGAGATCAAGCGCACCGCCATCCAGGCCGAGATCGACGCCGCCAAGGCCCAGTCGGACGCCGCCGGGCCGCTCGCCAAGGCCGAGCGTGACCAGGCGATCCTGACCGAGCAGCACAAGGTGGCGCAGCGGCAGGCCGAGCTGAAGGACCGGGAACTCGACACCGAGATCCGTAAGCCCGCCGACGCGGCGCGGTACCGGGTGGAGCAGGAGGCCGAGGGCGCCCGCAACGCCGACGTTTTCCGGGCGGACGCCGCCCGGCAGTCGACCATCGCCGCCGCCCAGGCCGAAGCCGAGCGGGCCCGACTGACCGGTGAGGGTGAGAAGGCGCACCGCTCCGCGCTCGCCGAAGCCGCCGCGGTCGAAGGCGCCAAGGAAGGTGAGGCGGAGCAGCAGCGCCGCTCGGCGATCGCCGAAGCGGTCGAGTTGGAGGGTAAGGCGGAGGCCGAAGCGATCCTGGCCAAGGGCCGGGCCGAGGCCGAGGCGATGCGGCTCAAGGCCGAGGCGTTCGAGAACTACGGCGAAGCGGCCGTGCTCGACCTGTTGGTGCGGGTGCTGCCGGATGTGGTGGGCGCCGCGTCGGAGCCGATGAAGGCGATCGACAAGATGACCGTCATCTCCACCGACGGGGCGACGTCGCTCACCAAGTCGGTGGCGACCAACGTCTCGCAAGGGCTGCAGCTCGGCTCCGACCTGACCGGGGTGGACCTGGCCGGCCTGTTGAGCCGGCTCGGCGAGCGGGCGGCCGGCGGCAACAACCACGACCAGCCGGAGTCGAAGCAGCAGGCGATCTCCGAGTAGAGCCGTCAGGTCATGACCAGATAGGGGGCGCGGCCGGCGCGATCGGCCGCGCCCTCACTGGTCAGTTGAGGCGTTCGTACCGGGCGGCGTACTGCCGGTCCTCGTCGCTGAACTCCGCGACCTGCCCGTCGCAGGTGAACGAGACCGGATCGGTGTCCAACTGGTACGGGAAGCTGCCGACCAGCGGCATCGTCGCCGTCGCGTTCGAGCTGGGGTCCACCAGCCGGAACTGCCCGTCGGCGGCCTGAAAGCCGAACTCGATCTGGCCCTGAACCGCCATCTCGACCGTGTCCCCCAGCGTCTGGGCCTCGAAGATGGTGGCGTCGCCGTAGTCGGCGCGACCGGTGCCGTCAGCGTGGAAGTCGAAGACCGGCCCCTCACCCACCAGCACCATCTGCCCGTCGAGCAGCGAGGCGATCCCGCCCGCCGACCCCTGGGTGACGGACACCGCCCGCCACGATCCGACGAGGCACTCGGCCTCGTCACCAACCGCGCCGGGAGCTCCGGTCACCGGGCCGTCGCCGAGCCCGCCGACCGGGTCGGTGGCTGCGCCGGTCGGGTCCCCGCCGGTTTGACCATCGAGGTGCGGGGATGCGCCGGTGTCCCGGTCGACCACCACGATCGCCGTGAACGCCCCACCGCTGATGATCACCGCCACCACCGAGGCGACGAACATCGGCACCGCGTGTCGATGTGTCCACGCCCACCGCTGCGACTGCATCATGCGACGGTAGCCGACCCGGATCGGCCGGGCGGGCACGGAGTAGCCTGCCGGTCAGGGGCCGGCGCGCGCCAGCTCGGCGCGATAATCCCGGTCCTCGTGCGTGAACTCGAGCGTGTCACCCTCGCACTGATAAGCGAAGGGTTCGTCCACGTACCGCAACGGCTGCTCTAGCGGGATGCCGCTGACGGTGATCGTGGCACCGCCATCCGCCGTCTGGCTCAGATACCGGAAGGTCCCGTCGACAGCTTCGTATTCGAACTCGACGTGACCGCGCATCTCCAGCACCACCTGGCCGCCCGCTTGCCGGGTGCCGGAGCCGTGGTCGGAGATGCCGGTGCCGTCGGCCCGGTACTCCACCACCGGGCCGTCGCCGACCAGCTCCAACCGCTGCTCGGTGAGCGGCACCGCTTCTTGCTGCGACACTGTGCGCCAACTGCCGACCAGACACTCTTCGCCGGCCACCGCCGCGCCGCTGCGTTCGAAGACCAGGACGGCGACCAGCGCCGAACTGGTGAGCAACACCGCGATCAGCGCGGTCACGAACATCGGCACGGCGTATCGGTATGTCCACGCCCACCGTTGCGACTGCATGGCCACGACCTTAACCGGGCCTGACCACTATCGATCAGGCTGTGCCGCCGGCGCTCACTCGCCCGCCGGGCCGGCCGGCGGGGTCAGCCCTTCCCGGCGCGCCCAGGCGAGCAGCTCCGCCTCGGCCTCGTCCCGGGCCAGCGGGCCATGCTCCAGCCGCAGCTCTTTGAGGTGCTGCCAGGCCTTGCCCACCGCCGGCCCCGGCGGGATGCCGAGCAGCTCCATGATGGCGTTGCCGTCCAGGTCCGGCCGGACCTTGGCCAGATCCTCTTCGGCCTGCAGCCGCGCGATCCGCTCCTCCAACGCGTCGTAGTCGGCCGCCAACCCGGCGGCCTTTCGGCGGTTCCGGGTGGTGCAGTCGGAGCGGGTCAACTTGTGCAGTCGAGGTAGCAGGTCACCAGCGTCGGTGACGTACCGGCGCACCGCCGAGTCGGTCCATTCGCCGCGGCCGTAACCGTAGAAGCGCAGATGCAGCGCGACCAGCTTGGAGACCGCCGCGGTGACATCCTTCGGGAACCGCAGGGCCTTCATCCGGGCCCGGGTCATCCGGGCGCCGACGATCTCATGATGGTGGAAGCTGACCCGCCCGTCGGGCCCGACCGCCTTGGTGGCTGGCTTGCCCACATCGTGCATGAGCGCCGCCATCCGCAGGATGAAGTCCGGGCCGTCCTCCTCATACGAGACGGCGTTGCGGACCACGGTCAACGTGTGCTCGTAGACATCCTTGTGTTGCGCGTGCTCGTCGATCTCCAGCCGGAGCCCGGCCAGCTCCGGCAGGCACTGGTCGGCCAGGCCGGTGTCGACCAGCAGCCGCAGCCCAGCGACCGGGTCGTCGCCGCAGAGCAGCTTGGTCAGCTCGTCCCGGATCCGTTCGGCGGTGATCCGGCGCAGGTCGCCGGCGAGGTCGCGCAGCGCCGACCGCACCGGCGGGTCGACCGAGAAGCCGAGCTGCGAGACGAACCGGGCGGCCCGCAGCATCCGGAGCGGATCGTCGCCGAACGACTCCTCCGGCGTACCGGGCGTACGCAGCAGCCGCTGGGCGAGGTCGCCGAGGCCGCCGTACGGGTCGGTGAACTGATGGTCGGGCAGTGATATCGCCATCGCGTTGACGGTGAAGTCGCGCCGCCGCAGGTCCTCGGTGAGGCTCGTGCCGTACTGCACCGTCGGGTTGCGGGTGACCCCGTCGTACGCGTCGGCCCGGAAGGTGGTGATCTCGCACCGGAGGCCGCGCCGGGCGGCGCCGATGGTGCCGAACTCGCGACCGGTCTCCCAGGTCGCCTCGGCCCACCCTTCCAACGCCTTGAGCGTCTGGTCCGGGTGGGCGTCGGTGCAGAAGTCCAGGTCGTTGCCGAGCCGCCCGAGCAGCGCGTCGCGCACCGGCCCACCGACCAGATACAGCTGGTGGCCGGCGGCGGTGAACCGGCGGGCGAGTTCGTCGGCGACCGGCCAGACCCGGACCAGCTCGGCGACGGCGCGGCGTTGGGCTGCGGTGAGTTCATCGGGCATAGCCGCACCAACTTAGCGCAGTCCAGTGCGGGCGACTGCTGCGGCGGCACCGGCGGGGGCCGATAGGCTGCTCGGCATGTCCGGTCGGCTGTACCGCAGCAACCACGCGCACCGCACCGCGAGCGCGTCGCGACCCGAGCCGCCGCCGGGACCGCCCGGTGCGCCGCCACCGGGTCCCCCCGGCGGGCCACCACCGCCGGCCGCCGAGACCGGCGGCGGGGACGCCCAAACCGGGGACTCCCACACCGGCGACTCCTACGACGAGGAGCTGGGCAGCGCCGCCGGGCACAGCGCGGTGATGGCGATCGGCAGCCTGGTCAGCCGCGGGACCGGCTTCCTCCGAGTGGTGATCATCGCGGCGGCGCTCGGCAGCACCCTGGTGGGCGACTCCTACACCACCGCGCAGTACTTCCCCGGCATGGTCTACGAGCTGCTGCTCGGCGGGATCCTGACCAGCGTCCTGGTGCCGGTGCTGGTGCGGGCCCGCAAGGCCGACCCGGACCGCGGCGAGGCGTTCACCCAACGGTTGGTGACCCTGGCCGTGGTCGCGCTCGGGGTCACCACGGCGCTGGCGGTGGCCGGCGCCCCGCTGCTCGCCTGGCTGGTCGCCGATCCGGAACAGCAGCCACTGGTCACCACGCTGTCGTACCTGATCCTGCCGACGATCTTCTTCTACGGGATGGCCGGCCTGCTCACCGCGGTGCTCAACACCCGGGGCCACTTCGCGGCGCCGATGTGGGCGCCGATCCTGAACAACCTGGTGGTGATCGGCACTTTCGCGCTCTACCTGCTGATCTACGGCGCTGAGCCGATCGCACCGGCGCAGATGGACGCCGGCCGGATCGCGCTGATCGGTGGCGGCACCCTGCTGGGCATCGTGGTACAGGCGGTGGGGTTGTGGCCGGCGCTGCGTCGGGTGGGGTTCCGGTTCCGGTTCCGGTTCGGTTTCCGGGCGCTCGGCCTGGGTGAGCTGGGCCGGCTCGGCGGCTGGATGTTCTGCTACGTCGCGGTCAACCAGGTCGGGGTCGTGGTGATGATGACCCTGCTGAACCGGGCGGCTGCGGAGCCGGGCAACGCCGGTCTGCTGATCTTCAACAACGTCTTCCTGTTGATGATGATGGCCCACGGCATCGTCGCGGTCTCGATCATCATGGCGCTGATGCCGCGGTTGAGCGCGGCCGCGGCCGACGGCCGGCGCGAGGACATGCTCGCCGACCTCGGCAAGGGCGCCCGGATGATGTCGGCGGTGCTGGCCCCGATCGCCGCCGCGTACGCGGTGTTGGCGCTGCCGATCTCGGCGACGCTGTTCCAGTTCGGCGCGTTCGACGCCGCCGCCGCCCGGGAGATGGCTCCGGTGTTGCTGATCGCGGGGGCGGCGCTGATCCCGTTCTCGTTGAGTCAGCTCACCACCTTCGCGTTCTACGCGATGCCGGACACCCGTACCCCGGCGCTGGTGAACATCGGGGTGGTGGCGCTCCGGATCGGCGTGCAGGTCGGGGTCTTCGTGGCGTTCTCGGCGTCGGTGGTGGCCGCCGGGATGATGCTCGGCAACGCTGTGTCCTATCTGGTCGCGGTGTTCGCCATGGGGTACCTGCTACGCCGGCGGCTGGGCCCGCTCGGCCTGCGCCGGGTGACGGTGAGCCTGGTCAAGATCGTGGTGGCGGCGATCGCGGCGGGCGGTGTCGGCTGGCTGGTGGTGTGGGCGGTGCCGGGCGGGGCCGAGCCGGGCAAGCTGCTCGCCGCCGGCCAGCTCGCCGCAGGTGGGCTCGCGCTCTGCCTGACCTACCTGGGATTGGCGTTGCTGCTGCGGATCTCCGAGGTCACTGAGGTGGTCGGGCTGGTGCGCCGCAAGTTGCTGCCGAGCCGTTCCTGAGTCGACTCCGCCGCGTCGAGCTGGGCCGCCGCGTCGAGAGCGACCGGCTCACCGGGCGCCGGTTCGGCGCACCGATAGTACTCCACCTGGGTGTTCGCCGGCGGCCAGGTCGGGTCTCGGTCGATCCACTCGGCCAGCCACAACTCCAGGTTCACCAGCCGCCAGAAGAGCAACGGATCGACCCGGCGCCGGCCCGCCAGGAACCCGCGGTAATCCTCGAGCACGGCCGGCTGGTCGAAGTACCGGCGGCCGACGAAGCTGCCGGAGGTGAACACCTGCTCGATCACCGGAGCCAGCCGGCTCAGCCAGCCAGCCACGGCTCGGCGTTCGGCGGCGCCGCGCACCGGCCCGGCGATCGGGCCCAGGCTCCACAACAACCGGAGTAGCGCCGGATCGAGCAGCGGCGCCCGCACCGTGGTGGCGAACCGGGCGGCGTTGCGGTCGGCGTAGCGCAGACTCGCCGCCAGCCGGCGTTGAAAAACCACCGCCGGTGGATGTTCGTGGGCCAGCCCGCCGGGCGGCAGCAGCTGCCGGAGCCAGGTGGCGGGCCACCCCAGCGGCGGCGCCGGCCGGCGCGCCGAGGCGGCCATCGCCGAGCCGTCCAGCGGCGCCCCGACCGCGTACGGTGGCGGGTCTTCGGCGTGGGCGGCGGCGAACTCGGCCCCGAGCAGGCGGGTCGCGGGGGTGGTGGGGTGCCAGTGCAGCCACCGGCCGAACCGGTCCGGCCAGCGGCCGGCGAGCGCCGCCCACCGGCGTACGCCGGGGCCTGGGTGATAGGCGGTCGCGTCTCCGGCCAGCAGCACCGCCGCCCGCGCGGGCGCCGCCGCCAGGTGCCGAAACTGGCCGTACGCGGCGGGTGAGCCGACGGGTTCGTGCTGGGTACGGATGAACTCCACCAGCTCGGCCAGGGTCGGTGGGGCGGCGTCGGCCGGGGGCGGCTCGGTGGCCAGCTCGGGCAGGTTCGCCGCCGCGTCACCGCCGCGCCGCTGGCGGGCCGCCGCCAACTCCGCCGCCAGCTGCTGCTCGGCCTCGGCGTCGTAGGGGCGGCGGGCGGCGGCGAGCAGCTCCAGCTCGGCGTAGCACCGGCTGTAGGTTTCGCGGCGTACCTGCCCGGCGGGTGAGATGGTCGCCAGCTCACCCGGGAGCAGCCGGCTGATCCGGTCGAAGAAGGTCCGCTCGGTGTCGTCGAGCGCTCCGTACCGAATATATCTATAGACTGTGATGTTATCTGGGCGGCGGGGCACCACCCCGGCGGCGAGGACGGCCCGGAGGCTGCTGCCGAAGGCGACTCGGCCGGAGTCGTCGGCGGCCAGATACAGCGGACGGGCGCCGGAGGGGTCCCGGGCGAGCACCAACTCCCCGGTCTCGGTGTCGAGCACCGCGATGGCGAACATGCCGTCGCAGCGGTCCAGCCCGGCCGCGCCCCACCGCCGCCAGCTTGCGAAGAGGACCTCGCCCGGCTCGTCCGGCACCGACTCCCCGAGCTCGGTCAGCGCCGCCCGCAACTCGGTGTGGTTATAGACTTCCCCGTCGTAGACCCACAGGTAGCGACCGCCGCCGGCGCGCAGCGGCGAGGTCGGGGTGGTCCGCCGCCGCTGGACCAGCCCGACCCGGTCCTGCCGGACGATCGACTCACCAGCCGGCCCCCGTGGTTCGAGCTGGCGCGCCATCCGGCGCAGCGTCGCCTCGTCGACGGCATCACCGAACATGTTCACGTAGCCCGCGATACCCGACATTGACCATCACCCCCCGCTGAGAGACAGTAAAGCAGGAGAAAGCGTCCTAGACGGAGAAAATTAGTATGTCTCAAGTAATCTCGGGATATCGCCACCAAGGGGACGGTGAAACCACCCTCCGTCGACAGCGCGCCGCAAAGGCGTGTCGTGTTCGTGACCCTGCCGAGTTATCGTCGGCTCGGCGGCGGCGTCCCGGACGCATACCGCCTACTCTGTTGGGGAAGAATGACCGCTGTCGAGTCTGCCCGCCGGGTGGCGACGACTGCGAGGGGAGGTTGGGGTGACCCAGGTCGGCGAGGGTCGCGGAGCCGGTTACAAGGCCGGTGCTCCCACCGACGGTGAAATCCTCGCCGAGCGGTATCAGTTGACCCAACATATAAACACCGACCGGATGGGCCGGCAGATCTGGCGGGGCATGGATGTCGTGCTGCGACGCCCGGTCGCGGTGGTCGTCCGCTACCCCGGTGGCGCCGCCTCCGCGCAGATGCTGCAGGCCGCAGTGGGCGCCAGCCGGATCGTGCACCCCAACCTGGTCGGCGTCTACGACGCGATCGACGAACACACCCGGGCTTACGTAGTGCGGGAGTGGGTGGAAGGGCTGTCGCTGCGCGACCACATCGCGGCCGGCATCTTCGACCCGCCGCACGCGATCGCGGTCGCGCGAGCCTGCGCCGACGCGGTGACGGCAGTGCACACCGCCGGCATGTCCCACGGCAACATCCACCCCGGCACGGTGCTGGTCGACCCGGACGGGCGGGTGGTGCTCGCCGACGCCCACGCCGACGGCGGGTCACCATCCGAAGAGGACATCCGGGCGGTCGGGGCGCTGCTCTACTTCGCGCTCACCGGCTACTGGCCACACGCCGAAGTGGCTGGTCCGGCCAGCCTGCCGGATGCGCTGCGGGACGGCGACGGGGTGTTGGCGGCGCCCCGGCAGGTACGCGCCGGGATCCCCGCCCACCTGGACAACCTCACGATGGATCTGCTCGACCGGCAGCTGCCGGTGCCGAGCGCCGAGCTGGTCGCGGCCGAGTTGACCCGGCTCGACACCGCCCCGGACGCGGCGTATGCCCCGGAGCCCGGGCGGCCGGCACTGCCTGGCTTCTACGGCGCCGCCGACTACCGGTACCAGTACGGCGACCAGCCCGGCGCGCCCGGGCCGGCGCCACACGATCTCCCCCCGGAGCCCGAGCCCGATGTGAGCACCGGGCCGATCCGGTTCCGCGCCCCGGCCGAGGACGGCGCGGCCCGACCGTCCGGTCGACGGCTGCTGTTGGGCCTGGGTGGCCTGGCGGCCGCTGGCGTGGTGGCCCTGCTGGTCGGCCTGGCCTGGGTGACCGGCTCCCCCTCGACCGACCAGGACCCGGCCGGCGGCGGCGACCCGACCGCGACGGCGCCACCGGCCACCGGCGAGCCCGGCGACGAGGCCGCCACCCCCGAGCCGTTGACGATCGGGCCGGACCAGATCCGGGTCGTGGACCCGCCCAGCGGCGACCGCACCGAACTCGACGGCGTCGAGGCCCTGGTCGATGGTGATCTCTCCACCGCCTGGCGCACCGACACCTACAACAGCCCCGGCTTCGGCAACCTCAAGCCCGGCATGGGGCTGCTGATCGACCTCGGGGAGGCGCAGACGATCAGTGAGGTGACGGTGGAGCTGGCCGCCGCCGGCGCCACCGCGGAGCTGCGGGCCGGCGACAGTGATCCGGGCAACAGCTCGGCCGGCGACGAGCAGGTCTACCAGTCCTTCCAACCGATCAGCGACCCGCAGCAGGGTGGCACGACCATGGTGTTCACGCCGAACGATCCCGACGCGAGCCACCAGTATGTGATGGTCTGGTTCACCGACCTGCCCTCGGCCGACGGCGGGTACCGGGTCGAGGTGCAACAGATCGTGGTCGAAGGCTACTGACCATGGCGGAGCCGGCCGCCGGCGAACGCAGCGACCTGGAGCTGTTGCAGGCCCACGTCGCCGGTGACCAGCTGGCGTTCCGGGAGCTGTTTCACCGGCATCGGGACCGGCTGTGGGCGGTCGCGCTGCGCACGGTCGGGGACCGGGAGGAGGCGGCAGACGCGCTGCAGGACGCACTGCTCTCGGCGCATCGGGCCGCCGCCCGGTTCCGCGGCGACGCCGCCGTCACCACCTGGCTGCACCGGATCGTGGTCAACGCCTGCCTGGACCGGGTGCGCCGGCGCCGCGGGCCGCCCACCGTGCCACTTGCCGACGGTGGGCCGGCCGGTGATGACGATCCCCGGGGGCGCGGCAACGAACCGGACGCCCCGGCGGTCGACCACGACACGGTCCTGGTGGTTCGGGACGCGCTCCGGCAGCTGCCCGACGAGCAGCGGATCGCGATCGTGCTGGTGGATCTGGAGGGTTATCCGGTGGCCGAGGTCGCGCAGCTGCTGGCGGTCGCCGAAGGCACCGTG
The DNA here is from genome assembly GCF_016925615.1 of Natronosporangium hydrolyticum. NCBI lineage: Bacteria > Bacillati > Actinomycetota > Actinomycetes > Micromonosporales > Micromonosporaceae > Natronosporangium > Natronosporangium hydrolyticum. The sequence continues at coordinate 5,680,818 of NZ_CP070499.1, forward strand.
AAGAGCCGCTGCGCGCGGGGCCGGGCCCGGTTGGCGGTCCTGCTCGGGCAGCTACGGGAAGGGAACCCCGCGCCCGGCGCCAGCGTCTCATCCAAGACGGGCCAGACCGCGCCAGAAGGGGGTGTGCGTTGAGCGTTGATCGGGAGCTACTCGCCGACTATCTCGGCGGCGCCCTCGCCGGCACCCCCGACGAGGCCCGGGTCGCCGGGCTGATCGCGGCCGAGCCGGCCTGGGCCACCGCCGCGGCCGAGCTCGCCGAGGCGTTGACCCAGGTCACCGCCGGGCTCGACGGGGTCGCCGAGCTGCCCGCCCCGAGCATGCCGCCGGAGATCGTCGACCGGCTGGATCGCGCCCTCGCGGACGCACCAGCGCTGGTCGCCGCCGGCGGCGAGGCCACCGGCGGCGAGGCCGGCGGGGCGAGCCCGGTCGGACCGCATCCGGGCCGTCCCGGTCGCCGGGATGAGGCGCGCCGGGATGAGGCGCGCCGGGATGAGGCCCGCCGGCATCCGCCGGGCCATCCCGGCCAGCGCCCGCGGCGGCGGCCGGGGCGCCGGGTCGGTGCGGGGTTCGCGGCCGCTGCCGGGGTGGTCGCGTTCGCCGCAGTCGGCGTCGGCGCCTGGCAGCTCGGGCAGTCGCCGACCGCCACCGACGACAGCGTCTCCGCGCCCGCTGCTGAGCAGCCGACTGTCGACGACACCGCCCCCCACCCGCTCGCCGCCCGGCCGGAGCTGCTGGTCAGCGGACGCGACTATCAGCCGGATCCGCGGCAGCTGACGCCGCCGGCCGCTCCGGGGCCCGACGCGGAGGGCGGCCCGCTGGAGCAGTCGGAGGGGCCGAACATCGCCTCGGACGGGGCACCGGCCGGGGCGGTGCCGCCCGCGCTGGATCGGCTCTGGTCCGACCCGCAGGCTCGCGCCAGCTGCCTCGAGCAGGTGACGGCGGCGGTCTCGCCAGCGCCGGCGACGGTGGAGGTGCTCGACTTCGCCCAGGTCGAAGGCGACCCCGCAGTAGTGATCTGGGTCACTGCCGGCGACGGCACCCACTGGGCCTGGGCGGTCGGCCCGGGGTGTGGCAGCAGCACCGCCGGCCTCGACGAGGTCTTCCAGCTCCGGATCTCCTGACCCGGCTGTCCCCGGCTCCGACGGCCGGCGGAAATACCGATCCGTACGATGGCGTTGCGGCAGGCGCGGGATACGTAAGGATCGTAGGGTGCGCGTGAGCGCGGGTGCCGCGAGAACCCACTCGCGGAACGGAGGATCACATGAGTGGCGACGAGGTCCGCAACCTGATCATCGTTGGCTCGGGGCCGGCTGGTTACACCGCCGCCGTCTACGCCGCGCGCGCCAACCTGAACCCTTTGATCATCGAGGGTGTGCAGTCGGGTGGCGCGCTGATGACCACCACCGAGGTGGAGAATTTCCCCGGCTTCCCAGACGGCATCCTCGGCCCAGACCTGATGGACCAGATGCGCAAGCAGGCCGAACGCTTCGGCGCCGAGCTACTCACCGACGACGCCACCGCGGTGGAGCTGGCCGGTGACGTCAAGACCGTCTCGGTGGGCAGCACCACCTACCGAGCCCGGGCGGTGGTGCTGGCGACCGGCTCGGCCTGGCGGCCACTCGGGGTGCCGGGCGAGCAGGAGCTGCTCGGCCATGGCGTCTCCTCCTGCGCCACCTGCGACGGGTTCTTCTTCCGCGACCAGGACATCGCGGTGGTCGGCGGCGGCGACTCGGCGATGGAGGAGGCGACCTTCCTGACCAAGTTCGCCCGCTCGGTGACCATCATTCACCGCCGCGACGAGTTCCGGGCCAGCCGGATCATGGCCGACCGGGCGCTGCAGAACCCCAAGATCCGGGTCGAGTGGAACACCATCATCGACGAGATCGTCGGCGCCGACGGCTCGGTTACCGGGGTCAAAGTGCATGACGTCGCCACTGGCCAGCCGCGGGTGCTGCCGGTCACCGGCGTCTTCATCGCGATCGGCCACGATCCGCGCAGCGAACTCTTCAAGGACCAGGTGACGGTCGACGAGAACGGCTACGTCCAGGTCGCGGCGCCGGCCACCCAGACCGACGTCGCTGGCGTCTTCGCCTGCGGTGACCTGGTCGACCACACCTACCGGCAGGCGATCACCGCCGCCGGCACCGGCTGCGCCGCCGCGCTCGACGCCGAGCGTTACCTCGCCGCCCTCGACTGAGCTTCCCGCGACTGACCCGTCACCCACTCCGAAGGAGCCGCAACCATGGAAACCAAGACCGTCACTGACGCCACCTTCAAAGAAGACGTGCTGCAGTCCAGTACCCCGGTGTTGGTCGACTTCTGGGCCGAGTGGTGCGCCCCGTGCCGCAAGGTCTCCCCGATGCTGGAGGAGATCGCCGGCGAAATGGCTGGTCGGCTCCGGATCGTCAAGATCAACTCGGACGAGAACCCCGAGACGGTCCGCGCCTACCGGGTGATGTCGCTGCCCACCATGACTATTTTCAAAGACGGTGAGCCGGTGAAGTCGGTCGTGGGCGCCAAGCCCAAGGGCGAGCTGGTCCGGCTGATCGAGGCCGCCCTCTAGGCACCACTCCACAATGCGAACCATCCAACGCGGCGACACCGGGCCGGCGGTCACCGAGATCCGGCAAATCCTCGCCCAGCTGGGGCTCCTCCCCGAGACCCCGTCGGCGAACGACGAGTTCGACGAAGTGACCGTCCGGGCGGTGCGCGGCTTCCAACAGTCGCGTGGTCTCACCGCCGACGGTCGGGTCACCGAGGAGACCTGGCAGGCGATGGCCGCCGCCCGGTGGGGGCTCGGCGCCCGCACCCTCTTCCCCTCGATCAGCGATCCGCTCGTCGGCGAGGACGTCCGGGCGTTGCAGGAGCGACTGCTGGAGATGGGCTACGACGTCGGGCGCGCCGACAGCATCTACGGCGTGCGCACCGCCCGGTCGCTCGCCCAGTTCCAGCGCGAGGTGGGGCTGGCACCGGATGGTTCCTGCGGCCCGCAGACGCTGCAGGCGCTGCGGCGGCTCGGCCGCAAGGTGGTCGGCGGGCGGCCGCAGGTGCTGCGGGAGTCGGAGCGGCTGCGCCGGGCCGGCCCGGCCCTGCTCGGCAAGCGTGTGGTGGTCGACCCGGGCCACGGCGGCACCGATCCCGGCGTGCTGGTTCAGCGCGCCCGCGAGCAGTGGCGGGAGGCCGACCTGGTCTGGGATCTCGCCTCCCGGCTAGAGGGGCGGCTCACCGCCGCCGGGGTGCGGGTCAACCTCACCCGCGGCCCGCAGCTGGCTACCTTCATGCCGGACCGGGCCCGGGCCGAACTCGCCAACGAACTCGGCGCGGACCTGTTCATCTCGCTGCACCTGGACGCCCACACAAATCAGGCGGCCGGCGGCGTCGCCGCCTACCATTACGGCGCACAGGGTGGGGTCACCTCCACCGTCGGCGAGCGGCTCGCCGGCCTCGTACAACGGGAGATAGTCGCCCGGACCGGGCTGCGGGACTGCCACACCCACGCGAAGAGCTGGGATCTGCTCCGGTTGACCCGGATGCCGGCGGTACGGGTGGACATCGGTTACCTCACGTCACCGCTGGACCGTCAGCAGCTGACCGACGCCCGGACCCGGGACATCGTCGCCGACGCCATCCTCGCGGCCGTACAGCGGATGTATTACCCCTCCGAATCCGATGTGGCGACCGGCACCATCGATGTCCGGCAGCTTCGCCAGGAGCTGGCCGCCGGCACCGCCAGCGGCACCCCAGCCGCGGCCACCGACAGTTCATCCTGAACCGTGCCGGCGACCGGCTCGCCGGCACGTTCGAGCTCACTCGCTCCGGCCACCACCCACCAGCTCGGCCCTCGGTGCAGGTCCAGCCGTAGCCGGGGGTAACGCGGGTGCGGGTGGATCGTCTTGAAGCCGACCGAGACGTAGAAATCGGCCGGTGCGACGCAGCCGCTCACCAGCGCCGGACCCGCCTCCCCCGGAGACCGGTCACCGAACGCCTCCACCGCCCGGAAGCCTCGATCACCAAGGTCCCGCACTGCCGCCTGCACCAGCGCCCGGCCCAGACCAACCCCGCCGTACGCCGGGGAGACCTGCACCGCGGCGATGACGATCGCGTCGGCCGAGGGTGGGCCGGTCGGGAACTGGTGACCGCCGGGCAGGTAGTTCGGCGGGGCGTAGAGCACATAACCGGCGGGGGTCTCGTCGACGTAGCCGACCTTGCCGCAGCAGCCCCACTCCAGCAGGGTCTGCGAAACCCACGCTTCCTTCTCCAACGCTGGGTCGCCCGCGAGCGCGACCTGCCCGGCCGCGACCGGGCTCAGCTCCCAGAAGACGCAGCCGCGGCAGGTGCCCGGTAGATCCGAGAGCGTGTCCAGCGTCAGGTTCGCCAGTCGCCGTACCATCAGCTCCTCCCAATCGCGGATCGTACGCCGCGACGAGAAGCCCCGGGGTGGATAAGCCAGATCTCGGCGGCTGTCGAGAGTCGGTCACCCGGTGGGGCGGGCCTCCGACTCGGCCACCAGCCCTTCCTCCACCACCCGGACCGCCAGCTCGGTCCGGGACGACACCCCCAACTTGCGCATCACCGACGCCAACTGGCCAGCTACCGTGCGGGGCGACTTGTGCAATACCTGGGCGATCTCCCGGTTGGTCTTGCCGGCGAGCACCAGCTTGATCACCTCTAGCTCGCGGGGCGACGGTTGGGTCCCGTAGCCGCGCCGGCCGCCCCGCCAAGGCCGCCGCACATCCACCCCGTACTCCCGCAACTGCCGCCCGACCCGTTCTTCATCCGCCCGGGCGCCCAACTCCGCCAGCCCTTGCCAGACCCGGGTCAGCAGTTCCTGGCCCGACTGCTCCGCCCCCTCGGCGAACAGGCACCGCGCCTGCCGCTCCTGCGCCAACAACACCTCGTACGGGCGGGGTAGCCGCTGCCAAGCCTCGGCGGCGGCCGCGTACCGGGCGGCGGCCGGCGCCCCCTGCCCCTCGGCGAGCAGCGCCTGGCAAGTCGCCAACCCGGCCAGGCTCGCCGGCACTGGCCGCTCCCGGACCCCCTGCTCGTACGCGGTCACCAGCTCGACGGCTTCGTTGAGCTTTCCGGCGGTGGTCAACGCCGCGACCCGGACCGGTGCCAGCGCGGTGGCGAACAGCCACACCTGCTTCGACACCACCGGCGCGAGCGGCGCCGCGGTCACCGCCAGCGCCTCACCCACCCGGCCCTCGGCGAGGCGGAGCCGGCCCAGCCCGGCGGCGAGATCCAGCTCATCCTCGATGGCTCCGAAGTGGCGGGCGTCCCGCATGGCGGCGGTGAAGTACTCCTCACCCCGCCGCAGCGACCCGTCGACCGTATGCCACCAGCCGAGCAGCCGCGCCGCGTTGAGCGCCACCAACGGCTCGGTATCTTCATCGTGCGCGACGGCGGTCAGCTGCGGCTCCAGCTCCTGCCAGTGACCGCTCAGCCAGGCCAGCTCCACCTCCCCGAAAGCGATCTTCGACCGGATCCGCGGATAGTGTTCGGCGTCGGCGAGCGCCATCCCTTCGGCCAGCCACCGCCGCGCCCGGTCGTACAGGCCCCACAAGGTCGCGGCGGTGCCAAAGTTGAGGCAGGCTCGACACCGCTGCCGCCGCAACGCCGGTGAGTCTGATTCGGATACCGCCGGCAGTGCTGACGCGACCTGCCAACCCTCATCGTCCCCCAGCTGGAGCAGGGCCACGGCCCGGTCGGCCTGCAACGAGGTGCGCTCCACCGGAGAGAGCCGGCTGTGGTCGAGCGCGGCGGCGCGGCGCAGCCACTCCCGGTGCGCCTGCGCCCCCCACGGCCCGAGCCACGGCCATCCCAGATAGGTCATGACCCGCCCGGCCTCGGCGGTGTCCTGACCCAGGTGCGGGATGGCTCGTTCGAGCTCCGTCTGCGCCGCGGCCAGGTCGCCCTGCTGGGCGAGTAGCCGACCCAGCGGGTTGCGCAGCTGGGCCTGCTCGCGGTCGTTCAGACTCCCGGTCTCGACCACCCGCCGGAGCACCGCAACCACCCGCTGATGCAGCTCATCGACCTGCTCCCGGCGACCGAGGGCGATCGTCGCCAGCCGCCGCGCCAGCCGTAGCTGGGTCTCCGGCGGCAGCTGGTCGGCGGCGTGCAGCAACTCGGTGAGTAGCGCGGTCGCGGTGGTGTGGTCCCCGCCAGCGACCGCGCGCTCGGCCGCCTGCTCCGCGAAGTGACTCCACTTCTCGACCTGGTTGGCTTCCCGGAAGTGCCGGGTCAGCGCCACCACCGGCGGCGGGTCGAGCCGCTCCAACTGCTCACCGGCGAGCCGATGCAGGCGGCGCCGCTCCGCCCCGGGGATCGCCTCGTAGACCACCTGGCTCATGAAGGCGTGCCGAAACGTCAACCGCAACCGTTCATCTTCCCGCAGCAGCCCGGAGGCGACAGCTTCGCTGATCGCCGCGGACATCGGCTCCGACGATGCCGGCGACACCGGGTCGGCGGCCGGCGGCACCGGGTCGGCCACAGCGCGGGAAGGGCCGCCGACCACACCCGCCACCACGGTCACGGTGTCCCCCGGAGTCGGCTCCGCGAACACCGCCGCTGCCTGGAGCACCTGTTGGGCGGGGCGGGTCAGCCGCTGCACCCGCTCCAGCACCGAATCCCGGATGGTCGGCGAGACCTGCAGATCGGGCAACAACCGCCGGACCCATTCACCGTTTCGGCGGAACAGATCGGCCCGGTCGCGGAGCAACCGGACCGACTCCTCCACCGCCAGCGGCACCCCGCCGGTCCGCTCGTGCAGAAACCGCGCGAACTCCATCGACACCGGCTCGTCACCGAGCATCGACGAGACCATCCCGGCGGTCTGCAACACGTCCAGCGGCGCCAGCCCGATCCGCAGCTGGGTGGTGCCGACCGGCAGCCGCGACGACAGCCGGAGCAGCAGCGAGCCTGGCGGCACATCGGCCGGCCGGTACGTCACCAACAGACTGGGCGGCTCCGCCTGTTGGCGGGAGGCCCGGTGCGACGCCAGGAAAAGCAGGAACTCCATGGTGACCGGATCCGCCCAGTGGACGTCCTCGACGATCACGCCGGTAACGCCCATCGCCCGGATCAACTCCGCCAGCGCCCGGAACAGTCGATGCCGGGCAGCCTTCGCATCGTCCAGCGGGGCCGGTAGCGGCGGCAGATCATCTGCCCACTCCGGCAGCAACGGTCGCAGCGCACCGGCGAGCGCGGTCAACGGTAGGCCCGCCACCCCCTCACGCGCCTGCCGCACCGCGTCCACGATCGGGCCCAGCGTCAACGCCTCGCGAAACGGCGGGCACACCGCCACCAGCAGCCGGTGCCGCTGCCCGATCGGAGCAGCCAGGAACTCCTGCACCAGGCGACTCTTGCCAGCACCGGGCTCAGCCTCGACCAGGACCACGGCCGGAGGCTGCGACAGCGCCTGCCCGAGCGCCGCCACCTCGCGTTCACGCCCCATGAACGCGGGTGCGGAAATCTCAGACCGGGGGATAGCCTGCCGATCACCCACCATTGTGAGCGAAACCTACCACCGACGAACGAGGGATGCCTCCGCTGAACGGACAGCGATCCCGCGGGACGTTTCCGGTGACGGCCAGGTGTCCGCATGACGGAAATCACCGCACGCGGCCGGGGTGAGCTGGCGAGAATCGATACCATCGACCGAACGACGGGTTGACGGTAGCTGAGCCGAGGGAGCAGCCCCATGACCGGATCCGGCACCACCCTGGATGACTACACCGACCGCTACGCGCAGCGGGTGCGGGGCATGACCGCCTCCGAGATCCGTGCCCTGTTCGCGGTCGCCAGCCGCCCGGAGGTGGTCTCACTCGCCGGCGGTGCGCCCTACGTCTCGGCGTTGCCACTCGACGCGGTCGGCGAGATGCTCGGCCGGCTCGCGCTGGACCACGGGGCCACCACCCTCCAGTACGGGATCGGCCAAGGCACCCTTGAGCTACGGGAACGCATCTGCGAGGTGATGGCGCTCTCGGGCATCGACGGAGACCTGGGCGCCTCCCCGGAAGACGTGGTGGTGACCGTCGGCGGCCAGCAGGCGCTCGACCTGGTCGCCCGGCTCTTCCTCGACCCCGGCGATGTGGTGATCGCGGAAGGCCCCACCTACGTCGGCGCGCTCGGCGCTTTCCAGGCCGCCCAGGCCGAGGTGGTGCACGTGGCCATGGACGACGACGGCCTGATCCCGGAGGCGTTGGAGGCGGCGATCACCCAGGTGGCTGCCGCCGGCAAGCGGGCGAAGTTCCTCTACACCATCCCTACCTACCAGAACCCGGCCGGCGTCACCCTCTCCGAACCCCGCCGCGAGCGGGTGCTCGAGATCTGCGAGCGCGCCGGGCTCCTGGTGGTCGAGGACGACCCGTACGGCCAGCTCGGGTTCGAGGGCGACGCCCCCGCCCCGCTGCGGGCCCGCCGCCGAGACGGGGTCTTCTACCTCTCCACCTTCTCCAAGACCTTCGCCCCGGGCTTCCGGGTCGGCTGGGTGCTCGCCCCCCACGCGGTCCGGGAGAAGCTCGTGATCGCCAGCGAAGCGCAGATCCTCTGTCCCAGCGCCTACGCACAGGCCGCGGTCACCGCGTACCTCACCAGCATGCCCTGGCGCGAGCAGCTCAAGTCGTACCGGGAGATCTACCGCGACCGACGCGACGCGCTGCTGGACTCGTTGACTCAGTTGATGCCCGAGGGCAGCCACTGGACCCGCCCCGCTGGCGGGCTGTTCGTCTGGGCAACGCTGCCGGACGGGCTCGACGCCAAGGCGATGGTGCCCCGGGCGTTGAGCGCCCGGGTCGCGTACGTGCCCGGCACCGGCTTTTACGCCGACGGTGACGGCACCGCCAACCTTCGGCTCAACTTCTCGTTCTCCGCGCCCGACCGGATCCGGGAGGGGGTCCGTCGACTCGCCAGCGTCGTCGAGCAGGAGCTCTCGATGCGGAGCGTCTTCGGTGCGGTTCATCGCGGCGGGGCGCCCGATGATCCGGTGACGCTGCTCGACGTCGCTGAGGCTGGCCCACCACCGCAGCCGGAGAGCGGGCGGTGAGCCCGCGGGTCCTGGTCCTCGCCGGCGGTCTGTCGCACGAGCGGGAGGTCTCGCTGAAGTCGGGGCGACGCGTGCTCGACGCCCTCCGGACCGCTGGCGTCGAGGCGGAGCTGCACGACGCCGACGTGAGTCTGCTGCCGCTGCTCGCGGCCGACCCGCCGGACGCGGTGGTGATCGCCCTGCACGGCGCGACCGGCGAGGACGGCTCGCTGCGGGGGGTGCTCGACCTGTGCGGGGTGCCGTACGTCGGCGGCGATGCCCGCGCCGCCCGGCTCGCCTGGGATAAGCCTTCCGCCAAGACGGTGCTGCGCGAGCACGGCATCCCGACGCCCGACTGGGTGGCGCTGCCCCACGAACGCTTCTCGGAGCTGGGCGCGGTGGCGGTGCTGGAACGCATCGTCGCCCGGCTCGGCACGCCGCTGATGGTCAAGCCGGCGCAGGGTGGTTCGGGCCTCGGCGCGGCGGTGGTCAGCGACACCGAATCTCTGCCGGCGGCGATGGTGGGCTGCTTCGCCTACGACCAGACCGCGCTGGTGGAGCGCTACGTTCCCGGCGCCGATGTCGCGGTCACCATCCTCGACCTGGGCGATGGGCCGCGGGCGCTGCCGGCGGTGGAGATCGTGCCGCAGGGCGGCGTCTACGACTACGCCGCCCGCTACACCGCGGGCCTCACCACGTGGCACGCGCCGGCCCGACTTACCGAGCCGGTCAGCGAGCGGGTCGCCGCGACCGCGCTCGCGGCGCATCAGGCCCTCGGCCTACGGGACCTGTCCCGGGTCGACCTGATCGTCGACGCGGAGGGCGCGCCGCACGTGCTGGAGGTGACGGTGGCGCCGGGGATGACCGAGACGTCGCTGCTGCCGATGGCGATCCACGCCGCGTCGCTGGAGCTCGGCGATGTCTTCACCGCCCTGGTCGGCCGGGCGGCGGCCCGCTCCGGCCAGGGCTGACCCCAGCAACCACCGCCCGACCTGATCTCGCTAGCTCCGCGGGTCGGCAGCGCCGGGCGAGGCCGGCGCAACACTGCCGGTCGGCTGGGTCTCCCCGGCCGGCGGCGATTCGGAGCTGGCGCTCCCGTCCGGGTCACTCATCCGACCGCCGGCCAGCGCATCATCTTGCGCCGCAACCCCGTGCGATGCCGCCGGCTCCTCGTGGCTGCCGTTCGGGCCGTGCCCGTCGCCAGCCGACTCGACGCCGCGACCTTCACCGGCGTCGTCGTCCGCGCCATGGCGCTCACCGGCGCCGTCGTCCGCGCCGTGACCCTTGCCGACGCCGCGGTACCCACCGGAAGCGGCACCGGCGCCGCCGTTACCGGGGGCGGTCGACGGCCGAGCGCCGCCGGGCTCGCCGGGAGCCGGCACCAACTGTTCGAAGGATGCCGGAGCCTGCCAGTTGATGTGCGGCGGCTCGGCCAGCGGCGTACCGCCGAACTCGGCCAGCCAGGCAGCGATCAGGGCGAGATTCTCCCGCCACTGCACCTCGCTCACCGGCGGCAGAATCTCATCCCACAAGGTGAGGAAGGTGCCGCGCAGCTGAAGCCGACCGTAGGGCCGAGCCATGAACCAGACGTGCAGGTGGGCGGCCCCGTCGCCCCAACGATTCATGTGGACCCGCGCGACGCCCTCCAGGGAACGGATCGCCCGCTCCAGGCGTACTGACATGACGCCCAGCTCGGCCGCGAGCATGTTCGGCAGGTCCCCCAAGTCAAGGTGGGAGCGGGACTCCAGGATCAGCACCATCGGGAGTCCGCTTGGCCGGTCCATGCTACGGACCCGCCAGTTGTCGTTGACCCAGATGTATGCGCTGTCGGGCGTCTGGCACTTGGCGCAGTCTGCCTTGTCTTCGCCCCTGCGCGGCGGCTCGACCGCCACCGGCTCATCGAGCTGCTTGATCTGCAGCTTGCCTTCGAACGGGAACGAGGGCCACTGCACGAAGGAGGGTAGGGAGGTCTCGGACACGACGATGAGCGTAGCTGACCTGACCCCAACAGACCTCACCCGGAAGGCTCGTCCGGCCCGGTTCCCGCGGCGACTGTGAGCCGTAGTCCACAGGCCTGCACCCCCATCCACACGGTGTTTCACGTGGAACGCGCCCCCCTGTGGATAAGTTCTGTGGATGACGCACCACCCGGATCGCAACCGCCCAAGTCTCGATTCCCGCCAACCCCGTTTAAGCTGGAGTCCGATTCCTCACCTCGACAACAAGGAGACACCGTGGGTACGGAGACGGGGCCGCAAGTGCCGCCGGAGGGGTCGCGGGCGGCCGAGAACCCGCCAGCGTTGCGCGCATCGGACGAGGAACGCCACCAGCTCGTGGAGCTCCTAGGCGAGCACGCCGCCGCGGGCCGCCTCTCCCTCGGTGAACTTGAGGAACGAGTGGGGCGCGCCTACGCCGCGGTGACCCAGGCGGAGCTCGCCGAGCTGACTCGGGACCTCCCCGGACGTTCGGCCGCCGCACAAGAGGTGGCGGAGCGACCAGAGAAGAAGCGGCGGTCCCGCTGGCTCTTCGCGATCCTGGGTGGGTCGACCCGCCGGGAGCGGCGGTACGGCGAGCAGATCAACGTCATCTCGATCATGGGCGGCGATGATCTCGACCTCCGGGAGGTCGAGATCGAGGGGTCCGAACTCGTTATTAACGCGGTCTCAATCATGGGCGGCGCGACCGTCTACGTGCCGGACACGGTGGACGTGGAGATCACCGGCCCGACGATCATAGGTGGCAACGATGAGCGCGGAAGTCAGCGCGCCGCCCGAACTGGAGCCCCGCTGATCCGCATCCGCGCCTTCGCCCTTCTGGGCGGGATCGACGTCTGGCGGCTACCGGCTGAGTCGCGCGGGAAGCGACTGAAGGAGGCCCGCCGCGACGCGAAGGCCCTTGAGAAACGCGGTGAAGGGTAGCGCTGGTTCCACGTGAAACGGCGGCCCCCCACCCGGTCGGGTGGGGGGCCGCCGTTTCACGTGGAACCAGAACGCCGAAAGCGGGGGCTTCACTCCTGCAGCGACTGTTCCTGCTCTACCCCGATCAGGTCAACGATCCGCTCCAGATCGTCAACGGTGGCGAACTCGATAGTGATCTTGCCTTTGCTGCGACCAAGGTCGACCTTGACCCGGGTGTCGAACCGGTCTGAGAGCCGGTCGGCAAGGTCGGTCAGCGCCGGGGAGTGGGGCTTGTTCCGCCGTTTGGCGGCGGCCTTCCGGCCGCTCTCCGGATCCGCCAGCACCAGCGCAACCGCTTCCTCGGTGGCCCGGACCGACATCCCCTCGGCCACCACCCGGGATGCGAGCGCCTCCTGCGCGTCGTGGTCCTCCAAACTCAGCAACGCCCGAGCATGCCCCGCCGACAGCACACCGGCGGCCACTCGACGCTGCACCGGCGCAGGAAGGTTCAACAGCCGGATGGTGTTCGAGATCTGCGGCCGGCTCCGGCCGATTCGCCGACCCAGCTCCTCGTGCGTCGCGCCGAACTCCTCCAGCAGCTGTTGGTAGGCGGCCGCCTCCTCCAGCGGGTTCAGGTCGACACGGTGGATGTTCTCCAGCAACGCGTCCCGCAGCATCGCGTCGTCACGGGTGTCGCGCACCATCGCGGGGATGGTCTCCCGCCCGACCGCCTGGGCCGCTCGCCACCGGCGTTCACCCATCACCAGCTCGTACTTGTCGGCCCCCAGCTCCCGGACCACGACCGGTTGGAGCAGCCCGACCTCCTGGATCGAGGTCTTCAGCTCCTCCAACGCCTCCTCATCAAAGGCGTGTCGTGGCTGTTTGGGGTTGGGCACGATCGCCGTGGTGGGGATCTCGGCTAGCCGAACGCCGGGCACCGGCGCCAAGGCGGGCTCCGGTGCGATCGGCTCCGGTGCGATCGGCTCCGGTGCGATCGGCTCCGGTGCGATCGGCTCCGCCAGCGGCGACTCTGGCGGGGCCACCGCTGCTGCTACCGCCGGCTCCTCGGCCACGGGGGCGGGCGCAGCAGGCGGCGGGGCGGGCGGCGGGTCCGCCGCCCCGGTCGGGATCAACGCCCCGAGGCCCCGGCCCAGGCCTCCACGTGGACGGCTCTTCATGCTTCCTCTCCTCGCTTAGCACCGCGCTCGGCGATCTCCAGGGCGGCTTCGAAGTAACTGGTGGCGCCCCGCGACCCCGGATCGTATGTCATCACAGACTGCCCGTAGCTGGGCGCCTCCGACACTCGGACGTTCCGAGGAATCACCGCCTTGAGCACCTTCTCCCCGAAGTGGGTCCGGACATCCTGCTCTACCGCGTCGGCCAACCTGGTACGGCGGTCGTACATGGTGAGCAGGATGGTGCTGATGTCCAGGGTGGGGTTCAGGTGCGCCTGCACCATGTTGATGTTGTTGAGGAGCTGGTTGAGCCCTTCCAGGGCGTAGTACTCGCACTGGATGGGGATCAACACCTCCTTCGCCGCCACCAGCGCGTTGACCGTCAGCAACCCCAGCGACGGCGGGCAGTCGATCAGCAGGTAGTCGAACTCGTCCGGGTAGGCAGCGATGGCGCGGCCCAGTCTGGACTCCCGCGCGACTACCGAGACCAACTCGATCTCCGCACCGGCGAGGTCGATCGTGGCCGGGACGCAGGCCAGATTGGGGATCCCCTCGACCGGCTGCGCCACCTCCGCCAACGGCACGCCGTTCACCAGACAGTCGTAGACATCCGGAACGCCGGCGTGGTGCGGAACGTTCAGCCCGGTCGAGGCGTTGCCCTGCGGATCGAGGTCGACGACCAGCACCCGGTTGCCGTGCAACGCCAGCGACACGGCGAGGTTCACCGCCGAGGTGGTCTTGCCGACCCCGCCTTTCTGGTTGGCGACGCACATGATCCGCGGCGCGACCGGCCGCGGCATGGTGACGTCGCCGCTCGGGTTGAGCACTTGGACCGCCCGTTTGGCCTCCATCGCCAACGGCGGATCGTCGTCGCTGGGCCTGGCGGTCGCCGCCGCCGACCCGGCCGACGCCGGAGCCGGCTCGGCGGTCTCCGTGGCGCCCGGCAAGCCACCCGACATCTCCGTGGCGCCCGGCGGGCCCTCGGCTGCCGGCGCCGCTGGCGGCGCCGAGGAGGCGGGCGCTGGCGGCGCCGAGGAGGCGGGCGCTGGCGGGGCCGGCGGCGATAACGGCGGCGCCGCTGGCGGCTCGGGCTCGACGGCGCTTACCGCCGGCTCCTCCCCGCGGCTTGCCGCGTCCAATAGCGCGCCGTCCGGTAGCGCTTCATCGAACGGCGCTCCCCCGGCTACCGCTCCGCCGGATACCGGGCTGGCCGCCGAGGAGTCCGGCAACCAGTCGTCCGCAGCGGGGTCTTCGCCGCCGAGCGCGGGGGATCCGTCGCTCACGGGCTCGGACTGCCGGCCGGCCGCCTCCGTCATCACGGCGGCCAGCTCGGCAGGGTCCACCTTGGCCAGGATCGACCCCGGCACCTGGGCTACCGCCCGAAACGGCCCCGGTACCCGTTCGCCTACCGGATAGTCGCCCGAGCCGGTCACGGGGGCTTCAACCGGTCGCTCCGCTCGATCTGCGCCGCTCATCGTCGGTGGTTCCGAGCCGACGGTCTCCGGCCGCCGGTCCGCCGCTGACGCGGGGCCGGCCCCGGAGGTGGGGGCGGGCACGGGATAACCCGGTACCGGCCCCCCGGTATCCGCCTCGGATCGCTCTGCCGCCCCCGCTCCGGGCATCGTCGTTTCACGTGGAACGGTGCCGGCGTCGACCCCGCCCACATTGCTCATGCCGTAGTCACGCACGTCTCAATCCCTACCCGCTGTGGACGCACCGCCTGATCACGGTGCGGGGTGGCGCAGCGGCTGCCCCGCGCTCGGGTCGCCCGGCCGGACAGGCCGCGCCTGGCAAGCGTACGGCCGACGCGCTGACAAAGCCACGCCGGTTCTCACCGATCCACCATTCTGGTATCCGGCTACCAAGGCAACCCCGCCGCGCCGGAACGCCGGCTCCGGTCTGCGCGACACAGTCGGCCCAGCGCTCAGGTCACCGCAACGGCCGGCGCCGAGCCGCACCGCGACCACGCCCCTCGCCACCCTTGACCCGAGCTTGCGTCGCAGACTCCGCACGTCCGCGACGCGGCCCGCTGGGGACGGTCGTCACTACCCGCTCCCGGACAAACTCCACCACAGTGGCGGGTTGTGTGAGCAGACCCTCGCCGCACCGGTGGATCGCCGGAGGGCCCCCGCCGTGACCGCGAACAGCCTCCCGATGGGTCTCGAGCTCTGACTCCGCGGAGTCACCCTTCATCGCGACGACCACACCGCCGACCGCCGTGAGCGGTAGGCACCAGGCTGCGAGCTGATCCAGCTGCGCCACCGCGCGGGAGAGCACCACATCGGCGAGGGGTAGTTCGCCGACGCACTCCTCCGCCCGGGCTCGCACCACCCGAACCCGGGAGCCCAGATCGAGGGCCCCGACCACCTCGGTCAGGAACGCCGTCCGGCGCGCCATAGAATCGACAAGCGTCACTGTCAAATCGGGTCGGGCGACCGCCAGCACCAGGCCGGGTAGCCCGGCGCCCGTACCGACATCGAGGACGGTGGCTCCGCCCGGCACCCGCTCCGCGACCGCGGCGCAGTTGAGCAGGTGGCGCTGCCAGAGTCGGGGCGCCTCCCGCGGCCCGATCAACCCTCGCAGTACGCCGTCGGTCGCCAGTAGCCAGGCGTACTGCTCGGCCAGCGGCAACTGCGCGCCGAAGAGCGCCTCGGCGGCGGCCCGCTCCGAGCCGGTCAGCTCGACGGCCAGCTCATCCTCGGCTCCGTTGGTCGGGGTGGCCGCCGACGGCGAAGCGTCGGCGGCTCCCGGCTGCTGATCAGAAGCGGTCATCGGGTACCGCAGATCACTCCGCGCGGACCACGATCCGGCGGTTCGGCTCTTCGCCCTGCGACTCGCTCGCGACGCCATCGGTCGCGTTGATCACGTCGTGGACACACTTGCGTTCGAACGCCGACATCGGTTCCAGCCGCACCGGCTGGCCGTGCTCGTGAACCCGTTCGATGGCGTTACGGGCCACCGCAGCGAGTTCGTTGCGCCGACTGTTGCGGTAGCCACCGATGTCCAGCATCAGTCGACTCGGCTCACCGGTACGCCGGTACACCGCCAGGCGCGCCAGGTCCTGGAGCGCCTCCAGGGTGGCCCCGCGCTGGCCGACCAGGGTCTGCAACTGGCCGCCGACGACCTCGACCATCGGGCGCCCGTTCGCGACCAGCTCATCAATGTCCCCGTCGAGGTCCAGCACGTCCAGCAGGCCCTCGACGTAGTCCGCGGCTATCTCGCTCTGCGCGAAAAGTTCGTCCTCGCTGGCGGGCTCCGGCTCGCCGGGCTCCTCGTCCTCCTCGGTCGCCGCAGCCGCCGCTGCCTCCTCCGCCGACGGCGGGACCGGCTCGGTCTCGTCGGGGCGCGAGTCGTCCACCGAGCGAGCGGTCATGTCAGTCAATGTATCTCTCCGTCACCGGTAAGCGGCCCACCTGCGGGCCGGTGGTTCAGTTGCGGTCGGGCGCTCGGGGGCGTCGCGACCACGGGCGCGCACCTCGATCAGCCAGAGTTCGGCGTCGAGCTCTTCCGCTTCGGGGGGATGTTCTTCGACGGCGGGACCCGCTTCGGGGGGACGTTCTTCGGCGGCGCCTTCTTCGGCTTCACCGGCTTGGCGCCTGGCCGGGGGGCGAGCTGTTTGCCGTCGACCTGCGGCGCGTCGTCGGCTGGCGCGTCCTTGCCCTTACCGTCCTTGCTGCCCTTGCCGTTGGCCTTGCCGCCGCCGAGCGGCAACGGGCCGGAGACGCCGCCCTTGGCGTCCTTCGGCTGCGGCGGCGGTGGGTACTTCCGCAGCACCCACTGCTGCTGGGCGAGGGAGACAAGGTTCTGGACCACCCAGTAGATGATCACGCCGAGCGGGAAGAAGGCGCCCGAGAAGAGCAGCAGGAACGGGAGCCCGTAGACCATCAGCCGCTGCATCATCAGCTGGGTCGGGTCGGTGGCCCAGCCGGTCTTGAGGATCATCTGCTTCGCGGTCAGGTAGGTCGTGATCATCATGATCACGACCAGGATCCCGATCACGACCCGGACCGCGGCGATGTTGGCGTCCAGCTCGTCGAAGCGGCTGAAGTCCTGATCGAAGAATTGCGAGGCGATCGGCGCCCCGAACAGCTGCGCCAGCGACGCGCTCTGGAACTGGTCGAAGGTCCAGGTGTAGAGCGTGGTGTTGGAGGCCTGCTCGCTGACCTGGCCGGTCTCCACCGCGACCGCCCGGGTCGGGTCGAGCCGCCGCAAGATCCAGAAGAGGCTGATGAAGACCGGGATCTGCAGGAAGAGCGGGAGGCAGCCCATCAGCGGGTTGGCCTTCTCCCGCCGGTAGAGCTCCATCATCTCTTTCTGGAGCGTCTCCCGGTCACCCTTGTGCTTGTCCTGCAGCTCCTTCATCTGGGGCTGCAGCGCCTGCATCGCCCGCTGCGACTTGATCTGCTTGACGAAGAGCGGGAAGAGGATGATCCGGACCGTGATCACCAGGAAGACGATCGCCAGGATCCAGTCCCAGTTGGTGGCCAGGATCTCGCGCCCGTCCAGGAACGACCAGACGTCATGCCAGCGGAGCAGAATCCATGAAATGGCGGTATACAGCCAGTTCAACACTGTGTGGCTCCAGTCGCGTCTTTCTCGGGCACCGGGTCGTACCCACCGGGATGGAAGGGGTGGCAGCGCAGCAGCCGCCGGACCGCGAGGCCGGTGCCACGCAGTGCGCCGTGCCGCGCGAGCGCCGTCAGGGCGTACGCGCTACAAGACGGGTAGAACCGGCAACGTGCCGGCATAGCCGGGCTCAGCCACCGACGGTACGCGATGATGGGGGCAGCGAGAAACCGGCCACCCCAGGTCGTGGGCCGGGGGATGCCGGTGGTGACGGGCCGCTCGTCGGCGGTTGGGCCCTGCTCGGAGGTCATCGGGCCGGCTCCGCTCGCCCCGAACGGCCTCGGGTGATACTCCGGAGGGCACCGACCAGGTCTGCGCTGAGCCGGGCCGAGCTGGCGCCAGCGGCGGCCGGCAACGCCCGGACCACCAACAGGCTGCCGGGCGGCAGCTCCGCTAGGTGCGGGCGGACCAGCTCACGCAGCCGGCGACGGACGGTGTTGCGGACGACCGCCCCACCAACCGCCTTCGAGACGATGAAGCCGGCCCGCGGCGGCGCGTCAACGCCGCCCGGTGCCGGTGGTTGGTCGGGCCGGTCACCAGGGCGGCGGAGGTGAACCACCACCGTGGCACGCCCGGCCCTACGGCCGGCGCGAACCGCCGCCGTGAACTCGCTCCGCCGCCGCAGCCGGTGTGCCCGGTCGAGCATCCACGTCCCTCCGGCCATCGCCTCTGGCCGGGTCAGGCCGAGAGCCGGGCCCGGCCCTTCTGGCGGCGAGCACGGATGATCGCCCGCCCGGCGCGGGTGCGCATGCGCAGCCGGAACCCGTGGGTCTTCTTACGCTTGCGGTTGTTCGGCTGGAAAGTGCGCTTGCTCACGTCAGGCTCTCCGAATCAGTTCCGGGAGGATAGGGCCAACACCCAAGCGTAGCAACCCTCGCCGCGACCGCCCGAGCGCAGCCCGAGCGCCGGGGTGGGAACCGGGCGGCAGGGGCCGTTCACCACTTTGACCCCGGCGGTCCCGCCAGTCAACCAAGTTGCCGGCAATTATCCACAAACAGGGCAAAAGGGTGTGGACAGCGGTTGTCTTCCTGTGGACAACACTGTTAGCGTGCGCCTCTGCCGTCTATCAGTCGCCGCAACTCGCCCCTGCGAAAAACGGAACCGTCAGCGGTAGTCGGTCGTTCGCCACTTGTACCCACCTGCACAGCTCCGGTGGTCGGCGGTGTCCGACCTCCGGCCGGGCGTGTTGGTCGACTGATACACAGGCTGTGGATAACGTGTGGACGACGCCGCGACCGGGGTGAATAGTCGGTGGCTGGGCCGCTCGCGCGCAAGGCGGTACCCAGGCAGGGGGTGGACGACGTGGGGGAGGCTGCC